>NZ_JBWKQA010000001.1:9653-1312183 GCF_059418525.1 Telluria sp. GW821-FHT07G12 | reverse complement strand
AGGAAAGCTGCTGCAACCAAGTCGGCTGCAAAAGCTCCTGCAAAGAAAGCTGCTGCAACCAAATCGGCTGCTAAAGCTCCGGCAAAGAAAGCGGCTGCAACCAAATCGGCTGCTAAAGCTCCGGCCAAGAAAGCCGCTGCTACCAAGACCGCTGCTAAAGCTCCGGCCAAGAAAGCCGCTGCTACCAAGACCGCTGCTAAAGCGCCGGCCAAGAAAGCTGCTGCCACCAAGACCGCTGCCAAAGCTCCGGCCAAGAAAGCTGCTGCTACCAAGACCGCTGCCAAAGCTCCGGCTAAAGCTGCTGCAACCAAGACCGCCGCTAAAGCCCCGGCCAAAGCTGCTGCAACCAAGACCGCCGCTAAGGGCTCGGCTTCGCCAGTGGCGAAGACGGGCGCCAAAGCTGCTACTGCAACCAAAACCGCTGCCACCAAGGCACCGGCCACCAAAACCGCAGCCACCAAAACCGCCGAGTCCAAGCCGGCAGTGAAGGCCGCCGCCAAGCCGGCAGCCAAGCCGGCCGCAAAGAAAGCCGCCGCGCCGAAGGCCGAAGCAAAGCCGGAAGCCAAGCCGGAAGCGAAAGCGGAAGCCAAGCCGGAAGCCAAGGCCGACACCAAGTCGGAAACCAAGGCCGAAGCCAAGCAGGACAGCGGTTCGGCAGCCCAGTCGGGCCAGACCGCAGCGAAATCGGTGATTGCACCGGCAGCATGGCCTTTCCCGACCAGCAGCCGTCCGTAATCCCATTTCAGCCTGGTTCAGGCAAAATACCGCTGTGTGAGAGTGTTCACACAGCGGTTTTTTTTTAAGGAGAGCTTGTGCTGACCATTCTTCAGTTGATCGTCGATACCGCGGCTAGCGTGGTCGGTGGCGTCTTGTTGCTGCGTTTCTGGATGCAGGTGATCCGCGTGCGGCCGCCGGCATCGGTGGCCCAGTTCACCTTCACCTTGACGGATTGGCTGGTGCGCCCGCTGCGCCGCGTGCTGCCGGGTGTCGGCGGCTATGACTGGGCGAGCCTGATCGGCGCATTCCTGGTTGTGCTGCTGGCGAGCTGCGTGCTGCTGCTGGCGGGCGTGAGCGGGCAGGGCGTCCTGCTGTACGCCCTGTTCCGCTTCCTTAACTGGATTATCTACGGCTTCATGGGCCTGCTGATCATCGAAGTGGTCTTCAGCTGGATCAATCCGCATGCGCCGCTGGCGCCCTTCGTGCATGCCCTGAACGAACCACTGCTGCGTCCTATCCGGCGCCTGGTGCCGCCGGTCGGCGGCATCGATTTTTCGGTATTGGTCGCGCTGATCCTGCTGCAGATCGTCAAGTACCTGCTGGGCCAGGCCATCTTCTTCTAAACGGGACGCTTAGAAGCGGTAGCCGAACGCCGCTTCGAACTTGTCCGCGAGCGCCGAGGGCGTGAAGCTGTGGTTCTGGCCGCCCTGGTGGGCGATCTTGATCGAGCCGAGCAGGCTGGCCACGCGGCCGCTGGTCGGCCAGTCGAGATCGTTCGCAATGCCGAACAGCAGGCCGGCGCGATAGGCGTCGCCGCAGCCGGTCGGGTCGACCACGCTGCTTGCCGGCACCGCCGGAATCTTGTGATGCTCGCCGCCGGCGTAGATGTCCGAGCCTTGCTCGCCGCGCGTGATGATCAGCGCATCCAGGCGCGACGCGATGTCCTGCAGCGCCAGGCCGGTACGGTCCATCACCATCTCGAATTCATAGTCGTTGCAGGCGAGGTAGCTGGCCTGGTCGAGGAAGGTCAGCAGCTCTTCGCCGCTGAACATCGGCAGCTGCTGGCCCGGATCGAACATCAGCGGCACGCCGCGCTCCGCGCAGTCGCGCGCGTGCTTGATCATGCCGTCGCGGCCGTCCGGCGAGACGATCGCGACGCGCAGCGGCAGGTAGTCGGCCAGGCTGTTCTCGTGCGAGAACTGCATCGCGCCCGGGTGGAAGGCGTTGATCTGGTTGTTGTCCAGGTCGGCGGTGACGAAGCACTGGGCAGTGTAGGCGTGGCCGATGGTGCGGATCGCGTTGGTCGCCAGGCCCTGCTTTTCCATGCGCTCGAGGTAGTCGCCGCCGTCCTGGCCGATGGTGCCCATGATCAGCGGATCGCCGCCCAGCATGTTCAGGTTGTAGGCGATGTTGACGGCGCAGCCGCCGAACTCGGTGCGCAGGGTCGGCACCAGGAAGGAGACGTTCACGCGGTGCAGCTGGTCGGCCAGCAGGGTTTCGCCGAAGCGGCCTTGGTATTGCATGATCTTGTCGAAGGCAATCGAGCCGCAGATCAGCACAGTCTTGGTCATGGTGAGTCCTGAAGAAATCTAGGGATAAAAAACGATCATATGGTAGCCGGACGGCTTCAGCCCGGTGAGCGCGAAGTTCAGCCGGACCGGCTGCTCCGAGCGTGCACCGAAGCCGGCGGCGCTCGAAACGCCTTGCGGCAGGTACTCGGCGGGGCCGAACACGCGCCGCAGCAGCGGCTTGTCGTTGGCGTCGGTGAGTTCGAGCTGGATGCTGGGCCAGGCCTGCACGAGGCTACCCTGGTTGCGCAGCAGCGTGTTGAGCGAGTACGTGTCGACGCCCAGGGTGGACAGTTCGCCGGTCTCGATCGCCAGGTTCTCGATCTGCGTCGGCAGCCCGATACGGCAGCGCAGCACGGCGCAGCCGGCGTTCAGGACCGGCCTGGCGCCCGGATAGCGGGCCGCCAGCACGTTGCGGAAGTCCACCAGCAGCTGGGCCGCCAGCAGCAGCGCCAGCAGCACGGCCCCGGCGATCATCAGCAGGCGCCGGCTGCGGCCCGACTGTTCCTGCTTGCGGCTGCGCTTGACGAATTCCGGCTCGTCGGCGTCGGCATTGGCCGGCACGCGCAACTTGGGGGCGTCGATCTTGGTGGGCGTGAGCTTGGAGCGGCGCGAGCGCGCATCGACCGCCTTGGCGCGCGCGGACTTGGGCGTGGACGGCGGCGCGGCAGGCGCCAGGCTGTCGTTGCTGGCCGCCGAGGCGCGCAGGGGCAGGGGGATGTCGTCGGTGGCCATCGACTCGCTCATGCCTGCTTCTGCGGGCGCCTCCTCCCGGTAGGGATGCTCGTCGTCGGGCAGCGGCTGGGCGACCAGTTCCTCGTCGACCGGCAGCTCGAAGCTGGGTTCGACGCGGCCCTGCGGCGCGTAGGCGGATGCCGGGGGCGCTGCGGGCGCCGGTGCGGTGTCGGCATCGGCTAGTGCGGGCTCGGGCTCCGGCTCAAGGTCAGGCTCCGGCTCGGCCACGACGGCCTCGGCGTCATGCGGCGCTTCTTCCGCAGACGGCGCATCCGCTTCGGCTACCGGCTCGGGCTCGGGCGACACGGGCGGCATGGTGTCGGCCACGGCGTCGCCGGCCGGGACATTGGCATCGGCTTCCGGCGCCGCCCCGGCGTCGTCCGAAGCAGGCGCAGGCGACATCCCGCCGCCATTGCGCCACACCTGCGCGCGCGGCGGAGCAGGCGGCTCATCGGGCGCCGTCTTCGGCAGGATGCCGAGCGGGTCGAAGGTCTTGTCGAAATCGAGGGTATAGACGGGCTGCTCGCCCTGTTCCTGAGCCGCGGCAGGGGCAGAGACGGCGTCAGGTGCGGCGGGCGCGGAAGCCTGCGCCGCGTGCTCCTTGCTGGCCGCCAGCGCGTCCAGGTCGATCAGGTGGGCGCTGCCGTCAAAGATGCTTTGGCAGGCGCCGCAGCGGACGATGCCGCCGCGGAGCTTGAGCTGGTCCGAGGCGACCCGGAACGTGGTGTGGCAATGCGGGCACTGGGTGGCGAGCGCCATGCCCTTAGTTGGTGCCGTGGAGAGCGACCCAGCCGTCCAGCTCGGCCCAGACGCTCAGCTTGATGAAAGGCGCGTAGGCGGCGGCCACTTCCTCGGCCTGGCGCGCCAGCACACCGGACAGGATCAGCGAACCGCCGGGAGCGACGCGGCCGGACAGCATCGGCGCCATCAGCTTCAGGGGGCTCGACAGAATGTTGGCGACCACGATGTCGAAGCGGCTGTCGCCGCCCTTTGCTGCGACGAAGTCGTCCGGCACGTGGAAGGCGATCTCGCAGTGGTTGCGTTCTGCGTTCAACTTCGCCGATTCGATCGCCTGCGGGTCGATGTCGACGCCGATGACGTCGGCAGCGCCGAGCTTTTTCGCGACCATCGCCAGGATGCCCGAACCGCAGCCGTAGTCCAGCACCGATTTACCTGGCGCCGGGTGCGCTTCCAGCCATTCCATGCACAGGCGGGTGGTCGGGTGGCTGCCGGTGCCGAAAGCCAGGCCCGGATCGACTTCCAGGATCAGGCCGTTCGGGTCCGGTGCTTCGTGCCAGCTCGGCACGACCCAGATGTTCTTGCCGATGTGGATGGGCTCGAACTGCGATTGCGTCAGGCGCACCCAGTCGGCGTCGGCGACGTCACGGGTGGTGAAGGCGGGCGCCGACGTCAAACCAATCGACGCAGCAGCTTCGGCCACGATCGCAGCCTGGTCCGCATCGACGTCGGTCAGCGCGACCACGCGGCTGTGGTCCCACGCCGCCTCGGTCGGCACCATGCCCGGTTCGCCGAACAGCGGCTTTTCCTGGTCGGTGCCTTCGTCGGCGTCTTCCACCGAGACCGACAGCGCGCCCGCTTCCATCAGGGCGTCGGACATGCCCTCGGCGTGCTCGCGTGCGATCTCGATTATGACTTCAATCCAGCTCATTGATCAGCCTTAACGTCTGCAGCCTTGGTCTCGGATTTCGAGCCGATCGCGCCATCCTTCGGCAGGTCCGGCTTGTGGGCCAGCTTCTGCTCCAGGTAATGGATGTTGGTGCCGCCCTCGATGAAGCGGGCGTCGACCATCAGTTCGCGGTGCAGCGGGATATTCGTCAGGATACCCTCGACCACCATTTCCGACAACGCGATCTGCATGCGGCGGATCGCCTGGTCGCGGGTCGCGCCGTAAGCGATGACTTTACCGACCATCGAGTCGTAGTGCGGCGGCACGTAGTAGCCGGCGTAGGCGTGCGAATCGACGCGGATGCCAGGACCGCCCGGCGGGTGCCAGCCGGTGATGCGGCCTGGCGACGGGATGAACTTGAACGGGTCTTCCGCGTTGATGCGGCACTCGATCGCGTGGCCCGACAGCATGATGTCGCGCTGCTTGAAGCGCAGACGCTCGCCGCAGGCGATGCGGATCTGTTCCTGGACGATGTCGATCCCGGTGATCATTTCGGTGACCGGGTGCTCGACCTGGACGCGGGTGTTCATCTCGATGAAGTAGAACTCGCCGTTCTCGTACAGGAATTCGAAGGTGCCGGCGCCGCGGTAGCCGATCTTGCGGCAGGCTTCCGCGCAGCGCTCGCCGATCTTCTCGATGGTCTTGCGCGGGATGCCCGGCGCCGGCGCTTCCTCGATCACCTTCTGGTGGCGGCGCTGCATCGAGCAGTCGCGTTCGCCCAGCCAGACGGCCTGCTTGTGTTCGTCGGCCAGCACCTGGATCTCCACGTGGCGCGGATTTTCCAGGTACTTCTCCATGTAGACTTCGGGATTGCCGAAGGCAGTACCGGCTTCGGTCTTGGTCATCTGCACGGCGGACAGCAGGGCTGCCTCGGTGTGCACGACGCGCATGCCGCGGCCGCCACCGCCGCCGGCGGCCTTGATGATGACCGGATAGCCGATCTTGCGCGCGGTCTGGATGATTTCCTTCGGATCGTCCGGCAGGGCGCCCTCGGAACCCGGCACGCAGGGCACGCCGGCGCGGATCATCGCCTGCTTGGCCGACACCTTGTCACCCATCATGCGGATCGATTCCGGACGCGGGCCGATGAAGACGAAGCCCGATTTTTCGACGCGTTCGGCAAAGTCGGCGTTCTCGGACAGGAAACCGTAGCCCGGGTGGATCGCTTCGGCGTCGGTCACTTCGGCCGCGCTGATGATTGCCGGCATGCTCAGGTAGCTCTGCGCCGATTGCGCTGGGCCGATGCAGACGGATTCGTCGGCCAGTTTCACGTACTTGGCGTCCTTGTCGGCTTCCGAGTGCACGACGACCGTCTTGATGCCCATCTCGCGGCAGGCGCGCTGGATACGCAGCGCGATTTCACCACGATTGGCGATTAGAATTTTTTCAAACATGGTATGCGGTGTTTCTGTGAGTGCCGGCGATGCCGGATGCAACAGGAGGAAATAGCTTCAGGGGCAAGCCATCCTTCGTGGAAGGCGGCTTTGCCCCGTATTTATAACTTGATATTAGCCGATCACGAACAGCGGCTGGCCGAATTCGACAGGCTGGCCGTTTTCCACCAGGATCTTGGTGACGGTGCCGGAGATGTCGGAATCGATTTCGTTCAGGAGCTTCATCGCTTCGATGATGCACAGGGTGTCGCCTTCCTTCACGCTGGCGCCGACTTCGACGAAGGCCGGAGCGCCCGGGGCCGACGAGCGGTAGAAGGTGCCGACCATCGGCGACTTGACGACGTGGCCGGTCTCGGCCGGGGCTGCTGGAGCCGGTGCTGCGGCCGGGGCGGGTGCGCCGGCGACGGCCGGCGCCGAGTATTGCTGCACGCCTTGCTGCGGAACCATCATCACCTGATTTTGCGGGATTGCGGAGGACTTGACGATGCGAACCTTGCTTTCGCCTTCGGTCACTTCGAGTTCAGCGATGTCCGATTCGGCGACGAGGTCGATCAATGTCTTGAGTTTTCGTAGATCCATGTGAAACCCCTTGGAATTATTTGTTGTTGAGTATGCGGCGCGTCAGGTGGTTAGCGCTAATCCGCACAGGATGCGTGAAGTTGACGTAGATTAACGCTCTTTGAGCGCAAAGTCGATGGCAAAACGATAGCCATCAGCTCCCAGTCCACAAATCGTGCCTTGCGCGATCGCAGACAAAAACGAGTGGTGCCGGAACTCCTCACGCTTGTAAATATTAGAGAGGTGAACTTCCACGAACGGAATGTCCACCGCCGCCAGCGCATCTCGCAAGGCGACGCTGGTGTGCGTCAATCCGCCCGGGTTGATGACGATCGCGTCCACCCCTTCCTGTCTCGCCGCATGGATGCGGTCGATCAGCGCTCCTTCATGGTTGCTCTGGAAGCAAGCGATGCTTGCACCAGCGCCTGCTGCCTGGGCATTGGCAGCCTGCTCGATGTCGGCCAGGGTAGTAGCACCGTACACCGCAGGCTCCCGGGTCCCCAGTAAATTCAAGTTGGGGCCATTGAGCAGCAGTAGCTTTTTCGCCATGATAAACCGTCTGTTTGCCCGAAAGACAGGCATTTTGCCGCCAACGTTGTGTGTTGGCAAGCGATAAAAAGCGCCTGGAATATAAGTGAACGACCGTTCGCCAAATGGCCCTGTCTATTAGAGCTTGCCCAGATCTGCGCGCAATTCCTCGAATTTCAGGCGTCCCAGGTAAGTCTTGCGTACCTGCCCGTCCGGGCCGATCAGGACCGTGAACGGCAAACCGCCGTGTGTATTGCCGAGCTCGCGCGACAGATCGGTGCCGCCCATCCCGCCCACATACAGAGGATAAGCAACTTTCGTCTTCTTCACGAATTCAGTCAGGTTCGCCGGCGAATCGATGCCGATCCCGATCACATTGAAATGCTTGCCGCCGTCCTTGGCCGCCAGTTCGGACAGTTCCGGCATCTCCTGCACGCAGGGCGCGCACCACGATGCCCAGAAATTCACCAGCAGCGGCTTGCCCTTCCACTGGCCCAGCGATTGCGGCTTGCCGGACAGGTCGTTGAGGGACTGCGCATATAGATTGCTCACCGCCGTGTGCGGACGGCCGTCGGTCGGTGCATAGCTGGTCGTCAGCGGGCCCTTGGCCTCGGTCTTGACGGCGGCAATGGCGCCGAACACGGCAAAGGCGGCTGCGACGATGGCGTAGCCGGCCAGGTTCTTTTTATTCATCTTGTTCGAGGGTTTGGTCGGTAATCATCAGGGAGCGAAGGCCGGCGGCGTCCACGCGCTGCAGGCGGCCATCGGCGCGCGGCTTCAGGGCGCCGCGCAGGTCGTTCATTTCATACAGTTCGGCGTGCACCGTCTCCTGCTTCCACTGGAAGCTGACGGTTTCGACCGGCTCGTGGCGCCCGCCCTTGAAGTGCGGCATTTCCGAGATGTCGATGTCGACGTTGCGGTTCAGCAGGAAGATCTCGACTTCCTTGGCGCTGTCGGCGAACAGTTGCAGGTTGATGGCGTCATGTTCGCCGGCGGTGCCGTTCAGGACCGCGCCGGTGAGGTAGGGCCGGAATTCTTCCAGCTGTTCCATCACCTCGAGCGCCGCGATGCGCAGCTCCTGCAGGCGGGCGGCCTGGGACGGGCCCTGGAACAGCGCCTGGTAGCGGCGCACTTCGTCCTCGACCTGGATATTGTCCGGCAAATAGTTGGGGGAGGGGCGGTCCACGCCCAGCACCTGGCGCGCAGCCTTGGCCTTGGCGGTGGCATAGTCGGCGCCATCCTGGGCAATCATGCGCGCGGCAGTGGCAGCAATACGTCCGCGCAATGTTTGGAGGTCGTCATTTGGCATTGGCATCATGTCCGTGATCATACTCTTGAACGGAAAATGGCATCGCGTCGGGTAAAATCGTGCATTCGTTATTTTCTCGATCACCATGCACATCCATATTCTCGGTATTTGCGGCACCTTCATGGGCGGCCTGGCAGTCCTGGCCAAGGAAGCCGGCCACCGCGTCACCGGGTGCGACGCCAACGTCTATCCGCCGATGAGCACCCAGCTCGAAGCCCAGGGCATCGAACTGATCCAGGGCTACAGTCCCGACCAGGTGGCGCTCAATCCCGACCTCTACGTGATCGGGAACGTGATGACGCGAGGCAATCCTCTGATCGAGGAAATCCTGAACCGCGGCCTGCCATATGTATCGGGCCCGCAATGGATCGGCGACCATATCCTGCGTCATAAATGGGTACTGGCCGTCGCCGGCACCCACGGCAAGACCACGACCACCTCGATGCTGGCCTGGATTCTCGAGGATGCCGGCTATTCGCCGGGCTTCCTGATCGGCGGCGTGCCGATGAACTTCGGCATCTCGGCGCGCCTGCAGGGCGAATCGGATTCCGACTTCTTCGTCATCGAAGCCGACGAGTACGACACCGCCTTCTTCGACAAGCGCTCCAAGTTCGTGCACTACCACGCCAAGACCGCGGTGCTGAACAACCTGGAATACGATCATGCCGACATCTTCCCGGATATCGGCGCCATCGAGACCCAGTTCCACCACCTGGTGCGCACCGTGCCCGGCGTGGGCCGCCTGATCGTGAATGGCGACGAAGCCTCGCTCAGCCGCGTGCTCAAGCGCGGCTGCTGGAGCGAAAAAGAATCCTTCGGCGCATCCGAAGGCACGAACTGGAGCCTGGTCGAGCATCCGGGCGGTTCCAGCTTCGACGTCCTCTTCAATGGGGAAGTGCAGGGCACCGTGCACTGGGACCTGACCGGCCACCACAACCGCACCAATGCGCTGGCCGCGATCGCTGCCGCGCGCCACGTCGGCGTGCCGCCGAGCCAGGCCATCGAATCGCTGGCGCGCTTCCAGAGCGTCAAGCGGCGCATGGAAGTGCGCGGCGTGGTGCGCGATGTGACCGTCTACGACGACTTCGCCCACCACCCGACCGCGATCGCCACCACCGTCGGCGGCCTGCGCCAGAAGATCGGGACCACCGGCCGCATCCTGGCCGTGCTCGAGCCGCGCTCGAATACCATGAAGCTGGGCGCGATGAAGGATGCGCTGCCGGGCAGCCTGAAGGATGCGGACCTGGTGTTCGGCTTCGGCAGCCAGCAGGCGCTGGGCTGGTCGCTGGCCGACGCCCTGAAACCGCTGGGGAATATCGCCCACAGCTTCGACCAGCTCGACTACATGGTGAAGGCCATCGTGCAGGCCGCCCAGCCGGGCGACCACATCCTCGTGATGAGCAACGGTGGCTTCGGCGGCGTGCACCAGAAGCTGCTGGAGGCGCTGGCGGAATGAGTTCTCCGCACCTGTTATATCTGCACGGTTTCCGCTCCTCGCCCAAATCCTTCAAGGCGCGCGTGGTCAACCAGCGCATGGCGCAGCTGGGCCGCGCGAATGAATTGATCTGTCCGCAGCTGCCGGCGTCGCCGAAGGCGGCCATGGAACTGGTGCTGACCCTGGTCGAGCGCCACAAGGACAACCTGGCGATCGTCGGCTCTTCGCTGGGCGGCTTTTACGCAACCTGGCTGGCCGAGCGCTTCGGCTGCCGTGCGGTGCTGATCAACCCCTCGGTCGATCCGCTGAAGAACCTGGCGCACCACGTCGGCGTGACCACCGCCTGGCATTCGGATGAGCCCTTCGAGTTCAAGCAGGAATACATCGCCGAGCTGGCCGAGCTGAAAGTGGCGCAGATCACGCGCCCGGAACGCTACTTCCTGCTGGCCGCCACCGGCGACGAGGTGCTGGACTACCGCGACATGGTGGCCCACTACGCCGGCGCCCGCCAGCACGTGATCCAGGGCAGCGACCATGCGGTGTCGGAATTCGAACAATATGTCGACGAGGTGCTGGACTTCTGCGCCGGATCGGACCGGGCGTGAGGCCGGCCTCGCTGCGCCGGGCGCGCTGGCTGGCGCATCCGGACGGCGTGGGGGCAAGTGCGGCCATGCGTGACTGGCTCACCACACCGGGCTCCCTGACCGCGCGCCTGACCGCGCACAGCCGCCAATTCCGCGTGCAGAAGCTGCGCCAGGCGACTAATCTGTGCCTGGCGGACGAAGCCGCGGCAATCGGCCTGCATCGGCCCCAGCGTGTGTGGGAACGCGAAGTGCTGCTGCGCTGCGACGGCGCGCCGGTGGTCTACGGCCACACCGTGGTGCCGACGAGCGCGACCGCGCAGGACTGGCCGCTGTTCTCGGCGCTCGGCGAACGCTCGCTCGGCACGACCCTGTTTTACGATCCGCGGGTACAGCGCGGCCAACTCGAATTTGCCCGGATCCGCCCGGGCCATCCCCTGCTGGCGCGCGTGCATGCGGCGCTTGGTGGCGATGGCGCGCGGCCTGAAGCAACTTATTATGCGCGGCGCTGCCTCTATCGCCGCCGTCAAGGCCTGTTGCTGGTCACCGAGGTATTCTTGCCCGCGGTGCTGAAGCTTGCAGCCAACTCAGATATGAATGTGAAGTGAAATGAACGTCTTTTTCGAAGAATCCGGCGACTTCAAGGTCGGTACCGTGCTGTCGCAGGCGGGCGAGGCCTACCAGGTCGAAATGCCGAGCGGGAAGCGCACCAAGGTCAAGTCGCGCGATGTGCTGCTGCAGTTCGACAAACCGTCCCCGGCCGAGCTGCTGGAGCAGGCCAAGGCCGTAGCAGGCGAGGTCGACCTCGAATTCCTGTGGGAAGTCGCGGGCCAGGACGAGTTCGGGTTCACGGAGCTCGGCGCCGAATACTTCGGCCACGCGCCGCTGCCCTTCGAGGCCGCCGGCCTGGTGTTGGCGCTGCACAACGCGCCCATCTATTTCTACAAGAAGGGCCGCGGCCGTTACAAGGCCGCGCCGGAACAATCGCTGCGCGCGGCCCTGGCCGGCATCGAAAAGAAGAAGCAGCAGGCCATCGTGCAGGCTTCCTATGTCGAGGAACTGAAGGCGGGCAACCTGCCGGCCGCGATGCAGCCGCTGGTGCAGCAGCTGCTCTTCAAGCCGGACAAGAACAGCATCGAATTCAAAGCGTTGGAAACGGCCGCCAGCGAAATGCAGACCACCGCCCAGCGCCTGATGCTGAGCACGGGCGGCGTGGCCTCGGCCAAGGACCTGCACATGTCGCGCTTCCTGTTCGAGCACTTCCCGCGCGGCGCCGGTTTCCCGGCCGTGACGGTGCCGAGTGCGCCGACCGACCTGCCGCTGGCCAAGGTGGCGGCGTTCTCGATCGACGACGTCACTACCACCGAGATCGACGACGCCTTCTCGGTCGAACAGCTGGCCGACGGCCTGGTGCGGGTCGGCATCCACATCGCCGCGCCGGGCCTGGGCATCCGTCCGGACGACGCCATCGACAAGATCGCGCGCGCGCGCATGTCGACCGTGTACATGCCGGGCGATAAGATCACCATGCTGCCGGACGAGGTGGTGGAAGCCTTCACCCTGGCCGAAGGCAAGGATTGCCCGGCGCTGTCGCTGTACGCGACCCTGAATCCGGAAACCTGGTCGGTGCTGTCCACCGAGACCCGTGCCGAGCGCGTGCCGATCAAGACCAACCTGCGCCTGAACGACCTGGATGCGCTGGTGACCGAAGAGGTGCTGGCCAACGGCACGGGCGAATATGCGCACAAGGACGAGCTGGGCCTGCTGTGGAAGTGGGCGCTGCAGCTCGAAGCCGGCCGCATGAAGAAGCGCGAAGCCTTCGGCCTGAAGCCGGAGCAGGCGAACCGCGTCGACTTCAATTTCTATGTCGAGAACGACATCGTGACCATCGTGCGCCGCAAGCGTGGCGCGCCGCTGGACAAGATCGTGGCCGAGCTGATGATCTTCGCCAACAGCACCTGGGGCAAGCTGCTGCACGACTCGGGCGTGCCGGGCATCTACCGCTCGCAAGGGCCGGGCGCCGGCGGCTGGAACGCCAAGATCCAGGTGCGCATGGTGACCCACGCGGCGCCGCACCAGGGCCTGGGCGTCGACCAGTATGCCTGGAGCACCTCGCCGCTGCGCCGCTACACCGACCTGGTCAACCAGTGGCAGATCCTGGCCTGCGCCTCGAATGGCGTGACGGCGCCGCTGGTGGCCCCGTTCAAGCACCGCGACGCGACCCTGTTCTCGATCGTCTCCGCCTTCGATGCCGCCTATGCGGCCTACAACGAGTTCCAGCAGAATATGGAGCGCTACTGGTGCCTGCGCTGGCTGGGCCAGGAAAATGCGCGCCAGGTGGACGCGGTGGTGCTGAAGGACGAAGTGCTGCGCCTGGTCGAGATCCCGCTGGTGATCCGCCTGCCGGGCATGCCGCAAGTGGCGCGCGGCGCCCAGGTGCGCATGGACATCGTGCGCTGGGACGAGGTCGACCTGTCGCTGGAAGCCCGCCTGCTCGAGGTGGCCGAGCCGACGCCGGAAGCGGCGGCCGAGCTCGAATTCGAGGAGGAAGAGGATTCGGCGGCAACGACCGCGGATACGGGCGAGGCGGCGGCCGAGGAAGCGGTCGAGGCCGAGGGTTCCGTGACCGTGACGGACCCGGCGACGCAGACGGACGTGCCTGCTGCTTGATGTAGGGTGGGCACCATGTGCCCACGTACGGCGTTTGCATATCGCTAACGTTCGCGTAGGCACGGAGTGCCCACCCTACAACAGCGGTAATTCAGCCTAACAAACTCGTGGCCTTGCACGGTAGAATGAATAGTTACCGTCCCATCGCGCAGCACGTGAAGAGCCTCCAACACAACCGTCCCATGATGATCGCCATCGCCTTCTCGGTGCTGGCGCACGCATCCCTGCTGGCGATCCGTTTCGCCTCGCCGGATGCGTTCCGGTTGCAGCCGACCGATCCGGGGCTGGAAGTCATCCTGGTCAACGCCAAGCACGAGCGCGCCCCGGTCAAGGCCGAGGCGCTGGCCCAGTCCAACCTGGACGGCGGCGGCAATGCCGATGCCGGCCGCGCCCAGTCGCCGCTGCCGGACCTGCGCAAGATCGAGGACGGCGACAGCATCAAGGCCGTGCAGCGCCGCATCGCCGACCTCGAGCAGCGGCAGCGCCTCCTGACCCAGACCCACGCCTCCGGCTTCAACGCGGCCCCGATCGCCGAGCAGGACAAGCCCGACCCCTCGCGCAACGGCGCCGACATGCTGGAAACCAGCCGCGCCATCGCGCGCCAGACCGCCGAGATCACCCAGCGCATCTCGGACCAGAACAAGCGCCCGAAGAAGACCTTCATCAGCCCCAGCACGCGCGGGGTCGGCTACGCCATCTATTACAAGGCCCTGCAGAAGCGGGTGGAGGAAGTCGGCACCCTCAGCTTCCCGCAGCAGAACGGCCGCAAGCTGTACGGCGAGCTGGTGATGTATATCCCGGTATTCCAGGACGGCAGCATCTATGAAAAGGAAGGCGGGCCGCGCATCGAGCGTTCCTCCGGCAACCGCGCGCTGGACCAGGCCGCGCTGGGCATCGTGCGCCGTGCCGCGCCCTTCGGCAAATTCCCGGCGAATATGCGCTCTACCGACAAGGACGACCTCTGGATCGTGATCACCACCTTCACCTTCACCCGCGAAGGCAAGCTGCAGGCGGAACTGCGCGAAGAAAAAGGAGCATGAGGCAGCATGAGCGATAAGTATTGCGTGATTGGTAACCCGATCGGTCATAGCCGGTCGCCGGACATCCATGCGGCCTTTGCCGCCGACACCGGCCAGGACATCACGTACGAACGCTGCCTCGCGCCGCTGGACGGCTTTGCCGACACGGTGCGCGGACTGATCGCAGACGGCTACCGCGGCGCCAACGTCACCGTGCCCTTCAAGCTGGAAGCGGCCAACCTCGCCACCCGTCTGGAAGAGCGCGCGCGCCTGGCCGGCGCCGTCAACACCCTGCGCTTCGAGAACGGCGAGATCGTCGGCGACAACACCGACGGCCCCGGCCTGGTGGCCGACATCGTCCGCAATGCCGGCGTGCCGCTGGCCGGCAAACGCGTGCTGCTGCTGGGCGCGGGCGGGGCGGCGCGCGGCGTCATCCTGCCCATCCTGCAGCATGGCCCGCAAGCGATCGCGATCGCCAACCGCACCCGCGCCACCGCCGATGCGCTGGTCGAGCAGTTTGCGGCGCAGGCTGCGCATCCTGGCCAGGTAGCCGCCTGCGGCTTCGAGGACATCGACAGCCCCTTCGACGTGGTGATCAATGCGACTTCGGCCAGCCTGTCGTCGGCCATGCCGCCGGTGCCTGCTGTCGCGTTTTGCCAGGGCACGCTGGCATTGGATATGATGTACGGGAAAACGCCGAGCCCGTTCATGGAATTCGCCGCCAGCCATGGCGCGACGGTCCGCGACGGCCTGGGCATGCTGGTCGAGCAGGCCGCCGAAGCCTTCGCCATCTGGCGCGGCGTGCGTCCGCAGACCGCCACCATCCTCGAACAGATGCGGTCGAAATTATGATGAAAGCGCTCAAGGCGGGCATGGCCGCATCCGGCGGCAGGGCTGCTGCCACCACCGCCAGCAAAGGCCGCCGCCGCTGGCTGAAATGGATCGTACTCGGGCCGCTGCTGGCCGTGCTGCTGCTGCAGCTGTACTTCTTCGCGATGATCTGCTGGTGGACCCAGTTCAATCCTTCGTCGACCAGCATGATGCGCTCGCAGCTCTCCGCGCTGCGCGAAAAGAACCCGGACGCCAAGCTGGAGCAGGTCTGGGTGCCCTACGACCGCATCTCGAACAACCTGAAGCGCGCGGTGATCGCCTCCGAAGACGCGAATTTCACCGAACATGACGGCGTCGACTGGGAAGCGCTGGAAAAAGCCTGGGAGCGCAACAACAAGCGCCACAAGGTGACCGGTGGCGGTTCCACCATCACGCAGCAGTTAGCGAAAAATTTGTTCCTGTCCGGCTCGCGCAATTACCTGCGCAAGGGCCAGGAACTGGTCATCGCCTACATGCTGGAAACGGTGATGGGCAAGCAGCGCATCCTGGAAATCTACCTGAACGTGGTCGAATTCGGCCGCGGCGTGTTCGGCGCCGAAGCCGCCGCCCGCCACTACTACCGCAGCACGGCGGCCCGCCTCGACCCGGCCCAGGCCGCGCGCCTGGCGGTCATGCTGCCCAACCCGCGCTACTACGACGCCCACCGCCAGACCAACTACCTGGCCCGCCGCACCGGCGTCATCCAGCGCCGGATGAACGCCGCCGATCTCCCTTAATCTGCGTCAAACCGGGGTCAGACGCCGGTTCTGGGCAATTTTGTTGCCTCCGGGGTGGCCGGCCTCAGGGCTTACGGGTACACTTGCGCTGTTTCCGAATCCCGGCCGAGAAAGCAGCGCATGATCAACGTATTTGTCCTACAAAATGGCCGACTGAACCAGGTAGCAATCGCTTCGCGCGCCGATCTGGAGAAAGTAACGCCTGTCTGGGTCGACCTCACCGACCCGACCGACGAAGAACGTGCCGTCGTCAAGGCGATGTACGACGTGATTCTGCCGGGCGAGGACGAAGTGTCGGACATCGAGGCCTCGGCCCGCTACTACGAGGCGGAAAACGGCGACCTGCACCTGCGCACCGACTTCCTGCTCGAAGAGGAAGAGGGCCCGTCGCGCATCGTGACCGTGGCATTCATCCTGGCGAAAAAGATCCTGTTCTCGGTCCACAACGACGACTTGCCGGTATTCCGCCTGGTGCGCCTGCGCGCGCGCTCGCGTCCCGGTTCGATCGAGGACTACATGGACGTGCTGCTCGACCTCTACGCCACCGACGCCGAGTACTCGGCGGACGCGCTCGAGGGTATCTACGAGAGCCTGGAAGAGGTCAGCCAGCGCGTGCTGCAGAAGGAATTCACCGACCAGGACGCGGCCGCCGCGCTGAATGCGATCGCTCACGAGGAAGACTTGAACGGCCGCATTCGCCGCAACATGATGGACACCCGGCGCGCGGTCAGCTTCCTGATGCGCGGCCGGTTACTGAATTCGGAACAGTTCGAGGAAGCGCGCCAGATCCTGCGCGACATCGAATCCTTGGACGGCCACACGTCTTTCCTGTTCGACAAGATCAACTTCCTGATGGACGCCACCGTCGGCTTTATCAACATCAACCAGAACAAGATCATCAAGATCTTCTCGGTGGCCTCGGTGGCCTTCCTGCCGCCGACCCTGATCGCCAGCGTCTACGGCATGAACTTCGAGTTCCTGCCGGAGCTGCACTGGCGCTTCGGTTACGGCTGGTCGCTGGCGCTGATGGTCACTAGCGCGATTGCGCCTTTCCTGTATTTCCGCCACCGCGGCTGGTTGAAGTAAATGCGCGCCGGCCCTGCAGGGCCTCGCGCTAAGCTGTGCACTTGCCCTGACAAGGAGAGTGCATGAAACGAACGACGATCACGCGGTATCTGGCCGCTTTCGCCATCTGCCTGGCCACTGCCGGCGCTACCCACGCCGCACCCGCCTGGAAACTTGACCCGGACGGCTTCGGCCCCCTGAAGATCGGCATGCGCTTCAGCGAAGCCCGCCGCGTTGCCGGCAAGCGCCTCAAGCCGACCCCGCCGCCGCAAGGCAATCCGCAGTGCGACCAGATGCTGCTGCCCGGGCATCCCGGCGTCTCGCTGATGTTCGTCGACGGTACGCTGCAGCGGGTCGATGTCTACAGGACGGGTATCCGCACCACCCGCGGCGTCTCGCCGGGCGACGCCGTGCGCAAAGTGCGCCAGGCCTATCCGGCGCTGACAGCGACGCCCCACAAATACGCCAGCGGCGAACAATACCTGACCCTCGGTCCCAGCGGCGGCCACGCCTTGCGTTTTCAGACCAGCAAAGGCCGGATCGACCGCATCTACGGCGGCCGCTGGCAGGAAGTCCAGTTGGTGGAAGGCTGCTTCTAGGCGCGCCGTCCGACTTAATTCTTCAAATTGATGAACAGGTTCGCCGCAAACGCCAGCACGCCCAGCGCAGCGACGATCTCCGCCGCCCCCAGCACCGGCACCACGGCCATCTGGCCGAACAGCACCAGGCCCAGCGCCACCATCATCACCGGCAGCGCCAGGTTCATGAGCCAGAAGTGCACGCGCGCCAGGCGGCTTTCGCCGGCCTTCGGGAACACGCTGTAGATCAGGCCGGCCAGCGCCATCGTGGTCCAGCCCAGCAGGTTGACGTGGGCGTGCACCGGGCGCAGCGTGAAGTTCTGGCTGGCGCCCATGGCGATGCCGATGCTGATGCCGATGATGAGATAGACGACCGACAGTTTCAGCCAGACGATGCCGGCGCGCGAGAAGGCCGGTGCGGAAGAGGTAAGCGTGGTTTGCATGGTATTTTCCCGTACGATGTGTGAATGGATCGTGAATCGATCTTTAGTGTCTGCATCGTAGTGACTCGCCGCGCCCATTTGCAGCCCCACGCGTGGGGGATGGCGTGGCGCACGCTCATCGAAGGGAAAATATGCAACTCAGCGGCAGATGGTGTTTTGGCGCGGCCTGCCTGGCTTTGGCCGTGATCACCCAGGCAGAAGCACGGCCGCAAGCCGACTGGCGGCTCGCTCCGGACGGCTTCGGCCCGTTCAGGGTCGGCATGACGGTCGAGCAGGCGCGCAAGTTCGCGCCCCGGCTGAGCACAACGCCAGCCAGCCTGCGCGCCAGCAGCAGTTGCGACCTGGTGCCGCTGCCCGGCCACCCCGGCGTGGCGCTGATGTTCGTCGATGGCGAACTGGCGCGCATCGACCTGTTCCGCCCGGGCCTGCGGACCACGCGTGGTATCGGGCCGGGCAGCCGCGTGGCACAGGCGCTGCACGCCTATCCCGGCATGGTTGTCGAGCCGCGCGCGTATGAAGAAAACGAGCGCTTCCTGACCGAACGCAGCGGCGACAAGGCAATCCGCTTCGAGACCGGACAGGGCCGGATCGAGAACGTCTATGCCGGCCGCTGGCCCCAGGTGCAATATATAGAGGGGTGTCTGTAAGGCTGGCTTACATCGTGGCGAACATCGCCACCACCGCCACCAGCATGATGGCCACGCCAAACCAGCCAATCACGGTGTGGCGCGCGGTCAGCGTGTACTGGCCCATGATCTTGCGGTTATGCGCCAGCATCATCATGACGGTCATGATCGGCACCGCGATCACGCCGTTGATCTGGGCCGACAGCACCAGTGCCGCGATCGGATCGATCGGAGCGAAGTCGAGCAGCACGCCGCCCAGCGTCGCCAGGGCGATGATGCCGTAGAACTCGCGCGCCTCGACCACTTTCAGATCGAGGCCGTTACGCCAGCGGAAGCTCTCGGTGACGGCGTAGGCGGCCGAGCCGGCCAGCACCGGCACTGCCAGCATGCCGGTGCCGATGATCCCCAGCGCGAACAGCACGAAGGCGAACTCGCCGGCCACCGGGCGCAGCGCCTCGGCCGCCTGCGCCGAGGACTGGATGTCGGTGATGCCGTGCGCGCCCAGCGTCACCGCGGTGGTCAGGATGATGAAGAAGGCCACCAGGTTCGAGAAGCCCATGCCGATCAGGGTGTCGGCCTTGATCCGCTTCATCTGGGCGCGCGCATCCTTCGGGCGGGTGCGCAGGGCGCGCGTGCTGGCGTCGTTGCGGATCTCTTCCACTTCCTGCGAAGCCTGCCAGAAGAACAGATAGGGCGAAATCGTGGTGCCGAACACGGCGACGATCAGGGCCACCGACTCCTTGGTGAAGCTGAAGTGCGGCCACACGGTGCGCGCCACGACTTCGGTCCAGGGCATGTGCACGGCGAAGGCGGTGGCAACGTAAGCCAGCAGGCCGAGGGTCAGCCATTTCAGGTAGCGCACGTAGGTACTGTAGGGCAGGAAGACCTGCAGCAGCAGGCACAGAATGCCGAAGCCCAGCGAATACATGTGCTGCGAACCGACCCCGGTCACCAGGACCAGCGCTTCGCCCATGGCGGCGATGTCGGCGGCGATGTTGATCACGTTGGCGACCAGCAGGAGCAGCACCACGGTGTACAGCAGCCAGGGAGAGTAAGCGCGGCGGATGTTGGCGGCCAGGCCGCGGCCGGTGACGCGGCCGATGCGTGCCGATACCAGCTGGATGCCGACCATGAAGGGATAGGTCAGGACCAGGGTCCACAGGGTGTTGAAGCCGAATTGCGCGCCGGCCTGGGAATAGGTGGCGATGCCGGATGGGTCGTCGTCCGCCGCGCCGGTGATGAGGCCGGGGCCCAGGGACTTGAGGGTGGCGTTGTCGGTGAGACGGCGGTAGAGCTTCTTCATATCTGGCCTGCGCAAATGAAAACGGGCGCGGCCAACGATTTAAAGGTCAGCGCGCCGGGACGGGTAAGTTTTTAGAGGGACTGTTCATGGTCGGCGCGGAGTGTATCACGGTAGAAACGCTTGTGAGCGTCTCCACCGTGTAACAAAAAGAAAATAAGCTCCGCTTAAGCAATTCGCGCGAACACGCGTCGCGCCGCCGCCACGGTTTCTTCGATGACGGCATCGTCATGTGCCGCCGAGACGAAGCCGGCTTCGAACATGGCCGGTGCGAAGTAGACGCCTTCGTCCAGCATGCCGTGGAAGAAGCGGTTGAAGCGCTCCTTGTCACCGGCCATCATCTGGCCGTAGGTCGACGGGATGTGCTCCGAGAAGTACATGCCGAACATGCCGCCGACGGCGTCGCCGCAGAAGACCACGCCGGCTTCCTTCGCCGCTGCGCTCAAGCCCTCGACCAGCTTGGTGGTCTGGGCGGACAGCTTCTCGTAGAAGCCCGGCTCCTGCACCAGCTTCAGGGTGGTCATGCCGGCGGCCACGGCCACCGGATTGCCGGACAGGGTGCCGGCCTGGTAGACCGGGCCGATCGGCGCCATGTTGTGCATCAGGTCGGCGCGGCCGCCGAAGGCCGCCACCGGCATGCCGCCGCCGATCACCTTGCCCAGCGCGGTCAGGTCCGGGGTAATCCCATACAAGGCCTGCGCGCCGCCGAGGCCGACGCGGAAGCCGGACATCACTTCGTCGAAGATCAGGATCGCGCCGTACTCGGTGCACAGCTCGCGCATGCGGTGGAGAAAATGAGGCGTCGCGCGGATCAAATTCATGTTGCCGGCCACGGCTTCCACGATCACGCAGGCGATGGTGTCGCCCATCGATTCGAAGGCGTCCTCCAGCTGCGGGATGTTGTTGTAGTCGAGGACCAGGGTGTGCTTGACGAAGTCTTCCGGCACGCCGGCCGAGGTCGGGTTGCCGAAGGTGAGCAGACCGGAACCGGCCTTCACCAGCAGCGAATCGGCGTGGCCGTGGTAGCAGCCTTCGAACTTGACGATCTTGTCGCGGCCGGTGGCGCCGCGCGCCAGGCGCAGCGCGCTCATGGTCGCTTCGGTGCCGGACGAGACCAGGCGTACCTGCTCGATCGACGGCACCAGGCGGCAGAGTTCTTCGGCGATCTCGATCTCGCCTTCGGTCGGAGCGCCGAAGGACAGGCCGCGCGCGGCCGCGTCCTGCACCGCCTTCACCACTTTCGGGTGGGTGTGGCCGACGATGGCCGGGCCCCAGGAGCCGATGTAGTCGATGTAGCGCTTGCCGTCGGCATCCCAGAAATACGGGCCTTCAGCGCGGGTGATGAAGCGCGGGGTGCCGCCCACCGAACGGAAGGCGCGCACCGGCGAGTTCACGCCGCCCGGGGTGGTCTGCTGGGCGCGCGCGAACAGGATCTCGTTTTTCGAAGTGGTGTCAGTCATGCGTGTTCTTCTTGTACAGTTTGTTGGGAATGAGCCGGCCCATGCCGAAACGGCTGGCGTGCTGCAGGGCGCCGCTGGTGTAATCCTGGGCATAGGCCAGGGCTTCGATGACGTCCAGACCCTGCGCCATGCGCGCCGTCAGCGCGGCCGACAGCGTGTTGCCGGCGCCGACGAAAGGCCCCGGAAGGTGCTGCGGCCAGGACAGGCTGACGGCCAGGCCGTCGGGGTCGTAGAGATTGTCGGCACGCGCGCCGTCGCCGCCGCCGATGCCGGTGACCAGCACGTGGCCGCAGCCGAAGCCGGTCAGGTCGGCCACATCCTCGGCCACGGTGGCGATTGAACCCGGGTCGCGCCAGCAATCGGCGAAGCGCGCCAGCTCGGGCTGCGACATCATCAGCACGTGCGCCTGCGGCACCAGCAGCTGGTGGATCAGGGTCAGCATGTCGTCGTCGCGCACGCCGCAGTCCGGCAGCCCGGTGGTGAAGGGATCGAGGATCAGCGGCACCTGGGCGTAGTCGGAGACGATTTCGGCGATCGCCGCGATCTGTTCGAGGCTGGCCATGGTGCCGACCTTGATCCCGGCAATCGGCATGTCCTCGAGCAGCATGCGGGCCTGTTCGACCACGCTGGTGGATTCGACCGGCTGGATATGGTCGACACGCGCGGAGTCGGCGATGAGCAGCCCGGTCACCACCGACAGGCCATGGCAGCCGTGCATGGCGAAGACGGCCACGTCGGACTGTATGCCCAGCGCGCCGACCGGATCGGCCGGGCCGAATGTGAGGATGAGTGGAGACGGTTGGTTTTGCACAGGGGTTAGATTAAGATACCTGACTTCGCATTTTACTTGATGGGGGCGTCCGGGACCTACTGCGCGTCGCGGGCACGTTCTGCGATGCTCGCCGTACCAGAAGTACGGCTGCGCTTCTCGAACGCGCCGGCTTCCGCTCGCTACGGTCCCGGACGCCCCCGATGCTTTGCCTAATTTTATATAGAAGGATTCGACGTGAGTAATGAAACGCAGGTGTATCAGACCTGGATGTGTTTGATTTGTGGTTGGGTCTACGATGAAGCCGCAGGCGCGCCGGAAGATGGCATCGCTCCCGGCACCCGCTGGGCCGATGTGCCGATGAACTGGACTTGCCCGGAATGCGGCGCCCGCAAGGACGATTTTGAAATGACCGCCATCTGAGTTGTCGTTTTAGCCAGCAAAAATGGGGCATTTGCCACGCCGGCGATGCCTTCTTGCCAAGCTTCTTGCCAATGCACTAACACCTTGGTTTCGGCCTAGTTGACGTATAGCAACACTTCACGCACAAGCCCTGCGCCCTATGCTATCGTGCAGGTTCATGCTGAAGTGAAACGATTATGACGACGCAAGCAACAGGCCTGAAGATCATGGTGATCGACGACAGCAGCACGATCCGCCGCTCCGCCGAAATCTTCCTGACCCAGGCCGGGTATCAGGTGGTGCTGGCCGAGGACGGCTTCGATGCGCTGGCCAAGATTAACGACCACCAGCCCGCGCTGGTGTTCTGCGACATCCTGATGCCGCGCCTGGACGGCTACCAGACCTGCGCGCTGATCAAGAAGAGCGCGAAATTCCACGCGACCCCGGTGGTGATGCTGTCCTCGAAGGACGGCTTGTTCGACCGCGCGCGCGGCGCCATGGTCGGCTCCAGCGCCTACCTTACCAAACCGTTTTCCAAAGACAGCCTGCTGTCGGCCGTGCGTGACCATACGGCCGCGGCGGCATGAATACTCCGGAGCCCATCGTGGCCATACAAAAGATCCTGATCGTCGACGATTCCCCGACCGAACGCTACTACCTGACCGACATCCTGGTGCGCAACGGCTTCACCGTCACCACCGCGGACAATGGCGAGGAGGCGCTGGCCAAGATCCGCGCCGATCGTCCGCAGCTGATCCTGATGGACGTCGTCATGCCGGGTGCGAACGGCTTCCAGATCACGCGCTCGATCACGCGCGACCCCGAGCTGTCCTCGGTGCCGATCATCATCTGCAGCAGCAAGAACCAGGAAACCGACCGCATCTGGGGTATGCGCCAGGGCGCGAAGGATTACTTCGTCAAGCCGGTCGATCCGACCGCGCTGCTGGCCAGGATCGCCACCCTCGGCGACTGAGCATGGCCACCCTCGATCCCGCCGCCCGGCGCACGCGCCTGCGCCAGTACCAGGAAGAGCTGCTCGAGCGCATGCAGGCCGCGCGCACCGGCAGCGGCGCCCGCACGCACCAGCTGGGCGTCGAGATCGGCGGCGAGCGCTACCTGCTCGACCTGCTCGAAGCCGGCGAGATTGTGCCGGTGCCTGCGCTCACCGGCGTGCCGCTCACCCAGCCCTGGTATCTGGGGCTGGCGAACATCCGCGGCAGCCTGGTCGGCGTGGTCGACCTTGCGCGTTTTTTTGGCCTGCAGGACGGCGCCGCATCCGGTTCGGCGGCACGCCTGGTGACCTTCGCGCCCAGCCTCGGCATGCCTTGCGGCTTCCTGGCCGCGCGCGTGCACGGGCTGCGCCAGGCCGCCGAGATGACACCGCAGGACGGCCGCCTGGTCGATGCCGACGGCAATGCCTGGACGCCGCTGGCGCTGGCGGCGCTGGCGCAGGACGAGCGCTTCCTGCAGGTCGGCCTTTAACACACACATAACGACAACAGGTTCTGGAGCTGGAATGGGATTCGCATCTAAACTCACGGTGAATTTTTTCCCCAAGGACAAGGACGACGCCGCCACCGTGCTGGCCTCGCCCGACACCCAGTTCGGGGTCGGCCTGGTGCCTGGCATGGGGACGGCAGCGGCCGGATCCGCTGACGCCGCGCCGGCCAATGCCGACGCCGCGCTGCCGCACCACTCCGCCGACGATGCCGCCGAGCGGCTCGGCGCTGCCGGCCGCAAGCAGCGCGCCGCCGCAGCCGCTGCCGCCGCGGCGACCGGCGCCGACGAGGACCTGCGCCTGCCGCTGATCGGCCACCTGTCGCTGCCGCGCCAGCTGCGCATTTTGCTGGCCGCCTTCGCGGTCGGCATCCTGGTCACCATCTTCTCGCTGTGGCGCAATGCCGGCAGCGGCGCGGTGGCGTCCAGCCAGACCCAGATCGCCAGCGAAGCGCTGATGCACTCGCAGCGCGTCGGCAAGGCGGCGCCGAATGCGATGCAGGGCAACCCGGACGCCTTCGCCCAGCTGCAGGACAGCCGCCTGGCCCTGGGCCGCGACCTCGCCCTGCTGGCCAAGGGCGGCGTCTTCAACAACAACGACATTCCGGCCGCATCCGGCGACACCGCGCGCCAGCTGGCCAAGGTCAGCGCCAAGTGGAAGGTCTCGGACGCCGCCGCCGCCAGCATCCTCAAGATGAAGCCCGAGCTGATCAGCTTCGACAAGAGCCTGAAGCAGCTCGACGTCCTGTCGCCGGAAATGCTGGCCCTGACCGAAGAAATCCTGACGGAGCGTACGGCCAAGGGCGGCAGCCCACGCGAGCTGGCCGCGCTCGGCCGCCTGATGATGCTGACCCAGCGCCTGTCGCGCAGCGCCAGCGAATTCCTGAGCTCGGGCGGTATCAGCCCGGAGACCGCGTTCCAGATGGGCCGCGACACCGCCACCTTCCGCGCGACCGTGGACGGCCTGCTGAACGGCAGCAAGGCGCTCGGCCTGGCCGAACTGACCGATGCCGAGTTGCGCAACAAGCTGCTCGAGGTCCAGTCGAAGTTCGGCGTCTGCCAGACCATCGTCTCCATTTTCCTGAACAACCTGTCGGATCTCACCGCCGCCAAGGCCGCCGAGCAGGCCATCTTCCGCGACAACGAAGAGCTGCGCGCCCAGCTGTCCTCGCTGCAGGGTGACTTCCGTCTGGGTGAAGGCAGCTCGGGCCCGTGGTTCTGGCTGCTGGTAACGTCCTCGATTTTCACGCTGGCGATGGCCGGCAGTATTTCACGCGTGATGCTGCAGGACTCGCGCAACCGCACCCGCGGCGCCGATGCCCGTCGCCAGGAAGCGGAAGCGATGCGCCAGCTGGCCCAGGCCAAGGAAGAAGAGGCGAAGGCCACCAACGACCAGAACCAGGCCGCGATTCTGCGCCTGATGAACGAACTGCAGGAAGTGGCGGACGGCGACCTGACCGTGTATGCCACCGTGTCCGAGGACATCACCGGCGCGATCGCCGACTCGGTCAACTACACGGTCGAGGAACTGCGCGGCCTGGTGGTGCGTGTCATCGACACCGCCGGCAAGGTGAACCAGGCGTCGAACCAGGCGCAGAAGATCTCGAGCGACCTGCTGGTCGCGGCCGGCCAGCAGGCCCGCGAGATCCAGGATACGTCCTCGACCATGCTGCGCATGGCGGGCGAGATCACGGGTGTATCGCAATCGGCGAACGAATCGGCCGAGGTGGCGCGCCAGTCGGTGGCCGCGGCGGAGCAGGGCGCGACCGCGGTGCAGAACGCGATCAAGGGCATGGGCGAGATCCGCGAGCAGATCCAGGAAACCTCGAAGCGCATCAAGCGCCTCGGCGAATCCTCGCAGGAGATCGGCGAGATCACCGAGCTGATCTCCGACATTACCGAGCAGACCAACGTGCTGGCGTTGAATGCGGCGATCCAGGCGGCGTCCGCCGGCGAGGCGGGACGCGGCTTCTCGGTGGTGGCGGAAGAGGTGCAGCGCCTGGCGGAACGCTCGGGCGACGCGGCCAAGCAGATCGGCGCGCTGGTGCGCACCATCCAGACCGACACCCACGACGCCGTCGCGGCAATGGAAAAGTCGACCCAGGGCGTGGTCGAAGGTGCGCGCCTGTCCGACGCCGCCGGCGCCGCGCTGGCCGACATTTCGCGCGTGTCGAACCGCCTGGCGGAGCTGATCCAGGGCATTTCGACCGCGACCGGCATGCAGGCGACGTCCGCCAACGGCGTGGCGCACAATATGCAGCACATCCTCGCGATCACCGGACAGGCGCAGGACGGCACGCAGCAGACCGCGCAGTCGATCCAGGAGCTGTCCCTTCTCGCCCAGGAGCTGAAAAACTCGGTGTCGCGCTTCCGCGTCTCCGCCGCTTAAGAACTATCCATGACCCACTCTTCGTCCCTGCCTTCGATCCAGTCCACGTCCGCGGCCCCATTCGACACCGGTCCCCTGTCCTGGGTGATCGGCGAGATCCGCGACGCTCTCGAGCGTTCGGCCAAGGCGCTGCAGGATGCGGCGGGACGCAGCGTGGAAGCGCAGCCGACCTTGCTGCTGCATGCCAAGACCCACCTGCACCAGGCCCACGGCGCCCTGCAGATGGTGGACGTGGAGGGCGTCGACCGCCTGACCGGCGCCGCCGAAAAGGCGCTGGACCGTTTCAAGGACGGCTCGCTGGCGGTCACGAGCGAGCATGCGGCCGTGGTCGGCGAGGCCTACCAGGCGCTGGTCGAATACCTGGAAGAGCTGCTGGGCGGGTCGCAGCAGCAGCCGGTGCGCCTGTTCCCGTATTACCGCGCGCTGCAGGAACTGCTGGGCGCGGAGCGCGTGCATCCGGGCGAGATGCTGGTATTGAATCCTGGCGCGGTCCTGCCGCTGCCGGCCTCGGAAGAGGCAGCGCCCGATCTGGCGGCCTGCCGCGCGCGCTTCGAAAAAGCGCTGCTGCCCTTCCTGAAGAGCGGCAGCCTTGACGCAGCCGGCGAGCTGCGCGAAGCCCTGGCGCCGATCGCACGCGCCCAGCGCGAGCCGCGCTTTTACGCCTTCTGGCTGGCGATGCAGACCGTGGCCGATCTGGCCGCGCAAGGCCAGATTTCCAGCGACATCTATTTGAAACAGCTGCTCGGCCAGATCAACCTGCAGCTGCGGCGCATGGTGCAGGGCCACACCAGCCTGCCCGAAGCGATGCTGCGCGACGCCCTGTTCTTCGTCACCCAGGCGGCCGAGCCGACGGCGGATGCGCGCCTGCTGCGCAAGGCCTACGGCCTCGAAGGCCAGGCGCCGCGCGACTACCTGGAGCGCCGCTACGGCCGCATCGACCGCGAAGCGCTGAAGGATGCGAAGGAAGCGCTGGCCAAGACCAAGGAAGGCTGGGATCGCATCGCCGGCGAAGGCGCGCCCGAGCAGGAAGTGGACTTCGACGGCGCCTTGTCCAAGCTGGCCGGCGCCAGCGAAAAACTGGGGGCGCCCGAGCTGGCCCACCTGCTGCGCGAACTGGGCGAGGCGGCACGCCAGGCCGTGACCGGCGGGCGTAGCGACCAGTTCAGCATGGAGATGGCGGCGGCGATGCTGTTCGTCGAGCACGGACTCGACCAGGTGCGCCAGCTGCCCGAGGATTTTGGCCAGCATGCGGAGGCCGTCGGCCAGCGTCTGCTGGCGCTGGCCCAGGGCGAGACCCCGCCCGAGGCGCCGGTCTGGCAGGGCGACCTGGCGCGCGAGCTGCAGCAGGGCCAGACCGTGGCCGTGCTGGCGGGCGAGATCCGCACCGGCCTGCGCCAGGTCGAGAAGCTGATCGACGAATATTATGAAAACCCGGCGCGCGTGGATGCGCTGGAGCAGGCCGACCCGCTGCTGCACCAGCTGCAGGGCGCACTTTCCATCCTCGACCAGGACCAGGCCACACGCGCCTGCGCTTACGTGCGCGAACGCGTGCGCGATCTGGCCGCCGGCGGCCAGGACGATGCCACGCGCGCCCGGGTGCTGGAAAACCTGGCGCAAAACGTCGGCGCGCTCGGCTTCTTCATCGACGCGCTGGCGCAGAACACCGAGACCGCGCGCCGCCGCTTCCGTTTCGATGCCGGCGAGGGACTGTTCCGCGAGCTGCCTTTCGATGCCGACCATGCGGTCGACGCGGTAGCAGAGGAGGTGGCGCAGCCGGCCGAGGCGTCTGCTCCGGTCGAAACGCCGTCTGTAGTGGCGGCGCCGGAAGCGCTTGCGCCTGCCAGTGGCGATGCCGCGATCGAGGCCGAGCTGCTGGAAATCTTCATCAGCGAAGCCCAGGAAGTACTGGGCGTGGTGGCCGATACCCTGCCGGCCGCGCACGCCAATCCGGACAGCCAGGAAACGCTAACCCGCATCCGCCGTTCCTTCCACACGCTGAAGGGCAGCGGCCGCATGGTCGGCCTGGATGAATTCGCATCGGCGGCGGCCGCCATCGAAAAGGCCCTGAACCTGTGGCTGGCCGAATCGCGCGCCGCCACGCCGGACCTGCTTGCGCTGCTGGACCGTGCGCATGCCGATTTGTCCGCCTGGGTGGGCGAACTGGCTGCGGGCGCCGGCTCGGCGCGCAGCGGCGAGGCGCTGGCGGCGGCTGCCGCGCGCGTGCAGGAGGGTGGGGCCTTCGCGATGGAGGAGCCGCCGGCCGAGCTTCAGCCGGAAGCCGCCGAGGAAGCGCCCGAAGCGCTGCCGCCGAACGTGCTCGCCTTCCCGCAGGCCGAAGAAAACCTCAAGCGCATCGGCGGGCTCGAAATCCCGCTGGCGCTGTATAACATCTACCTGGGCGAGACCGAGGAGCTGATCAACGCCCTGGCGCGCGACTTCGCCGAATGGCGCGAGGAGCCGCTGCGCGCCGTGTCGGCGCAGGCGCTGAAGGCCTCGCATACGCTGGGCGGCACCTCGGCCACGGTCGGCTTCCACGCCTTGCGCGAGATCGGCTTCGCGCTGGAAGAAGCGCTGCAGGTGGCGACGCCGCCGCTGACCGACGAGCAGCACCAGCTGCTGGACGAGACCGTGGAGCGGGTGCGCATCATGCGCCAGGTATTCTCGCTGGGCGAGCTGGCGCCGGCACAGCCGGAACTGCTGGCGCGCCTGCAGGGCCTGCGCGACGAGCTCGGACGCAAGAAGGCCGACAGCGTGTTCGACGGCGCCGACGAGGAGCTGGCGCAGCGCCTGGATGCGCTATTCGCCGCCACCTACGACAGCATCCTGGCCGACCCGCCGCTGCCGGCCGGCCCGCTGCCCGTGCCATCGTCGGAACAGGCGCCGGCCACCGGCTTGCGCGCGATCGAGCCGCAGCCGGTCGACCCGGCCGTGGCTGCCGTCGACGACCTGTTCGATACGTATTTCGACGATCCCTTCGCCGCGCCCAGCCTGGAGCAGGCGGTGGCGCCGGAGCCGGAACTGGAGCCGGAGCCGGAGCCGGAAGCCGAGTTTGTATCGGAACCTGAACCTGAGCCGGTACTCGACGCCGAGCCCGTGCTGGAACCTGAACCTGCACTCGACACCGAGCCCGCGCTGGAACCGGTTGCCGAGGAAGCTTCGGCGTCCGAGCCGGAACCTGCGCCGGAGCCCGAACCCGAGCCGCAGCCGGAAATCGAGCCCGTGCTTGAAATCGTCCCCGAGCCTGAAATCGAGCTCGAGCCCGAAATCGAGCTCGAGCCGGAACTCGACACCGCAGCCGAACCCGTGCTGGCGACCGAGCCCGTCTTCACCGACGAGCTGGACCCGGACCTGCTGCCGGTCTTCATGGAAGAAGCGGCCGACCTGCTGCCGCAGATCGGCAAGGACCTGCGCCAATGGCAGCAGGACCCGGCCGCAAACGCCGTCGCCCACGGCCTGCTGCGCGCCCTGCACACGGTGAAGGGCAGCGCCCGTATGGCGGGTGCGATGCGCCTGGGCCAGCACACGCATGCGCTGGAAACCCAGATCGAGAACATGCTGCATGCCGGCACCACCAGCCCGGCGGCCTTCGATGAACTGCTGGCCAACTACGACCAGGCGCTGCTGCTGTTCGAACAGCTGCAGCAGCCGGGCGGCCAGCCTGCGCCCGCCGCGCCGGCGTCCACGCCGGCGCCGGACGCGCCGCAGCACGACCGCCGCCAGCAGGACGTGCGCGCGCCGCTGGTGCGGGTGCGCGCCGACATCCTCGACCGCCTGGTCAACCAGGCCGGCGAGGTGTCGATCACGCGTTCCAAGCTGGAGACCCAGGTCGGCTCGCTGAAATCGGCGCTGGCCGACTTCTCGGACAACCTGGGACGCCTGCGCCGCCAGCTGCGCGAAGTCGAGATGCAGGCCGAGTCGCAGATCGCCTCGCGCCTGTCGATCGCCGGCGAACGCGAGTTCGATCCGCTCGAATTCGACCGCTTCACGCGCCTGCAGGAACTGACCCGCATGATGGCCGAGAGCGTGAACGACGTCGCCTCCTTCCACGAAGGATTGAGCCGCACGGTGGATTCCGCGGTCGAGGACCTGTCCGCGCAATCGCGCCTGACGCGCGAACTGCAGCGCGACCTGATGCGGGTACGGATGGTGCCTTTTGCGAGCCTGTCCGAGCGCCTGTTCCGGGTTGCGCGCCAGACCGCCAAGGAGACCGATAAACGCGTCAACCTGGACATCCGCGGCAGCGCAGTCGAGATCGACCGCAGCGTGCTGGAAAGGATGGCGGCGCCCTTCGAACACCTGCTGCGCAACGCCATCGTGCACGGCATCGAGCCGCGTGCGCGGCGCGTGGAGAGCGGCAAGGAAGAAACCGGCGAGCTGCTGGTGCAGGTCAGCCAGCAGGGCAACGAAGTGCAGATCCGCTTCAACGATGACGGCGCCGGCCTGGACCTCGATCGCATCCGCGCCAAGGGCGAGGCCAGCGGCCTGCTCGGCGCCGGCGCACCGGCGTCCGACGCGGAAGTGGCCGAACTGATCTTCGAACCGGGCTTTTCAACCGCGGATGCGCTGACCGAACTGGCCGGCCGCGGCGTGGGCATGGACGTGGTGCGTTCGGAGGCGCGTGCGCTGGGCGGACGCGTCGAGATCGCCAGCGAGCCTGGCCGCGGCGCCACCTTCACCATCCACCTGCCGCTGACCCTGGCGGTCAACCAGGTCGTGCTGGTCGCCAGCGGCCCGAAGACCTATGCGCTGCCGGCCAACCTGGTCGGCCAGGTGCTGCAGGTGCGCGAGGCCGAGCTGGCCGCCGCACGCGCGGCAGGCGCGATCCAGGTGCAGGGCGAAGCGGTGCCGCTGCGCTACCTGCCCGAGCTGCTGAACGAGCCGGGCGGCGCCGGCGGGGCGCGCTCCTTCCCGGTACTGGTGCTGGGTAGCGGTGCGCATCGGCTGGCATTACAGGTCGATGAGGTGCTGGGCAACCGCGAGGTCGTGATCAAGAACGTCGGTCCGCAGCTGGCGCGCATGCCGGGCATCGCCGGCGCCACCGTGCTGGGCTCCGGGGAGATCGTACTGATCCTGAACCCGCTGCTGCTGCCGGCCCACGGCCTGCCGCCCGTGCCCACGCAGGCTGACGCGGTGGCCGAGCCGGCGCACCGTGCGACCATCATGGTGGTCGACGATTCGCTGACCGTGCGCCGCGTGACCCAGCGCCTGCTGGAGCGCGAGGGTTATCGGGTGCTGCTGGCCAAGGATGGCGTCGATGCGCTGGAACAGATCCAGGCCGCCGAGACGCGCCCGGACCTGATGCTGGTCGATATCGAGATGCCGCGCATGGATGGCTTCGACCTGACCCGCAACGTGCGCGACAACGAAACCACCCGCGGCATCCCGATCATCATGATCACCTCGCGCACGGCCGACAAGCACCGCAACTATGCGCTGGGCCTGGGCGTGGACGCCTACTTCGGCAAGCCCTTCCAGGAAGAGGTACTGCTGGCGGCGATCGGCGGTCTGCTGTCTTAATCGGCTTCGGCGCGCAACACGCCGAAGCGGGCCAGCGTCCGCTCGCGCGCCTGTTCATGGTCGACGATGGGCTGCGGATAATCGCGGCCCAGCACCAGGCCGGCGCGTTCGAGCACCGCCGGCTTGGCCAGCCACGGCGCATGGATGGCCGCGCCCTCCAGTGCGGCCAGCTGCGGCAGCCAGCGGCGGATGAAGGCGCCGTCCGGATCGAAGCGCTTCGACTGCGTGACCGGGTTGAAGATGCGGAACCAGGGCTGGGCGTCGCAGCCGGTCGACGCCGCCCACTGCCAGCCGCCGTTGTTCGAGGACAGCTCGTAATCGTTCAGCTTCAGCGCGAAATAGCGCTCGCCGCGCAGCCATGAAATCCCCAGGTCCTTGGTGAGAAAGCTGGCCGTCACCATGCGCAGGCGATTGTGCATGAAGCCGCTGCGGTTCAGCTGCGCCATCGCCGCATCCACCAACGGATAGCCGGTGCGGCCCTCGCACCAGGCCGCGAAGGCGTCGTCGGCCTCGCTGCCTTCTTCCCATTGCAGCTTGTCGAACGCGGCCTTGAAGGATTGCGTGGTGACGCGCGGATGGCGCTGCAGGATCATCATGTAGAACTCGCGCCAGATCAGCTCCGACAGCCAGGTCGCGGCGCCGTCCTTGCCATTCTGCTCGCGCTCGCGCAGCATCCGCACCAGGCTGCGGATGGACAGGGTGCCGAAGCGCAGGTGCACCGACAGCCGCGAGGTGCTGTCGAGCGCAGGGAAGTCGCGCGCCGTGCGGTAGTCGTCGATGCGGTCCAGGAAGGCATCCAGCAGTTGCCGGGCGCCGGACATGCCGGTGGGTGCAATGGGCGTGTCGCTGGGGAAGAAGCCGAGCGCTTCGAGCGTGGGAAGGGCATGCCCGGCGGGTGCGGGCGCCAGCGCCTTTTTCCACGGCGCGGTGTCGAAGGCGTCGATCGCGTCCGGATGGGCCGCCAGCCGCTTGAGCCAGGCGTTCTTGTAGGGCGTGAAGACGGAGAAGGGGCCGCCGGCCAGCGTCAGCACCTCGTCCTTTTCGAAGATAGCCTGGTCCTTGAAGGTCTGCAGGCTGCGGCCGGCTTCGCGCAGGCGCTGCTGGACCTCGCGGTCGCGGGCGATGGCGCCGGGCTCGTAGTCGTGGTTGGCGAACACCGATTCCGCTTCGAGTGCGGCGGCCAGATCCACGATCTCGTCTGCGGCGCGCCCATGGCGGACGATCAGGTAAGCTCCCCATTCACGCAATCGCTTATCCAGCTCTTGCAGACTGGCATGGATGAACTGTACGCGGCGATCGTCGCGCGGCAGGCCGGCCAGGATGTCGGTATCGAACACGAAAACGCAGTAGACACGATCCGAAGAACGCAGTGCATGGTGCAGGGCGGCATGGTCGTCGATGCGGAGGTCGCGGCGGAACCAGACGAGAGAGTTTCTCAGAGTCATCTTTTGTGTGCGGAGTCAATGCAGTCGGGCATTTTACTGTCTACCATTCCTTTGACTGAGGCGCCCGAGACGCGCCTTCATGGCCGCGTAAGCAAATGGGTGTAAACTAGCGAAAAACCCAAGCTTATCGTGTGGACCACCAGCGGTCGAGAGAGTGAGCCAACAGAGAGTATGCGTATGAAGAAAAGTAAGGTCGGCAAGCCTCTAAGCATGCCCGGGATGCCCTCGGCATCGCCCGAGAGCATGATGCAACTGCAACCGGGCTCGGTCCAGTCCGAGCTGAACCTGGCAAATCATTTCCTGATCGCCATGCCGTCGATGAACGACCCGATCTTCGGCGGTACGGTCGTGTATATCTGCGAACACAACGACAAAGGCGTGCTCGGCGTCGTCATCAACAAGCCGACCGACATGACCATGGACGTGCTGTTCGACCGCATCGACCTCAAAGTCACCGACACCCTGCGTCCCAACGTGGTTGACGAACCCATCATGTTCGGCGGCCCCGTGCAGGACGACCGCGGCTTCGTGCTGCATTCGCCGGGCGGCCGTTATTCGTCCTCGCTCAGCGTGACCGACGACGTCGCTTTCACCACCTCGATCGACGTGCTGGAAGCCGTTGCCAACGGCACCGGCCCGCAGCGCATGCTGGTCTCGATCGGCTACGCCGGCTGGAGCCCGGGCCAGCTGGAAGAGGAAATCGCCCGCAATGGCTGGCTCACCGTGGGCGCCGACGCCCGCGTGCTGTTCGACCTGCCCATTGAGGAGCGTTACACCGCCGCCATCAAGCTGCTGGGCATCGACCCGCTGATGCTTGCTACCGAGGCCGGCCATGCATAAGGGGATCGTGTCCCTGTAATGGTAGAGATCGTTTTCGGATTCGACTTCGGCGTGAAGCGCATCGGCATCGCGATGGGCAACACGCTGACCGGCCAGGCACAGCCTCTGTCCGTCATCAAGGCCGTCGACAATGCGACCCGCTTCAAGGTCATCGGCGAACTCATCGCGCAATGGAACCCGGCCCGCCTCGTGGTCGGCGAGCCGCGCCATCCCGACGGCGCCGAGCACGACATGACCCTGCGCGCGCGCCGCTTCGCCAATCAACTGCACGGCCGCTTCGACCTGCCCGTCGAGCTGGTCGACGAGCGCTACTCGTCCGCCGTGATCCCCGCCAAGCGCGGCGAGATCATCGACGCCAAGGCCGCCGCCATCATTTTGCAACAATACTTTGACGACCATGCCAACTCCTACTGATACCCCCGGCGGCTACGACGCCGAGGCCCTGTACCGCAGCCTGCTCGAGCAGGTGCGCGCCGGGCTCGAAGGCAGGCTGGACGCCGCCATCGTCGGCATCCATTCGGGCGGCGCCTGGCTGGCCGAGCGGCTCGCCGCCGACCTCGGCCTCCAGAACCGCCTGGGCTTCATCGACGTCTCCTTCTACCGCGACGACTACGCGAAGAAGGGCCTGCACCCGGACGTGAAGCCGACCCGCATCGACTTCAACGTCGACAGCGCCACCATCCTGCTGGTCGACGACGTGCTGGAAACCGGCCGCACGGTGCGCGCCGCGATCAACGTGCTGTTCGACTATGGCCGTCCGCAGCGTATCATGCTGGCTGCGCTGGCCGATCGCGGCGGGCGCGAACTGCCGGTTGCGGCCGATTTCGTCGGCGTCCATGCCGCTATCCAGCCGGGCCAGTCGCTGGCCCTGTCGCGCGACGCCGCCGGCCAACTCTCGCTCACGATCGAAGACGACAATGCATAACCCGCAACTCAACAAGAATGGCGAGCTGCAGCACCTTCTCACCATCGAAGGCCTGCCCAAGTCCATCATCAACCACATCCTCGACACCGCTTCCAGCTTCGTGAGCATCTCCGACCGCGAAGTCAAGAAGGTGCCTCTCATGCGCGGCAAGAGCGTGTTCAACCTGTTCTTCGAGAACTCGACGCGCACCCGCACCACCTTCGAGATCGCCTCCAAGCGCCTGTCGGCCGACGTCATCAACCTGAACATCGCGGCTTCCTCGACCTCGAAGGGCGAGTCCCTGCTCGACACCATCGACAACCTGGCGGCCATGCACGCCGACATGTTCGTGGTCCGCCATTCGCAGTCGGGCGCGCCCTACCTGATCGCCAAGCACCTGAACGACACGAAGCAGAACCACGTGCACGTGGTGAACGCCGGCGACGGGCGCCATGCGCACCCGACCCAGGGCCTGCTCGACATGTACACCATCCGCCACTATAAAAAGGACTTCGCCAACCTGCGCGTGGCGATCGTCGGGGATATTTTGCACAGCCGCGTGGCGCGTTCGGACATCCACGCGCTGACCACGCTGGGCGTGCCGGAAGTGCGCGCGATCGGCCCCCACACCCTGCTGCCGGGCGGCCTGGAACAGATGGGCGTGCGCGTGTTCACGAACATGGACGAGGGCCTGAAGGACGTCGACGTGATCATCATGCTGCGCCTGCAGAACGAACGCATGTCGGGCGCGCTGCTGCCCTCGGCCGGCGAGTACTTCAAGAGCTACGGCCTGACGCCCGAGCGCCTGGCGCTGGCGGCCCCTGGCGCGATCGTGATGCACCCGGGTCCCATCAACCGCGGCGTCGAGATCGATTCCAAGGTGGCGGACGGCGCGCAGGCAGTGATCCTGCCGCAGGTGACCTTCGGTATCGCCACAAGGATGGCGGTGATGAGTATTCTGGCCGGAGGTCACGCATGACCTCCCCACTTATGAATTTACATATCAAGAACGGACGGGTGATCGATCCCGCCAACGGCATCGACGCCGTCCAGGACCTCTACATCGTCGACGGCAAGATCGCTGCTCTGGGCAGCGCTCCCGCAGGCTTCGAGGCCGCACGCAGCATCGACGCCGCCGGCCTGGTGGTCGCGCCGGGCCTGGTGGACCTGTCGGCGCGCCTTCGCGAGCCCGGTTACGAATACAAGGCGACGCTGGAATCCGAGATGCAGGCGGCAGTGCAGGGCGGCGTGACCACTCTGGTATGCCCGCCCGATACCGACCCGGTGCTCGACGAGCCGGGCCTGGTCGAGATGCTCAAGCACCGCGCGCGCAATCTGAATCAGGCCAACGTGCATCCGCTCGGCGCACTGACCGTCGGCCTCAAGGGCCAGGCCCTGACCGAGATGGCCGAGCTGACCGAGGCCGGCTGCATCGGCTTCGCCCAGGCGGAAAGCCCGATCACGGACACCACCGTGCTGCTGCGCGCCCTGCAGTATGCGAAGACCTTCGGCTACACCGTCTGGCTGCGCCCGCAGGACCCCTACATCGGCTTCGGCGGCGTCGCCCATGCCGGCCCGCTGGCCTCGCGCCTGGGCCTGTCGGGCGTGCCGGTGATGTCCGAGACCATCGCCCTGCACACCATCTTCGAACTGATGCGCGCCAGCGGCGCGCGCGTGCACCTGTGCCGCATCTCGTCCGCCGCCGCGCTGGAGCTGATCCGCGCGGCCAAGAAGGAGGGCTTGCCGGTCACCTGCGACGTCGGCGTGCACCACCTGCACATGACCGACGCCGACATCGGCTTCTTCGACCCCAACGCGCGCCTGACGCCGCCGCTGCGCAGCCAGCGCGACCGCGAGGCGATCCGCGCGGCCCTGCTGGATGGAACGATCGACGCCGTCTGCTCGGACCACACCCCGGTCGACGACGACGAAAAGCTGCTGCCCTTCGCCGAAGCCTCGCCCGGCGCCACCGGCCTGGAACTGCTGCTGTCGCTGATGCTGAAGTGGGCCGAAGAGCAGAGCGGAGACGGCCTGCCACGCGCGCTGGCCAAGATCACCCACGAACCGGCGCGCATGGCCGGCCTGCAGGCGGGAACGCTGTCGGTCGGCGTCAATGCCGACGTGGTGGTCTTCGACCCGAACGTGCGCTGGCTGGTGGCGCCATCGGCCCTGGCCAGCCAGGGCAAGCACACGCCCTTCCTCGGTTACGAGCTGACCGGGCAGGTGCGGGCGACCATCGTTGCCGGGCACCTGGCCTGGGAGCGCTGACTTCAACCGGTGAATATCCGGCTCGGCTGGCGCCTCGCGCGCCTCATCCTCCACCTGCTGCAAGGCCTGGTGACCTGCGCGCTGGTCTTCCCCTGGGCCGGCGTGCCGCTGCGCGAGCGCCTGGTGCGGCGCTGGTCGGCGCGCCTGCTGCGCATCTGCCGGGTGGAGGTCGAGCGTGTCGATGGGGCGGCGCCGCTGCAGCACGCGCTGATCGTGTCGAACCACATCTCCTGGCTCGACATCTTCGTCATCAATTCCCTGCATCCGTGCCGCTTCGTGGCCAAGGCCGAGATCCGCGCCTGGCCGGTGCTCGGCTGGCTGGTCGCGCAGGCCGGCACCGTGTTCATCGCACGCGGCAACCGGCGCGACCTGCGCCACATCTTCAAGGGACTGGTGGATGCGCTGGCCCAGCAGCAGCGCGTGGCCTTCTTCCCGGAGGGGACCACGGCCAGCCAGGGCAGCCTGCTGCCTTTCCACGCCAACCTGTTCGAGGCGGCAATCGACGCCAGGGTCCCGGTGCAGCCGTATGCGCTGTCCTACCTGAATGGGGCCGGCGGCTGGCATCCGGCGGTCGATTACACCGGCGAGACGACTTTCGTGGACAGCATCTTCCGCATCATCGGCGGCGAGCCCGTACGCGCCCGCCTGGCCTGCCTGGCGCCGATCGAGGCGGCGGGGGCGCACCGGCGCGAACTGGCCGCGGCGGCGCACGACGCGATCGGGGCGGCGCTCGGTGTGGCGGCACATTAAAAACTCGTCATCCCCGCGAAAGCGGGGAGCCATGCTGAGCACCCGAAGTCGCCACGTCGATAACGCCGAGGTGTATCTGGGTTACCGAGTTCCGATGTTCAGTATGGATTCCCGCTTTCGCGGGAATGACGGGGACACTACTTCTTCCCGCTGTGTGGCCGATATTCGGGGCAATCCACCTGCAGCAGCGCGCGGTCGTCCAGGCACACCGCCGTCAGCTTCCCGCCCCACACGCAGCCGCTGTCCAGCCCCACCAGGTTGGGCCGCAGCACCAGGCCCAGCGCCGACCAGTGCCCGAACACCACCTTCACGTCCGCCGTGCGGCGGCCCGGCACGTCGAACCAGGGCAGCAGGTCCGACCCTTCCGGCCCCTTGTCGCTTTCCTTGTGCAGGAAGTCCATGCGGCCGTCCGGCCAGCAAAGGCGCATGCGGGTGAGGGCGTTGACGATGCAGCGCAGCCTGTCTATGCCGGTGAGCGAGTCGTCCCAGCGGTCCGGCTCGTTGCCGTACATCTGGGCCAGGAAGTCGACCCAGCCGGCGCCGCGCAGCACCGCCTCGACCTCGCCGGCCAGCTGCATGGTCTGCTCGGCGCTCCACTGGGGCGGGACGCCGGCGTGCACGAGCAGATGGGCATCGACGAACATCGCCAGCGGGCGCCGGCGCAGCCAGGCGATCAATTCGTCGAGGTCGGGCGCGGCCAGGATCTCGTCCAGGGTATCCGAACGGCTGGCCTTCTGGACCCCGGCCGCCACCGCCAGCAGGTGCAAGTCGTGGTTGCCGAGCAGGGCCTCGACCCGGCCATGGCTGGCTTCCGACAACGCCTTCATGCGCCGCAGCGCGGTCAGCGATTCGGGCCCGCGGTTGATCAGGTCGCCAACGAAGAGGATGCGCGCTTCCTCCATCGTATGCGCGTTGCCGGCAATACGTTCCAGCAGCAGGCCGGCTTCATGGGCGCAGCCCTGCAGGTCGCCAATCACATAAGTTTTCATCATGTGACGATACTAATGTATTTGGCCGGTTTCATAAATGAGCCGATCTTCGTCAATCGTCACTGGGCGTGAGCACGTAGACTGCTGGGTTCCGGGAGAGAGTTCCTAATCCAGTACAATGAGCCGCTACAATGGCATTTTGCCGCAGTGTGTATCAAATAGCCGACAGCCGGTGCATTTATCCCGGCCTGAATATGGAACGCGTGGCCGGTTATTGCATTTGAAAAAGAATAAATGTTTTCATTCCTTCTGAGCTTTGTCTCTTCTGCATTGCTGACCCTGCTGGTCATCAAGCATTCGAAATTGCACGGCCCTGCGCTCGACAACAATTTCAGCGGTGTCCAAAAGGTGCATTTGCACGACGTCGCAAGGATAGGCGGACTGCCGATTTTCCTGGCGGTCGCCATCAGCGCCGGGATTTCGGTATGGCGCGAACCCTCCCTCGGTTATTGGCTGCTGGCGCTGCTGGTCTGCTCGTCGATTGCCTTCGCCGGCGGAATCGTCGAAGACTATACCGGCAAAGTGCGGCCCTCGCGGCGCCTGGTATTAACCATGATAGCGGCCCTGCTCGGATATCTGGTGCTCGATGCGAAAATCGCGCGCCTGGATATGCCCTTCATGAGCTGGAACCTGATTTCACCCTGGATCGTGCTGCCGCTGACGGTGCTGGCGGTGGCCGGGATCGCGAATGCGGTGAATATCATCGACGGCTTCAATGGATTGGCCAGCGTGGTCACGATCTTCATGCTGGTATCGCTGGCTTATGTGGCGTGGCAGGTGGGCGACATGTTCGTGCTGGTGTCGGCGCTGACGGTGGCCGGTGCGACCGCCGGCTTCCTCATCTGGAATTATCCGGTCGGGCTGATTTTCCTCGGCGACGGCGGCGCCTACTTCATCGGTTTCATGCTGGGCGAACTGGCCATGCTGCTGGTGATGCGCAATCCCAGCGTATCGACCTGGTATGCGGCATTACTGTTGATTTATCCGGCATTCGAAACCATTTTTTCTGCTTATCGACGCATGTTTGTGCGCGGGAAATCGCCGGCAATGCCGGACGGTATTCATCTGCATAGCCTGATTTTCCGCCGCATCGTCCAATGGACTGTGGGCCGCAAGGAAGCGCGCGCACTGATGAAACGGAATGCACGCACCTCGCCTTACCTATGGCTGTTTTCATTGACCGCGGTTATCCCGGCAACGGTGTTCTGGCGGAATACGGGCGCTCTGATATTCTTCTGTTTGTTGTTTATTATCAGCTACGTTTGGTTGTACGCGCGTATTGTTCGATTCAAGTCCCCACGCTGGCTGATTTGGAACAAAAAGAACTAACGGATTATTGTAAATAGTGTATATTGCGACAATTGGTGAGATTTCGCTAAAATCTGTTTCAACTTAACATTGATAAAGGAACGATGATGGATCTGTCTAATATGTCCTTGGGCGATTTGCGTAACCTGCAAGAGCAGATCAAGCAGGAGATGAAACAGCGTGAGCAGCAGGATCTGCAAAAAGCGCGCGAACAGATCATGGCGATCGCGCAAAGCGTGGGCGTTCCCCTGAAAGACCTGATCGCGACCAGCGGCCGCGGCGCCAAGGCCGGCGGCAAATCGGGTGCGGGTTCGGTCGCCGTTCGTTTCCGTAATCCTGACAATGAATCCCAGCAGTGGACTGGCCGCGGCCGCCAGCCGAAATGGGTGAAGGAATGGGTCGAAGGCGGTAAATCGCTGGACAAACTGCGCGTCTGATTCATTCCCGCGTTCGCCGCCGCCTGATCCGCGGCGGCGGAATTCCGGCATCGGTTCCGATTGCCGCTCGTCGTTCCCAAGCCTCCTCCTTGCCATTACAATGAAGCTCTTTTTCCTTCAAGGTATAGGCAATGGTCCCTCTCTCGAAAACGATCTTCAAGGCATATGACATCCGCGGCGTGCTCGACAGTACGCTCGACGCCGGCATCGCACGGAAGATCGGCCAGGCCTTTGGCGCGGCGGCGCTGGCGAAGGGGGAACGCAAGGTCGTGATCGGCCGCGATGGCCGCCTGTCCGGCCCCAGCCTGGCGCAGGCGCTGGCCGAGGGCCTGCGCGAAGCCGGTGTCGACGTGATCGACCTCGGCATGGTCGCGACGCCGATGGTGTACTTCGCCACCAATGTGCTTGACGCCCGCAGCGGCATCATGGTCACCGGCAGCCATAACCCGCCCGACTACAACGGCTTCAAGATGGTGCTGGCCGGCGAAGCGATCTACGGCGACGCCATCCAGGCGCTGTATCAAGCCATCGAGCGCGGCGACTTCAAGCCTGCAGCAAGCCAGGGCGGCTACGCCACCCACGACATCAAGGACGAATACATCCAGCGCATCGCCGCCGACGTCAAGATTGCCCGTCCGATCAAGATCGCGGTCGATGCCGGCAACGGCGTGGCCGGCGCCTTCGTCGGCGAACTGTATCGCGCCATGGGCTGCGAGGTGACGGAACTGTTCTGCGAAGTCGACGGCCACTTCCCGAACCACCACCCGGATCCGGCCCACCCGGAAAACCTGGAAGACCTGATCGCGGCCGTGAAGAACGGCGACGCCGAACTGGGGCTTGCCTTCGACGGCGACGGCGACCGCCTCGGCGTGGTCACCAAGGATGGCCAGATCATCTTCCCGGACCGCCAGATGATGCTGTTTGCCGCCGACGTCCTGTCGCGCAACCCGGGCGCCGAGATCCTCTACGACGTCAAGTGCACGCGCCACCTCGGCCCCTGGATCGAACAGCATGGCGGCCGTCCGCTGATGTGGAAGACCGGCCACTCGCTGGTCAAGGCCAAGCTGAAGGAAACCGGCGCCCCGCTGGGCGGCGAGATGAGCGGCCATATCTTCTGGAAGGACCGCTGGTTCGGCTTCGACGACGGCCTGTATACCGGCGCACGCCTGCTCGAGATCCTGACCCGCGAAAGCGATCCGTCGGCGGTGCTGAACGCGCTGCCCAAGGCCAGCAGCACGCCGGAACTGCACCTGCACCTGCAGGAAGGCGAGAACTTCGCGCTGATCGAGAAACTGCGCACGGATGCCGAATTCCCGGGCGCCGAGCGCGTGGTGGACATCGACGGCCTGCGCGTCGAATATGCCGACGGCTTCGGCCTGGCGCGCGGCTCGAACACGACCCCGGTGGTGGTGCTGCGCTTCGAAGGCGAGACCCCGGAAGCGCTCGAGCGCATCCAGAAGGAATTCGCCCGCGTGATCCTGGCCGCCAAGCCCGACGCCCATCTGCCGTTCTGAGTGAGTCGACGTTGAAGATCCTGCTGGTGCGGGTGTCGTCCCTCGGCGACGTCCTGCACAACCTGCCGATGGTGGCCGATATCCTGCGCCACCATCCCGGCGCCCAGATCGACTGGGTGGTCGAAGAAGGCTACGTCAGCCTGGTGCGCCTGAATCCGCACGTGCACAAAGTGATCCCGTTCGCGCTGCGGCGCTGGAAGAAGGGCTTGAAGGACAAGGCCGTGCGCGCCGAGCTGCGCGGCTTCTTCCGCGACCTGCGCGCGGAACAGTACGACTACGTGTTCGATACCCAGGGCCTGATCAAGACCGGCATCATCATGGCCGCCGCGCGCGTACGCCCGGGCGGCCAGAAGATCGGCATGGCCAACGGCACCGAGGATTCCGGCTACGAAGGCGTCTCGCGCATCTTCCATAGCCGCAGCATTCCGGTGGCGCCGCGCACGCATGCGGTGCAGCGCGGGCGCGAAGTGGCCGCCGCGGCGCTCGGCTATGCCATCGACAGCCCGCCCGATTTCGGCCTGCCCGCGCCCGATCCTTCGCAGCGCCCGGCCTGGATGCCGGCAGGGGACTACGCCGTGTTCTTCCACGGCACCGCGCGCGATGCCAAGAAGTGGGCGACGGCTGACTGGATCGCGCTGGGGCAGGCGCTGGCGCCGCTGCCCATCCTGCTGCCCTGGGGTTCGCCGAAGGAGAAGGACGAAGCCGAGCGCCTGGCCGCCGCGCTGCCGAATGCCAGCGTGCTGCCGAAGCTGTCGATGATGGATGCGGTCGAGCTGGCCCGCCATGCGGCGCTGGCGGTCGGCGTCGACACCGGCCTGACCCACATCGCAGCCGCGTTCGTGCGGCCGACGGTCGAGATCTACGCCGATTCGCCGCGCTGGAAGACCGAGGGTAACTGGTCGCCGCGCATCGTCAACCTGGGCGATACCGGCAGCCCGCCTTCGGTGGCCGAGGTCGTGGCCGCGGCGCGCAAGCTGCTGGAGCAATCCTGATGCGCCTCCTTTATTCATTCCTGTGGTGGCTGGCGATGCCGCTGGTGCTGGGCCGCCTGTGGTGGCGCGGCCGCAAGGAGCCGGGCTACCGCCGGCATATGGGCGAGCGCTTCGGTTATTACGGACCCACGCCGGGGCCGGACCAGCAGCTGCGCCGCACGATCATGGTCCATGCGGTGTCGGTGGGCGAGACCCGCGCCGCCGAGCCGCTGGTCGAGGCCCTGCTGCGCGCCTGGCCCGATTGCCGCATCCTGCTGACCCACATGACGCCGACCGGCCGCGCGACCGGCAAGGCGCTGTTCGGCAAACACGGGGAGCGCGTGGTCCAGTCCTTCCTGCCCTACGATACCGGCTTCATGGTCGGGCGCTTCCTGCGCCACTTTTCGCCATCCATCTGCATCCTGATGGAGACCGAGGTCTGGCCGAACCTGATTGCCGGCTGCGGCGATTACGGAGTGCCGGTGGCGCTGGTCAACGCGCGCCTGTCGGAACGCTCGCTGCGGCGCGGACAGCGCTTTGGCGGCATCATGATGGAAGCGGCGCGCGGCATCACGCTGGCGGCCGCCCAGACCGAGGCGGATGCCGCCCGCATCGCCTCGCTGGGTGCGCCGAATGTGGCGGTCACCGGCAGCATCAAGTTCGACGTGGTGCCGCCGGAGGCCGCGCTGCAGACCGGCGCCATGCTGCGTTCGCATTTCGCGGGGCGCCCGGTACTGCTGTGCGCCTCGACCCGCGAAGGCGAGGAAGCGCTCATCCTCGACGCGTATCGGGCGCTGGCGGACAAGCCGCCCGGCATGCTGCTCGTGCTGGTGCCGCGCCATCCGCAGCGCTTCGAGGAGGTCGCGCGCATGGCCGAGGAGCGCGGCCTGAGCCTGGCGCGCAGGTCGGCCTTGCCCGAGCAGGTCGAGGTCGATGTCCTGCTCGGCGATTCGATGGGCGAGATGTTCGCCTACTTTGCGGCCTGCGACTGCGCCTTCATCGGCGGCAGCCTGCTGCCGCTGGGCGGCCAAAACCTGATCGAAGCCTGCGCCGTCGGCAAGCCGGTGCTGGTCGGCGAGCACACCTTCAACTTCCTGCAGGCGACCGAGGAAGCCGTCGCCGCCGGCGCCGCACTGCGCGTGCCGGATGCCGCCGCACTGATGGGCGAAGCGGTCCGGCTGCTGAGCGACGACGATGCCCGCGCACGGATGAGTGAACATGCTCTGAGTTTCGCCAAACGCCATCGTGGTGCAACCCTGCGCACTGTTGAACTCTTGCGACAACTTATTGCATAGCTTTTGTTACCATTCACTTTAGCTTGGATAACGAAAGGGGATGCACATGTTGTGGTCTAATCGTGCGCGAGCGGGCGGCAACGTGGATGGCGGCGCCGCGCTCATGGACGCGCCTGAAATGATGACGGATCTGGGAGCTGACGCAATGCCGCCGGCGCCAATACCGGTTGTGCATCCTCCTGCGGCCGCTCATAGCCTGCATTTCTGGGTTCGCTATTCGCTCGGCGAATATTTGCGCTTCATGTGGGAGCACGGCGGCTATCTGATCCGCCGCCGCCACATCCACTGGCCGATGGGTCTCTACCTGCGCATCAAGAGCACGCTGGCGGCAGGCCTGCACTTCATGCTGCTGCGCCGCGGGCGCCGCACCTACGAATTCACCATCGACCAGCATGGCATCGTGCGCACCAGCGATACCGGCGTGACCCTGATCGGCTGGGACGACGTGGCGCGCATCCGTACCTACACGAATGGCTTCATGATGGTGCTCAAGCGCGGCACGCTGCCGATTCCGTTCCGCTGCCTGAACGCGAAAGAGGTCGATGCGATGAAGGGGATTGCCGCGGCGCGTGCGGCGGGTGAATTGCAGATGCGCGCCACGGCGTAGAGCATGCGTGGGCACGGGGTGCCCACGCTGTTCAATCGTCCGGGAACAACACCGGCATCTCGATCGAACGCTTCTTGAGCGCCGCCTTGGCGCCGTCATAGTCCGGGAACACCTCGCCCACCACGGCCCAGAATGCCGGGCTGTGATTCATTTCGCGCAGGTGGGCCAGTTCGTGCACCACCACGTAATCCAGCAGCGCCAGCGGGTAGTGCACCAGCTTCCAGTTCAGGCGGATGTTTCCGGCCACCGTGCACGAGCCCCAGCGCGTGCCGGCCGAGGACAGCGCGAAGGCGTTGTAGGTCACGCCGACGCGCGGCGCGTACAGGTCCAGGCGCTCGCCGAACAGACGTTTGGCTTCGCCCTGGAACCACAATTTGACCCGTTCGCGGATCTGCCATTCCTCCAGCCCCGGCGTCACGCCCACGCGCAGCTCGCGCGATTCCGGATCGAACACGCAGTGGCTGCGCGTCGCTTCCTGCAGGCGCAAGGTGATGTCGGCGCCCAGGTAGGGCAGTTTGGCGCCGTCGACCCAGGCCACCGGCGCGCGGTCGGCGCGCATAGTGCGGCGCTCGCTGCGTTCGAACAGCTTGGTCAGGATCCAGTTCTGCTTGGCGCGGATGGCGCGTTCGACGTCGTCCAGCGGCGCGCGGCGCGGCGAGGTCACGTGCAGGCCGTCGTCGCTGATCATGAAGCCGTGGGAGCGGCGCGCCGAGCGGCGCAGCACGTAATGGACGGTGTGCGTTCCGAGCTGGATCTTGCGCAGCGGCGGATCGTTGGGGCCGACCGGCGGTACCGGCAGGGTGGGAGTCGGCCTGGTAGGTGCCTTGAACAGCGGGGCCGTATGCGTAAACAGATCGAGCTGCGACGCGTCGGTCTTGGGGGAGGTCATGGTGGGCTGCAGCGATGGTGCCGATGGTGCTTTGAATGGTGCTGTCGTCTGCGCCCCCAACTCGTTCAGGTACCTGAGTAGGCGTGGGGCGAAATGACGCGCATTTCCGATTCTATCCAATTTTCGACCTCTTGCATCAGACTGTCGGGAGTGTGGTTTTCCGGCGCTATCGGCTTGCCGATCGAGACGGTGATCAGGCCAGGGCGCTTGATGAAGGAATTCTTCGGCCAGCACTCGCCTGAATTATGCGCGATCGGCACGACCACGGCACCGGTTTCGATCGCCAGGCGCGTGCCGCCGCTTTTGTATTTGCCCTTCTGGCCGACCGGGATGCGGGTCCCTTCGGGGAACATGATGATCCACTGGCCGTCGGCCAGGCGGCGCTTGCCGTGCCTGACCACGTTGGCGAACGCGTTCTTGCCCTGCTTGCGGTCGATCGGGATCATGCGCAGCAGCGCCATGGCCCAGCCGAAGAAGGGGATGTAGAGGATTTCCTTCTTGAAGACGAAGACCAGCGGATGCGTCATGTTCGGCAGCAGGAAGATGGTCTCCCACGCCGACTGGTGCTTCGACAGCAGGATCGCCGGCCCGGTCGGCAGATTATCGTAGCCCTTGAATTCGTAGCGGACGCCGCACAGGACCTTTGCGCACCAGATGATGAAGACGTTCCAGCGCGAGGTGATCCAGAAGCGCGTGTTGTATTTGAAGGGCGCCGCGAGGAAGCAGACGCAGGCCCACACGACGGTGGAAACCACCATGACGATCGTGAACAACAGGGAGCGCAGGAACAGGGTGGCAGTACGCAAGGAAGGGTCTCCGGGACGTAGATCGGTGATACTGAACTCAGCTTAGCAGATCAGGGGGCAGGCGGGCTAGAGCCAGCTTGCTTCAGGAAGGCGGTGACCATCGCGGCGAGGTCCGGAAAGACCTGGGTGCCGGGCGGCAGGCCGCCGGTGGCATGGGTCTTTTCGCCCTTGCCGGTCAGGACCAGGTAGGGCGCGCAGCCGCTGATGAAGCCTGCCTGCAGGTCGCGCAGCGAGTCGCCGACGGTCGGCACGCCCTTCAGGCTGAGCTTGAAGCGCTTGCTGATCTCTTCGAACATGCCGGCCTTCGGCTTCCTGCAATCGCAGTTGTCGATGGCCGCGTGCGGGCAGAAGAAAATGGCGTCGATGTCGGCGCCCACCAGCTGGGCCGCGGCATGCATCTTCTGGTGGATCGCGTTCAGGGTGGTGATGTCGAACAGCTCGCGCGCGATGCCGGACTGGTTGGACGCCACCACCACGCGGTAGCCGGCCTGGTTCAGGCGCGCGATCGCTTCGAGCGATCCCGGAATCGGGATCCACTCGGCGGGCGACTTGATGAATTCGGGGGAGTCATGGTTGATGACCCCATCCCGGTCGAGGATGACGAGCTTCATGCCGCCAGCTTCGAAATATCGGCCACGCGGTTCATCATGCGGTGCAGGATCGCGAGCAGGGCCAGGCGGTTGTTGCGCAGCTGGACGTCTTCGGCCATCACCATCACGTCGTTGAAGAAGGCGTCGACGTCATCGCGCAGCTGGGCCAGGGTCTTCAAGGTGCCGCTGAAGTCGCCGCGCTCGAAAGCTGCGTCGACGTCCGGCTGCACGCGCTGCACGCTGGCGTACAGCTTCTTCTCGGCCTCGTCCTGCAGCAGGGCGGGGTTCACCGAGCCGACCTGCGCCAGTGCGTCCTCGTTCTTCTTGAGGATGTTGGTGATGCGCTTGTTGGCGGCGGCCAGCGAGGCGCTTTCCGGCAGCGCGGCGAAGGATTGCACGGCTTCCAGTCGCTGCACGACGTCGTCGACGCGGTCCGGGTTCTGGGCCAGCACCGCTTCCACCTCGTTCGGCGAGAAGCCGCGGTCGCGCAGCAGGCCGCGCAGGCGGTCCAGCATGAAGGCGGTGACGTCAAGCGTCGGGTCCTTGAAGCCGGCCTGGCCTTCGAAGGTCGCGACAGCGTCGGCCAGCAAGCTTGACACCGGCAGCGGCAGGCGCTTCTCGAGCAGCATGCGCGTCACACCCAGCGCATGGCGGCGCAGCGCGAACGGATCCTTCTCGCCGGTCGGCTGCAGGCCGATGGCCCAGATGCCGACCAGGGTTTCCAGCTTGTCGGCCAGGGCCACGGCCAGGCCGGTATTGGTAGCCGGGAGGGCGTCGCCCGAGAAGCGCGGTTGGTAGTGCTCGGAGGCGGCCAGCGCCACTTCTTCGTTCTCGCCGTCGTTGCGCGCGTAGTAGGTGCCCATGATGCCTTGCAGCTCAGGGAACTCGCCGACCATGTCGGTCAGCAGGTCGGCCTTGGCCAGCTGGGCGCCGCGCTCGGCCAGCAGCATGTCGTAGCCCAGGTGGCGCGCGATGGCGCCGGCCAGGCGGGTGACGCGCTGGGTGCGTTCCAGCTGGGTGCCCAGCTTGTTGTGGTAGACCACGTTGGCCAGCTGCGGCACGCGCGATTCCAGCGACTTCTTCTTGTCCTGCTCGAAGAAGAACTTGGCGTCCGACAGGCGCGGGCGCACCACGCGCTCGTTGCCGCCGACGATGGCGACCGGGTCGTCGGTTGCGATGTTGGAGACGATCAGGAAGCGCGAGCGCAGCTTGCCGGCGGTATCGGTCAGCGCGAAGTACTTCTGGTTGGTCTGCATGGTCAGGATCAGGCATTCCTGCGGCACCGACAGGAACACGTCCTCGAACTGGCATTCGTACACCACCGGCCATTCGACCAGGGCCGTCACTTCATCCAGCAGCGCTTCCGGCATCAAGACCTGGTCGGCGCCGGCCTTGGCCAGCAGCTGGGTGCGGATGGTGTCCTTGCGCTCGTCCGAGCTGGCGACGACCTTGCCCTGGTCCTTCAGCACGGCGGCGTACTGGTCGGCGCGATTAATGTCGAAGGACTGGCCATCCGACAGGAAGCGGTGGCCCAGGGTGGCGCGGCCGGCGGCCAGGCCGAGCAGGGACAGCGGCACCACGGCGTCGCCGTGCAGGGCCAGCAGCGAATGCACCGGGCGCACGAACTGCACGGTCTCGCCGTCCGGGCGCTGGTAGCTCATGACCTTCGGGATCGGCAGCTTGGCGACGGCTTCTTCCAGCACCGGCTGCAGGCCCTCGGCCAGCTGGCTCCCCGGCGCGGTATGGCTGTAGAAGAAGCTCTCGGCCTTGCCGTCCTGGGCGCGTTCGAGGTCTTCGATCTTCAGGTCGGGGAAGCCCAGCGCGGCCAGCTTCTTGGCCAGCGGCGCGGTCGGATTGCCGTCCTTGTCCAGGGCCACCGCAACCGGCAGCACCTTTTCGCGGATTGCCTTGTCCGGCGAAGTCGGGCGCACATTGGTGATCGACACCGCCAGGCGGCGCGGGGTGGCGTAGGTGGTGACGACGCTGTCGGCTTCCAGGAAGTCGCGCGCCTTCAGGCCATTGGCGATGCCGTTCGCAAAAGCGGCGCCCAGTTTGACGAGGGCTTTCGGCGGCAGCTCTTCGGTCTGGATTTCGACGAGTAAGGTCTGGTTCATGATCGTTCTATTCTTCTGTTCTGGGCTCAGCCGACTTTGACTTCGGCGGCGTCGACTTCGGGCGACTTGGGCAGCATCGGGAAGCCGAGCTTCTCACGCGAATCGTAATAAGCCTGGGCGACCAGGCGCGACAGCGTGCGCACGCGGCCGATGTAGGCGGCGCGCTCGGTGACGGAGATCGCGCCGCGCGCGTCCAGCAGGTTGAAGCTGTGCGAGGCCTTCATGATCTGCTCGTAGGCCGGCAGGGTCAGTTCCAGCTCGATCAGGCGCTTGGCCTCGCTCTCGTGGTTGCTGAAGGCCTGGAACAGCAGTTCGGTGTTCGAGTGCTCGAAGTTGTAGGTAGACTGTTCGACCTCGTTCTGGTGGAACACGTCGCCGTAGGACAGGCGCTTGGTGACGCTGTTTTCTTCCCACTCGGTCCACACCAGGTCATACACGTTCTCGACGCCCTGCAGGTACATCGCCAGGCGCTCGATGCCGTAGGTGATCTCGCCCAGCACCGGCTTGCAATCCAGGCCGCCGACCTGCTGGAAGTAGGTGAACTGGGTCACTTCCATGCCGTTCAGCCAGACTTCCCAGCCCAGGCCCCAGGCGCCCAGGGTCGGGCTTTCCCAGTCGTCTTCAACGAAGCGGACGTCGTTCTTCTTCAGGTCCAGGCCCAGCGCTTCGAGCGAACCGAGATAGAGGTCGAGGATGTTTTCCGGCGCCGGCTTGAGCACCACCTGGTATTGATAGTAGTGCTGCAGGCGGTTCGGGTTCTCGCCATAGCGGCCATCCTTCGGACGGCGCGAAGGCTGCACGTAGGCGGCGCGCCAGGGTTCGGGACCGATCGCGCGCAGGAAGGTGCCGGTGTGGAAGGTGCCCGCGCCGACTTCCATGTCGTACGGCTGGAGCAGGGCGCAACCTTGCTTGTCCCAGTAGGTTTGCAAGGTCAGGATGATTTGTTGGAATGTAAGCATCTTTAGGCGTGGAGCTGTATATCGGCTTCGGGCACGCAGGCCGCGAACACGGTGAGTTTGCTAAAACACCAATTTTAGCGGGTTTTCACGGCTGACTCGAAACGAATCCTCGAATCGGCCGGGGTTTTCATGATTATTCTTCGGTCGTGCCACGCTTGCGCATTCTGCCGCTCAGCCAGGCGCCGGCCAGGCCCAGCAGGCCGAGGCCGAGGAACAGGTAGTTCCCGCAGCGGATGTAGGGCGTCATGCCGGCGGTGCCCTGCACGGTGGCGGTCAGCACGCCCTCTTTGTAGAAGGGCAGTACCTGTGCGACCCTGCCGCGGTGGTCGATGACGGCGGTGGCGCCGTCGTTGGTCGCGCGCAGCATCGGGCGCCCGGTTTCCAGCGTGCGCATGCGCGAGATCTGCAGGTGCTGCGGGATCGCGGTCGATTGTCCGTACCACGACAGGTTCGACACGTTCAGCAGCATCGTCGCCGGGCGCGGCGCATTGCGCAGCTGGTAGGCGATTTCTTCGCCGAACACGTCTTCGTAGCAGATATTCGGCAGCACCAGCTGGTCCTTCACGGCGAAGGGCGCCTGCAGCGCGCCACCGCGGGTGGCGTCGCTCAGCGGGATATTCAGCATGTCGGTGAACCAGCGGAAGCCGGGCGGGATGAATTCGCCGAAGGGCACCAGGTGCGCCTTGTCGTAGCGGTAGGCCTGTGGATGCGCTTGCGGCGGCACGGTGACCAGGCTGTTCGAATACTTGCCGGGACCGTCCAGCAGCGGCATGCCGAGTGCCAGCGTGCTGCCGCTGGCGGCGGCGAAACGCTGCAGGCTTTCCAGGTAACCCTGGGGCAGCTGGTGCGCGAAGATCGGGATCGCCGTCTCCGGTGTCGCCACCAGGTCGGCCGGCGCGGCCGTGATCATGTTCTGGTAGGTCTCGAGGATGCTGGTCAGGAAGGCCAGGTCGAACTTGCGGTCCTGCGGAATATTCCCCTGCAACAGGCGCACGGTCAGCGGCTGGCCCGTGACCTGGGTCCATTCGACGGTACGGAGGCCGGCGCCGACCAGCATCAGCACGGCGAACAGCGCGACCGCGGGCAGTTTGCGGCGCTGGGTCAGCATCACCAGGCAGCCGGCGCACATGGCCACCAGCACGCCGATGCCGTAGACGCCGACGATCGGGGCGAAGCCGGCCAGCGGAGCATCGCCATGCGCATAGCCGGAAGCGGCCCAGGGGAAGCCGGTGAAGACCCAGCCGCGCATCCATTCGCTCACGCCCCACAGGATGGGCAGGACCAGCAGCAGGAAGGCGCTGACCGGCAGCGACCAGCGCCGCCGCAGCCAGGTGGCGATGCCCGCGGCGAGGGCGCCGAACAGGCCCATGTAGAGTCCGAGCAGGGTAATCCCGATCACCCCCAGGATCGCCGGCAGGTGCGCGAAGCGGGTCATGAAGATGTATAGCCAGTGCATGCCCGCCACCGACCAGCCGAAGCCGAACGCCCAGCCGAGCAGGGTCGCGCGGCGCGTCGAGCTGCCCATGCCGACCTGGTAGAACAGCCAGGCCAGGGACAGGAATTGCAGCGGCCACCAGCCGAAGGGTTCGAAGGAGAACAGGCTGAGGCCCCCGGCCACGACGGCGCAGGCGAGGGCGATGAGGCTGGGACGGGTGCCGCGCAGCGCCGGGTCCGGCGCGACGGCCGGGCGGGTACGGCGGCGCAGAATCAATCGGGGTCCAATTCGTTAGCTAGTACGTCATCCCCGCGCAGGCGGGGATCCAAGTCGGGTTTCAATCGTGGTCGGCGCCGTCGTCGCGGCTGGGCAGCTTCTCGACCAGCAGCACGTGGATCTGGCGCGCGTCGGCGCGCAGCACCTCGAAGCGCAGGTTATCCAGGTCGAACACTTCGCCCTTGTGCGGCATGCGGCCCAGGTGGCTGGCCACCAGGCCGCCGATGGTGTCGACGTCGTCTTCCGGCAGGTCGACGCCGATCTCTTCGTTGAACTGCCCGATCTCGGTGAGGGCCTTGACGCGCCAGCGCGGGCCGTGCTGGCCTTCCTTGATCGACAGGACGTTGTCCTCTTCCTCGTCGAAGTCGTATTCGTCCTCGATGTCGCCGACGATCTGCTCGAGCACATCCTCGATGGTGATCAGGCCGGCCACGCCGCTGTACTCGTCGACGACGATGGCCATGTGGTTGTGGTTCGCGCGGAAGTCGCGCAGCAGCACGTTCAGGCGCTTCGATTCGGGGATGAAAATGGCCGGGCGCAGCATGTCGCGCACGTCGAAGGATTCTTCGGCGTAGTAGCGCAGCAGGTCTTTCGCCAGCAGGATCCCGACTACCTTGTCGCGTTCGCCCTCGATGGCGGGGAAGCGCGAGTGCGCCGTTTCCAGCACGATCGGCAGCCATTCCTCGATGGGCTTGGTGATGTCGATGACATCCATCTGCGAGCGCGGCACCATGATGTCGCGCACCGACAGGTCGGAGACCTGGAACACGCCCTCGATCATGGAGAGGGCATCGGCGTCGATGAGGTTGCGTTCGTGGGCGTCGTGCAGCACTTCGAGCAGCTCGGCGCGGTTTTCGGGCTCGGGGGAAATCAGGGCGGTCAGCCGTTCGAAGAGGGACCGGTGGGTTTTGACGTCGCTGCGGACGTCAGCAGGGTGCTCGGGCATAGTTGGCGTGAAGCCGTTGTTGCGATGGGCATTAGGATACACCAAAAGCGCAGATGCCTGTTTTTTATGCAGCACGGCTGGGGTGCTGGAATGTGCGCCGTATTGATTCGCCTTTGTCCTATAGTTGTTCATTCGCTACCGAAGCCACTAAGGAGCTCCTCCATGCCAGCCCTCGACATCAACGGCACCTCCACCAATCTCGACGTCGCCGACGACATGCCCCTGCTGTGGGCCATCCGCGACGTGATGGGCCTGACCGGCACCAAGTTCGGCTGCGGCGTCGCCCTGTGCGGCGCCTGCACCGTTCACCTGGACGGCCAGCCGATCCGCTCCTGCGTGACTCCGGTCTCGGCCGCGGCCGGCAAGAAGATCACGACCATCGAGGCGATCGGCAACGACCCGGTTGGTGCGAAGGTGCAGGACGCCTGGCGCCAGGTCGACGTGGTGCAGTGCGGCTACTGCCAGTCCGGCCAGATCATGGCGGCCACCGCGCTGCTGCAGGCAAACGCGAAGCCGAGCGACGCCGACATCGACAGCGCGATGTCCGGCAACATCTGCCGCTGCGGCACCTATGGCCGGATCCGCAAGGCGATCAAGATCGCGGCCGGCATCCCGTCCCCGGCCGTGGCGCCCGCCGCCCAGCCGCAAGCACCCCGCAAAGCCTGAACCGAGGAGCGCACATGGAAACCAAAGACCAGGTATCGAACTCGCGCCGCGGCTTCATGAAGGCGGGCGCGGTGGCCGGTGGCGGCCTGCTGTTCGGCTTCTCGCTGTTCGGCTGCAGCAAGGACGGCAAGGAAGGACAGAACGACCGCAAGGAGAAGCCGTCCGAAACGGCGGTCGGCCAGGCCGCCACCGCCGCTTCCGAGCCGGCGGGGCTGGCGCACGACGCCTTCATCCGCATCGACAGGGAGGGCATCGTCACCCTGATCATCCACAAGGTCGAGATGGGGCAGGGCACCTTCACCTCGATGCCGATGCTGCTGGCCGAGGAACTGGGCGCAGACTTGAGCAAGGTGAAGCTGGAGCAGGCCCCGGCCGACAACAGCCTGTACGCCGACCCGATGCTGGGCGGCCAGGTGACCGGCGGCTCGACCTCGGTGCGCGGCGCCTGGAAGCCGCTGCGCGAGGCCGGCGCCAAGGTGCGCACGGTGCTGGTGCAGGCCGCCGCCCAGACCTGGAAGGTAGACGAGAAGGAGCTGAGTGTGGTCGGCGGCACCGTGCGCCACGCGGCCTCGAACCGCTCGGCCCACTTCGGCGAACTGGCCGACGCCGCATCCAAGCTGCAGTTCCCGAAGACCGTCACTTTGAAGAACGCGGCCGACTTCACCCTGATCGGCAAGTCGCTGAAGCGCCTCGATTCGCCGGTCAAGACCAATGGCCAGGCCATGTTCGGCATCGACGCGCGCCTGCCGAACATGGGCATCGCCGCGGTGATGGCCTCGCCGGTCACGGGCGGCAAGGTGGCGGCGGTGGACGAACAGAAGGCGATGGCGGTCAAGGGCGTGCGCCAGGTGCTGCGCATCGAAGGCGCGGTGGCGGTGGTCGCCGATAATTTCTGGACCGCCAAGCAGGGCCTGCTTGCCGGAGCGCCGCGCTTCGACGACGGCCCGAACGCCAACGTCAGCACGGCCTCGATCGTGGCCGACATGGCCAAGGCCGCGGAAGGCACGGGGGCGGTCGCCACCAACAAGGGCGATGCCCTGAAGGCGCTGGCCCAGGAAGGCGGCGGGCGCCGCATCGACGCGGTGTACGAGATGCCCTTCCTCGCGCACGCGACTATGGAGCCGATGAACTGCACGGTCGACCTGCGCGCCGACGCCTGCGAGCTGTGGGTCGGCACCCAGGTGCCGGCGCTGGCGCAGGGCGCGGCCGCCAAGGTCACCGGCCTGCCGGTCGAGAAGGTAAAGGTGCACAACCACTACCTGGGCGGCGGCTTCGGGCGCCGGCTGGAAGTCGACAACGTGCTGCAGGCGGTGGCCTTCGCCAAGCTGGCCAAGGGCCCGCTGAAAGTCATCTGGACCCGCGAGGAAGACATCCAGCACGACATGTACCGCCCCTATTACTATGACCGCCTGTCGGCGAAGCTGAACGACAAGGGTATGCCGGTGGCCTGGTTCCACCGCGTGACCGGCTCCTCGATCATGGCGCGCTTCGCGCCGCCGATGGTCAAGAACGGCGTCGACCCGGATGCGGTGGAGGGCGCGGCCGACCTGCAGTACACGATCCCCGACATGCGCGTCGAGTACGTGCGCCACGAGCCGCCCGGCGTGCCGACCGCCTTCTGGCGCGGCGTCGGCCCGACCCACAACATCTTCGTGGTGGAGAGCTTCATCGACGAGCTGGCGTATGCGAGCAAGACCGACCCGGTCGCCTTCCGCCGCGCCCTGCTGCAGAAATCGCCGCGCACCCTGGGCGTCATGAACCTGGCGGCCGAGAAGGCGGGCTGGGGCAGGCCCCTGAAACCGGTGGCGGGCCGCAAGGTGGGCAGAGGAATCTCGACCCAGTTCGCCTTCGGCAGCTACATGTCCCAGGTGGCGGAAGTCTCGGTCGGCCCGGATGGCGACGTGCGCGTGCACCGCGTGGTGTGCGCGGTGGACTGCGGGCAGAACGTCAACCCGGACGGCATCATCGCCCAGATGGAAGGCGGCATCGTGTTCGGCGCCAGTGCCGCGCTGTGGGACCAGATCACCCATGAGAAGGGACGCGTCCAGCAGTCGAACTTCGGCGACTACCGCGTGATGCGCATGAACGAGGCGCCGACCGTGGAGGTCTACATCGTCAACAGCCACGACGAGCCGGGCGGGATCGGCGAGCCGGGAACGGCGGGGATTGCGCCGGCGATCAGCAATGCGGTGTTTGCGGCGACTGGCAAGCGGGTGAGGAAGCTGCCGATTGGGGAGCAGCTCAAGAAGGCATAACGACGACGGAATCGCGGGCACGGGGTGCCCGCCCTACGGCATGGCTATCGTAGGGTGGGCACCCCGTGCCCACGTATTGGCCTACTCTTCGGCGTACGGATCCGGGTAGCCCAGCGCTTCCATGATGTCGCGCTCCAGCTGCTCCATCTCTTCCGCCTCCTCGTCATGCTCGTGGTCGTAGCCCTGCGCATGCAGCACGCCATGCACCACCAGGTGCGCCACGTGTTCCTCGACCGTCTTCTTCTGCTCCTCGGCCTCGCGCTGCAGCACGTCGGTGCACAGCACGATGTCGGCCTGGATCGGTTCGTCGTCGGCCAGTTCCTCGCCCTCGTTGTAGGCAAAGGTGAGGACGTTGGTGGCGTAGTCCTTGTGGCGGTAGTCGCGGTTGAGTACCTGGCCTTCGGCGGCGTCGACGAAGCGGATCGCCAGCTCGGCAGGGCCGAGCAGGGAGGCTTGCACCCAGCGGGCTATCATGTCGGGAGTGATCGAGGCTTCCAGGCGGGTGTCGGGATACTGGACGTCCAGTTCGAGCTTATGCTTTTTTTCTTGCATTTCGGGTCACGGGTTTGGCCACGCCGGGCAGGGCGCCGAGCTCCTGCATCGAGGCGGATTTTTCATAGGCGTCGACAATGCGGCCCACCAGCGGGTGGCGCACCACGTCGGCGCTGGAGAACTGGGTGAAGGCGATGCCGCGCACGTCCTTCAGCACGTGCATCGCATCGACCAGGCCGCTGCGCTGGGTCTTGTGCAGGTCGACCTGGGTGACGTCGCCGGTGACCACGGCCTTGCTGCCGAAGCCGATCCGGGTCAGGAGCATCTTCATCTGCTCGACCGTCGTGTTCTGGGCTTCGTCCAGGATCACGAAGGCGTGGTTCAGCGTGCGCCCGCGCATGAAGGCCAGCGGGGCGATTTCGATGACCTGCTTCTCGAACAGCTTCTGCGTGCGGTCGAAGCCGAGCAGGTCGTACAGCGCGTCGTACAGCGGGCGCAGGTAAGGGTCGACTTTCTGCGCGAAGTCGCCGGGCAGGAAGCCGAGGCGCTCGCCGGCTTCGACGGCCGGGCGGGTCAGGATGATGCGCTTGACCGCGTCGCGTTCCAGCGCGTCGACGGCGCAGGCCACGGCCAGGTAGGTCTTGCCGGTGCCGGCCGGGCCGATGCCGAAGCTGATGTCGTGCTCGAGCACCGCTTTCAGGTACTGGATCTGGTGCGGCGTGCGGCCGCGCAGGTCGCTGCGGCGGGTCTTCAGCATCGGGCTGACCAGCTCGCCGGATTCGTCGCGTTCGAGATCCTCGGCTTCCTCGCGCAAGGTTTCGCCGGGCTCCTTCTTGGCCTCGGCTGCCGCAGGGGCGGCTTCGATGGCCGGCTTCAGGCCGGCGCGCTGTTCGACCAGGGCCAGCTGCACTTCCTCGATCGGCACGACCTTGTTGGCCACCGCATAGAAGCGTTCGAGCAGTTCGACCGCGCGTTCGGCGTTGGTGCCGCTGACGATGAATTTCTCGCCGCGCCGGAAGATGGTGACGTCGAGGGCGGCCGAAATCTGGCGCAGGTTCTCGTCGAGCGGGCCGCAGAGATGGGCGAGCCGCGTGTTATCGAGCGGCTCGGGGATGAAGTACGAAGGCTGGGTAGGCGTTTGGTTTTTCAACTTGCTTTGGCAATCGTGTCAATGCTGGCGACCAGGTCGCCGCGCAGGGAGTAATCCAGGCTTTCGGTGATGCGCACGTCGACCAGCTGGCCGATCAGCGTCTCGCCCAACTCGCCCGGGACGAAGTTCACGACGCGGTTGTTCTCGGTACGGCCGGCCAGCTCTCCCTGTCCTTTTTTGGACGGTCCTTCGACCAGGATGCGCTGCACCGTGCCGACCATCGCCGCGCTGGTCTTGCGGGTGTTCAGGTCGATCTGGGCCTGCAGGCGCTGCAGGCGCGCCAGTTTGACCTCGTGTGGGGTATCGTCTTCGAGGTTGGCGGCCGGGGTGCCGGGGCGTTTGCTGAAGATGAAGCTGAAGCTGTTGTCGAAGCCGACGTCTTCCACCAGCTTCATCATCGCTTCGAAATCGGCGTCGCTCTCGCCCGGGAAGCCGACGATGAAATCGGACGAGATCGAAATGTTCGGGCGCACCGCCTTGATGCGGCGGATGATGGACTTGTATTCGAGGCCGGTGTAGCCGCGCTTCATGGCCTGCAGGATGCGGTCGGAGCCGTGCTGCACCGGCAGGTAGAGGTGGTTCACCAGCTGCGGGATCTTCGCGTAGGCGTCGATCAGGCGCTGGGTGAATTCCTTCGGGTGGCTGGTGACGAAGCGCAGGCGCTCGATGCCGGGGATTTCGGCCACGTACTCGAGCAGCAAGGCGAAGTCGGCGACCTCGCCGTTGTCCATCGTCCCGCGGTAGGCGTTCACATTCTGGCCCAGCAGCATGATTTCCTTCACGCCCTGGGCGGCCAGGCCGGCAACCTCGGTCAGCACGTCCTCGAAGCGGCGCGAGACTTCCTCGCCGCGGGTATAGGGCACCACGCAATAGCTGCAGTACTTGCTGCAGCCTTCCATGATCGAGACATAGGCGACCGGGCCCTCGACCTTGGCGGGCGGCAAGTGGTCGAACTTTTCGATTTCCGGGAAGCTGATGTCGACCTGGGCGGATCCGCTGGCGCGGCGCGCCTGGATCATCTGCGGCAGGCGGTGCAGGGTCTGCGGGCCGAACACCACGTCGACGTGCGGGGCGCGCTTGACGATCGCCGCGCCTTCCTGAGAGGCGACGCAGCCGCCGACGCCGATCACCAGGTCGGGCTTGCCGCGTTTGAGTTCTTTCAGGCGGCCGAGGTCGGAAAAGACCTTTTCCTGCGCCTTTTCACGCACCGAGCAGGTGTTGAAGAGGATGACGTCGGCATCCTCCGGGGTGTCGGTGCGTACGAGTCCTTCGGACGCGCCGAGCACGTCCGCCATCTTGTCCGAGTCGTACTCGTTCATTTGGCAACCGAAGGTCTTGATGAATACTTTTTTCTGCATGGCTGATGCTTTGACAAGTGAATTCCAGTTTACCGCAAATCGGAAACCCGCCCGGAAATGGACGTGTGCACCCGCTTTCGGTACTGGCCAGAATGAAAAATTTCTTAACCGAAATTTTGATACAGTCGGTTACATTGTTAAATCTTGAAATCGCATTGCAAACTGTTATGTTTGTGATTGCCGGAACGAATTTTTTTATTTCTTTTTGTAAATCAATTAGCTAGGCTGTACCGGCAATTGCAAATTAAGTTCAAGAAAACTCTTGCGTGCGCCACAATCTGTCACCATGTGCTGAAATGACTGTATGACAAGCTTTCCGAACGTTAGCTTGATTTCGACCAATGATTTTCGTGCTCCGGTCGAGTGTGAACCCGGCGTATGAGTTTGATAATTTGTTCGAAAAACAAGTGCGTTGGGGTAGCGAGTCAGGGAGCGCACGGGGTCCGGGGACGTTGTCGACGCGCAGTCGATTGATCGTTCGGTAACGTATCCGGGAACTTATGTTGACGAAACGAAGTCTTTAACAAAGTTCGTAAGAGAACTATTTTAACCACTCACGAGGTAATCATGGCACATCACGCTCTGTCTTCACAGGAAAGCTACAACCCTAACCACTTGCTGGACATTCTGCTCGGCAAGATGCAGCTGAAGAATGACGCAGCGCTGTCGCGCATGCTGGAAGTTGCTCCGCCGGTGATCAGCAAGATCCGTCACCACCGCCTGCCGGTCGGCGCATCGCTGCTGATCCGCATGCACGAAGTGACCGGCATGAGCATCCGCGACCTGCGTGACCTGATGGGCGACCGCCGTACCAAATATCGCCTGTCGGACGCACAAGGCCGCCCGAAGCCTGAAGAAAAAGCTGCAAAAGAGGCTGCTGCACAAGCCGCTCAACAGCAAGCCCAACCGCAAGATCAGAGCGACGCGTCCAAGTCCGGCAATTATGCGCACTGATGCCGAGGGCATGACAGCCGGTCCTGTCATGCCTCCGGCGAGACCCGGCAGCGGGTTCGCACCTGCTGCCGTCATTTCCAGGCCGTCCTGAGAATGAGGGGTCGCTCCCCTTAAGTCATCAGGATGGCCGACATTTCTTCCAGTTGTTGTTCCGTTTCCCGGAACAAGTCCATATAAGCATCTTCGTTCAAGCCCATCGCATTCCAGGCCACGCTGGACAGCGCCGGCACCAGTTCCTCCTCCTCGCCCGCCAGGTCGAGCGCATGGACGACCGCGTTGGCCACATGAACGATGGCGGCAAGAAATCCCGCGCCCGGTGTCTCGGGCGCGTGGTGATAAGCGATCGCCTGACGCATCGTGTCCGAAAAATTCCAATGCGCCGCCAGCGCCACCCCGGCATCCACATGGTCGATGCCCAGCACCGCGCGCTCGGCATCCAGCCATTCGCCGTCGTGCCTGGCGCGCCAGGCCAGGGCCTCGCCGTAGGCCTGGGGATGGCCGGTCACCAGTACCAGGCGGCCGATGTCGTGCAGTAGTCCCGCAGTGAACGCAACGTCCTGGTTGAAGCGCAGGCGCCGCGCCAGCGAACGGGCGCAGGCCGCCGTCGCGATCGAATGGCGCCAGAAGGCCTTGTCGTTGAAACCGGGGCACAGTCCGTTCGGGAAGCAGCCGGTGACGGCCGCCGCCGTGATCAGGTTGCGCGTGGTCTGGAAGCCCAGGAAGGTGATGGCTTGCTGGATCGTCGCCACCTTCACCTGCAGGCCGAAGGAGGACGAATTTGCCAGGCGCAGGGTCTTGGCCGTCAACGCCTGGTCATAGGACACCTTTTTCGCCAGCACCGAGATATCCATGTTGTCCTGCTCGATGCTGCTGAGCAGTTCCATCACGACGGCCGGCAGGGAAGGCAGGTCCTGCACGCTTGCGGCCAGCTGTTCGGAAGACAGTTTGCTCATCGCTGCACCTCGCGCTGCAGACGGAAGTCTTCGATGTACTGGCGCAGAATCGTGGTTGCCCAGTCATCATTGCTCCCGCGCTCGTGCTTGCGGAAGACGTGGTCCAGCCTTTCCTGCACCAGGGCCGCATCGACAGGCGGCGCCAGCGGACTGGCCGCGAGGATGGGGAGGATCTCGACGCCATGGCGCGCCAGCGATGCCAGCATGCCCTCGGTCAGCACCACGCCCTGTGCCAGCAGCACATTCCCCTTGTCGTCGCGCAGCACCTCGCCCAGCACCATACCCGGGCTGGCATCTTGCAGGGGTGTCAGCTGGTAAGCGCCGTTCATACTTCCCTCTTTGTATTTATTAACGGAATTATATTAACACCCGATCCGGGTGAAGCAGCTACTCCCCGGCCGGCAAGCTGGCATAAACTGTTGTATTCTCGGCAGGATTCAATTCGATAGGACAAGTATGAAACTGTATTTCAGCCCGGGCGCCTGCTCGCTCTCCCCCCACATCGCCCTGCTCGAAGCGGGCCTGGACTTCACGGCTGAAAAAGTCGACATTCGCGCCCGTAAGACCGAAAGCGGCGCCGATTTCCTGGCGATCAACCCGAAAGGCTATGTGCCGGCGCTGGAGCTGAAGGATGGCGCCGTGCTGACCGAAGGCCCGGCCATCGTCCAGTTCATCGCCGACCTGGTCCCGGACCGCCAGCTGGCGCCGGCCAACGGCACGCTGGAGCGTTATCGCCTGGTCGAATGGCTGAACTTCATCTCGACCGAGCTGCACAAGAGCTTCAGCCCGCTGTTCCGCCCGACCTCGACGGAGGAGATGAAGGACGCCGCGCGCACCCACCTGATGAATCGCCTTGGCTGGATCGCCAGCCAGCTGGAAGGCCGCGATTACCTGATGGGTTCGCAATTCACGGTGGCCGACGGCTATCTGTTCACCGTGCTGGCCTGGGCCAACTACGTCCAGTTCGACCTGTCGCCGTGGCCGGTGTTCGCCGCCTACACGCAGCGCGTCGGTTCCCGCCCCGCAGTGCAGCAGGCGCTGCGCGACGAAGGCCTGATCAAGTAGGCAGGCAAGGAGTGAGGATGCTGCGCTGCGCCACCGGACGCCCGGACACGTTAACATGCGCGCCATGACAAGCAAACGCTACGTTGCCCTGCTGAGGGGCGTAAATGTCGGGCGCGCAAAACGGGTCGCCATGGCCGACCTCCGCAAAATGGTCGGCGAGCTTGGCTACGACGATGTGCGCAGTGTTCTCAACAGCGGCAACCTCGTCTTCAGCGGTCCGTCGCGGCCGCAGGATGAAGTTGCCGCGCAAATCGAGGAAGCCCTGGTGCTGAAGCTGGGCGTGGCGGCGCGCGTGCTGGTGCTCGATGCCGCCGAGCTCGCTGACGTCGTCGCCGGCAACCCCTTGCTCGGCCAGGCCGGCGACCATTCGCGCCTGCTGGCCTTCATCCTCTCGAACCCGCATTCCACGCCACAGGCACGCCAGGCGCTCGAGACGCTCTGCGGCCAGGACTGGGAGTCCGGCGCCACTGCGCTGGGCGAGCGCGCCGCCTACGTGTGGTGCCCCGATGGCATCCTCGACAGCGCTGCCGCGGCCGCGCTCGGCAAGCAGCTGGGCGATACGACCACCTCACGCAACTGGGCGACCCTGCTCAAGCTGCACGCCTTGTGCAGCGAGCCCTTGTAATCGGGTAGCCGATCCCCATATAAGAAACTTGGGCACGCTGCTGCGTGTCCACTGCGCTGCAAACGACAACGGCGCCATCTGGCGCCGTCGACTCTCCGGTTTTACCTCCCCACTTGGGCCAGCTCAATCCTTCTTGAATTTCTCGCTGCTGTCGCGGCTTGCGCGGTAGCCGATCAGGATCAGGCCGACCAGCATCATCGCAAACACTTCCGGTTCCGGCAGTTCTGACATGGACGGCGAGGGCGGCATGACCACATCGGTACGCGCAACCGTCGAGACATCGGCAATGCGATGGGCGCGGACGGCGTGGCTGGTGTCGAGGTCGATGGCGGCGGCCTGGGCGGCGCCGAAAGGCAGGCAGAGTGCTGAACTGAGTGCAGCGGCAAGAACGTATCGTTTCACGGTCATTCCTTCCAAATGTCCACCTCGGAGAGCGCATCCGGGTACCAATCCAGCATAGCAAAAATGCGAATTGAATTGCGCTCGTTACGTCTTGTTACCTGTTTCTCAGCAATTACAAAACGTAAAATTTTTATAATTGCAGTAATTGAAATTATTATCTCTCGATTACTTATTTAATAGGCAAAAAGTGGCGAAAACTTTGCGATTTGCTTAGCTAACTTATTGAAATTACAAAGAAAAGTGATGGCAATTTGATCAGCTGTGTTGTGTCTCAAAGTTTTTTCAGCGCACGGTATACACGTATCTTTTCTTTGGGGGTATAGTCTCCATATCCCCATTGCCTTCGGGCATCAAAACAATAGCAGACGCCTACGTTTGCATCTCATGCGGTCCATGCACCGCGCCTTTCGCGTCCAATCGGCACTTCGGAAGGCACGCAATATCTACGTCGTGAAGCACCTTCAGATTAAAGAGTACTGATACATGCCCAATTTTGCTCGACTTCAAATTGCCTTCAAGAATGTTTATGTCCGTATCCTGACTGCCGTGCTGTTGGGCATGATGGTGGGCTGGTTCATTTACAAGGCAGACGTCCCGCAGGATCCGTCGCCGGTGGTCCACTCGCAGAACATCTCCGAGATCACCGAACTGGCGTCCCTGAAGGACCGGCTCGACTACCTGCTGGTGGCGCGCCCGCTGTCCGATGCACCGCGCTATATCTACAAGTTCAAGGGCGCGCCGCAGCTGCACGTGGTGAAGGTGCCGAGCACCTCCCACCTGTCGCTCGAGCGTGAAGTCCTGCTGAAGAACGCGATCCCGTACTCGATCGCCAAGGACGACTACCTGGCTTCGCACAAGGCCGTGCTGCAGGACGAGAACGAAGGCTTCGCTTCCGAGGTCGTCTCCTTCATGAAGCGCCACGCGCTCGACCTGACCGTGCTGGTCCTGATCCTGTACGCCCTGAAGTTCGGCATCCCTGGCATGAACGCCGGCGGCGCCCAGATGATCTCGCCGGACAAGCTGAAAGGCTCGCTTGACGACCTGATCGGCATGGAAGACATCAAGCAGGAAGTCCTCCACCTGGAAGACATGATCCGCAACCGCGAGCTGTACAAAGAGCACAACATCGACAAGCCTTTCAACGTCATGCTGACCGGTCCTGCCGGTACCGGCAAGACCAAGCTGGTCGGCTACCTGGCCAAGCGCCTGGACATTCCGCTGATCCAGGCCTCGGGCTCGGCGCTGGAATCGGGTTACGTCGGCGGCGGTTCGAAGGCGCTGAACGCGCTGTACCGCAAGGCCTCGAGCAAGGGCCGCTGCATCATCTTCCTGGATGAAGCGCAGAGCCTGTTCATGCCGCGCGGCCGCAGCGAAAAGAAATGGGAAGACGATACCGCCAACACCCTGCTGGGCCTGCTGGACGGCGTGAAGAGCGACAAGGGCCAGGGCGTGATCTGGGTGGTCGCCTCGAACTTCGACGATGCCTCGACCGAGATGGACGAAGCGATGCTGCGCCGCTTCTCGGTGAAGATCAACTTCCGCCTGCCGAACAAGGCCGAGCGCAAGGAACTGCTGCGCAGCTTCCTGTCGCGTAAAAAAGAAGGTCTGGTGGACTTCAATGACCTCGACCTCGACCAGGTAGCCGAGATCACCCAGAACCTGAGCCCGGCGCTGCTGGAATCCGTGGTCGAGCGCGCATCGATGCTGTCGATCCAGGAAAAGGTCATCATCAACACCGACCTGCTGTTTCGTGCCTATGAGCGTGCGACCATCGGCCTGACCGACCGCGCCACCACCGCCGAGAAGCACAAGCAGCGCGAGCGCATCGCCGTGCACGAACTGGGTCACTTCTTCATGCAGATCGACCCCTTCCTGCGCGCCGGCATGACCCTGGATGAAGTGAAGGAAAAGTCGCACCTGCTGAAGATCAGCACCGAAGCCGTGTCGAAGATCGGCGCCCTGGGCTACGTCCTGCAGTCGGGCGACGACATGTCGCTGCGTACTCTGGAAGAGCTGGAGCGCGACGTCATCGGCCTGTACGGCGGCGTGGCGGCGGAAGAGCTGTTCTATGGCGCCCGCGGCATCTCGGTCGGCAGCCAGAACGACATCGAGAAGATCACCAAGATGCTGAACCTGATGGTGGGCCGCCTGTCGATGTACTCGCGCGCCAAGATCGACTATAGCCAGATGGGCAACGACGCCTCCGGCGAGCACACCTTGCGCCAGGTCGAGGAAAAGTCGGATGAGCTGTACAGCTACACGCTGAATGCGATCCGCGACTACCAGGACGTGATCGTGGCGCTCAAGGACACGCTGCTCGACCAGTACGTGCTGTCCAAGGATGCCGTGTTCGCCCTGCTGGAACAGCACAAGGATGCGCTGCTGGCCGGCCTGAACCATGCTCGCCATGCCAGCCTGAAGCTGTGCGCAGAGGAAGCTGCGGTCGCATAACGCTGCGTGGGCACGGTGTGCCCACCCTACGAAAAACGCCGCGGGGTGTGAATCCCGCGGCGTTTTTTTTCGTCCCTGGGGTGGGCACACCGTGCCCACGCGCGCTCAGTGGGCCGCCGGCGCCTCCGCCAAGCCCTGCAGCACGTAATCCGTCATGCTCCTGGCCAGTTCGCGCTCGCCGACGAACACGGTGCCGCCGGTTTCCTCGCGCAGCAAACGTGCCTCTTCCTCGCTGTGGGTGCGCACCACGCAGCGGATGGCCGGGTTGAGCGCCTTGGCCGTCTCGATCATGCTGCGCACATGGAAGGTATCGGGCGTCGCGATTACCAGCATCGAGGCGCGTGCGATATGCGCCTGGATCAGCACCGCCGGGTCGGCGGCATTGCCGGCCACCGCCGGCTGGTCGCGCCGGCGCAGGTCCTCGACCATCTCGCGGTTCTGCTCCGCCACCACATAGTGCACGCCCTGGCGGGTGAGTTCCTCGGCGATGCGCTTGCCCACGCGGCCGTAGCCGACCAGTACCACCTGGCCGGTCAGGTGCTCGTGCGTGACCGTCATCGGCAGCTCGGCCAGCGGATCGGTCGAGCGCTCCAGCTTGCGCGCCAGGTCGGATTTGGAGCGCAGCCACTTCTGCAGCGGGTTGATGGCCTTGAACATCAGCGGGTTCACGGCGATCGAGACGATGGCGCCGGCCAGGATCAGGTTCTGGCCGAGCTCAGGCAGCAGCCCCAGCGACATGCCCAGCGCCGCCAGGATGAATGAGAATTCGCCGATCTGCGCCAGGCTGGCCGAGACGGTAATCGCCGTGTTCAGCGGGTAGCGCAGCGCCAGCACCAGGACAAACGCCGCGATCGATTTACCGAACAGGATGATGGCCACCACCGCCAGCAGCTCGAGCGGATGCTCGACCAGCACGCGCGGGTCGAACAGCATGCCGACCGAGACGAAGAACAGCACCGAGAACGCATCGCGCAGCGGCAGGGTCTCTTCGGCCGCGCGGTGGCTCAGTGCCGATTCGCGCAGCACCATGCCGGCGAAGAAGGCGCCCAGCGCGAACGAAACCCCAAATAACTCCGACGAGCCATAGGCGATGCCGACCGCGGCCGCGATCACGGCCAGCGTGAACAGCTCGCGTGAGCCGGTCTTGGCCACGCGCCACAGGAACCAGGGGAACAGCTTGCGGCCGACGATCAGCATGAAGGCGACGAAGGCGCCCACCGACAGCAGGGTCTTGCCGAGCGCCAGCCACAGCGAATCGTCGGCGCCGTGCCCACTAAGGGCATGGCCGCCCAGCGGACCGGCCAGCGCCGGCAGCAGCACCAGCACCAGCACCGTGACCAGGTCCTCGACCACCAGCCAGCCCACCGCGATGCGGCCGTTGAAGGAATCAAGCTGCCCGCGGTCTTCCAGCGCCCGCAGCAGCACCACGGTACTGGCCACCGACAGCGCCAGGCCGAACACCAGGCCCGCACCCAGGCTCCAGCCCCACAGATGGCTCACCCCCATGCCCATCAGCGTGGCGACCGCGATCTGCAGCACGGCGCCGGGAAGGGCGATGCCTTTCACTTCCATCAAATCGTCGAGCGAGAAGTGCAGGCCGACCCCGAACATCAGCAGCATCACGCCGATCTCCGCCAGCTGGGAGGCGAGGGCGACGTCGGCCACGAAACCCGGCGTGGCCGGGCCGATCAGGACGCCGGCGGCGAGATAGCCGACCAGGGCCGGCAGGCGCAGCCGCACGGCGAGCATGCCGAACAGCAGGCCGAAGCCGAGAGCGGCGGCGATGGTGGTGATCAGGCTGATGTTGTGGTGCATGCGGACGTGGCCTCCTTGTCAAGAAAAACCAGTCCAGTATAAGCGACATGTAGGGTGGGCACTCCGTGCCCACGCGTAGCGTTCGCGTAATGCCTGCCTTAACGTGGGCTCGGAGAGCCCACCCTACGGCATCGTAGCCAGCGCCAACAAGGCCTTGCGCAAGGAAGAACGCACCGCATCGAACTGCGTGCGCCGGCGCCGCTTGTCGAGCCGGAACAGCATCAGGCCCTCGATCTGCGCCACCATCAGGATCGCGCGCTGCATGGTTTCGTCGTCGGAGATGGCAGGGTTGAGGCCGCGGATCAGGTTGTAGACGGTCTTGCGCTCGCGTCCCAGCATCTTGTCCATCAGGTTGGAGGCGAAGGGATTGCGCGAGGCCAGCGCCCAGAGCTCGAAAAAGAAGGCGTGGGTGACCGGGTCGGTGATCTCTTCCAGGAACATGTCGACCGTCGTCAGAAAACGCTCGAGCTGGGAGCGCTCGCTCATGGCGGCGGCGATGGCGTCCATCCTGGCCTGGAAGTCGTCCATGGTGGTCAGCAGCAGGGCTTCCAGCAGCAGGTCCTTGCTGCCGTAGTAGTGCTGCACGTTCGACAGGCTCATGCCGGCTTCCTGGGCCACGCGCCGCATCGACAGTCCGGCATAGCCTTCCGCGGCGAGCAGGGCGCGCGCCGCCTCGAGGATGTCCTGCGCCCGGCCGAGGCCTTTTTCGGTGGTGCCGGAAGCCTTGTTTCTGAGCGTGCTGTCGAGAGTTCTGTCCATACGCCGATTATACTTTATCGACTAGTACAGTTGACCTATAATTGACCAAAACTAGGTCGGGTGACCTGTAAAACTGAGGAGACAGGCATGAGCCAGAAAGTATTCGTCACCGGCGTGGGCATGATCCCCTTCGCCAAGCCAGGCGCCAGCGCCCCTTATCACGAGATGGGCGCCCTGGCCGCGCGCGCCGCGCTGGATGACGCGGGCATCGCCTACGACAGCGTCGAGCAGGCCTACGTCGGCTATGTATATGGCGATTCGACCTGCGGCCAGAAGGCGCTGTATGGCGTCGGCATGACCGGCATCCCCATCGTCAACGTCAACAACAACTGCTCGACCGGCTCCACCGCGCTGTACCTGGCGCGCCAGGCCGTGCAGAGTGGCGCCGCAGACTGCGTGCTGGTGCTCGGCTTCGAGCAGATGAGCCCCGGCGCGCTGGCGTCCGTCTTCACCGACCGCCCGGCGCCCTTCGACGACTTCGACGCCGTCACCGAGCGCCTGGTGGGCGGCGACGCTCAGGTGCGAGAGCTTCCGCTGGCGCTGCGCTACTTCGGCGGCGCCGGCCTGGCGCACATGGAAAAATACGGCACCCCCCTGAACGCCTTCGCCCGCATCCGCGCCAAGGCCAGCCGCCACGCCGTCAACAACCCGCTGGCGCTGTTCCGCAAGGAGGTGACGGAACAGGACGTGCTGGACGCGCCCGAAATCTGGCCCGGCGTGATGACTCGCCTGATGGCCTGCCCGCCGACCTGCGGCGCGGCCGCCGCGGTGCTGGTCTCCGAAGCCTTCGCCAGGAAGCACAATCTGCGCGCCGACGTCCACATCGCCGCCCAGGCCATGACCACCGACCGCCCGAGTACCTTCGATGCGGATGACATGATGCGCCTGGTCGGCTACGACATGAGCAAGGAAGCGGCGAACAAGGTCTACGCCCAGGCCGGCATCGGCCCCCAAGACCTCGACGTGGTCGAGCTGCACGACTGCTTCGCCCACAATGAACTGATCACGTATGAAGCCCTGGGCCTGTGCCCGGAAGGCGGCGCCGACAAGTTCATCGCCGAGGGCGACAACACCTACGGCGGCCAGGTCGTCACCAATCCGTCCGGCGGCCTGCTGTCCAAGGGCCATCCGCTGGGCGCCACCGGCCTGGCGCAATGCTTCGAGCTGACCCACCAGCTGCGCGGCAGCGCCGGCGCGCGCCAGGTCGAGGACGCGAAGGTCGCGCTGCAGCACAACCTGGGCCTGGGCGGCGCCTGCGTCGTCACCATGTACCGCGTGTAAGGAGAGGACAGCATGAACTACGTCTCTCCCTGGATGGAAGCCGAGCTGGAAGGTTTCCGCGATGCCGTGCGCCGCTTCGTCGACCACGAGATCGTTCCGCACCAGCAGCGCTGGCGCGAGCAGCAGCACGTCGACCGCGAGGTCTGGAGCAAGGCTGGCGAGATGGGCCTGCTGCTGGCCGATATCCCCGACGAATACGGCGGCTCGGGCGGCAGCTTCGCCCACCAGTGCGTGGTGTTCGAAGAACTCTGCTACGCCGGCGACACCGCCTTCGGCCTGCACGTGCACGCCATCGTCGCCCACTACCTGCTGAACCAGGGCACCGAAGAGCAGAAGCGCCATTACCTGCCGAAGTTGGCGAGCGGCGAGACGATCGCCGCCATCGCCATGTCGGAACCGGGCGCCGGCTCGGATCTGAAGGGCATCCGCACCACCGCGATTCGTGGGGAGAACGGCTACCGCCTGAACGGTTCCAAGACCTTCATCTCGAACGGCTATATGGCCGACCTGATCCTGGTGGTCGCCAAGACCGACCCGGCGGCCGGGGCCAGAGGCGTGTCGCTGATGCTGGTCGACACCCGGGACAATCCCGGATTCCGCGTCGGCCGCATCCTCGAAAAAGTCGGCCAGAAGGGCCAGGACACCTGCGAGCTGTTCTTCGACGACGTCCATGTGCCGCTGGAGAACGTACTGGGCGGTGAAGAGGGACGCGGCTTCGCCCAGCTGATGACCGAGCTGCCCTACGAGCGCACCATCGTCGGCGTGTGCGGCGTGGCCTCGATCGAGCGCGCCATCAAGCTGACCGTCGAGCACACGAAGGAGCGCAAAGCCTTCGGCCAGGCCCTGATCGAGATGCAGAACACCCGCTTCGTGCTGGCCGAGGCCAAGACCGAGGCCTTCGTGGCGCGCGTGTTCGTCGACCGCTGCATCGAAGACCTGATTGCCGGGCGCATGGACACGGTGCAGGCCTCGATGGCCAAGTACTGGATCACCGACCTGCAATGCAAGATCGTCGACCAGTGCGTGCAGCTGTTCGGCGGCTACGGCTACATGCTGGAGTACCCGATCGCACAGATGTATCTCGACGCCCGCGTACAGCGCATCTACGGCGGCGCCAATGAGATCATGAAAGAAATCATCGCCCGTTCGTTGTAATCGGAGGAATCGCATGCCGGGACCCTTATCCGGACTGAAGGTAATCGAAATGGTCGGCATCGGCCCATGCCCCTTCGCGGCGATGATGCTGGCCGATATGGGCGCGGACGTGATCCGCATCGACCGCAAACCCGACCCCACGGCGCCGAACCCCTACCCGATGCTGGGCACGAAGTTCGACGTGATGGCGCGCGGGCGGCGCTCGCTGGCGCTGGACTTGAAGGATCCGCGCGCCCGCCAGCTGCTGCTCGACCTGGTGGCCAAGGCCGACGTGCTGGTCGAAGGCTTCCGCCCCGGCGTGATGGAGCGGCTGGGGCTCGGCCCCGACCCCTGCCTGGACCGCAACCCGCGCCTGGTCTATGGCCGGGTGACGGGCTGGGGCCAGACCGGACCGCTGTCGCAGGCGGCCGGGCATGACCTGAATTACGTGGCGCTGTCCGGCATGCTGCACGCGATGGGCCGCGCGGACGGCCCGCCGGCGCCGCCGCTGAACCTGGTCGGCGACTTTGGCGGCGGCGCCATGATGCTGGCCTTCGGCGTGGTCTGCGCTGCTTGGGAAGCCAAACACTCCGGCAAGGGCCAGGTGGTCGATGCCGCCATGACCGACGGCGCTGCGCTGCTGGGCGCGATGATGTACGGCCTGCGCGCCTTCGGTTCCTGGAGCGGAGAGCGGGAAGCCAACCTGCTCGACGGCGGCGCGCCCTTCTACGACTGCTACGCCTGCGCGGACGGCAAATTCATTTCGATCGGCGCCATCGAGCCGCAGTTCTATGCGGAGCTGCTGGCGCTGGCGGACGTCGAGGATCCGCAGTTCGGCAAGCAGTGGCGCCAGGCCGACTGGCCGGAACTCAAGCGCAAGTTCGCCGCGCTGTTCGCCACCCGCACCCGTGCCGAATGGTCGGCCCTGCTGGAAGGGACGGACGTCTGCTTCGCGCCCGTGCTCGACATGGCGGAAGCGCCGCGCCACCCGCACAATGCGGCGCGCGGCACCTTCGTCGAACGCGACGGCGTGGTCCAGCCGGCGCCGGCCCCGCGCTTCTCGCGTACCGAGGCCGAGATCGGCTCGCGGCCTTCGAGCCCCGGCCAGGATAGCGCTGCGGTGCTGGGAGATTGGGGATGGAGCGCGGCTAGCGTGGACGCCCTGCGGCGCGCCGGCGTGGTCTAGCTTGGGCTAATATGGCGGGGTGACCCCAGCCATGTCCAGGAACCTCGATAAGCAAGTGGAGCTGCGCCAGTCCAAGCGTCTGGCGCTGTCCTTCTTTGCCGGCGCGGCCGCGCTGTTCGTGCTGTCCTTGTTCCTGCAGCCGAACTGGTGGACCGGCCTGCTGAAGGCCTTCGCCGAGGCCGCGATGGTGGGCGCGCTGGCCGATTGGTTCGCCGTCGCCGCGCTGTTCCGCCGCATCCCGATTCCCTTCGTCTCGCGCCACACCGAGATCATCCCCGCCAACAAGCAGCGCATCGCCGACAACCTGGCCGCCTTCGTGCACGAGAAATTCCTCGACACGGATTCCATCGTGCGCCTGATCCAGCGCCACGACCCGGCGCAAAAGGTGGCCGACTGGCTCATACAGCCCGCGAACACGCAGCAGCTGGGCCACTACCTGGTCAAGACCGCCGGCTGGGCGCTCGACTTCATCGAGGACGCGGCGGTGCAGAACTTCGTGCGCCGCGCCGTGCACGGCATGATCCAGGGCGTCGACCTGTCCAAGACCGCCGGCACGATCCTGGAAAGCGTCACGCGCGACGGCCGCCACCAGCAGCTGCTCGACGAGGGCATCCACCAGCTGGCGAAGCTGCTGGACAACGAGGAGACCCAGGCCTTCATCGCCCAGGGCATTGTCGACTGGCTGCGCGAGGAATACGCCTTCATGGAAAAGATGCTGCCCTCGGAGCTCATCGGCCGCAAGGGCGCAGACCTCACCGTCAAGCTGGCCGCCGGCATCCTCAAGCGCGTCAGCGAAGACCCGCAACACCCGCTGCGCCAGCGTTTCGACGCCTTCACCGGCGACTTCATCGCACGGCTGCAGACCGATCCGGATTTCGTGGAAAAGGGCGAGGACATCAAGCGCTACCTGATCGGCGACGAGACCCTGAACGGCTATCTGGGCTCGCTGTGGAGCGACCTGAAAGCCTGGATCAAGGCCGATCTGGACAAGGAGGCGTCGACCCTGCGCCGGCGCCTGGAAGCGACCGGCGCCTGGGTCGGGCGCATGCTGGCCGAGGATCCGCTACTACGTGCGTCGCTCAACGAGAGCCTGGAACTGGCGGCGCGCGGCGCGGCGCCCGAGTTCGCAGGCTTCCTGACCAGCCACATCGCCGACACCGTCAAGAACTGGGACAGCCGCGAGATGTCGGAGCAGATCGAGCTGAATATCGGCAAGGACCTGCAGTACATCCGCATCAACGGCACCGTGGTCGGCGGCTTGATCGGGGTGGTGCTTTACCTGCTGTCCGCACTGCCGATGCTGCTAAGATGAGCACACAGCCGTCGATCTTCAGGGAGCCGTCATGACACAAGCATTGAATGCACTGCTGGCCGGCACGCCGGAGGCTGAGTTACTGCCAGGCCGCGACCTGCTTGAACTTGCACGCTATCTGGTCCCTATGGAAGCCAGCCTGGTGCAGGGCTGCCTGGTGGCGTCGGGCATCCCGGCGGTGCTGGCCGACGCTCACCTGGTGCAGACCGACCTGTTGCTGGCGCCGGCTCTCGGCGGCGTCCGCATCCTGGTGCCCGAAACGCATCTGGTCCAGGCCCAGGCCGTGCTGGAAGCCTTCCAGCGCGGCGAATTCGCGCTGGGCGAAGACGCCGACGTCGGCGAAGCCTGATTATCTGAGCAGCGCCTGCGCCCGTTCGGGGTTGATGCTGAACAGCTGCGCAGGCACATTCACCGATCCCGCATTGCAGGCCAGCGTGATGCTGCCGCCGTCCTGCAAGCCCAGCACGGTGCTGCCTTTGTCGCGGCAGGACTCGACGGATGCCTTGACTGCGCCGGCGGTCTCGAACAGCGGCAAGCCTTCCGCACGTACGACCACCATGTCTTCGCGAAGCACGCCGCAGGTCGGGCCCGGGGCGATGCGCGCCGATGCCGTTTCCTGATACATGCTGACGCCGCCCTTGCAGTCGGCCGCCATGAGCTGGGCAAGGTGGCGGAATGCCATCGGCTTTATCAGTGCGGTTCCCCACTCCGAGGTGGCGTGCAGCAGAGAGCGCGGCTGGCGCGCATAATCCTGCAGCACATTCGCCAGCGTTTCGTCGCCGGCCAGGCGCGGCAGCCAGCGCGGCTGGCAATCGCGGGCGCCGCCGCATTCAAGCTCGCGCGCGAAATCGGTGCGCTCGCCTGCTCCCGCCTTGCGGTAGTAATCGCGTACCCGCAGCAGCGGCGAAGTGCGGGAGAGTTTCGACGACAGGCCGATGGCATAGAAAGTCAGGCCGCACTGATAAGGATTGAGGCCCCAGCCGCGATTGTTCATCGTCTTCCAGGACTTGCCTTTGGCGGCGAGCAGGCAGTTGTTCACCGCTTTTTCCAGGTCACCGGCAAAGGCTGCGCGGTCGAACCAGGCTAGCCGCGTGGCCGTAACGGCGCGCAGGAACTCGGCCCCGCCTTCGCCGATGGTGGCGGAATCCTCTTTCCAGCTGTCGTTCCATTCCCGCGGCTGGACAAGATGGGCCATCTCGTGCGTCACGAAGGTGTGCAGCAGGGTTTCCTGCGCGGGTCCGGACGAGGGAGGGAAGGCCAGGCGCATCGTCGTGCCGTTGGCCACGTCTCCCCAGTAATTGCTCGGGTGGTCGGAAGGTGAAGCGACGATGAAGGGCACCGTAAAACGCAGGCCCGGCAACTCGCGCCGGAGTTCCCTCTCGATGCTGGCCACGTTACTGTCCAGCAGGGCCAGAGTCTGCGGCGAGAACTGGCTGCTGGCATGGACGCGCGGCGTGGCGCCTGGGGGGAAGGCTTGCTGGATCAGCACCGTCGGCATTTCCTCGCCGCCGCCGGCGGCCGCCGTGCGGTCCATGCTGCCTGCCGCGGCGACGCCATCGACCACCACGGTACCGCCGGGCGCGGAGAAGGTCCAGTCGACCGGACCGCAAGCTGCCGTCAGTGCGTAGGCGCGGGTATGCGCATACAGGCCTTTCTCGACCGGATAGGCCCAGGGATAGACGCGGTCGGCGGTGCGCTGGGTGGCGGGAACGCGCAGGCGCAGGGTGCTGCAGGACGCATTCTTGCGGCGGAGCTGGCGGCCATCGAATTCGGTGCAGTCATCCGCGGCGCGCCAATCGCTGCGCAGGGTGGCGACGGTTTCGGGCCGTATGTCCTCGTTGCGGAACTCCAGCGCCGCGCAGGATGGCGGGATTGTGTAGCTGACCTCAAGCGCCGTGGGATCGCGCAACGTGATCGTGGCATGGACTTGGGCGGATGCCGGCGCACAGGCCAGCAGCAGGACGGGCAGGATCAGCTTCAAGACACCTCCAGGACATCAGTGAAGCTGACATGCTAATTCAACAACGCCTGCCTGTCAGTGTTTTTAATCCGACAGCTTCTGCATCTCGCGGAACAAATCCGCCTTGCCCTCGAAGCCGATGCCCGGCAGGTCCGGCATCGTCACATAGCCATTCTCCACCTTCACGCCATCCGGGAAGCCGCCGAAGGGCTGGAACAGGTCCGGATAGGATTCGTTGCCGCCCAGGCCCAGACCGGCCGCGATGTTCAGCGACATCTGATGGCCGCCGTGCGGGATGCAGCGGCTGCGCGACCAGCCGTGCTGGTGCAGCATGTCCAGCGTGCGCAGGTATTCGACCAGGCCGTACGACAGTGCGCAGTCGAACTGCAGCCAGTCGCGGTCCGCGCGCATGCCGCCGTAGCGGATCAGGTTACGCGCATCCTGCATCGAAAACAGGTTCTCGCCGGTCGCCATCGGCTTGTCGTAGTAGTTGCGCAGGGTCGCCTGCAGCTCGAAGTCGAGCGGATCGCCGGCTTCCTCGTACCAGAACAGGTCGTACTGCGAGAGCGCCTTGGCATACTGGATCGCGGTGTCGAGGTCGAAGCGGCCATTGGCGTCCACCGCCAGCTTCTGGCCATCCTGCAGCACCGACAGGATGGAGTCGATGCGGCGCAGGTCCTCATCCAGCGAGGCGCCGCCGATCTTCTTTTTCACGACCGTGTAGCCGCGGTCGATATAGCTGCGCATCTCGTCCTTCAGCTTTTCATGGTCCTGGCCCGGATGGTAGTAGCCGCCGGCCGCGTACACGAAGACTTTGCGCTCCGGCTGGCCGTTGCCGTAACGGTCCGCCAGCAGCTGGAACAGCGGCTTGCCCTCGATCTTGGCGACCGCATCCCACACCGCCATGTCGATGGTGCCGATCGCCACCGAACGCTCGCCGTGGCCGCCCGGCTTCTCGTTGGTGAACATCGCATCCCAGATCCGGTGCGGATCGAGGTTGTCGCCCTTGTCGTTGAGGAGCGAGCCGGGATCGGCTTCCAGGATGCGCGGGATGAAGCGCTCGCGCATCAGCTTGCCCTGGCCGTAGCGGCCGTTCGAATTGAAGCCATACCCCACCACCGGCTTGCCATCGCGGATGACGTCCGTGATCACGGCCACGAGGCTCAGCGTCATCTTGCTGAAGTCGATGTAGGCGTTGCGGATGGAAGAGCTGATGGGGAGGGTCTGTTCGCGGATCTCGACGATTTTCATGATGGCTGCTTGTGTGTTCTATGGAGGCGTCAGCTTAGTCCTCGCCGAGCCGTCTATAATTTCCCGGCATCGAATTGATTATTAACCTAAGGTGAATAGCGGATGAAGCCCGACCACACGGCCGACATGGAATTCTTCGTGCTGGTGGCCCGCCACGGCAGCCTGGCTGCTGCAGCGCGCGCCCTCGACCTGACGCCACCCGCCGCCACCAAGCGCCTGGCCCAGCTGGAGGCGAGGCTGGGCGTGCGGCTGCTGAACCGCACCACGCGCCGCATCAGCCTGACCAGCGAAGGCGAGACCTACCTGATGCACGCCACGCGCATCCTGGCATCGATCCGCGAGATGGAAGACGCGGTGGCCAGCGGGCGCTCGGCGCCGCGTGGCCTGTTGCGCGTGAATGCGACGCTCGGCTTCGGCCGGACCACGATCGCACCCATGATCTCCGCATTCGCGCAGCGCTACCCGCAGGTCGAAGTGCAGATGGAGGTGACGGACCGCCCGGTCGACCTGGTCGAGAATGGCTACGACCTGGCGATCCGCTTCGGCGCGCTGCCGGACAAGCGCCTGAACGCGCGCCGCGTGATGTCGAACCGGCGCTTCCTGTGTGCTTCTCCCTTGTATCTGCAGCGGCATGGGCTGCCTTCTTCGCTGGCTGAGCTGGCGAAGCACCGTTGCATCGTGCATCGCCAGAACGACGAGGCGCACGGGGTCTGGCGCTTTTATTCAGGCGAAGGCGAGGAGCACAGCGAAGCGGTGAAGGTGCACGGTGCGCTGTCCAGCAACGACGGCGACATCGTGCTGGGCTGGGCGCTGGATGGGCATGGCATCCTGGTGCGCTCGGAGTGGGACCTGGCGCGCTATGTGGAGAGCGGGAGACTGCAGATCGTGCTGCCGCAGTACCGGCTGCCGTCGGCGGATTTGTTTGTGTATTACCTGAACCGGCGGAATCAGGCGGCAAGGGCGCGGGCTTTTATTGATTTTCTGGTTGAGCATTTCAGCCAGCCCTCGGCGCTGGCTTAGCTTTCCATCGAGATCTCGGCGACCTTGCCTTTGCCATCGAAACGCACGCTGATCACGTAATCGGTGACCTTGCCCGGCAGGGTGAAATCGGAGTGTTCCAGCTCATCTTCTTCGCCCCAGTGCTCGCGCAGTTCGAGGATGTCGAGCACGGCGCCGGGATCGGGGCGGGCGATCTGCATTTGCTCCTGCCAGTACTCGGCCGGGAGTTCTTCGAGGTGGAAGGCGACGAACATGGCGACGCCGGATTCCTCATCTTCCATGTCGAAACCGTTCTTGATGGCTTGTCGCGCGGCGGCTTCGCGGCGGGCTAGTTCGGCGGCTTGGTCGGTCATCGGTATGCTCTTTCAGGCGGCTTGATGATAGGGGCGCGCATCCACTTCGTCGAAGAGCGTTTGCAGGCGCGGCCCGAATTTTGCCATTGTATCGGGCAAGGGCATGAAGCGATAGCCGATCGCTGGCGCACCGAATTCGGCTTCCAGCGCGGCCCATTCGGCGGGCGGCAGGGCTCGACGGCTTCGCCATCGCCAGTTCAGAGGAAATCGCCTTCGTGCTCTTCTTTTTGGATGTGGCGGACCCGAGTGTCCTGGTGCTTGGGCAGGGCTGGCATGGCGCGGGCGCTCCGGTAGGAGCATGAACGCGGCCGGGCGCAGCCCTTTGCTGGCGCGGACTGCAGTGGCAGCGCGGCGATGAGCCTACCCTTAAAGAAGAGGGTGCTGATGAAGAGAAATAAGCTTCGTTTCATAGGCGCGTCCATCTGTGATCGCAAAAGTCAGCACTCGCCATTGTGAATATTATTGCCAAATAGAAACTTACCAATATCCACAAAGATTTGTAAATGTGTACGTGCTGGACTGTCTCCTGGCAGCGGGTGCCAAATGGCTGGGCCGGCTGAGCGTCGTCAGACCCACCATTTATCATCGGCGGCTGGGAGCGATGACGGAGGTTACTGGCACTTGCAACGCGCGCGTGGTCCTTAGCGATGAAAGCACGCGCTTGTTCGCGCTGTTCCACCTTGGAGCTCGTGTCGCGGCGGAAGTACGCGAAATCACACCGTGCCGGACGATCCGATTATGCTAGACGCATGCTTCGAAATCCCGTACCACGCCCAGAACTAGGTCGACTCGATTGGACGACCGCATCGGCTGGGCGGTAACTGTCAAAGCCGGTCATCGTCATGTACGACTTGTTCGCTGTCGAACTGGAAACTAACTGCCTTTGTGAAGCGGGTTGCGTTCTATCGCAAATTTCTACTGCAGTTCAATCTGATGCCGGTTATCAGGATGATTCAGATGAGATCCAGAAAAGGAATGAGAAAATGACGACTGTGTTCATCTTGTGTCCGTAAACTAAATGATCTGCCCCACCGCATACATTAATTTGTGCGTCTAGTTGGTCGCGATGTCCGAATGTGTTCTAGTAAGCCTAAAGATACTCGCCAGACAGCTAAATTTCGCGCGAGGCTGATTCCCGAATTAGTTGTAAAATTGTCGAGTAATTGTATTGAGGTTCCACGGATTCTTAACTCTGTTTGTCTCCTACACAAACAGATTTTCTGCTGTCAACTGTCCGTAACCTTGTCCAGCTTGTGTAAAATACAGATTTGAATCGCTTCACTTGACGTAATACTTCATTTGCAGTAGTTCCCAAGGAGGATTCTCGTTTTGTATGAGAGGCGCTAGTTGCGGCCGAGCGAACCATTGGGATGGCCAAGATCGCTGAAGGGGCTTTTGTAGTGATAGAGGATTTCAGGCCGAGTACGCTGGGCAGGGCAGGTATGTGCCCTCCGCGCTAGTACTTTTGGCGGTCATGACATGACCGGGTGCGAGCGAAGGCGCACAATTGGGTTGAAACGCCACATCACTGTGTCAATAAATGGCTGTATTAATATCGAGTTTCAAGAAAGTCTCCTCCCGGCATCGCAAAAATAGAAACGTCTCCCAAAGGAGCCGCACGTTCGATATCCCAGCCGAAAAGGACGCCGTCCGTCTTAAGACGGAATTTCAAGCGAAGATTTCCTCCATGCGCATAAATGTCGTTCAAGACTTGATCCGGGATTCGCCTAGCTACGGAAACTTTGTAATCGCCAGCGATTATGCCTTCATTCCAAACTTCTTTGACGCTGTCCCAGCCTGCGCCCTTTCTCCAAATCGCACGCACTGTCAGAGGGATGTAAGTGTCGCCCAGCGTCACGATTTTGCGAACTTTTCTCGACACTATGCCAGAGGAATAGATTTCGATATCTCTGTCATCATAAATCTTTACGTACTTTAGTTCATTACCAGCCATAGCGTCCACAACAAGCACTGCGCGGATGCCTTTGAATCGCTGTTGTGGATCACCTGTATTAACCGTCTGCGCTGCCTCACAGTATCCAGAAATCCAAGGTAGCAGCGCAAAGAGCTTGAGCACTTTGCGTTTCCTCGATTGTTCGAGTGGCGCGTCCATCATGTCACTGTACCTTCATGTTAATGTTGTAGCCATTTTTGTTCAGCCAGTCTAAGTAGCGCCGCATGTCTACTGTTCCAGTTTTGTAGTCGCCGCTTGGGAAGCGAACAACTTCACCCCGGTCGCCCAGTTTGACTGCGGGAAGATAACTGATGAATTTCTGAGTATCGCCCCAAGTCATACCGGCTCCGCTCATCGCCATCTGTGTGGTCGTTTTGCCGTCCCTGTAGTGCACCTCACGATCTTCGATTCCTGGTGCCACTGGTGCCCCACTGGTCGAGTACTGGTTGTCGCTCTTGTCGTGCAGCACCGGATTGGCAATGATTGTGTGCAACAGAGGTGAATCCGTCATCTTGAGACCTGCTGCCTTGGCTTGCTCTACCATCCACGTCAGCGCGACTTGCGATAGCTGGCTTTCATTCGAGCCAAAGCCACCACCAATATCAGCATGTGAGCCGATGAAACCGCGCTCGACACGTTTTTTTCCGATCGGACTACTCCCGCCTATAATCGACTCGAGCGGGAACGCGCCGACAGAATCCAGCAGCCGCCGCGTTGTCTTTCCTCGATGTTCATTTAACGCTACGGCTTGCGCCACATAAGCAAATTGAAGCGAAATGCCGAGGTTGTACGAAACGCCACTACGGTTGGTCGATAAAACAGTATCGAAAAGCCCCATGAAGCGAAAGTTGACTTTTTGACACTCCTGTTGTCCTTTTCCATTCTTATAGCTGTACCAGCCATTTGTGGTGTTAGCGATGATGCGGTTGGCAAAGTCCCGTGCTTCGGCTGCGCCCCGGCTAAAGCCGACAATATCGATGTCCATTGCGTCATTATTTGACGCAAGATCTGCTTCATCATTGAAGTACTGCACCATGCGCTGAATCCGTGCCGGCCCCGAATAGTTTGCTCCCATGTCGGCTTTTTGTGCCGGCAGTGGGATGCCCCCTGGCTTGTATGCGGCAGGAACAATATCGCCATATTGCTGGTCCCGATGGACCGTACCCACACCAGAAACGTAACGCGCATTTCCGTCTGCGTACAAATCGAAGAGGCGTAATACATTGGATGGCGAACTTCCATTAGCGCTCAGCCAAGTTTGATCGTTGGTATTGCCAGTTCCATCGAATGCAAACAGAACCAGACCTTCCGGATCGATGTATTTTGTTGGATTTCCGCCCGCGTAAATGTAGCTGTTCGCGCCACCAGCAAGCCCAAGCGGATCTGGCGTCAGATAACGACCGCGTGCGGGGTCGTAGTAGCGGTGATCGTTGTAATATAACCCGGTTTCCCTGTCGGCATACTGACCTGGCAGGCGCAGGTTTATTTCGAAACTGGACGTGTCACGAGCAATTACAGACATGAGCTTCCCGAATGGACTGTACGCCACTAGCCAGATAGGCTTGCCCTTAGTATTCGTAGCCATCTCGATAGCGCCAAGGTGATTGCTGTGTAGGTAGGTAAGGGTCTCACCCTTACTGAACCAACTGCGCCAGAGGAGGTGAACGTCGGACATAAAGTCGACTGACTGTGGGCGACGGACACCTTCGGTTCCATCGTTTGGAACGTCGATAATGGCGACGGGTTGGTCGGTTAGATAGATATACTGTCGCAGAAGCCTCCCATTGCTGTCCAGCTCGGCCAAGAGCCTGCGGTCTTCGTACAGATAATAAGTGTGTTTGCCTCCGACGGCTTTTTCGATGCGTTCGCCACGGTGGTTGTAGCGGTAACGTGCGAGGATGCGCTGGCCGTCACGTACCTCCCGCAGTTTTCCTAAGGCGTCCCAGACGAAGTTGCGCTGCCCGATGCTTGCTGGTTGGCCCGCGGGGTCGTAGCGAACTTCCTCCGCGCTAGTGCCTTCCAGCTTGGTTTGCCAGCGATCACTGTCCGGCGCGAAGCTTGTTTTGACGGTATTGGTGCGTAGATCGCTCTGGTCGATACCCTCCTGCTCCAGCAGGCGATTGCCGTTGCCATCGTAGTAATAGCGGGCAAAGCCGGCATTCAGGCCGGTCGCCGCCGCGATTAGTCGGTCACGCGCGTCATACGCGTAGCTGCTGACGGCATCTTTGTCGCGCGTGTGCAGCAGGTTGCCTTGTGCATCCCACAGGTAGCGATGGTCGAGCAAAGCTTGCGAGTCTGCCAGCACGCCAAGCGCACCTGGTAGTGTCGGCGTAGGCGCCGACAGCGTGGGACGCACACCTAGCAGGGCTCCTAGTGCGGCGCCGGCTTGATCGCGCGATTGTCGCATGCGTGGATCGCGGTAGACGATACGGGCCAGGCTGCCCTCTCTGCTGCGCTGGTACTGCGCCTCAATGCCGTTGCCATAGGTCAGGCGTGTAAGACCCACCACATCGCGTTCAAGGTCCTCGACGATGGTCTGCCGCGGCAACAGCCAGCGTATCCAAGAGCTAACGGCGCGTCGGCGCTCAAGCGCCGTGATCTGGTGTTGACCGTTGCGTCGGTAGTTCAGATCGCTGCCGTCGGGAAGCGTAACTCCGGCGAGCCGGCCCATGACATCGTAGCGGTAGCGCACCGTGTAGCGCACGCGTGCGCCGTCGGCGAGCGCGAGGATGACCGTCTTTGCACTGACTCGTCCATGAGCATCATGGTCGTAGCGCTCGGACTGGTTCGGATGATCGATTGCGATCAGGCGCGGTCCTTCGTAACGCCAGGTGGTGACAGATGTCTTGTCTGCGCTGCCAGCATTGCCTGCGTCGGTAACGCTCTCCCGGACGATGCGGCCCATTACGTCGTATTCGTAGCTAGTGCGGTTACCGTTGGCATCCAGGCTCGCGACTAGCCTGTCGGCGGCGTCGAAGCGCCTGATGGTCGCGCCGCTGTCGGCGTCGATGGTCGCGATGACTCGGCCGAAGTCATCCCTCACGTAACGTGTCGTGGCGCCGTTTAGCGCGACCACGGCGACGGGACGGCCGTACAGGTCGAGGTCGAAACGGATTTCGGTGCTGTCCGCCAACTTCACTGCCGTAATATTGCCTGTGGCGTCATAGCCAAGGTGTGTAACGCGGCCCAGTGCATCAGTAAGCGCGTCGGGCCGGCCCTCCACGTTCCAAGCGATGCGGCGAGCGGCGCCACTAGCGTCAGTCGCGGCCTGCAAGCGACCCAGGTGATCGTATTCATAACGTTGCGTTTGCTTGATGACGTTTGACAGCGTGGACTTTTCGAGTAACTGGCTTTCGGTGTCGAAGCGCCAAGTCTGGAGGACGCCCAGTGCCGACGCCGTCCAGGTGTTGCGGCCTGCTTCGTCATAGCCGTAACGTCTTATCGGCCTGAAGGATTTTTCGTCTTCGTAGCCTACCTCAAAGGGATGGCCGAGGGCATCGTAACGCGTGCTGTGCGTAATACCCTCGCGGGTGAAGGCGAGGAGCTCGCCGCGTGGGCTGTAGCGCAAGCTGGTCGTGTGGGATTCGGCATCCTTGACAGTGGTGATACGGCCGGCGTGGTCGTAGCCGACTTCACTCTTGCGATTCCCGGGGGCGATCATTGCTGTCATGATGCCTTCGTGCTGCTCGTACTGAGTTAAGCTGCTGGCCGGGGATGGGGACAGCGGCGTCGGCTGATGATCGTATTCGAACACCGTCACATCCGAGTCTGCCGGACTGTTCGTCTTGCCATTCGGCAGCGGCCCGTCCATCTCGACCAGCAAACTGCGGCCGTTGATAGTCGCGTAGCGGTACCGGATCGCGCGTTCGACCCGCTCTGCCGCTTTTTTGCCATCGGCGGTCGGCGCCCAGCCGCTTTCCGTCACACTCAGCGGCTGGCCAGCCTCGTTGTATTCGATGCGCGTCACCAACTCCTTGCCTGGCACGACACTGGGCCTCGCCGCGAGAACAGGCGCGAAGCCAGTGCCCTGGTACTCGAAGCGCACCTGCAGTTGCGCAGATGTAGGTTTACCATGCAGGTACGCAACTTTGTCGATTCGCATTATTCGACCGAGCTTGTCTCGCTGCACCTTCGTCGCCGCGACAGCCTCGCCATTTTCGGACAGCTTGGTCGTGCCGATCAAGCGCGCAGTGTCGTCATAGCCGTAGCGTACATTTGGCTCGCCGCACAGCGAACATCCCGCCCCGCGCACTTCGAGCAGACGATACTCGCCTGCGATCACGGTATGTCGGTAGACTGTTTTCTGGCCAAGGCTGTTGGTAAGCACGGTCTTCCCGGCTTCGTGGTTGTCGAGCGTGACCTTGCCAACGTTGTCGGCGTGGGTGCTGAGGATCGCGCGACCCGTGTCGTCATAGCCGTAGGTGGAGTAGCGGGTCGCAACCGACTTACCATCCGCCCCAGCAGTTTCGATGCTAATCCCCGTCATCAGCCACGGGCTACGCGCGTCCTCGTGGTGATAGATGCGGCTAGTCGTGCTACGTGTCGTGCCGCGGCTGCTGAGGGCGTGCGCCTTGGTATCCGGATCGAAGTGATCAGGCAGGCGTACCCGCACCAGGTTGGCCAGCATCTGACGCCGGTCGAGCAGTTCGGCACCCGTGGGCACTGCGCTTCCGTACTCGTAGGCGAAGCGGCCTACTGGCGTATCGATGAATTGCACCCCATGAAAGTGGTTCGGTAGGTGGCGATCGTAGTAGACCAGGTTCAGGCTGCGCCCCAGTGGGTCGATCACGCGCACCAGCACATTCTGGCTGTCGTAGAGCAGGCGTACAATTTCGCCAGTCGGGGCCGTAATGCGGTCGAGCTTGCCTGCGGCGTTGAAGTGCAGCTTGCGGCCATCGGTCCAAGTCCATGTGTAGTCATGCCGGCCATCCTGCTGGCGGCCGACTGCCATAGTGCCATTGGCCGGGTCAGCGGTGCTACACCCAGTAGGACTTCTGCGATCACGGTCGAAGATTACCCGTCCGCCGTCTGCCTGCAGCACTTGAATCTTGCCCCAGCGGTCTATTACTTCCGTTTCATACGACAGCCGCCAGCCCCGACCGAGTGGTCCGTTGGGGTGCCTCGGGGCGCTGAATGCGCTGTTGTAGTGACGGACGATTTCCAAACCCAGTACACCTGGCAAGGCGGGCATATCCTCTTCGCGTTGATACTTATTGCCGGTCATTACATTGATCGGGTTGCCTACACCGGCGCACTGACCGGGCTGATTAGGGTTTCCACCTGGGGACGCGGAGCAATCCGCAGCATGGGCAGAAAAGGTCAATGCGGCGAGTACTGCCGCAAGGGCGACCATCGATCGGCGCCTCAGGCAGTTATCCAGCGCTGTAGCGAGCACGTTAGTCACGGCCGGCTCAAGAAAAGTCGAGGGATGTCTGTGCAGTGTCGTCATGGTATGGGCGTGAAATTCGCGGGAATACAGCACATCTGGGAGTTCGGAACACATGTCGTCGGCTCGCAATGGTTCGGATCAGTAAACGGATTGCAAGCCGGTTCGGGCTCTGGCGCAGGTGGTGCGGGACTGTTGCAGCTGAGCGTGGTGCAGTCCGGTGGAGGGCCGTGCGTTACCGGCGGACTCGGGGGATTGGTGGAATGGCCGCCATTCCCCATCCCAGGCGTGGACACAGGCGAGTCAGGCTCAATCGCATCGGACTGCATCTCGATAGTGACGTGAGTGACGACCGGTATGCGTCCGCTGCTGATCAGCTTTGTTTGAAAGTCATCCGTGTGCTGGTCTGCCCACTTGAGGTAGGTAAGGTAGAGCTTGCCAATGATCGGCATCTTGGGCACATACCCATGCGTGATTTTTAGTTTCAGCAAATTCGCGTCTTGAAGCGACTGCCCTGAAGACGCGCGCACGGCGTTGGATCCATTGAGTCTGGCAGCCAGGGCTGAATTGGGAATGACATGCCGATTACCGGTCTTTAGCAGCGTTTGAAGCGTTTCGTCGTTCCATTCGCTGAAGCTTTCCTTGGTCGGATTCAGCATCTCGATTTGCATATTGCCGGCCATGTCAGCACTTGCTTTTGCCGTCGATTGGGCCAGCTCGGCAGGCGTTTCGCCGCCCCCATACATTGGCGCTAGCGCACGAACATACGCTTGCTGAACGGTGCTCAGGTCGGCATGCGCGAACGAACCTTCGCGTGCAGCCATAAAAGCCGCGTAATTGATTTGGTTCTTCGCGAAGAAAGCCATGCTGTATTGCAGAAGCCCAAGGCCGAGCAGCACGATCAATGGCCCAACCACGGTAAATTCGATCATGGCCGAACCACGTTGCTTCGCCCGAGGGTGTATGCGAACCGGCGTGGGCTGTGCGAAGTTCGGGTGGTGGAGGCGATCGCCGGGAGCAATGCCGAGCATCGAAATCATCCCCGCCGCGAGTTCGAGGGTATGGGCGGCGCGTCCTCTGCCAAAACCGCTGACACTCGCGCGCCATGGCTTCAGTTGAGGAACGCAGCGGGTAACCACGCCGTGCCGGTCGAGGTAAACGACGTCGATTGGATAGCGCATGAAGGCGCTGTGCACGCTTGGACAATCGGTGATCAGCAGGCACTCTGCCGGCTCTAGAGGCGTACTCAGCATGAGCCCCCGAAACCGCGCCAAGAAAGTATCTGCGATGCGCAATATGAGCGCATGCGTGCCGGTCGCCGTGGATATTGTGCAAACTACCGGCTGCCGCGCGCCCATCTGCCTAAAGACCCATGCTCATGAACTGGACCGCAATCGGGAAAAACAGGACGATGAAAGTGCATGGGAAGATAAAGGCGATCAGCGGGAACAGCAGCTTGACTGGTGCTTCCATCGCCAGTTTCTCGGCGCGCAAAAAACGTTCCGAGCGGCGTTGATCGGCTTGTGCGCGCAAGGCCGGACCCAGGTTCATGCCAACGCGTTCGGCCTGTATCATTGCAGTGATGAAGTTCGTTACGCTTGCCTCCTGCAAGCGATCGCTCATGCCACGCAAGGCTTCGGCGCGTGCCTTGCCGTTGCGGACATCGCGCAGTACCCGCTGTATTTCATCGCACAGAACTCCTTGAGGTCCTTTTTCGGCGGCCTGGTTGAACGCACCTTGCAGGTTCAGGCCAGCCTCCACGCACAGCGTGATCAGGTCGAGCACGAAGGGCAGTGATTTTTGCAGCTCGCGCTTGCGCAGTGCGATCCGATCTTTCAGCCAGATGCCACAGTAGCCCCAGCCGCAAACGGCGCCAAGCACGGCTGCCTGCCAATAGCGATCGGCACTGAAGTCGCCGGAGGGGCCATGCCCCAGCATTTTTAGCAGGCCTAGCATGCCACTCGTTACCGCAAGTGCGCATAAAATCCGACCGGCGACGAATTGCGGCGCGTTAAGCGTGTATTCCAGACCGGCCTTGCGTAGTCGCGCCGGCAAGGACGATGCCGGCGCTTGTGAGACGATTCGTCCCAGCGGATAGCTCAGCCACTGGATTGGCCACCAGACGAGACGGAATCCGAGCGGAGGCGGGTCCTTGTAACGCCTGTCTTCGACGGGTATCTCGGCCACTGCACGGCCCACCCGCATGATAACGAGGCCTACTGTCGTACCGAACAGCAGGGCCGACAATGTGATGACAAGCATGATGGTCGATTGGGACATGTATCGCCTTTGCCGATCAGACGTCGATTGCAACGATCCTGCGGATGACGTAGATGCCAAGCGCCTCGAGGACGCCGATGACGGCGAGCGCTCCCCAGCCCATCGGGGTGTGCCACAGTACGCTCATGGCGGCAGGCTCCATCTGGGTCAGCACCAGCATCAATCCAATGGGTAACAAACCGACGATCCAGGCCTGCATTTTTCCCTGCGCTGTGAGCGCACCGATCTTGCCTTCGATCTGCAAGCTGCTGCGTACCGTGTTGGCCGTTCGTTCGAGCATCTCGGCCAGGCCGCCGCCGGTTTCGGAAGCGATGCGCATTGCCGACACGGTCAGGAGGGTAGTGGGGGTAGGGATACGCAGCGCGAGTCCGTTCAGGCTTTGCTCGAGGGTGGCGCCGAGCCGTTGCTCTCGCAGCAGCAAAGTGAATTCCTGTCCGAGTGGAGCCGGTGCTTCGATCACGAGCTGGGCAATCGCCGATCGTAGGCTCAGTCCGGCCCGCAGGGCGCCAGCCAGCATGGTCAACGCGTCGGGCAACTGCTCCTCGAAGCGGCGCAGGCGGCGTTGCCGCAACCGGGCATACATGAAGCGTGGGAAGAACCCGAGTGTGCAGCCGATAGCCAGCCCTGGCACGAAGCCATGAAAGAACAGCATTGTGAGAATGCTGCCGAGTATCACAAGCGTCACATGCGCCGCAAAGATTTTTCCTGGGTCAATGAACAGGAAGAACTCACGTGCTTGGAAGCTTGTGCGTTCAGTGAACTGTTCCCGGTAGCGCGCCATCGTCGTCATGCCGATGTCGATCATGAACCACGCGAATAATGTCGCCGCAATGGCGCCTACGACCGTCAGTCCAAGGAGAATCGACTGGGTGTTCATCCGGCCGCTCCCGTGTATCCGGCTTCGGCAGGCTCGGATTCATCGGCATCGCCGGGACCATTATCGAAAGCGTCATCGATGGGGACGGGCTTGAAGATGTTCATGTCGAGTGAACGGCCCGAGAAGCGCAACGATTCGTAGAACGTCGGCGCCATGTCACAGCCCGTGAAATAGCCGCGGATTTTGTCGTTGCCGGCGCCACTGCCGTACCCCAGGTTCACGAATCGGAAAAGCTCCTGGAGCTGCAGTTTGCCGCTTTCGATGCCGGTCACCTCGGTAATGCTGGTGACCATCCGCGTGCCGCAGGCAAAGCGGGTCTGCTGCACAATCAGATGGATGGCCGATGCGACCTGTTCACGTATGGCGGACAGCGGCAAGTCCATGCCGGCCATCAGGACCATGGTCTCGAGGCGCGCCAGGCCGTCGCGCGGGCTGTTTGCGTGCAGGGTGGTCAGCGAGCCGTCGTGGCCCGTGTTCATCGCCTGCAGCATGTCGAGTGCTTCGCCGCCGCGGCACTCGCCTACGACGATCCGGTCCGGACGCATGCGCAACGTGTTCCTGACCAGTTCCCGGATCGGTATCGCCCCCTTGCCTTCACCGTTGGCAGGGCGAGACTCCAGGCTGACCCAGTGATCGTGGTGCAACTGCAACTCGGCCGCATCTTCAACGGTGATGATGCGCTCTTCGCCGGGAATGAAATTCGACAAGATGTTCAGCAGCGTCGTCTTTCCGGAACCGGTTCCGCCCGACACCACAATGTTTCGGCGCGCTGCCACGCATACTTCCAGGAATTCTGCCATGGCCTCGCTCATGGCCCCAAGGGAAACCAAATCCTGGGCTGTCATCTTGCGCTTCGCAAATTTACGAATTGTCAGCGCGGGTCCCTTCAGCGCCAGCGGCGGAATGATGGCGTTCACCCGCGAGCCATCCTTCAGGCGCGCATCGACCATCGGCGACGATTCGTCGATCCGGCGCCCGAGCGGAGCGACGATCCGTTCAATCACGCCCATCACGGCACGCTCGCTGGTGAAGGTGAGTGGATGACGTTCGAGCCGGCCTTTGCGTTCGATGAAAATCTTGTCGAACTGGTTGACCATGATCTCGGTAACGCTATGGTCCTCCAGCAATTCTTCCAGCGGGCCCAGGCCCACCGCTTCGTCGAGTACCTGTTTGGCCAGCAGGTCGCGGTCGAGCTCAGGCGGAACCTCTTCCTGCATTTCCGCGATGACCTCGAGAATGAAATTGTTCGTTTCTTCGCGCAGCTCGGAATCGCTCATTTTCGACACGTCGTGCCGGCGCAAATCCATCCGTTCGAGCAAGGCAGCATGCAGAAGTGCACGCCATTCGAATTCGAGCTGCTTCTGTTTCGACAGCGGCGCCACAGCCCGCGCCCGCTCTGCGGAATTTGAATGGTCTGTGCGTACTTGTTTCGTCTGGCTCAAACTACTCCCGAACTGCTGCTGGGACTGTGATGTGATCGCTGGTGCTGTCTCGCTGGCTCGCCGTGTATCCGTGAGCTCCGTTGGCACGTCCGTGGACCGACGGTCTGCGCTGGTGGTGCGACGCTCGGGGCCGTTGTTGTACTGGAGCGCATTGGTCTTGCGGCGATCAGGCACACCTGGGGCACGGCGGTTTGTTCCAGTCGCGGCCGGCATACTAATCACGCGCAGTTTGAAGGGGCCGATCGACACCACGTCTGACGATGTCAGTGCTCCAGGCTGACCAGACACCCGCATGCCGTTAACGGTTAGCCCGAGGTAGCTTCCCATGTCCTCGACCAGGACACCCGAAGGGGTGTTCATGAAGCGGGCATGCTGTTTGCTCACGCGCCAACTGTTCAGGTGGATGTCGTTACGTGCACTGCTACCTGCGACGCATTCGTCAGGGACCTCGAGGGTCTTGACGCTGCCGTCTTGATGAGTAATTTCTATCTTGAACATAGTGGTCGACCACTCAGTGGCCCTGAGCCGTTCCGTGGCTTTTTTGAACCGGGTCGGTCAGGTAGGGTGGGGCGCCGAGATTCTGTTCCAGGCGCTCATTGGTGCGCTCAATACGGTCCTTCAGTGAGGGCGTATGGCTGTCGATCAGATGCGGCGTGACGAACATGACCAGTTCGGTCTCCTTGTTCTGGAAGCGCTTGGAGCGGAAGAGCGCACCGAGGATCGGGATATTGCCGAGGAAGGGAAGGGCTTCGATGTCCGTACTGGTGTTCCGTTGCAGTAAGCCGGACAGGACGATAGTCTCGCCAGGCTTCACGTTGAATTCGGTTCGGGTTCGCCTCGTCAGCAATGCCGGACCGCTCGTGCTCGAGACAGAGGTGTCGATCGAACTGACTTCCGAATCGATGACAGCGCGGATCGCGCCACTGCGAGCAACACGCGGCTCGATGTCAAGCCGCACGCCGTAAGGCTTGAACTGCACTGTCACGCCATTGACGCTGGCCACCGAATACGGGATTTCTCCACCCGCATGAAAACTCGCCTTGTAGCCGCTGCGCGTCGATAGCTGGGGCTCGGCCAGCACCGTTGCCCTGCCATTCTGTTCGAGTGCTTGCAAGGTCGCGTTCAGGCCGAGATTTACCGCGCTGGTAAGGACCGGGCTCACCGGATAGACAAGGCCGTTTTCGGCGCTGGAACTGATCGGCAGCCCGCTATCACCGCCAGGTGGCGCGATGGACAAGCCGGCGGTATTCCCTCTCGTCACGGGGCGCCAGATGCCACCGACTGCTGCACCACCTGCAGTGCCCCATTTGAGCCCGAGATCGCGCAGTTCGCTGCGGGGGAACTCGACCACCTTCACGTCCAGCATGACGGTCTGCTCCCAGCCGATGGGACTGGTGAAGTTGACGATTTGCGGGTAGCGCTTCGCCAGTTCAGTGACCTTGTCCCGATCGGCATCGGTGAGGTCGTCGCCTTCGACGATAATCTTGTCGCCTACAACTGTGGCCTTCGCCTTGGGGATCGTCGACAGGAAACCGGCTATTTCGCGGGCGTAGCGGGTAATGTCGTTGGCCATGACACTGACCTTGGTCCGCTGGTAGCGGCCGTCGCCAGTCCATACATAAAGCATCGTTGTTCCAGGGCCGTTTGCAAACACGATGATGTCCTTGCCGTCCAGTGCATTGGCAGTAATGACCTGGGCGCTGCCAACGGCGATACGCACCACGCCGCGGGCCGGGAACACGCGAGATTCACCCACAAACATCTCGAGCTCCTGTGCGGGCTCGGCTTCACTTGGCTGGACGGGTTGTTGCGTGCCGGCGTGATCCTGCAGCGCCGCCATGCTTGGCGCACCAGCTTGCTGCGACCACGCTGGCATTGCCGGCGCGGCAAGCAGGCCAGCAATGATTGCGAGACCACTTCGTACTGACCGAATACGGTTCTTCATGGCTTGTCGCTTTCGTTATGGACAGCTATCGGAAGGTGGCAGCGCTTGCTGCGTGGTGTTACGGGATCACGGGGTTCGGAGCGAGGGCAGCACCGGGGGCCGCTGTTGGAATTGTGCTTGCCGGGGCAGCCGCGATTACCGGCGAAGACGCTGGCGGTGCCAGCTGCGAAGCGCGTGCATCGCCGAACCTCAGGGCCTCCTGTGGAAGCTTGGCGCCGCTGCCGCCATACAGGACCGGCACTCCTTGAACAGAATGGGGCGCCATCCGCCGATTGCCGAACAAGGCTGCTAGGTCGAGGCTCTTGCTGCCGATAGGCTCATTGTCGCCTGGATTGCGCAACAGGGCAGTCAGCTTTCCGGTTTCGCGTGCGATGATGATGTTCTTGGCTTGATCCGGAGTAGCGTTCAAGGTTACCGTCGCAAACTGGGCTTTTTCGCCGCTCTTGGGATCGTCTACCACACGCTGGCCGGTTGCCATTACCTGCATGCTCTGTAGAAGCGGCAGCACCACCTTCTGGCCGTTCTGCTCAACGGCGAACATCAGGTCGATCAAATCGCCTGGTTCGAGCATGCCGGAAATGGAATTGATCTCATCCACGACGACCGTGATGGCGCGCCGGCCTGGAGGGAGCCGCGCCGAAAATGTTGGCGCGCGCTGGGCTTCCATCTGACTCCACATGAGCATTTCGCCGCTTCTGAGGTTGTAAGCGACTGCCTTGCCGTCAATGCGTGCGAAATCCTCGGGTCGGACCGCCCCGGATTGTGCGAAATCGACTGGAATCTTGCGAACTGCAAGGTTCTCCTTGCCGAGCTTGGTGCCGGCAGCGACTTCGGTCTTGACGACGACAATATCGACAGTCTCACGCTTGTTGCCTTCTAGCATGGCTTCCATTTGATGACTCAGGAAGCTGCGTGCAGCCAGCGCGGTCAATAATCCGATCGACAAGGCGACGCCGAGCGATAACCAGGTCTTATTAATATTCCGTAGCGACTGGAAGTTGATTTTCATGATCAGCCTGGAAGAGATATGGCGTAGCTAAATTTATGAAAGGCGGTTCGGAAGGCTTCAGCCAACTGCCACAGCACGCTGTCCTGATTTGCCATTGCCACGCCCAGTGCAAAGGCGAGCGCAGCGCAGACAACAAGGTATTCGATGCTTGATTGGCCGCCTGAACGTTTAATGCACGAATATTTCACCTGGAAAGCCCCGCGAAATGAACCCGGTTCAGGACGATGACGCTTTTGTTGTTATCGCTACTGAAAAGAACTGCGATCGCCTCTGCGCCAGAGCGTTTGAAAAACATGGTCCGTGCGTCAGACGCAGTGTGGGAACCTGCAGGCATGGCCGACAAAGGACCCGATTTGCGCTCGAGGATAAAACCGTCGGCACGAAGCATGCGCTGCACATATTCTCTATTGATGCCAATGCTGTGGGAATTGACGATGGCATCATGGTCGGCGCGGGTCCTGCCGTCGATGGACGTGGTGTGACTTGCCAAAGTCGAGCCTGGGGGCATGGAGGATAACAGGCGACGCGCTACGGCGGCATCGGCAGGTTCCTCGTTGTCTACTGGCGGCCTGGTCACCGCAATTACACCGCGCGTGCCGGAGCCAAGCGGATCGAGGTGCACCGTGACGTAATACTGGCCTTCTCCCCGGCCCAGGATGATTTTGTCGCCGCGTCGGTCTTCCATGAGCGGCTGACCGAACAACTGCCGGAAAGAGGCAGCGAGCTCGGAGGGGACTGCCCGTGAAACGAAGCCACGGATCCTGGCCCGGCTGCCATTTACACTCACTTCCCGAGCGACGTCGAAGGTTTCGATCTGCCGGGGAATACGCACTTGCGGCCATTCGTCGGCGGAGGTGGCTGACGCAGGATGGAACGATCCCAGCGTCGCAAGCAAGACACATATCTGCTTTAAAAATTCCCTATTTGCAGTTCTGAGTGCGCGCTTTGTACATGCCATCGTAGCTCCTTATGCAAAGTACAGCGTGCGGAAAGGAAATGTCGTCAGCTATTTCAGCCTATCGGATGGAACAACGTCTTGCCAGAAATCAAGTTGTCCCAATTGTGGGGTCTGCACCTGGGCTGCTTCGAAAGGCATGATGAAGACACCGGTCACTGACGCGATCGGTCTGAGCAGCGTGCCCGGAACCAGCAATTTGCTATCGATGCGTTCTACAACTTTGTGCGGCGAGTCGGCATCCCAGCCATTGGCAACCAAACTCGTGTGACGGGTTATCGACAGGTCGATCTTGTCGAACGGTTGATAGGACTTGAGGAAACCAGGCGTATTGACCAGCTTGACACTGACATTGCCTGTGAAAATGCCGGTTGCTTTCAGGCCGAGCTGATCGGCGATGTTCGTTGCTACATCCGTGCCGCCAATCTTGTTGAAGGGATCGCCGTCCTTGGCCGCCTTTAGGCCATCAGCCCGGGATGCACTTCTGGCGTCACCGAAGCTGATCGATACATCCTTGTCGAAGTCGGCGATCAATGGTTCGTTGGCCGGGCCGCGCCAGAAGAGATTACGGTGAGCGTCGAAGTTGCCGGCGGTATCGTTTGTCTTGATAGGCGCGTCGGGATTGCTATAAAACCGGCGGCGCACTTCTCCCGCCAATTGGCCGGGGTCCTTCCAACTGTTTTGCCAATCGTTACGTGCGCTCGTATCGAAGGCGACGTAACGGCTGGCCATTTGTGTCTGGTAGACGAGGTCTTGGTATTTCGCGATCATGGGCATCAGCAGAAAGAGCGGGACCAGCGCCAGCGCCACTACCAGGAATTCGGTCAGCGCCTGTCCGCTTGTGCGCGCTGCTTTCAGGCGCCTGCTCATTTGCGCTTTACGATATTGCTTACTTGGAAGCCGTCTGCCAGATAGGGCGCAAACACTGTCGCATTTACCGACGTATCGAGTTGCGCTTTGACGGCGCGCGCGTTTAGCCCACCGACACCAGATAACTCGAGCTCCATACCGGAACCTGTCGATCCGGTACCCGCATGCCAGCCTGCAAACGAGCCACTACGTGAAATGCAGGCCGTGCCACCCGTACCAAGGACATGTGTCATCACGCCGCACTCGATGCCTGCGATCGTTTTGTGCTCCCCGGTCTTGATTGGCCCGTATTGCTTCATCGCTTGTTCCATGGCAGCCAAGGCCGCTTGCATCTGCGCGTTCGGTGCTGCTGCCCGGCTGACTTGTGTCTGCGTTTTTGGGCCGATGTGCGTCAGCGCCGGGGCGTCTGCATGAGCATGCGCTTCACAGACACCATGGGCTGTTTTATTGACGAGATCGATGTCGCAAAATCCCTTGGTGGATGCGAGTTTCGCTACTACCCGACGGTTTTCCACCAAGCTGCAATCGGCGTGATCGTAGGTATACAGGAGCGTGGTCGTGTACGTTATCGTTCGATTCGCAGCATCATAAGTGTCGCTCTGGGTGCTCTGGACATAGTCCGGCCAGACCTGCGGCGGTCGGGTCTGACGGCCGCCAAGCTGGGCTGCATGGATGCAGTTTTGAATATCGGCCTTCAATTCGTCCAACATGGCTGCATGGCCTTTCGTGCCGTCGAAATAGCCTTGCAAACGTACCCAGTGAACCTTCACGGACTCCCTGCTCGTGCCTATCCTTTCGTGGGGAAGCGGTGAATTGGCCAGCGCGGTTTCGCCTTGCGTCGTGGCGTGGGCGCTCGACCAGATCAATCCTGCCCAAGTCAGCAACAACCAGATGGCGAGACGCGATCGGCTTACAAAAATGACGTAGGTTGAGGTGATTTGATTCGTGCTCATCGAGGTCCTCCCAGCGCGATTGCCTTCGCAATATCGACGCTTGATGTGGAAACTAGGTGAACTTGCCAAAACGGGTCGAACAAGCTGGCGAGTTCGGTGTTGCCATCGCTGCGTGGAACAGGTCTTCGGAAAAAGACTTCCGATGTCGAAACCGCCGCGAGAACATCGGAGGCAAGTTTGCTGTCGAACCGGGCCAATCTGCCCGATGGTTTCACGCCGGACCTGCCTTCGGAAGTCACGGCCTGGTCCTTCGCTCTTGTCAGCCGGATGGCAAATCGAAGCAGGGGCGGCGAGTCTTCATTCGCCTGCAATGCATTTTGCTTCAGGTCATAAAATTTAGGCAGTCCGCTATATTTCCAGTCGTTGCTGCTTGCATAGACGCTTGCGACCGGATTGTCGGCTCTCGAGCCACCGAATCCGCTGTCTCCGCCGCTACGGCTGTTTGCGGCTCCCTGGCTGGCAGCGCCGAGTGGCGTCTCGTCCTCATCGCAACTCGTGGAGAAAAGGTGGATGTGGAAGGTCCATGTATGAAGCGACGCAGTGTCCATCGCACGCCATTCGTCGAATCCGATCAATTCAGTGGCGCCGCGCCTCCGGAATTCAGCCTTATTGCCCAATATGCAGGGCATGCCATTGGCCGATGTCCATGAGCGCTGCTGAATGAATTGATCCTGGTTCGCAGCTTTGACCGTGACGTCCTTGAAACGGCTGCGATCCTTGTCCGCATAGCGAGTAATGAAGTTAGCGCCAAGAAGCCCGAAATCATCGGTTAGCGGTATGTTGTCGACGTGGACCTCGCCGTCATTCACATAATTTGCATCCGCCACTTCCTGCATCAACAATTTACGTGCAATGAACAAGTCTGCAGCCATGTTCACCTGCGCTGCCTGCAATGCTGCTTTGGCCACTTCTGCGGTGGTTACAACGGCCTGCGCAGCAGATGGAACAGTCTGGCCCAGCATCGCAGCAGCGCTCGCACCGGGCGGAAGGCCCAATGCATAGCAGGCCGGTACATAGGTCAAAAGCAGAAGGCCGACCGGAACGGCAAATTGATTCCGGCAATTCATCAGTGTTTGCGCGCTTTGCGCATGGTCGGAAACATAGGCCGTCCATGACGCCATGCTCACGGCCTGGGCAATCATCACTTCGTTCGCCACTAATGCACGATTGGTATAGGCATCGAAATTCAGTGCGCGCGCGTGCATGACGCCGGCGCTGTAGGCGACTGCATCGGCGGTGTTGACCAGCTTCGTCTTCTCGGCGGTCAGTTGACCGGTATTGAAAAGAAAGAGCAGCGCAATAAAGCTTCCCGCCAGCGCGAACAGGCCGAAGATGAGAGCCTGTCCTTGCTGTCGGGCCAGAATGCGCGACCGCGCTTTGGCCGCGCGGCGCGAACGATCGCCGCTATTAACCGCCATCCTGCTTGCCTGCACCCGCTTGGTCACCATACGAAGACAGAGAATTTGCATCTCCATCTTTTGCCCGGGTTTCGGCCTTTGTCGCAGCACTCCCGGCGGCGGTAATCGCTGCCTTACCGTCTTTGCCTGCTACCTCCAGCGCAATGCCAGCGGTCTGGTTTCTGATGGTTGCACCGAACAACTGGTAGACCGCAATCGCTGCTACGGCAATCAAGGCAACGATGATGATGTATTCAGTCATCCCTTGCCCACGTTGTCTTAATTTCTGGGTAATACGTTTCATGCTTGGCACTCCTTGAGGTTGAAGTCATTAGGCTTGCTTGCAGGACACAGTATGTTTGCAGGAGGCGGGGAAAATATTGCCGCCGATCAACTTTGGTGATTGGAAGGACTTCCGCTCGATCGACTATTGATCAGTCGCTGATTCCATGGAACTTGGGTATGCGCCGGGGCTGGCGAGGAGCTGGATAGAGGGGGAAATGAGAAGAGCTGAAGTACAAACAAAAACGGCCTAGCCCAATAAAAGGCTAAGCCGTTGATGGTGAAACAAATTCTGGTGGTGATAGGTGGACTTGAACCACCGACCCCAGCATTATGAGTGCTGTGCTCTAACCAACTGAGCTATATCACCGAAAACAGGTACTAAAACAAAATGGCTCAGCTGGTGAAAGCCAAGCCATCTCGTATGAATTCTTGGTGGTGATAGGTGGACTTGAACCACCGACCCCAGCATTATGAGTGCTGTGCTCTAACCAGCTGAGCTATATCACCGAAACGGGGTGCATTATGCCGTCCGCACCCAAGACTGTCAAGGTTACCCGCTCCGAATGTGCTTGTCCAGCGCGCCAAGAACCTGAGCCGTTGCATCTTTCGCCAGACAATCGACGACAATCCGCTCCGGCATCGAGCGCAGCCAGGTCAGCTGGCGCTTGGCCAGCTGGCGCGTGGCGACGATGCCGTTCTCGCGCAGCTGTTCGCGGCCGTACACGCCGTCCAGGTATTCCCAGCTCTGGCGGTAGCCGACGCAGCGCATCGACGGGAGGGTCAGGCTCAGGTCCCCGCGTGCGCGCAGGCGCGCCACTTCGGCCACGATGCCTTCGTCGTCGCGTTCGCCCAGCATCTGGTCGAAGCGCAGTGCGATGCGCTTGTGCAGCACCGCACGGTCCGATGGCTCCAGCGCGAACGAGACCAGTTCGAAGGGCAGCGCTTCCTTCTCGCGCTTCGCCAGCAGCTCCGACATCGGCTTGCCCGACAGTTCGATGATCTCGAGCGCGCGGTTGATGCGCTGGGCGTCGTTCGGCGCCAAACGGTCCGCGGTTGCCGGATCGAGCTCGCGCAGCTTCGCATGCATGCCGGGCCAGCCGATGCGCGCGGCTTCTTCGTCGATGCGGGCGCGCACTAGAGCATCCGCGGTCGGCAGGTCGTCGAGGCCGTCGACGAGGCCTTTGAAGTACATCATCGTGCCGCCGACCAGCAGCGGCAGCTTGCCGCGCGCCTGGATCTCGGCCACCAGCCGGATCGCGTCGTCGCGGAACTGCATGACCGAATAGGACTCGAGCGGATCGATGATGTCGATCAGGTGGTGCGGCACGCTGGCCAGTTCTTCAGCGGTCGGCTTGGCGGTGCCGATGTCCATCTCGCGGTAGACCAGGGCCGAGTCGACCGAGATGATCTCGACCGGCATCTCCTTGGCGATGGCCAGTGCGGCGGCGGTCTTGCCGGACGCGGTCGGGCCCATGATGGCGACGGCCATCGATTTGTGATTCACAGTCATAAATCCAATTACTGCCCGCGAAGGAACAGCTTGTCCAAAGCGGAGATCTCCAGCTGCACCCAGGTCGGGCGGCCGTGGTTGCACTGGTCGGCGCGTTCGGTCGCTTCCATCTGGCGCAGCAGGGCGTTCATCTCCTGCACCGACAGGATGCGGTTGGCGCGTACCGCCGTGTGGCAGGCGAGGGTGCCGAGCAGTTCATTGCGGCGCTCGATCAGCACGCGCGAGCCGCCGTATTCGCGCACGTCGCGCAGGACGTCGCGCGCCAGCGTTTGCGCGTCGGCGTTCTTGAGCAGCGTCGGCACCGCGCGCACGGCCAGCGTGGTCGGCGAGACCGCGGCGATGTCGAAGCCGAGCGCTTTTAGCGTCTCCTGGTTTTCTTCGACGGTGCCGACTTCGATGGCGTCGGCGAAGAAGGTCACCGGAATCAGCATCTGCTGCACCTGCATCTGCTCGCCGCCGGCCTGGGCGTCGAGAGCGTTCTTCAGCTGCTCGTAGAGGATGCGTTCGTGGGCCGCGTGCATGTCGACCAGCACCAGGCCCTTGCGGTTCTGCGCGAGGATGTAAATGCCGTGCAGCTGGGCGAGGGCGAAGCCAAGCGGGAAGTCGTCGTCGTGGGCGGGCGCGGTCGTGGGCGGCAGCTCGAAGCCGGTCTTTTCCGGCGATGTCGCCGCGTCAGGGGACTTGGCGCCGGCGAACAGCGCGCCATAGCTCTCGGTGCGCTGCGCGACGCCGCCGCCGCCGGACGATTGCGCATCCCAGCGGCTGCCGGCCGGGAAGGGCGAGGGCGAGAAGGTCGATGCATACGGCGACGAGGGCGTCAGCTGCGAGCCGAACGAGGTCTGCTCGTGCGGGCGGCGCCAGGCTGGGGTGCCGCCGCCGCCCGAGTCGCGGCCGAAGCCGCCGCCCCAGGATGCGCCCGACGAGGGCGCGATCTCGGCCGCGCTGACCGGCGCCGGCGCGTTGCCGTGCGAGGTCGCCGAGGTCTGGGCCAGTGCGCGCTGCACCGCGTGGAACACGAACTGGTGGACGGCGCGGCTGTCGCGGAAGCGCACTTCGATCTTCGAGGGGTGCACGTTGACGTCGACCATGGCCGGATCCAGCTCCAGCGCCAGCACATAGGACGGGAAGCGGTCGCCGTGCAGCACGTCTTCGTAGGCGGCTTTGACGGCGTGGACCAGCAGCTTGTCGCGCACGAAGCGGCCGTTCACGTAGAAGAACTGGCCGTCGGCGCGCGCCTTGGAGGCGGTCGGCAGGCCGACGTAGCCGTGCAGGCGCAGCGGGCCGGCGCTTTCATCCAGCTGCAGCCGCGCTTCTGCGAAGTCGTTGCCGAGGATCTGGGCGCTGCGCTTGGCCGCTTCGCTGACGTTCCAGTGGTCGATGGTGCGGCCGTTGTGGGTCAGGCTGAAGGAGACGTCCGGACGCGCCAGCGCGATGCGGCGCACGACTTCGGCGCAGTGGCCATACTCCGTCTGCTCGGATTTCAGGAACTTGCGGCGCGCCGGCGTGTTGAAGTACAGGTCCTGCACATCGATCGTGGTGCCGAAGGCGCCGGACGACGGTGAGACGGTGCCCTGGTGCGAGCCGACGATTTCCCAGGCGTGGGCCGCGTTAGCGGTGCGCGAGGTGATGCTGACCGCCGCCACCGAGGCGATCGAGGCCAGCGCCTCGCCGCGGAAGCCGAGCGTGTTGACGTTCTCGAGGTCGGTAAGCGAGGCGATCTTCGAGGTCGCGTGGCGGGCCAGCGCGAGCGGCAGCTCTTCGGGCGGAATGCCTTTGCCGTTGTCGGTGATGGCGATGCGCTTGACCCCGCCTTCCTCGAGACGGATCGTGACCTGGGTCGCGCCGGCGTCGAGCGCATTTTCCAGTAACTCCTTGACCACGGCCGAGGGCCGCTCGACGACTTCGCCGGCGGCGATCTGCGAGATGAGCTGGTCAGGGAGCTGCTGGATGGGGCGGTGGGTGGGGGCCGGGGCGTTCATGCACAAATTATAGCTCGGTGTCCCGGTGGCAAAGCACGGCTGTCCGATTTTTCCGAAATTCGGGGTCAGAGCACATTTTGTCGAAAATTCGGGGTCAGAGCACATTTTCCGGCAACACCGAATCCATCCTTTAGCGCTATCCACGCTCTGGATGCAAGAGGGGCGTGCGCCGAAGTAGTGCCATAAGAACCTTGTTCGAAAAAGTGCTCTGACCCCGAATTTGAAGTGAAAAGTGCTCTGACCCCGAATTATTTTTGCTCGCGCACGGGAATCTGCGCATTGCACAGGTCCAGGTAGTTCGGCGAGTACTTGTTCCACGGGCCGCCGCGATTGCGCTGGGCGTCGAGGACGGCCTGGTAGGTGGCGCTGTCGGTGCGCATCACTTCCAGGTGGGCGCGCTCGGCTTCGGGGACGTCGGCCGCGACCTTCACCGCCATGATCGGCACTTGCAGCTCCGGCTTGTCATAGAAGCCCATCGGCGCCGGGCCGCGCGGCAGGGTCGACAGCAGCGGCATGCCGGCCACGACGCGGCCGACGACGGTGATATTGCGGTCCAGCTGGCGCGGGGCCTGGCCGGTGACGACGTAGAGGCTGGTGCCGCCGCCGCTGTCCGACTCGTTGCCGCGGGCCACGCCGACCATGCCGTAGCAGTGCGTCAGCCAGGTCTGGCCGGCCTTCGGGTCGCGCCCGACCGGGAAACCGTTCGAATGCCCGATCTGCGGCGCGAAGCCGTCGGCGTCGCGCATGCGCGTGAACTGCTTGTCATTCGATAAAGGCACCGTGAATTCGGCCGGCAGGCTCTGCTTCGCGTCCTTCACCTTGCGCGCCTTGTCGTCGTCCTCGTGCGGATCGCCCCATTGCACCACGAAATTGTCCTGCGAGCGGATGATCGCCAGGCCGTCGTAATAGTGCTCGCGAGCCAAGGCCTTGATGTTCTTGGCGTGGTTCGGGGCAAACGAGGGCGCCAGTTCGATCACCACCCGGCCGCTCGGCAGCTCCAGGTAGAGCGTGTTCTCGGGATCCAGCGGACGCCAGTCGGCGGGCGCCGAACGTTTCAGTACGTCGCCGACGCTCGGCTTGGGCGGCAACTCCTTTTCCGCCTTCTTTGTAGCGTCGGCGGCGCCGGCGTGACCAGCCAGCAGGGCCGCAGTGCCCAACACGAGGGCATAAGACAATTTCGGGTAGGGCATCTGTGTCTCCTTGTCGTTTTTGTACAAGGATTGTAATCCGGAAAGTGCAAATTCTCCCTCCGAAGTTGACCTTGCCGCCATTTTCCGGGTCCGGTCTGATGGTATGATTCGGCGCTACCATTTAGGATGATTATGGATCTGATGCAACTCTTCGACATGCTTCTTCATGTCGATAAAACCCTGGGCACCCTGCTGGCCCAGTACGGTGTGTATGTTTATGCGGTCCTGTTTGCGATCGTGTTCTGCGAGACCGGTCTCGTGGTGCTGTTTTTCTTCCCCGGCGACACCCTGTTGTTCATTGCCGGCGCCTTCTGCGCCACCGGCGAGATGAGTTATCCGCTGCTGATGCTGCTGCTGATCATTGCCGCCGTCACCGGGAATACCCTGAACTATTACATCGGCGGGGCCATCGGCCACCGCGTCTTCACCCACGACTACCGCTGGCTGAACAAGGATGCGCTGCAGCGTACCCACGATTTCTTCGAAAAGCATGGCGGCAAGACCATCATCCTGGCGCGCTTCGTGCCGGTGGTGCGTACCTTCGCGCCCTTCGTGGCCGGCGTCTCGGACATGACGCATACCCGCTTCCAGATGTTCAACATCACCGGCGCCGTGCTGTGGGTGGCCGGCCTCGTGACTGCCGGTTACTTCTTCGGCAATATTCCGGTCGTGCGCGACCACCTGACCGCCATCGTGCTGGTGGGCGTCGGCGCGGCCGTGGTGCCGCTGGCGCTGGGCGGCATCTACAAGTTCGGACGCCGCATGATGAGCCGCTGAACTCGCTAGCCTTGTCATCCTTGCACAACGCGCCGCCCAGTCGGCGCGTTGTTCGTTTACAGTTGCCGCGTGGACTCAAGTTTACTGTCGGTTGCGCCGATAAAGCAGGAGACAGCAACACTACTGGAATCCCATGCGTAACCTGATCGCCCTGATCGCTTGCAGCTGCGTCGTCCTGAGCGCAAGCGCGAACGATCCTGTACCCGCCGCAGCAGCCAAAATTGCGGCCTCCGTCTCGAAGCCGGCATCGGCCTCGATGCCGTCCAAGGAACAGATGGCCAAGGACGCGGCCAAGGAACCTGTGCCGGGCAAGAAAGAGACTCCGGCCAAGATAGACACCCCGGCCAAGAAAGCCGCGCCGGTCGAGGACGACAAGGAGCAGGAAGCCGAAGTCGCCCTCTCGGCCAAGATCGCCGAGCGCCTCGCCGCACTGCGCGAACGCCAGCAGGCGCGCGCCACCGCCGCCGTGCGCGCGAAGAAAGTCGCCGACGCCAAGCGCCGCGAGGAAGACAAGGCCGCGGCTGCCGCCGCAATCCTGGCCGCCGCGCCCAAGCATGGCACCGTCTGGTCCTATGAGGGCGAGCTCGGCCCGGCCAACTGGTCGAAGATCAATGTCGACTGGGCCAAGTGCGGCATGGGCAACCGTCAGTCGCCGATCGACCTGCGCGACGGCATCAAAGTCAACCTCGAGCAGATCGGCTTCGACTACCACCCGTCCTCGTTCAACGAGGTGAACAATGGCCACACCATCGAGGTGACGGTGGGCGGCGGTAATTTCATCACGGTCGGCAACCAGACCTACGAGCTGCAGCAGTTCCACTTCCACCGCCCGTCGGAAGAGCGCATCAACGGCAAGGGCACCGAGATGGTCATGCACATGGTGCACAAGAGCTACGACGGCAAGATTGCGGTGGTCGCCGTTCTGCTCGAGCGCGGCCAGGCGCATCCGCTGATGCAGACCATCTGGGACAATTTGCCGCTGGAAAAGCAGGAGGTGGTGGCGCCGTCGATCGTGATCAATCCGATGGATGCGCTGCCGGAAAAGCGCGACTACTTCACCTACATGGGTTCGCTGACCACGCCGCCCTGCACCGAAGGCGTGCTGTGGCTGGTCTTCAAGCAGCCGCGCCAGGCGTCGCCGGCACAGATGGCGCTGTTTTCGCGCCTGTATCCGCTGAATGCGCGGCCGGTCCAGTCGACCGCCGGGCGCATGATCAAGGAATCGAATTGAGTTGGCTCGTCGTTCCCGCGAAAGCGGGAATCCATACTGAGTATCCGGAATTACAGGTCGCGTATATGCCGCGTCAGCATGGATCCCCGTTTTCACGGGGATGACGGTTTTAGGGCGTCAGGCCAGCGCCGGCGTAATCCGGTACTCGCCCCGCCAGATCCCACCCGGCTCCAGGGTCAGCGGCCCCAGCGAGGCCGGCTCGATGCACACGAAGTTCCGATACTCCTCATCCTCCATGTCGGCCAGCGCCGCCGCGTCCGCCGGCCCCGGATTCCACACCACCGCATCCGTAAAACCGGTCTGCTGCAGCAGCAATTTGTCCGCCCCATTGTCGAAGCTGATGGGCTTGGCAATATGCGAGAACACCTGGTCCAGCTTGTCGGTCACGGCCAGGGTCTCGGCCTGCACGCCTTCGATGCGCACGGCTTCGACGTCGTCGACCAGGTGGTAGGTGTGCAGCGCCGCGGCGAAGGGGAAGGGGTGGGTGCCGGTATTGCGCACTTCGAGCGTCATGCCGAGTTCGGCGCCGTGCACGCTTACGCGCAGCGCCAGTTCAAAGGGGTAGGCCCAGGCGCTCGAGGCCTGCGGCGAGAGGTCGTCCTGGTTCAGGCCCAGCACGGCAAAGGCGGCGCCGTCCTGCTCGCCGCTGTCGAGCACGCGCCAGGTGCTGGTGCGCGCGAAGCCGTGGCGCGTGCCTTCGCCGCGTTCGGCAAATTGCGGGAAGATGACCGGCACGCCGCCGCGGATGGCGCGGCTGCCGTCGAGCGCGGACAGGCGGCTCATGAACATGCGTTCCTGGGACGGCGCGCCGGTACTGGAAACTGGTTTCCACGACACCAGATGGGCGCCATACAGGGTGATGGTCGCTTCGGCGCCGTCCGGCGCACGCAGCAGCAGAGCGGGCAATTGCCCGTATTCGATAGTTGATGCGCTCACGACAGACCCTCCTCTGACTAAGACTCGACAGGCGTCAGGCGGTTCGGCCCTTCGCCAGCGGCGGATTGTACGCGAAGTAGCGCTTGATGCCTTTCGTGATCGCGTCCGCGAGCTGGTTCTGGTAAGCGTCGTCCTTCAGGCGGGCTTCCTCTTCCGGGTTCGAAATGAAGGCCGTTTCGACCAGGATCGAGGGGATGTCCGGGGCTTTCAGCACCGCGAAGCCGGCCTGCTCGACCGAACCCTTGTGCAGGCGGTTGATGCCGCCGATCTCGGTCAGCACGGCTTTGCCCAGCTTCATGCTGTCGTTGATCTGGGCCGTGGTCGACAGATCGAACAGCACGCTGGCCAGCTGCTTGTCCTGGGTGCCGAGGTTCACGCCGCCGATCAGGTCGGCCTTGTTCTGGTCGGTCGCCAGCCAGCGCGCCGCGCTCGAGCTGGCGCCTTTTTCGGACAGCACGAACACCGAGGAGCCGCGCGCGGAGGGCTGAATGAAAGCGTCCGCGTGGATCGAGACGAACAGGTCGGCCTGCACCTTGCGCGCTTTTTCCACGCGCTGGCCGAGCGGCACGAAGAAATCGGCGTCGCGGGTCAGCATCACGCGCGTGTTCGGCAAATCTTCCAGCTTGCCCTTCAGGCGCTTCGCGATCTCCAGCACGATGTCCTTCTCGTGCACGCCGGTGGCGCCGGTCGCGCCCGGGTCCTCGCCGCCATGGCCTGGGTCGAGTGCGATGGTCACCATGCGCGCCACCTTGCCGGCCGAATTCTTTGCCGGCGATGCCGGCTGGGACTGCGGCGCGGTCGGCTGCGGCTGGGCCGGGTTGCTGCCGGCGCGCGCAGCGTCGGCTTCCAGCTTGGCGATGGCGTCCGGGCCGGCCTTGCCGATCGTGGCGTCGCCCGGCTGGGGCGCCGGCGTCGGCGTGGCGGCGGGGACATTCTTCTCCGCATCCGACCAGTTTTCCTTGGCGATCATGGCCGCCAGCGGATCGGCCGGCCGCAGCGGATACAGGTCGAAGATCAAACGGTGCTTGTAGCCGGCCACCGGTGGCAGGGTGAATACCTGCGGCTTGACCTCTTCCTTCAGGTCGAACACCAGGCGCACCACGTTCGGGCGGTTCTGGGCGACCCGCACGTGCTCGATATAGGGATCGTTCGATTCGACCTTGGCGACCAGGCTTTTCAGCGTGTCGTTGAGCGCGAGGCCGTCGATGTCGACCACCAGACGCGGCGGATTGGCCAGCATGAGGTGGGTGGCTTTCAGGTCGCCGTCGTTTTCCAGGGTGATGCGGGTGTACTCGTCGGCCGGCCAGACGCGCACCGCCAGGATCTGCGCGGCGAGCGCGGACGAGGGGGCCAGCGCGGCGCCGACGACGGACAGCAGCAGCGTGCCGCCGGCTTTCAGGACCGTGCGGCGCTTGGGAGAACCGGGAATCAAGGAATCGGGGGGAAGTGCAGGCGTTCGAGGCATAGCAGGCCCAAGTCGGACAACGCCTGCAATTCTACAGTACGACCGTGGCCGCTGACCGACAGCAACACCCTGACGTCGGGTGGCGGCAACACCGGCTCGCCTTTTTCCGGCCATTCGACGATGCAGATGTTCCTGCCGTCGAAGTCTTCGCGAAAGCCCGCATCGAGGAATTCCTCGGGACTGGACATGCGGTAGAGATCGTAGTGGATGAGGTTGACGCTTTGTCCATCCAGCGTGATCCGGTAGGGCTCGGACAGGGTGTAGGTCGGGCTTTTCACCGCGCCCTTGTGGCCGGCCGCGTGCAGCAGGGCGCGGGTGAGGGCGGTCTTGCCGGCGCCGAGGTCGCCGTGCAGGTAGATCACGAGGCCGGGGACGATGGCGCGTGCGAGGGCGCCGCCCAGGGCCTGGGTTGCGGATTCGTCCTCGAGGTAAGCGTTCAGTTGTTGCATAGGTGCTGCGGGATTAAAATGAATGATGTTTGCCGATCTTCACGAACTCGCACGCGCCATCAAGGCATGGGGTGCGGAACTGGGCTTTGCCGAAGTCCGCATCACGGACGTCGACCTCTCCGGGCACGAAGCCGGCCTGCAGGCCTGGCTCGACGCCGGCCATCACGGCGAGATGGATTATATGGCAAGCCACGGCATGAAGCGCGCCCGGCCGGCGGAGCTGGTGCCGGGCACGGTGCGCGCGATCGTGGCGCGCATGGATTACCTGCCGATGGATACGGACGCCGACTGGCGCGCGAAGGAGCGCCTGCGCCAGCAGGACCCGGACGCCGCCGTGGTCTCGGTGTATGCCCGCGGACGCGATTACCACAAGGTACTGCGCAATCGGCTGCAGGCCCTGGCCGAGAAGGTCAAGGCGGCAGGGCACGAGCTCGGCTTTCGGGTGTTCACGGATTCGGCGCCGGTGATGGAATTGCCGCTGGCGCAGAAAGCGGGCCTGGGCTGGCGCGGCAAGCATACGCTGCTGCTGTCGAGAGAAGCCGGTTCCACCTTCTTCATTGGCGAGATCCTGGTCGACCTGGCGCTGCCTGTGGATGAGCCCACTGGCGCCCATTGCGGCCAGTGCGAAGCCTGCATCGCCGCCTGTCCGACGGGTGCGATTCTGGGGCCGGGCCGGCTGGATGCACGGCGCTGCATTTCCTACCTGACGATCGAGCTGAAAGGCAGCATCCCGGAAGAACTGCGGCCGCTGATCGGCAACCGCATTTACGGCTGCGACGATTGCCAGCTGGTCTGCCCCTGGAACAAGTTTGCGCAGCGCGCCGTGCTGCCGGATTTCGACGCGCGTCATGGCCTGGGCGAAGCCAGCCTGGTGGAATTGTTCGGGTGGGAAGAGGAAGAGTTCAACCGCCGCATGGAGGGCAGCCCGATCCGCCGGATCGGGCATGAGCGCTGGTTGCGCAATCTGGCGGTGGGAATGGGGAACGCCGCCGCTATTGAACCGGGCGCACCGCACATTGTGGCGGCGCTGCGTGCCCGGCTCGAGCATCCTTCAGACACGGTGCGCGAGCACGTGGCCTGGGCCTTGCAACGCCACGGCGCCTGAGTCTCAGACCTCGATGCGCTTCATGCGCAGTGCCGACCAGTCGCCGTCGATCGAGATCATCGCCACGCCTGTGATACCGTTTTCTTTCGCAAAGGCGTTGATTGAGTCGCGATTGATATCAGTGGCCTTGGACGCGGTCTGCTTCAGATAGGCGACCCAGATCGAGCCCTTGTCGCCCAGGCGTTCCTTCGCAGTGGGGAAGAGTTGTTCAAGTTCCTTGCGGTTCATCGCGAACAGCAACACCACATCCACCTTGTCCTGGTCATTCTTGATCAGGTCAGGCGGCATCTGCGCCACCATGCCCGGATGGACGTTCCCGTTCAGGATCAGCATCGATTTCGCGTTCCTCAGGAACATCTTGTCTGCAATCGTCTTTTCGCTCATCTGTGTTTCCTAAGTAATGAGAGGCGTGGTCAGTTTGACCACGGCGTGTTCATTTGATTTTACAAGCGAACTCCGGAAAGGCAGGGCACAAAAACCTGCCGTGCGCGGGGTTCGAAAATCAAAAGCGGCGCCACCCATCCGGCATGCTTGAGGCAGCGGAAAGATGGCGCCGAGAGGAGGAGATGAACTACTTAGGGATGGCGAGGCGGATTCACAAGAGTCCGCCAGGGAAATTCTCTACTTGAGCAGGCCCGCCAGCTCGACCGCGGTCTTGACCTGCATCTTGTCGAAGATGTGGGCGCGGTGCACCTCGACCGTGCGCATGCTGATCCCCAGCTTGTCGGCCACCACCTTGTTCATGTTCCCGGCCAGGATCAGGTCCAGCACCTCGCGTTCGCGCGCCGACAGGGTGGCCAGGCGTTCATGCACCGCGCTGGACGCCGCGGCCTGGCGCGAGCGGGCCAGGGCTTCCTCCACGCGGTCCATCAGCTGGTTGTCGTTGAAGGGTTTTTCGAAGAAGTCGAAGGCGCCGCGCTTGAGCGAGTCGACCGCCATCGGCACGTCGCCGTGGCCGGTCAGGAAGATCACCGGCAGGCGCGCCAGCAGGCCGCGCGCCACCAGCTGGTCGAACACGGCGATGCCGTTCATGCCGGGCATGCGCACGTCCAGCAGCACGCACTCTCCCCCCGTATCGTGCTGCGCGGTGAGGGCATCGAGGAAGGCCTGACCGCCGGCATAGCCGCGCGCGGTGAGTCCGCGCGACTGGGCCAGCCATTCGAGGGCGTCGCGGATCACGTCTTCGTCGTCGACGATATGCAGCATGAAGGTCTCCCGTATTCTTTCTATATTTTCAGCTCGTTATTTTAGCTTCTGCCTGCTGCAGCGTGAACGTGAACACCGTGCCGCCGCCCGGATTGTCGGCGTGGGTGAGCGTCCCGCCGTGGAATTCGATGGCCGTGCGGCAGATCGACAGGCCCATGCCCATGCCCTCGGCCTTGGTCGAGAAGAAGGGCGAGAACAAACGCTCCGCCACTTCCGGCGGAATGCCGTGGCCATTGTCGATCACCGATACCGAGACCTGCCCGAGTTCCTCGTCATGCGCCGCTTCGATGCGCAGCAGGCGGCGTTCGCGGGCTATGTCCTGCATCGCCTCGATCGCGTTGCGGGTCAGGTTCAGCAGCACCTGCTCGAGCAGCACGCGGTCGGCCAGTACCGGCGGCAGATCGGGCGGCACTCCGACCTGCAGCGTCACGTAGCTCTGGCGCGCCTGCAGGTCGACCAATGCGCGGATACCCTCGATCACCTGCGGCACCATCACGCTCTCGCGGCGCGGCTCGCGCTTCTTCACGAATTCGTGCACGCTGCGGATGATCTGGCCGGCGCGCCGCGCCTGCGTGTTGGCCTGCTCCAGCGCGCGCTTCAGCATGCCCGCGCCATCGCCCGTGCCACCGCGTTCGAGCACGTTCAAGGCGCCGGCGGTGTAGCTGGAGATCGCCGCCAGCGGCTGGTTCAGTTCATGCGCCAGCATCGACGAGATCTCGCCCATGGTCGCCAGGCGCGCGCTGGTCTCCAGCTTTTCCTGCTGCTGGCGGGCCAGTTCCTCGGCGCGCTTGCGGTCGGTGATGTCGAGGATGGAGCTCATCCAGCCGGTGTGGCGCCCGCTGCTGTCGACCAGCTTGGCTTCGAACACCAGCACCGGCACGCGGGTGCCGTCGGGGCGCTGGAACACGGTCTCGAACTGCGGCACGGCCTCGCCTTCGAGCACCTTGCGGAAGCGGTATTCGTAATCGGCCATCGCTTCCGGCGCCCAGTAAGCCATGGGCGGCGTCTTGCCGAGCAGCTCGCCGGCCGGCAGCCCGACGATGCGGCAGAAGGCCGGATTCACGTAGGTGACGCGGCCTTCGAGGTCGCGCGCGCGCAGGCCGGTCAGCAGCGAGTTTTCCATCGCGGTGCGGAAGGCCATCTGCTGGCGCAGCGCGTTCTCGGCGGCGATGGTGCGCGCGATGTGGCGCCACAGCGCGGCCAGCGAAACCACCAGGCCCAGCGCCAGCACGATCACCGAGCCGACCAGCAGGTTGGGCAGCAGCTTGGGCGCGCCTTTGACGCTGTCGGTGGACAGCGCAATCTGGGCGCCGGGCAGGTCGAGCGCGCGCTTGTGGGTATAGACGCCGCGCCCGGGGCCGCCGGCGGCGCGGCGCGCCACCACACGGTCGTCGCGGTCGAGCAGGGCCAGGGCGTTGTCCTGGGCGAACCACCAGGGCACGTTCTCGTCGAGCAGGGTCTGCAGGTTGTAGGTGGCGACCAGGCTGCCGCTGAATTGTCCGTGGTGGTAGAGCGGCAGGTGGTAGTCGACCAGGCCGCCGTGCGCGTGGCCGGCGCCGTAGGCATCGCTGTAGCGGCCGCTGCGGGTGCCGCGCGACATCTCCCCGGCATCGCGCGATGACTGGGTCAGGCCGCCTTCCGGCAGCTCGCTGCCGCGCAGGGCCAGCAGCTTGCCATTGGCGTCCAGCCAGGCGATGCGGCGCAGTTCATGGCCATTCTTGAACATCTGCGCCAGGCGCGCCTGCAGCGCCGCCTGCGAGGGAGGGGCGTCGGCGGCGAGATCGGCGCCCAGGGTCGCCAGCGCTTCCTCGCTGCGCGCCAGTTCGAAGCGCAGCGTCTGCTCGACCCAGAGGGTGTCGGCGATCAGCTGTTCGTGGCGCTCGTTGCTCTCCATCTGGCGCGCCTGCCAGGGCAGCCACAGCAGGACGAGCAGGAACAGCAGCACCAGCAGCACCGGCACCAGCCAGCGCCAGGGGCCGTCCGGGACGGGACGCGGGATCGAGAATGGGTTTTTCATGCCATAACGTGATACTTTTACTGTTGAGCCGCCTATTGTGGTTTTCCACAATAGCGATCGACAGGAAAGCTCAGCAGACTCCAGGTAAATACAAAAACTATACTTATTTTTATAAAAGAGGAGACATCAATGAAGATCAAATCCGTGGTCGCCGCACTCGCCCTGTTTGCCGGCGCCAGCTTCGCCCTGAACGCATCCGCGCAGGCTCCCATCGTCATCAAGTTCAGCCACGTGGTGGCGACCGACACGCCAAAGGGCCGCGCCGCCGAGCGCTTCAAGGACCTGGCCGAAAAGATGACCAAGGGCCGCGTCAAGGTCGAAGTCTACCCCAACAGCCAGCTGTACAAGGACAAGGAAGAACTCGAAGCCCTGCAGCTGGGCGCGGTGCAGATGCTGGCGCCCTCGCTGGCCAAGTTCGGACCGCTGGGCGTGAAGGAGTTCGAGGTGTTCGACATGCCTTACATCTTCCCGAGCAAGGCCGCGCTGTACACCGTGACCGAAGGCCCGATCGGCAAGAGCCTGATGCAGAAGCTGGAGCCGAAGGGCATCACCGGCCTGGCCTACTGGGACAACGGCTTCAAGGTCATGTCGGCCAACAAGCCGCTGCACATGCCGGCCGATTTCCGCGGCCTGAAGATGCGTATCCAGAGCTCGAAGGTGCTGGACGCGCAGATGCGCGCACTGGGCGCCAACCCGCAGGCGCTGGCCTTCTCGGAAGTCTACCAGGCGCTGCAGACCGGCGTGGTGGACGGCACCGAGAACCCGCCGTCGAACATGTACACCCAGAAGATGCATGAGGTGCAGAAGCACGTGACGGTCTCGAACCACGGCTACCTGGGCTATGCGGTCATCGTCAACAAGAAGTTCTGGGACGGCCTGCCGGCCGACGTGCGCGGCCAGCTGCAGCAGGCGATGCTTGATGCCACCAAATACGAAAAGGCGATCGCCCAGCAGGACAACGACATGGCTCTGGAAGCCATCCGCAAGGCCGGCAAGACCACCATCTACAATCTGAACCCGCAAGAGCAGGCGGCATGGCGCAAAGCCCTGCTGCCGGTGCAGAAGCAGATGGCGGAGCGGGTCGGTCAGGATCTGATCAACCAGATCAACAAGGCGACCGCTTCGGTCCAGTAAGCCCCATCGTTCGCATTTCAAGGTCCTTCCCGCGCAGGCGGGAAGGACGTCTCACGCCCAAATCATGAAAATCCTCGACCGACTCGAAGAGTGGATCATCGCCAGCCTGATGGCCGCGGCGACCGCCGTCATCTTCATCGCGGTGCTGCACCGCTACCTGTCCGGCTTGCCCATTCCGGGGCTGCAGGACTGGCTCATCGCCCAGAACACCAGCTGGGCCCAGGAACTCTGCATCTACATGTTCGTGTGGATGGCCAAGTTCGGCGCCGCGTATGGCGTGCGGACCGGTATCCACGTCGGCGTCGATGTGCTGATCAACCGTCTGTCGGACCGCTGGCGCAACAAATTCATCGTGTTCGGCCTGCTGGCCGGCGCGCTTTTCACCGGCATCGTCGGCACCCTGGGCGCCAACTTCGTGCTGCACATGGCGGGCACCGACCAGACCTCGGCCGACCTCGAACTGCCGATGTGGATCGTCTACCTGGCGGTGCCGCTCGGTTCCTACCTGATGTGCTTCCGCTTCCTGCAGGTGGCCTGGACCTTTGTCCGCACCGGCGAACTGCCCAAGCACGACCATGCCTACGTCGAAGGCCTGGACGACGAAATCGAAGAAGCAAGGAAAGCCCCATGAACGCCGCCATCATCTTCGTCCTGCTGCTCCTGCTGATGCTGACCGGGATGCCGATCTCGATCTCGCTCGGCCTGACGGTGCTGACCTTCCTGTTCACCATGACTTCGGTGCCGATCGAATCGGTGGCGCTCAAGCTCTTCACCGGCATCGAGAAGTTCGAGATCATGGCGATCCCCTTCTTCATTTTGGCCGGTAACTTCCTCACCCATGGCGGGGTCGCGCGGCGCATGATCAACTTCGCCAGCTCGATGGTCGGGCACTGGCACGGCGGCCTGGCGCTGGCCGGCGTGTTCGCCTGCGCGCTGTTCGCGGCGGTGTCGGGTTCGAGCCCGGCGACGGTGGTGGCGATCGGTTCCATCATCCTGCCGGCCATGGTCAAGCAGGGCTATCCGAAGCGCTTCGGCGCCGGCGTGATCACGACCTCGGGCGCGCTCGGCATCCTGATCCCGCCTTCGATCGTGATGGTGATGTACTCGGTCACCACCAACACCTCGGTCGGCCAGCTGTTCATGGCCGGCGTGATCCCGGGCCTGCTGCTGGCCTTCCTGCTGGGCCTGACGACCTGGGTGCTGGCGAAGAAGCACAACTATCCGCGCATGCCGCGCGCCACCTGGGGCGAGCGCTGGACCGCCTTCCGCCGCAGCGCCTGGGGCTTGTTCCTGATCGTGATCGTCATGGGCGGCATCTACACCGGCGTGTTCACCCCGACCGAGGCGGCCGGCATCGCCGCGGTGTACGCCTTCGTCATCGCGGTGTACGTCTACAAGGACCTGAAGCTGAAGCAGGTCGGCAAGGTGCTGCTGGATTCGGCGGCGATGTCGGCGATGCTCCTGTACATCATCACCAACGCCGTGCTGTTCTCCTTCCTGATGACCAGCGAGAACGTGCCGCAGGCGATGGCCAGCTGGCTCACCGGCCAGGGCCTGGGCCCGATCGGCTTCCTGATCGTCGTGAACCTGCTGCTGCTCCTGGCCGGCAACGTGATGGAGCCCTCGTCGATCGTGCTGATCATGGCGCCCATCCTGTTCCCGGTCGCGGTCCAGCTGGGCATCGATCCGGTCCACTTCGGCATCATCATCGTGGTGAACATGGAAGTCGGCATGTGCCATCCGCCGGTGGGCCTGAACCTGTACGTGGCCTCGGGTATCACCAAAATGGGGATCTCCGAATTGACGGTGGCCGTGATGCCCTGGCTGCTGACGATGCTCGGTTTCCTGGTGCTGATTACCTACGTACCGGAGATTTCTTTATGGCTTCCGAGGTTGGTATATAGCTGACATATATTTCGTGAATGTATATAAAAAACTACGCTTTTCTTATTCGAATGCGTTATGATGGCGCAGCTTTAGCACCACAACGGTGCGTTAAAGAAGCCCGGATACGAATTTGGGGAGAAGCACCAAAAAATCGGTAATCCAGTATTGGAATGCCGGAGAAACGTTGAGGAGACACACGTTTTATAGATGCCGCCGGCACTGACCGAGTGGCCGCAAACGTGACCCACACTGAAAACGCACCTCACGAGGGTGCGTTTTTTTTTGCTACACTGGATCAATGAACACACAACAGGGCAGCGAACTCTTTAGCGCCATCGTCGCCGCGCCTTTCGGGGCGATGGGTATCCGCATCGAAGATCGAAAAGTCCGCGAGCTGGTCTACCTGCCGCCGCATTACCAGGAAAAGTCGCCGCAGGATGCGGTCGCCGAACAGGCGGCCGGGCAGGTCGTGCGCTATTTCGACGATGCCGATTTCCGTTTCGACCTGCCGCTGGCCGAGGCCGGCAGCGAATTCCAGCGCCGCGTCTGGGACGCCATTTGCGCAATCCCGCGCGGCAGCGTGCGTACCTACGGCCAGGTCGCCAAGCTGCTCGAATCGCATCCGCGCGCGGTCGGCCAGGCCTGCGGCGCCAACTGGTTCCCGCTGGTGATTCCCTGCCACCGCGTCACCGCGGCCGGCGGCCTGGGCGGCTTTGCCAGCAGCGACGACGAACACGGCTTCACGCTCACGGTCAAGCGCTGGCTGCTGCGCCACGAAGGCGCACTCCCTACTGACGTGCCATGGCAGCAGCAGTCAATCTTTCCCTGATCGACGGCTTCTGCGACGCCCTCTGGCTCGAGCACGGGCTGGCAAAGAATTCGCTCGACGCCTACCGCCGCGACCTGCGCCTGTTTGCCGGCTGGCTGGAGAAGAAGCGTCCGGACCGCGCCAGCCTGCACGCGGTGCAGGCGCAGGACGTCGCCGCCTATTTTGCCGAACGCCACGAGGACACCAAACCCGCCTCGGCCAACCGCCGCCTGTCGGTGCTGAAGCGCTTCTACCAGATGGCGCTGCGCGAGCGCCGCATCGACCATGACCCCTGCCTGAACATGGCCTCGGCCAGGCAGCCGACCCGCTTCGTGCACACGCTGAGCGAAGCACAGGTCGAGGCCTTGCTCGCCGCGCCGGACGTCTCGACGCCGCTGGGCCTGCGCGAGCGCACCATGCTGGAGCTGATGTATGCGAGCGGCTTGCGGGTGTCGGAACTGGTGAGCCTGAAGGTGGTCGAGCTGAGCCTGAACGACGGCATCCTGCGCATCACGGGCAAGGGCAGCAAGACCCGCCTGGTGCCCTTCGGCGAGCAGGCAAGGCTCTGGCTGGAGCGCTACATGAAGGAAGCGCGCGGGGTGATCTTGAACGGCCAGCTCGACGATGCCCTGTTCGTGACCGGGCGCGGCGGTCCGATGACGCGCCAGATGTTCTGGATCGTGATCAAGAAGCATGCGGCGCGGGCAGGCATCACGGCGCCGCTGTCGCCGCACACACTGCGCCACGCCTTCGCCACCCACCTGCTGAACCACGGCGCCGATCTGCGCGTGGTGCAACTGCTCCTGGGCCATTCCGACATTTCGACCACCCAGATCTACACCCATGTAGCGCGCGAGCGCTTGAAGCACCTGCACGCCCAGCACCACCCGCGTGGTTAATTCTCAAGACCTGGCGGGTCTGGTGAGTCATAATGGTCTAGTAGCACTCTTCCCACACGCACGAGGACACCATGGCCAAGACGAATTTCCAGTACGAAAAACGGCAACGTGAGTTGGAGAAAAAGAAGAAGGCTGAGGAAAAGGCCAAGCGCAAGCTGGAGGCCAAGCAGCACAAGGGGGAGGAAGGCGATGCTTCTCCTGAGGAGGATGCGGCGGAAGTCGAGCCGGAGCGGGATTCGGCTTAGTTGGCCTAAGCACATCATTCCGGGCAATGCCCGGAATGATGTGGCAGATCCGCGGTCGATTTACACGCTTGGCTCGCCGGCCGCGCCGGATGCCACTTCGTGCTCGGCCTCATGCCCCTTCTGGAACCACCGCTTGGCCCGCTTGCCCAGACTATCCAGGTAGGTATAAGCCACCGGCACCACCACCAGGGTAAGCAGGGTCGAAGTGATCACGCCGCCGATCACCGCGCGCCCCATCGGCGCCTGGTTCTCGGCGCCTTCGCCCAGCCCCAGTGCCATCGGCAGCATGCCGAAGATCATCGCCAGCGTCGTCATCAGGATCGGACGCAGGCGTACCTGGCCGGCTTCCATCAAGGCCGCGAACTGTGATTTCCCCTCTCTCTGGCCCTGGTTGGCAAAGTCCACCAGCAGGATCGCGTTCTTGGTCACCAGGCCCATCAGCATCACCACGCCGATCACCGAGAAGATGTTCAGCGTGCTCTTCGTGACGAGCAGGGCCAGCAGCACGCCGATCAGGGACAGCGGCAGCGCCGTCATGATCGCGATCGGCTGCAGGAAGCTGCCGAACTGCGAGGCCAGCACCAGGTAGATGAAGATGATCGCGATGCCGAGCGCGATGGCGAAGCCGCCCATGGTCTCGTCCATCTGCTGCGACTGGCCGCCGACGTCGAAGCGCACGCCTTCCGGCAGCTCGATCGATTTCATCGCCGCGTTCACTTCCTTCATCACGTCGCCCAGAGGACGGTTTTCGAGGCCGGCATTGACCGCCACGCGGCGTTCCAGCGCCTGGCGCTTGAGCACCTGCGGGCTGGTCGAGGGCACGAACTCGACCACCTGGCGCAGCGGCACCATGATCGGATTGCCGGCCGCATCCAGCTTGTTCGAGGCGACCGACAGGTCGGCCAGGTCGGCCACCTTCTGGCGTCCGGACTTCGGCAGCTGCACGTTGACTTCGTAGTTCTGGCCGTCCGGCGCCAGCCAGCGGTTGGTCTGGTCGCCGCCGACGAAGGGACGCAGGGCGGTGCCGATCTGCTGGACGCTCAAGCCCAGGTCGGTGGCCAGCTCGCGGTTGATCTTCACGACGGTGGCCGGGTTCGCGCCCTCCTGGCTGTACTGGATGTCGGCCACGCCCTTGATCTTCTTCATCTTGTCCATCAACAGGTGCGCCACCTTGTCGAGATTGGCCTCGTTGCTGCCGAGGATGGCGATGAAGATCGGGCGGTTACCGACGCTCATCTCGACGCCGGCAATGCTCGCCAGGCGGTCGCGGATCACCTGTTCCATCTCCTGCTGCGAGCGGCGATGGGTCTTGCGTACGTCCGTCAGCTTCAGGTTGATCATCGAAGTGTGGCGGCCGTCCCAGGCGCCCACGATGGTCTGCATGTTCTCGATTTCCTTGAACTCGCCCAAGGCCTTTTCGATCTGATGCACCTTGGCGTCGTTGTAGTCGAGGCTGGAGCCGACCGGCACCTTGAAGTTCAGCTGGATGTAGCCGTTGTCGACCTGGGGCACGAACTCGCCGCCGATCAGCGGCACCAGCATCAGGCTGCCGGCGAATACCGCGAAGGCAAAGGCCAGGGTCGACTTGCGCCAGGCCAGCGAGAAGCCCAGCACCTTCGCATACCAGCCGTGCACGCGGTCGATGCCGCGGTCGATGCGCGCCATCAGGCGGCCCAGCCAGGGCACATATTTGAAGCGGTCCTTGACCGGATCCGGCCATACCGAGGACAGCATCGGATCCAGCGTGAAGCTGACGAACAGCGAGACCAGCACCGCCACCGCCACCGTGATCCCGAACTGCAGGAAGAAGCGGCCGATGATGCCCTTCATGAAGGCGATCGGCACGAACACGGCGACGATCGCGAAGGTCGTGGCCATCACCGCCAGGCCGATCTCGTTGGTGCCGTCTTCGGCGGCGCGCGCATGGCTCTTGCCCATGCCGAGGTGGCGCACGATGTTCTCGCGCACCACGATGGCATCGTCGATCAGCAGGCCGATCGACAGCGACAGCGCCATCAGGGTCAGGAAGTTCAGCGTGAAGCCGAAGTACTTCATTGCGATGAAGCTGGCCAGCACCGAGATCGGCAGCGTCAGGCCGGTGATGACGGTGCTGCGCCAGGAATGCAGGAACAGGAACACGATCGCCATGGTCAGCACCGCGCCTTCGATGATGGTCTCCTTGACGTTGTCGACCTGGTGCTGGACGCGCCCCGACACGTCGTCCAGCACGCGGAACTCCACGTCCGCGGGCAGGGTGGCCTTCATCGTCTCGATTGCCTTCTTGACGTTGACGCCGACCTCCACCGTGTTCGCGTCCTGGACCTTGGCGATTTCCAGCGACAGGGCGCGCTGGCCGTCCACGCGCGAGATCGATTCCTCTTCGGCGGCGCCGTCGCTGATCTGGGCAACCTGGTCCAGGTAGACCGGGCCGTTGGCGCGCTTGGCCACGATGATGCGCTTGAAGTCGGCGGCTTCCTTCATCTTGCCTTCGATGCGCACCAGGTTCTCGCGCTCGCCGTGGCTGATGCGGCCGGCAGGCAGGTTGGCGTTGTTGGCGGTGATCGCGGTCATGACTTCGTCGATGCCGACGTTCATGCTGCGCAGCTGGTCGGGACGGATGTCGACCAGCACCTGGCGGTTCTGCTTGCCGTTGATGCGCACCTGGCCGACACCGGCCACGGCCTGGATGCGCTTGACGATCACCTGGTCGGCCAGCATCGACAGGTCGCGCAGGCTGCGCTCCTTCGACAGCAGCGCCACCTGCAGCACCGGCTGCGAGTTCTCGCCTTCCTGGCGGTACACCGTCGGTTCCCGGACTTCACGCGGGAAACCGCCGCGCACGGTGCTGATGCGGTCGCGCAGCTCCTGCACGGCGCGGTCCATGTTCACGGTCAGCTGGAATTCGACGCTGACGCCGGAGCGGCCCTCCCAGGAGCTGCTGCGGATGGTCTTGATGCCGCCGACGGTGTTGGCCGCTTCCTCGATCGGGCGGGTGACGTCGATCTCGACCTGCTCGGGCGAGGCGCCCGGATACTGGGTCTCGATCCACACGGCCGGGATCTCGATGTTCGGCATGCTCTCCACACCCAGGCTGCGGTAGGAGAACAGGCCCAGCACCATCAGGCCGACCATGACCATGGTCGCGAACACCGGGTGCTTGATACTGATACGGGTCATCCACATGTTCTTGTCCTTTTAGTTGGGCAGCTTGACCTTGTCGCCGGGCTTCAGGCCGTCCAGCTTGACCGACAGGACCGTGCTGCCCGCCTCGATACCGTCCACGGCCTCGACCAGGCCGTCGTCCTCGTTGCGCAGGCCGAGTTTCACCGGCTGGGCCACGACCTTGCCGCCGTCGACGCGGTACACCACGTCGCGTCCGTGATCCTGGCGCACGCCCAGCAGCGGCAGCAGCGGATGGGCGGCCGTCTTCTCGGTCGTCACCATGCCTTTCGCGAACATGCCGGCGCGCAGCGCGCCGTCCGGATTGTCGACGCCGATATAGACCAGCATCGCGCGCGAGCCGGCTTCCGCTGCCGGGTTGATGCGCAGGACCTTGCCGGCGAAGTTGCGGCTGCCGAAACCGTCGACCTTGAACTGCACCTCCTGGCCGACTTTCACGCGCGGGATGTCGGAGGCCGGCACCTGGGCGTCCAGCGTCAGCTGCTTCAGGTCGACGATGGAGAAGACCGGGCTGTCCGGCGACAGCTTTTCGCCGGCCTGCGCATGGCGCTTGCTGACCACGCCGGCGATGGGGGCGCGGATGGTGGTGTCGTTCATGGCGATGCGCGCCAGCTCGAGCTGGGCGCGCGCCGAGTCGACCGCGGCCTGGGCCAGGTCGACGCTGTTCGAGGTGGTGTCGTAGGCGTTCTGGGCGATGTAGTTCTGCTTGAGCAGGGCCGCGCTGTTGGCCTGGTTCTTCTTCGCCAGGGCCAGGCGCGCGCTGGCGTCGGCCAGCAGCGCCTGCTGCTGGGCCACGCGGGCACGCGCCTCGCTATCGTCCAGCTGCGCGATCACCTGGCCGGCCGCGACCTGCATTCCTTCCTGCACCGTGGTGTGGCGGACCACGCCGGAGACCTTGGAGCGCACCGTGGCCTGGGCCAGCGGGGTCAGGGAACCGGACAGCGGCAAGGTCACCGCCAGCGGCCGCGCCTCGACCTTGGCGATGTCGCGCGCCGACAGTTCGTGCACGGTGTCCTTCTTCTCGGCTGCCGGCGCAGCAGCAGGCTTGGCGCTGCCCGCGTGCGTGTATGCATACCCGCCCGCGCCCGCCAGCGCGAGGATGGCCAGGCCGATGACGGGCTTGCGCCAGCGGCGGGACCGGGTTGCCACGGCAGGGGAGGGCTCGACGGAGGCAGGCGGGAGGGATTCGATTTTCATGGCGTGACTCTTCTTATTCGGAGGGATTACGGCAGAATAAGGAAGGGCATGACGAACAGCTATCGGAATGCGACGAGCCGTGCATTCCTGCCGCTGAAACGTCAAAAAGCCGGGACGAGCGTGAGCGCTATCCGGACGGTGCGGACGACCGGGCGGACAGCTCAGGCGTCGCCGTAGGGCGTGCCGTCGGCGGCGCGCTCGAACAGTCGCAGCCGCGCCAGCACCTGGCCGTGGTCGGAAGCTTCCGGCAGGCCGAGGTCGAGGTGGTCGTTCAGGTAGACCACGTCGACGATCTCGCCCAGCGCGCCCGGCAGCTCGCCGTTGAATTCGCCGGACACCAGGATGTGGTCGATGGTCGTGTACTGGCCTTCGTGCAGATTGGAAAAGCCGACGTGGCGCAGGCGGTCCTGGCGGCGCTGCAGCTGGCAAGCGTCGTACAGGCGGTCGCCGCTGGGGGCGCCGAGGCCGAGCACGATGCCGGTGGTGACGGCGTCGGCGACGTCGTTGAAGTCGCCCAGCACCACCCGCGGACGGCGCTGCTCGCGGCCCAGGCGCGACAGGATCACGCGCAGGGCCGCGGCTTCGGTGCCGCGCCGGATCAGCGAGCGCAGCGAGGCGAGGGCGAACAGCTGCGGGTCGTCGCCGGTGTCGTTGGCGCGGTAGTCGGGACGGCGCGACTTCAGGTGCACCACCACCACGTCGACCACCAGGCCGGGCTGGAGTTCGATGGCCGCGTGCAGGGGCGCGCGGGTGAAGCGCTCGGGGTCGCGGTTCCCGGGCGGCATCGCAATGCCGGGCGGGAAATAGGGGAAGGACTCGGCGGCATCGGCCAGCGGCAGGCGCGAGACCAGGGCGACGCTGGGCGTCAGTTTGTCGGCGCCGGGATCCGGGTCGAAGCCGACGTGGACCGCTTCGCGGTAGCGGCGGGTGCGCGACAGGGCCTCGGCCAGCGACGCTTGCGAGAACACTTCCTGGAAACCGATCACGTCGGCGCCCAGCATGTCGATCTGGTGCGCGGTCCAGGCGATCTTCGCTTCGTACTCTTCGGGCGTGCTGGGTTCCAGATTCTCGTAGAGCCGGGCGCCGGGCGGTGCAAGGTTGCAGACGTTGAAGGTGGCAAAGCGAATTTCTTGCTGCATAATAAGCAACTCCTCCGTTTGCTTTTAGCGTAACACGCATGGCCAAGAAAGAGCACATTTCCGAGACACCCGCGACGCAATTCCTGCGCAAGCAGGGCGTGGCGTTTTCCGAGCATCCCTACGAGTACGAAGAGCATGGCGGCACCTCAGTGTCCTCGCGCGAACTGGGCGTGCCCGAGCACGATGTCGTCAAGACGCTGGTGATGCAGGACGAGGCGGCGCGGCCGATGATCGTGCTGATGCATGGCGACCGCAAGGTATCGACCAAGAACCTGGCGCGCGCCATCCCCTGCAAGTCGGTCGAGCCCTGCAAGCCGGAGGTGGCGCAGCGCCATTCCGGCTACCTGGTGGGCGGCACCTCGCCCTTCGGGGTGCGCAAGGCGATGCCGGTGTACGTCGAGGAAAGCATTCTGGCTTTACCGAAGATTTATATCAACGGCGGCCGGCGCGGCTTCCTGATCGGCATCGATCCCAGGGTGCTGGTGGAGGTGCTGAAGGCAAAGCCGGTGCATTGTGCGCTGGCCGATTAGTTAGCGCCGGGTTCGGCCGATGGTGTATATTCCACGCGCGCCGGTTCTGCCGGCACGAAATAAATAGAAAGAGACAGCATGGACAGTTCGACGACCTACACCATTATTTTCACCATCGCCGCCTACCTGATCGGCTCGATTTCCTTCGCGGTCGTGATGAGCCGCGCCTTCGGCCTGTCCGACCCGCGCACCTACGGCTCCAAGAACCCGGGCGCGACCAATGTCCTGCGCAGCGGCAGCAAGAAAGCGGCCATCGCCACCCTGGCCGGCGACTGCGCCAAGGGCTGGCTGCCGGTCTTCCTGGCGGTGCATTACGGCGACCGCTTCGGCATCGAGGATGGCGGCATCGCATTGATTGCGATCGCTGTCTTTATCGGTCACCTGTGGCCGGTGTTCTTCCGCTTCGTCGGCGGCAAGGGCGTCGCGACCGCGCTCGGCGTGCTGCTGGGCATCAACGTCTGGCTGGGCCTGGCGACCCTGGTGACCTGGCTGGTGGTGGCCTACGCCTTCCGTTATTCCTCGCTGGCCGCACTGGTGGCCGCGATCTTCGCGCCCTTCTACTACGGCCTGCTGTTCGGTGCGAACGAGATCCTGTTCGCCGTCATCATCATGAGCGCCCTGCTGCTGATCCGCCATGGCAAGAACATCGCCAACCTGCTGGCCGGCAAAGAATCCCGCATCGGCAGCAAAGCGGCCGGCGCCAAGCAGCCAGTCAAGAAAAAATAAGCCACCGTTCGATCTCGGCTAATTCGGGGTCAGAGCACTTTTTCGCATGCTGAAAAAGTGCTCTGACCCCGATTTTTCGTGCACGCGCTGCCGGCTTTTGCTCGATGTGTCACCATATGCCAAACGCCGCATCCCATGCGGCACCTATCCAGGAAGGTGGTGAGTCGTGAGCAAGCAGATGAGAATTGATTTCGTGTCGGATGTATCGTGCCCCTGGTGCGCGATCGGCCTGAAATCGCTGGAGAAGGCGCTCGAACGCGTCGCCGGCGAAATCGAGGCGGACATCCATTTCCAACCGTTCGAGCTGAATCCGGGCATGGGTCCGGAAGGCCAGGACATCTTCGAACACATCACCGAAAAATACGGCTCCACGCCGGCCCAGCAGGAACAGTCGCGCGAGATGATCCGCCAGCGCGGCGCCGAGGTCGGCTTCACCTTCGACATGAGCAAGCGCGGCCGCATCTACAACACCTTCGACGCCCACCGCCTGCTGCACTGGGCCGAAAGCCAGGGCCCGGGACGCCAGCGCGCGCTGAAGGAGAAGCTGCTCGAGGCCTATTTCACCAAGGGCGAAGACCCGAGCGCGCACGAGCTGCTGGTGCGCGTCGCCGGCGAGGCCGGACTCGACCAGGAACAGGCGCGCACCGTGCTCGACACGGATGCCTATGCCGACGAGGTCCGCCAGCGCGAATACTACTGGCAGCGCGCCGGCATCCGCTCGGTCCCGGCGATCGTTATCAACGAACGCCACCTGATCTCCGGCGGCCAGCCGCCCGAGGTGTTCGAGCAGGCCTTGCGTCAGTTGTCGCAGCAGGAAGAGACCGTCTGACTAAGAGCGCCTGACAAGACCTCAGGGCAAGGCGCATCGTCGAAGACAGTACGCTAGTACGGCGAGACGATGCAACGCGGCCATGAGGTTTTGTCAGGCGCTCAGGTCTAAAACGATGGGTTGGTGATCCGAGGCCGAAGTCTCGGATTGCACGTTGACCTCCGCGACGCGCCGCACCAGGTCTTCGGTCACGAAGAAATAGTCGTAGCAGTCGGCGCGCACGGGCCAGGGATAGCCGTGCAGGCCGGCGGTCGGCGCACGCGGCATGTCGCCGTGGCGCAGCTTCCACGCATCCACCAGCGCCAATGCGCCGTCCGCGGGCGGCGCCGTCAAGGCGCGGTAGTCCTCCGAATCCGGCGTGAAATTGAAGTCGCCGCAATAGATCGCGGTGCAAGGCCGGAAGCCCAGCTGGAAGGGCGGATCGAGCGCGGTTTCCGGCTGGTAGATGGCGGCGCGGGCGCAGGCTTCCGCATGCAGCTCGCGGATGCGCGCCACCTGGGCGCGGCGCTGCGGCGGCGAATAATACTCGAGGTGGGTGGTCAGCACGCGCAGCTTGCCGCCGGGCGCGTCGAGCACGGTTTCGATCATCCCGCGCGGCATGCCGGACGGGTGTTCCGGGGCGGCCGGCCACGGCAGCATGTGGCGCTGGGCCTGGGTGATGCGGTATTTGGACAGCAGGATGTTGCCGAACTGGCGAGGCAGATTGTTACGGTAGATTTCGCTCGGCGCGTGTTCGATCAGGTGGTAGCCGCCGAGCGCGCCGCCGAGCTGCTTGAACTGGCTGGCGGTCGCGCTGCCTTCGAGTTCCGGGTGATTGGCCGCTACTTCCTGCAGGCAGATCACATCCGGATTCAGCTTGCGCAACACATCGATGATGGCGTGGATCCGGATGCGCCCGTCCTTCCCACAGCCCCAGTGAATATTCCAGCTGACTACGCGCATCTAGAACCTCCGTGGAACTCGACTGCCCGATATTGCCATTTATTCGGGCTGAAAGCTCACACGGTAGGATCGATATCAGGCAGACAAGTTCACAATTCAGGCAGCTTCGATCTCGTCCAGCGGCCAGCGCGGGCGCACATTGAACGAGTAATCGTGGGTCGCGGCCGCCGGATTACGCTCCAGCCGCAGCGCGCCGGCAAAGGCGATCATGGCCCCATTGTCGGTGCAGAATTCGAGTTCCGGGTAGTAGACCTTGAACTTCTTCTTTGCTGCCGCCGCGTTCAGGGATTCGCGCAGCTGGCGATTGGCGCCGACGCCGCCGGCGATCACCAGGCGCTTCAGGCCGGTGTGCTTGAGCGCGGAGACGCACTTGGCGGTCAGCACGTCGACGATGGCATCGACGAAGCCGCGCGCGATGTTGGCCTTGTCCTGCTCGCAGATGTTGGCGATCTCACTGCCGCTGTTCTTCACCACCGTCAGCACGGCGGTCTTGAGGCCGGAGAAGCTGAAGTTGAAATCCTTCGAGTGCAGCATCGGGCGCGGCAGTTTATACGCTTCCGGATCGCCGAACTCGGCCAGGCGGGAAATGGCCGGCCCGCCCGGATAACCCAGACCCAGCAGCTTGGCCGACTTGTCGAAGGCTTCGCCGGCGGCGTCGTCGAGGGTTTCGCCCAGCAGGGTGTAGCGGCCGACGCCGTCGACCCGCATCAGCTGGGTATGGCCGCCCGAGACCAGCAGGGCGATGAAGGGGAATTCCGGGCGCTCGCTGGCCAGCAGCGGCGACAGCAGATGGCCCTCGAGGTGGTGCACGCCCAGCACGGGCTTGTCCAGCGCCAGCGCCAGGCTGCAGGCCACCGACGAGCCGACCAGCAGCGCGCCGGCCAGGCCCGGACCCTGGGTGTAGGCGATGGCGTCGATGCGCTCCTTCGGCAGCTCGGCCTTGGCCAGCACCTGTTCCAGCAGCGGCAGAGCGCGGCGGATGTGGTCGCGCGACGCCAGTTCCGGCACCACGCCGCCGTACTCCTCGTGCATTGCGACCTGCGAGTGCAGGGCATGGGACAGCAGGCCGCGCTCCGTATCGTACAGAGCAAGGCCGGTTTCATCGCAGGAGGATTCGACGCCGAGGACAATCATGGGAAAGCAATGGTGGTAAAGGGGAATCCACCATTTTACCGTAGGGTGGGCACTCCCGTGCCCACGCGGACGCCGATTACGGGCGCTGCAACAACTCCTTGTGCGCACTACGCAGCATCGCCTCGGTATCTTCCCAGCCGATGCAGCCGTCGGTGACCGAGCAGCCATACTTCAGCTGCGACAGGTCTTCCGGAATCGCCTGGTTACCGCTGACGATGTTCGACTCGATCATCACGCCCACCAGCGAGCGGTTGCCGTGCTTGATCTGCTGGATCACGTCCGACATCACCAGCGGCTGCAGCTCCGGCTTCTTGTAGCTGTTGGCGTGCGAGCAGTCGACCACCAGGTTGGCCGGCAGTTTCGCCTTTTTCAGCGCCTGCTCGGCGATCGCGACCGACACCGAATCGTAGTTCGGACGGCCGCCGCCGCCGCGCAGCACCACGTGGCCGTAGGCGTTGCCGCGGGTGCGCACGATCGAGACCGTGCCCTGGCCGTTGATGCCCAGGAAGGAGTGCGGGCTGGACGAGGACAGCACGGCGTTGATCGCGATCTCGATGTCGCCGTCGGTGCCGTTCTTGAAGCCGACCGGGGTCGACAGGCCGGACGACATCTCGCGGTGGGTCTGGGATTCGGTGGTGCGCGCGCCGATCGCCGTCCAGGCGATCAGATCGCCCAGGTATTGCGGCGAGATCGGGTCCAGCGCCTCGGTGGCGGTCGGCAGGCCCAGCTCGCACACATCCAGCAGGAACTGGCGGGCGCGTTCCATGCCGACGTCGACGCGGAAGGAATCGTCCATGAACGGATCGTTGATATAGCCCTTCCAGCCGGTGGTGGTGCGCGGCTTTTCGAAATACACGCGCATCACCAGCACCATGGTGTCGGCGACCTCGGCCTGCAGCGCCTTCAGGCGGCGCGCATAGTCGAGACCGGCCACCGGATCGTGGATCGAGCAGGGGCCGACGACCACGAACAGGCGCTTGTCCTTGCGGTCGAGGATGTTACGCAGCGTTTCGCGGCCCTTCATCACGGTAGTGAAAGCGGAGTCGGTCAGCGGCAGCTTCTGGTGCAGCTCGACCGGCGAAGGCATGGTCGCGAACGAGGTAACGTTGGTGTTTTCGATATCGGGCGTATTCAGCATGGCGGGACGATGTTCCGGGCGTTTTGTCTTTGGGGGAGGACCAGTCTAGCCCGAAAACGAAAATGTTGCACCGCAATGTGCCAAAAATATCCGGAGCGCGATGTTATCCTAGTGTCATGGATACCAAGCCCGAACCGAATACCGAACCCTTTCACGCCGCCCGCTTCATCAAGGAGATCGGCCGCGGCGTGAAAGGCGCGCGCAGCATGACGCGCGACGATGCTAGAACACTCTACGGCGCCATGCTGGACGGCCGCGTGTCCGACCTCGAACTGGGCGGCATCCTGCTGGCCATGCGCATCAAGGGCGAATCGGTGGAGGAGATCGCCGGCTTCATGGAGGCCGCGGAAAGCTCGTTCGCGCCGCTGCCATCGCCGCCGGGACCGTATGCGCCGGTGCTCATCCCCAGCTACAACGGCTCGCGCAAGCTGGCCAACCTGACTCCGCTGCTGGCCCTGCTGCTGGCGCGCGAGGGCGTGCCGGTGCTGATCCACGGCGTGCAGCAGGACCCGGGACGCGTGACCACGGCCGAGATCCTGGCCGAGATGGGTTTCAAGCCGATCGGCTCCACCGCCGACATGCTCGACGCCTTCGCTGCCCGCAAGCCCTGCTTCATGCGGATCGAGGCGCTGGCGCCCAGGCTGGCCCACCAGCTGTCGCTGCGCCGCATCCTCGGGGTGCGCAATTCCACGCATACCCTGGTCAAGATCCTGCAGCCCTTCGACGGACCGGCGCTGCGCCTGGTCTCCTACACCCATCCCGAGTACCTGACGATGCTGACCGAGTACTTCAGGACTGCAGTGCCGGCCGGGCGCGGCGACGCCTTCCTGATGCGCGGTACCGAGGGCGAGACGGTGGCGAATGCCAACCGCGCCCAGCAGATCGACTGGTTCCATGCCGGCGAGCAGACCCTGCTGGCTGAACGCGATGCCCCGACCGACGAGCTGGCGCCGGCGCCGGAAGGGCGCGACGCACCCGCAACTGCCGACTGGATCCTGCGCGCCCTGCGCGGCGAACAGCCGGTGCCGTCGCCGATCGCGGCCCAGGTTGCGCATTGCCGGCGCGTGGCCGAGGCGCTCCGCAAGGGCGTTTGAGCCTGCGCGGGCAGGGCACTAGTGTTGTATTCACGCTCATTTCGCGTATCTAGAATGATTATTCGAAATGCATCATATGCTGCATAACTGAAACATATACGCCTAGAACTTGGCGTTAAGTTCGTTTATTTCAGCCGGTTTCTCTTCAATTCGTGCCAATACGTATTACTACGTAGCCGGCGCGTTGTCGCTCCAAGTAACATTTCCTCAGAAACATGTCATGCCAAATAGATTTTTTGACAAAATTTTTGGTGAGAATGTTTAGTGGCGGACGTAATATGAAATTGCATCATGGCAAAAAATGCAGCACCAAGCCGGAGATAGTGATTTCATTATGGAAACATTGGCTCGGTCTGCGACTCTCGCAAAACCAACTTGAAAGAAGAGATCCAATGATCAAGCAATCGCGTATTACCCTGGTTGCGGCCCTGGCCGCCGTCGGCCTGGCCGTCCCCAGCCTCGGCATGGCAGCCAGCGCCACCGCGTCCTCGAGCAGCACCGTCGTGACGCCGATCACCATCACCAAGAGCGCCGACCTGGCGTTCGGCAAGTTCGCCGCCGGCACCGGCGGTACCGTGACCGTCAGCACCAGCGGTGCACGCACCGTGAGCGGCGCTGTCGTCGCAATGACCAGCACCACCACCGCCGCCAAGTTCGACGTGGCCGGCGAAACCGGTGCGACCTACTCGATCAGCCTGTCCGGCCCGGCCGTGCTGACTTCGGGTTCCGACACCATGGCCTTCGCCGCCGTGAGCGACCTGACCGGCGCCAACGCCACCGCCGGTACGGTATCCAGCGGCACCCTGACCGCCGGCACCCAGTCGATCTACGTCGGCGGCGTGCTGACCGTGGGTTCGGGCCAGGCGCCGGGCACCTATACCGGCTCCGTCATCGCTTCGGTCGACTACAACTAAGCGGCAGGGAGCGTTTCCGCTGTTGGCCGGCATGTTCGCGCATCGCTCCTTCACACCCCGGACCGGCGGCCTGGCCATGGCCGCCATCCTGCTGCTGGCTGCGCACGGCGCGTCGGCCCAGCAGATCGTGCTCACCAATTCCCGCTCGCTCGACTTCGGGCGCTTCGTCGCCCGAACCGGCGGCACCATTACCGTCAGCCCGAGCGGCGCGCGCAGCAGTACCGGGGGCGTCCTGTTATTGAATTCGCCCAGCGCCGGCGCGGCCGTCTTCAATGTCGGCAAAAGCAATGGCGGCGCCACCAACAAGGCGGTGGCGATCACCCTGCCGGCCAACGGCAGCACCAGCATGACCAGCGGCGCCAACAGCATGCCGCTGAGCGCCTTCGTCACCTCGCCGGCGACGATCCTGACGGTCCCGAATGGCGGCGTGACGCTGTCGGTCGGAGCGACCGTGACGGTCGCCGCCAATCAGCCGCGCGGCAATTACACGGGTTCGATCCCGCTCATCGTCAATTTTCAGTAGAGTTCACATGGCTTTCTCCGCGTTGGCAAGTTTCCGTCCCATCCTGCTGGCTGGTCTCCTGTTCTTCATGCAATCGGCCTGGGCCGAACTGATGCTGCACCCGACCCGCCTGGTGTTCGACAAGAACCAGCGCGCCGCGCAGATCGAGTTGATCAACAACGGCAGCACCCCCGCCACCTACCGCATCTCGCTGGTCAACCGCCGCATGAGCGAAAGCGGCCAGTTCGAACCCGTCGAGACGCCGGCGCCGGGCGAGCAGTTTGCCGATCCCATGCTGCGCTACTCGCCGCGCCAGATCACGCTGCAGCCGGGCATGGCCCAGACCGTGCGCGTCATGCTGCGCAAACCCGCCGAGCTGGCCGAGGGCGAGTACCGCTCGCACCTGCAGTTCGAGCTGCTGCCCGAGGTCGACGCCAATACCAGTATCGAGAACCAGGGCGGCGCCAGGGAAATCGGCGTGGTGCTGAACACCCTGGTCGGCGCCTCGGTGCCGGTGATCGTGCGCCACGGCGCCACCAGCGCCACGGTGCGGCTGTCGAACCTGGCGCTGGCGCGTGACGGCAAGCAGCCGCTGCTCTCCTTTCAGTTCGAACGCGAGGGCAACAGCTCGGTGTACGGCGACCTCGCCGTGACCTTCACGCCGCGCGGCGGCAAGCCGCAGCAGCTGGCACAAGTGGGCGGCATCGCCGTGTACACGCCGAATAAAGTGCGCAAGGCCGCCGTGTCGCTGCAGGCCCAGGGCGGCGCACTGGCCCACGGCAGCATCGAGGTGAGCTACCGCGACCGTCCCGAGGCGGGCGGCAAGCTGCTGGCCCAGGCCACGCTCGACCTGCCCTGAGGAGCGCCGTACTGAAGTCGGCGATGCGCCCGATCGGAACACTTGCGCTGCCGCTGTTGCTGACGGCGGCGCTGGCGGCGCCTGCCTGTGCGGCGGCGCCGGCTGCGGCGCCGCGCGCCACGCCCGGCGCCGAATCCAACCTGCTGCTGTTCGAGGTGCGGCTGGGCGACCAGGTGCTGTCCGACGCCGTCACCGCCTACCAGATCGGCAAGGACATCTACCTGCCGCTCGGCGAGCTGGCGCGTCTGCTGACGCTGGCGCTGCGGGTGACGCCGGGCGAGGGCAAGGCCAGCGGCTACATCCTGCAGGAAGAACGGGCCTTCAGCCTGGACGTGCCGGCGCGCGAGGTGCACATCGCCGGCAAGCAGGAAGAGCTCGACCGCTCGCAGGTGAAACTGCAGGCCGACGAAATCTACGTGGCCAGCCGCCTGCTGGCGCGCTGGCTGCCGGTCGACCTCGACGTCGACATGCCCAGCCTGACCGTCAAGGTGCGCCCGCGCGAACTGCTGCCGCTGCAGGCGCGCCTGCAAAGACGCGAGCGCGGCGCACAGTCGGGCAGGGCGGGCGGCTATATCGACCCCGGCTATCCACGCCTGTCGATTCCCTACCGGCTGGTGGACGTGCCCTTCATCGACCAGACCGCGAGCGTGTCCGTGGCCCGCTCCGGTGCCCGCCGCGAAGCCGAGTCGACCTACACCGGCTACCTGACGACCGACCTGCTGGGCATGGAGGCGGCCCTGTACGCCAGCTATAACAGGCGCGACCCGACCTCCGGCCTGCGCCTGACCCTGGGCCGCAACGATCCAGGCGCCGGCCTGCTCGGACCGCTGCATGCGCGCAGCGCCCTGGTCGGCAGCGTGCCGCTGCCCGGCGTCGCCAACATCTCGGCCAACAGCCCGACCGGCAACGGCGTCGCCCTCAGCAACCGCCCGCTGGACCAGCCGACCCGCTTCGACAGCCACAGCCTGCAGGGCGACCTGCCGCCCGGCTGGGACGTCGAGCTGTACTACAACGATGCGCTGGTCGGCTTCCAGCAGTCTCGCCCGGACGGCAAGTACAGCTTCGACGACCAGCCGCTGGTCTACGGCCCCAACGAATTCCGCCTGGTCTTCCACGGTCCGCTGGGACAGCTGCGGGTGGAGCGCCAGAGCTTCCTGCTGGAGCAGTCGGCGGTGCCGAAAGGCGCCGTCTATTACGACGTGGCCGCGCACCGCGACGTGTTCGGGCGCGAGCGCGCGCTGGCCCAGATGGAATGGGGCGTGGGCGAACACCTGAGCGCCAGCGCCGGCCTGCTGCGCCTGCCGGTGCTGCAGGACGAACAGCGCTACGCCACCCTCGGCCTGCGCGGCTACCTGCAATCCTTCATCCTGAGCGGCGACCTGGCCCAGGCCGGCGACGGCGGCAAGCTGGCGCAGCTCGGGGTGAAAACCCGGCTGGGCAATGTGTCGCTGTCGGCCAGCCGCGCAAAGCTGGACAAGTTCACCAGCGAGTTCTTCCTGCCGACCTTCGATCCGGTGCGCCTGCGCGACGAGTTGCGCGCCGACGGCATGCTGACGGGCTCACTGGGCAAGGACACGCCGATGGTGTTTCCGCTCTCGCTGCAGCTGCGCCGCGACGCCCTGGCCTCGGGGCTTGAAAACCGCGAAGTGCAGGGACGGGTCTCGGCCTACGGCGCCGGCCTGGCCGTCAGCAACGCGCTGCGCTGGCAATCGCTGGCGGGCCGCAGCATGGCCGACGGCCAGCTGCAGGTGAGCCGCCGGATCGCGGGCCTCGGCCTGAGCGGCCAGCTGCAGTACCTGATCAAGCCGCATGCGGAGCTGGGCAGCGTGGCGCTGGCCGCCGACCGCTATTTTGCCGACGGCTATGTCGGCAACCTCGGATGGACGCATTCCTTCGGCCATGGCCCGAACCGCATGACGGCCTCGCTGAACAAGAGCCTCGGCAGCTATGGCCTGGGCCTGAATGCCTTCTACGGCAACAGCCACGATTTCGGCGCCGGCGTGCAGCTGTTCATGGCGATGGGCCTGGAGCCGCGCGCCGCCCGCTTCCTGACCGATGCCCAGCCGATGGCGAATACCGGCGGCACCTCGGTACGCGTATTCCTGGACAAGAACCAGAACGGCGCGATGGATGCGGAGGACGAAGGGATCCGCAACGTCGGCTTCACCGTCAACGGCGGCAATCACCTGAGCCGCACCGACGCCAACGGCATCGCCTACCTGGGACGGCTGCCGGCCAACCAGTACGTCGACATCGCCCTCGACCCGAACACCCTCGAAGACCCGCAGTGGCAGCCGCAGCGCAAGGGCGTGCGCATCGTGCCGCGTCCCGGCAAGGTGGCGGAAGTCGATTTCGCGGTCGGCATGACGGGCGAAGTCGACGGCACCACCTATTTGCTGGGCAAGGACGGCAAGCGCCCGATCGGCGACCTGAAACTGGAACTGGTGGACGGCAAGCGCAAGGTGGTCGCCAGCATGGCCAGCGCCTCCGACGGCTATTACGTCATCACCGGCATCTTCCCGGGCGACTACCTGCTGCGCATCGCCCCGGACCAGCTCAAGCGCCTGGGCTTGAGCGACACCGGCATGCACCTGGTGACCATCACGGCGGATGGCAATGTGCTGAACGGACGCGACTTCTACGTGCAGGCAGGCGAGTAGGCGCGATACAATCTCGTCCTTTGTGCGCGGCAAACGTGCGGTGGGATGGGCAGGATGGCAAGACGATACGATGTGGTGGTGATCGGCGCGGGCGCGGCCGGCATGATGTGCGCGGCGGTGGCGGCCCGGCGCGGCAAGCGCGTGCTGCTGGTCGACCACGCGGCCAAGCTGGCCGAGAAGATCCGCATCTCCGGCGGCGGCCGCTGCAACTTCACCAACATCAACGCCGGCTGGCAGAACTTCGTGTCGGAGAACCCGCATTTCTGCCGCAGCGCGCTGTCGCGCTACACGGCCCAGGATTTTTTGACACTTGTAAAAAAATACGGGATCGCTTACCACGAGAAGCACCGCGGCCAGCTGTTCTGCGACGATTCGTCGGAGCAGATCATCCGCATGCTGAAGGATGAATGCGATGGGGGCGGCGTGGAGTGGCGCATGCCGTGCAAGGTCACTGGCGTGGAAAAGACCGAAGACGGTTTCGTGGTCGGCACGGACGGTGGGACGATCGAGGCGGCCAACGTGGTGGTGGCCACCGGCGGCCTGTCGATTCCGAAGATCGGCGCCACCGATCTCGGCTACCGCATCGCCAAAAGCTTCGGCCTGCAGATCGTCGAGCCGCGTCCCGGCCTGGTGCCGCTGACCTTCGACGGGCCGAGCTGGCAGCCCTTCGTGCCGCTGGCCGGCATTGCGCTCGAAGTCGAGGTCGAGACGGGATCGAAAAAGGGGAAGGGAGCCAGATACGGCTACTTCCGCGAAGACCTGCTGTTCACCCACCGCGGCCTGTCGGGCCCGGCGATCCTGCAGATCTCGAGCTACTGGCAGCCGGGCACGCCCATCGTGCTGAACCTGCTGCCGGAACTGGACGTGGCCGAGGAGCTGATCGGCGCGAAAACGACGCTCAAGAAGCAGCTGGGCAATATCCTGTCGCAGTGGCTGCCGGCGCGCCTGGCGGAAGGCTTGTTGCTTGCCAACGGTTTCGCCCCGGACGCGCGCCTGCCGGACATGGCCGACGCCAAGCTGCGCAAGCTGGGCGATGCGATCAACCGCTGGGCCATCGTGCCGACCGGCTCCGAAGGCTATAAGAAGGCCGAGGTCACGCTGGGCGGCGTCGACACACGCGAACTGTCGCAGCAGACCATGATGGCGAACAAGATTCCGGGCCTGTATTTCATCGGCGAAACCGTCGACGTGACGGGCTGGCTGGGCGGTTATAACTTCCAGTGGGCCTGGGCTTCGGGCGTCGCCGCGGGCTCCGCAATAGAGTGACATGCTCAATGTAGCAATTGCGGCACATGCTGAGAAAATGTCGCACTGATCTTGAAAAGCTGTTAGAATTTCGTTCTTCCCTAAATCCAACGGTTTCATTTTTACATGACCACTATCCGCCTTAAAGAAAACGAGCCGTTCGAAGTCGCTATGCGTCGCTTCAAGCGCACTATCGAAAAAACCGGCCTGCTGACCGAACTGCGCGCACGCGAGTTCTACGAGAAGCCGACCGCAGAGCGCAAGCGCAAGCTGGCAGCCGCCGTGAAGCGTCACTACAAGCGTATCCGCAGCCAGCAGCTGCCGAAGAAGCTGTACTAATTCCATTCAGCTGCTTCATCCGGCGACGGCCTGTGCCAGTCCCGGCTTTCGAGGCCTGAATACGTCGAAGCCCGCTCCGGTCGATACCGCAGCGGGTTTTGCCTTTTTCCCTTTCAAAAATAATACCGCGGAGAATCCATGAGCTTGAAAGCACAACTGACCGACGACATGAAGAACGCGATGCGCGCCAAGGAAAGCGAACGCCTGGCCACCATCCGCCTCGTCCTTGCCGAAATCAAGCGCAAGGAAGTGGACGAGCGCATCGAACTGGACGATGCCCAGGTCACGGCCGTCGTCGAGAAGATGATCAAGCAGCGCAAGGATTCGATCACCCAGTTCGAAGCCGGCGGCCGCCAGGACCTGGCCGACATCGAAAAGGCCGAGCTGGCCATTCTGTCGGCTTACATGCCGGCTGGCCTGTCGGACGAGGAAATCGCCGCCGAAGTCACCGCCGCCGTGGCCGCATCGGGCGCCGCCGGTCCGCAGGACATGGGCAAGGTCATGGGCATCCTGAAGCCGAAGCTGGCAGGCCGCGCCGATATGACGGCCGTGTCGGCGCAGGTAAAGAAGGCGCTGGCAGGGGCGTAAGCGTTGGTTTATGAGGCAATGCCCGGTTGCCTTGCTACAAATCAATTGCAAGCGGGCGCTGCGGTATAGTCTGAGTTTAGACAAACACTGTTATATATCTAGTGATTCCGCAATCATTCATTACCGATCTGCTCAACCGGGTAGATATAGTCGATGTGGTTGGCCGCTACGTCCAGCTGAAAAAGGGCGGCGCCAACTACATGGGCCTGTGCCCTTTTCACAATGAAAAGTCGCCCAGCTTCACGGTGAGCCCGACCAAGCAGTTCTACCACTGCTTCGGCTGCGGCGCGCACGGCACGTCCATCGGCTTCCTGATCGAATACTCGGGCATGGGCTTCGTCGATGCCGTCAAGGATCTGGCCCAGGGCGTTGGCATGGTCGTGCCGAACGAAGACGACAAGATCCCGCCGGCCCAGCGCGCCGCCCAGCAGGCGCAATCGCTGGCGATGACCGATGCGCTGAATCAGGCCTGCGACTTCTACCGCGCCCAGCTGCGCCAGGCGCCGAACGCGATTGCCTACCTGAAAGGCCGCGGCCTGACGGGCGAGGTGGCGGCCCGCTTCGGGATGGGCTATGCGCCCGCCGGCTGGGACAATTTGCGCCAGGTGTTCAAGGACTACGACGCGCTCGCGCTGGTCGAGTCCGGCCTCGTCATCGACAAGGTGGACGAGGACGGCGGCAACAAGAAACGCTACGACCGCTTCCGCGAACGCGTCATGTTCCCGATCCGGAACACCAAGGGCCAGGTGATCGGCTTTGGCGGCCGCGTGATGGATGGCGGCGAGCCCAAATACCTGAACTCGCCGGAAACTCCGCTGTTCAACAAGGGGCAGGAGCTGTACGGCCTGTTCGAGGCGCGCCAGCCGATCCGTGATGCCGGCTACGTGCTGGTGACCGAGGGCTACATGGACGTCGTCGCCCTGGCCCAGCTCGGCTTCCCGCAGGCGGTGGCGACGCTCGGCACGGCCTGCACCAGCACCCACGTGCAAAAGCTGCTGCGCCAGACCGACCACGTGATCTTCAGCTTCGACGGCGACAAGGCCGGCCGCCGCGCCGCCCGGCGCGCGCTGGAAGCTTGCCTGCCGCAAATGTCGGACGACAAGACCATCAAGTTCCTGTTCCTGCCGCAAGAGCACGACCCGGACAGCTATGTGCGCGAGTTCGGCGCCGACGCCTTCGCCCGCGAGATCGACGAGGCGATGCCGCTGTCCTCCTTCCTGTTGCGCGAAGTGACCCAGGAGCACGACCTCGACACGCCGGAGGGCAGGGCGCACGCCCAGTTCGAGGCCAAGCCCTTGCTGCAGGCCATGGCGCCGACCGCGCTGCGCCTGCAGATCGTGCGCGGCCTGGCCAGCATGACCCAGTCGACGCCGGCGGAGATCGAAGCCTTGTTCGAGCTGTCCAAGCCAGTATCGGTCGCGCGCAAGGCGCCGCCGCGCCAGGGGCGGCCGGAGCCGGTCGGACTGGAACTGCAGATCATGCGCATGCTGGTGGCCCATCCGTCGATCGCGCTGGACCTCGACGAAGCCGCGCTGCGCGCCTTCGACCACTTCGGCGCCGACCCTGCCGACCGCCTGCGCTGGCTGGTCGAGCAAGCCCAGGCCCTGGGGGCGAACGCCAGCTTCGCCGCGCTGTCCCAGCAACTGAAGGAGAGCAGCACCGAGTACGATCATCTGATCGCTGAGATCGCCTCGGAACCCGAATCGGATATTGACTCTGATCGCGTGTGGCTCACGAGCGCTGTGAGGCAAATCAAGATGGATGTTTTAAAACAGGAGTTGAACCAGTTGTTTTCTTCTGGCCTGACCCCAGATCAGGTGAGTGCCCGCTATCGCGAAATCACAGCACAGCAGGACCTCTTGATGCGGGAAGCCGCAAACGACACCCCCGCGAAATTTGCCTGATGTATGCCCTTGGCGACACGGGTGTTCTCGACTGGAAAATACAGGGGTGCGTGCTATAATAAAACGCTAACTATTGCAAGCTTTGAAACGCTTTTTCGTCTTCCGGCATGCATGGAGTTTCAGTTAGCAGGGCAGTGCAAGCAAGGTAACAAAACTTTATCTTTAACCTAGTAAAGTAAGTCGTCGTGACTTCGAAAGCGCCTGTGCCAACCAAGAAACCCGAAACCAAAGTGGCTACCAAATCCACCAGGATGTCTGCCAAGGCGGACAATTCTCAAGACAAGGCGGAAGCCCGCGTCGCGGGTGTTGCGCCTGTGAGCCAGACGACCGACGCGGAAGCACTTGCCGCGATCGATACGTCGGGCTACGTGCTGCCGGCCGTGAAAGTACCGGGGCGGCGTGGACGCAAGCCTAAGGAATTCACGCCCGAGAACGACGAAGTCGCCGCGTTGAACGCGGTCGAGCGCGCCGAGCTGAAGGCTGCGGACAAGGCCAAGGCCAAGGACCGCAAGGCCAAGGAAAAAGCGCTGCTGAAAGACGCGTTCTCGTCCGACACCGAAGCGAGCGAAGAAGAGCTCGAGGTGCGCCGCAACAAGCTCAAGGCCCTGATCAAGTCGGGCAAGGAGCGCGGCTTCCTGACCTATTCCGAGATCAACGACCACCTGCCGGACAACATTGTCGATCCGGAAGCGATCGAAGGCATCATCGGCACCTTCAATGACATGGGCATCGCCGTCTACGAGCATGCCCCGGATGCCGAGACCCTGCTGCTGTCCGACAATGTCGCCACCGTCACCAGCGACGACGAAGCCGAAGCCGCCGCGGAAGCCGCGCTGTCGACCGTCGACTCCGATTTCGGCCGCACCACCGACCCGGTCCGCATGTACATGCGCGAAATGGGCTCGGTCGAGCTGCTGACCCGCGAAGGCGAGATCGAGATCGCGAAACGCATCGAAGACGGCTTGCGCGACATGATCCAGGCGATCTCCGCCTGCCCGGTGACGATCGCCGAGATCATCGACGCCGCGCGCCGCATCGAGAACGACGAGATCAAGATCGACGAGATCGTCGACGGCATGGTCGACCCGAACGAAGACGAGAACACCTCGCCGACCGCGGTCGCACCTAGCTCGACCGACGATGAGGACGAGGACGAGGAAGAAGAGGGCGAAGAAGAGGAAGAGGAAGAAGAAGCCGGCGCCAGCTCCGGCGCGGCAGGCTATTCCGCCGAGCAGCTCGAGCAGCTGAAGAATTCCGCCCTCGAAAAATTCGCCTTCATCGGCGACCAGTTTGACAGGATGCGCCGCGCCTACGAGAAGCAGGGCTACAACTCGAAGGACTACATCAAGGCCCAGGAAGCGATTTCCAACGAACTGCTGGGCATCCGCTTCACCGCCAAGGTGGTCGAGAAGCTGTGCGACACCCTGCGCGGCCAGGTCGACGAAGTGCGCCACATCGAGAAGCAGATCCTGGACGTGGCCGTGAACCGCTGCGGCATGCCGCGCGCCCACTTCATCAAGGTCTTCCCGGGCAACGAAACGAACCTGGAATGGGTCGACGGCGAAGTGAACGCCGGTCACGCCTACAGCGCCATCCTCGGCCGGAACATCCCGACGATCAAGGAACTGCAGCAACGCCTGATCGACCTGCAGGCGCGCGTCGTGCTGCCGCTGCCGGACCTGCGCAACATCAACCGTCAGATGGCGGCCGGTGAAATGAAGGCGCGCAAGGCCAAGCGCGAAATGACCGAGGCCAACCTGCGCCTGGTGATCTCGATCGCGAAGAAGTACACCAACCGCGGCCTGCAATTCCTCGACCTGATTCAGGAAGGCAACATCGGCCTGATGAAGGCGGTGGACAAGTTCGAATACCGCCGCGGCTACAAGTTCTCGACCTACGCGACGTGGTGGATCCGCCAGGCCATCACCCGTTCGATCGCGGACCAGGCGCGCACGATCCGTATTCCGGTGCACATGATCGAAACGATCAACAAGATGAACCGGATCTCGCGCCAGATCCTGCAGGAGACCGGCGCCGAGCCCGATCCGGCAACCCTCGCGATCAAGATGGAGATGCCGGAAGACAAAATCCGGAAGATCATGAAGATCGCGAAAGAGCCGATTTCGATGGAAACCCCGATCGGCGACGACGACGATTCGCATCTGGGCGACTTCATCGAGGACAACAACACGCTGGCGCCTTCGGACGCGGCGCTGCATGCCTCGATGCGCGGTGTCGTGAAGGATGTGCTGGATTCGCTGACGCCGCGCGAGGCCAAGGTGCTGCGCATGCGCTTCGGTATCGAGATGTCGACCGATCACACCCTGGAAGAGGTGGGCAAGCAGTTCGACGTCACGCGTGAGCGGATTCGCCAGATCGAGGCGAAGGCGCTGCGCAAGCTGCGGCATCCTTCGCGGTCGGACAAGCTGAAGAGCTTCCTGGAGGGCAGCAGCTGATTGTTTCGTTGAGCCTTGACGGGTTCTCGTTAAAACAATATCCTCTCGCCACTTTGCATGCGCTGTCGTTGAGGCGCATGTGAGAGTGGCGAGTTTTTAGCGCCCTCACGCAGTACAGGTTTCGGGCCTCTAGCTCATGCTTGGTTAGAGCAGCGGACTCATAATCCGTTGGTGCCCGGTTCGACTCCGGGGAGGCCTACCAATATCGATCGGTAAAACGAAGGGGTTACGGCGTGCCGTAGCCCCTTTTGATGTTTACGCATCTACCTTTGCTTGCTGGATCGTGCATGCAGGTCCGCCGAGGGTAAATCCGCCGGCATCGGACTTGCGGGACTTCTCGTTCAAGCGGAAGAGCTCGGTCGAGACGGTTTCGCCGACGCCTTTTTCCCACGGGGTGTTCGTGGCGGCATTCCGTATCAGCCAGGCGCCCCATCGGGTTGCCGGCTTCGACGTCAGTTTTTCATCCTTGATCCAGACGATGTCCTTGTCGGCATGGCCGTGGCAATTGGAATTCTGTTTCGAATAGTCGAGCCAAGCGGTCACGCCTGAATTCGAACGCTCTGCGTGCGAGTGGGAAAACGAGTCTTGAACCGTATGCAGCAGGGCTCCCAGCGCCAAAGTCCGGACGGCGTCGTCGCGCATCTTGAGCTCGCAATCCTGGCGGCACTGAATGTCGCCGACATTCGTGAAGAGCTTCCGCACGGTCCAGGATCGTTGCGTCGTACCTGCAAAATGACCGGCGAAAGGATAGCTGCTCGCCAGCTCGGACAGCTGTGCCGACAGCGGAATACGGCCGGTGGCGACATCGTAGGAAAAGTGCGCCCAATCGACGATTTGCTGCTGGGTGGTATTCGGGCTGTCCATATGACGTCCCATGGCGTGCAGGAATTGCAGATCCCCGTAGTGGCTCCGGTATTCCACGGGGTGAACGAAGGTGATTTTCCCAGGCTGGACACTGGCCTTCTTCATCCAGAAAAACCAGGTCTCCGGCCGGCCCGCGGGAAAGAAGTTATTGGGATCGTCATTCCATCTCGCCCCGGCCTTCAAGGCTTCCGCTTCGATGCCGATGGCCGCAGGCGTATCGGTCTTTGGCAAGTCGCACCAGGCAGACGCATGCTTGTTCTCCGCACAGGCAAGCGACATCAGCGTTATTTCTTCGTGAGAGTCCTCGCTGAGATTCGACAGCCAGCGCGTATAAACGGGCTGAAGGCCGTATTTGATCCTGTCGCGATCGAAGGCCGGCTTGATCTCGAAGGCTGAGGCTGAAACCAGAACAAGCATCAGGACACCAAAACCCATGGATTGTTTGAACATGTGCTCTCCCGTCTTATTGTGTTGCTGGCAGTTGCGCCCGCATCGCCAGAATTGTCTTTAAGGCAATCCTGGCGATGCTATACTGTCATTACACAACGCTCAAGCACCTGCGGTCGATCTGTTGTTTTTTTATTTAGCTTCACTTTCCCACCGGTCGCACCACCTCCTTCGTTTGCGCCGCAGCCTCCGCCTTCGCCTCCGCCGCCTCCTGCTCCGCCGTTAACCCCGACCCCACAATCGGCCCAGCCTCCGCATCGATATCGTCCGTCGGCACCGCCTCAAGACTCGGCTGGATCGGATCCAGCCGAATCGCATACTGCACCCCATTGCGGATACCATCGGCCGCAATCTGCCTCTTGTCATTGATCGCCCGCCCAAACTGGATGTTCCAGCCCAGCCGTGGATCGATCAGCGCATTCAGGCTCTCCATCCGCCTGCCGCGATAGATGAAGCCGCCCAGATGGTCGCTGCTGCCGACCACATGGCCGAGGTTGTTGATGCCTTCGCCCGTGCTGAAGGGGCTCACGCTGTTGGGGCGCCCATCGATGTCGATCACGCGGCCGTGGCTGAAGATAACGGCCTTCTGGGCGTGGAACGAGGTCGGGCCCGGCTCGACCCCGGCGTAGCCGGTCACCTGGCCACGGTCGTTGATGTCCAGTCCATAGCTCGGCCGGAAGCCCAGGTCGCCAAGGTCGCGCATGACGCCCTTGGTCCAGAGGAAGGCGCGCAGCGGCGGTTCCGGGGAGATGAAGTCCCCGGACTCGCCCGTGATCTGGTTGCGGTTGTTCAGGGCTTCGGCCTGGGTGACCGGATTGCCACCGGGTAGCGTGCCGATATTCCGGAAGTGTCCGCTCGGATCGCGCAGGAAGCTGCGTACGCCCGTCAGCTCCGGAGGCACCGGTATGGCGCCCACCGCGACGGTGTAGCCGGCATTGTTGATGTCGACGTAGTAGCCGCCGCCGGGAGGCGCGTTGAGATCGCGGCGCGTGCCGTGGTAGTAGATGAAGCCGCGCCGCTGACCGCTGCTGTTGGTCCGGTTGCCGAGTACCTGGCCCTTGTCGTTGATTGCCACGACCTGGGCGGAGGCGGCGCCCAGCGTGCCCAAATTCACTATGCCGCTGCCGCGGTTGATGAAGCTGCCGGTCGTGAAGCCGCCGGTGCCGATCGGATAGGTGCCGATCACGACGCCGGCATTGTTGATGTCGACAGATCGGCTGTTGGCGGGGCCGACGATCGTGACCCGGTACTCGGCATAGGCTCCCGCCGAGGCGGCTTGGGTCACGGCCAGGGTGAGCGGCAACAGGGATAGGGAAATGAAGTTACGCCTTTGCATGGGAATCTCCTTGATGAGCAAGGGCTGGCGCCGAAAGCGCTGACCCGACAACCAAGGTACGCGGCCATCAGCGGACGGCTTTAGCCACGCACAATGCAAATCGGGTAAAACCCGCATTGCATATCGAATCGCTCAGCAGCCATGACGATGCCGGCGCCGCACAGGCCTTCCGTCATTGCCCGCCCACCATTGCAATTCCCGCCCCAGAAACGATACTGAAAGTCCGATCAGGCGAGGTTTGTGGAGCTAGACTTTAGTCCTGAGAATCATGAATCAAAATATACAAGTGTGGATGGGTAGCGTTGAACTGCAACGAGGAGCGGTCGAACCAGTGACGCCCGAGCCAGGTCCAACAGGACGACACCAACAACGTTTTGGCAACATGCTGCTGGCCCATCGCATCCGGCTTGACCCGACACTTGCGCAGCGCGACTATTTTGCGCGTGCGGCAGGCACCGCACGCCGGGTATGGAACTGGGCCTTGGCCGAATGGGAGCGGCAACTAACCGTCGGTCAGCGTCCGAGCGCGATGGCATTGAAGAAGCAGTTCAACGCCATCAAGTATTCACACCCGGATTGGCTCGACGCTGACGGGCGGCCATGGCTTCGCGGTATCCACCGTGACGCCCATTCCCAGCCGTTCGCCAACCTCGCCAAGGCTTGGAATCGGTATGCGGCGGCGTTGCGCGAGCATAAGCCTGCCCATCGTCCGGTTTTTAAGAAAAAGGGAGCCTGTCGTGACAGTGTTTATGTCGCCAACGACCGGCTGCACTTGCACGAAAAAGTCGTTGTGCTACCGAAGGTTGGGCAAGTTGCCCTTCGTGAACCGCTGCGCTGGCCCGGCAGAATTATTGGCGCAATTGTTAGTCGTGAAGCCGGTCACTGGTTTCTCGCGGTGCAGGTGGAGGTACCCGAGCAGATAGCATGTCTGCATCGTAAGGGACATGGCATTACCGGCGTCGACCTAGGGGTAAGCTCTGCAGCGACCCTGTCCACAGGCGAGAAGATCGCTGCTCCGCGTCCCTTGAAGGCTGCACTGCGGCGGTTGCGAATCCGCAGTCGCCGGCAGTCGCGCAAGATCAAGGCAGCGAAAGTCGCGGCCGGCATCTTCGGCCGAATACCAAAAGGCACGCGCTTGCCGGTTTCGGCGAACCACAGCAAAGATGCAGAGACACTCGCACGCCTGCACGCACGCATCACCCATGTGCGCAAGGACTTCATGCACAAGCTAACAAATCGTCTCTGCCGTGAAAACCAAACGGTAGTAATCGAAGATTTGAATATAAAAGGCATGCTTGCGAATGCACGGCTGGCCCGTGCAATTGCGGATGTCAGCTTTTATGAGTTTCGCCGCCAACTCCAATACAAGGCGCGGCGTTACAGTACGTGCCTGGTGCTGGCTGACCGGTGGTATCCATCGAGCAAGCGATGCTCGAACTGTGGTGCGCGTTATGGTGAGCTGGGCTTGGCCGAACGCAGCTGGGCCTGTATGCACTGTGGCGCACAGCACGACCGCGATGTGAACGCGGCGATTAATCTTCAACGGCTCGCAACCGGCGCCTTCTTTGCGGCGCAGTCTGCGCTACCCGTGGCGAGTTCGGCGGCAACGCCGGGCACTGCCGCCGACATCGGGTCGACGGTAGTCGGGAAAGTTACGCCTGTCAGGTACGAGCACGGTCAGTAGGACGGTTCGGGACAGGAAGAAAATCGTGCTCAAGTTTGAGCAAATTTTTGAAGGCAGGGGATCATGAGCACGCAAGCAAACATCAGCCTGCTCAAACAGGCGTACGACGCCTACGACAAAGGCGACATTCAGCGCCTGCTGAGTATGTGTACGCAGGACATCGATTGGGATCTGCCGGAAGTGGAAGGCATTCCCTTTACCGGCAAGCGCCACGGCCTGAGCCAGGTGTCCGACTTCTTCCGCATCCTGGCCGAGTGCCAGGAGCCGCGCGAATTCAAGCCGGACCAGTTCATCGGCCAGGATGACCAGGTCGTCGTGCTTGGCCACGCCACCTTCGCCGTCAAGGCAAGCGGCGCCGAGTTCAGCGGCGACTGGTGCCACGTCTTCCGTATCGCCGGCGACAAGATCGCCAGCTTCAAGGAATACGACGACACCTACCAGGCCGCCAAGGCCTACCAAGTGCAGAGCACCCTCGCAGGCGCTGCTGCCGGCAAGGGCGCAACCCGCCCGGCCGTCCATTAATCTTCAAGCTGTCATACAAGCGGCTGCGCCTCCGGGCGTGGCCGCTTCACGCCTTCCCGCTAGGGTCCCGGATGGGGATTGTCCGGCAGCGAGGGAATCGCGCGCAGGTACTCGTACATTGCAGCCAGGTCGACGTCGGTCTTCTTGCCGAAGGTCGGCCAGGGCATGACCTGCAGGATCTCGCCAGGAGGATCTTTCGGGTTGTGCCCGGTGCGCAGGGTCTGGATGAATTGCTGGCGCGTGAGGCCGGCGGGCCGGCCGGCGTAGTCGGGCGTGAGGTTGGGCGCGGTGAGCGTCGGGCCGAACTGGCGTCCTCCTGACAGGTATTCCGGCGCATTGATCACTTCGTGCTGGCCCAGGAACGGGTCGCCGCCCGGCGAGTACGTCGGATGGCTGTGGCAGTCGATGCAGCCGCTGGTGTTGACAACGTAGCTGCCCAGGCCGACCAGGGCGCGGTTCTTGCCCTGCAGGTTCAGCTTGACGCCGGGTGGCACCAGCTCGTAGCCCCGCTTGACCAGCTGCTCGCCATAGCTGTCGTGCCTGCCGTAGTCATTGCTGTGCGCCGACACGGAGACAAGGGCAAGCATGGCGCCGGCCAGTCCGAGCACGGCTGCGGTTTTGAAGGTCTTGTTCATCTTTTTGCTCCCTTACACTGGAAACGGTCCCGCATGCGGATGTCGTTCAAGTCTAGGCAGCAGAAAGCTGGGTGCCTGGCTTGTTGACATGCGACGTGAGACCTCTCAAGTACGTTCACGACCAGGGGAACTTCAACGTGACAGATCTGCCGGCCTATCGATGTTCGGTCACGCCCACCTGCCGGCACATGTCGAGCACCGGGCAGGTCGAGCACTTCGGGCGGTTACCGGTGCAGATGTGTTTTCCGAAGGGCACCAGCAGACGGTTGATGTCGATCCAGTGCCGTTCCGGCAGCGTGGCCTCGAGCGCCACCAGCGTCTTCTCGGGCGTCGATGCGGAGATATAGCCCCAGCGCCCGGTCACGCGGTGCACGTGGATGTCGACGCTGATGACGGGCGTACCGCAGGCCACGCCCAGCACAAGGTTTGCGCACTTGAGGCCGACGCCCGCAAAGGACATCAGCACCTCGCGGTCGCCGGGAAGCGCGCCGCCGAATTTCTCTTCGACTTCGCGCGCGATGGCCAGGATCTGGTTCGCCTTGCGCTCGTGAAAAGTGCTCGGGCTGATCAGGGCGTCCAGTTCTTCCCACGACAGCTGCGCCACCTCCGCCGGCGTGCGCGCCCGGGCGAACAGCTTGCGCGAGACCGGCAACGTTACCTCGTCGTAGGTGCGGATCGAGATCATGCAGGCCAGCAGCTGCTCGAAAACCGAGGTATGGCCTTCCTCGGCCAGCTGGAAGAGGGCGGCCTTTGGCCAGGGCTGGACGGCCTGCTCGATGCGCTCGAGCGCGGTGTCGATGTCGAATGGGCGCTTTTCCATGGCGGCTCTCCAGTTGAGGACAGTCAAAAATAAACGCCAGGACCCTGCTTGTCCGTCTAATACCGCACAGGACCGCAAATCAATGTGCACAGCCCAAAAAACACGGATATTCCGTGAATTGGAATCAGCTGTTTATATCAATAATTAGACATGTTGGACCTTAATGTAGGCATGAAATGCAGGTGTAATAAATTTCCTCATTGCCAACCTAAAACACGTGAGACAGATTGCTCCAATTGCAAGCAAATAGGGTGGAACTGTGGAGATATGGTTTGAACGTCATCCAAACACATATCGGGTTGCCAATTTAATTCGCAGGAATGTCGCCATTACGCCTAAAAATTTTCCGGGCTATCCCCAAGCCATCCGATTTCATTTATAGTGCTGCCTTAGAGCAACGTCATAACAGTAGTTTTTCCTGTTTAGTAATTATTAGTTAAGAATTATCTTACTTAGGCCTTTGCATATGGACACCCTCGAGCAATTCGTTGAAAAATTCAGCAACGCAGTCGACTTCCAGAACGACGTCACCCTTACCGGCGACACCAACCTGAAAGCCCTGCCGGAGTGGGACTCGCTGGCGGCGCTCGGCGTGATCATCATGTTCGACATGGAATACAACAAGGCGATTACCGGTAAGGATCTGGTCGTGTGCCAGACTGTCGCTGACGTCTACGAACTGGTCGGTTAATCACATGGCCCAAGCAACCATCCGCAATGTGCGCTACGCAGGCATGGCGACCTGCGTGCCCAAGCGCGTCCTGTCGAACATCGACGACTGCCCGCCGCAACTGCGTTCAGCGCGCGAGCGGGTGGTGCGTAACATCGGCATCGAGACCCGCCGCATCTGCTCGGAATGGCAGTGCTTCTCGGATCTGGCGTACGACGCCGCCGAGCGCCTGCTGGCCGACCTCAAGTGGGAGCGCGACGAAATCGACGCGCTGATCGTGATCACGCAGTCGCCCGACTACCTGATCCCGGCCACCGCCATCATCATGCAGGAGCGTCTCAAGCTCAAGCAGACCACCATCGCTTTCGACATCAACCTGGGCTGCTCTGCCTATGCCTTCGGCCTGCACGTGCTGGGTTCGATGATTTCGGCGGGCGGCATCAAGAAGGGCCTGATCCTGGTCGGCGACAAGTCGGCTTCGGTGATCGAGCCGCTGTTCTCGGACGCCGGCACGGCCACCGCGCTGGAGTTCGATCCGGATGCGCCGCCGATGTACTTCGACCTGAACAGCGACGGCACCGGCCACCGGGCGATCATGCTGCCGGCTGGCGGCCATCGCGAGCCCTTCGGCCTGCAGCATGCGGTGCCGGTGAAGGACGAAGACGGCATCTGGCGCAGCCCGGCCGCACTGATCCTCGACGGTCCGGCCGTGTTGAGCTTCTCGACCCAGCAGGTGCCGCCGGCGGTGCGCAACCTGCTCGAGTACGCTGGCTGCTCGACCGAACACGTCGACTACTTCATCTTCCACCAGGCCAACCGGATGATCAACGAGACCATCCGCAAGAAGCTGGGCCTGCCGGTCGAGAAGGTGCCGAGCACGCTGCACGACTTTGGCAATACCAGCGGCGCCTCGCTGCCGGTCACCATGACCGTGCGGATCCGCGAAGCCCTGCTGGAAGGGAAGAAGCGGGTCCTGTTGTCGGGCTTCGGCATCGGCCTGTCCTGGGGCAGCTGCATCGTCGATATCGACGGCGCCGTGTTCCCGGAGCTGATCGAATCGTGACCGCGTCCCCGTTCAGTCTCGAAGGCCGCCACATCCTCGTTACCGGCGCCTCTTCCGGCATCGGCGAGGCGGCGGCGCGCCTCTGCGCGCAGATGGGCGCGCGCGTGATCGCCTGCGGCCGCAATGAAGAACGCCTGCAGAAGGTCGTGTCCGGCCTCGCAGGCGAGGGTCATCAGGCCGTGATCGGCGACCTGACCGACCCGGCGGGACGCCAGGCCGTGATCGATGCCGTGCCGGCGCTCGACGGCTGCGTGTTCAGCGCCGGCGCCGCCGCATTGGCCCCGATGCGCATGGTGTCGCAGCGCCACCTGGATACGATCTTCGCAGTCAACTACGACGCCCCGGTCCTGCTGACCCAGGCCCTGCTGGCCAAGCGCAAGATCGCGCAGGGCGCTTCGCTGGTCTACGTGACCGCGATCGCCGAGCACGTGGCGCCGAACGCCACCGGCGTCTATTCCGGCGCGAAAGCGGCCCTGACGGCCACCGTGCGCACCATCGCGGTCGAGCAGGCAAGGCAGGGCGTCCGCGCCAACTGCGTCTCGCCCGGCTACGTCGCCACGCCCATGCTGGACGGACTGCAGGGCGTGATGAACACCGAAGACAAGATGTCGCTCGCGCCGCTCGGCGTGATCGAGCCCGACGAGATCGCAGCCGGCATCGCCTGGCTGCTGGCCCCGGCCAGCCGCTGGGTCTCGCGCACCTCGCTGGTAATCGACGCCGGCCTGACCCTGCACGTACGATGAGCGAAGTCCCAATGACGTTCCAGCATCCTTTCCATTTGCACGGCAAGACCGTGCTCGTCACCGGCGCGTCCAGCGGCATCGGCCGCGCAGTGGCGGTCGAGTGCGCGCGCGTGGGTGCAAAGGTCGTGATCAGCGGCCGCGACCAGCAGCGCCTCGATGAAACCCTCGCCCTGATGAACGAGGCCGGCGCCGGCGCGCATGTGGCCTGTGCGGCCGACCTGACCGACGCGGCCCAGGCCGAACAGCTGGTGGCCGCCGCCGGCGAGATCGACGGCGTGGTCCACGCCGCCGGCATCGACGGCGTCACGCCGGTGCGCATGCTGCGCCAGAGTTTCATGCAGTCGGTCATGGACGGCAACTTCATGGCGCCGCTGATGCTGACCCAGAAGCTGCTGTACAAGAAGTCGCTGCGCAACGACGCATCGATCGTGTTCCTGTCGTCGATCGCGGCGCACACCGGCACCGTCGGCGTCGGCCCGTACTCGGCTACCAAGGCTGCGCTGGAAGGCATGATGCGCTGCCTGGCGCTGGAAATCGCGCCGCGCGGCATGCGCGCCAATGCACTGGCGCCGGGCATGGTCGACACCCCGCTGGTCAACAAGGACCGCGCCTGGCTCGACGAGAAAGGCAAGATGTACCCACTGGGGCTGGGCAAGCCGGAAGATGTGGCGTACGCTGCGATTTATCTGCTCGCCGACGTCAGCCGCAAGGTGACCGGCATCGAGATGCATTTGGATGGAGGCATACCATGGACGTGACCCTCGCATGAAAGACGCTCTGATCATCAGTGCTGGCGGCTTCGGCCGCTCGGTCTACAACATGATGCAGAGCGACGAGGCCAACGGCGTCGACTGGCGCGTCGTCGGCTTTCTCGACAACCGCCAGCAGCTGGCCGCGGGCGCTCCCTTGCCCATCCTCGGCGATCCGCTGACCTGGCGCTGCAACGACAACCAGGAATTCCTGTGCGCGCTCGGCGAGCCTGCCCAGCGCCGCCGCTTCGCCGCGCCGCTGCTGGAGCAGGGCGCCGTCTTCATGAGCCTGCGCACCGGCCTGCACAAGGCGATCGGCGTCAGCATGGGCGCGGGCTGCCTGTTCGAGCCGGAAGTGCGGATGGGCGTCGACACGCACATCGGCGACTTCGTCTTCATCCAGTCGACTACCGTGATCGGCTATGAAGTCAAGATCGGTTCCTACACCACCATCGGCAGCTTCGTGTTCGTCGGCGGACGCGCCGAGATCGGCAGCGACGTTATCATCCATCCGCACGCGACCATCCTGCCCGGCAAGAAGGTCGGCGACGGCGCGGTGGTCGGCGCCGGCGCCGTGGTCATGGCCGACGTGCCGCCGGGCGTGACCGTGATCGGCAATCCCGCCAAAGTCTTCAGGTTCAAGTAATGCAATCCAGGATGCCCCCCGAGGCCTATATCGACCAGGCCTGGTTCGAACGCGAACGCGACCTTTTGTTCAAGCCGCTGTGGCAGTTCATCGGCCTGAAGGTCATGCTCGAGAAGCACAATGCCTTCATCACCCGCACCCTGTTCGGCATCCCGATCGTAGTGCAGAACTTCCGCGGCGAGCTGCGCGCCTTCGAGAACGTCTGCCCGCACCGGCAGAACCCGATCCAGGTCGAGCCGCACGGCGTGCGCCCGCTGTTCTGCGGCTACCACGGCTGGAGCTTCGACAGTGAAGGCGCGACCAGGATTCCGCACGAGCAGACGCTGTTCCGCTATCCGCAAGAAGAGCGGGCCTGCCTGCACCTGCGGCCCTTTGCGCTGGAGGTGGTCGGCAACCTGCTGTTCGTGAACCTGTCGGAAAATCCGATGCCGATCAAGCAGCAGTTCGGCGCCGCCATGCTGGCCTCGCTGACCCAGTCTTCGCTGGCCTACGACAGCGAAGTCATCATGACGACCTATGACGGCCGCTTCAACTGGAAGCTGGCCTACGAAAACCTGCGCGACGGCCACCATCCGCGCTACCTGCACGCGAAGTCGCTGTACCAGGGCGTGAAGTTCGAAGCCAGCATCAACGAGGAAGGCGTGGCGGGTGCGCGCAAGCTGCGTGAGGACGGCATCCCGAACCGCGAGCGCGCCATGGGCCTGCTGCGCACCTTCAGCGGCGGCGGGCGCGATTCGCCGATGGAATCGCTGCCGGCCGACTACTACCACCAGTTCGTCGAGCGCTACCGCGACCAGGACTGGTACTACAACTGGCTGGCCTTCCCGAACCTGCACATCGCCTCGGCCAACGGCGGCTACGCCTTCATTGTCGAACACCACATCCCGGTGGCGCACGACCGGACCGAGCTGATCGTGTACTACCTGACGGCGAAGAAGAAGCAGTCCTACTCCGCCGCAGCCGCAGCCGCGGCCCTGCATGCGCACATGATGGGCACCGATATCGTGATGCGCGAAGACGTCGCGGTAATGGAGCAGATCCAGCAAACCCTGCACAAGGGCGCGCGCCGGGCCCACCTGGGCGACTATGAATTCGTTAACGCCGCAATCGAATACTGGTACATGGACCTGATGGAGGGGAAATTTGCCTTGTAAGTATGTGTTGGGCAGCGCGCCCGAGATCGAGCGCGCCATGGCCGCCTGGCGCGCGCTTGCGCCGGAACTGGAGCTAGGCGCGGTCACGATCGACCCGGGCGTCGGCGAGGCCGCCGTGGCGGCCGTGCTGGATGGCCTGGACTTCAGCGATGCGACCGCTTTCGTGGCGGCCGACGCGCGTTTCCTGAACCTGTTCCGCCTCGACCTGATGGGCAGTCTGCGCCTGCGCGGCATTCCGATGCCTGCCCTGATCGAGCGCGGCGCCATCGTCGCCGACGGCGTGCGCATCGCCGACAACTGCTGGATCGCCGCGGGTGCCATCATCCAGCCCGGCTGCAAGATCGGCTACAACGCGGTGCTGGGCGCCGGCGCCATCGCCGGCAGCGGCGCAGCGATCGGGCATTCGTGCTGGATCGACGAGGGCGTGGTCATTGGCCGCAACGCCAGGCTGGGTGCGCAGGTGACTCTGGGTCTGGGCGTGATCGTCAACCACGGCGTCGAGATCGGCAAGCTGTGCATCGTCGACAAAGCCGGGCGCATCGAGAAGGACCTCGCCGCCAAGACTTTCATCCACGCCTCGCATGCGCACCCGATCGTGATCGTGGGCGAGTAGGTTCACGGGCAGGCAGCCGATAAAAAACGGGGCGCAATCGATGCGCCCCGTTTTCATTCACGCCGCCGCAGCGGCCTGATAAAAGCTTAGTAGAAGTACAGGCAGGTGTCCCAGCGGTCTTCGGTATGGTGGCGCAGGCCGATCTTGTAGTCCGGCGCGATCGAATCGACGAAGGCCGGGATGTCCAGCAGGTCGGTCGAGCGGTGGTAGGCCGAGGCCATGATCTTCGGACGGTCGTTGCGGATCGTGTTGGATGCGCCCTTCAGTGCCGGCAGCTCGAAGCCTTCCACGTCCATCTTGATGATGGTGGCCTTGTCGTCGACCACGTCGTCGATGCGCGAGACGCGCACGTAGTCGGCGCGGGCGCAGGCCTGCGCCTTTTCCGCAGGCAGCACCGAGCCGCCATGGTGGCCCATGTGCTGGAATGGCACTTCATCCGCCTGCTCGCCTACAGCCACCGCATGCAGCGACAGTTTCTTCTCGATGTCGGTGCCTGCGTACTTGCGCAGGAAGCCCTGCAGCGTGGCGACGTTGATGCGGTCCGGCTCGATCATCCAGGAACGGTCGAAGCGGCCCTGGGTCACGCCGATCAGGGCAGTGGTCGATTCGCCGATGGAGGCGCCGCAGTCGACCATCCGTTCGTGCTCGCTGAACGAGAACAGGCCCGAGCGCACGTACAGCGTCGAATACGGACGGGCCACGTTCAGGAACCATTCCGTGTTGCCGGTCAGGTGGAAGGTCAGCACCGAGTACAGGGTCTCGATCGAATACGGATCGGCCATGCGGCGCTCGAGTTGCAGGTACTCTTCCAGGCGCGGCGAGATCACGCCGCCCCAGTCGGCCACGCGGTGGTCCAGCGTGGCGTTCAGGTCGAAGGCGCGCACGGCCTGCTCGAAGTTCATGGCCGGGATGCCGCGGGTGCGGCACAGGCCTTCGAAGAAGCGCTTCGAATAATCGTAGCGCGGCGCGATGAAGGCGACGAGGTCCGGATCGGCCTTGGCCATTTCCAGGAAGCGGTCGGTAGAGATGATGTCGATGCCGTGAAACTGTTCGCCGCGGTTCAGGCGGAAATCGTCGACCACGTTCACGATGCGCGCCTTGCCGGCCAGGCCATGGATGAAGTTGGCGCCGAAGTCGCTGCGGCCGAGCATGACGATCCTGGTGTCAGCGCCGCGGCGGGCGATGATCTCGCGCGCTTTCGGGTCCACGCAGAACAGCGGGTCCTGGCGGTACATGTCGACTGCGGCCAGGAAGGCATCCTTCGGATCGAAGGCGCCCAACTCGAGCCGGGTCAGGATGGAATCGGTATTGAAGGCCATGGTGTTTCCTTTCAGGAGAATTTGATCAGGCTGACGATGCGTTCGATATCCTGCGTCCCGAGCGCGGGATAGATCGGTAGACATAGCACCTGGCGCGCCGCGATGGCGGCCTGCGGCAGGTTGTCGGATGCGGCCGAGGGCAGCTCATGGTACATCGGGAAGTCGCTGATCAGCGGGTAAAAATAGCGGCGCGCGTGGATGCCGGCATCGCGCAGTTTCTGGTACAGGCCGTCGCGGCCGAGCGGGTAATCGTCGCTCACCATGATCGGGAAGTAGCCGTTGTTCGCTTCGTGCGCCGGCTCGGGCATGCAGCGGATGCCGGGCAGGTCGGCCAGCAGGCGGCGGTACTCGGCGGCCACTTCGCGGCGCTTGCCGATGGCGGCATCGATGCCCTCGAGCTGCAGCAGGCCGTAGGCAGCGCTGACCTCGTGCATCTTGCCGTTGATGCCGGCGGCGACCACCGTCACCTCGTCGGCGATGCCGAAATTCTTCAGGTGGTCGATGTGCTGCTTCATCGCAGCGTCGCGGCAGACGATGGCGCCGCCTTCGAAGGTGTTGAAGACCTTGGTCGCGTGGAAGCTCAGCACCGACAGGTCGCCGTGGCGCAGGATGCTCTCGCCGTTCCGGCGCACGCCGAAGGCATGGGCGGCGTCGTAGATGACCTTCAGGTCGTGCTTGCGGGCGATGGCCTCGATCGCTTCCATGTCGCAGGGCGTGCCGTAGCAGTGCACCGGCATGATGGCGCGGGTGGCGGGCGTGATCGCGGCTTCGATGCGGGCCGGGTCGAGGTTGAAGGTGGCCGGGTCGATGTCGGCGAACACCGGCTTCAGGCCGTTCCACAGCAGTGCGTGGCTGGTAGCGACGAAGGAGTAGGGCGTGGTGATGACCTCGCCCTGGATGCCGAGCGCCTGCAGTGCCGTCATCAGCGCCAGCGTGCCGTTGGCGAACAGGCAGATGTGCTCCACGCCCAGGTGCTCGCACAGCGCCCGTTCGAGTCGCTGGTGGAACTGGCCGCCGTTGGTCAGGAACTTGCTGTCCCAGATTTGTTCGAGCGAGGCGACGAAGTCCTTCAACGGCGGCATGGCCGGCTGGGTCACGTAGATTGTCGGCTGCACTTCTGCCGGGGCCGGGGCCGGCGCCGCGGCCGGAACCTCGAACGCCGCCACCGGTGCGCCGGCACACCAGCGCTCCCACATCATGCGCAGGGATGCTTCGACGGCGTCGGCGATCTGGGTCATGAAATCGGAAGACGGCAGCGCGAATCCGTCGCGCAGCTCGGCGCGCACCGCCGCCAGCGCGTCGAGGTCGGCGCATGCCGCCAGACCTTTTTGCAGGAAGGTCTCGGCATCCGTGGCGATGTACTGCTGCAGCGCCGCGTGTTCGAGAATGCACGCGGTCTGGCGCCCGGCAGCGGTATCGCCCGCCAGCGTCAGCGTCGGCACGCCCATCCACAGTGCGTGCAGGGTGGTAGTGCCGCCCGAATACGGGAAGGCGTCGAGGTTGATGTCGACCTCGTGGTGCAGGGCCAGGTACTCCTTCAGCTGGCAGCGCGGCTGCACGCGCACGCGTGCACGGTCGACGCCTTCTTCCTCCAGCCAGCCCAGCATCTGTTCGGTGATGTCGCCCGGCGGCACGCCGCCCAGCAGCAGCTTCGAGGTCGGCAGCGCGCGCAGCAGCTTGCCCCAGGCCGCGACCACGTTGCGGCCGATCTTGCTGATGCGGTTGAAGCTGCCGAAGGTGATATAGCCGTTGGTGAGCGCCGGCAGGGGATTGATCGGCGCCGAATCCAGTTCGGGCTGGAAGGGCGCCGACACCGGCAGGTGCACCAGCTTCTCGGTGAACTGGTGGTCGAACTGGCCCGGCGGCAGGATGTTACGGTCGGTCAGGTAGTAGTCGACGGACTGCAGGCCGGTGGTGCCGGGATAGCCGATCCAGGTCGCCTGGATCGGGGCCGGCTTGCGGGCGAACACCGGCAGGCGGTTGTGCGCCGTGTGGCCGGACAGGTCGACCAGGATGTCGATGCCGTCGTCGCGGATGCGCTGTGCCAGCGTTTCGTCGTCGAGGCCGATCGTCTCGGTCCATTGCGCCATGTAGCCCTTGAAGCGCTCGCTGACCTGGTCGGTGATGATGTGGTTGTGATAGGCGTACAGCGCCACGCCGGGACGGCCCGCGAGGCGTTCGAAGATCGGTTCGATGAAGGAGGCCACCGCGTGGTGGCGCAGGTCGCCCGACACGAAACCGATGCGCAGCTGGCGCTGCGGATCGCGGTCGTTGGCGTGCGGGCGCCACTTCTTGCGCAGCGGCGCTTCGACCCGCTCGGCGTAGCGCAGGTGCTCGGCGAACAGCTCGTTCGCGGCTATGCCTTCCATCTGGCTCATCGCGAACAGCATGTTGCTGTGCACGCCCGCATTGTTGGGCTCCAGCTTCAGCACGCGGCGGTAGGCGTCGACCGCGCCGGCCATGCGGCTCTGGCCCATCAGGGCAACGCCGATGGTGTTCCAGGCCAGCGCATTCTTCGGGTTGATGGCGATGGCGGCGCGCGCGCTGGCTTCGGCTTCGCCCAGGCGGTTCATGTCGAGCAGAGTGACGGCCAGGTTGTTGTGCGCGTCGGCGCGCTGCGGCTCCAGTTCCAGCGCACGTTTCAGGCAGACGATCGCATCCTCGTGACGGCGCGCCTCCTTCAGCAGCAGGCCCAGATTGCTGTAGGTCTCCGCGTTTTCGTGATCGCATTCCGCGGCTTTTGCCATCGCCTTGACCGCCGGATCGATCTGGCCGCGCATATGATGGATCACGCCCAGCGACTTCCAGCCGAAGGGATAGCGCGGGCAGTCGATCGTCATCAGGCGGGCCGCATGTTCGGCCTCGTCGAGCCGGCGTTCCCGCATCAGGGCGCTGAGGGCGTCGGTGTCCTTGCGCGACGGCGTACCGCGCTCGGCCCGCGCCAGGCGCTCGGCCAGTCCGTCCAGCACCGCGCCGCTCAGTCCATGGCGGCGACCCAGGTCGATGGTCTCGCGCGCGGCCGCCAGTTCGGCGCCGTCCAGCAGGACTTCGATATAGGCCAGCCAGTAGGCCGCTTCACCCGGATCCGCCTGGATCGCGCCGGACAGGCTGGCGGCCGCTTCCGGCAGGCGCTGGGCCTGCCATTCCAGCAGGCCGAGCTGGTACTGCGCCTGGGCGTGGCCCGGATGCATGTCGAGAATCGCGTGGCACAGCGTGGCGGCCTGATCGAACTGGCCGGCGTCGATGTGCTGGAGCGCGAGCTGCATCGCCTCTGCGGCAACGCGCTGGATCTCTTCACTGAGCGGTACGAGGGTGGTGTCTGGCATGAGTAGATGGCGTGGGGCGCGACTGTTTTCAGAGTGTCATGCCCGGGGTTTTGTTTCCCTGCGACATCTCGCTACCATAGAGGAAGCCCCGGCCAGGGTCAAGGAAATGCGCCCCTTCTCACGATCAACTGTTGCACGTAAATCCGAAATGGCGACACAATTGTCGCTACGGCTAGTGCATTTGGCATTAGGAGCAATGGCATGGTTACAACCGCTTGCATTTGATACGGAATCGCTCTTTTCGGAACAGCCTGCGGTCGTTACTCTGTGTCCATGTCTATCAAAATAACTTCCAAGGGGAAAATCATGAAAAACATGTCGACTTTCGGCGCCCGTCTCGCTCTCGTTGCCGCTTTCGCCGCCGCCGGCGCTGCGCCGCTGGCCGCCCAGGCTGCGCCCGACCATCATCAGAAAGCCTCGAACGCGCATTGCCAGAACTGCGGCACCGTGGTCTCGACCCGTACCTATGAACGCGCGGCCGAGCGTGCCAGCGGCCTGGGCGCCGGCGGCGGCGCCGTGGTTGGCGGCCTGCTGGGCAACCAGGTCGGCAGCGGCAACGGCCGCACCCTGGCCACCATCGCCGGCGCCGTCGGCGGCGCCTATGCCGGTAACCGCGTCGAGCGCAACATGCACTCGACCACCTACACCGACGTGCGCGTGCGCATGGCCAAGGGCGGCTACCGCACCTTCACGGAGCAGGGCCGTCCGCGCTTCGGCAACGGCGACCGCGTGCGCGTCCAGGGTAACCAGCTGATCCGCGACTAAGCGAGCGGCATCACCTTCTCGATCACCATGCCGCTGGCCGGCAGCGTCGGAATGCGGCGCAGGCTGATCGACAGGTCCTGCGGCGGCACGGCGTAGGCGATCCCGGTCGCAAACAGCCGCGCCGCCGATTTCACCAGATCCACCGTCAGCGCTTCGCCAGGACAGCGGTGCCCCGCGTAGTGGTCACCGCCGCCCTGCGGAATCAGATCGAAGCCGCTGCTCTCGCGGCGCTCGAAGCGTTCGGGCCGGAACACGCCGGGGTCGCCCCAGATTGCCGGATGCATGTCGGTGCCATACAGGTCCAGCAGGACCCAGGTGCCTTTCGCAATGCGCATCCCGTGCCAGTCGAAATCGTGCAGCGCCCGCCCGCCGATCGCCGGCAGGAAGGGGTAGTAGCGCCGCACCTCCTCCACGAACATCGTCAAATACGCCTCGTCGCCGGCGGCAATCCGTTCGCGGCAGGCGGGGTGCTCATGCAAGGCCAGCACCGCGAAGGTGATGAAGCGTGCTACCGCCACGGTGGGACGCAGGAAGTTGATCAGCTCCACGGCCGCGTGCTTGCGGTCGATCAGCCGGCCGTCGGCGTCGCGGTGGCGCGCGATCACGTTCAGCGCGCTGTCGAAGGGCGGCTGCGCCTGCCCGGCACGCACGGCGTCGATCAGGGCGCGCGCCCAGCGCTCGGTGCGCCGGCGCAGCATCAGCGCTTTCCAGGTGCGCGGTCCGACCGAGGCGGCGCCATCGATCATGGCCGAGAACTCCGCCGTGCGCTGGCGCGCGTCGTCGGCGTTGATGGGAATGCCGGCCCACTGGCACACGGCGCGGCACAGCACCAGCTCCGCTTCCTGGTGCACGACCACCGAGGGCAGGTTCGGCCAGCGTGCCATGTGGGCGCACCACTGCGCCATGGCCAGCCCCACCAGGCGCTGGCGCTCCAGGGGGCCGAGCAGCGACATGAACATCGCCTTGCGCTTCTTGTGCGCCTCGCCGTCCAGCGCCATCACGCTGCCGTAGTCCTGCAGCAGCGCCAGGGTGGTCGGCGGCAGCGCGTGGCGGCGCGTGAAGCGGCCCGGCTGGTAGAACATGCGCGCCGCGTCCTCGCCGCGCACGCACAGCGCCTTGCGCAGCATGAGGCGGGTGGTGAACATGTCGGTGCCGAAGCGCTCGAAGCGGTCCGGCAGGAAGCGGTAGCCCTCGGCCAGCAGGGACAGCGTACGGTCGAAGCCCCCCTCGGCAGGCACGGTCGGCGGCGTCACGATGCCTCCTTCAATGCGGGGTCGGGATGTACAGCGGATCGGGCGTTTCCTGCAGCGCGCGCGGCAGGAAGATGCTGACGGTGGTGCCTTCGCCCATCGTGCTCGCCAGCCGGATATGGCCGCCGCTCTGCTTGACGAAACCGTGCGCCATCGACAGCCCGAGGCCGGTGCCCTTGCCCTCCGGCTTGGTGGTGAAGAAGGGTTCGAAGGCGCGGTCGGCCACCTCCGGCGGCATGCCGCTGCCGGTGTCGGTGACGGCGATCTTCACGTAGTCGCCGGGCCGCACATGGGTGATCGCCAGCGCGTCGCCTTCCTCGACGTGGATGTTGTCGAGGGCGATCGTGATGCGGCCCTCGTTGTTCATGGCGTCGCGCGCATTGATCACCAGGTTGAGCAGCACGTTCTCGAGCTGGTTCGGATCGACCAGCGTGTTCCACAGCTTGTCGGCGATGGCGAAGCGGATCTCGATGGCGTCGCCGGCGGCGCGATGCAGCAGGCTGTCCATGCGCTCGATCAGCTGCGCCAGGTCGACCACGCTGGGGTGCAGCGGCTGGCGGCGCGCAAAGGCCAGCAGCTGCGCGGCCAGCTTCTTTCCGCGCTCCACCGCGTCCATGATGCTGAGCAGGCGCTTGCGGCTGCTCTCCTCGTTGCGCATCATCAGCTGCACGTTGGCGCTGATGATGTGCAGGATGTTGTTGAAGTCGTGCGCGACCCCGCCCGTGAGCTTGCCCACCGCCTCCAGCTTCTGCGAGCGCTGCAGCGCGGTGCGCGCTTCGACCAGGCGCTCCTGGCGCTGGCGCTCGCGTTCTTCCTGCACCTTGCGCGGCCGGATGTCGCGCACGAAGGCGATGGCGCCGAAGCCGCCGTTCGCGGGCAGGGCGGTGACCGCGATTTCGACCGGCAGCGCGCGGCCGTGGCGGTCGGCCAGCATGATCTCGGTGGGCCCGGCCAGCAGTTCGCATTCGCCGCGCGCATGGAAGGCGGCGAAATGGCCGCGCCAGCGTTCGCGCCATTCGGGGGCGACGATCAGTTCGACGGCTTCGCGCCCCAGCGCTTCCTCCTCGCTCCAGCCGAACAGCTTGGCCGCCTGCGCGTTCCAGTCGGTGACGAGACTGTCCGGGCCGATCGCCAGAAAGGCGTCGTAGGCGTTCTGCAGGATCAGGCGGATGCGCTGGCTCTCGGCGTCGATGCGGTCGCGCGATTCGCGCAGCTCGAGCGTCATGCCGCCCGCCAGCTGCAGGGCGCGGCGGCGCTCGGTGGCCAGCAGCCACACCACGAGGCTGAGCAGCAGGCCCAGGCCGACCCCGGTCACGGCGATCGCCGCGGTGGGACGCTTGTCGAGCGTGGCCTCGAGTTGCGGCGCGGAGCGGAAGGCCAGGGTCCAGGTGCGGCCGGCGGTGTCCATCGCCTCGGTGTGGGAGAACATGGCGCGACTGCCCGCCGGACGGGCGCCGGGCGAGCGGTACAGCAGGGCGTCTTCATTGGCCTGCTTGCCGTCGTAGACCTCGACTTCGAGATCGCTGGCATGCTCGCCGCCCAGGCCGCGCATCAGGTCGTTCATGCGGAAGGGCGCGTAGACCCAGCCAATGATCGCGGCGCGGCGTTCCTCCACGCTGGCGCGCGCCAGGCCGCGGCGGTAGACTGGCACGTACATCAGGAAGCCGGACTGCACGTTGCTCGCGCCTTCCTGCACCAGCGTGACGCGGCCGGTGGCGACGGCCGCGCCGGTGTCGCGCGCCGCTTCCATCGCCGCGCGCCGCACCGGTTCGCTGAACATGTCGTAGCCAAAGGCGCGCAGGTTGCGCCCGCCGAAGGGCTGGATGTGGGTGATCGAGGTATAGAAGTCGCGCGGGCCGGGCGGCTTGACCTCGTAGCCGGAAAAGCCGGCGGCGCGCATCGCGGCGACGTGGGCCTCGAGCCGCGCGGGCGGAATGATGGCGGCGATGCCGAGCGCCTCGATGCCGGGATAGCGCTCGTTCAGCCTGAGGATGGAGAAGTAATCGGCAAAGTCGTCGTGGCTGATCTCGACCGAGCCGCGCAGGAAGCCGCGCGTGCCCTGCAGCACCTGCTCGTACACGGCCATGCGGCGCGCCAGGACGACCGCGAGATCGCGGGCCCGGTAGTCGAAGGTGGCTTCGAGTTCGTTCTCGGCGCTGCGCTCGACCTTGTCCGCCACCACATAGGTCACGATCAGCGACGCCAGGAACACCAGCGCGGCCAGGAGCAGCGGGACGGAGGCCGGGTTGCGCTGCGAGGCGGTCGTGGCGGGATGATCGGAAAGCGGCATGGTGGCAAAATCATACCCGGCCATGGCCTTGCAAGGCGCACAACAGTGGCCGGTATTGGCGCCCCGGTGTTGCCGCGGCTACAATGACGGCACTCATTCCACCATGCCGATGCCCGCGCCCGTTCCCGCCCAAAACCTCCCGCACAGCAGCCTGCTGCGCCGCCTGCAATGGACGCTGGCCGCCATTTTGTGCGCCGCGCTGCTGTGGGCCGCATTGGCGCCGCTGCACTATCCGACGCGCGAACGCCTGTTCGAATTCCCGCGCGGCGCGGGGCCGGTACCAGCCGAAGTCCGCCTGACGCTGGGCGTGCGCGACGTGCTGCTGCTGCGTAACCGCGACCTGGCGCCGCATGTGTTCGGCCAGGTGCTGGTGCTGCCGGGGCGCGTGGTGCGCCTGCCCTTCGAGCAGGCCGGCGACTATCCCTTCGCCTGCGACGTCGCGCCGGCCTCGACGGTGACGGTGCGGGTGCTGGAGCAGCCCGATCCCGGCTGGCCCCGGCTGCGCTGGCGCCTGGCGGCCTTGCTGGAGGCCATTCGGACCCTGCCGCTGCAAGGTCCCGAGGACTGAGTTCGCCACCCAATCGTGCTCCGTCCCGCAAAGCGAATCTGTCATGATGCGCGCATGGCCACGATCTCCTTACCGCTGTTCCCGCTCAGCACGGTTCTGTTTCCGGATGGCGTGCTGCCGCTGCAGATCTTCGAGGTGCGCTACCTCGACATGATCAGCCATTGCCTGACGGAGGACACGCCCTTCGGCGTGGTGCTGCTGACGCATGGGCAGGAGGTGCGCACCCCGCAGGGACTGGAGCGCTTCGTGGGCTCGGGCACGCTGGCCTCGGTGCAGGACACCACGGCATCGACGCCGGGCCTGCTGCAGGTGGTCTGCCGCGGCAATTCGCGCTTCCAGGTGCTGTCCAGCGAGCGCCGCAGCAACGGCTTGTGGATGGCCGAGGCCGAACTGCTGGAAGACGACCACGCGGTGCGCATCCCGTCCGACCTGAAGGGCGCGGCCGACGCCCTCGACCGCGTGCTGGCCTCGCTGCACGACGTGCCGCAAAGCCGCTGGCCGGTGCAGCCCCCGTTCCGCCTCGACGACTGCGGCTGGGTCGCCAACCGCTGGTGCGAACTGCTGCCGCTGCCGAACCAGCAGAAGCAGCACATGCTCATGCTGGACAACCCGATGATCCGGCTGGAGCTGCTGCACGACGTGCTGGATGAGCACGGGCTGATCACTTCCTGAACCAGCCCGCGCGGCGCCTCTTCGACCTCTTATTGCCCGGCGCTGGCGTTGGCGGAACCGCTGCCGCCGAGCGACACACTGGCGCCGATACCGCCCTTGCCGCTTGCGCTGCCGCTGCCGGTTGCGTTGCCGCTGCTGCTCGCATTGCCGCTGCCGCCCGCATTGCCGCCGGTCTTGCCGGCGCCGTCCATCGCACCGCCGGCAGCGCCGCGTGCCTGCTTGCCGCCGGCGGCCAGGCCCTGGCCGGTCGCGTGGGCGGTGTTCCTGACATTCGCGGCGCTCGACGCACCGTAGCCGCGGGTCGCCGCGAGCTGGGTCCTGGCGCCTTGCGCGGCCGGTGTGCTCATTTCGCGTACCGACGGCATCGCAGCAGCCTTGCCGGCGCCGCCCAAGGTCATGTCGCCGTTCCCGGTTGCGCTGCCTACGCCGTTTGCGGCGACCTGGTCTGCCTGCGCGCCTGCGGTCCCGGCGCTGGACAGTGCCGTCGTCAGGCCGCGCGAAGCCTGCGGCGTGGCGCCTGGGGCGGGGGCAGGCGTGGCGGCTGTGGAACGGGCTTGCGATGCCGCGGCGGACGGGCTGCCGGAGAGTGCCGCGGTGGCATCGCCGGCAATGGCCTTGCCGGGGGCGTTGGTGGATGTGCCGGTCTCCGGCGCGGCCGTGCCGGCCTGTTTCGTGGCCGAGGCGACGGCGCCGTTGAGTGACCCATTGAGCGACCCGTTGAGAGCGCCGCCGACCGCGCCGGAGGCGTCGCCTGCGAGCGCCTTGCCGGGCAGGGCGGCGCTGCCGCTGCCGTTGCCGGCGGCCTTGCCTGCGGCGCTGCCGTCGACGGCGGCGGCGTTGCGCAGGGTATCGGTATCGGGGACGCGGACCGCGCGGCGCGCCTCGGCCAGGCTGTCGACGCGGGTGACCGGCACGCCCATGCCGCCGAGCTGGCCGCCGCCGCCGATCATGCCGCCGAGCGAGCCGCCGAGGCGGCCGTCGCCCAGCAGTTGGGCGTGCGCCGATGCGGCGAAACCGAGGGCGGCGATGAGGGCGATCTGGCGGGCGATGTTCTTGGTTTGCATGATGTTTTCTCCTTGATGTGGCGCGGACTGTCCGCCGCCGTCATGAGGAAAACGTCCCTGCTCAGCCGTTTATTCCATCCTTCCGAAAATTTTTTTCGGATCGATGCGCAAATCGGCGCCGACGATGCCATGGCCGAGCACATTGCTGACGGTCGTGCCGCCGCCGCTGGCCTGGCGCGCGAGCGCGGCGACGGCATCGCGCGCCTGGCGGCGGTCCGGCTCCGGCAGGGCCGGGGCGAGCAGTCCGGCGACGATGGGCGCCGCATACGAGGTGCCGCGCACCGCCCGGTACGCGGGATCGCCGGGGCTGGCGCTGACCATCTGGTTGCCGGGTGCGGCGAACAGCACCTGCGGCCCGCGCGCCGCTTCCGGCAGCGGCTGGCCGCGGCGGTCGACCGCCGTCACCCCGACCACGCCGGGATAGCTGGCGGGGTACAGCGGCGGCGCGGCCGGTCCGTCGTTGCCGACCGCGGCCACCAGCAGATGGCCGCGTGCGAGCATCGCGGCCACCATCCGTTCGAGCGCCTGGTTCGAGGGCCCGACCAGGCTGAGGTTGATGACGGGCACCCGCTCGCGCGCCAGCCAGCCGAGCGCCGCCGCGATCTGCCCGGCCGATCCGCCGGCCGGACTGGCGCAGTAGATGTCGGCCGCGAACAGGCGGGCGCCGGGCAGGGCGCCGCGGAAGCGCTCGTCGCGCCCGACCATCAAGGCGGCGACGGCCGTGCCGTGGGCATCGGGATGCGGGACGCCGTCGCAGCCCCAGGTCTGCAGCGCGGCCTGGCGCAGCGCCGGGTGGGCGGTATCGATGCCGCTGTCGACCAGCCCGATCCTGGCGGTGGCCGCGCCCGGCGCCGCGGCGGCCGGCACGCCTTGCGGCGGCACCGCCGGTGCGCCCGCCGCGCCGCTGCCGGTATACACATGGTTGAAATCGTAGGACCCCTCCGGATCGAGTGCCCGCAGGCGTTCCAGCAGCGCGGCGGTGGCGGCGCCGGCCGGCACGCCCAGCACCACCAGGCTTTGCCCGAGCTCCTCGAAGCGCTCCTCGCGCAGCACGCGCAGGCCTGCCGCCCGGGCAGCCTCGAGTCCGGCCGCGGATGGCGACCAGGCCAGGATCTGCGCGCGCAGCACCGGTTCGCCGCGCGGGTCGGCCTCCAGCACGTCGGGATGCTCGCGCAGCAGCCGGCCGACGGTGTCGGGCCGCAGCGAGCGCAGGTCGGGCAGCTCGACGCGATCGGCCAGCTGCTGCACCGGACGGCGCAGGTTATCGAGCGGGCCGAGCGAGGGCGGCAGGCCCAAGGATGGCAAGCGCAGCTGCGCCGCGGCGCCGCCGCACACGGCCAGGGCGAAAAGCGTGACGTAAAGACGTTTCATGGGTGAATGATAATATGGAAGAAAATCCCTCGCCCGTTCGTTCTACTACCGAGACCATGAGCGCCGATCTGAAAAACGACATCGCCGCCCTGCTGCCGCGCCTGCGCCGCTTTGCCCGTTCGATCACCTTCCACCGCGAAGATGCCGACGACGTGGTGCAGATCGCCGTCGAGCGCGCCCTCACGCATGCCGGGCAATGGCAGGCGGGGACGCGCCTGGACAGCTGGATGTTCCGCATCGTCAAGAATGCCTGGATCGACGAGGTGCGTTCGCGCACCCGGCGCGACCAGCTGTTCGCGCCGGAAGAAGAAGGCGAACATGTCGGCGACGATACCGCGGCGGCGCACCAGCAGCGGATGGCGGTCGAGAAAGCGATGAGCCTGCTGTCCGAGGATCACCGCATGGTCATCGGCCTGGTGCTGGTCGATGGATTGCCCTACAAGGAAGCGGCCGAGGTACTGGATATTCCGATCGGGACCCTGACCAGCCGGCTGGCGCGCGCCCGGGACGCGCTCCAGGAACTGTTGTCCGATCGAGCAAGGAACGAGAGATGAGTTTTGACGATGAAACCCTGATGGCCTATGCCGACGGCGAGCTGGATGCGGACCTGCGCGCGCAGGTCGAGCGCGCCATGCGCGAGGACCCGCAAGTGGCGGCCGCGGTCGAGCGCCACCGGGCCCTGCGCGCCGACGTGTTTGCCGCCTTTGCCGGGGTGCTCGACGAACCGGTGCCGGCGCGCCTGATGCCGAATGCGGCGGAGGCGGCCGGCCACGTGCGCGTCGACGTGCTGGCGCAGGCCGGGGCGAAGGCCTTGCCGGCGCGCTGGAACTGGCGCCAGTCGACCGCGATCGCGGCTTCGCTGGCGGCCGGCGTGCTGGCCGGGGCGCTCGGCTGGCAACAGCTGAAAGGCGGCGAGGCCGCGCCCTTCGGCCGCCAGGGCGATGCGCTGGTGGCCCGCGGCGAGCTGGCGGACGCGCTGTCGCAGCGGCTGGCGGCGGAGGTGGCGGGGCCCGTCAGCCTGGGCGTGAGCTTCGAGGCGAAAGGCGGAGGCTACTGCCGCAGTTTCAAACTTGGTTCGACCGCGGGACTGGCATGCCGGGAAGGCGGGGAGTGGCGGATTCCGGTGCTGGCGCAGGACCGGCCGGCGGAGCACGGCGCGTATCGCCAGGCCGGCAGCGCCATGCCGGCCGCGGTGCTCGATGCGATCGACGAGCGGATCGACGGCGCATCGCTCGATGCCGCCGCCGAACGCGCGGCGCGCGCGCGGGGCTGGCAGCGGCCCTGAACTCAGGCGTCGGCGCTGACGCTGGTGCTGCTGCTGGCATCCTCCGTTGACGCCGTCGAGGCATCGCTGCTACTGCTGTTCTCCGCGTAGGCCTTCAGCAGGTGCAGGGCGTGCGCCAGTTCGCGCATCGGGTCTTTCTGATGGCCGGCTTTCCCGGCGCCTTCCGCAGCCTGGCCGCTGCCGCTGCTGTCGTCGGCCTGGCCGCTCGCCACTTTCTTGTCGTAGGCGGCCTGCTCGGCATCGCTGACGGTGCCGTCGCCGTCGGTGTCGGCGGCTGCGACGTAGTCCGTACTGGTGCTGCCGGCACCGTCGGTGGAACTGTCTTTCTCCCCGCTGCCGCCGACGCGGCCGCCGCCCTGCGGACGGTTTGGCGGCGGACCATCCGGCGGCGGGCCGCCGCGGCCCACGCGCGAAGCGTCGAACTGGGCGTTGAGCTGGTCGGACAGCTTGGTCATCGCGTCGGTCAGTTCGCTCTTGGTCACCTTGCCGTCGCTGTCGCCGTCGAGCGCGCCGAAGGTGCTGTCGATGTCGACCGACTGGCCGCTGTCGCCGCCGCTGCCGCCGATCTTGGACAGCGCGTCCTGCAGGTCGGATTTCTCGATGTAGCCCTGGTTTTTGGTGTCGAGCCTGGAATAGACCGAGTCCGCCCAGTTCGATACGCTGTTGCTGCTGATGCTAGCCACCATGTTGGAGTCCCTTTGATTTAATGCACTGCATCAATTATCGGGCGCTGGCGCTATGGAAAGGAGGGCGGAATCTGTAAAGTCGGGTAAAGGAATGTAAAGGGGAAACTGCGTAAAAACATGGCACACAACGGTGGAAAGTACAGGAATTCATATACAGAGGGGTGGATTTGAGGTAAATTGAGCGCGGTTTAGTACCTCTACGTCTGCCCAAGCCGCCACCGCAGCTCCCACCGCGCCGGCGCGTCCCGTACCTCCGGAGTTTCCCGCGTTGGCCATGCCAGGGCCGCTTTGGCCGTAGAGCGCAACTCTTATTACGCCCGAAAGAAGAAATGTCTGAAACGACGACCACCAATGATGCTGGCGGCGCACCGACCGTGCGCTTTGCCGATTTCGGTCTGGCGCCTGAGATCCAGCGCGCGCTGTCGGACCAGGGCTATGTCCATCCGACCCCGATCCAGGCCCAGGCCATTCCCGTGGTGCTGGCCGGCCGCGACGTCATGGGCGCAGCCCAGACCGGCACCGGCAAGACCGCGAGCTTCTCGCTGCCGATCATCCAGAACCTGCTGCCGCATGCGAACACCAGCATGTCGCCGGCCCGTCACGCCGTGCGTGCGCTGGTCCTGACGCCGACCCGCGAACTGGCGATCCAGGTCGCCGAGAACGTCAAGGCCTACGCCCAGCACACGCCGCTGCGCTCCACCGTCGTCTTCGGCGGCATGGACATGAAGCCGCAGACCGAGATCCTGCGCAAGGGCGTCGAGATCGTGATCGCGACCCCGGGCCGCCTGCTCGACCACGTCGAACAGAAGAACATCAGCCTGGCCCAGGTGCAGATGCTGGTGATGGACGAAGCCGACCGCATGCTCGACATGGGCTTCCTGCCGGACCTGCAGCGCATCATCAACCTGCTGCCGAAGAAGCGCCAGAACCTGATGTTCTCGGCCACCTTCTCGCCGGAGATCAAGAAGCTGGCCGCCAGCTTCCTGACCGACCCGCTGACCATCGAAGTCGCACGCAGCAACGCCACCAACACCTCGATCACCCAGGTGCTGTACAAGGTGTCGGAAGAACAGAAGCGCGACGTCGTCGAGCACCTGATCCGCTCGCGCGCCCTGAAGCAGGTGCTGGTGTTCTCGAACACCAAGATCGGCGCCTCGCGCCTGGCGCGCTACCTGGAGCAGGCCGGCATCAAGGCCTCCGCCATCCACGGCGACAAGACGCAGCAGGAGCGCATCGCCGCGCTGGACGATTTCAAGAAGGGCGAGATCGACGTGCTGGTCGCGACCGACGTCGCCGCGCGCGGCCTCGACATCACCGACCTGCCGTGCGTGATCAACTACGACCTGCCGTACAACGCCGAGGACTACGTGCACCGCATCGGCCGCACCGGCCGCGCCGGCGCCACCGGCGATGCGCTGTCGGTCTACTCGGACAAGGACGAGCGCCTGCTGGTCGACATCGAGAAGCTGATCAAGCAGACCATCACGCGCGGCGAGCTGACCGGCTTCGCACCGGGCCGCCCGGCCGAACGCTCGAGCGAGCGCAGCAGCACCGGCCGCCGCCAGAGCGACGGTTCGCGCAGCTTCGAACGCAGCGACCGTAGTGAGCGAGGCGACCGCGGCGAGCGCAGCGAACGTGGCCCGCGCGGCCCGGGTGCGCCGCGCCGCGAGAAGGTCGATCCGTGGTTCCTCAAGCCTTACGAGCCGGCCGCCGCGCCGCGCAAGGACCCGGCGGAAGCCGTGCCGGTGGCGCAGGCCAAGCCGAAGCAGAAGCTGGCGGCGCTGCTGGGCGGCTTGCCGAAGCAGTAAATCGCGCTCGTCGTTTCGGGCATTGCCCGAAACGACTTCCCGCCTGCGCGGGAACGACGTCATCCGTTCTTTTCCAGCGCCTTCTTCACCCTCTCCAGCAAATCCTCCTGCCTGTACGGCTTCGCGAGGATATTGAAACCTCCGCTGCGCCCGCCTTGCGACAGCTCGTCCATGTAGCCTGTCGTCACCAGCACCGGCAATGCCGGCCGCAGGGCGCGGGCCCGTTCGGCCAGGTCCAGCCCGTTCATCCCGCCCGGCATGATCACGTCCGTGAACAGCAGGTCGACCGCGGCGCCCTGCTGCAGCACGGTCAATGCCTGTTCGCCGCTGGCCGCCGACAGCACCGCGTAGCCTTCCATTTCCAGGACTTGCTCCGCCAGTTCGCGCACGTCGTCGTTGTCCTCGACCACCAGCACGCGCTTTCCGTCCTTGGCCTGGGTATCGCCCGAGGTGGACTTGCCGACGCCCGCACCGGCGTCGCCATGGCCGATGGCATTGTCGGCAATCGGGAAGATCATGGTGACCTTGGTGCCTTTGCCGGGGTGGCTGTCGAGCTCGAGGCGGCCGTGCGACTGCTGCACGAAGCCGTGCACCATAGCCAGGCCCAGCCCGGTGCCCGGGCCCTTGGTGGTGAAGAAGGGCTCGGTCGCGCGGCGCAGGACGTCGGTCGCCATCCCGATGCCCTTGTCGATCACGCATAGCGATACATAGGTGCCCTCCGGCAGGCCATGCACCTTCAGGCGGTCCTCGCCGCGCACGATCGCGGTGGCGACCGTCACTTCGCCGCCGTCCGGCATGGCGTCGCGCGCATTGATCAGGACGTTGAGCAGGGCCATCTCGAGGTGGGTCGGGTCCAGCATGCAGGGGGGCAGGCCGGGGCGCAGGTCGAGCCGCAGCTCGACTTTGGCGCCCAGGGTGCGCACCAGCATTTCGGAAAAATCGAAGACCAGGTTGTTGATGTTGATGCGCCGCGGGTCCAGGCGCTGCTTGCGCGCAAAGGTCAGCAGCTGCTGGGTGAGCTTGCCGGCGCGCATGGAGGCGCGCTGGGCGCGCTCCAGCTGCTGGCGCGCCAAATCCGGCCGGTCCAGGCTGATCAGGGCGACCTCGAGGTTGCCGTTGATGACCTGCAGCAGGTTGTTGAAGTCGTGAGCCATGCCGGCCGTCAGTTGACCGATCGCCTCCATCTTTTGCGCCTGCAGGTAGGATTCCTGGGTGGTGCGGCGCTCGGTGATGTCCATCTGCGAGGCGAAGAAGTACAGCAGCTCGCCGTCTTGGTCGTAGATCGGCCCCAGGAAAAGGGCGTTCCAGAACGGCTTGCCGTCTTTCTTGTAATTCAGGATATCGACCGCGACCGCACGCTGCTCTGCGATTGCATGACGCAGTTCGTCGACCGTCTTGCGGTCCGTCTGCGGCCCTTGCAGCAGACGGCAATTGCGGCCCATGATGTCGTCTTGACTGTAGCCAGTGAGATCGAAGAAGGCGCCATTGGCGAAGACGATGGGATTGTCCGGCTGGCGGGGATCGGTGATGATCATCGGCATCCGCGTCATCTCGACAGCGGCAAAGAAAATGTTGCCGCGGTCTTGCAGGCCGTCGTGGGAAATGAATCCGGCCTGCCAGTGGTGCATGCCAGGATTCCCGAGCGGTGATTCGGAGTTGCCTTCCACCTCACCCGAAGCGGGTACGCCCGCACTCTGGCCGCCGCCCTGCTGGTCGAGCGGCTTTTCCAGCCTGTCTTCCTTGTTGCTTCCGGTCGTCATTGCGCATCCTTATTATCGCCATCTCGCCGACAATTCTAGGATGCGGAGCCGCGCGTCCACTGTTCGCGGACGCACGGAGGCAGGGCTCAGTTGACTGGCGTCGAGATTTCGATTTCCGCCAGCGCGACGCCCAGCGTGCGCGGGTCGCGCGGATCGCCGTACGCGATCGGCGACACCGGGTGCGGCACCTCGATCACCATGCTGCGCTGCTGGCCGTCGGTGTCCAGGCGCAGGCCGATTTCCTGTGGCGTGCCGCTCAGGCGGAACTGGGCGCTGCTGGCGCCGATGCGCAGCGTGAACGGGAAGTCGGCGTTGTCGCCATAGGCCCAGGCCTTGAGCACGATGAAGGCGTGCTGCGGCAGCGGCGCATTGAAGTGCAGCACGACCTGCTTGGCGTTCGACCAGCGCCCGAACTGCTCGATATCGGCCACGCCCTCGGCGCCGGCCAGCAGGCCGCTGGCGCTGAACGGCTCGTTGAAGCGCGCGCTGCCGACGATGCGGCGCTCGACGCCGGTGTGCACCAGCGCGTAGTGCTCATTCCCCGCCACCGGCTTCAGGCCGGGCGGCAGCGCATGCTTGCCGAACACCAGCAGCCAGTTGTTGCGCACTGGGAGCTGGTAGGGCTCGATCGGGACGTTCGGCGGCAGGACCAGCATGGCCGAATCCTTGTTGTCGATGTGAAACTGGGCGCGCATGACCTGGCCGATTTCCGAGCCGGCCACGGTGATCTTGCCGTATTCCGCCGGCGGCACCAGGCGGTGCGCCGCCTTGCCGGCCAGGTCGGCGGCCTGGTCGTCCACGTACAGGCCGAGCTGGTAATTGTTTTCGACGATGCCGCTGGCGATGTACAAGGGCGTGACCGCGAACAGGAACACGCGCTGCGCGGAGGCGCGGCCGGCGGCCCACAGCAGCAGGGCGGCCACCTGCAGGGCGAGGATCACCAGGCTCAGGGGCTGGTTCAGGCGCAGGGCGAAGGCTTCGGGGCCGTCGACGGCATTGAAGGCATAGGTCGGGAATTTGACGATGGCGACCGCCAGCACGGCGGAGAGCAACAGCGCGAGGGACCAGCGCAGGGGCGCGGGGGCCTCGCCGCGGCGCTCCATGGAGGCGGCGGCCACCACCCACAGCATCGGGAACACGAAGCTGTAGTAGCGCACGTGCATGCGCAGGCCCTCGTTGGTGCCGGGATAGGCCAGGGTGGCGGTGTACAGGATGGTCATGCCGGCGGCTGCGCCCAGCATCAGCAGCGTATAGATGCCCACCAGCTCGGCCTGCCCGGCCTGGCCCCGCTTGCCGTAGCGCAGCACGCCCTGTACCAGGATGGCCAGCGGCACGCCGAAGGCCAGCGCCAGCAGCATCAGGTGGGCGCGGCCGATGACGAAGGCCGGTTGCAGTAGGCGCAGCTTGTCGCCGGCGCTGGCGGCATTCGCGCCGCCGGCATAGAAGGGACCGAACAGGCTCAGGCCGGACTCGCCGGCGAGCAGGTAGCCGATGCCGAACTTGACCGCGAACATGCTGGCGCCGCCGATGGCCATTGCCGCCACAGCGCTGCCTAGCCAGCCCGGGCCCGCCAGCCAGCGCGAATAGGCCAGGAACAGCAGCAGGGCCGGCACCAGGAACACGGCATGCACTTTCATCAGGCTCATCAGGCCGAGCATGACGCCGCAGGCCAGCGCATGCAGGGCCCAGTGCCAGTGGCGGCCCGTCAGCGCAACCCAGCTCAGCACGCAAAAGCCGAAGTAATACATCGTTTCCGGCATGAAATAGGCCGTGAACAGGTTCAGCGGCGCCAGCGTGGCCAGCAGTGCGATGGCCGCGGCGGTGCGGCGGCCGGTCACGCTGCGCGCGGTCAGGTAGAGGAAGGGCGCGCCGGCGACGAACAGCAGGGCGTTCGCGCCGCGCGCGCATTCGAGGAAGCCGTCGCCGCAGGCGTTGGTGGCGCCGAACAGCCACAGGTAGAGATAGGAGGGCACGATGGCCTCGGCCAGCGGCTGCAGGCGCGCCATCTTGCTGTAGTACCACTCGTCAGCGAACACCGTCGGATTGATGCCGTGGCTGCGCATGGCCAGCCAGGCACAAAGGGCGGCGAGCACCACGAACGAGGCCAGCGGGAACAGATGCTTGCGCAGGCCGGGGGACGTCGTCACGACGATGGTTTCTCTTTTCATTCTTTGTCTTCAAGCATGGTTGGCGCGCCAGGCTTCCAGGGCCTGGACCATGCGGTCCCAGCTGAAGAAGCGGCGCTTTTCGTAATACAGGGGCCCCGGGTGCGGGCGCTGGTCCAGGCGGCCCGGGTCGACCGGCTGCAGGGCCTGCGTGCCGCGCAGCAGGTAGTGCAGCAGCACGAAGGGGAACAGGCCGATCCAGGTGCCACGTTGCGAGGGATAGGACAAGCAGTGGCGCAGATAGGTTCGGCGCGCACGCCAAGGTATTGACCAGGTACGGGCCGGCCCGTTTTGCGGCAGCGGCGTCAACACGCGGAACAGGGGGCCGGGCAAGTCGGCGGCCTGGTACAGCGAATATTGCCAGGTGCGCGCCAGCAGGCCATGGCGCGCCGCGATCGTCACGGCCAGTGCGTGCAGGGCGTCGTGGTCGTGGTGTCCGCCCTCCCAGGCGGTCACATGCAGCGAATCGATGTTGCCGAAGTCCTCCAGCCAGCATTCCAGCCAGCGCGCGGCGCGCTGCAGGTGCTGCGGCAGCTGCGCATCGCCGATTCCCAGCTGCTGGCCGGCGAAATGGACCTCGTCGCGCTCCACGCCGAGCCGCTGCAGCACCGCCAGCGACTCCAGGTTGCGCTGCGCCGCCGTGGCGGTGGCTGTGGCGCCGTCCGTGAAATAGGCGCAGGCCACGCGCAGGCCCTGGGCGCGGCAGTCGGCGATGCGCTGGAAGACGCCGAATTCGTCATCCTGGTGGGCGAACAGGAACAGGGCGGCGGGCCGCACGCGCGCGTCACTCATCTCAATACGCGTCGAAGTCGAGGAAGGAGAAGGCGATGCGCGACGGATCCAGTGCGGCCACGCGCGGCGCGAACGAGCGGTAGATCAGGTTCAGCGGCGACGGGCGCAGCCGCATCGGGATGCTGGCGTAGTTCCAGTAGCTGCTGGAGGCGTCCGGCGCCAGGCCGATGAACAGGCGCAGCGGCGACAGCGCCGGCGCACCTTCCGACGCCGGCAGCTGGACGCCGTCCGCATCCAGCTCGGCATAGGCCGGCAGCTTGTGCCCGCTGGCCGCGGCGTGGAAGCGCAGCTTGCCGGCGCCGTTCTTCAGGAACACCGGGTTGTGCGGATTCGCGCAGCGCCAGCGCAGGGCCTCCGCGCTCCAGCTGCGCTCGAAGGACAGCGCCGCCGGCGCAGCCTTGGGGGCATGGCGCAGGCCGCCGACGCCGACGCGCGCTTCCAGCGGGCGCACCAGCTGGAAGCCCAGCTTGCGCACGAAGCCGGGCGTGCTGTTGGCATTGGCCACGCCGTAGACGCCCTCGTAACCCTGGCTTGCGCCGGCTTCGAAGGTCATGCTTGCGAGCCTGGTGAACAGGCCCTTGCCCTGGTAGGCCGGATGGGTGGCGGTGTTCAGCGACAGCAGTACCGGCACCTGCAGGCCCTCGACCCAGGCGCGCGCCGGAATGCAGACGTAGTGGGCCGCCAGGCGCTCGCCGTCCCAGGCGTCGTAGCCGACCGCTTTGCCGTCCGGATTGTCGACGTAGAGCCATTGCAGGTAACGCGGCGTGAACTTGTCGGTCGTCGGGAAGCAGGCCTTGAACAGTGCGCCGTACTGCGCCAGCGCGGCGGCGTCCGTGCGGATCGGGGCAAAGCTCAGTTGCTCGGTGCTCATGGGGCGCCTTTCCTGAAGATCCAGAATTTGCTCAGCAAATAACCGCTGACCGAGACCAGCGGCAGCGACACGATCTTGCCCGCCAGCGGCATGCCGGCCAGCGTCACCGCCAGCGACACGCAGCCCATGGTCAGCAGGTAGTTCAGGCCGACCACGCACAGGTAGCGCGCGAAGCTGGAGGTACTGGCGGCGGCATCGAAGGTCACGCGGCTGTGGAAGGCGTAGTTGACCAGCAGGCCGGCCAGGAAGCCGGCCGTGGTGGCGCCGGTGAAATGCGCGCCGGCGCGCAGCAGCAGCTGCATGACGCCGATGTCGACCAGGGCGCACAGCAGGCCGCCGGCGATGAAGGTACCGAACTGGCGCGAATGGTTCATGAGCTTACGCATGCGGCTTGCGGAACAAAATCTTCTTGTGCAGGGGGCGGCGCGGTACCGAGGCGATGTCGTAGGCCAGGAAGGCCAGGATCAGTTGCACGCCCATGATGACGGGCAGGGCGGCGACCATCACGGTGCCGGCCGGCGTCGCCATGCCGTGGCGGCTGGCGTCGATCCAATGGCTGATGCCGAAGATGGAGCCGAACAGCAGCAGAATCACGCCCAGTGGCAGCTCGATCGAGGCCAGCGACATATTGCGCAGGTAATAGTTGTAGAACAGGCGCTTGAAGAAATTGCGCACGTGCTTGGCCGCGAACTCGGTGACGATGCGCGAAATCTTCAGGTTGCTGACCTCGTCGCCGTAGACCGCATCCATCGGCACGTCCGCCACCACCGCGCCCAGCGTGTTCAGGCGGAACAGCATGTCGGTCTCGAAGAAGTAGCGGCGGCTGATCTTGTCGAAGGGCAGGTAGCGTGCGGCGTCGGCGTGGATCGCGGTGTAGCCGTTGGTCGGGTCGAACAGGTCCCAGTAGCCGGACGACAGCTTGGTCAAGAAGGACAGCATGGCGTTGCCGAACAGGCGCATCGGCGGCATCGAGCCGATCCGTTCCAGGTTGAAGAAGCGGTTGCCCTTGGTGTAGTCGGCCTCGCCCGCCAGGATGGGCGCGATGAAATGCGGGATCAGGCTGGCGTCCATCTGGCCGTCGCCGTCCACTTTCACGATCACGGCGGCGCCGTCGAGAATGGCGGCGCGGTAGCCGGTCATGACGGCCCCGCCCACGCCCTGGTTCTGCTCGTGCTCGATCACCGTCACGCGCGCATCCTCGCAGTTGGCGCGCACGAAGGCGCCCGAGCCGTCGGGACATTTGTCGTCGACGACGTAGATGCGCGCGACTTCCGGACCAATGCCGGCAATCACGCCGAGGATGTGACGCGTGACCTTGTAGCTGGGGATCACGACGGCAACGGAATCGGGAGGCAGCATGCTCTTCTGCAGCTTGTTAACCTGGACGCAATTCTCTATGGTAACCGAATTTGACATAGTTGTCCAATTGCAAATATTTCTGTATGGATAGTCTGTCGAGTCACCAGCTGGCCGCGATGGCGAACGCGGCGCACAGCGCAATGACTGCCAGGCTGTGCTTGTCGCGGCTGACGTACAGCACCGGATCTTCATTGACCTCGCCGCGGAAGGAAAGTGTCCACAGCCTGCCGAGCCAGTACACCAACAGCGGTATGATGCCGAGCAGCCAGGCCGGGCGCGCGTACAGCATCAGCACGTTCTCGGACTGGAAATACAGGATGAAGATCAGCAGCGAAACGAAGGCCGCGTTGACGCCCATGATGCCGACCGGCAGGCGGTCGGCCGTGGTATAGCCGCGGCCGTGGGTCTTGTCCTTGCCGTCGCGCTCCAGCCGGCCCAGTTCGCTGTGCCGCTTGAGCAGGGCCAGGCTGAGGAAGATGAAGAAGGAAAAGGCCAGCAGCCAGAACGAGGGCACGATGCCGGTCGCGGCGGCCCCGCCCAGCACCCGCATGGTGTACAGGATCGCCAGGGCGACGATGTCGACCATCAGCAGGCGTTTCAGGTGCAGCGAGTATGCCACTGTGGACGCCAGGTAGACGCCGGCGGCGGCCAGCAGCAGTGGATTGAAGGCGGCGCACAGGGCCAGCGCCAGCGCGGCCAGCACCGGGCTGACGGCCAGGCCCAGCCACAGGGGCAGGGCGCCGCTGGCGATCGGCCGGCGCCGCTTGACCGGATGCCTGCGGTCGTCCTGGGCGTCCAGCGCGTCGTTCAGCAGATAGGCGCTGGAGGCGCACAGCGAAAACACGGCGAAGGCCAGCAGCGATGCCAGCAGGGTCGGCACATCCAGCGTATGGCTGGCCAGCATGGGCGTGAACACCAGCAGGTTCTTCAGCCACTGGCGCGGCCGCAGGGCTTTCAGCAAAGGGCCGCCCGTGCCGCCGCGCACGGCGCCCAGCTGGCTCGTCATGCGTCCGTCGGCCAGGCGGAAGGGCCGCGCCGTGACCGAGTAGGCCTGACGGCAGGCCAGCCACACCGGCAGGTCGGCGCGCGAATTGCCGACGTAGTCGTAGGCGCTGGCGCCGTACAGCTCGCTCAGCCGCTGCGCCTTGGCGTGCGAGGTCAGGTTGACGCCGCCGCTGGTCGGCAGCACGCGGTCGAATACGCCGAGGTGCGCGGCAACGCTGTCCGCCAGCTGCGCATGGGCGCCGGTGGCCAGCACGATCTCGCGGCCCTCCTCGCGCTGGCGCGCGATGTGCTCGAGCAGGACGTCGTCGTAAGGCAGGGCGGCCGGGTCGAATTCGACGCGCGCCGCCAGGTTTTCCTTGAGGGCGGCCTTGCCGCGCAGGAGCCAGAACGGCAGCCGCCAGGCCTGCAGCGGGTGGCGCTTGAGGAACAGGACCAGCGACTCCCATAGCAGGTCGGTATGGATCAGGGTGCCGTCGAGGTCGACCACCAGCGGTGCGGCGGCCGTCTCCATGGCCGGGCTGCGCATCTCCTGCACCTCAGTTGCCCGCGCCGGGCACGCTGCGGTACCACGTGCCGCCGACGACCACGTCGACCACCTGGTGCGCGCTCTGCTCCCAGGTCAGCCACGGCATGCCGGTCGACGCCGGCGCCTTCCCTTCCTTCCACAGCGCCAGCCAGGCGGTGACGGCCTGCGCCAGGTCGGCCGGGTCCTTGCCCTCGAAGTAGTAGGCGTGCTCGCCGGCGACTTCGCGGAACACCGGCAGGCTACGCGCGATGATGGGGATGTCATGCTGGGCCGCCTCGATCAGCGGCAGGCCGAAGCCTTCGCCTTCCGACGGCGCCAGCAGGGCCGAGGAGCCGGCATACAGCTTGAGCAGCATCTCGTCCGAAACGCCGGCCAGCCAGAACAGGCGCTTGCCGTTTTCCGGATGCGCGTTCAGGCGCGCCGCCAGTTCGTCGACCATCCAGCCATGCTTGCCGACGATGACCAGGTTGGCGTCCACGCCTGCGGCCCACAGCTGCTCGAAGGCGGCCAGCGCCTGCGCCTGGCCCTTGCGCGGTTCGACCGTGCCGACCGTCAGGATGCTCGGGCGGGCTTTCAGTGCGTCGAGCACCACATGGGCGTCGGGCGGCAGGCCGTTGCTCGGCACGCTGGCGTCGATGTCGGCGCCGAGGTGGAAGAAGCCGACCTGCAGCGGCGCCTTGCGCACCGGCTCCTGCTGCCCGGCCCACTCGGCGAATTCGTCGGCCACCGCGCGCGAGATGCACAGCACGCCGTCCGACACGGTGCGCACGGTGTGCAGGAAGGACGTGAAGTGCTGCTCGGCGCCGAAGGGGAACACGTCCGGGCGCAGGATGGGCAGCAGGTCGTAGACCACGAAGGTGATCTCGACGCCGCGCGCGCGCATGTCGAGCAGGTTCTGCTGGTTCTGGGCAGTGCCGTTGGTGAACAGATCGAGGCCGAGGAAGACGTCGCCGGGGCGCAAATCGACCGGTGCATCTTCCAGCGCCAGGCCGAGCGGATCGCCGCCGTTGGCGATCATCCTGAGCGTCCAGTTGCGGGCGTAGCGGTAGCCGTTGTTGCCGCCGACCGTGAACACCGGCTCGATGCGGAAGCCCGCCGGCGGTTCGGTCAGCAGGTGCAGCAGGATACTGCGCACCACGCGCTGGATGCCGGTCTTGAGGTCCGATTCGACCATCGCCGAGACGTCGACCAGCAGCTGGCGCGGCGCCAGCGGCGCGCGGTTGAAGGCCACGGCGGCGGCCAGTTCCGGCAGCTGGCTTTGCGGGCAGCGCGGCGCGGCTTCCTTCACCAGTGCGCGGTAGGCGGCCTGCGGGCCGTGCTGGGCAAAATGCTCGAGCGCGTCGCGGTACAGGCGCGCGGCGTGGTCCGGTGCGTGACGCTGCATGTGGGCCTGGCCATTGGCGGACAGGCGGGCGCGCAGCTTGATGTCGCCATGGACCTGTTCCAGCGCGCGCGACAGCTGCTCGACCTGGAATTCATCCGGCAACTTGATCACGCAATCGTCCGGCAGCAGCGCGGTCGAACCGTGGGCGTTGATGATGGTGGGCAGGCCGTACAGCAGGCAGTCGAGCGAGGCGCCCGAGCTTTCGCCGCGGGTCGAGGCGCGCAGCTGGACCGCGGCGTCGCCGGCCGCCAGGTAATCCGCGTACAGGTCGGCATCGGCATAGCCGGCGATGCGCACGTGGGCTTTGACGCCGCTGTCCTTGATCTTCTTGACCAGGTTGGCGCCGTACAGGCCGGGGTCGTTCTCGCCGACGAAGGCGAGGTGGCAGTGCGGATCGTTGGCCAGCGAAGAGGCGAGGAAGGCGTCCAGCAATTCCTCGTTCAGCTTGGTCCGGCCCAGCATGCCGAAGCTGCAGACCAGGAAGTCATTCTCGGCCAACTGTAGCCGCTCGCGGGCGCGCTCGCGCATGCCGGGGCGGGTGCTGCGTTCCGGCTTGCCCTTCAGGAGCGGGATGGTGCGCCAACCGTCGGCGGCGCCGGGACCGTACCAGGTCTCGGCCAGCTGCTTCGAGAATTCGGAGTGGACGATGATGCCGGTGGCGCTGTCCAGCACCCCACGGTTGACCGGGTACTTCCAGATCGCCGGCGGGCGGCCGATCTTGCGGTGGTCGAGCAGGCCCGTGAAACCGTGCGATTCGTAGACCGCTTTGAGGAAGCCCTGCGGCAGGTATTCCTCGCGTTCGAGATTGTCGAGGATCCCGGAAAAGAAGAAGTCGTGCAGCGCCACCACGCCCGGCACTTCGCGGATCAGTTCGAACATGTGCTGGTGGGCGTGCGAATTGCCGAAGTGGTAGAGCACGCGGTCGAATTCGTGGGCGTGCGCGCGGAACCACTCGACGTCGTGGCGCGGCAGGCCGTCCAGGCGCACATCGTCGACCTGTTCCTGGCCGACGACCAGCTCGACCTCGTAGTAGGGCGCCAGCTCGGGCACCAGTTCGGAGGCGTAGTCGGCGATGCCGGACTTGGCCGGCAGCAGCGGCGAGACGTAGGCCAGGCGCGGCTTGCGCGGCGCAGCCTCGACTGCCGGCGCGGCGATTTTTTCCGCGGCGGTGGCGCGCAGCGCGGTCAGCAAGGTGTCGGCGTCGCCCTGAGCCAGCTCCCAGGCCAGCACCGGGAAGGGCGCATCGTCCAGGGCCTCGGGGGCAAACACCAGCACCACGCCGGGACGCAGCTCGGCCAGCGCGTGGCGGCGCAGCAGCAGCGACAGCGGACCTTTGACGGTATCGCAGGCGCGCACGCGGCCGCGCGGCACGCTGCCGTCCAGCGCCACCCGCAGCTCCTCGAGCAGGGCGGGGTTGCGCAGCGGCGCCGCGACCCACAATTCATCTGTGCCGGCGCGCGCCGCCAGCTGGCGCACCACGGCGAGTTCTGCCGGGCTGGGGCCGGCCGGTTTGTTCTGGAAGTCGATGACGATACGCATAATTCTTACTTGTTCGGTTCGCGTTGCAGGTCGCGCGCGCGTTGCAGGTCGCCCAGCACGCTGCGCACCGAGGCCGGCAGGCCGCGCAGTTCGGCCGGCACCTCGATGCCGGGCGCGATTTCCAGCGGCGTGGCATGGCGCGCCGCCTGCAGCATGGCGGAGACGCGCCGGCGCAGCGGCGGACAGCGCAGCAGGATGGGAATCACGACCCGGCGCAGGCCTTCGTGGCGGGTGGTGCGCAGCAGGGCGCGCCGCGCCAGGCCGGGGCGGCGCAGGCGGTTCAGCAGGGCGCCCGCCATGCGCAGCGGCCTGGTCACCTTCCACGAGGTGCTGTTGTGCGTGGCCACCAGGCGCTGCTCGAGATCGTTCGCCCACTGCGTGACCTGCTGGCCGTTGGCATGCGCCGCCGCCAGGTCCTGGCGCAGCTGCTCGACCTGGTCCAGCACGTCCTGCTTTTCCAGTTCCAGCTGTTCGGCGTACTGGATCATGTCGTGCAGCTCGGCGCGCACGAGATCGGCGTGCTCCTCGTGTTCCTTCAGCGAGCGCACCGCGGCGCGGTTGGCGCTCCAGGCTTTATCGAGGTGGTGCGAGATGAACTCGTCGAACACGTTCGGCTGCACGCTGAAGTGCTGCAGCAGGTCGGCGTGTTCGCCGGCCACGTAATAGCGGTTCAGGCCGTCGAACCAGGCGTAGATGTAATTCTGCTCGAGGACCACGTGTTCCCATGTCTCGTGATTGGTCTCGCGGCTGCCCGGCACGGTGGCCTCGACCACCAGCACCCATGGACGCCAGCGCGCGAAGTCCATGCCGCGCAGGACCTCGCCCTCGAAACCTTCGACGTCGACCTTCAGGAAGTGGATCTCGCCGTCCACGTGCTCGGAGCAGATCGAGGCCAGGGTGCGCACCGGCACCGTCAGCTCGCGCACCTCGTGGCCGGCGGCGCGGTGGACTTCCGCCACCTCGCGTTCCGGCGAGGCCCAGCCGTTGACGTCGGCGACGTCGTACAGGGTCAGGCTGCCGTCGCTGCTGCCGGCGGCTTCCGCCAGGTTGATGTCGCGCGGACGCTGCTCCTGGAAGGCCTGGTGGAAGGCCGGCAGCGGCTCGATGTTGATGCCGCGCCAGCCGGCGTCATAGAAGGCCTTGGTGACGGAATGCTCGACCGGGTCGTTGGCGCCGACGTCGATGTAGAAGCCGTTCTGCACGTGGCCGAGGGCGCGCCACAGCAGCACGTCCTCGTTGTTCTGGGAATAGGAGAGAAATTTCGTGGTCATGCGTCGGAATCTTCGAACAGGGCCGCCAGGCGGGTACCCGATAACTCGTCATGGCGCCGCGCCAGGGCCTGCGCGGCGGAAGGCTTGTCGTACACCAGCAGCAGCGCCAGCATCTGTGCCAGCAGCTGGGCCGGATCCTGCGCCTGCGGCTCGCGCAGGAACACGGCGTCGCCCCAGCCGAGGCGGTCGCGCGAGCGCCGCGCGGTATCCGTGCCCGGGTAGCGGCACAGCGAGGAAAAATCGAGCAGGTAGAAGCCGGCGCCGCGCAGCAGCTGCTCGACCTCGGAAAACAGCGCCTGCCCGGCATAAATCGGTGAAAATGCCACCTCGCAGTGGATCACATTGGTGCGCGCCAGTACCTGCGGCGCATGCCGCAGAACAGGATATTCGAAACCCTGGATGTCGAGCTTGAGGAAATCGACCGCGTCGACGTCCGCCAGCGCGTCGTCGAGGCGGCTGGTGGCGACGCGCTCGGTCCGCAGCGTGTGCAGGTGGTCGAGATCGGCCAGCGTGGACGTCAGCGCTTCGTTGAAGGGCAGCAGCGAGGAGGTGGCGTCGTCGTTATTGATGTGGAAGGTCTGCTCCTCGCCGTCGCCGATGAAGGTGGGCAGCAGCAGGATGCGCTGGTCCGGGTTGCGCCGGCGGCTGGCCTCGATCTTGTCCTGCTGCGGCTCGAAGCCGACGATGCGGTACGCCAGGCCGTCGGCGGTGAGCGGCGCATACACGTGGCCTTCGTTTTCGAGTTCCTGGGCGCCGATGTCGACGATGGTGAGCGGGCGGCCCAGCAGGCCGGCCGCGGCGTCGAGCACGCGGCGCTTGAGGGCGGGCAGGTCCTTGCCGCCGCCGTGGGCCTCGCGGTATTCGGCGGACGCCATCAGGCCCGCCAGCAGCTCGTCCGGGCTGGCGCCGGCGCCCAGGCGCTCGCTCCAGTACTGGAGGCCGGCCGGATCCGGCTCGCGCCCGAGGAAGCCGCGGTACAGGCCGCGCACGATGGCGGCATGGTCCTGCTCTGGAGTCTGTGCGGTAGTGTCTGACATGGAATGACGGGGTGAATGCGGATCAGCGGGTGCTGAACTGCAGCTGCGGGTGCAGGTTGACGAGGCCGCTCCAGACGATTGCGTCCGGGTTCGGCGCCACCGTGAAGCTGTGCACCTCGTGCAGGTAGTTCAGCACGTTGTCGAAGGAGCCTTCGCCATGGCCGCCGGCGCCCAGGCCGACGGTGATGGTGTACTCGTCGGGGAACAGCGACAGCGGCAGCGAGAAGCGGGCGCTCAGCACGGAACCGGCCGCCACCGGGCCCGGCGCGCGGCGCATGCAGTAGCTGTTGGTTTCGAACAGCACCACGCCGTAGCGGTTGCGGATCTTGAAGCCGACGTGCGGGTCGGCCACGTCCTGGTGCAGCAGGTAGTCGATCTGCAGGGTCGCCTGCTGGTCGGCCAGCAGGGTGGTGCGCTCGCCGCCCTGGGCGTCGAACAGGCGCACGCCCACGCAGTCGGCGGCGCCGGTCACGATGCTGCCGGTTTTCCCGGCCAGCGGCGCCAGGTCGGCGGACGGCGCGGCCGGCGCTTCGGAGCTGGTATCCGGCGTGGCAAGCGGCGCCGCCGGCGCATGCTGCACGCGGATCGCATCCGGCGCCTGGTCGAGCCGGGTCAGCAGCTCGGCCTGATAAAGATCGAGCGCATCGGCAGGCGCGCCGTCGAAGGCGACCGCGCCGCCGCGCAGGAAGATGCAGCGGTCGCAGATGTTCAGGACGGTGCCGGCGCTGTGCGACACGAACAGCAGGGTGGTGCCGGCCTTTACAAAACTCTCGATGCGGGCGAAGCACTTCTGCTGGAAGAACACGTCGCCCACCGCCAGCGCTTCGTCGACGATCAGGATGTCCGGCCGCACGCAGGTCGCGACCGCGAACGCCAGCCGCACCTGCATGCCGCTCGAGTACACGCGCACCGGCTGGTCGAGGTGCTCGCCGATTTCGGCGAAGGCTTCGATCTCGGGCATCAGGGCCTGCACCTCTTCGACCGACATGCCCAGCAGCTGGCCGGCCATGACGGCGTTCTGGCGGCCGGTGAAGTCGGGGTGGAAGCCCATGCCCAGTTCGAGCAGGGCGGCCACGCGGCCTTGCAGCGAGACGCTGCCGGCGGTCGGCTGGGCGGTGCCGGTGATCAGTTTCAGGAGCGTGCTCTTGCCGGCGCCGTTCACGCCGATCAGGCCCACGCTCTCGCCCGGCGCGATGGAAAAATCGATGTCGCGCAGCACCCACTTGAGTTTATGGCGCGGCTGCAGGCCCGGCACCAGCCATTCGGCCAGGCGCGCCCAGCGCGAGGAATACTGGCGGTAGGCCTTGCCCAGGCCGGAGACGACGATCGAGCCCATCAGAGTTCGTCCACCATCTCGCCGGCGCGGCGGCGGAACAGGCGCAGGCCCAGCGCGCACAGCAGCAGGGCCAGCAGCAGCACCGGCAGCAGGCCGGCCCAGTCGGGCGCCGCACCCTTCACCAGCACCTCCTGGTAGGCCTCGATCACGCGCGCCATCGGATTCCAGCGGAGCAGGCTGCGCACCTCGGGCGGCAGGATCGCGGCCGGATAGACCACCGGCGTGAACCAGAACCAGAACTGCATCGCGATCGTCACGAACTGGCCGACGTCGCGGAAGAACACGTTCAATACGCCGGCGATCATGCCGATCCCCAGCGCCAGCAGCAGCTGCACCAGCAGCACCGGCACGATGGCAAAGTACACGGCGCCGGGAAAGCTGCCCGACGCGATCAGGAACACGGTGAACAGGCCGAAGATGATGGCGAAGTTGACGAAGGCATTCAGCACCACGATCAGCGGCAGGCAGATGCGCGGGAAGCTGACCTTCTTGATCAGGTTGGCCTGCTCGATGAACATGGTCTGGGCGCGCGCGATGATTTCGGCGAACAGGCCCCAGGTCAGGATGCCGGCGCACAGGTAGATGCTGTAGGCGAAGCGCGCATTGGCGTCGGCCCCGGGCAGCTTGTTGTGCATGACTTCGGAGAAGATTACGGTGTACACCACGATCATCGCCAGCGGCGACAGCAGCGACCACAGCGCTCCCAGCATCGCATTGCTGTACTTCGCCTGGAACTCGCGCTTGACGCTGCCCAGCACGAAACCGCGATACGCCCACAGGCCGCGCAGCATCAGCGGCGAGATCATGGCATGGCCCGTGCTGGCTGCGCCGGCAGGAAGTGAAGCGGGAGCGTGTTCATAAGGTGGCAATACTGGTAGAGCGCAAAATTATACTCTACGGTACTGTCACACAATTGGTACAGTTGTAACGAGTTCTACCCGAATGTCGCGACTCGTAGGGTGGGCTCTCCGAGCCCACGCATGTTCAGGATCCCTGCACCAGCTTTTGCAAAGCGTCGGGGTTGAGGATGATCAAACGATTCGCCTCCTTCTGCACGATCCCCTGTTGCACCAGAGTCAACAGCGCGCGGGTCACCGTCTCGCGGCTGGTGTTGATCATGTTGGCGATGTCCTGGTGGGTCGGCAGGTTCTCGACCACGGCCTGGGTGGCGTCGCCCGGGCGCTTCTGCTGCAGCAGCGACAGATAGGTATAGATGCGGCGCGCCGTGTTGTTGATGCTGAGGACGGCCCGGAACTCGGAATCGCGCTGGATCTTCTGCGCCAGGTGCCTGAGCATCTGTTTTGCCACGCTGGGCGAATGCGAGAACAGGTGCATCGCCGTTGCCGCCGGCAGGATGGCCACCAGCACGTCGCTGGTCGCGACCACCGAGGCCGAGCGGGTCGAGTTGTTGATCAGCGCGATCTCGCCGAAGAAGTCGCCCGGCGCCAGCATGCGCAGGCCGATCGCGCGGCCATCTTCGGTGATGTCGACCACTTGCAGCTGGCCGGACAGCAGGAACAGCAGGCCGTCGCCGCTGCCGCCCTTGTGCAGCACGACCTCGCGCTTGTTGTAATGACGCACGCGGATCTCGGCGCGCACGCGCAGGATCTCCTCGTCGTCCAGTTCCGCCAGCAGCGGAATCTTGCGCAGGTTGATCTTGATCTCGCTCGTTTCCGGTGCGTCGTTCGCGGCGCCGGAAGAGGGAGGCAGGGGCTTGCTGAGGGAGGTCATCGATGAATTCCTAGGGGAGCTGCCATTGCCAGCTCAGCTGCAGAATCCGGTTATTGTACTGAAAGATCGGGATGTTTTCGCGATTATGAACGCCGCGCGCCTCGAACTGTAGCGTCTGGTACTTGGTGACTTGATAAGAAATCCCGGCACGCAACATCTCGGTGCGCTGGGCGCGCACGGCGTCGATCAGTCCCGGTGTATAGGGCAGGGCGCTGCTCCAGGCCTGGCGCGTATAGCCCAGTTCGGTGCTGAACCTGTCGGACAGGGTGCGGCGCAGCAGCAGGCTGGTGAAATTGCCGTGGCGGTCGCCGCCCGGTCGCTGGTCGCGCGCGTGGTCGCTCATCCAGGCGAAGCTGGCGCTGGCCGCCCAGGGCCCGCTGCGCCAGGACAGCAGGTTGCGCAGTTCCGTCGAGGTCGAGTTGAAGTTCGTCAGCGTCAGGTAATCGCTGTACGAGGCGTTGACGATCAGGTTGTACTGCAAGCCGGCAGGCAGGCGCAGCGGCGGGGTGGCGCGCGCCTGCAGCTGCAGCTGGCGCTGGTAGAGCTTGCCGCCGAGGGTGACGGCGCCCAGCGTGGCGCCGGTGCGCAGGGTCCAGCCTCCCACGCGCCATGGCGCTTCCACGCCGGCGAACAGGGCCGTGCTGTCGTACTGGCGCAGACGGTCGTTGCGCCGGAACTGGTATTGCAGCGTGCCGATGCTGCCGTTCGGGGTCAGCTCGCGCAGATGGTCGACGCCGATCACGCTGTACTGGTCGGCATGCGGCAGGAAGTCGGGCAGCAGGGCCAGCTCGATCGGCTCGCCCTTGTCGATCACCAGCGAGGTCACGCTGGCGCCCTGGTTCACGTTGCGGTCATGGCCGCGCCCCAAGGTCACGGTCGTCGATTGCGAGGCTTGCCAGGGCTTGCAGCCGAGTTCACGCGTTTCGGCGATCAGGACCAGAAAATCGGGCGACAGCGGGAAGCGGGTTTCGAGGGTCGCGAACAGGCGCTCCGCCTCGTCGGCGTTGCCGAGGCCGCACTGGGTCATGGCCAGGTCGATCAGGGCGCCGGCGTGCTGGGGCGAGCGCGCGACCAGGCGGCGCAGGATCCTGGAGGCGTCGGTGCGGCGGCCTTCCGCCAGCGCTTCGAGCGCCTCGCGGTACATTGCCTCTTCCGGGGTTTCCGGGCCGGCCTGTGCGGCATCGATGGCAACGGGCTCGGCGGCGTGCACGGCGCCGGCGCCGAGGCCCAGGCAAGCCAGCAGCAACAGGATGGTGGGCCGGTAGATCATGCTGCCGGCCTCGCGCTTTGATTCATGTGTTCCTGAAAAGTGTAGATCGTGGTGAGCTGTTCCTTGCCGCGCAGGCGCCGTTCGCCCAGCAGCTGGAAGGCATGGCGCTGCGCCCGGGCCACCGTGCCGGCGCCGATGATGACGTCGTGCGGGTAATCGCGCGCCGCCTGCTCCAGCCGCGACGCGGTATTCACGCTGTCGCCGACCGCCGTGTAGATGCTGCGGAAGCTGGTGCCGAAGTCGCCGGCCATGGCCGGCCCGCTGTCGATGCCGATCCGGACCCGCAGCGGCGGATGGCCGGCGCGCTCGCGCAGGGCGCTGAATTCGCGCACCCGTTCGACGATGTCGCGCGCGGCGTCCAGCGCCAGGTCGGCATGCCGTTCGAGCGGCAGCGGCGCGCCCCAGAAGGCCACCAGGCCGTCGCCGGTGTACTTGTCGAGGGTGCCCTGGCGCGCGATCACCGGCCCGGTCAGGCAGTCGAGGAAGTCGCGCGTCAGCCGCGCCGCCTCTTCCACCGGCAGCGCCTCGACCTGCGCAGTATAGCCTTCCATGTCGGCGATCAGGGTCGTCACGTCTAGCTGGCGCGGCAGCAGCGGGTCTTCGAGGTCGCTACGCAAGAGCTCGGCGACCACCGCCGGCGCCACGTACTGGCGCAGGGTCGACAGCAGGTGGTGCGAGCGGCGCTGGGTCAGCTGCCATTGGTAGGGCACGGCGACGGCGAGCAGGAACAGGATCGCGGCCAGCGGCCCGGCTGGCCCGAAGTCCGGATCGTGGCTGCTGGCGAGGTAGGCCAGGCCGATCCAGCCTGCCGCGCTGGCGCCGAGCAGGGCGACGCTGGAGACGGCCGGCAGGCGCGGAAAGGCGAGCGGCACCAGCAGCGCCGTCAGCAGGGTCCAGACCAGCGCCAGCAGCCGGCCCGGCCACGGCGCCGGGGTCAGCCCGGCCTGGCGGTCGAGCAGGGTGGACAGCATCGCCGCCTGCACCCCGAGGCCGGGACGGCTGGCCGCCAGCGGCGTCGCCACGCGGTCGCCCATGCCCAGTGAGGAAGAGCCGATCAGGACCAGGCGGCCGCGCACCCCGGCCGGGTCGATCGCCTCGTCGAGGATGTCGGCGGCGCTGGTGACGGTGTAGGCGTTCCAGTCGCGCTTGAAGTCGACCCGCATCAGGCCGGTATCCTGGCCGGCCAGCGGCAGCGCTCCCTTGCCGGTGCAGCAATTGAGCAGGGCCAGCGACAGCGCCGGATAGGACTTGCCTTCGAAGCGGGTGATCATCGGCACGCGGCGCAGGGTGCCGTCGGCGTCCGGAATGAAGCCGATCGAGCCGATGTGCGGGGCCTGGGCCAGCGCCGGATAGTTGGCGATGTAGCCGGTCGCCTCGACGCCGCCGGCATAGCCCTGGATGGCGCCGCCGAGCTGGCCGTCACGCACCGGTTCGGGACGCAGGTGGGCGAGGTCGAAGTCGAAGGCCTGGGCCGGCACCACCGGGCCGTGGCGCGCCAGCAGAGCCAGGCGGAGGTCGCCGTCGCCGCCTTTGCCGCCGCTGCCTTCGGGCATCAGGATGTCGAGCGCCACCCCACGCGCCTGGTAATGGCTGAGCAGGGTCTCGATCAGGTCGGCGAGGCGCTCGCGCGGCCAAGGCCAGGGGCCGAGTTTGGTAAGGCTGGCCTCGTCGATGTCGACCACCAGCACGCGCGGTTCGGGTGCGTTGCTGACCTGCAGGCGCAGGAAGGTATCGCGCAGCCACTCGTTGCTGATTAGCGACAAATGTGACGCGGGAGCCCATTGCGTCCAGCCGACCAGCACGACCGCCGCGACGGCGATCAGCCAGCGCACCGGATCGAGGGCTTTCCTGGACGCGCGCGGCGCGGCAGCGAATTGTTCAGGGTGTTCTGCCACGCTGAAGGATGGTCAATAAAAACTTGTAATCAAATAAAGATTATAGCGCTTGAGAGTTTCTTCCGTGCACTGTTCTTGATTTTTACTACAAATTTTAGATAAGCGGGCTCAGGTATGTCGCTATAATTGTGATGGCCGTCACAGCCACTTGTTGCAACAACAAGTTAAGTTCAGGCGAAAAGGAACCCAACATGCTGCGCCATCTCTTTGCCACCACCCTGATTGCCTGCGCCGCGCACAGCGCCTGCGCGGCCAATGCCGGACGGATCATTTTCGTCGCCGGCAAGGCGAGCGTCGGCGAGCAGCCGGCGCTGGAAGGCGCGGCCGTCCAGGAAGGCCAGCTGCTGGCAACCGGCAGCGACGGCTATATCTATGTCAAGACGGTCGACAACGGCCTGTTCATCCTGCGCCCGGGCAGCCGCGCGCGCATCGCGGCCTATCACGTCGACACCGTCAACCCGGCCAACACCCAGGTCAAGTTCGAGCTGCTGAACGGCGTCGCACGCAGCAAGTCGGGCGATGCGGTCAAGCAGGCGCGCCAGAATTTCCGTTTCAACACCCCAGTCGCCGCGATCGGCGTGCGCGGCACCGATTTCACCGTCTTTACCGACAACGAGACCTCGCGCGTGGCCGTGCTGACCGGCGGCGTGGTGGTCAGCGGCTTCGGCGGCGCCTGCCGTCCGGAAGGCGGCGGCCCCTGCGAGGGCGCGGCCAGCCGCGAACTGTTCGCGGCCCAGCGCGGCCAGCTGCTGCAGGTGACGCGCAGCCAGGCGGCGCCCCAGCTGCTGAACGGCAGCCCGCTGTCGCCGGACCTGGTCTCGCCGCCGCGGGCCGACGAGCCGGTCGCCAAGACCGACGGCGCAAACGGCGGCGGCGCCAGCGTGGCGCAGCCGAATCTGGAAGTGAAGAAGGTTGCGGCGCTGAATACCATTGTCGAGCCGGTCAAGACGCCGACCACGCCAGGCACGCCGGGCACGCCGGCCGGAGATGCGCCGCCGGTGTCCAGCCTGCCGCCACCGGTGCCGCCGACCCCGTCGCAGCCGGAGCAGGGCATCGTGTGGGGCCGCTGGGTGCAGTTCGACGCCTACTACGCTAAACTCAACCTGGCGACCGAGATGGGCAAGAACAGCTTGCTGGCACTGAACGGCGACTATGCACTGCTGCGCACGCCGGGCACGCCTTATGTAGCGCCGAGCAACGGCAGCATCGGGTTCGCGCTGCAGGATAGCGAAGCGGTCGTGTACACGAATTACAGCTATGCCTCGCGCGTTGCCACCGCCGCCACGGTCATCAACGGCGCCTTGAACGTCAACTTTGGCAGCCGCAGCTTCGATACCAGGCTGGACATCGTCACCCGGGATGAAACCCTGCCGTTCAAAGCCACTGGAACGATCGGCGACGATGGCCGCATGTACGGCGATCTGGCTAATGGGGCCGCCGGGCTGATGAATGTGCAGGGCGTGCTGAGCAAGGATAAGGGTGGTACCGCGGCCTATATCTTCGATGGTCGCATCGACGCACTCCGAACGGTAAATGGCGCCACTTCCTGGCGTCAGCAGTAATAAGCTTTCGATACCTGGATAAATGCCCCGCACTGCGGGGTATTTTTTTTGTCTGAACAGGGCAGCTGCTATTTATATACAGAAGAGCTGACTCATCAATTCTATCCAAATGTTACACGGGCATTTTGCTTTATCGGCAATGCAAATTTGGCTTTCTACGACCGCTGCAGAGTGAAAAATAGGCATTTGGACCCGTTGCATTGGTGCAAATGTCAAAAAAATGTCGGAAATTTGCAGTTGTTTTGCTTTTTTGTGACGGCCATCACATTGATGTTCAAATTCGATCTGTCATGATTCAGGCCGTTGGGCAGCAAGGGCAATCCTGAGGCTGACAATAGAGACAATAACTCGATCGATCGATCTAATTGGAGCAATAAATGGCAACGACCTATTACAACCAGATTCAGCAACTGTACGTCGCATACTTCAACCGTCCGGCAGATCCGGATGGCCTGGCCTACTGGGAAGGCGTGATGGAAGCGAGCAAGAACACCGACGCTACCCTGAAAGCCATCACCGCTCAGTTCTCCAAAGAAAAAGAGTACACCAGCGCCTTCTCGGGCATGACCAACGGCCAGATCATCGACAAGATCTACCTGAACCTGTTCGGCCGCGCTGCTGACGCTGACGGCAAGGCTTACTGGGTCGGCCTGATGGATTCGAACAAGGTCACCGTCGACCGCGCCGTGGCTGACATCGCCGCTGCTGCCAAGAACCAGGATCTGGTCACCATCCAGAGCAAGGTTGCCGCTTCGGTCGCCTTCACCGCCGCCATCGACACCCCGGCTGAAAAAGCTGGCTACTCGAACGACGCCGCTGCTACCATCGCCAAGAACTTCCTGTCGGGCATCACCGATGCAGCATCCCTGGCTGCTGCCACCACGACCTCGGCACTGAACACCACCATCGCTAAAGTCGTCGCTGCTGGCCCGTTCTCGCTGACCGGCGCCCTGAGCAACCTGGACGTGGCTAACGCCGCTAAAGCATCGTTCCTGGCCGCTGCTGACGGCGACGGCGATGCAACCACTAGCCTGGCTGAAACCGCGATCACCGATCCGGTCACCGGCAAGGTCGCTGTTGCCATCGCTGGCGTCGACGCTGTTGTTGCTGGCGACTACACCGGTTCGACCGCTGGCGTCCGTGCTGCACTGCTGGCTGACCAGATCAGCGCCAACAACGCTACCCTGGCTGCTGCTCAGAAGCAAGTTTCCGATGCGACCACCGCAATCAACAAGGTTGCTGGTCTGGCTGACGCAATCGCTTCGAAGACCGCTGCCGACACCGCTGTGTCGAACGCCAACAAGGCTGTCACCACCACCAACGCCGACCTGGCTGCCAAGGTTGCCTCGATGGACGCGCTGATGACCACCGCTACCACCGATATCGTCATCAACGTCAACGCTGACGGCACCGCTTCGGTCACCTCGACCACCGGCGGCGTGGCTACCACCACCAACCTCATCACCCTGGGCACCGACGGCAACCTGAAGCTGGCATCGTCCAGCATCACCGAAGCCAAGTACCCGGGCGTGACCGCCCTGCTGGCATCGTCGGTCTCGAAAGAAGCAGCCGACGCATCGCTGACCGCAGCGCTGAAAGTGCAAGCTGCTACCGGTGCCAATGTCGACTACCTGGACATGAATGCCACCGAAAAGGGTGACCTGCAGGCCATCGCTTCCCTGATGACCGACGTGAAAGTCGCTGACGGTGCACTGCCGACCACCGCGCAGATCGTTTCGCAGCAGGCAATCCTGCAAGCAACCTCGGACGCTTCCCCGGCGGATCCGGTTGCTCTGGGCAAGCTGAACGCATTCAAGGCTGCTGTTGCAACCTACAACGGTCACGCAACCACCAACGACCTGAGCGCCAACCTGAAAACGGCCAACGACCTGGTGACCGCTGCTAACACCACGATCTCGAACCTGACCAAGGCGACCACCGCCCTGGCCACCGCGAACGATCTGGCAGCTCAGCTGAAGGGCGTGAACGATAACATCGATATCGCCAAAGGCGTGTTCACCTCGCACGACCTGACCGTCCCGGTCGTGCTGCCGACCGGCACCACTCTGGCAACCGCTGCTTCGGACATCTTCGTTGCTGGCAAAGTCGACGCAACCGTCGCCCTGTTCAACCTGCTGGGCACCGATTCGCTGTACATCGGTTCGCAGTACACCCTGAACACCGGCAAGCTGTCGACCGGTAACGACGCTATCCTGGAAGCCTTCGTGGCCCAGGCTGGTTCGGACACCACCATCAAGCTGGAGAAGTCGGTGTTCGGTTCGCACGCTGCTACCCCGGAAGTCATCACCATCACCCTGACCGGCGTTGACGCAACCAAGGTGCACCTGACCAACGGCATCATCACCGTGTCGTAATTCAAGCTGGAACTAAGCCGGGCAACCGGCCTCTCCTGCAAAACCCCGCTGCCGCAAGGTAGTGGGGTTTTTTCATTTCCGGTCTGCCACCGAATGTGACTGCAGAGCCACTATTTAATGAACATGCTCGAAAAATGTGACGTGCATCACATTTTTGAACAGTTTTGATGGATAATTAGCGCGGACAAATTTCTTGGAAACATGACGCGCTGTTGGAGCGATCTGGCGAGTGCGCAAACCATATGAAGAAACTGCTAGAAAAGAAGAGTGAAATCCAGCTAGTGCTCCGCTCCTTCAAGAGCACCTTTGTGACCGTTGGCGTGTTCAGCGCCATCGTGAACCTGTTGATGCTGGCGCCTTCGCTGTACATGCTGCAGGTGTACGACCGTGTGCTGGGCAGCCGCAATGAGATCACGCTGCTGATGCTGACCATGCTGATCGTCGGCGCCTACCTGTTCATGGGCGGCCTGGAGCTGATCCGCTCCTTCGTGCTGGTGCGCGTGGGCGCCCAGTTCGACATGACGCTCAACAAGCGCGTGTACAGCGCCGCCTTCGAGCAGAACCTCAAGCAGGCAGGCGGCAATGCCGGCCAGGCCCTGGCCGACCTCACTAATATCCGCCAGTTCCTGACCGGTAACGCGCTGTTTGCCTTCTTTGACGCCCCCTGGTTCCCGATCTACCTGATCGTGATCTTCATGTTCGAGCCGGTACTGGGCCTGTTCGCACTGGCCGGCACGGTCTTGCTGATCATCCTCGCCGTCGTCAACGAACGCGCGACCAAGGAGCCGCTGGCCGAGGCCAACTCGATGTCGATTCAGGCGAATACGCTGGCGACGAACAATCTGCGCAATGCCGAGGTGATCGAGTCGATGGGCATGCTGCCCAACCTGATGGGCCGCTGGTTCAAGCTGCACGGCAAATTCCTCGGCCTGCAGGCCAGCGCCAGCCAGAAGGCCGGCCTGATCTCCGCCATCACCAAGTTCGTGCAGATTTCGATGCAGTCGCTGGTGCTGGGCCTGGGTGCACTGCTGGTGCTGGACAACAAGATTACCCCGGGCATGATGATCGCCGCTTCCATCCTGCTGGGCCGCACCCTGCAGCCGGTGCAGCAGGTGATTGCTGTCTGGAAGAGCGTCAGCGGCGCCCGCAGCTCCTACGAGCGCCTGGAAGCCCTGCTGGAAAACAATCCGGCGCGTCCGGCCGGCATGGCCCTGCCTGCGCCGACCGGCACCCTGACCCTGGAAAACGTTACCGCTGCGCCCCCGGGCGTGAAGACGCCGATCGTGAAAGGCGTGAGCTTCGGCATCCTGCCGGGCGACGTGCTGGGCGTGCTCGGTCCGAGCGGTTCCGGCAAGTCGACCCTGGCGCGCCTGCTGGTCGGCGTGTGGCCGACCATGATCGGCAAGGTGCGCCTGGATGGCGCCGACATCTATCAGTGGAACAAGGCCGAACTGGGTCCGCACATCGGCTACCTGCCGCAGGACATCGAGCTGTTTGCCGGCACGATCAGCGAAAACATTGCCCGCTTCGGCGAGGTCGATTCTGAGAAGGTCGTGCAGGCGGCCAAGCGCGCAGGCGTGCACGAGATGATCCTGCAGTTCCCGGATGGTTACGACACCAAGCTGGGTGACGGCGGCGCCGGCCTGTCCGGTGGCCAGAAGCAGCGCCTCGGCCTGGCCCGCGCCATGTACGGCGACCCGGCCCTGCTGGTGCTGGACGAGCCGAACTCGAACCTCGACGACGTCGGCGAGGCAGCCCTGCAGGCCGCGGTGATGGACCTGCGCCAGCGTGGCAAGACCATCATCATGATCACGCACCGTCCGAGCGCCATCGGTGTGACGACCAAGCTGCTGCTGATGCGTGACGGCACGGTGCACATGTTCGGCCCGACCCAGGCGGTGCTGAACGCCCTGCAAGAAGCAAACAAGAAAGCCGTGGAAGCCCAGGCTCAGGCCCAGGCAGCCGCGCAGCAGGCCGCCCAGGCACAGGCCGCGGCGCAGGCAGCAGCACAGCACGCTGCGGAAGCTGCCCCGGCCGGCGTTACCGGAGAAGGAAAGTAATGAAGCTGATCCCGAACAAGGCTCAGGACGTCGTCTCGCACGATGTCGAGACTATCGAAGTGAATACCGATGCGCGCGCCTTTTCGCGCATGGGCTGGCTGATCGTCCTGCTGGGCGTCGGCGGTTTCCTGGTGTGGGCGCTGCTGGCGCCGCTGGACAAGGGCGTGCCGATGATGGGCACCGTGGCCAAGGAATCCAACCGCCAGACCGTGCAGCACCAGACCGGCGGCACCATTCAGCAGATCCTGGTGCGCGACGGTGACGTCGTGAAGGCAGGGCAGGTGCTGGTGCGCATGAACCCCATCGTGGCCCAGTCGGCAGTCGAAATGACCGACAGCCAATACCTGAGCGCGCTGGCGGTTGAGGCGCGCCTGACCGCGGAACGCGACGGTTCGAAGACCATCAAGTATCCCGCTCAACTGGAGGGACGCCGCGGCGAGGCGCGCGTGGCCGAGCTGATGAGCCTGCAGAATGCGCTGATGGCCTCGCGCCAGGCTGCACTGCAGAACGAACTGGGCAGCGTGGACGAGAACGTAGCCGGTCTGAAGATCCAGATCCAGGGCTTGCAGGAATCGCGCGACAGCAAGAAGGAACAGATGGCGATCCTGAAGGAACAGCTGGGCGGCATGCGCGACCTGGCCAAGGAAGGCTATGTGGCGCGTAACCGCCTGCTCGACCTCGAACGCACCTATGCCCAGCTGAGCGGCGCCCTGTCCGAAGACATCGGCAACATCGGCCGCGCCCAGCGCCAGGTGACCGAGATGGCCCTGCGCAAGGCGCAGCGCATCCAGGACTACCAGAAGGAAGTGCGGACCCAGCTGACCGACGTGCAGCGCGAAGCCGAATCCCAGGCGGCGCGTCTGCAGGCCCAGAAGTTCGAGTTGTCGAACGTCGAGGTGAAGTCGCCGGCTGACGGCACCGTGGTTGGCCTGAACGTGTTCACGCCTGGCGGTGTGGTTCCGGCAGGCTTCAAGATGATGGATATCGTGCCGAGCGACGACCCGCTGGTGGTCGAGGGCCAGCTGCCGACGCACCTGATCGACCGCGTGCATGCCGGCCTGAAGACCGAGATCATCTTCTCGGCCTTCAATGCCAACAAGACCCCGCACATTCCGGGCGTGGTCGAGCAGGTGGCGGCCGACCGTACCGTCGACGAGCGTACCGGCCAGCCCTACTACAAGGTGCGCGTGAAGGTCACGCCGGAAGGCGCGAAGATCGTGGCCCAGCATCACCTGAACATCCGCTCCGGCATGCCGGCGGAACTGTTCGTGAAGACCGGCGAGCGCACCATGATGAACTACCTGCTGAAGCCGGTGATGGACCGCGCCAAGTCGGCGCTGAGCGAGGAGTGAGCGTGGCGGGTACTTATCTTCCCCTGCGCCGCGCGGCGCTCGCCCTGGCGATCGCGTTCGGCGCCGGCCATGCCGGTGCGGTGACCCTGCAGCAGGCCTACGAGGCGGCGCTGAAGAACGATCCTCAGTACCGCATGAGCTTCTACGAGAAGGAATCGGCCAAGGAAAACCGTATCCTGGGCCGCTCCTACCTGCTGCCCAGCGTGCAGGCCAGCTACTCGGCCAGCCGCAACGTGGTCGACCAGACCCAGGTTCAGTCGGGCGAATACCAGGGTGTTCCCGTTACCTACGAAAGCGTGACCCACCCGCGCTACATCAGCCGTTCCTCCGTGATCCAGCTGCGCCAGCCCATCCTGAACCTGGATGGCATCGCCCGCTACCGCCAGGGCAAGGTGATGGCGGCCCAGGGCGAAGCTGCCTACGCAGCCAGCACGGATGACGTGACGCTGCGCGTCGCCAGCGCCTACATGGATGCGCTGTTCGCGGAAGACCAGGTGGCGCTGTCGAAGGTGGCGCGCGACCTGTATCTGGAAATGATGCATGTGAACCAGCGCCTGTTCGAAAAAGGCGAGGGCACCAAGACCGACATGCTGGAAACTCAGGCCCGGCTCGACCTGGCCGAAGCCCAGCTGACCGAAGCCCAGGACAATGTCGTTGCCGCACGCGAGACCCTGGCCGGTGTCATCGGCATGGATCCTGGCCAGCTGGACCGGGTCGAAGCCTTCCGTCCAGCCGAGACCACCTCCGGCAGCTTCGACGACTGGGTCAAGACCGCGCGCGCGAGCAACAAGGAGCTGGCCACGGCCCGCCTGGCGGTCGAGAACGCGCGCCTGGAAATCAGCAAGAACCGCGCGGGCCATTATCCTCGCGTCGACTTCATTGCCGCCTATAGCAAGGGCGACAACGAGTCGATCAATACTTATGGTATCGACACGGTCAACCGTACCGTCGGCGTGCAGGTCAACATTCCGATCTACCAGGGCGGTGCCATCAGCGCCACCACGCGCCAGGCCGCGGCCGGCTATGCGCGCGCGCAGTCGGACCTGGATGCGCGCACGAATAAAGTCATGGTCGAGTTGCGCAAAGCACACAGCATCGTGTTGTCCAGCGTGCACAAGATCGAGGCGCTGGAGAAAGCGGTCGAGTCCGGAAAACTGCTGATGAAGGCTACCGAGCAGAGCATCAAGGGTGGGGTGAGGATCAACCTCGACCTGCTGAATGCCCAGCAGCAGCTGTATACCAGCCAGCGCGACCTGGCCCAGGCCCGCTACAGCTACCTCATCGGTCTGCTGCGCCTGCGCGCCGCCGCCGGCACGCTGGACGCCGGCACCGTGCGTGAAGTCGCCGCCTACTTCCGCTAAACGGCGCGAAGTTTCCGCAGTAAAAAAGCCCCGCTACCTGAACCGTAGCGGGGCTTTTTTTCAGCCGTTTTACCCCGTTTTTCGTCAGCATGTGTCAGCGTCCGCACAGACCGCGCCGCTGGGCTCCTTCGGTTCGGCTTGCTTGAAAAAAACCTTTTTCTTTCAAGAACTTACGCACGATTCGATACAGTTGAGTGCGCCTATTTCTTTGCAATTAGGGTAGGATTTTTACTCACACTAATCGCAGAGGAGGCCGTCATGGCTACTGACTACAAGAATGAAGTACAGAAGTTGTATGTGGCATATTTCAGCCGTCCTGCCGATGTGGCGGGCCTGAACTATTGGACCGGTATCCTGCAGAACAACCCGGCCGGCTACGAGCTCATCTCGCACACCTTCGCCACCTCGCCCGAGTACCAGGCGGCCTATGCAGGGATGAGCAATTCCCAGGTGGTCAACGCGATCTACCAGCACCTGTTCAGCCGTACCGCAGAAGCCGGTGGCCTGGCCTACTGGACCGACCTGCTGGACCGTCACGTGGTCACGGTCGACAATGCCGTGCGCGATATTTCCAAGGCTGCAGTGAACCAGGACAAGTTCGCGTTCGACGCCAAGGTCGCTGTCGCCGGCGCCTTCAGCACCCGCCTGGACCTGCCGGAAGAACAGAAAGCCTATGCCGGCGCGAACAACCAGCTCGCGATCAACTATGTCGCCAACGTCAAGGATCTGCAGACGGCTGCTGCCGCCATGGACCCGGGCAACATCGACAATGTGATCAGCAAGATGGTCGCCACCCCGACCGGGTCCGATGGTTTCTCGCACGTGGTCGGCGTTGCCGATCCGCTCATGCCGCCGCTGGTGTTCTGATCGCGATCCGAAGCGCGGTTCAGACCGCGAAATTTTATTTCACGCAAGCCGCGTGAATGAAATAAAACGTCACCGCCGGACTTGTGCCGGCGGTTCCCGTTTACAAGGCCGGTTTACTGTTGGGCGGCCTGGGCGTCGAGCGCGGCGTCCGCCGCCGGCTTGGCGCAGTGTGGGCAGGACACGCCCGCCACGTAGCTGGGGGACAGCTGCTCGCGCGGCGTCACCACGGCGCGGCAGGCGAAGCACTGGGTGGTCTCGGTCGGCTCCAGCTTCGGGTTCAGGGCGGTACGGTAGTCGAACACGAAGCAGTCGCCGGTATAGTGGTCGCCGCCGACTTCTTCGAAGTATTTGAGGATGCCGCCGTCGAGCTGGTAGACACGCTCGTAGCCGATGTTCTGCATGTGGATCGCGGCCTTTTCGCAACGGATGCCGCCGGTGCAGAAGGTGACGACGGTCTTGCCCTGCAATTCATCCTTGTGTTTCGCGACGACATCCGGGAATTCGCTGAACTTGTCGATGCGGTAGTCGAGGGTGTTGTTGAAGGTGCCGACGTCGACTTCGAAGGCGTTGCGGGTTTCCATCATCACGACCGGCACGCCGTCGTCGTCGTGGCCCTGGTCGAGCCAGCGCTTGAGCGTGGCGGGCGCCACCGAGGGGGCGCGGCCCAGCTCCGGCTTGATGAGCGGCATGCGCATGGTGATGATTTCCTTCTTGATCCGCACCAGCATGCGGCGGTGCGACTGCTCGGCCGACAGGCTTTCCTTCCACTCCAGGTCGGCCAGGCGCGCATCGCTGCGCACCCAGTCCAGGTAACGGTCGATATGCTCGCGGGTACCGGACAGGAACATATTGATGCCTTCCGGCGTCAGCAGCACCGTCCCCTTGAGGCTAAGCTCGATGCACAGCGCCTGGTATTGCGAGCGCAGTTCTTCGAGATTGTCGAGGGAGACGAATTTGTAGGCGGCGATATTAACGAATTGTGTCGATTGCATGGAAGTGCTGTCAGATCAAGGCTTTAGCCGCATATTATAAACTCTGCGGCGTTCGGCTATCATGTGGGATTGGCGAAAGGTGAGGGTTTGCTACACATGGAACTGGCAACAACGGCGGCACACGGCATTCTCGATTACGGCTGGCGCATCCTGTACGCCTCGCTGATCTTTTTCGTGCTCGAGCTGGTGTTCGGCCACAACAAGTACTCGATGACCTCGCGCCTGCGCTCGCTCGGCTTCTGGGTGCTGTACATCGCCATCACGGTCGGCTTCATGACCGTGTTCAGCGCGCTGTGGGCCAGGCTCGGCATCAAGCCGCTGTTCACGCTCAGCCTGGGCGCCTTCGCCGCTTCGCCGAACAAGATCGTCAATGCGATCGGCTGGGTTGTCACGCCGGTGGCGGCCGTGATCGTCGGCGAGTTCTTTTATTACTGGTATCACCGCGCCCAGCACACCAGCAAGTTCCTGTGGGCCTTCCACGCCGAGCACCACGCGTTGCGCGAGATGAGCGCCTTCAACAGCAACCACCACTTCACCGAAGAGATCTTCCGGATTCCCTTCATCATCATTCCGATGAGCTTCCTGATCCAGGTCGACCCCGGCTTTGCGCCCGCCATCGTCTGGCTGATCATCGGCGTGCAGGGGCAGTACATCCATTCGCACACCCGCTTCAGCCTCGGGCCGCTGCGCTATGTGGTGGCGGACAACCGCTTCCACCGCATCCACCATTCGGTCGAGCGCGAGCACTGGAACCGCAACTTCGGCTCCTTCACCTCGGTGTGGGACATCGTGTTCGGCACCGCCCATTTCCCGCGCCGCGACGAATGGCCCGACACCGGCATCGACGAGCACGACGAAGCGAAGACCGTGCGCGAATACCTGTTCAGGCCATTTTCCAAGGTATTTGGCAAGCCCCGGGACTTGGTAAATTCGCCACGTCGGCATTCCTAAAAGCAATCTGAACGCTCCCGTCCGCCGGTCCGGCGCGGTAAAATGATGGGATGACATCCCCGACTTTCACCCACCTGCGCGTACACTCCGAATACTCGATCGTCGACGGCCTGGTCCGCATCGACGACCTGGTAGCGGCCGCCGTGAAGGACCAGCAGCCGGCGCTGGCCGTGACCGACCTGGCCAACGCATTCGCCCTGGTCCGCTTCTACAAAGCCGCGCGCGGCAAGGGCATCAAGCCCATCGTCGGGGTTGACGCCTGGATCACCAATGACGAGAACCGCGACAAGCCCTTCCGCCTGCTGATCCTCTGCAAGAACAAGACCGGCTATCTCCAGCTGTGCGAACTGCTGTCGAAAGCCTGGCTGACCAATCAATACAAGGGACGGGCCGAGATCCGGGTCGAGTGGCTGGAAGCGCTGGCCACCAGCGTATCGACCCTGGAGCCGGATGTGCCGCAGTCGAACGCCCTGATCGTCCTGTCGGGCGCCCAGTTCGGCGACATCGGCCAGGCCATCGACAATGGCGACATCGAGAAGGCGGAAAGCTGCGCCCAGCGCTGGTCGCGCATCTTTCCGGGCCACTTCTACGTCGAGATCCAGCGCGCCGGCCAGCCCAACCAGGAGCAGCAGGTGCGCCATTCGGTGGCGCTGGCCGGCCGCCTGGGACTGCCGGTGGTGGCGACCCACCCGGTCCAGTTCATCAAGAAAGAAGAATTCATCGCGCACGAAGCGCGCGTCTGCATTGCCGAGGGCGAGATGCTGGCCAACGCCAAGCGCGTGCGCCGCTTCAACGAGAACATGTGCTTCAAGTCCCAGGACGAGATGGCCGAGCTGTTCAAGGACTTGCCGGGCGCGCTCGCCAACTCCGTCGAAATCGCCAAGCGCTGCAACGTGACGCTTACGCTCGGCAAGCCGCAGCTGCCGAACTTCCCGACGCCGGGCATGACCATCGACGAATTCCTGGTCGCCGAGACCAAGAAGGGCCTGGAAGAACGCCTGCTGCAGCTGTTCCCGGATCCGGAGCAGCGCGAGAAGGAGCGCCCGCGCTACGAGGCGCGCCTGGAGTTCGAGAACAACACCATCATCAAGATGAAGTTCCCGGGCTACTTCCTGATCGTGGCGGAGTTCATCCAGTGGGGTAAGAATAACGGCGTGCCGATCGGCCCGGGCCGCGGCTCGGGTGCGGGCTCGCTGGTGGCCTACGCCCTCAAGATTACCGACCTCGATCCGCTGAAGTACAACCTGCTGTTCGAGCGTTTCCTGAACCCGGAACGCGTCTCGATGCCCGACTTCGACATCGACTTCTGCCAGGAAAAGCGAGAGCTGGTGATCCAGCACGTGAAGGACCTGTACGGCCGCGACGCGGTCTCGCAGATCGCCACCTTCGGTACCATGGCGGCCAAGGGCGCGATCCGCGACGTCGGCCGCGTGCTCGATTTCGGCTACAACTTCTGCGACGGCATCTCCAAGCTGATCCCGTTCAAGCCGGGTAAACCGGTGTCGATTGCCGAGGCCATCGAAGAAGAACCGATGCTCAAGGAGCGCCTCGAGAACGAGGACGAGGTCAAGCAGCTGCTGGATCTTGCGCAGCAGGTCGAAGGCATCACCCGTAACATCGGCATGCACGCCGGCGGCGTGCTGATCGCCCCGGGCAAGCTGACCGACTTCTGCCCGCTGTACACCCAGGGCGGCGATGCCGGCGTGGTCTCGCAGTACGACAAGGACGACGTCGAAGCCGCCGGCCTGGTGAAGTTCGACTTCCTGGGCCTGACCACGCTGACCATTCTCGACCGCGCCGTGAATTACATCCGCGCGCTCGATCCGCAGGACGCCGAGTTCAACCTGGAATCGCTGCCGCTGACCGACCGGCCTTCGTACAAGCTGCTGACGGAGGCGAAGACCGTCGCCGTGTTCCAGCTTGAATCGCGCGGCATGCAGGGCATGCTGAAGGACGCGCGTCCCGACCGCTTCGAGGACATCATTGCGCTGGTGGCGCTGTACCGTCCGGGCCCGATGGACCTGATCCCGGACTTCTGCAAGCGTAAGCACGGCGAGAAGTTCGACTACCCGGACCCGCGCACCGAGTCCATCCTGTCCGAGACCTACGGCATCATGGTCTACCAGGAGCAGGTGATGCAGATGGCGCAGATCGTCGGCGGCTACTCGTTGGGCGGCGCGGACATGCTGCGCCGCGCGATGGGCAAGAAGAAGGCCGAGGAGATGGCCGAGCACCGCGCGATCTTCCGCGCCGGCGCCGCCAAGGATGGCCTCAGCACCGAGAAGGCCGACGAGATCTTCGACTTGATGGAGAAGTTCGCGGGCTACGGCTTCAACAAGTCGCACGCCGCTGCCTACGCGCTGCTGTCCTACCACACGGCGTACCTGAAGGTTCACCACACCGCCGCGTTCATGGCAGCCAACATGTCGCTGGCCATGGAAGACACGGACAAGATCAAGATCCTGGTCGAGGATTCGATCGACGTCTGCAAGCTGACCATTCTGCCGCCGGACGTCAACGAATCGCAGTTCCGATTCACCCCGGAAGGCCCGCCGCGTTCCGTCACCGGCAAGCAGGTGTCGAACATCCGCTACGGCCTGGGCGGCGTGAAGGGCGCCGGCCAGGGCGCGATCGAAGCGATCATCGCCGCGCGCGAAAGCGGCGGCAAGTTCAAGGACCTGTTCGACTTCTGCATGCGCGTGGACCGCAAGCAGATCAACCGCCGCACCATCGAATCGCTGATCCGCGCCGGCGCCATGGACTGCTTCGGCGTCGACCGCGCGGTGCTGCTGGCCTCCGTCAGCTTCGCGATGGAAGCGGCCGGCCAGGCGGCGGCAGCGGCGAATCAGGTCAGCCTGTTCGGCGGCGACGACTCCGACCTGGTGGCCCCGCCGGAATACGTGAAGGCGACGCCCTGGACCGACCGCCAGAAACTGTCGGAAGAGAAGACCGCGCTCGGCTACTACCTGTCGGGCCACATGTTCGACTCCTACCAGGCCGAAGTGCGGCGCTTCGCCAAGACCAAGCTGAAGGACCTGGAGCCTTCGCGCGACCCGCGCATGCTGTGCGGCGTGATCACCGGCGTGCGCACCCAGCTGACCCAGCGCGGCAAGATTTTGATCGTGACCCTGGACGACAAGACCTCGGTGGTCGAGGTGACGATCTATAACGAGCTGCTGGAAGCGAACAAGAACATCTTCCGCGAGGACGAATTCCTGCTGGTGGTCGGCAAGGTGTCCGAGGACCGCTTCAACGGCGGCCTGCGCATCACGGCCGAAAAGGCCTTCGGCATCGCCGAGGCGCGCATCCAGTACGGCCACAAGCTGGAGATGGACCTGGCCTGCACGATCAACCCGGCCAAGCTGGCCGAGATCCTGCAGCCCTACCGCCAGGACGGCGGCCTGCCGGTGAGCCTGCGTCTCACGCCGCAAGGGATTCCCTGCGTGGTGCAGCTGGGCGATGGCTGGCGCGTGGCGCCTTCGGATGAGCTCAAATATGCGCTGGAGTTGCAGCTGGGGGCGAAAGAGGTCGCGGTCGAGTATTGATGCGGTCGGCGTGGGCACGGGGTGCCCACCCTACCTGCGCCCGTAGGGTGGGCACCCCGTGCCCACGATAACGCTTCGGATACTGTTGTATTCGAAGCGTTTTTAGTTTTTGAACATAAAAATAATCGGCGCCTTTAATCTCTTGCCATCGAGTTTCATGGCGGTTTGGCGATAAATTGATCTAAAGAAATTTATCGAGCAAAGCCATGAAACTCTCCTTTCGCCAGAAACTCTTTCTCCCTCTGCTGCTGAGCCTGCTCTGCCTGCTCATCGTGTTCGTCATCGAGACGCTGCGCAACCGCGACGTCCGCCTGGACGAGCGCAAGACCCAGTTGGCCAACGCCGGCCAGATGGCGGCATCGATCGCCAAGGAATACGGCGCGCTGGCCGCTAGCCACGCGCTGCCGGAAGAGGAAGCGAAGAAGCAGGCGCTGGCCCGCATCAAGGCGCTGCGCTACGGCGAGACCGGCTACCTGGTCGTGTTCGACGGCGAGCAGGTGCTGATGCATCCGATCAAGGCTGCTCTGGTTGGCACGAAGCTCCCGGCGACTCGCGATCCGGACGGTAACGCCGTCTTCGTGGATGCGCTGGCCGCCGCCAACGGCCCGGATGGCGCCGGTTACACGGAATACCTGTGGGCCAAGCCGGGCTCCGAAAAGCCGGTTCCCAAGCTCACCTATACGATGGCCTACAAGCCGTGGGGCTGGAACATCATGACCGGTCTCTACATCGACGACCTCAACCAGGCCTTCTATCGCAAGCTGGTGCAATCGGCGCTCTGGCTGATCGTGCTTGGCGTCGCCCTGAGCGCCGTGGTGGCGTTCCTGATCCGCAGCATCGAGCGCTCGCTCGGCGGCGACCCTGCCCACGCAGCCGAGGTGGCCCAGCGCATCGCCGGCGGCGACCTCGGCACCGACGTCACGGTCCGCGCCGGCGACGACGCCAGCCTGATGGCGGCCATGAAAGCCATGCGCGACGCCCTGGCCGGCATCGTGACCCAGGTGCGCAGCGGCACCGACCTGATCGCGACGGCCTCGAGCCAGATCGCCAGCGGCAACCTGGACTTGTCGAGCCGTACCGAGGAGCAGGCCAGCTCGCTGGAAGAGACCGCGGCCTCGATGGAGGAACTGACCAGCACCGTCAAGCAGAGCGCGGAGAACGCGCGCCAGGCCAGCGAACTGGCCGAATCGGCCGCCGGCGTGGCGGACCGCGGCGGCGAGGTGGTGGCGCGCGTGGTCGACACGATGGAGGCGATCAAGACTTCGTCCAGCAAGATCGTGGACATCATCGGCGTCATCGACGGCATCGCCTTCCAGACCAACATCCTGGCGCTGAATGCGGCGGTCGAGGCGGCGCGCGCGGGCGAGCAGGGCAGGGGCTTTGCGGTGGTGGCGGGCGAGGTGCGCTCGCTGGCCCAGCGCTCGGCCCAGGCTGCGAAGGAGATCAAGGAACTGATCGGCGACTCGGTGGAGAAGGTCGGCGACGGCGCGAAGCTGGTGCTGGACGCCGGCGCCACCATGCAGGAGATCGTCGCCAGCGTGAACCGCGTCAGCAGCATGATCGGCGCGATCAGCAGCGCCACCCAGGAACAGGGCACGGGCATCGAGCACATCAACCAGGCCATCGCCCAGATGGACCAGGTGACCCAGCAGAACGCCTCGCTGGTCGAGGAAGCGGCGGCGGCGTCGGAAGCGATGCAGGAGCAGGCGGCGAAGCTGGCGCAGACGGTGAGCGTGTTCCGCGTCGCTTAATCGTAGGGTGGGCACTCCGTGCCCACGCGCATGGCCGGCATCACGCAAACGTCCGCGTGGGCACAAAGCGCCCACCCTACGCCATATGCTCGCGCAATCCCACGGTCGCCTGCGTTACCTTGTTAGCCGCCCGCTCCAGCACCACCTTCCGGTTGCTCGACTCCTGATCCCGCTGCGCCTCCCGGTGCCACAGGTGGAACACCTCGGTGGCAAACGCCCCGTCCTTGCGCTTCACGCCGGCGTGGAACAGGCGCACCACGAGATCCGAATCCTCGTGGCCCCATCCCGTAAAACTCTCGTCGAAGCCGTTCACGCGCTCCAGGTCGCTGCGCCAGACCGCCAGGTTGCAGCTCTTGATGCGGCGCCAGCTGAAACTGTTGCGCACGCGCCCCAGGTCGGGCCAGCGCAGGCCCAGTTGCAGGGTCTTGTTCAGGTCGCCGCGCAGGCGCCAGGCCATGCGTGCTGCGAACCCGGTGGCCGGGATCGCGATGCCGTTTTCCAGCACCCGCCGTGTCAGGCGCTCGCTCATGAGAATCCGGCTGCCCGAGACCAGACAGCCCGGCTCGGACAGGGCGCGGTGGCGGGCGATGAAATCGCGCTGCGGGATGCAGTCGCCGTCCAGGAAGATGATGTATTCGCCATGGGCGGCCAGGGTGCCGCGGTTGCGCGCCATCGCCGCGCGGAAGCCTTCGTCGGGCTGCCAGACGTGGCGCAGCGGGACCGGCGCATCCTCGGCAAGTTGTTGCACAAGGTTACGCGTGTTGGCAGTCGAGCCATCATCAGCGATAATGATTTCGAAATTCTTGTCGTTCTGCATGAAACATGCCCGCACCACCGCTGCCAGCGCGTCCGGCCGGTTGTAGGTGGTGATCACGACCGAGATTGTCTGTGCGTGCCGCATAAGGTCCGATGTACACTGCTGTATTCAGGGGCAAGAGTATCCCACAAGAACATCAATGAACAGTAATCTGACGAATACGAGGGGACCGGTGCAAGCCTGGACCGGTTCCCTGGCCTTCCTGTTTCCGTTTCTAAGCCTCGTCACCCTGTTCGGCGTCAGTCTTGGTAGTTTCCTCTTCCTGGCCACCGCTTTGATCTCGTTCAAGCCGTGCCGTGACGCGCTGGTGCGCCATTGGCCGCAGGTGCGCTGGGTCGTGCTAGCCTTTCTGCTGCACTTCCTGTTCGTGCTGGGGTGCGCCCTCGTGCGCGGAGCGAATATGAACACGGTGGAAAAGCCCGCACGCATGTTCTTTGCGGTCAGTGCGCTGGCGGCGGTGCTTGCGGCGCGGCCGCCGCGGCGCATGCTGTGGTGGGGCGTGATCGGCGGCGCATTGGCGGCCTTGCCCTTCGTGGCCTGGCAGCGGATCGCGCTGGGGATCGATCGCCCGGGCGGCCTGATCAATGCGATCACCTTCGGCGACCTGGCCCTGCTGCTGGCGCTGCTGTCGGTGACGGCCGCGATCGACATGCGCGACAACGCGCGCCAGGCCGCCCTGGCCGCGGCCGGTGCGATTGCCGGCCTGGCGGCCTCGCTGATGACCGGCAGCCGCGGCGGCTGGGTGGCGCTGGCGGTGGCGGCGCTGCTGTTCCTGCGCCATGCGCGCCTGCTGGGCGGGCTGCGCGTGCGGGTCCTGCTGGCGGTCGGGGCGGCGGTGGTGCTGGCCGCCTGGTTCGTGCCGGCCAGCGGCATGCAGGGGCGCTTCGACGAAGGCGTGAGCGACGTCCGCGGCTGGTTCGAGAACGGCACCGTGTTCACGCGGGTCGGCACCCGGCTCGAGCTGTGGAAGGGCGCGACCATGCTGGTGGCCGAACATCCGGTGCTGGGCATGGATTTTTCGGCCTGCCGCGAGCGCATGGCCGAATTTGCACGCGAAGGGCGGCTCGATCCAGTGGTATTGACGCTGCCGCACCTGCATAATGATGCATTGCAGGAATTGGCGACGGGCGGTGCGGTCGGCTTCGCGCTGTGGGCGGCGATCCTGGCGGCGCCGCTGGTGTTTTTCCTGCGCGAGCTGCGCGCCGGCGCGGGCAGGCCGCAGTCGGCGGTTGCGCTGGCCGGGATATTGGTAGTGACCAGCTATGTGAGCTTCGGCCTGACCGAGGTGATCTTCTGGTCGATGAAAGGCAGCCTGTTTTATGCGCTCATGGTGTTCCTGCTCATGGGCTTCTGCCTGAATGCGAAAGATAAAATTGGATAACAGCGTCATCATCAAGCGCCTCTGGGCGATCCTGAAACCCTATCGCGGGCGCGCCTTCATGGCGCTGCTGGCGATGGCGCTGACGGCCGCCACCCAGCCGCTGCTGGGCGAAGCCTTGCGTCTGCTGATGGACAAGGGCTTCAAGAACAAGGTCGAGTTTAGCCTGTGGTGGATCCCGGGCGTGCTGGTGTCGATTTTCGTCATGCGCGGCATCGGCACCTTCGCTACTGCTTATTACAACAACTGGGTCCTGAGCCGAGTCACCAATGACTTGCGCGCGATGGCCTTCGCGCGCCTGTTGCGCTTGCCCGTAGCGCGCTTCCATCAGGAGTCGACCGGCAAGGTGATCAACACCGTGGTCGGCGACGTGCGCCAGGTGGTCGACATGATCCAGTCGGTGTTCGTGGCCTTCGTGCGCGACACCCTGGTGGTGATTGGCCTTCTCGGCATGCTGCTGTGGCGGAACTGGCAGCTGACCCTTGTGGCGATCGTCGTGGTGCCGCTGACCGCCGTCATCGTGCGCACCACCAGCAAGCGCCTGCGCCACCTGAACCGCGAGAACCAGCGCGTCACCGCCGAGATGACCCAGGTGGTCGAGGAAGCGGCGCGCGGCCACCAGGTGATCCGCGTGTTCTCCGGCGAGCGCTACGAGAGCCGCCGCTTCTTCCTGCGCAGCGAAGCCCTGCGCGGCTTCTCGCAGCGCATGACGGTGGCCTTTGCGGCCACCACGCCGGTGACCCAGATCGCGACCTCGCTGTCGCTGTCGCTGGTGGTGGTGCTGGCGCTGCGCGCCAACATGTCCGTCGGCGAATTCACCGAGTTCGTGACTCTGATGCTGATGCTGCTCACGCCCCTGAAGGCGCTGGCCGAAGTGAACGGCCCGATGCAGCGCGGGATCGCCGCCGCCGAAACCGTGTTCGAACTGATCGATGCGCCGGTCGAGCACGATCCGGGCACCAGGGTGCTGGGCCGCACGCAGGGCCACGTCCGTTTCGAGAACGTCGCATTCCGCTATCCGAACGCCCAGTTGCCGGCGCTGGACGGCGTCTCGCTCGAGGTCAAGCCTGGCCAGACCGTGGCTCTGGTCGGCATGTCGGGCGGCGGCAAGTCGACCTTCGTGAACCTGGTCGCGCGCTTCTATGAGCCGCAGTCGGGCCGCATCCTGCTCGACGGCATACCCTACCAGGACATTACCCTGCCCAGCCTGCGCGCCCAGCTGGCGCTGGTGAGCCAGAACGTGGTGCTGTTCGACGACACCCTGAAGGCCAACATCGCCTACGGCGTCGCGGAAGTCGACTACGCGCGTCTGGCCGCGGCGATCAAGGCGGCCCACCTGGACGATGTGGTCGCGCGCCTGCCGGAAGGCGTGGAAACGAATATCGGCGAGAACGGCATGCGCCTGTCCGGCGGCCAGCGCCAGCGCGTGGCGATCGCCCGCGCGATCTACAAAGATGCGCCTATCCTCCTCCTCGACGAGGCCACCTCGGCGCTCGACAACGAATCCGAGCGTGCGGTGCAGGCCGCCCTCGACACCCTGATGGCCGGCCGCACCACCTTCGTGGTCGCGCACCGCCTGTCGACCATCGAACGCGCCGACCTGATCGTCGTGATGGAGCAGGGCCGCATCGTCGAACAGGGCACGCATGACGAGCTGCTGGCCGCGGGCGGCACCTACGCCAACCTGTACCGCCTGCAGTTCACGATCCCGGTGGAAGCGGCATGAGCAGTCAGGACCGGACCCTCGTCATCTCGCCGAACTGGATCGGCGACGCCGTGATGGCCCAGCCCCTGCTGCGCCTTCTGAAGCAGGCCCACCCCGAGCGCGCCATCGACGTGCTGGCGCCGCCGCAGGTGGTGCCGGTGTGGAAGCGCATCCGCGAAGCCGACCAGATCATGGAGACGCCGTTCCGGCACCGCGCCCTGCAATTGGGGGAGCGCCTGAAGACGGCCAAGCAGCTGAGCCAGCGCGGTTACCGCGACGCCTACGTGCTGCCGAATACCCTGAAGTACGCGCTGATTCCGTGGCTCGCGCGGATTCCGCGCCGGGTCGGCTACAAGGGCGAGATGCGCTACGGGATGGTCAACGTGATGCACTACGACGACAGCCCGCCGCGCTCGATGGTGCCGTTCTACGCGGCGCTGGCGCGCGAACCCGAGCTGCCGCTGCCGGGCCAGCTGGCGCGGCCCTCGCTGGTCGTGGCCGGCGAGGAGACCGAAGCCGTCGCCCGCCACCTGGGTATCTCGCTGGACCGTCCGCTGGTGGCCTTCGCACCGGGCGCGGAATTCGGCATCGCCAAGCGCTGGCCGCCGGCCCACTACGCCCAGCTGGCGGCGCGCGTGGCCGATACCGTGCCGGACGTACAGATTGCGCTGATGGGATCGGTGAACGACGTCGAGACCTGCGAGCAGGTGCTGGCCCAGGCTGGCATCGCGTCCGGCATCGTGCGCAATCTGGCCGGCCAGACCTCGCTCGACGACGCCATCGCCTTGCTGGCGCAAGCGCGCGCGGTGGTCTCGAACGACTCCGGCCTGCTGCACATCGCCTCGGCTCTGAACCGCCCGGTGGTCGCGCTGTACGGCTCGACCGACCCAAACTACGCGCCGCCGCTGTCGGAAGTGGCGCGCACGATCTCGCTGCGCCTGGAATGCTCGCCCTGCCGCCAGCGCGAGTGCCCGCTGGGACACCACGACTGCATGAACAAGATGAGCGTGGACCGGGTGTGGAGCGAACTGCTGCCTATCCTGACGCGCGCTTGACCTGAAACAAGCCGGGGTCAGACTCCGGTTTTTAGCAATAACTTTGCAGCACCAAAAAATTCGGGGTCAGAGCACTTTTTAAAATGTGCTCTGACCCCGAATTATTTTTGAGCTATTGCCGAAATTTGGAGTCTGACCCCGGTTTGATGCAGATCAGCCGCGGGCGCGCAGGTTGACGCAGACGCCTTCCGCCAGCCCGCACAGCATTTCGTAGCGCTTCTTCGCTTCGGAACGCTTCTTCGACGGGATCGCTTCCAGATCCGGCGCCGCCAGCGGTGCGCAATCCAGTTCGTAGTCGCCGCTGGCGTTCTTCACCGCGCCCAGCTCTTCCCACAACAGGTCGTAGTCGGCCAGCACGCGGCCGTGCTTGATCGCCTTGTAGATCACGCGATTCCGGTTCGAGACCAGGTGCATGCGCTCGCAGCCGTATTCGAAGCCGAGCTGGCGCACCAGGCTGACCATCAGCTGCTTGGGGCGCAGGCCGTGCAGGTCGCGGGTGGCCAGGCGGATCGCTTCGCGCGCGTCGTCCGTCTTGCCGCCCTGGACGCAGCCGATGCTGAGAGCCGGGCGGCCGGCGCGCGGGGCCACCGTGAAGGCGACCGTGTAGATCACCTTGCCGTCCTGGGCCAGTTGGAGCACCAGCTCGCCCTCGCGGTCGAACATGTTCACCGTGCGCAGCTGGATCTCGTAGGGCAGGCCGCTCTTGCCTTCGCAGGCCGCCAGCGTCACCGGTCCCAGGCTGGCGCGTGCCAGCGTCTGGCCGAGGCCGCGGCGAAACACGAAATCGTAGTGCGCCTGGATTGCCGCCAGCCGCTCTTCCGGCGCCAGTGCATGGCTGCTGTAGGGACGGTAGACCTTGTACAGGAAGCGCGGGCAGTTGCGCACGTAATCTGAAAAGGCCGGATGGGAATTCAGCAGGCGCAGCCAGGCCGGGGTCTGCAGCGGATGCAGCAGGGCGCGCACGCGGATCTTGATGCGTTCGCGCAGCAGTGGCAGTCGCTTCAGGTGCGGCGGCACCGCGGAATCCAGCGTGACCGAGGGCGTGGCCGCGGCGACGAGACGCTCTGCCCAGGCGAAGTCTTCACGATAGAGCTTCATGCCGGCCGCCCGGCAGTGAGGGAGACATCGAGCGGCAGGGCGGGGCAGGCGGACATGGCTGTGTGTACACTAATTGCGTAAAGTAACGCTATGTAACACAGTGTATCTAAAGAAATGCTGCCGGTAAATACGATGCTATTCGTTCAGCATTTAAACCACAACAGCCGCCCAGAATTGCTGAGCGGCTGTTGCTATTCCGTCATATTCGACAAAGATTACCGACGGGATCAGCTGGCGTAGTGCGCCGATTCCTCCTGGCCGAAGCGCTGGCCGCCCAGTTCGCGTTCGCGCAGATAGCGGGCGAGGGCATCGTCGAAGGACGGCAGGATCAGGCCGCGCTCGCTGGTCAGCGCACTATGCACGGGACGCGTGGCCGCCATGCCGAGTTCGCTGGACGGGCGCTCCTCCAGTCTGCTCGCATCGATACCGGCGGCAGCGGCGGCACGCCGGGCAAAGTCGGCCCAGCTCATGGCCTGGCCATTGGTCAGGTGCCAGATGCCGCTCTCCCTGTCGATCAGCAGGTCGAGGCAGGCGTTCACCAGGTCGGGCACATAGGTCGGCGATACCGTCAGGTCGCCGGCCGCCGCGAACGGCCGGCCTTCGCCCAGCGCCGCCAGGGCCTGGGTCACGAAGTTGTGCTCGTCCCAGGGACCGAAGAAGGAGCTGGTGCGCACCACCAGCGCCTGCGGATCGGAATCCAGCACGCGGCGCTCGGCGTCGGCCTTGCTGCGGCCGTAGGCGTTCAGCGGCGACACCTTGTCGGACTCGACATACGGCCGGCCGGCGCTGCCGTCGAACACCAGGTCGCTGGAGAAGGTCAGGAAGCGCACCGCATGGCGGATGGCCGCCAGCGCCAGCACGGTCGGCCCGTGGGCGTTCTCGCGCATGCAGCGCTCGAATTCGTGCTCGGCGTCGTCGACCCGCACGTAGCCGCTGGCATTCACGATCGCCCATGGCTTGTAGCGCACGATCGCCGCTTCGACCGAGGCCGGGTCGGCGATGTCCATCTCCTGGCGGCTCAGCACGTGGCAGGCCAGGTTGCGCCGTTCGCAGATGCGGGCGAAGGCGCGGCCCAGGGTGCCGGTGGCGCCGGTGATCAGGATCGGCTGCGGGAAGGTCGAGCGGAAGGCGCCGCGGTCGTTGATGTCGGCCACCGCGGTGCGGGTGGCGACCGGCTTGGCCAGGAAGCGTCCGGGACGGCGCCACCAGCCCTGGCCCTGCAGCACCGGGTGCGACAGCGGGCGGCCGGTGGCCAGCTCGCGCATCAGGTGCGCGACTGCCGTCTGGCGCGGCTGCGGGCCGCGCACGTCGTAGGGACCAGGCTCGTAGTAGCCGCGGCATTCAGTCACCAGGCAGTTCCAGTCGAAGGAGCCCAGCAGGGCCCAGACCGTGACGGCGCGGATGTCGGCGCCGTTCTGCTGCACCTTCTTGGCGGCGTTCCAGATCTCGACCAGCCAGCGCAGCTGGTCTTCGCGGTTGGCGTCGATGTGGGCCTCGGTGATCGCGATCGGCAGGCCGTAGCGGTCCCAGGTTTCCTGCAGCAGCGGGCCGATGCCCGGGGTCGGCGTGGCCAGCACGCGCGGGCATTCCATGTCGGCGTGCGGAATGCCGCGGTATTGGGTGCGATGCGATTCAGGATAGCGCTCGAGGCGGTGGTCGAGCCAGCGCTCGCTGGTGATGTAGTAATTGACGCCCATGATGTCGGGCGGGCAGGGGTTTTCCTTGAACCACAGCAGTTCTTCGGGCGTCGCTGCCGACTCGAGCAGGTAGTCCCACAAGGCGTGGTGTTCGTCGATGCGGCCGCACAGCAGGTCCCAGCCGAGCCAGCGGCGTTCGTTGAAGAAATTCGCGATCTCCGCCATTTCCGGCGTGCCGTAGGTGCGCGACAGGTCGTCGGTCTGCACCAGCTTTGCGTTCGGATTGACCTTGCGGATTTCGCGCATCGCCAGCACGGTCGCGCGGCATTGGACGATCAGCGCGCGCACGAACATCGCTTCGCTGGAACCGTGCGGGTACCAGACGCCGTTCAGGCCGGAGAAGCGGGCGGTGGTGCAGATTTCGTTGACCGGGGTGTAGTACTCGACCCAGGGGTAGCGGCGGGCGACCGCGGCGGCGTATTCCGCCAGCTTTTCCGGGAAGTCCTCGGATACCAGGCTGGTGTGGCGCGGGCCGCTGCCGTGGTGAACCAGGCCGACGATGGGCGTCACGCCCAGCTGCTGCAACACGGGCAGGCGTTCGTCAGGCCACGACCAGTCTGCGGTGTCGATGCTGTCCGGAGCGGTGCGCTCCCACAGTACGGGATAGCGGATGGCACGGATGCCGAGCGAAGCAAAGCGCTCGAGGTCCTGCAGGCGGGCTGCATGACCGTTACGGTCCATCTGGGAGAAGTAATTATCGCGTACGCGGTTGACGGTGCATTCGAGGCCGCCCCAGAGCTGGAGCGGAGAACTTGCGGGCTGGATATGATTGTTCAGATTCATGAGTCTTCCTGCGTTTTTGAACCAAGGTGTAAGCCTAGTCGGCAGACACAGCTTCCTTTGTGGGCCACCGAACATATAGAGCCGATTTAGGACAAGTCCTACGTCGAGTCAGCCGTTGTCCAAGACATTGGCGGAAGCGTGCCGAAGCCGTGCGAAAATGCGGTCAATTAAACGAAGAAGGAGAACGAAGCCATGTACATGGTGTACTGGAGCATCATTGGAGAGGACGGCGGCGTGCCGCATGCCGAGCCCTTCGATACCAGCGACATGGTGGCCGCCATGAAGTTCATGGAAGAGCTGCGCGCACGCCAGCGGGCGGGGGAAGCCGTGCGCTTCATCACCATGTGCTCGGAGCACCCCGACGTGGTCGGGCATCCCGGCGTGGATGTGACCGGGCCGGATTACAACTGGAAAAAGCGGCGCCGCTGAGAGCCTTATCTGAGGCGGTGTTTGAGCACCTTGCCGCTGGCTGCTGCCGGCAGCGCATCCATCAACACGATGCGGGCCGGGCGTTTATACGGCGCCAGCCGGGACGCAGCCCAATCCCTGAGCGCATCGACTGAAAGCACACTGCCGGCGACCGGCTGCACGAAGGCCACCACTTCCTCATTGCCATCGGCCAGGGCACGGCCGAGCACCGCCGACTGCGTCACCGCCGGGTGCGCGTTCAGCACCGTCTCGACTTCCAGCGGATAGACCTTGAAGCCGGAGCGGATGATCAGCTCCTTGCTGCGCCCGTGTATGAACAGCGCACCGTCCGGATCCTGGCGCGCCAGGTCGCCGGTGGCCAGCCAGCCGTCTGCGCCCAGCACCGCCGCGGTGCCGGCCGGATCGCGGTAATAACCCTGCATCACGTTCGGACCGCGCACGAACAGCTGGCCATCCGGCTCGTCCACCCGTACTTCGACGCCCGGGATCGCATGGCCGACCGAGGTGTCGGCGCGCGGCGCGTCCAGGCGGGTCTGGCTGACCGTGGGTGCGGCTTCGGTCAGGCCGTAGCCGTTGTGCAGGGGGACGCCGAGCAGCTGCTCTACCTCGCGTTTCAGGGTCGGGTCGAGCGGCGAGCCGCCGGCGTAGGCGAAGCGCAGGGTTGACGCCAGCGGCGCTTGCAGGTCCTCGGCCGCGCACAGCTCCAGCAGACGCGCGTACATGGCCGGCACGCCCTGCACGATGGTGAGGCCGCCGCCACGGATTGCATCCAGCATGGCGCGTGGCGAAAAGCGCGCTTCGAGGCGCAGGCAGGCGCCGGCGTACAAGGTCCCCAGCAGCACTGAGGTCAGGCCGTAGACGTGCGAGACCGGTAGTACCCCATAGGCCAGGTCGCCCGGCGCCAAGCCGCGCAGGCGGCTCGAGACGGCGGCCACGAACAGCAGGTTGCGGTGGCTGAGCATCACGCCCTTGGGCTTGCCGGTGGTGCCGGTGGTGTAGACCAGGGCGGCAATCGGCTGTGCTGCCGCCGGCTCGGGTTCGCTCACGTGCGCGTGCAGGCTGGCCATCAGCCCGCCGTGTGCGTGCGCCTGTGCGCCCGCCTGCGCGGCGTGCGCAGCCGCATCGGGCGAGGCCGCCGCCGTGTACAGCACCACGCGCGCACCGCAGTGCTCGCGGATCGCCTCCAGCTCGGGACCGGTGAGCCGTGCATTCACGTTGACCGACCAGGCATCCAGGCTGGCAATCGCGAACAGCGCGGCCACCTGGGCGATGCAGTTTTCGCTGACCAGCATCACGCGTTCGCCTGGCTGCACCTTGAAGCCGCGCAGCCAGGCGGCGCAGGCGTCGATCGCGCTTTCCAGCTCACGGTAGCTGAGCGTACGGCCATCCTCCTGCAGCGCCGGCGCCTCCAGCGTCGCGGCAGCATGCCCGCGCACGATGGCATCGATGCGCGCCGGGAGCTCGTTCAAATCGATCATCCAGCAGCCCGTTTGATCATGTTGCGCGCAATGACCAACTGCTGGATCTGCGAGGTGCCCTCGTAGATCCTGAAGAGCCGCACGTCGCGGTAAAAACGCTCGGCCGCATAGTCGGACACATAGCCGGCGCCGCCGTGGATCTGCACCGCGCGGTCGGCCACGCGGCCGCACATCTCGGACGCGAACAGCTTGCAGCTGGAGGCTTCCAGCGTGACGTCGCGGCCCTCGTCGCGCAGGCGCGCGGCATCGAGCACCATGCTGCGCGCAGCGTAGAGTTCGGCCTGGCTGTCGGCCAGCATGGCCTGCACCAGCTGGAACTCGGCGATCGGCTGGCCGAACTGTTTTCGCTCCATCGCATAGCGCAGCGCGTCGTCGAGCATGCGGCGGGCCGCGCCCACGCACACGGCGGCGATGTGCAGGCGGCCCTTGTCGAGTACCTTCATCGCGGTCTTGAAGCCGACGCCCTCCTTGCCGCCGATGAGGTTCGCCGCCGGCACCCGGCAGTTCTCGAAGATGAGGTCGCAGGTGTGGGCGCCGCGCTGGCCCATCTTCTTGTCGATCTTCCCCAGCGAGAGCCCGGGTGCGCCGCGCTCGACCAGGATGGCGGAGATGGCGCCGGCATCCTTGCGCGTGGCATCGGTGCGCGCCATCACCGTGAACACGCCGGCTTCGGGCGCGTTGGTGATGAAGCGCTTGACACCGTTGATGAGGTACTCGTCGCCGTCCTTCACCGCGGTGGTGCGCAGGGAAGCCGCATCCGAGCCGCTGTCCGGTTCCGTCAGCGCGAAGGAGCCGATGATCTCGCCCGCGGCCAGGCGCGGCAGCCAGGCCGCTTTCTGCTCGGGCGTGCCGTCGATGACGATGCCTTGCGCCCCGATGCCGTTATTCGTGCCGACCAGCGAGCGGAAGGCCGGCGAGGCATAGGCCAGCTCCATCGCCACCAGCACCTCTTCCTCCATCGTCAGCGCCAGGCCGCCATATTCCTCGGGGATGCACAGGCCGAACAGGCCGAGTTCGCGCATCTGCGCTACGACATGGTCCGGAATGGCGTCGGTCTCGGCGACGATGTCTTCGTTGGGGATCAGCACCGTGCGTACGAAGCGGGCGATGCTGTCCTTCAGCAGGGTCAGGGTTTCATGGTCGCGGATCATGCAGGTCTTTCTGGGAAGGCTTCCTGGATCGATTCGATGCTGCCGGTGCGCGCGGCGTCATAACCGGGCAGGGCGTTCACCAGGCGATGGTAGCCGGGCTGGCGCAGTGCCGCCAGCAGCTGGGCCATCAGGCTGTCCTCCAGCGCGTCCAGGTGGAGGGCGAAAAAATAGCGTTCGCGCAGCAGCGGGACGAAGCCGAGCTTGAACTGCTCGGCCGCCGTGCGCATGCCGATGCCGACGTCGGCCATGCCGCTGGCGATGTAGGCGGCCACCGCCGAGTGGGTGAATTCGGCGCTGTTCCAGCCGTTGATGGTCTCACCGTCGATGCCGGCGCGCTCCAGCATCATCTCGAGCAGCATGCGGGTGCCGGAGCCGGTCTGGCGGTTGACGAAGCGGACACCCGGGCGCGCCAGGTCGGCCAGGTCCTGGATGGCCAGCGGGTTGCCTGGCGCGACCAGCAGGCCTTGCTGGCGTCCGCAGATGTGGACCAGGCAGTGCCGCTCCGGGTCCAGCCAGCGCAGGTAGCGGCGCGCTGTCGCTTCTTCGAATTCGCCTTCCGGCACGTGGAAGCCCGCCAGGTCGCACTCGCGCCGCGCCAGCGCGGCCACGGCGTCCAGGCTGGTGCGGTAGCGCAGCTCGACCGGCAGTTCGAGCTTGTCCAGGTAGCCGGTGAGGGCGGCCACCGCGAAGCCGTGGCTGGCGTCCATGCGGATCGTGCGCAGGCCGACGCCGCGCAGGCGCACCTTGCCCAGTTCCGTCTCCAGCTCGGAGGCCAGGCTGTCCAGGGTCGGCGACAGGCGCGCGGCAATGCGGCGGTCGGCCCACACCAGCTTTTGCGCGAGCAGGGTCAGACGGGTACCGCGTCCGCGCCCGGTCTCGAGCAGCGGTTCGCCGAACAGTTCCTCGGCCTCGCGCAGCACGCCCCAGGCGTAGCGGTAGGACAGGCCTGCAGCCTTGGCCGCGGCGGCGATCGAACCGTGGTCCTGGATCGCCAGCAGCAGCCCCAGCAGCGTCGCCGTGTCGAGCGGCGCGTCATTGTTGAAGCTGATTTCCCAATGCGGGCGAATGTGGACCTTGAGCATGGCTTATATGCTTTAAATAGCCTATTTCTGGCAGGAAGACGCCATGATACGCTCGGCGTTGCAGTAGATGTAAGCCAAAAGTATATGCTTTTTAAAACATATTAATTCGAACAAAAAACACGGAGGAGACATGGCTTTACTCGATAAGCTGGACAAGGAGCACACCATAGCCCGGCCCGGCTTCAACCGCTGGCTGGTGCCGCCAGCGGCATTGGCGATTCACCTTTGCATCGGCATGGCCTATGGCTTCTCGGTGTTCTGGCTGCCGCTGTCGAAAGCGATCGGCATCAAGGAATCGATCGCCTGCCCGGCCGAGATGGGCTTCTTCGACGTCATCACCTCCGCCACCTGCGACTGGAAGATCTCGATGCTGGGCTGGCTGGTCAGCCTGTTCTTCCTGTTCCTCGGCCTGTCGACCGCGCTGTTCGGCGGCTGGCTCGAGCACGCGGGCCCGCGCAAGGCCGGCGTCGTCTCGGCGATCTGCTGGTGCAGCGGCCTGGTGATCTCGGCCCTCGGCATCTACAAGCACCAGATCTGGTTGATGTGGCTGGGCTCCGGCGTCATCGGCGGCATCGGCCTCGGACTCGGCTACATCTCGCCGGTCTCCACGCTCATCAAATGGTTCCCCGACCGCCGCGGCATGGCGACCGGCATGGCCATCATGGGCTTCGGCGGCGGCGCCATGATCGGTGCGCCGCTGGCCGACAAGCTGATGAAGCACTTCGCCACCCCGGCCTCGGTGGGCGTGTGGGAAACCTTCCTGGTCCTGGCCGCGATCTACTTCGTGTTCATGATGGCCGGCGCACTGGCCTACCGCGTTCCCGCAAGCGGCTGGAAGCCGGAAGGCTGGACCGCACCGGTTGCCAAGAGCGGCAACACCATGATCACCAACCGCCACGTGCACGTCAGCCGCGTGTGGGGCATCCCGCAATTCTGGCTGGTGTGGCTGGTGCTGTTCCTGAATGTCTCGGCCGGTATCGGCATCCTGGCCATGGCCTCGCCGCTGCTGCAGGAAGTGTTCGGCGGCCGCCTGATCGGCGTCACCGCCGCCTTCAACGAACTGGACGCCGCGCAGAAGGCGCAGATCGCCACCATCGCCGCCGGCTTCACCGGCCTGCTGTCGCTGTTTAACATCGGCGGCCGCTTCGCCTGGGCCACCTGCTCCGACTACATCGGCCGCAAGATGACCTATTTCGTGTTCCTGGTGCTGGGCTTCCTGCTGTACGCGGCGATCCCGTCCTTCGCGCACAGCGGCAACCAGGGTCTGTTCGTGCTGGCCTTCTGCATCATCCTGTCGATGTACGGTGGCGGCTTCGCCACCGTGCCGGCCTACCTGGCCGACCTGTTCGGCACCCAGATGGTGGGCGCGATCCACGGCCGTCTGCTGACCGCCTGGGCCGCCGCCGGCCTGCTCGGCCCGAACCTGGTCAACTACATCCGCGAATACCAGCTCGCGCACGGCGTCCCCAAGGCCCTGGCCTACGACACCGCGATCTATGCGATGGCCGGCATGCTGGTGCTGGGCTTCATCTGCAACCTGCTGGTGCGCCCGCTGGCCGACAAGTACTTCATGAGCGAGGCCGAGCTGGCGGACGAGAAGCGCAAAGCGCATGACCGCGATGTTGCCGCCTCGGCCGGCAGCCGCGCTGCTGCCGCAGCCGGCGGCGACACCATGGTCACGGGCGTATCCGGCGCTGCCGCCATGACCGCAACCCCGGTCGCTGCCGGCGGTGCGCTGGTCACGCTGCTGGCCTGGGCCGCGGTCGGCATTCCGCTGCTGATCGGTATCTGGATCACGCTGCAGAAGGCGATTGTGCTGTTCAAGTAATCCGCGCCGGTTGAGTGCGTGGGCGGAGGGCCGCCCACCCTACGGCCGGACCGGTAGGGTGGGCACCCCGTGCCCACGCGCTCAACGAACCTCGGCTCCGTCGCACGATCCAACGAAATACGTAATACAGGAACACCGCCATGAACCATCCCGTCATCCCCATTGCCGTGCAGGGCGCCAGCCGCCAGCGCAAGCGCGAAGCCCCGAAGGGCCGCCGCGCCGACCCGCAAGCCCTGCGCGAAGTGCAGGACCTGCTGGGCGACATGCCGCTCCGGCGCGACCTGCTGATCGAGTGCCTGCACAAGATTCAGGACGCGTTCGGGGCCGTGTCCGCCGCCCATCTGGCGGCGCTGGCCCAGGAGCTGAAACTGGCCCAGTCCGAGGTCTACGAGGTGGCCAGCTTCTACCACCACTTCGACGTGCTGCGCGATGGCGAAGTGGCGCCGGCTGCGCTCACCGTGCGCGTGTGCGCGGGGCTGTCGTGCGAAATGGCGGGCGCCGCATCGCTGCTGGACAGGCTGCCGGCCATCCTCGGCGCCGAAGTGCGCGTGCAGGCCGCCCCTTGCGTGGGCCGCTGCGAGCAGGCGCCGGCGGTGCTGGTCGGCCAGCATCCGGTGCCACGCGCAACCAGCGAGGCGGTGCTGGCCAAGGTGACGGCAAACGAGACGACTCATATCCATACGAACCATGACGACTTGGCGGCCTACCGCGCCAAGGGCGGCTACGCGCTGCTGCGCGACTGTGCCGAAGGCCGCCGGGACGTGGAATCCGTCATTGCGGCGCTCGAAGCCTCCGGCCTGCGCGGCCTCGGCGGCGCCGGCTTCCCGGCAGGGCGCAAGTGGCGCATCGTGGGCGCCGAGCCCGGCCCGCGCCTCATGGCCATCAATATCGACGAAGGCGAACCCGGCACCTTCAAAGACCGCGTTTATCTCGAGCGCGACCCGCACCGCTTCCTGGAAGGCGCATTGATCGCCGCCTGGGCGGTCGGCATCGAGACCATCTACATCTACCTGCGCGACGAATACCATGGCCTGCGCGGCATGCTGGAAGCCGAGCTGGCAGCGCTGCGCGCGGAGCCGCCGGTCGCCGACATGCCCGAGCTGATCCTGCGCCGCGGCGCCGGCGCCTACATCTGCGGCGAAGAGTCGGCCATGATCGAGTCGATCGAGGGCAAACGCGGCATGCCGCGCCTGCGCCCGCCCTACGTGGCCCAGATCGGCCTGTTCGGCCGCCCGACCCTGGAGCACAACTTCGAGACCCTGCACTGGATACGCGACATCGTCGAGCAGGGCCCGGAACAATTCGCCAGCCACGGCCGCCATGGCCGCAAGGGCCTGCGCTCGTTCTCGGTCTCGGGCCGCGTGCGCGACCCGGGCGTCAAGCTGGCCCCGGCCGGCATCACGATCGTGGAACTGATCGAGGAATACTGCGGCGGCATGCAGGAGGGGCACCAGTTCTACGCCTACCTGCCCGGCGGCGCCTCGGGCGGCATCCTGCCGGCCGCGATGGGCGACATTCCGCTCGACTTCGACACCCTGCAGCCCTACGGCTGCTTCATCGGCTCGGCCGCGGTAGTGGTCCTGTCGAACCAGGACACGGCCAAGTCCGCGGCCCTGAACACGCTGCGCTTCTTCAAGGACGAGTCCTGCGGCCAGTGCACGCCCTGCCGCGCCGGCACCGCCAAGGCCGTGGCCATCATGGAGCAGCCGGACTGGGATCTCGAACTGCTGGGCGACCTGTCCCAGGTGATGCGCGACGCCTCGATCTGCGGTCTGGGCCAGGCCGCGCCGAATCCCTTCGACTGCGTCATCAAGTACTTCCTGCATGAGCTGAAAGAGGCCGCAAAATGAACGCGAGTCTGCAAACCGTTTCCTTCACGATCAACGGTCGCGAAGTCCAGGCCCTGCGCCACGAAACCCTGATCGAAGTCGCCGACCGCGAAGGCATCGAAATCCCGCGCCTGTGCTACGCCGAGGGCATGGAAGCCGTCGGCAACTGCCGCTCCTGCATGGTCGAGATCGACGGCGAGCGCGTGCTGGCGCCGTCCTGCTGCCGCCATCCCTCGCAGGGCATGAAGGTCACCACCGACAGCGAACGCGCCGTGAAGGCGCAGAAGATGGTGCTGGAGCTGCTGGCCTCGGACATGCCCGAGAAGGATTACACCCGCCACAACGAGGTCGACGCGTGGGCGATGAAGCTCGGCGTCGGCAAGCCGCGCTTCCCGGCCACGCGCCGCGAGCCGCAGCAGGACGCGAGCCACGCCGCCATCACCGTCAACCTCGACGCCTGCATCCAGTGCACGCGCTGCGTGCGCGCCTGCCGCGACGAGCAGGTCAACGACGTGATCGGCCTGGCCTTCCGCGGCCAGGATGCGAAGATCGTGTTCGACCAGGATGACCCGATGGGGAACTCCACCTGCGTGGCCTGCGGCGAATGCGTGCAGGCCTGCCCGACCGGCGCCCTGATGCCGGCGCGCGATGCGGCGCTGAGCGTGCCCGACAAGCAGGTGGACTCGGTCTGCCCCTACTGCGGCGTCGGCTGCCAGCTGACCTATAACGTCAAGGACAACAAGATCCTCTACGTCGAAGGCCGCGACGGTCCCGCCAACCATGGCCGTCTGTGCGTGAAGGGCCGCTACGGCTTCGACTACGCCCACCACCCGCACCGCCTGACGAAGCCGCTGATCCGCCGCGCGGGCGTGCCCAAGACCGGCGACTTCACGATGGATCCAACCACGGTCATGGACGTGTTCCGCGAAGCGAGCTGGGAAGAAGCACTGGCGCTGGCCGGCGGCACCCTGGCGCGCATCCGCGATACGAATGGCAAGCGCGCACTGGCCGGCTTCGGCTCGGCCAAGGGCAGCAACGAGGAAGCCTATCTGTTCCAGAAGCTGGTGCGCACGGGCTTCGGCAGCAACAACGTCGACCATTGCACGCGCCTGTGCCACGCTTCGTCCGTGGCCGCGCTGCTGGAAGGGATCGGCTCGGGCGCGGTCTCGAACCCGGTGATGGACGTGACCCGCGCCGAAGTCGTGATCGTGATCGGCGCGAACCCCACCGTGAACCACCCGGTGGCCGCCACCTGGATCAAGAACGCGGTCCGCACCGGCACCAAGCTGATCATGTGCGATCCGCGCAAATCGGACCTGACCCGCCACGCGCACCGCCACCTGCAGTTCAAGCCCGACACCGACGTGGCCATGCTGAACGCGATGATGCACGTGATCGTCACCGAAGGCCTGGTCGACAAGGACTTCATCGCCAGCCGCACCATCGGCTATGAAGAGCTGGCGAAGAACGTCGAAGGCTACAGCCCGGAGCAGATGGCGCCGATCTGCGGCATCGACGCCGACACCATCCGCTACGTGGCGCGCCTGTACGCGACGTCGAAGGGCTCGATGATCCTGTGGGGCATGGGCATCTCGCAGCACGTGCACGGCACGGATAACGCGCGCTGCCTGATCGCGCTGGCGCTGATGACGGGCCAGATCGGCCGTCCCGGCACCGGCCTGCATCCGCTGCGCGGCCAGAACAACGTGCAGGGCGCTTCGGACGCCGGCCTGATCCCGATGATGTACCCGGACTACCAGCGCGTCGACAACCTCGAAGCGAAGGCACGCTTCGAGCAGGCCTGGGGCATGCCGCTCGACGACAAGCCGGGCCTGACGGTGGTCGAGATCATGGACGAGATCCTGACCGGCGGTATCAAGGGCATGTACATCATGGGCGAGAACCCGGCCATGTCCGACCCCGACGCCAACCACGCGCGCGAAGCGCTGGCCGCGCTCGAGCACCTGGTGGTGCAGGACATCTTCCTGACCGAGACCGCCTACCTGGCCGACGTGATCCTGCCGGCATCCGCCTTTGCCGAGAAGGCCGGCACCTTCACCAACACCGACCGCCTGGTGCAGCTGGGCCGCCAGGCGATTACGCCGCCGGGCGAGGCCAAGCAGGACCTGTGGATCATCCAGGAGATGGGCAAGCGCCTCGGCCTGCCGTGGAACTACGGCCACGTGTCCGAGGTGTTCGACGAGATGCGCAGGCTGATGCCGAGCATCGCCGGCATCACCTGGGAGCGCCTGGAACGCGAGGACGCCGTGACCTACCCGTGCTCGGTCGAGGGCGACCCCGGCCAGCCGGTGGTCTTCGTCGAGGATTTCCCGCGCGGGCAGGGGGCCGAGAAGGGCAGGGCGCGCTTCGTCCCGGCCGACATCATCCCGGCCAACGAACGTCCGGATGCCGAGTACCCGATGGTATTGATCACCGGGCGCCAGCTCGAGCACTGGCACACCGGCAGCATGACGCGGCGCGCCGGCGTACTGGATGCGCTCGAGCCGGATCCGGTCGCGCTGGTGCACCCGCTGGACCTGGAAGCGATGGGAGGCCGGCCGGGCGACGTCATCACGATCACCTCGCGCCGCGGCGAGGTGACCCTGTATGCACGGGCCGACGACAGCTCGCCGCGCGGCGCCATCTTCGTTCCGTTCTGCTACTACGAGGCGGCCATCAACCGCCTCACCAACTCGGCGCTCGACCCCTTCGGCAAGATTCCCGAGTTCAAGTATTGTGCGATCAAGGTGAGCATGGGCGGGAAGGTGGAGCACCAGGGTTCCTACGGTGGCGGCCAGATTCTGGCGCCCGTGGCAGAATAGCAAGATGAACGAGCAACGCTATCGACCCGAGCTATCCCAAGCAAGCGCCAGCCTGACCCATGAAGTGACGGCGATCGACGAGCGCGGGCGCCGCTCTGCCTTGCACATCCCGGCCGAGCGCCCGCTGACGGTCTATGTCGACAAGCGCGAACTCGTGACCCTGATGACCCTGGGCGGCGCGCCCGAAGCGCTGACCCTGGGTTACCTGCGCAACCAGCGCCTGGTGCGCTCGCTGGAAGACATCGTCTCGATCCAGGTCGACTGGTCGGTGGACGCGGTGGCGGTGGTGACCCGGAACGGCATCGCCGGCATCGAGGAACGCACCGCAAAGAAGGTCGTCACCACCGGCTGCGGCCAGGGCTCGGTGTTCGGCGGCCTGATGGACGAGGTCGACCAGATCCAGCTGCCGCCCGAGGCGCGCCTGACGCAATCGACCGTCTACCGCATCGTCGAGACCATCCGCACCCAACAGTCGGTCTACAAGCAGGCCGGCTCGGTGCACGGCTGCGCGCTGTTCTCGAACAGCGGCGAGCTGCTGTACTTCGTCGAGGACGTCGGCCGCCACAATGCCGTCGACGCCATCGCCGGGCTGATGTGGCTGGACGGGATGCGCGGCGAGGACAAGGTCTTCTACACCACCGGGCGCCTGACCTCGGAGATGGTGATCAAGGGCGCCCAGATGGGCATTCCCTTCCTGCTGTCGCGCTCGGGCACCACGCAGATGGGGCATATGGTGGCCGAGAAGGTCGGCATGTCGCTGCTGGCGCGCTGCACCGGACGGCACTTCCTGCTGCTGTCGGGCGCCGGGCGGCTGGTGTTCGAACCCGAGATGCTGGACGAGCTGGAGGCCGCGCGCATGCGGCAGATGGCCTCAGCCGCCGTCTGATGCCCCTGCTCGACGCCACACTGCGTGCCTTCGCCCTGCTGTTCAGCGGCGATCCCGACCTGTGGCGCATCATCTGGGTCTCCCTGAAGACCAGCGTGGTCGGCCTGGTGCTGGCCACGCCGCCCGCCGTGCTGCTGGGCTACCTGGTCGCCATGCACCGCTTCCGCGGCCGCCGCATCGCGATCTGGCTGGCCCAGGCCGCGCTCTCGCTGCCGACGGTCCTGATCGGCCTCTTGCTTTATTTGCTGCTGTCGCGCCATGGCGCGCTGGGCGGACTGCAGTGGCTGTTCTCGCAGCCGGGCATCATCGCCGGGCAGTTCGTGGTGGCGCTGCCGGTGCTGCTGGCCTTTACGCTGGCGGCGGTGCAGGCGATCGACCCGCGCTATGCCGAAACCGCGATCGCCCACGGCGCCTCGCGTATCCAGGTGATGACGCGCGTGCTGCACGAGGCGCGCTTCGGCGTGATGGCGGCGGTGCTGTCGGGCTTCGGGCGCGTGATCTCGGAAGTCGGCTGTGCGCTGATGGTGGGCGGGAATATCGAAGGCGAGACCCGCACCATCACCACCGCCATCGCACTTGAGACCAGCAAGGGCGAGTTCGCGCAGGGCATCGCGCTGGGCATCGTGCTGGTGACGATCGCGCTGCTGATGAACGGCGTGCTGATGCTGCTGCAGGGCGACGCGCACGTTGCCAGGGACAGGCCATGATCCAGCACATCACACTGCAGGGCATGCTGGGCGCCACCCAGGCACGCACCGGCGACGAGCGCCGCAAGTCCCTGCTGGGGGTGAAAGGCCTGCGCAAGCGCCATGGCGAGCGTCTGCTGTTCGACATCGGCTGCATGGAGATCGCCACCCACAGCGCCTACGTGCTGACCGGGATGAACGGCGCCGGCAAGAGCACCCTGCTGCGCGTGCTGGGCGGCCTGGAACGCGCCGAGATCGACAGCCTGCGCTTCGAAGGCGTCGAGGAGCGTCCCTACCCGTATCCGCGTGCGCTGCGCGAATCCATCGTCTACGTGCACCAGCACCCGGTCATGTTCTCGACCAGCATCGCGCACAACATCGGCTACGGCCTGCAGGTGCGCGGCGTGCCGAAGGCGGAGGCGGCGCGCAAGGTCGAGGAAGCGATGGCATGGGCCGGCGTGGCCCACCTGCAGGACGTCGAGCCGGGCAGGCTGTCGGGCGGCGAGCGGCAGCGGGTGGCGCTGGCGCGCGCCAAGGTGCTGTGCCCGAAGCTGCTGCTGCTCGACGAGCCGACTTCCAACCTGGACGGCCAGGCGCGCGAGCAGGTGATCGAATTGATCCCCACCATGGTCGAAGCAGGCGGCAGCGTGGTCGTCGCCTGCCACGACCGTGACCTGATTGGACTGCCCGGCGTGCAGCGGCTCAAGCTGCGCGAGGGGCAACTCGAAGTTCGTTGACAACAAGGAGAACACACATGCAACGCCGATTATTCAGTATCGCCCTCGTCCTGGGCACCACTATCGGGATGTCGTACGCGCCGGCCCAGGCACAGCAGGTTCTACGTTTGTCCACCACCACCAGCACCGAGAACTCGGGCCTGCTGGCCTACCTGCTGCCCAGCTTCGAGCAGAAGTACGGCATCAAGGTCAACGTGATCTCGGTCGGCACCGGCAAGGCCCTGGAACTGGGCAAGAACGGCGACGTCGACGTGACCCTGGTGCACGCGCGCCAGCTCGAAGACAAGTTCGTGGCCGAGGGCTGGGGCATCGACCGCCGCGACGTGATGTACAACGACTTCATCGTGGTCGGACCAAACGCCGACCCGGCCGGCGTCAAGGGCAGCCACGACGTGCTGGCCTCCTTCAAAAAGATCGCCTCCACCAACGTGAAGTTCATCTCGCGCGGCGACAACTCCGGCACCGACGTGATGGAGAAGGCCTACTGGAAGGAGGTGGGCGCCAGGCCGCAGGGTTCGAACTATGTATCGGCAGGCCTGGGCATGGGCGAGGTGCTGAACATGGCGGCCGAGATGAACGCCTACACCCTGACCGACCGCGCCACCTACGGCGCCTATAAAGCCAAGACCGGCCTGGCGATCCTGGTCGAAGGCGACAAGCGCATGTTCAACCCCTACGGCATCATTGCGGTGAACCCGGAGAAGCACAAGGGCGTGAACTACAAGGGCGCGACGCAGCTGATCCAGTGGATCACGTCGGCGGAGGGGCAGGCGAAGATCGCGGCGTTCAAGCCGGCTGGGGAGCAGTTGTTCTTCCCGTCGGCAGCCAGGTAAGCAAAGCAAAAGGGCCGCATCGCGGCCCTCGTCATTTCAAGCGCGCGAAAAAATCACGCCAGCGCGTGCATCACATCCTGCACCGGAATCGCCTTCACCCAGTCGCGCCGCTGATGCGCGGTGATGACGGTGCTGTTGGCCTTGTCCACCGGCGCCCATTCCGGCGTCTTCTGGCGCATCAGCGCCACCACCGGCACGCTGACGGCGTTCGCCAGGTGCATCACGGCGGTTTCCACCGAGACGATCAGGTCGCACTGGGCCAGCATGGCCGGCAGCTGGAAGAAGTTCTCGTTGGCGCTGAACAGCTCGGTGCGGTCCAGCTTTCGCTCGGCCAGCATGGTCTTCACGCGCTCGACTTCCTGCGGCACCGCGTTGACGATGAAGCAGGCGTCGCGCCATTCCGGCTGCCCGCGCATGGTGGTGATCAGTTCGGCCACGCGCTCGACCGGCCAGCAGCGCTTGCGGGTCTTGGCGAAGGGGTTGATGAAGACCAGCTTGCCCTGGCGCTTGTCGAAGCCCCATTCGTGCAGGCGGGCCTTGGCGCCGTCGACGAAGCGTTCCGGGATGTGGACGAAGGGAATCCGTTCGCGCGGCGGGATCTCGACCCCGGCCAGCTGGCGGAACCATTCGGCGTGCACGTCGCTGATGTGCGGCGCGGCGGCGCGGTCGGCCACGTCCGGATCGAGGGCGGCGTCCAGCTTGCGGTAGGTGAAGTAGTGCGGCAGGCCGGACAGGCGCATCGGCTTCTTCAGGCCGACCACGAAGCCGTCCGGGCTGATGCGGCGCGCCAGGTTGGCGTAGAAGTGCGGGCGCAGGGTGCCGAGCGAGACCACGATCGGGTAGTGCTCCTCGCGGGCTTCCTTGATCGAGGCTTCGAACAGCTCCGGCGAGTAGTTCTGCTTGTAAGTCTTGTCGATGAACTCGCAGGCGTCGAGCCAGTCGTACAGCACGTTCTTTTTCAGGTGCGGCCATTGCGACGCGTCGCTGGTGCGGCGGACCTCGTCGACCCACAGGTGCAGCTTCAGGTGCGGGTAGGCCCGCGCGAACGCCTGGAAGCAGTTCTGCAGATACGTGTAGTCGCCCAACGCCAGGTGGGCGATGAACAGGATCTTGTCCGACTTCTTCAGCAAGTCGGATGGAATGAGTGGGTCGTTCATTGTCTCTTACGGGTCGCTAGTCAGCTCCAAGCCTACGCCACCGCTGCCATCAAGGGCAGCGCCAAGCGGTCGGCTGGTCGCTTCTGCATGCATATGCCTGAAAACGCGATACCGCCAACTCTCGAAATATCAGCAAATTGTCACAAATTGTAGTCCAAACTCGCCAATTGCGTTGGCCGTATCTGGATTTTTAACGGTATTGTCCTGTAGCAGCAACATCGTCTGAACACTATGACAAATGCATGAGATTCAGTCGGCGAACCTGACGCGTAAAGATCACATCAGGATTACGTCGTACTGCTCCTGGTGATAGCCTTTTTCGACTTGCAGCGAGATTTTCTTGCCGATGAAGTCGCCCAGCATCGCCAGGTGCTGCGATTCTTCTTCGAGGAACAGGTCGACCACTTCCTGCGAGGCCAGGATGCGGAACTCGCGCGGATTGAACTGCTTGGCTTCGCGCAGCAGCTCGCGCAGGATTTCGTAGCAGATCGTGCGCGAGGTTTTGACTTGCCCCTTGCCGCTGCAGGCAGGGCAGGGCTCGCACAGGATGTGGGCCAGCGATTCACGGGTGCGCTTCCGCGTCATCTCGACCAGGCCCAGCGCCGAGAAGCCGCTGACGGACACCTTGGTGCGGTCGCGCGACAGGGTTTTCTTGAGCTCCGCCAGCACGGCGTTGCGGTGCTCGTTGTTCTCCATGTCGATGAAGTCGAGGATGATGATGCCGCCCAGGTTACGCAGGCGCAGCTGGCGCGCGATCGCGTGCGCGGCCTCCAGGTTGGTCTTGAAGATGGTGTCGGCGAAGTTGCGCCCGCCGACGAAGCCGCCGGTGTTGACGTCGATGGTCGTCATCGCCTCGGTCTGGTCGACGATCAGGTAGCCGCCCGACTTCAGGTCGACGCGGCGGCCCAGCGCGCGCAGGATTTCTTCTTCGACGCCGTAGAGGTCGAACAGCGGGCGCTCGCCGGTGTAATGCTGCAGACGCGACAGCACGCTGGGCGTGTAGATCTGGGCGAATTCGACCAGCTTCAGGTAGTTCTCGCGCGAGTCGACCAGGATGGCGGCCGTTTCGTCGTGCACGAAGTCGCGCAGCACGCGCTGGGCCAGGTTCAGGTCCTGGTACAGCAGGCTGGTGGCGGGACGGGTGCGTGCGCCCTGCAGGATCGCGTTCCAGGTCTTGCGCAGGTAGTCGATGTCGGCCGCCAGGTCGGCGTCCGAGGCATCCTCGGCCTGGGTGCGCACGATGTAGCCGCCTTTTTCCTCCGGCGGCAGCAGGCCCTGCATGCGCGCGCGCAGGGCTTCGCGCTCGGTTTCCTTCTCGATCTTCTGCGAGATGCCGATGTGCTTGTCCTGTGGCAGGTAGACCAGCATGCGCCCGGCAATCGAGATCTGCGTCGACAGGCGCGCGCCCTTGGTGCCGATCGGGTCCTTGATCACCTGCACTGTCAGCACCTGGCCGTCGAACAGGATTTTTTCGATGGGAGTCGGAGCGGCGTTGCCGTTGCCGCCGCCATTGTTGTCGTGCGGACGGGCTTCCCAGATGTCGGCCACGTGCAGGAAGGCGGCGCGTTCCAGGCCGATGTCGATGAAGGCGGACTGCATCCCCGGCAGTACCCGCACGACCTTGCCCGAATAGACATTGCCGGCCAGGCCGCGGGTGAGCGTCCGCTCGATGTGCAGCTCCTGCACGGCTCCCTGTACCACCAACGCCACGCGCGTTTCCTGTGGGGTGATATTGATCAGGATGTCTTCAGTCATGAGGCCCGGCCGTGCGTTTATTGTTCAGGATGACATCATACACGGTGGCCGGGCCCTTCGGAGGGCAGGAAGGGGTGTTCAGAGGAACTCGACGCCAGCCTTCTTCAACAGCTGCGCCGTCTCGAACACCGGCAAGCCCATGATGCCCGAGTGGCTGCCTTCGATATGCTCGATGAACAGCGCCGCCAGGCCCTGGATGCCGTAGGCGCCGGCCTTGTCGTAGGGCTCGGGGGTGGCGCAATAGGCCTTGATGGTGGCCGGGCTCAGTTTCGCAAAGCGCACGTTCGACACCTGCGTGACTTGTTCGGCCAGGTCGATGTGGTGCAGCGCGATCGAGGTCAGCACCTGGTGGGTACGGCCCGACAGGCGTTCCAGCATCGCGACGGCTTCGTCGGTATTGGCCGGCTTGCCGAGGATCTGGCCGTCGATGGTGACGGTGGTGTCGGCCGACAGCACGGGACGCAGCGGCATGCGGCGCAGGGCCAGGATCTTCCAGGCGAACGCGCCCTTTTCGCGCGCTACCCGGGCTACATAATCGAGCGGCGCCTCGCCCGGATGCTCGGCCTCGCTGACGTCAGGACCGCGCGTCGAATCGGCACGCAGGCTGAGCAGTTCGAATTCCACGCCGACCTGGCGCAGCAGTTCGCGCCTGCGCGGGCTCTTCGAGGCTAGGTAGATTTTTTTATCGAGCAGTTTCATCGGGAGAGGAAGCGGGCTTCCTAGACGCGGTGGTAGGGGTGGTTTTGGGTGATCGACCACGCACGATATAACTGTTCCGCAAGCATCACGCGCACGATTCCGTGCGGAAGCGTCATGCTGGAAATGCGGATCAGCCCATCGGCGCGGGCTTTCAGTTCGGGATCGAGGCCGTCGGCGCCGCCGATCAGGAAGGCGACGTCGCGCCCATCCTGCTGCCAGGCTTCCAGCTGCTGCGACAGGCCGACGCTGGTGAGGTCCTTGCCGCGCTCGTCGAGGGCGATGATGCGCACCCCCTTCGGCAGCACGGCTTCGATGCGCTCGCGCTCGAGCGCCATCGCGGTGGCCGCGGTCTTGCTGCCCGAACGTTCGACCGGCTTGATTTCCTTGAGCACGATGCGCAGCTCGGGCGGCATGCGCTTCACGTACTCGGCGAAACCGGTCTCGATCCAGGCCGGCATCTTGTGGCCGACCGCGGCAATGATCAACTGCATTGAAACGGTTTACTCTTCAGTCTTCTTGATGCGGCGGATGACCTTCTTGGCCGGTGCTTCGGCGGCCGGGGCTGCAGCCTTGGTCGCGCGCTTCGGTGCGGCGGCCTTGGCAGCCTTGGCGGCAGCGGCGGAGGCGGCGGCGGTCTTCGAGACAGCCACTTTCACGCGGGCGCCGGTCGGGATCTTGGCGGCCGGTTTCTTGGCAGCGGCGGTTTCGCCGGCGGCGGCCTTCGATGCCGCGGTAGCGCGCTTGGCGGCCGGCTTCTTCTCGACCACCGGCTTGGCTTCCGGCTGTTCCTGGTTGGCTGCCAGGTGCTTGCCCTTGCCCTTCGGCGCCGCGGCGGCTTCCTGGCCTTCCACGGTCGACTTGCGCTTGGCGGCGCCCAGCTTGACCGGCTTCTCGCCCCAGATTTCTTCGAGACGGTAGTACTGGCGGATTGCCGGCTGCATGATGTGGACGATCATGTCGCCCAGGTCGACCAGCACCCATTCGCCGGTGTCTTCGCCTTCGAGGCCGACGACATCGCCGCCTGCTGCCTTGACCTTGTCGCGCACCGAGGCGGCCAGCGCCTTGGTCTGGCGATTCGAAGTACCCGAGACGACGGCGATGCGGTCGAACAGGCTGGTCAGGTTGGTCGTGTCGAACAGGGCGATGTCCTGGCCCTTGACGTCTTCGAGGGCGTCGACGACGAGCGATTGCAGTTTCTTGATGTCCATTAGCTCTTGTATAAGTTGTGTTGTTGAATATAGTCTAGCACTTGCGGCGCAAGGAGCGCGCTTAGCTTTGCCCGCTCAGTTGCGTCCGTGGCCGCGCCCGCGTGCAGGGCTGCGCGCACTTCGGTGGCCGAGATATCGACCGCCAGCGTGTGCACCAGGCAGACCCGTCCCGCCTTGCTTTCGCGTACCTCTTGCGGGGTGGCGAGACGCGGCGCCAGTTCCCGCGACACCGCGGGCGGAAGCAGCGCGGCATCGAGTTCGTAGCCGGGGCGGGCGGCGACACCGAAATTCGCCAGCGCGAACAAATCCTGCCAGTCGACCCAGCTATCCAGTTTCTGAAGCTGGTCGGCGCCCATCAGGAACACGATCGAGGCATCGGGTCCGAGTTCGGCGCGCAGCTCGCGCAGGGTCTCGACCGTGTAGGTCGGGGTGTCGCGCTCGATTTCGCGGGTGTCGACCACGGGCTTGATGGCGGCCTTGTCGAACGCCAGTTTCAGCATCGCGACGCGGTCGGCATCGCCGGCCTCCAGGCCGGCCTTCTTTTGCCACGGCTGCCCGGCCGGCAGGATGCGCAGCTCGTCCGGGTGAAGCAGGTGCACGAACAGATCGGCCAGCGCGACGTGGCCGTGATGCACCGGGTCGAAACTGCCTCCCAACAGGGCAAGGCAAAACTTCACGGGGTCAGCCAATCCCGATGCGGAAGGAAGTCGCTGTACAGCGCGGCCTCGGGGCTGCCCGGTTCGGGATGCCAGTCGTAGCGCCATTTCACGATCGGCGGCATCGACATCAGGATCGCCTCGGTGCGTCCCCCCGACTGCAGGCCGAACAGGGTGCCGCGGTCCCACACCAGGTTGAACTCGACATAGCGCCCGCGGCGGTAGGCCTGGAACTCGCGTTCGCGCTCGCCATAAGGCTGGTCCTTGCGCGCCGCGACGATCGGCAGGTAGGCATCGAGGAAACCGTTGCCTACCTTTTGCACCAGCGCGTACGACTGCTCGAAACCGAGCTCGTTGAAGTCGTCGAAGAAGATACCGCCGACGCCGCGCGCTTCCTTGCGGTGCTTCAGATAGAAATAATCGTCGCACCAGCGCTTGAAGCGCGGATGCAGGTCCTCGCCGAAAGGCGCCAGGGCGTCGTGGCAGACCCGGTGAAAATGCCGCGCATCTTCTTCGACGCCGTAATAGGGCGTCAGGTCCATGCCGCCGCCGAACCACCACACCGGCTCTTTTCCTTCCGCGGTCGCCTCGAAGAAGCGCACGTTCATGTGCACGGTCGGCGCGTAGGGATTACGCGGGTGCAGCACCAGCGAGACGCCCATCGCTTCCCAGGCACGGCCCGCCAGTTCCGGCCGCGCGGCCATCGCGGAAGGCGGCAGGCTGGCGCCGCGCACGTGCGAGAAATTCACGCCGCCGCGCTCGAACACATTGCCTTCCTCGATCAGCCGCGAGATGCCGCCGCCGCCCTCGGCACGTTCCCAGGTGTCGCGCAAAAACGGCTTGCCGTCGACTTCCTCGAGCGCCTGCACGATGCGCGCCTGCAGGTCGAGCAGCCAAGCCTTGACGGCGGCAGGGTTCGGGGTGGACATGTGGGAATGGGGTGTGGGCTGAAAAATGAACGGGGGATTGTACACTACTGCCCTTGCCACCGTCATTACTGGATTGCTGTCGTCCCCGCCAGCGTCGCCGTCATTCCCGCGAAGGCGGGAATCCAAGTTCGGCGCGCACCCGCGGCGCATCATTGACAACCATCATCGTAAAAGCGATTGAAAATGCGACGATGCAGCGATGGACAAATCAAGCTACGTCTACATCCTGGCAAGCGCGCCTTATGGCGCTCTCTATACTGGGGTGACCTCAAATCTCATCAAACGCGTATGGGAACATCGCGCGGGCATCGTCGAGGGATTTTCTAAGCAGTATGGAGTGAAGCAGCTCGTCTGGTTCGAAGTTCATTCTGAGATTCTGGAAGGAATCAAGCGGGAGAAGCAGGTCAAGAAGTGGAATCGGGATTGGAAGGTCAAGCTTATCCAGCGGATGAATCCTGATTCGCGTGACTTGTTTGATGAGATTGCGACTTAATTTACAAACTTGGGTCCCCGCCTTCGCGGGGACGACGGGTAACAAAAAACGGGGCGCCGCCTTCCAGCAACGCCCCGCATTTATTGAAGCAAGCAGTAAAACTTACTGCTTCACCCCACGCCACCCAATATCGCGGCGGTACTGGGCGCCGTTGAAGTGGATCTTCTCGACGGTCTCGTAAGCCTGCTTCTGCGCCATCTTCACGCTGTCGCCCAGGCCCACCACGCACAGCACGCGGCCGCCCGAGGTTTGCAGGGTGCCGCCGACGATGCGGGTGCCGGCGTGGAAGGTGACGCATTCCGGCGTCTCGGCCGGGATGCCGTCGATGACGTCGCCCTTGACCGGGTCGTCCGGATAGCCGCCGGCCGCCATCACCACGCCCACCGCGGTGCGGCGGTCCCATTCGAGTTCGACGGTGTCGAGCGTGCCGTTGCAGGCGTGTTCCAGCACCGTCACGAAGTCGCTCTTCAGGCGCGCCATGATCGGCTGGGTTTCCGGGTCGCCCATGCGGCAGTTGAATTCCAGCGTCTTCGGGGTGCCATTGGCATCGATCATCAGGCCGGCGTACAGGAAGCCGGTGTAGGGGATGCCGTCCTTGGCCATGCCCTGGATGGTCGGGTTGATGATCTCGCGCATCACGCGCGCGTGCATCGACGGCGTCACGATCGGCGCCGGCGAGTAGGCGCCCATGCCGCCCGTGTTCGGGCCCTGGTCGCCGTCCTTCAGGCGCTTGTGGTCCTGCGAGGTGGCCAGCGCCAGCACGTTCTTGCCGTCGCACATGACGATGAAGCTGGCTTCCTCGCCGGCCAGGAATTCCTCGATCACGATGCGCGCGCCGGCGTCGCCGAAGCGGTTATCCGACAGCATGTGGTCGACCGCCTGGTGCGCTTCTTCCAGCGTCATCGCGACGACGACACCCTTGCCGGCCGCCAGGCCGTCGGCCTTGATGACGATCGGTGCGCCGTTGGCGTCGATGTAGGCGTGGGCCTGGGCGGCGTCGGAGAAGGTCTGGTACTTCGCGGTCGGGATGCCGTGGCGCTCCATGAAGGCCTTGGCGAAGTCCTTCGAGCTTTCCAGCTGGGCTGCCTCGCGGGTCGGGCCGAACACCTTCAGGCCGCGCGCGCGGAAGATGTTGACGATGCCGGCCGCCAGCGGCGCTTCCGGACCCACCAGGGTCAGGGCGATGTGCTCGGCCACCACGAAGTCGGCCAGTGCGGCCGGGTCCGTGATGTCGATGTTGATCAGGCGCGGATCGCGTGCCGTACCGCCGTTGCCGGGGGCGACATAGACCATCTGGACGCGGTCGGATTGGGCCAGTTTCCAGGCCAGTGCGTGTTCACGGCCACCAGAGCCGACTACCAGGATTTTCATGCTCAGTTTCGTCCCAATTACTCTTCGATGACGGCGTTGGTGTAGATTTCCTGCACGTCGTCCAGGTTCTCCAGGACGTCGAGCAGTTTCTGCATCTTCTGCGCATCTTCGCCGGTGAAGACGGTTTCGACGTCCGGCTTCATGATCACTTCGGCGGAATCGGCCTTGAAGCCGGCCTTTTCCAGCGCATCCTTGACGCCCGCAAAGGCGTTCGGGTCGCACAGCACTTCGAAGCCGCCTTCGTCGTCGGCGATGACGTCGTCGGCGCCGGCTTCCAGCGCGGCTTCCATCAGCTTGTCTTCGTCGACGCCCGGCGCGAACAGGAACTGGCCGACGTGCTTGAACATGAAGGAGACCGAACCCTCGGTGCCCATGTTGCCGCCGTATTTGCTGAAGGCGTGGCGGACTTCGGCCACGGTGCGTACGCGGTTGTCGGTCATGCAGTCGACGATGATCGCCGCGCCGCCGATGCCGTAGCCTTCGTAGCGGATTTCTTCGTAGTTGACGCCTTCCAGGCCGCCCGAGCCGCGCTGCACGGCACGAGTGACGTTATCCTTCGGCATATTCGCGTCGGCCGCCTTGTCGATGGCCAGGCGCAGGCGCGGGTTGGTTGCCGCGTCGCCGCCGCCCATGCGGGCAGCGACCGTGATTTCCTTGATCAGTCGAGTCCAGATCTTGCCGCGTTTTGCGTCGGTGGCGGCCTTCTTATGCTTGATATTGGCCCATTTGCTGTGTCCAGCCATGATGTCGAGATTCCCTTAGACGGTATGGATTTAATCCTCGGCATTTTAGCATAGCCCCCTTGCTCAAAAACTGTCAGGGAAACAACAGGGCAGTGCCCCAGGCGACCAGTCCGAGCCCGGTTGCGCAGGCCAGCAGGGGGCCGCCGGGCAGCAGTTTTTCGGCCAGGATCAGGGCGATCAGGCCGCAGATCACGGGCAGATTCAGCACCCCGGCCGGCAGCACCAGCGCCAGCAGCAGCCAGCAGCAGCCCATGCAGTAGCGGGCATCGGTGACGCCCATCCGGAACGCGCCCCAGGCCCCGCGCCGCCAGTGGGTCAGGACGAAGGCCAGCGGCGTGCGGCAGTTGTCCAGGCAGACGTGCTTGGCCGGCGTCCACTGGTAGACTCCGGCCGCCGCCAGCGCCAGCGCGCCTGCGGTGGGGTGGGCGATCGCCATGCTCTCGTCCAGCGCGCCGGCGTCGTGCAGGATCCAGCCCGCCAGCGTGGCCGCCAGCGCGCCGCAGCACCAGACGAACAGGTAGCCGAGCACGAACATCAGGATGCCCGGGTAGATCCAGCGTTCGCGCCACAGGCGCTTGACGCGCGCATACAGCAGCACCGAGGGCGCCGCCGCCGGCAGCATCATGGCCGCGATCACGACCACCCAGAGCGCGAACAGCAGCACCAGGTCGGCCGCGTGATAAGGCGCGGCGATCTTCTTTCCGGCCGCGCCGAGGCCGATCGGCGCCATGCGGCCGACGCGATACAGCAAGTAAGCCCAGCACAGGGCCGCGAGCAGTCCCAGCAGGGTGAGCACGACGGTGCGTTCGGAACCGCTGCGCCCGATGCCGCCAGCGCTGCTCATGTGGATGCGCTCCTGCCTGCGATCCTGAGGTGGCTCATGTGAATCCTCGGCTTCAAGTGGGTCAGCGGCGGTTGGACCGTCGCGCCCGGCCGGCGTTCGCAGCCGTCCTCTGCCGGAATTCCTGAATCGCACTACAATCGTCCGATGAGCAAAACAGCAATCGACACTTCCGTTGCGCAGGTCCCACGTTCGACCCTGATCGCCGGCCTCGCCATCGCCATCGCCGGCGCCGTCTTGTTTTCCACGAAGGCCGTAGTCGCCAAACTGCTGTACCGTTACCACATCGATGCGGTTACCTTGATCGCCTTCAGAATGCTGTTCTCACTTCCGGTGTTTGCCGCTGTGGCGATCTGGAAGATGCGCACCCAGCCGCCGCTATCCAGTTCGGACCGCTGGCGCCTGCTGGGCCTGGGCCTGGTCGGCTACTACCTGTCCAGCTATCTCGATTTCCTGGGCCTGCAGTACATTTCGGTCGGACTGGAGCGGCTGATCCTGTTCCTGACCCCGACCTTCGTGCTCCTGATTACCGCGGTGTTCCTGAAGCGCCGCATCGGCGCCGCCCAATGGCTGGCGCTGGGCCTGTCCTACTGCGGCATCGTGCTGGTGTTCGTGCACGACCTCGGCGCGGGCGCCGGCAGCATCGTGACCGGCTCGCTGCTCGTGCTCGGCTCGGCGGTGGCCTACGCGGCCTACCTGCTCGGCACCGGCGAGATGGTCCGGCGCATCGGCTCGCTGCGCCTGGTCGCGTACGCGATGTGCGTCTCGAGCGTGGCCTGCATCGCACAGTTCTTCATACTCCGTCCGGCCAGCCTGCTGATCCAGCCGCTGCAGGTCTACGGCCTCTCGCTCGTGAACGGGATATTCTGTACCATCTTCCCGGTCTTCATGACCATGAACGCGGTGCAGCGCATCGGCGCCCCGACCGCCTCGCAGGCCGGCATGATCGGCCCGGTGTCCACCCTGTTCCTGGGCTGGGCGCTGCTGGGCGAGCCGATCACGGCCGTGCAGCTGGCCGGGACCGGCCTGGTGCTGGCGGGGATCTATCTGCTGTCGCTTAAAAAAACCTGAAGGGATTCTATGAAACCACGCATTGCCCTGATCGCGCACGACAAGAAAAAAGACGACATGATCGCGCTCGCCGGCGAATACCGCGAGTTCCTGGCCGGCTGCAAGCTGACCGCCACCGGCACCACTGGCGGACGCCTCATCAATGAACTCGGCCTCGACGTCGAGCGCATGCATTCCGGTCCGCTGGGCGGCGACCTGCAGATCGGCGCCCACCTCGTCAACGGCGAGATCGACTGCGTGATTTTCCTGCGCGACCCGATGACGCCGCAGCCGCACGAACCCGACATCAACGCCCTGGTGCGCGCCTGCGACGTGCACAACATCCCCTGCGCGACCAACGTCTCGAGCGCGCGCCTGGTCCTGACCCGATTGAGCGAACTGTCCTGAACGAGGAGAAGAGAAGATGGCGAAAGCGATCCGTTATGCGCGCACCGGCGGTCCCGAGGTGCTCGAGTATGTCGACGTCGAGGTGGGCGAGCCCGGGCCTGGCGAAGCGCGCGTGCGCAACCATGCGATCGGCCTGAACTTCATCGACGTCTACTTCCGCAACGGCCTGTATCCGGCCACGCTGCCGAGCGGCCTGGGCAATGAAGGGGCAGGGGTGGTCGAGGCGGTGGGCGAGGGCGTGAGCCACGTCAAGCCGGGCGACCGCGTGGCCTATGCGGCGCGTCCGAACGGCGCCTACAGCGAGCTGCGCACCATGCCGGCCGATATCCTGGTCAAGCTGCCCGACGGGATCGACTTCGAGACCGGCGCCGCGATGATGCTGCAGGGCCTGACGGTGCAGTACCTGTTCCGCCAGACCTATCCGCTGAAGGCCGGCGACACCATCCTGTTCCACGCGGCGGCCGGCGGCGTCGGCCTGATCGCCTGCCAGTGCGCGCGCGCGATGGGCGTGAACCTGATCGGTACGGTGGGGGCAAACGAGAAAGCGGAGCTGGCGAGAAGCCACGGCGCCGCCCACGTCATCAACTACAACACCGAGGATGTGGTGCAGCGCGTGCTCGAGATCACGAATGGCGCCAAGGTGCCGGTGGTTTACGATTCGGTAGGCAAGGACACCTTCATCCGTTCGCTCGACTGCCTGGCGCCGCGCGGCCTGATGGTCAGCTTCGGCAACTCGTCCGGCGCGGTGCCGCCGTTCGCGCTGAGTGAGCTGGCCTCGCGCGGTTCGCTCTACATCACGCGCCCGACGCTGCAGACCTATGCGGCGAAGCGCGAAGACCTGGAAGCGATGGCCGCCGACCTGTTCCAGATGGTCGCCAGCGGCCAGGTCAAGATCGAGATCCACCAGCGCTTCCCGCTGGCGGATGCGGCGCAAGCCCACATCGCGCTGGAATCGCGGCGCACCACCGGTAAAACCATCCTGCTGCCATGACCGCCATGAGAGAGTTCAGCGACGATAACGATCCACCCATCGAACCGCAGCAGGGCGACAGCCCACGCTTCGGGCGCCTGCTGGCGGTGCTGGCGCTGGCCATCCTGCTGATCGTGGCGATTACCGTGCTGTCGGAAACCTATCTTGCCTAGCCTGCGCCGGTGCGGCGTGCCGCACCGGACTGTCGAAATTTCTTACAGTTCTGTTTGGATTGTGGCTCCCTATCGATGTAAATAATTGAATTTATTCACTTATTTCCTTGTGGCACATATTGTGCTTGCCCTGCCGGGTTGACTATAACCAGGGGAGAGCCATATGAGACTGACGAAAAAACTGCTAGCTGCCGCCGTGCTGGCTGGCTCCGCTGCGTCGGCTTTTGCAGCCCCGATCTACGTGGGTGCGTGGAATCTGTTCAGCGGCGAGGATTGGCAGGCCAAACCGCCCACCTATACCGCCCAGGAAGCCGCCGCAGCGCTGTTCGGCGGCCTCGCGAGCGACTACCTGATCTCGACTTTGGGCGACGATGCCGGCACGATCAACCGGATGGCATGGTATGACCGACTGGGCGTCGGCACGGGAATGTTCGCACAGGACTACCGCGTGGATGGCGGCGAGCTCGGCAAGTACGACGCCACGGGCGACAGCTCGGCAATGGTCATGGATAACGCCTACGGCCGGAACTTGGTTAACTACGCCTTCCGGATCGACAGCACCGACGTGCCCGAACCGCTCAGCCTCGGCCTGATGGGTCTGGGCCTGGCCGGCCTGGCCGCCGCGCGCCGCCGCAAGGCCGGCTGACGCCTTCGCGGCCAACAAAAAAGCCGGGGCGGCATTCCGACCCCGGCTTTGTCGTTTGCGGCTTCGGCTCAACCGTTCCGCGGCTCCTGCTTCAACTCGATCACCCGCGCGCCGCCGTTCGGCCCGGGGAAACCTTCGAACGCGCTCTGCACCAGCGCCGGCATCACCGCCGGCGTCGACATGGTCTTGCTCACATTGCGCACCGTGACGTCGAACAGGCGTTTGTTGTCGGCCACCGAGGTGATCGCGACCTGCACCTGGCGGTGGTAGCGGTGCTCTTCCTCGACCTCGTAGCGCGGCACCGGGCCCCAGAAGGGGTCGTAGAAGGGACTGTACAGGCCGCGGCCCCAGTAGCCACGGCGCAAGCCGCCGTAGCCGAAGCGCGCCGAATACGGGTAGAAGGGCGCATACGACGGGTAGATCACCTGGGTCGGCACGTCGACCGTGACGAAGCGCACCGCCACCTTCATGGCCGGCGCTTGCGGCGCCTCATGGAAGCCGAGGCGCGTCAGCTGGCCGCGCACCAGGTTCTGGTAGTTTTGCAGCTCCAGGGTGTTGTCCTGCGGGGCCGGCGCCTCGAAGGCATAGCTCTTGTCGGCGATCTGCGCCGGCCATTGGTGAAAGGTGGTGACGTCACTGCGGATCGTGGTCGCGCAGCCGCCCAGCAGCAGGCTCAGCGATGCCACCGCCGTGATCATTGTGCGTTTCATGACTTGCTCCATCTGGCTGTCTTTTCGTCAATCGGAATTTCTCAGGGGTACAGCTTACCGCCCCTGTTCAATTTACGGAAACACATTTACGAGTGCTTACGGCAGCTACAGTGCGATACATGGACATCGTTCCGAAAACAGGGAATCGAAGCATGCCGCCGCTATTGGTAAAATAAGCATTCATTCCACCATCGTTCGCGGACCCCAACCATGCGCACCGATACGCCCCAGACTATCTACCGTAAGGACTACACGGCTCCCACCTACCTGGTCGACACCGTGGAACTCGGCTTCGACCTCGATCCCGCCCGCACCATCGTCGCCAACCGCATGACGATGCAGCGCAATCCGGACAGCATCCGGCGCGACATCGAACTGTACGGCGAAGATATCGAGCTGGTGGCGATCCGCCTGAACGGCAGGACCCTGGACGAGGGCGCCTACGCGATCGAAGGCAGCATCCTGCGCATCCCGGACGCGCCGGACAGCGTGACGCTGGAGATCGAGACCATCTGCGTTCCCGAGAACAATACGACCCTCAGCGGCCTCTACGTCTCGAACGGCAATTTCTACACCCAATGCGAAGCCGAGGGCTTCCGCCGCATCACCTTCTTCCCCGACCGTCCGGACGTGATGGCCAAGTACATGGTGATGCTGCGCGCCGACAAGCAAAAATTCCCGGTCCTGCTCTCGAACGGCAACCTGGTCGAGGAGGGTGAGCTGCCCGACGGCCGCCACTACGCCAAGTGGGAAGACCCGTTCAAGAAGCCGTCCTACCTGTTCGCGCTGGTGGCCGCGCGCCTGGTGTGCCAGGAGGAAGAATTCAAGCTCCAGGACGGCCGCACGGCATTACTCCAGGTGTGGGTGGAAGAGGGCAACCTCGACAAGACCGATTACGCGATGCAGTCGCTCAAGCGCAGTATCCGCTGGGATGAAGAGCGCTGGGACCTCGAGCTCGACCTCGACCGCTTCATGATCGTCGCCGTCGGCGACTTCAACATGGGCGCGATGGAGAACAAGGGCCTGAACATCTTCAACACCAAGTTCGTGCTGGCCAATCCGCGCGTCGCCACCGACATCGACTTCCAGGGCATCGAAGCCGTGGTCGGCCACGAATACTTCCACAACTGGACCGGCAACCGCGTGACCTGCCGCGACTGGTTCCAGCTGTCGCTGAAGGAAGGCCTGACCGTGTTCCGCGACCAGGAATTCTCGGCCGACATGATCGATACGGACACCGGCCGCGCCGTGACCCGCATCGACCAGGTGCGCACCCTGCGCCAGGCCCAGTTCCCGGAAGACGCCGGCCCGATGGCCCACCCGGTGCGCCCCGACTCCTTCGTCGAGATCAATAACTTCTACACCGTCACCGTGTACGAGAAGGGCGCCGAAGTGGTCCGCATGTACCAGACCCTGCTGGGCCGCGAAGGCTTCCGCAAGGGCATGGACCTGTACTTCGCCCGCCACGACGGCCAAGCCGTCACCTGCGACGATTTCCGCATGGCGATGGCCGACGCCAACGGTCGCGACCTGACCCAGTTCGAGCGCTGGTACAGCCAGGCCGGCACCCCCATCGTGCAGGCCGAGACCCGCTACGACGAAGCCGCCCGCACCTACGAGCTGCGCCTGATCCAGTCCTGCCCGGCGACTCCGGGCCAGGCCGAGAAGCTGCCCTTTCATATTCCGGTGGCCGTCGGCCTGCTGGGCAAGGACGGGCGCGACCTGCCGCTGACCATTGACGGCCAGCAGAAGGGCACCACCGCCGTGCTGGAACTGACGGAAGCGGATCAGACCTTCGTCTTCACCGAGGTACCGGAGCAGCCCACGCCCTCGATCCTGCGCGACTTCTCGGCCCCGGTGGTCCTGAAGCACGGCTACAGCGACGCCGAGCTGGTCCACCTGTTCAGCCACGACAGCGACCCGGTCAACCGCTGGGAAGCCGGCCAGCGCCTGGCGATGGGCCGCCTGCTGAAACTGACCGGCATGGCCGGCGCCAACGGCGGTCCGGATGGCCTGGACCTGGACGACGTCTTCATCGAAGCGATGCGCAAGATGCTGGCCGACGAGAGCCTCGACCCGGCCTTCCGCGAACAGGCCCTGCTGCTGCCGTCGGAGACCATGATCGCCGACCAGCTGGACGTGGTGAACCCGCTGGCCATCCACACCGCGCGCCAGTTCGTGCGCGCCGACATCGGCGCCCGCCTGCGCGAGGAGCTGCTGGCCCAGTACCAGGCCAACCAGACGCCGGGCGAGTACAGCCCGGACGCCGCCTCGATCGGCAAGCGCGCGCTGAAGAACCTGGCCCTGTCCTACCTGTGCGCAGCCCCTGACGCGGAGTCGCTGGCCCTGGCCGAGCGCCAGTTCGACGAAGCCGACAACATGACCGACCGCATCGCGGCGCTGGGCGCCCTGGTGCATGCCCGCGCCCCAATCGCCCCGGAGGCGCTGCAGCGCTTCTACGACGAGTTCCAGGGCGAGGCGCTGGTGGTCGACAAGTGGTTCATGATGCAGGCCACCGCCTCGACCACCGACCTTGCGGCCGTGCGCGAGCTGATGAAGCACCCGGCCTTCACGCTGCGCAATCCGAACCGCGCGCGCAGCCTGGTCGCCGCCTTCTGCACCGGCAACCCGGTGCAGTTCCACGCCCCGGACGGCAGCGGCTACGCCTTCTGGGCCGAGCAGGTGATCGCGCTGGATGCGCTGAACCCGCAGGTTGCCAGCCGCCTGTCGCGCGCCATGGACCGCTGGCGCCGTTATTCGCCGGCGCTGCAGGAGCACATGAAGAAGGCGCTGCAGCAGGTGGCCGGCCAGACGAAACTGTCGAACGACGTGCGCGAAGTGGTGTCGAAAGCACTCGCTAATTAATTACAAACCAAAGGAAGTCCATGAAACGTGTCAGCCTGACCCAATACCTCGTTGAGGAACAGCGTCTCCACAACAACATCCCGGCATCGCTGCGCCTCCTGATCGAGGTGGTGGCGCGCGCCTGCAAGACCATCAGCCACTCGGTCGGCAAGGGCGCCCTCGGCGATATCCTGGGCAGCGCCAACACCGAGAACATCCAGGGCGAAGTGCAGAAGAAGCTCGACGTGATCTCGAACGAAATCCTGCTCGAAGCGAACGAGTGGGGCGGCCACCTGGCGGCCATGGCCTCGGAAGAGATGGAATCGATCCACCCGATCCCGAACCGCTACCCGATGGGCGAATACATGCTGCTGTTCGATCCGCTGGACGGCTCCTCGAACATCGACGTCAACGTCTCGATCGGCACCATCTTCTCGGTGCTGAAGGCCCCGGAAGGCATGACCGCCCCGACCGAAGCCGACTTCATGCAGGCCGGCGCCAAGCAGGTCGCGGCCGGCTACGCCGTCTACGGCCCGCAGACCATGCTGGTGCTGACCACCGGCGCCGGCGTCAACTGCTTCACGCTGGACCGCGAGATGGGTTCCTGGGTCCTGACCCAGAAGAACCTGCAGATCCCGGAAGAGACCAAGGAATTCGCCATCAACATGTCGAACCAGCGCCACTGGTATCCGCCGGTGCAGCGCTACGTCTCCGAAATGCTGGCTGGTAAGACCGGCCCGCGCGGCAAGGACTTCAACATGCGCTGGATCGCCTCGATGGTGGCCGACGTGCACCGCATCCTGAACCGCGGCGGCATCTTCATGTACCCGGCCGACCTGCGCGATCCTTCGCAGCCGGGCAAGCTGCGCCTGATGTACGAAGCCAACCCGATGGCCTTCATCGTCGAGCAGGCCGGCGGCGCCGCCACCGACGGCCGCCAGCGCATCCTCGACATCCCGCCGACCAAGCTGCACCAGCGCGTGCCGGTGTTCCTGGGTTCGAAGAGCGAAGTGGAGCGCGTCACGAGCTACCACCAGGAGTGATTTCTTGCCGACTACGCAAAATTGCCGAGCCGGACTAGCAAGTTTGCGTAGTTGTTTGTTAGAATACGACTCCCCGCCGCTGTAGCTCAGTCGGTAGAGCAGCGCATTCGTAATGCGAAGGTCACCAGTTCGATTCCGGTCAGCGGCACCAAGGATTAGATTCAAGAAAAGGGTCACATGTTTTCGCATGTGCCCCTTTTTTGTTTTCTACAGCGCTCTTTCCCCGTCTTCCCACAGCTCTGTTAGTCAGCGCACAGTCCCCGTCGACCGAAAGTTATATTTTTTGTATTGCGACGCCGCGTAACCGGTGTCGAACCGGCATCGCGGCTTAACCCAGTTAACGCGAAATGGATCATCCCTACGCGCGGAACTCCTGAAAGTGTTCAGGGTCAATGTGTTGATGGTCGAGTATTGGTCTGTTCCGCGTTGGTCAAAATTTTACGAAGGAAGACATCATGGATAATCAAAAGTCGAGCGAAGCAAAAGGCAGCAACGCAGGTAACCAGGGCAGCTCGAGCAACTCGGGCAGCCTGAACAAGAGCACCCAGCTGAACCAGGGCAAGGATCAAACCACTTCGACCGGCTCCAGCACCGGCGGCGCCACCGCATCCAGCACCGGCGCCGTGGGCGGCACCAGCAATGCCGGTTCCTCGCCGTCGTCGTCGCAAGGCGCAGGCTCGATGGGCTCGATGAGCGCCAGCTCGTCCGGCTCCGACAAGGGCTCCAGCATGGGCGGTTCGAGCGGCAGCAGCCAGAGCGGCATGGGCGCGGGCGCCAGCACCGGCTCGGGCACCGGCGGCGACATGAAGGACATGGCTGCCAAAGCCCAGGGCATGGCCGAGCAGAAGGCCCAGGACCTGCACTCCAAAATCGACCAGGCTGCGGATGCCGCCAAGCCGATGGTCGACAAGGCCGTCAACAGCGTGCAGCCGGTCGTCGACCGCCTGGCAACGACTGCCCACGCAGGCGTGGACAAGCTGCAAGGCATGCTGAGCGGCACCGGCGCCAGCCTGGGCCAGCGCAAGGAACAGCTGACCGATGCCTACGGCCAGTACATGGACCAGGGTCGCGAGTACGTGCGTAACAATCCGGAAAAGGCCATCGCCATCGCTGCCGGCGTGGGCTTCCTGCTGGCCAAGCTTCTGGGCGGCCGCAGCCGCGACTACTGATCGATTCTTTCATCGGTAGCGACACAAAGCCGGCCTTGTGCCGGCTTTGTTTTTTGGTAGTTGCAAACGACTCACAAACTTTCTACTAGCTAATTGCATTAAAGAAAAAATTGCGATAGCCTTGGTGCACTGCGGCAATAGCCCCAGATGCGCCGTCCAATGCCCCGCCGGCCATCCCGAACAACTCCATTTGTCATCTTCCGTGAGCGTATGAGATCGCGCGCATGGCTACGCACATCCATTTTTCGGTCGATATGAATTTTCTGAATCTGAACATCGCAAACCGGCTGCGCCTGGGTTTTGGTCTGCAGCTCATTTTTATCTTGCTGCTGGCATTTGTCGGCGCCAAATCGCTGGACAAGCTCCATGACGGCACGGACGAGCTGGCCAAGCGAGCGGCTACCCGTGTCCGACTGGCCAACGTCGCGCTCGACAACGTACGCGGCAGCATGGGGCGGGTCGGCCAGCTGGTCGCCGTCACCGATCCCGCCGCCCGCGAAGCCGCCAGCTCTCGCCTGGCCGCGAACATGGCCGCGGCCGACAAGGCGCTGCAGGAACTCCAGCCGCTGCTGGTGACGCCTACCGGCAAAGGCCTGCTGGCGGATTCGGTGCCCCTGCGCAGCGACTACATGGCGCTGGTCGGCCAGGTGCAGGCGCTGGTGAAGGAAGACAAACTCGACGAGGCGCGCGCCCTTGCGTTCGGCAAGACCTACGACGCCCTGCATGCGCTTGCCGCGAACCTGCGCAAGCAGACGGAATTCCAGGGCGGGCGCTTCGATGAACTGGCCGCGGAAGCCGCAAGCACTTATAGCACCGCGCTGCGCGTCATCGGCATCGTGGCCGGCATTGCCATGCTGCTGGCGATCGTCGCCGCGGTGCTGATCACCCGCTCGGTGGTGCGGCCGCTGAACCGCGCGGTCGAGGTGGCGCGCACGGTGGCCTCGGGCGACCTCACCAGCCACATTGAAGTGCAGGGCGGCGACGAAGCCGCCCAGATGATGCAGGCGCTGAAGGAGATGAACGCGGCGCTGGCGAAGCTGGTGCATGACGTGCGCACGGGCAGCGACGAGATCGCCACTGCCGCCAACGAGATCGCGAGCGGCAACCTGGAATTGTCTTCGCGTACCGAGCAGCAGGCCGGTTCGCTCGAAGAGACCGCGTCGTCGATGGAAGAGATGACCTCGACCGTCCGCCAGAACGCCGAGAATGCGCTGCAGGCGAACCAGCTGGCCGCCAGCGCATCCGACGTGGCGCGCCGCGGCGGCGAGGTGGTGGCGCGCGTGGTCGAGACCATGGGCGACATCGACGTCGCATCGCGCAAGATCGTCGAGATCATCGCCGTCATCGACGGCATCGCCTTCCAGACGAATATCCTGGCCTTGAACGCCGCCGTCGAAGCCGCGCGGGCCGGCGAGCAGGGACGCGGTTTCGCGGTGGTCGCGAGCGAGGTGCGCAGCCTGGCGCAGCGCTCGGCTTCGGCGGCCAAGGAGATCAAGCAGCTGATCGACGATTCGGTCGGCAAGGTGAGCGTGGGTTCGCAGCTGGTCGGCCAGGCCGGCGCCACCATGAGCGAGGTGGTGAGCAGCGTGCAGCGCGTCACCGACATCATGGGCGAGATCAGCAGCGCCAGCCGCGAGCAGGAAGGCGGCATCACCCAGATCAACCATGCGATTACCGAGATGGATTCGGTCACCCAGCAGAATGCGGCCCTGGTAGAGGAAGCGGCCGGCGCGGCGGGCAGCCTGCAGGAGCAGGCGGAGCGCCTGGCGCAGATGGTGGCTGTGTTCAAGGTCGAGATGGCGGCCGGCGCGCCGCGCAAGGCCGCGGCCAGGGCGGCGACTGGACAGCGCTTGCCGGTGGTAGCCGCGAAGCCGAAGGCGGCGAAGCGGGGTGCCGCGGTTGCGGAGTGGGAGACCTTCTAAGTACCATTAACACGTCATTCCCGCGAAGGCGGGAATGACGGTCACTTGAGTGCGCTTTCCTCCGCACGCACCTCATGACGCGGATGCTTGCGGAAGCGACGCGCCAAGCGTCCATCCAGTGCTCGCACCTTCCACAGTTATGCTGCAGGATTCAATTTCTACTAGGTTCGGTGTGCGGGGATACGATACAGTATCCGCGCTCCTGTCCCCACACGTCGCTGCAACGTGATGTGTAATGCCTGCGGATGAGGTAGGCCCTCGTTTCGTAACGTCGTGGCTAGCCTACCGCTCATTTGACACCGTGGATTTCACCGTCAGGCCTTACATGGCACCTGACCGGTGGCAGACGAGTTTATGAAACTCTTCTGGAACGTCGACAACGAAATAACCAATCGTTCAGTGGCCCCCGCGTCCTAACACCCCGGCGGTAAAGATCAACGTATCATCCTTGATTTTTGCTTGGAAGCGATTGGACACGCCGCCGAAATAAGGCGCCTTGACGATATAGCGAAAGTCTTTTTCGTTCGGTTGGGAAACATTAATTGTTGTTGCAGCCGCACGCTTGAAATTCTCGTTTCCTAAGTATTGCGCAGCGACAGCTGCATTCTGCTGGTCAAGCAGTTCAATACGCGAGGCAACCGCGAAAGGTGGCGCGGGTTCGATCGTCGGGTAGGTTTCGCAGTTCGCTTTGGCAGGGCTGCTAAGGGCAATGGCCGCAGCGGCAACAAATATCCATAAGTTCGCAATGGACTTCATATCAGCTCCGTTATCAGTACGTTAAAAATCTCGGGCATGGACGATCGATCTTTTGCCCAACTTAGAAATGTAGATGGTCTAGCGTTGAAGCCGAGAAATAAGCATCGAAGAACATTGTGTTGCAGCAAAAGCGATAGTCGGTGCTCCTCACGGAGAAGCACAAAACCCACCAGCTGATGTCGATCTAGTGCCGCTTGGTCAGGCGTCTTCGCGGCCAAGCGCCCGCGTGCGGATTTGTTCATGGGATCGGATTCGAGGCTCACTAGGATGGCTTCGTCACCCAGCAGAACGTACCCCTGGTAGAGGAAGCAGCCGGCGCTGCGGCAGCCTGCAGGAGCAGGCGGAGCGCCTGGCGCAGATGGTGGCTGTGTTCAAGGTCGAGATGGCGGCCGCGCCGCGCAAGGCGGTGGCCAAGGCGCAGCCGGGGCAGCGCTTGCCGGCGGTAGCCGCGAAGCCGAAGGCGGCGAAGCGGGGTGCTGCGGTTGGGGAGTGGGAGACCTTCTAAACACCACCAACACGTCATTCCCGCGGAAGCGGGAATCCATGCTGAGTATCCTTATTCAGCTCACTATGGATTCCCGCCTGCGCGGGAATGACATCTATGGGCTAACTATTTCACCGCAGTTTCCTCACGCGGCACCTCATGATGCGGGTGCCTGCGCAACCTCCGCCCCATCCGTCCCATCCAGTGCTCCGCGTCGTCCACATAGGTGAACACGGCCGGCACTACCAGCAGGCTCAATAGGGTCGAGGTAATCAGACCGCCGATCACGGCCACCGCCATCGGCGAGCGGAAGCTCGGATCGCCGGACAGGCCCAGGGCCAGCGGCAGCATGCCGGCGCCCATTGCGATGGTGGTCATGACGATCGGGCGCGAGCGCTTGTGGCAGGCGTCGACCAATGCATCGAAGCGGTTCATGCCGGCCTTGCGCGCCAGGATCGCGTAGTCGACCAGCAGAATCGAGTTCTTGGTCACGATCCCCATCAGCATGATCAGGCCGATCATGGTCGGCATCGACAGCGCATCCCGTGTAATCAGCAGCGCCACGAAGGCGCCGCCGATCGACAGCGGCAGCGCCGCCAGGATGGTCACCGGCTGCAGGAAGTCGGTGAACAGCAGCACCAGCACGCCGTAGATGCACAGCACGCCGATCAGCATGGCGAGGCCGAAGCTGGCGAACAGGGCCTGCATCTCCTGGGCGTCGCCCAGTTCCGCGATCTGCACCGAGGCCGGCAGGTTCTTCAAGGCCGGCAGGGCGCGCGCCTCGGTGTTCACTTCGCCCAGCGAGCGGCCGTTCAGCTCCACTTCCAGCGTCACGTTGCGGTTGCGGTTCAGGCGGTCGATCTGTGCCGGGCCGCTTTCCATCGTGATCTCCGCCACGTTCGCCAGTAGCACCGGGCCGTTCTTGCCCGGCACCGTCAGGCGCCCGATGGCGTCGAGGTCGGCGCGCACGGCGTCCGGCAGCTTCACGCGGATCGGCACCTGGCGCTCGGACACGTTCATCTTCGCCAGCACCTGGTCGTAGTCGCCGGCGGTGGCCACGCGCACGGTCTCGCCGATGCTGGCCGCGGTCACGCCCAGGTCGGCGGCGCGCGCGAAGTCGGGGCGCACGATGATCTCCGGCCTCACCAGCGAGGCGCTGGAGCTGACGTTGCCGACGCCGTGCAGGGTGCGCAGCTGACGCTCGGCCGCGCGCGCGGCGGCGGTCAGAGCCACCGGGTCTTCGCTGCGCAGCACCAGCTGCATCTTGACGCCGGTGTCGGGCGGGCCGACCGTGAAGCGGGCGCCTGGGATGTCGTTCAGCTTGGCGCGCAGGCTCGACTCGATGGCGGCCAGCGATTCCTTGCGGTCGCCGCGGTGCGCGGTGGTGATGGTCAACACGGCGCGCCGCGCTTCGGCCGCGGCGCCGGGCGCGAAGGCGTCGCCGCTGGAGCCGCCGCCGATCGAGCTGAACACGTTTTTGACGTGCGGGACCTGCAGCGCGGCCTGGCGCACGCGCTCGGCCACCAGGCGCGTCTCCACGAGGGTCGAGCCGGGCGGCAGTTCGACGTTGATCTGGGTCTGGGCGCGGTCGGCGGCCGGCACGAAGCCGGTCGGCAGCAGCGGCACCAGCGAGATCGAGCCGGCGAAGAACAGGGCCGCCGCCAGCATGGTCAGGCCGCGGTGGCGCAGGCACCACTGCATGGTGCGCATGTAGCGCCGCATGACGGGACCGTCCTTCTCTTCGCCGTGTTTGGCGGGCTTCAGGAAGTAGGCCGCCATCATCGGCGTCAGCAGGCGCGCGACCAGCAGCGAGGCCAGGATCGCCAGCACCGCGGTCCAGCCGAACTGCTTGAAGAATTTGCCGGGAATGCCGCTCATGAAGGCCGTCGGCAGGAACACCGCCACCAGCGAGAACGTCGTCGCGATCACCGCCATGCCGATTTCGTCGGCCGCTTCCAGCGCGGCCTGCATCGGGCTCTTGCCCATCCTGAGGTGGCGCGAGATGTTTTCGATCTCGACGATCGCGTCGTCCACCAGCACGCCCACCACCAGGGCCAGCGACAGCAGGGTGACGGTGTTGAGGGTGTAGCCGAACAGGTACTGGCCGAGGAAGGCCGGGATCACCGACAGCGGCAGCGCGGCCGCGGCGACGATGGTGGCGCGCCAGTCGCGCAGGAACAGCCACACCACCAGCACGGCCAGGATCGCGCCTTCGTACAGCATCTCCATCGAGGCCTTGAAGTTTTCCGAAACCGGCTCGGCGTTGTCGATCACTTCGCGCAGCACCACGTTGCCGTGCCTGGCCTGCAGATCGCGGATGGCGGCGCGGGCGCCCGCGGCGACGTCGGTCTCGCCGGCGCCACGGGTGCGGAAGACCTCGAAGCCGACCACGGTGCGGCCATTCTGCTCGGCCAGCGCGCGCGGCTCGGCCACCGTGTCCTCGACCCTGGCGATCTCGTTCAGGCGCACGTGGCGGCCGTCCGGCAGCGGGATGTCCATGCGCGCCAGTTCCTGGGCCGTCTGCACGGTGGCCAGGGTGCGCACCGATTGTTCGGCGCCGCTGACGTCGCCGCGTCCGCCCGGTTCCTCGCGCTGCACGTTGCGCAGCTGGCGCGAGACGTCCAGCGCCGAGACGCGCAGCGCCGCCATGCGGGCCTCAATCAGTTCGACCCGCACTTCGCGGTAGACGCCGCCCACGCGCTTGACCGCGCCCACGCCCGGCACGCTGAGCAGGCGCTTGGACACCGTGTTGTCGACGAACCAGCTGAGGTCGGGCGCATCCAGCGCCGGCTTGCCGTTGGCCTGCGCTGCCTCGGCGGTGAAGGTCAGCACCACCCGGCCGGCGGTGGCCACCTTGGTCACGCTGGGGTCGCGCATCTCGGCAGGCAGGTCGGCGCGCACGCGCGAGACGGCGTCGCGCACGTCGTTGACCGCATCCGACAAGTCCTTCTCGAGGATGAATTCGACGGTGATGGTGGCCACGCCGTCGAGCACGCGCGTGTAGATGTTCTTGATGCCCTGCAGGCTGGCGACCGAATCCTCGATCTTGCGCGCGACTTCCGTTTCCAGCTGGGCCGGCGCGGCGCCGTCGAGGGTGGCGGTGACGGTCACGATGGGCAGTTCGATGTCCGGGAAGTCCTGCACCTTGTTGGCCCGGAAGGCCAGGATGCCGGCCAGCGTGAGCAGGGCGAACAGCATGATCGCCGGGATCGGATTGCGGATCGAGAGGGCCGAGAAGTTCATCGTCGCCCCTTCAGCGCTTGGCGACAGCGGTGGCCGGCGCCGCCGGCTGCACGTTGCGCACCAGATCCCCATCGTTCAGGAAGCCGGCGCCGCTGGTCACGACCAGCGCATCCGGCGGCAGGCCGGCCACGACTTCGACGCGGTCGCCCAGCCGGCGCCCGGTGCTCACCTTGACCTGGCTGACGCGGCTGTCCTGGTTCAGGCGGAACACGTACGAGAAGCCGTCGCGCACCGCGATCGCCTGCTGCGGCACCGTCAGCGCGCCGGACTCGCCCAGCGTAAATTCGCCGCCGGCGAACATGCCGGCCTTCAGCGGCGCGTTCGAGGACAGGCTCGGGGGCAGGTCGACATAGACCAAGGCGACGCGGCTTTGCGGGTCGACGGTCGGCGCCACGGTGCGCACCGTGCCCTTGACGGTGGCGCCGCTGGCGGCCTTGACCTCGGCCTTCAGGCCCGGCTTCATGCGCGGCAGCTCGGCGGCCGTGACCTCGGCGCGCCATTCCAGGCGGCCCTGCCGGATCATGCGGAACAGTTCCGTGCCCACGCCCGCGACCGCGCCCACGGTGGCGTTGCGGGCCGAGATGATGCCGCTGTCGGGCGCCACCACCTGGGTGTACTTCAGGCGCAGCTGCTGCTGCGACAGCGTGGCGCGCGCGGCGGCCACGCGCGCGGCGGCGGTGCGCTCGGCGGTAATGTACTGGGTGACCTGCTGCTCGCTCATGGCGCCCGAGCTTTTCAGCGCGCGGGCGCGCTGGGCGTCGGCCTGGGCGGCGGCCGCATTCGCCTCGGCTTCCTGCAGCGCGGCGCGGCCCTGGGCCAGGTCGGCGTTGACGACGTCGGCATCGAACACGGCCAGCACCTCGCCCTTCTTGACGATGTCGCCGACGTTGACGCGCACTTCGCGTAATCGCAGGCCATTCGATTCGCTGCCGATCACGGCTTCCTGCCAGGCGGCCACGTTGCCGTTGGCGCTCAGGCGCAGCGGCAGGCGCGCGGTGGACGGGCGCGCCGTGGTGACCGTCAGGGCGGGGCGCGGTGCGGCGGCCTTCTTGTCGTCGGCAGCGCGGCTGGTGGCGAAGGCGCCGGCCAGGGCTGCGAGCACGGCGATCGGGATCAGGAGCTGGGGGCGGAGGCGGATAGTCATCATGCAAGTGTAGCAAAAGTGCATGCTTTGTTCGCGTCTTGTAAGTACGAAACGCCGCTTTACAAATCTTTACTCCTGAAAACAGGCGCCAGCCTCTAGACTGTGACTTATCCTTCATGTTCGATAACCCATTGGAGCATCCGTCCATGAGCAGATGTCCTTCCTTCCTCGTCGCCGCCGCCTTGCTGATCGCACCGGCGCTCCATGCGGCCCCGCTGCCGCCCGAGCAGCAGGCCGTGCACGTGCTGAACCGCCTCGCTTTCGGGCCGCGCCCCGGCGACGTGGAGCGGGTCCAGCGCATGGGCGTGCAGCGCTACATCGACGAGCAGCTGCATCCGGAAGCCATTCCCATGCCGGCCGAGCTGGATGCGCGCCTGGATGCGCTGGAGACGGTCAAGCGCAGCGCCGGCACGGCCCTCGGCGATTACCTGGAGCTGCGCAAGGAAGTGCGCAACGAAGAGGAGGGCGCGAAGCAGCGCCGCCGCATCGAGCAGGGCCGCGCCGCGCGCGAAGAGGCCGAGGCGAGACTCGTGCGCGCGGTCGAGAGCCCGCGCCAGCTCGAAGAGGTCATGGTCGACTTCTGGTACAACCATTTCAACGTCTTCGCCGGCAAGGGCATCGACCGCGCGCTGGTGGCTAGCTACGAGCGCGACGCCATCCGCCCGTACGCGCTGGGTTCCTTCCGCGCGCTGCTGGGGGCGACCGCGAAGCACCCGGCCATGCTGTTCTATCTCGATAATGCGGTGTCCTCGGCGCCGAGGCCCAATGCCAATCCCAAGGGCAGGGCGCAGGGCCTGAACGAGAACTATGCACGTGAACTGATGGAGCTGCACACGCTGGGCGTGGACGGCGGCTACAGCCAGCGCGACGTAACCGAGCTGGCGCGCATGCTGACCGGCTGGACCTACGACCAGCGCCGCCTGGTGCGCCTGGGCGAGACCTTCCGCTTCGACGCCGGCCGCCACGACAAGGGCGGCAAGACCTGGCTCGGGCACGAGATTGCGCCGAATGGCCAGGCCGAGGGCGAGTACGCGCTCGACGTGCTGGCCATGCACCCGGCCACCGCGCGCCACCTCAGCTTCCAGCTGGCCCAGTACTTCGTCAGCGATGCGCCACCGCCGGCCCTGGTCGAGCGCATGGCCCAGGCCTGGCTGGCCAGCCAGGGCGACATCCGCACCGTGCTCAAGACGATGTTCGCCAGCCCCGAGTTCATGGACGATGCCGCGGCCGGCGCCAAGTTCAAGACGCCCTATCAGTTCGTGGTGTCGGCGGCGCGTGCCAGCGCTGCGCCGCTGGCCAACGTGGGGCCGCTGCTGAATACCATGAGCCAGCTCGGCATGCCGCTGTACGGCTGCCAGACCCCGGACGGCTACAAGAACACCCAGGAAGCCTGGCTCAACCCGGACGCGCTGACGCGCCGCATCGCCTTTGCCACTGCACTGGCCCAGGGCAGGCTGCCGCTGGCAACCAGGCCGGTACTGGCGCCGCCGCCGGAGCCGATGATGCAGAACCTGGCCGGCAGCGACGCAGCGCCGGCGATGTTCCTGCCGCCGCCACCGGCCCCGCCCGCGCCGCCGGTGCCGATCGACCCGGCCCGCCTGCAGGCCGCACTGACGGGGGCGCTGTCGCCGGCCACGCTGGAGACGATCGCGCGCCATCCCGACAACCTTCGCGCTGCAATGGTATTGGGCAGCCCCGACTTCATGCAGCACTGAGGAGAGAACGATGAAACGCAGGGACTTCCTGAATACGCTGGCGCTGGGCGCCGGCATCGTGCTGCCGCTGGGTCCTCATGCCTGGGCCGCGACCGGGCCGGCCGACAGCCCGACCCGCAAGAAGCTGGTGGTGGTGATGCTGCGCGGCGCCGTCGACGGCCTGAACGTGGTGGCGCCGGTGGGCGACGAGAACTACCTGCGCCTGCGTCCCGGCATCGGCCTGGCCGCGCCGGGCATGGAGAACGGCGCGCTGGACCTGGACGGCTATTTCGGCCTGCACCCGGCGCTGGCCAGCCTGCAGCCGCTGTGGCAGCAGAAGAAGCTGGCCTTCGTGCACGCCAGCGGCTCGCCGGACGGCACCCGCTCGCACTTCGACGCCCAGGACTACATGGAATCGGCCACGCCGGGCCGCAAGAACACGCCGGACGGCTGGATGAACCGCCTGGTCGCGACCCTGCCGGGCACCACCACGCCGAGCCGCCTGCTGGGCATCGGCCCGGTCATGCCGCGCATCCTGGCCGGCCAGGCGGCGGCGGTCAACCTGCCCAACGTCGCCTCCGGCACCAAGGCCGACATCCTCGACCGCCCGGCAATCGGCGCCGCCTTCGACCAGTTGTATGCCAACCATCCGCGCTTCGGGCGCGCCTACGACGATGGCCGCAAGGCGCACCGCGAAGTGATGATGGCCGCCGCCGAGACCCCGCAGATGCAGGCGGCGGACCGCGGCGCGCCGCTGCCCAACGGCTTCCCGGACGATGCGGCGCGCCTGGCGACGCTGATGCGCAACGATCCGAAAATCCAGATGGCCTTCGTCGCCCTGGGCGGCTGGGATACCCACGTGGGGCAGGGCGCCGGCACCGGCCAGCTGGCGAATCGCCTGGCGCCGCTGGGCCAGGGCCTGGCGGTGCTGGCCGAGCGCCTCGGCAGCCTGTTCGACGATACCGTCGTGGTGGTGATGTCGGAGTTCGGCCGCACCGCGCGCGAGAACGGCACAGGCGGCACCGACCACGGCCACGGCAATGCGATGTGGGTACTGGGCGGGAAGGTCAACGGCGGCCGGGTCTACGGCGACTGGCAGGGCCTTGAAGACACTGCGCTGAATGAAGGGCGGGATTTGCCCGTTACGACCGATTTCCGTTCGGTGCTGGCGCAAGTATCCGAACGACATTTACTTTTGAGCGATAAGCACCTGGCGCAGGTGTTTCCCGCAATGCCGCAAAAGGCGCCGTCGTTCAAGGTGGTGTGAGGTGAATGTAGGATCGGTCCCACTCTGTGGCGGGGTCTGGAGGCTATCGTAGTTCTACTGTATTGCGCTGCACAATAAATAGCGCTATAGTTGAACCGTCTCCTCCAGTTTTCTCCGAAATCTGGATTCCGCCCGCTCCGCAAGGTAGCGGGCTTTTTTTTGCCTCAGGCGCCCGTCGTCTCGGCGTCGTCGCCCTGGAAAGCGCCTGCGCGCCAGGTCAGCACCAGCGTATCCCGGTGCCCATGCTCCGCCAGCGGCTGGATCGGCGTCGACTCGTGGATCACCGCCGCATCGTCCAGCAGCAGCATGGTCCAGGGTTCGAGCATGGTGAAGCGCTGCCCCTTCGGACCATCGGCTTCGAACACGCGGGTCTCGCCGCCCTTGATGCCCTCGCGCCCGATCAGGATCACGGCCACGAAGTCGACGCCGTCGCGGTGCGCACCTTCCGGCGTCGGCCGGCCGATGCCGTCGGCGGTATCGATGCGGAACTGGTGCGCCTCGACATACCAGGGCTGCGGCCCTTTCACCGCGGTGCAAACCGCGCCCAGCGCGCGCAGCAGGCGGTTCCAGGCCAGCTGTTCGACGGTGGACGCTTCGATCGGCACGAACAGGCGGTGCATGCCGCCGTGCAGTGCGTTGTACTCGACCGGCTGCCAGTGCGCGCGGTGCGGGCTCTGGACCAGGGCGTCGCCATCGTCGACGAAGCAGGAATGGCGCCGGCGCCGGTAGCGGCCGCCGTCCTTCAGGTAGTTGTCGAGTTCCAGGCGATCCCAGCTCGGCGCCAGGGCCTGCAGGTCGTCCAGGGAGCAGCCGGCCAGGCTGGCCACGTCTTGCGGACGCAGCAGGGCATAGCCGTCCGTGCGCAGCGCATCGACGATGCGCGACGGGTCGGAATAGGGTGGTTGCGAGGTAGTCATCCTCTTAGCGTAGCACCTTTTGAAAGCCGCCGTGTTGCCGCTGTTCATCAAACGGATGAGCCGAAAGCATGCTTGTTACGCACCATGTATAAATTTTCAACAATTTCACAACAGCTACATTGTTGTACTGACGCGCTGCTTGTTTGTCATTTTTGTGTCATGCATATTTGTAAGAGTTTGTACTCTTATAACATGACAACAAGGGAAACTATGCGCCGCGCCCACACCACCAAGTCCTTGCCGCTCGCCCTCATCCTCAGCCTGGCGCTCGGCGCCGCCTATCCAACTTATGCGTCGGAAGAAGATCACCGCGAGTTCGAGGCCACGCTGCACGCCCCGTACACCGCCCAGGCAGGGCAGGAAGGCCGCACCTTCACCCTCAATTTCAGCTATCCCTTCGTGCGCCAGGCCCAGGACGTGGCATGGCGTTTGGAACTGGTCGACCCGGCGCAGCGCGTGATCCAGCGCTGGCAGGGCAGCGAGCGCCTGTCCGGCAAGCCGGTCGAGGTCAAGGTCGACTGGAGCGGCCGTGCCGGCGATCCGGCCCTGCGCGATGGCGTCTACCAGGTGCGGCTGGTCGCGGTGGCGAATACGGCGCAGGCGCATGGCCGCGCGAAGCTGTCCGCGGACGAGGTGGACGCGCTGGTCGATGCCGACGGTGGAGAACGGATCGAACAGGCCTGGGAGATCGCGGTGGGCGAGCCCGACGTCGCGCAGATGCCGGCCTTCGGCGCCTTGCCCACGCGCGCCGGCACGGCGGCCGCCGCCAGCACCACCACCGTGTCCGGCAGCGCCGGCATGGTGCAGGAATCGGCCACGCGCGCCTCGGTGGCGGCCACCGCCTCGCTGCCCTACACGGTCTACTACGGCAACCTGCACAGCCAGACCAACCACAGCGACGGCGGCGGCGTGCTCAGCTCGTGCACCGGCGCCCAGAATCCGCAGTCCGGCACCTACGGCCCGACCGATGCCTTCAACTACGCCAAGGGCAAGGGACTCGATTTCCTGATGGCGTCCGAGCACAACCACATGTACGACGGCTCGGATTCGACCAACGCCTCGGCCAGCTCCGCCACCGCGAAATCGCTGTACCAGTCCGGCCTGTCGGCGGCATCGAGCTTCAATGCCGCCAACCCCAGCTTCCTCGCCGTGTATGGCATGGAGTGGGGCGTGATCAGCAACGGCGGCCACATGAACATCTTCAACTCGCCCGAGCTGCTGGAGTGGGAGTACAACAGCAGCAACCAGCTGATCGGCGACACCTACACCGCCAAGAATGACTACGCGGCGCTGTACACGCTCATGAAAACCCGCGGCTGGATCGGCCAGTTCAACCATCCGGAGACGACCGGCCAGTTCCTGGTGAATGGCGTGCCGCTCGGGTACACGGCCGACGGCGACCAGGCGATGGTGCTGTGCGAAGTGCTGAATACCTCGGCCTTCTCGACCAATACCACTGAAACCGAAACCAGCCGCAGCACCTACGAAGGCGCCTGCAAGAAGGCGCTCGAAGCGGGCTTCCACGTCGCCTTCTCGACCGACCAGGACAACCACTGCGCCAACTGGGGCGCGTCCTACACCAACCGCACCGGCGTGCTGATCCCGACCGGCACCGCGCTCACCAATGCCAGCTTCATCGCCGCACTGAAGGCGCGCCGCGTGTTCGCGACCATGGACAAGACTTCGCAGCTGGTGCTGACCGCGAACGGCCACATCATGGGCGAGACCTTCAGCAACAGCGGCACCCTGAACCTGGTGGCGAATTTCGCCAGCACCTCGGGCAAGACCGCGTCGACGGTGGCGATCTTCGAGGGCGTCCCGGGCCGCAACGGCACCGTCACCCAGCTGGCCAGTACCGCCAGCACGACCATTACGCCGGCGGTGGGCGAGCACTTCTACTATGCCAAGATCACCCAGAACGACGGCAATATCCTGTGGTCGGCGCCGATCTGGGTCAGCCAGACCTCGGGCAGCGGCGGCAGCGGCGACACGACACTGCCGACCGTGAGCGCCAGCGAGAGCGGCACCAGCGGCACCATCACGCTGTCGGCCACGGCCAGCGACAACGTCGGCGTCACCAAGGTCGAGTTCTACGTCGACGGCGCGCTGAAAGGCACCGACACCGCCGCGGCCTATTCGATGACGCTCGATTCGACCACCCTGGCGAACGGCAGCCACACGCTCACCGCGAAAGCCTACGATGCGGCGGGCAACGTCGCCACCTCGAGCGGCGTCGCCTTCAGCGTCAGCAACACGGTGGCCTCGACCCAGCTGATCGCGAATTCGGGCTTCGAATCGGGAACGGCCTCGTGGACGGCATCCAGCGGCGTGATCACCAACGACGCATCCGTCCCGGCGCATGCGGGCAGCTACAAGGCCTGGCTGAACGGCTACGGCGCCGCGCACACGGACACCATGTACCAGCAGGTGACGATCCCCTCGACCGCGACCAGCGCGACTCTGGCCTTCTGGCTGGAGATCCAGTCGGACGAGACCACCCCGACGACCGCCTACGACACGCTCAAGGTCCAGGTGCGCAACAGCAGCGGCACGGTACTGGCCACGCTGGCGACCTACTCGAACCTGAACAAGGGGACGACCTATGCGCAGAAGAGCTTCGACCTGACCTCGTACAAAGGCCAGACCGTGCAGGTCTACTTCGTCGGCACCGAGGGCTCGACGGTGCAGACTTCCTTCCTGATCGACGACGTGACGCTGACGGTGAAGTAAGCCTTACCAGTTCTTGATGAGCGTAAGGCGGAACGAACGCGATTCGAGCGGGTGGAAGTGGATGTCCTCATGGGCTTCCGCTTCGCCCTTCAGCTGCGAGGCATAATAGTAGTCGATGCTCGAGACGCGCTTGTTGGGCAGGTTGAAGCCTTCCAGCTCCAGCCGCAGGTCCTTCGCAAGGCGGTAGCCGATGCGGCCGTTCAAGGTGGTGCTGGCGTGCGAGCGCACGCTGTTGTCCTCGACCAGCGGGCGCGGGCCGAAGTAGCGCAGGCGCAGCGCGCCTTCCCAGGCGCCGTTCTTGCCCAGCTGGCTGGCCGTGATGGCCAGCTGGCTCACGCCTTCCACCGCGCCGGGGATGCGGTCCTGGCCGGCCTCCACCTCGCGCGAGCGGGCGCGCGCGAAGGCGGCGTCGAAGTCGATAGCCAGCCACTTCACGGGCTTGTAGTAGTTGGAGAACTCGATGCCGATGCGGCGGCTGGGCGAGCCGGCCTCGGTGGTGCCGGCGTCGCCGACATAGCTCAGCTCCGAATCGAAATCCAGGCGGTACAGCGAGAGCGCGGTCTGCATCTTCGGGATTGCTTCCGTGCGCAGGCCGATCTCCATGCCGCGCGAGCGCACCAGTGGCTCAACGCTGTTGACGGCGCCGCGGGCGTCGTTGCTGTGGAAGCCCTGGCCATAATTCAGATACAGCTCGCTGCTCTTCCAGGGGCCGAACACCAGGTTCAGCGAAGGACTGAGCAGGGTGTCGCTGGCGCTGGCCGCCTTGCCGGTCAGGCTGTCCTGCACGCGGAAGCGGTAGCCGTCGGCGCGCAGGCCGACGATGCTGCGGAAGGATTCGCCCCAGCGCGTGGCGCTCTCGATCCAGGCCGCGCGGCTGGTCTCGACGATGTGGTCCTGGCGCGTGGTGTCCAGCGTCTGGCGCGCCTGCGTGTGCAGCAAGCCGTTGAAGATATTGTCGTTCTGCGCTTGCAGGCCGACGCTGATGTCGGCGGTGAGGCTGTCGCCGCGGTGCGCGTGCCAGGTGTGCAGGGCGTTGACGCCGCTGGTAACGCGGCGGTCCGGCTGGGCGAACTGGTCGCCATGCACCGGGTCGTCCATGAAGTAAGTGAAGTTCGACCACAGGTCCAGCTGGTTGCGAATGAGGTAGGCATTCACCTTCGACGCCGAATCGGCGCTGGTCTGGCGCCATACGCCGGACAGGCTGTATCGGCGCGCTTCGCCGCCATCGGTATCGTCGACCATGCCGAAGCGCCCGATGCGGCCGTCGTCGACCGCGCGCTCCGGGATCTGGTCGGTGGAATTCCAGCGGCCGTGATAGGCCATCGCGGTGACGCTCCAGCCGTTGTTCGCATAGCCGCGGCTGTAGCGCAGCACGCCGTTCACCTTCTGGTAATCGTCCGGACGGGTGAAGGGGCCGTCGTTGTGCAGCAGCTCCAGCGCATAGGTGAGGGCGCCGCCGGCCGTGTCCTTCGACGCCGCCAGCGCCGTGCGCGCATAGCCGTTCTGGCCGACGCTCAGGGTCGCCACGTCGCGCACCAGGCGGTTCACATAGGTGACGGCAGCGCTGCCGGCCGAGGCGAAATCGCCTTCGCGCGCCGAGTAGGGGCCCTTGCGGTAGTCGAGGCGTGCGGTCAGTTCCGGGATCAGGAAGTTCAGGTCGGTCCAGCCCTGGCCGTGCGCGTGCGAGCGCTGGTTGACCGGCATGTCGTCCACATAGGTGGCGAGGTCGGTGCCGTGGTCGAGGTTGAAGCCGCGCAGGTAGAACTGGTTGGCCTTGCCTTCGCCGCTGTGCTGGCTCGCGATCAGGCCGGGCGCCGCCTCCAGCAGCTCGCCGGGACGGTAGATGGTGCGCATCTCCAGTTCCTTCTGGCTGACGCTGCCGGCATTCGCGGAATCGGCGATGCCCAGCTGGCTGGCGCGTGCGCCTTCGACCAGCACGCGCTGGATTACCAGGTCGTCGGCGTAGGCCGTGAGGTGGGAGAACAGCGCGGCCAGTGCGCAGGGCAGGACTCGGAGACGCATCAGGTACGAACGCTTAGTGGACTGAAAACTCGGACTGCTTGCTGCTGAAACCGAAGGTGCGCAGGCTGCCCGCCACCGTCAGGTTCACGGTGTTCAGCTGGTCCGGCATGAAGTCGGTGAGCACCGCATCGTGGATGATCTCGACCTTCGCGGCCGGGGTCTGCACGACTTCCTGGTACACCATGACGCTCTGGGCGTCGGCCGTCATGCCGACCCAGTTCAGCGGCAGGCGGCGCTTGTCCTTGTCCGCCAGCCAGAACTGCTTTTCCACGTACTTGCGGAACACGGCCTGGTCGTCCGGATCGGACAGGTCGAACTGGCGCTGGTACAGATTGGTCAGCAGCGCCTCGACATCGTGCGCCATGTAGGTGTGCACGACCTCCGTGCTGCCGGTCCGCTCGTTGAAGCTGATGTCGGTGATCCCGGCGTGGAAGTTATGTGCGGGCGCCAGCGCACAGGCGCCGGCCAGGACGGCCGCGCCCACACACTTTGCAATCGAGCGTTTAAGACTCATTCCACTTTCCTGCCGGCCTCGATGGACTGCTCTTCGGCCTTCGCGGCTTCCTTGCTGTCCTTCTTCGGCTCTTTCGTCTTCAGCTTTTCGCTGTAGTCTTTCATCATGTCGTCCTGCGGACGCTGGCTCTTGAACAGCTCCAGGCGCGATTGCGCCGGCTTGCGCGGCCAGGCATTGTCGCTCTGGTCCGTATCCGCGGTTTCCCAGTACGGGTCCTGCACCAGGCTGGTCATCGGCTCGTCGGTGATGATCAGCTTCGTGATCTTCTTCGGCGAGTAGCGCCAGACTTCGGCCGGCACGCGCTCGACGTACTTCTTGCCGCTCGCGAGCGTGATTTCCAGGATCAGCGGCGTCACCAGGCCACCCTTGTTGCTGAAGTCGACCAGGTAGAGGTGCTTGCCTTCCTTCAGCAGCGCCTTTTCCCAATCCTCCAGGCCGTCCACGGTTTCATTGTACTTGTTGCGGTCCTTGTTGGTGACCGTGAACTCGTCATGTTCGTTGTAGAAGTCCTTCAGTTCCGGGTGCTTCTCGAGGCGGCGCGGCAGCGTGCCCTTGTTGCGCTGGTCGGTAATCGAGATCGGTTCCGCATCCTTTTGCGCACGTTTCCAGGCCTTCTCGGTTTCCGGATCCTTGCTGCCAACGGTGTATTCGCTGATGCCGTCCACGCTTACGTCCACCGCGTCGGTAGTGTAGAACCAGCCGCGCCAGAACCAGTCGAGGTCCGTGCCCGAGGCGTCTTCCATGGTGCGGAAGAAGTCGGCCGGGGTCGGACGCTTGAACTTCCAGCGCTGCGCGTACTCCTTGAAGGCGAAGTCGAACAGCTCGCGGCCCAGCACCGTTTCGCGCAGCACGTTCAGCGCGGTGGCCGGTTTCGCATACGCGTTATTGCCGCGCTGGGTGACGGATTCGGAGCCAGTCATGATCGGCACCTGGTTGCGGCTCTTCATGTAATCGGTGATGTTGCGCGCCTCGCCGCGGCGGGCCGGGTAATTCTCTTCCCACGCCGTCTCGGCGAGGAATTCCATGAAGGAGTTCAGGCCCTCGTCCATCCAGGTCCACTGGCGCTCGTCCGAGTTGACGATCATCGGGAAGTAGTTGTGGCCGACCTCGTGGATGATCACGCTGATCAGGCCATACTTGGTGCTGCGCGAGTAGGTCAGCTCGCCGGTCTTCTTGTCCTTGGTCGGACGGCCGCCGTTAAAGGAGATCATCGGGTATTCCATGCCGCCCACCGGGCCGTTCACGGAAATCGCGACCGGGTAGGGGTAGTCGAAGGAATACTTGTTGTACTGGTCGATGGTGTGGATGATGGCCTGGGTCGAGTACTTCTCCCACAGCGGATTGCCTTCCTTCGGGTAGAAGGACATGGCCAGCACGTCGGTGTCGCCCTTCTTGAAGCCCTGGGCGTCCCAGATGAACTTGCGGCTGCTGGCCCAGGCGAAGTCGCGCACGTTCCTGGCCTTGAAGCGCCAGGTTTTGGTGGTGGTGGCGCGGCCTTTTTCGCGGGCTTCGGCGTCCGCCTGGCTGGCGATGATCACCGGCTGCTTCGAAGTGCGTGCCTGTTTCAGGCGCTCGCGCTGCGCGGCGGTGAGTACATCGCCTTCGTTCTGCAGCTCGCCGGTGGCGGCCACGATGTGGTCGGACGGTACGGTGATCTCGACGTCGTAGTCGCCGAATTCCAGCGTGAATTCGCCGTCGCCGCGGTACTGCGTGTTCTGCCAGCCGTGGGCATCGTAGTAGGCGGCCATGCGCGGATGGAACTGGGCGATCTCGAACAGGTCGTTCTTGTCCTCTTTATCGAAGCGCTCGAAGCCCATGCGGCGGCCCAGCACATTCGTTTCCGGCACGTTGAAGGACCACGACATATTGAAGGAGACGCGCGCGCCCGGCTTCAGCGGCTGTTCGAGGTCGATGCGCATCATGGTCTTGTTGATCACGTAGCGCAACGGCTTGCCGTCCGTGCCGGTGACGCTGGCGACCTTGAAGCCGCCGTCGAACTTGCGACTCTCGACCAGGAAGCGGGCAGCCTCGTACTGCAGGCCGGCCTGCCCGCCGGTGGCGGACGCGGTACGCCAGGCCTCGCGCGACGGGTAGCTCGAGATCATGCGGTTGTCCGAATCGGCGCGGAACATGTTCTGGTCCAGCTGCACCCACAGGTAGTTCAGCGTGTCCGGCGAGTTGTTGTGGTAGGTGACGGTCTCGCTGCCGGTGATGGCGCGATTGGCTTCGTCCAGCTGGGCGCGGATCTTGTAGTCGGCGCGCTGCTGCCAGTAGGCGTGGCCCGGCGCGCCCGAGGCGGTGCGGGTGTCGGTGGGCGTTGGCAGCAGTTCGTCGAGCTGGCGGAACTTGTCGTCGAATTGCTGGGCGAAGGCCGAGCCGGTGATCGAGGCGATCAGGGTCAGAGTAGCGAGATGTTTCATGTTCGTAGGGTGGACACCCCGTGCCCACCATGTGCGTTAATTGATGCGTGGGCACGGGGTGCCCACCCTACGGTTGCTTGGCTTACTTGGCGATCGGCTTTTCTTCGTCCTTGGCCTTGTCGTCCTTGGTCTTCAGCTTCTCGTTGAAGTCCTTCATCATGTCGTCACCGCCACGTTGGGACTTGAACAGCTCCAGGCGCGTAGGGGTCGCCTTGCGCGGCCAGGCGTTGTCGCTCTGGTCGGTGTCGGCGGTCTCCCAATACGGGTCTTCCACCAGGCTGGTCATCGGCTCGTCGGTGATGATCAGTTTGGTGACCTTCTTCGGGTTGTAGCGCCAGATTTCGGCCGGCACGCGCTCGACGTACTTCTTGCCGCTGGCGAGCGTGATCTCGAGGATCAGCGGCGTCACCAGGCCGCCCTTGTTGCTGAAGTCGACCAGATACAGGTGCTTGCCTTCCTTGAGCAGCGCTTTTTCCCAGTCTTCCAGGCCTTCGACGGCTTCGTTGTACTTGTTGCGGTCCTTGTTGGTGACCGTGAACTCGTCGTGCTCGTTGTAGAAGTCCTTCAGCTCCGGATGCGCATCGAGGCGGCGCTCCAGGGTGCCCTTGTTGCGCTGGTCGGTGATCGAAACCGGCTCCGCATCCTTCTGGGCGCGTTTCCAGGCCTTTTCGATTTCCGGGTCCTTGCTGCCGACCGTGTATTCGCTGATGCCGTCGATGCTGACGTCCACGTAATCCGTGGTGTAGAACCAGCCGCGCCAGAACCAGTCGAGGTCCGTGCCGGACGCGTCTTCCATGGTGCGGAAGAAGTCGGCCGGGGTCGGGCGCTTGAACTTCCAGCGGCGCGCATACTCCTTGAAGGCGAAGTCGAACAGCTCGCGGCCCAGCACCGTTTCGCGCAGCACGTTCAGCGCGGTGGCCGGCTTCGCGTAGGCGTTGTTGAGGAACTGGACGATCGACTCCGAGTTAGTCATGATCGGCACCTGGTTCTGGCTCTTCATGTAGCTCGCGATCATGCGTGGTTCGCCGTAACCGATCGAGAATTTCTCTTCCCAGGCTTCTTCGGCCAGGAACTCGAGGAAGCTGTTCAGGCCCTCGTCCATCCAGGTCCACTGGCGCTCGTCCGAGTTGACGACCATCGGGAAGTAATTGTGGCCGACCTCGTGGATCACCACGCCGATCAGGCCGTACTTGGCGTTCTTCGAATAGGTGATCTCGCCGGTCTTCTTGTCCTTGGTCGGACGCGGGGCGTTAAACGAGAGCATCGGGTATTCCATGCCGCCGCCGACGTCGAAGTTGACCGAGATCGCGACCGGGTAGGGGTAGTCGAAGGAGTACTTGCTGTACTGGTCGAGGGTGTGCACCACCGCCTGGGTCGAGTACTGGCCCCACAGCGGATTGCCTTCCTTCGGGTAGAAGGACATCGCCAGCGCGTCGGTGCCGTTCTTCTTGAAGCCCTGCGCATCCCAGATGAACTTGCGGCTCGAGGCGAACGCGAAGTCGCGCACGTTCTTCGCGCGGAAGCGCCAGGTGCGGGTAGTGTCGGCGTGGGCCTTTTCCTTCGCCTCGGCCTCGGCCTGCGTCACGATCAGCACCGGCTTCGTTGCCGTGCGCGCCTGCTTCAGGCGTTCGCGCTGGGCCGGGGACAGGACCGCATCCGGGTTCTGCAGCTCGCCGGTGGCGGCCACGATGTGGTCGGCCGGGACGGTCAGCTCGACATCGTAGTCGCCGAACTCCAGCGTGAACTCGCCGGCGCCCAGGAACTGCTTGTGCTGCCAGCCGTGGGCGTCGTAGTAGGCCGCCATGCGCGGGAACCACTGGGCGATCGCGAACAGGTCGTTCTTGTCGTCGAAGCCTTCGTAGCCCGAGCGGCCATGCACGATCTTCTGGTTGTTGATGTTGTAGTGCCAGTCGACCGCGAAGGACAGCTTGGCGCCCGGCTTCATCGGCTGCGGCAGGTCGATGCGCATCATGGTGCCGTTGATGACGTAGTGGAGCGGCGCGCCGCCGGCATCCTTCACCGCCGTGATGTTGAGGCCGCCGTCGAACAAGCGCGACTCCAGCATGGTGCGCATGGCGTCGAACTTCACGCCCGTCTCCGGCGTGGCCCGGGCCCAGGCTTCGCGCGAGACCACGGTGGCCGAGGTGCGGCCATTCGAATTCGGCTTGAACAGGTTCTGGTCCAGCTGCAGCCACAGGTAGTTCAGCGTGTCCGGCGAATTGTTGTGGTAGGTGACCGTCTCGCTGGCCTGGATCGCGTGCTTCGCTTCGTCCAGCTTGGCGCGGATCTTGTAGTCGGCGCGCTGCTGCCAGTAGGCGTGGCCCGGCGCGCCCGAGGCGGTGCGGGTGTCGGTGGGCATGGGCAGCAGTTCGTCGAGCTGGCGGAATTTATCGTCGAATTGCTGGGCGAAGGCGGGGCTGGCGATGGCGGCGATCAGGCTCAGGGCCGCGAGGCTGGCGGGCAGGCGCTTGAAGTTCATGTGGTCGTTATATGTATATTTATGCGGTCCAAAATGCACAATGGGGTTTTGATGCCGGGGGCATCAAAACAAAACGTGCCCACGCGTGACGTCGCATTGCGCATACGTCCGCGTGGGCACGGGGTGCCCACCCTACGGTCTTACTTTGCTGCTTCTGCTGCTGCCTTGACTTCCGGCTTGGCGTCCTTGGCGCCCTTGTCGTCTTTCGACTCCTTGGATTCCTTGGTCTTCAGCTTCTCGTTATAGTCCTTCATCATGTCGTCCTGCGGACGCTGGGACTTGAACAGTTCCAGGCGCGACGGGGTCGCCTTGCGCGGCCAGGCGTTGTCGCTCTGGTCGGTGTCGGCGGTTTCCCAGTACGGGTCCTGCACCAGGCTGGTCATGGTCTCGTCGGTGATGATCAGCTTCGTGATCTTCTTCGGCGAATAGCGCCACACTTCGGCCGGCACGCGCTCGATGTACTTCTTGCCGCTGGCAAGCGTGATCTCCAGCACCAGCGGGGTCACCAGGCCGCCCTTGTTGGTGAAGTCGACCAGGTACAGGTGTTTGCCTTCCTTCAGCAGCGCCTTTTCCCAATCCTCCAGGCCTTCGACGGCTTCGTTGTACTTGTTGCGGTCCTTGTTGGTGACCGTGAACTCGTCGTGCTCGTTGTAGAAGTCCTTCAGCTCGGGATGCGAGTCCAGGCGGCGCGGCAGCGTGCCCTTGTTGCGCTGCTCGGTGATCGAGACCGGCTCCGCATCCTTCTGGGCGCGCTTCCAGGCTTTCTCGATTTCCGGGTCCTTGGTGCCGACCGTGTACTCGCTGATGCCGTCCACGCTCACGTCCACGTGGTCGGTGGTGTAGAACCAGCCGCGCCAGAACCAGTCGAGGTCCGTGCCCGAGGCGTCTTCCATGGTGCGGAAGAAGTCCGACGGGGTCGGGCGCTTGAATTTCCAGCGGCGTGCGTATTCGCGGAACGCGAAGTCAAACAGCTCGCGGCCCAGCACCGTCTCGCGCAGCACGTTCAGCGCAGCGGTCGGCTTGGCGTAGGAGTTCGGGCCCAGCGCCGAGATCGACTCGGAGTTGGTCATGATCGGCTGCTGGTTGGCGCTCTTCATGTAGTCCACGATCGAACGCGGCTCGCCGCGCGAAGCCGGATAATTCTCTTCCCATGCCTGCTCGGCCAGGTACTGCACGAAGCTGTTGAGGCCCTCGTCCATCCAGGTCCACTGGCGCTCGTCCGAGTTGACGATCATCGGGAAGTAGTTGTGGCCCACTTCGTGGATCACGACGCCGATCAGGCCGTACTTGGTGCGCTTCGAATACGTGAGCTCGCCGGTCTTCTTGTCCTTGGTCGGACGCGGGCCGTTAAACGAGATCATCGGGTATTCCATGCCGCCCACCGGGCCATTCACGGAAATCGCGACCGGGTAGGGGTAGTCGAAGGAATACTTGTTGTACTGGTCGATGGTGTGGATGATGGCCTGGGTCGAGTACTTCTCCCACAGCGGGTTGCCTTCCTTCGGATAGTAGGACATGGCCATCACATTGGTCGCGTCCTTCTTGAAGCCCTGAGCATCCCAGATGAACTTGCGGGACGAGGCCCAGGCGAAGTCGCGCACGTTCCTGGCGCGGAAGTGCCAGGTCTTCGAGGTGGTGGCGCGGGTCTTTTCCTTGGCTTCGGCCTCGGCCTGGGTCACGATGACTACCGGCTGCTTGGCGGTGCGGGCCTGCTCGAGGCGCTGGCGCTGCGCGGCGGTGAGGACGTCGCCCGGATTCTGCAGCTCGCCGGTCGAGGCCACGATGTGGTCGGCCGGGACGGTCACGGCCACGTCGTAGTCGCCGAATTCCAGCGTGAACTCGCCGGTGCCCAGGAACTGCTTGTGCTGCCAGCCCATCACGTCGTAGTAGGCTGCCATGCGCGGGAACCACTGGGCGACTTCGAACAGGTCGTTCTTGTCGTCGAACTTCTCGTAGCCGGAGCGGCCGCCGAGCACCTTCTGCTCGTTGATGTTGTAGCTCCACTCGATCGCGAACGCGACCCTGGCGCCGGGTTTGAGCGGCTGCGGCAGATCGATGCGCATCATCGTGCGGTTGATGACGTAGTGGAGCGGGGCGCCGCCGCCATCCTTCACCGACTTGATGTTGAAGCCGCCGTCGAAACTGCGGGCGGTCATCAGGCTCTGCAGCTGGTCGAACTTCATGCCGTCGTCCGGGCCGCGTGGCTTGTCCCAGGCGTCGCGCGAGCGGATGGTGGCGCCGGTGCGCGAATCGGAGTTCGGCTTGTAGATGTTCTGGTCGAGCTGGACCCACAGGTAGGTCAGCGTGTCAGGGGAATTGTTGTGATACGTGATCGTCTCGGCGCCACTGATCGAACGGTTCGCCTCGTCGAGCGTCGCGCGGATCGAGTAGTCGGCGCGCTGCTGCCAGTAGGCGTGACCCGGCGCGCCGGAGGCGGTACGGATCGTGGTCGGGGTGGGGAGTAGTTCGTCGAGCTGGCGGAATTTATCGTCAAAAGGTTCCGCTGCAATTGCTGACATGGTGAGGCATAGCGCCGCCAAGCCGATCGGCAAACGTATCATATTTACCCTGCTTTAGAGGTTGAAAGAAAGAAAATATTCTAGTCTTCGATCTAAAGCAATGGTTCGCTTGATTTGTAACAACCTTGTTACAAAGCATCAAAACGCTCAAATGTGGCGTTTTGGGTACTCTTGTATAGGCAGGCCTCAGGCTGGGCTGCTGTGGACAGTAGGTGCCCCATTGTGGATCCCTTGCATGAATCCATGGGCAAACTCTTCGGAGCCGGCGCCAAACCAGAGCAAAAGGGCGGCGCCCAGCATCAGGTTACGATTTGCGCCGCGGAAGCCGGCAATGAGAAGAATGAATCCGAGAACCTGGATCACCAGCGAGATAACGGACATGGCTGCCTCGTGTATGCATGAGTTGACGACAATTTATTATAGGCAAACCTAATATATTGGTGTCAACTATCGGCAAGACTCATGCATGTTGCGCCGTATTTGCCAGGGCGCGCAGGTAGATGGTCGCCAGGGCGATCAGCACACCCAGCAATACCAGCACCGTGTTCATTTCCAGTTTGACCTGCAGCGCCATCGCATAGCTGGCCGTCATCGCCAGGATGGCCAGGTTCTCGTTGAAGTTCTGCACGGCGATCGATTGCCCGGCGCTCATCAGGCTGTGGCCGCGGTGCTGCAGGATGGCATTCATCGGCACCACGAACAGGCCGGCCAGCACGCCGATCGCCAGCAGCAGGGGCAGCGCCACCTGCACCGTGTGCACGAACACCATCGCGCACAGGCCGACACCCAGCACGATCCCGACTGGCATCACCGACATCGAACGCACCAGCGGCACCGTCTTGCCGGCGATCGCCGCGCCGATCACCACGCCCAGCGCGAATACGCCCTGCAGCGCGGCCGCCTTGTCCAGGCCGAGGCCGAGCGCCGACCGTGCCCAGGCCAGCAGCAGGATCTGCAGCACCATGCCGGCGCCCCAGAACAGCGAGGTCACGCCCAGCGAGACCCGGCCTTCGCGGTCGCGCCACAGGGTCGAATTGCAGCGGTAGAAGTCGAGCAGCAGGGAAGGCAGGGAGCGGCGCGCCTTGGCATAGCGGGTGCCGGCGTTCACCACGCCCAGGTTCAGCACCCCGGCGATGAAATAGGTCAGCACGATCACGGCCACGGCCGCGTGCAGCGGCGTATCGACCATGCCGCCCTGCACGGGCGCCATCCTCAGCAGCCAGGCGATCGTGTGCCCGTTGGCGGAAATGAGTCCGCCGAGGATGGTGCCGAGGATCATCGCGACCACCGTGGTCCCCTCGATCCAGCCGTTGGCCGCCACCAGGCGCCGGGCAGGCAGGACTTCGGCCAGGATCCCGTACTTGGCAGGCGAATAGGCCGAGGCGCCGAAGCCGACGATGCCGTAGGCGAGCAGGGGATTGGCCTTGGCCAGGATCAGCGAGCAGCCGAACATCTTGATCGTGTTCGTCACCAGCATGACACGTCCCTTCGGAAACATGTCGGCGAAGGCGCCGGCAAACGGGGCCAGCAGGATGTACGACAGCACGAAGCCCATCTTCAGCATCGGCGTCATCCATTCCGGGAAAGCCAGGGTCGTCACGAGCGACACGCACAGGATGAACAGCGCGCTGTCGGCCAGCGAGGAAAAGAACTGGGCCCCAACGATGGCGAAGAAGGCGGGTTTCATGGGCGCGGGTCGGTGATCGGACTGACCTTATATCACAGCCTTATAGAGGCCCGGTTTCGGCTGGATCATGCGGACCGCATACGCTTGTTGTAAATGCGCTGGCTGAGACAATGTGTGAGATTTACCTTATGACAATAATCCTATACTTGGGGAATTGATTCCTATCGTATGGTTCCGTAGTCGAGGCAAAGCATGGATGCGTTCACACTCGTCGTGGCTTCCGCGCTGGTAGCCGGCATCATGGCTGCCAGCATGCAGCTGCTGTACCGTGCAAGCTCGCGTCAGCCTTGCCTGCTGGACTGGTCGCTGAGCGGCCTGTGCTTCCTGGCGAGTAATGTCATCGGAGCAGTCGCCCTCAAGTACAAGCTCGACCTCGCGATCGCGCCGGCCGTGGCCAACATGTTCTACATCGCCGGCCATGCCGGCATCCTGGTCGGCGTGCGCCGCCACCTGTCCCTGCGGCCGCGCTACGATTTGCTGGCCTTGCTGACGCTGGCCGTGCTGTGCGTACACGCGCTGCCTTTCATGCAGGGCTCGGTCCTGCATCGCCTGTTCCTGTTCACGCCCGTCGTCGCCGGCATCAACCTGGGCGTGGTCTGGCTGCTGTGGCGCCAGCCCGACGACGGCGCCAAGCCCGCCTACCTACCGCTGATGGGGCTGGAGCTGCTGTTCATGACCCAGATGGCGCTGCGCACCCTCTACCTGGCGGCCAGCGAAGACCGCAAGCTCACCTTCATGGGCAGCCAGTTCCTGCAGACCTCGGGTTCGCTGTTCGTGCTGGTGTTCCTGTCGGTGTCGACCATGGCCTGCGCGCTGATCGTCACCCACCAGCAGGAACTGGCCCTGCGCCGCGCTTCGCTGACCGACGTCCTGACCGGCTGGCTGAACCGCCGCGCCCTGCACGACATCGCCGGGCGCGAATTCCGCCGCTGCCAACGCAGCGCCACGCCGCTGTTCTTCATCACCTTCGACATCGACCACTTCAAGGCGATCAACGACCGCTACGGCCACAGCGTCGGCGACGCCGCGATCTGCCACGTGACCACGCTGGCGGCGCGCGCCCTGCGCGGCTACGACGCCATGTTCCGCATCGGCGGCGAAGAGTTCGCGGTGGTGGTCGGCGGCGGCACTCTGGCTGACGTGGCGGGCATCGCGCAACGCCTGCGCGAGCTGGTGGACGAGACGCCGCTGCTGGTGCAGGGGCTCGCGGTGCCGATGACGGTGAGCGTCGGCCTGGCCGCGGCCCGGGACGGCGACGCGCAATGGGAAGATGTGCTCAAGCGCGCGGACGAAGCCATGTATCACGCCAAGCAGAACGGGCGTAACCACGTGAGCGTCCATGGCGTCGACCTGGGCTTGAAGGAGGCGCGGCTGCAGGCGGTTGCCTGAACCGCGCATGGTATTCAGTCAGCGCGCCGATACCGCTTTCTTCACACGTTTGAACGGCACATCGAAGGAGCCGGACTTCAGGCGGCCAGTCGGGCTGCCGTCCTTTGCCATGTGCAGTTCGAGTTCGCGCGACAGCACGAACAGCACGGTCGGTGAGCCCGGCGCCACGTACAGCGGATCGATCACGCCTTCGCGGATCCCCAGCACCAGCTTGCCGTCCCGTTCCGCGATCTCGAAGGTGCCCATGCCCTTGATCTCGTAGATACCGGCCAGCGCCTTGCGCTTCGCCGGCGGCAGCTCGACCGCCTTGCGCATCGTGGTCTGGTTGCTGGGCCAGCGGTATTCGAAGGCGGCAGCGCGCAGGATGCTTTGCGCCAGCTCGGCGCCGGCGTCGCCGTTGGTCATCACCACGATGCCGTCGCCCTTCCCGAAGTAGGCGAGCAGCGAATTCTGAAAGCCCATATTGCTGCCGCCGTGACTGAAGGACAGCGACGCATCCTTGCCTTCGATTTCCAGGCCGAGCGCATAGCCGTTCTTCACCGGCGTCAGCATGGTGCGTGCCATCGCGGGCGAGAGCAGCGGATTGCCCTGCGCGTCCGCATTGCGCTGCACGCCGATGGCGAAGCGGGCCAGGTCGCTGGGCGTGGTCCACAGGCCGGCCGCAGCCAGCTCCGGATAGGTGTAGGGACCGCCCTTGTAGGGCTCGCCCTTGGCGTCGTGCGGCATGGCGGCGCGCGCCAGCAGCGATGCCGGCAGCGGTTGATTGAAGCTGCTGTCCTTCATGCCGAGCGGCGCGAGCACGGTTTCATCCAACAGGGCGGGGAAGGTCTTGCCGCTGCGGTCGATCAGCGCCTGCTGGACCACCGTGTAGCCGCCGCCGGAGTAGTTCCAGTCCTTGCCCGGCGGGTTCTCGATGCGCACCGGCTTGGTGTTCGCGGGCGGCGTACCGTCCAGCACCTGCACCAGGTTCGGGACCGCGGTGTCGTGCGCATAACCGGGGAAGCCCGAGACCGAAGTGCCGGCCGTGTGCGACAGCAGCTGGCGCAGGGTGGCGTGTGCGTTCTTCGGGCCGGGCGGCAGCTTCCAGCTGTTCAGCGCGGTGTTGATGTCGGCGTCGAGCGCGAGCTTGTTCGCGTCCACCATGCGCAGCGCGGCCAGCGAGGTCACTGGCTTGCTGATCGAGGCGGCCTGGAACAGGGTGTCCGGCCTGACGGGTTGGCCGTCTTTCGCCATGACGCCGTAGCCCTTGGCCCAGGCAATCTGGCCCTTGCGGATGACGGCAACGCTGACGCCGGGGACGTGCAGGCGCTGCATCTCGGCGGCCAAGGTGGCGGTGGGGACGGGCTTGCCTTGCAGGGCGATGGCGGGGCGCAGGCCCTGCTCGATGTGCAGGATGTCGGCGCCGTCGTCGGCGTAGGCGGTGGTGCAGGCCAGCAGCGTGGCCAAGTGCAGGACGGCTTTCGAGATACGCATTCGGGCTCCTCGATAATGGTTGCTCAGCAGGCAATCATTATCGATAGAGCATATTTTTCTGGCAAGATAATGTTGATATGCACGTCATGCTGAACGGGGCTTTTTTTTCTTGCTACTGGATGAGCTTCCTGACGTAGGGGCTTTCGATACCGCTTCCTGTGTTGAGGCCTGCAAATCAGGCAGAACACTGGCAGTTCTCGTCACGTCCTTGACCATTCCCATGAGTTTGGAAAGCTTATCGAGCTCGGCCATCAGAGCTTGTTGACCGGCCATCAGCGTCTCGACATTGATTCCCGTAGTTGCGCCGGCCCGCTGAGACGTCTCCGCAGCCGTTGCGGCACGCTTGACCGGCACGAACGCCACTTCCAACCCAAAGAATTCGCCGATCCGGTTCAAGGTCGCCACCGTCGGATTCCCCTGTCCTAACTCGATCGCCTTGATCACCCGCGCGCTGACGCTACGATGCTGCGCGAACTCGTCCTGCGTCATGCCGGCAATCGCACGCATCTCGCGCACGCCCTCAGTGAGCGACAGCTCGGCCGCCGCTGCCGATTCCAGCAGCCGGTTACGCCGTTCACGGGCCTGCGTCTTATCGATCGGTTTTCGTTTGCTCATCACGACCTCAATGCCAGAAGTTGGGTACGCTGTTTTTCGACGCTCGGCCCGACAAATTCAACGATGTCTTCGTCGACGCCGACTTCACGCATGCAGTCCTGCAGCCCTGCGAGCCGCTCGCCGAAGCAGACCAGTGCTTCGACCAGCTGCTCGTGCTCGGGCGCGGGCAGGGCAAGCTGCGGCAGCACGTCTTCCCAGCGCTGCAGTTCCTTGCCGGTTTCGGGGTGGTACCAGCGCGATGCGCGGGTGATGCCTTCGGGGTCCAGGTACATTGGCGCGAAGTCGAACAGCGGCGTGATGCGGGTGACGCCATCGACAGTCTGCACCGCCGTGTTGCGCGCGTGGTTATCCGTGTTCCGCATTGCCAGGTTGAGCACGTCGCGCTGGATGAACTCGATGGTCTCGTAGAGCGGCACATCGACGACGCGGCGAATTGCCGCCAACAGCTGAAACTGGTTGGCCTGGATGCCGAATCCTCCCAGGCCGGCAATCGAGGCCGCGCTCTCCTGGTGGAAGCGCAGAACACGTCTGTCCTGGGTGCGACGGTCGAAGCGCGGGATGAATAGCATGTCTCCGTGCCGTTCTGGCAGATCGAAACTGCGGATGCCAAAGCGCTGCGCGACTTCCATGTAGCGCGCCTCGTTGTGCAAGACCTTGCGGTCGGCATCGGAAGGACCGCGTGGGCGCTTCACGATGTAGTGGCGGCGTGCCTGGCCGTCATCAAGTACCGCATCCGGATACCATTTCCCGTCGTCGGCCTCGGTCAACAGGTATTTGGGCGCAACCCCCTGGATACCCGTCCCGCCCGCAGCCAGCATGCCGTGGACCATCATCGTTTCGTGAAAATCGGGCGCACGCGCCAGCAGTTCGTGGAAGTCGAACCCGTCGGCAGCAAGGCCATGCCGTTCCACATGTTGTTCGAAGTACTGTACTGCCTCACGGATGCGCAGCCGACCGATGGGATTGAACGCTCCGGCCAGCAGCAAGGGCAGGTCGGACGCCTGCGCATCGGGGAGCTGGAGCCGGTCGAGCAGGAAGCGGCGGCCGTTACCCTGCGGGACCAGGTCATACATGAAGGCAGGCCACGCCTGAAGGGCATGACGGTCGGCGTCCACCGGGAGCGCCAGCGATACCGGCGGCGGCGTCAACCCGAACGCATATTCCAGGTCGTATTCGAACACGCAGTCGTTTGCGCGGAAGCCGTTGCGCACCACATCGGAGAAGCTGGCCTGAGCGGCTTCCAGCCACCGGTCTTCGTGAAAAATCTCGATGTGACAGTCCATGGCTCGAAGCACCGAAAGTGCATTAAAAGATACTGAGAGAGTATATCAGTCCGCCCGGCTCATGGGGATGTTTTGACGCTGGAGCGCCACGAAAAGTACGGCACAGGTAATGGCTTCTGACCAGTCAATCACTTGAAGGGCCTTGAGCACAGGCGCCGCTTCACTGAAGGAAGTATGGAAGCCGGGAATAGAAAATAAATGAGCGTTCGTCGAGCGCTTGGCATAACGCACGATGAGTACGAGCAGAAGCATCAACCGTGCTGCGGCAGCGCTCGTTGCCCAGAAAGCGACGTGTTTGCCGTCTACTTGAGGAGCACGAAAAACAAACGCTTTTGCAACGGCGGCAAGGGCTCACTCATTTGAGATGAGCAGCAGCTCAGTCGAACCCGCGCACCGGCAAGCTCGCATCTCGCTGAATCCAGTTGCGCGCCGAGTACGCAGTCCGCGCATCCGTCACATGCAAGGTGAACGCATGCCGCGACACGCTTGAGCGGTTCGGCGCGCTGTAATGTGGCAGCAGCCCATGGAAGCACACCAGGCTCCCGGCCTTCGCTTCCAGCGGCACCGCGGTCGAGTCATCCGGCCAGGGCGTCGAGTCCAGCTTCTCCATCGTGATCTGCTGGCCATCGCGCAGGAAGCGCTCGCGCAGCGGTCCGCGGTGGCCGCCCGGTTCGACCCACAGGCAGCCGTTGTCGACGGTCGCATCTTCGAGCGCGAACCAGAAGGTCGTCACGCTGATCGGCGTGGAATCGAAGAAGGTCGCGTCCTGGTGCCAGCGCACTTCGCCGCCGATGCCGGGCTGCTTGAAGATGTACATCGACTGCCAGACCTGCGGCTGTTCGAGTCCGAGGTCGCGCGCCACTGCCGCCAGTTTCGCATCGCGGGTGAATGCTTCGAACACCGGGTCGAGGTCGTGCATCGCGTGGCCGATCTTGTTGATCGACAGGGCCTTGGGCTGCTTCAGTTGTCCGTCGGCGTCGAAGGCTTCCTCTTCGAAGAAGCAGCGCACCGTGTTGTCCGAGCCGAGGAACCAGGCGTCGCTGGCGTTCTCCTGGTCGCGCGTGGTGAAGACGGCGCGCGACTCGGCCGGGTCGAAGGCCTCGACGATGTCGGAGGCGCGTGCGCGCAGGCGCGCGAGTTCGTCGGGCGATTTGAAATTCGGGATGACGATGTAGCCGTCGCGCTGGTAGTGGTCGCGCTGTTCCTGGGTCAGCATGTTCGGGACTCCGTTGAATGACCGCCGTATTTTACGCCGCCGACACCGTCCAGGCCCCGTCGGCATACACCTGCTCGCCGTCCAGGAACACCGCATCGGTCACCACGAACACGTCGATGTGATAGCGCGCGTCCTTGCGCTTGAAGCCCGGCTTCGCGTACACGCCGTGCTTGGCGCCCAGCGACAGGTGGATTCCGCACATGCGTTCGTAGGTGCCGATGTCGTCGACGCGGCGCTCGCGCGAGAAGGCGCGGTTCATGCCGAAGCCCAGCTCGCGCACCCAGACTTCGCCTTCGTCGCGGCGGATGATGTCAAGCACCTGCTGGAATTCCGGCGTCACGTTCTCGGCATCGACCACGCGGCCGCGCTCGATCACCAGCGTGATCGGCGATTCCGGACGGTTCACGAGGTAGGATGTATCGCCGAACACATGCACCTGGGCGCGGCCGCTGACGGCTTCCAGGTCCCGCGCCTCGGTGAACACTTCGCCGATCGGGAACTGGCCGCCGACGTTGTTCATCGCGCTGTAGTCGCCGACATTCAGCTTGGCCGACTCCAGGGCCGAATCGAACACGAGGACGGCGCCGCCGCCATGCACCTCCGCACGCGAAGCCGTATCGATGCGGCGCTTGAGCGCGTGGCCGACGCCGCGGAAGTACTGCGGATCGTAGGCCAGCGCCTCGATGTAGTGGTCGCCCTGCGCACCCGGCATGCGCGACAGGTGCACGTGCTCGATCACCTTCAGGCCCAGCTTGAACAGTTCCACGCGCAGGCGGAAGCCGTCGAGGCGGAAGTTGGTCGACTGTACCAGCACCACCAGGTCGCCCGCCGCATAGTCTTTAAAAGCCGCCAATACCGTCTCCGGCGGCACGCCGTCGAAGTCGATGAAGACCGCTTCCGGCAGGTTGCGGCGGTAGGCCTCGACCAGTGCGCGCGCCAGGCCGGTGCGCCCGTCGTAGACCACCAGCGCACGCCGGCCCGGCCCGTGTTCGAGCGCGATCGCGAGCACGTCGCGCAGGTGCGCGGTGGCGGCGTCGATGGCGGAAGAGGGCAGGTCGATGGTGGAAAGCTCGGTGGCGGTCATGGCGTCGAAACGGTGGGAAGCAACCCGTCATTATAGCCTCGCTCCCGGCTGCCTGGACGGCCGCGGCGATGCTTGCGGCAGCTCACGAACAGCCGACCGGCTTTGCTGCACAGTTTGTCTGTCGGGAGTCTATCATGTTGATTCTAAAAGAAAAATTTCCAATCTTTAACTTGCTGCCGCTTCTGCTTGCGCTTTCGCTTGCACTGTTGCTGGCGGCTGCCGCTCCCGCACGCGCGCTGGAGGTGAAGGCGGGCGCACGGGCGCCGGATGCCGTCGCCACCGAGTTCTACGGCTGGTACCTGGAGACCCTCGGCGCCGACCAGGATCCCCTCAGCGACCGCTACGACATCTTCACCCGCTACGTGGCCAGGGAGCTGGCGGCGAGGCTGGTCGAACGCCTGCAGGGCGGCAAGCTGCCGCAGCGCGATTACTTCACCCAGTCCGCCAGCTACCGGCCGGCCTGGCAGCGCAGCGTGCGTGCAGCCGTCATGCGCCAGCGTTCCGGTGCGGCGGACGTTCTGGTCACCCTCGGCGACGGCGGCGAGTCGCGCTTTGATGACGAAGGACCGCACCGGGTGCTGGTGCTGTCCATGGTGCTCGAGAACGGGATCTGGAAAATCCGCCAGGTTGCGGCCGTCGATGCAGCAGGAAGTTCCCCTGAACAGCCCGTCATTTGATCCGTGAAGCACCGCCCCGCGCTCCTTTCGTGAACGGCGCGCCGTGGCCCCATTGCTGGCGCTATGATTTCAAAAGCACAACGACCCCAGGATAGGCGTGGGCCGTGGCGTTTTTTGCGATCATCAGCGAGGGGTAATGACATACAGATGGGAAACGCCAGCCAGCGTCTGGCTGGAAGACGAGAGCAGCGGACAGTTCGAACTGGCGGCCACCGAAGGCCTGGGCCGGATCGACTGGAGCAGCCATGCGCGTGGACGCGTGGCCGACTTCGCGCACCTGCTCGGCGCATCGCTCCCTGCCTGCGATGGCGAGGGCTGCGAGCACTCGCCCATCTACCCCGAAGGTTTCTCCTTTTGCCCCGTCTGCGGCAAGCCCTTGACCCGCCTGGCAGGCAGTGCGCAGCGCCAGCCCGACTGGTGGGGCCCGCATGCCGACCAGCAGCTGCCGCGCCACGTGCCGCATGGCGTGCCGGTGACCTCGCTGCCGCTTGGCGACAGTCTGGAAGAACGCCCGGCCGCGCCCCACGTCGGCCGCTTCGACGCCACGATGCCGCCGCCGCCGAACGCCCAGTGCATCTTCATCGCCGCCGGCTACGGCTTTCCGGAACAACGCCTGCTGGCCCTGGCGCCGGGCCGCGGCGTGCTGCAGTACTGGGATCCGCTGGGCGAGCTGTGGCACGTGCTGGTGCCGGAAGAAGGCACGGCCGACCTGCGCTTCGGCGCCTCCGACTACAACTGGCTGCCGGCCACCGAGCCGCGGCGCGGTGAAGTCGGCCTGGTGCCGACCGCGCAAGGCCTGTACCGCCTGTGGATCAACCCGATCAACGAGACCTACCGCCTCGAACCGGTGCTGGCCGCGCCCCTGCTGGCCGCGCCGGGCGCGATGCGGCGCCAGCTGGCCTGCCTGGTGCGCGGGAATGCCGGCGTGCTGGTGCTGGCCTCGCTGAGTGCGGAGCTGGCGCCGGGACCGCAATACGAATGCGGCGCGCTGCCCCTGTCCGGCTGGAGCCGCCCGATCGGCTACGACGGCCAGCTAGCCTGGCTGCACGACGAGGGCCAGCTGCTGTGGCGCCCGGGCGAGGCGCCGCGCTTCCTGCCCTGGCCCGACACCTGGCTGCCGCGCCTGCAGTTCGGCGGGCCGACCCTGAGCCGCGACGGCCGCATGTGGCTGATCGGGCATGACGGCCAGTCCTACTGCTTCCTCGAACTCGGCGTCGACCGCCCGCAGCGCGAGCCCATCGACGGCGCGCGCCTGGGCTTTGCGAATCTGCTGTTCCGGCGCGGCCATCCGGTGGTCGACGAGCCCTGGTCCGGCGAGCACGTCGAGGACCAGAACGAGGACGATTCCCTGGTGCTGCCGCTGCTGCGCGGCTTCAACAACAACCGCGCCCAGCCCAGCGGCCTGGTGCTGCGCTTCCACAAATACACCGGCCGCGCCGAAGACGCGCTGGCCGACCGCGTGATCGCCCGTACCACGGTCGAATGGATAGGCCGGCGCAACGTCATTCTCGACGAGATCGCACGCCTGTCGCGACCCCTCGAGTGCCTGCCCTTCGTGTACGCCAAGCACCTGTGGCTGCACCACCCAGACTGGAACCGGATCCGCGGCTGGAACCTGGAAGAGCTGTCGTGAGGCGGGCCCTCGCTTTCGTCATCGCGCTCGTGGCAAGCCTGCCGGGGCTGGCCCTCGCCATCCCCCACGTGGTGCTGGTGCAGAACTCGGGCTGGATGGAGCCCTTTTATACCGACCCCAAATCGGCCTTCAAGCCGCTGGTGACGGAGCTCGTTTCGAGCGTCGTCCAGCCCGGGGACGCCCTGGTGCTGGCGGCCTTCAACCAGTCGCTGCCCGGTGCGCCTTCGCCGCGCGGGCTGCTGTCCGAGCAGGTCGATGCGAAGACGGTGCACGCCCACGTCGAGGCGGCGCTGAGCGGCCTGCAGACCGCGCGCAAGCCCGGCGGCCAGGCGCTGGCCGACACCGACCTCGGCGAGGCCGTCGACGCGGCCCTGAACCAGGTCCTGGCCGGCAAGCCGGGCCTGGTGTGGCTGGTGACGAACAACCGCAACAGCCCGAACAACGACCAGGCGACCGCCGCGCGCAACCGCGAGTTCTACACCCTGATCCACCGTGGCGCCGCGATCGACAAGGCCCTCGCGTTCCCGCTGCGGATGCCGGTAGCGGGCGCTCACTACAGCGCGAACGGCCTGATGGTCTATGTGTTCGCCGCCGGGAAGGAGGGCGGCCGAGCGCTCGACGCCCTGCTGGCATCGGGCCGCGTGCAGCGCGTGATCACCGAGCCGCCGGCCCGCCTGAAGCCGCTGGACCGCGACACCGTGCGCCTGGTGCCGCGCCGCGTCGAAGGTGCGCCCGGCGTGTCGCTGGCGATGGATGCGGGCGGCCGCCTGCATGCCGACGTCGAGCCGGATGCGGTGGCGCCTGGCACGCGCATCCAGTGGCAACTGCAGAACACGATCTACCCCTACACCATCGCCGACGCCACCATCAGCGCGCGCTCGATGCTGGCGGGCGAAAACCGTCCGATCGAACTCGCCCGCCATGAGGTCAAGCAGCTGGCGCCGGGCAAGGCCGAGCCGCTGGCCTCCAGCATGCAGCTGCCGGTGGCCAAGCTGCCGGGTAAATGGTCGGTCGAGGCGCTGAAATCCGCCGGCTCGGCCTATGTGCTGCCGGGCCAGATCGAGCTGCACCTGGCCGGCCAGAAGCTGGTGCTGTCGCAGGCCTTCCGGGAACGGATGGCGGCGCTGTTCCCCGGGGATCCGCTGCCGGAGATTTTTACGCCGCCCGCCGAGATCCAGGCCTCGACTGCGGTGCTGCCGCTGGAGGTGAGGGTTCACTACGGCTCCGGGCCGTTGCTGGCCGCGATCGCCGGGGCGCTGGCTCTGCTGGCGGCAGGCGCCGGCGCGGCCTATGCCTACGGCCGGCCGCGCCACGTGCAGCTGACGGTGGAGGACGAGCTGCGCACCGTTCACACGCGCGCCGGGGCGACGCAGCCGATTTACGACAAGGCAGGCCAGCAGGTGGCCAGCCTGAAGACGACGCTGTTCGGCCACCAGCTGATCGACCTGCGCGAAGGCGCCCAGGTCAGGCTGGGGCGCTGAAGTACTTATAAAAAATACCCGAGAGGACCCCATGCAAGATCAAAAACCAACCGACCCCGGCTTCAAGCTGCCCGGCCAGACGGCGCCCACCACGCCCCAGGACCCGCTGCCGAAGACGGCGCCCGATACCGCCAACCAGCCGGTCGAGATCGCACCGGGCGGCGCCACCAACCCCAGCGCGGCGCCGCTGCGCGATACCTCGGGACGCGACCTGGCGATCGGCGGCGCCGTATTGCTGGTGCTGCTGGTGATTTACTTCTTCGTGCGGAACGCCTACGTGCACCACCTGGTGGTCAAGCGCGTTGCGCCGTCTTCGGCCGGCAGCGCGGGCTGGCTGATGTTCGTGGGGCTGGCCTTCCTCTCCTTCGCGGCGGTGCTGGCGATCATCAACGCCGCCAAGTATCTGACGCTGGCGATCACGGGGCCGCTGGTCGTCATCGGCGTGGTAGCTCTCATCGCGGCGCTTTTCATCGGCCGCCGCTGAAATCAAGGAATAACGAACATGGCAGATTTTCCCGATCCCTCGGCGCTGAATAAAAAAGCCGAACTCAAAGTCGACCTGCGTCCGACGCTCTTCATCGGCGCCGGCGGCACCGGCATGGAAGTCATGATGCGGATCCGCCGCCGCATCCTGTCGGCGGTCTGGAACCGCCAGCATCCGACCCGCGTGGAGTCGATCGCCGACTTCCCGGTCGCGCGCTTCCTGCACTTCGACCTCGACAACCAGGCCATTATCGACGAGGGTAAATCGCAGCAGACCGACCCCTGGTTCGAGCTGGTGAAATTGAGCGACGAAGAGAGGCTCGTCGAGCCGCTCGACCTGCCGCAATACCACGAGTCCGACGACAGCCTGGCGCGCTTCCCGCTCATCGAAAACTGGATGCCGCTGCGGCCCAAGAAACTGCGCTCGCTCGGCATCGATCCCTCGAAGGGCGCCGGCCAGATCCGCGCGCTGGCGCGGCTGTACTTATTCGATAAGTATCCCAAGCTGCGCGGACGCATCAAGGGCGCGCTAAACTTCCTCAGCTCGAACGCCGGCATCGAGCGCAAGGAGAATTACCAGCGCCTGGGCCTGCAGGTCGATACGAGTAAATTCCGCATCGTCGTCATCGCCTCGAACGCGGGCGGCACCGGCGCCGGCAGCGCCATCGACCTGGGCTGGATCGCCAAGGCCATCGCGCGCCAGGAGGTGTCGGACAGCCAGGTCGACCTGGTGATGTTCCTGCCCTCGGGCTATGCGAAGGCCAACAAGGAGCGCACCGAGGCCAACGCCTACGCGACCCTGATGGAGCTCGAGACCACGATGCGCGACATGAATGCGCGCGTGCAGTGGATGGACCCGGACAGCGTGGTCGGGCGCGGCGCGCCTTTCGACGACGTCTACTTCGTCGACACCGCCAACCTGGCCAACAAGGCGACCCAGGACGTGAAGGACGTCTACCAGATGGTGGCGGACACCTTGTTCGAAGACTTTGCCTCGGCCGATTTCGCCAACCGCAAGCGCTCGGTGGCGGTCAACCAGCAGCAGCACAAGCTCGGGCCCTACAACCCGCGCGTGCCGGAACAGCGCTTCGGCGACATGCGCCTGTCCTATTCGAAGGTGTATTCCGCCTTCGGCCAGGCGGTGCTCGACACCCAGCAAAGCCTGCGCGACGATATCCGCGCGTATGAGCTGGCGGCGCTGATGGTGAAAGCCTTCTTCGGCCTCGCCAGTACGGACGGCACGGCGGCGCGCCGCGCCACCGATGCGGAACGCGACAGCTTCATGCGCGACCAGATGGGCATGGGCGAGCATCCCTTCTCGGAGTTCCCGGACTTCCGCAAGGGCACGGTGGACGTCACGCCCTTCCAGGAATACGCGCTCACCGACATGCTCTTGATGGACAAGGACCAGCGCTCGCTGCTGGAGCGGGTCGAAAGCAAGGTGCAGGTCGAGGTCGACCGCATCATGGCGTCCTACGACTTGAAACTGTGGCGCGAGAAGGTGGTCGAGCTGCTGCCCAACCTGGAGCGCGACGCCATCCGCGAAGCCGGCGCCACCGCCGAGACCAGCGAAGACCGCATCAAACGCCATACCGGCGAGCTGCTCGCCAACCTGCGCCTGAACGTACGCGGGCGCCTCTATATGCTGCTCGACGACCGCAAGCAGGGCGGCCTGGAATTCGTGCTCTCGCTGCTCGAGCAGGTGAAGAGCAGGCTGGCCCAGCGCGACCTCGCCAACGCCCAGCGCAACGGCAAGCGTTATCGGGACATCCGCGACGCCCTGCGCACGCGCCAGGTCGAGGAATCGCTGAACAACCTGACGCAGGCCGCCGGCCGCCTGTTCGGCAAGGACGCGCAGGCGCGCGAGGTCATGAACCATTTGAAGCGCGACATCGCCGACTACCTGCGCTTCCACTTGCTGGCGGTGGCGTCGGGGCAGGCGATCGACGTCATGAACAGCATGTCGGCCTGGCTGGGCAACCCGCAAGGCACCGACGAACAAGGCCAGGCCCAGTGGAGCGGCATCGCCGGCGAATTCCAGGAAGGACGGCGCTCCGTGCAGGCAATGCTGGCGGCCTGCGACCAGCGCATCGGCCAGCTGCGCGCCGACGCCCGCATTGACCACGCCACCTACATCAAGCTGGCCAGCGAGGTGCTGCCGCAGCCCGTCAAGCTCACCAGCGACGTCAGCGGCTGGGCCGAGGAAGTGCTGCTTGAATTCGGCGGCTCGGCCAAGCTGTTCCCGCAGCTGGGCGACGAGCGCCTGCGCGCCGACCTGCTATTGAAGCTGTTCCGCCGTGCGCAGACCCAGCTCTCCAGCATGCAGGCGGCCGGGCTGGAGCCGGCGCAGGCCATCGATCCGCTTCTGGATCGCCTGGGCGCGATGTCGCCGCAGGAGCGCCACCGCGTGTTCAGCGAGTGGATACGCAGCGCCATGCCCTGGATTAATGCGCGCTTCTCGGCCGAGTTCACGCCCAGCGCCGACCAGTTCAAGTGCTTCATCGGTGTCGGCGACCCGGCTGCCTGGCGCAAGCTGGAACCGGAGATCCGCGCCGCCGTGCCGACCGGCTTCCTGCACGGCGACGCCGTCGCCATCGTCAACACCGGCGTGGCGGGCAGGGCGGTCTGCTACATCGAGCTGTCCGGCTACCCGATGACGGTGCTGCGCGGCCTGCCGACCTGGCGCGCTTCCTACCAGATCGAGAACCCGAAGATCCCGACCCACCTGCACTTCGATTCGACGCGCTTCCGCCATCCGATTTCGCCGTCGATGGACGAGTTGAATCGCCTGGCCGACGACTACGAATGGTTCCTGCAGGCGGTGGCGCTGGGCGTCATCCGCCGCAAGCACGACGCCGGCGACCGCGAAGCCGCCTTCCAGCCGCGCGGCCAGTATTTGTTCGAAGTCGAGCAGGGCTCCGGCGAGTGGCTCCAGATCGGCAACGAGTATGCGATCCGTTCGAACGGCCTGCCGCCCTATTATCGCGAGCAGGTGATCGCCGCCGTGCGCCAGCGCCTGGGCGCGATGGGACCCTACCGGCTGGCGCTGCTGGCGGCGCTGATGCGCCACTACCAGCTGCGTGTGTATGAGCCCAAGCTGGAAGTCGACGAGACCGGCGCCCAGCTGCCCTCGCCATCGCTGCCGACCATCACCGCGCGGCGCCTGTATGACCAGTGGATGCGGCGTGCAGCGAGCCTGCATCCGGAGCTGTCGCCGGCCCAGGTGGAAGCGGCCCTGGCCCAACTCGACCTGTGGAGCGAGACGGTGCCGGATTCCGCCAGCGACGCCTATCACTGGGAGGTCGAGCGCCCGGTCGACAAACGCGTGATCCGGCCCGAATTCCTGGCCAGCGAGGCGCGCGCGCTGCAGGCGCTGGAGCGGCGTTCGGGAGCGCCGGCGGCGACGGCGCCGGGATTGGTGGCCGCGGACATTGGGCAGGGCGGCGGCGCGCCCGCGACCATCGTCAGCCCGACCATGCAGGCCACCCCGGCCGGCGCCGAATTGCATCCCGCGGCGGCCAGCCCGGCGGCTTTCGTGGTGGGCGCAACCCCGATGGCGGCGCGTTACAAGCTGTACGTGAACGGCGCCCAGCGCGGGCCGTACGCACTGGAAGAGGTCGCGCAGCAGCTGGCGCGCGGCGAGATCGACCAGGGCACGCGTATCTGGAACATGCAGTGGAACCCGCGCCAGGACAAGTGGAAGACGGTCGGCGAGATCCCGGAGCTGGCGGCGGCTTTCGACACCGCGATTCCGGATCCCGAGGACGGGATTCCGGATCCGGAGTAAAGGAGCAACGTGCACGATCAGGCAATTTACCGCTGCATCAACGAGGCTTGCGGCCGGCCCACGCCGCGGCCCGTCCATTACTGTCCCTGGTGCGGGACAGCGCAGGCGCGCGCGGGTGTGCAGGGGGCGCCGGCTGCCGCCGGTGTCACTGCGTCGCCGGCGTCCGCTGCGGCGGTCGCGGCGGCTGCCGGGGCGAGCGCCGCGGCGGCGCTGTCCGGCTGGTCGGATGCGCCGCCGGAGACGCCAGCGCCGTCTCCGTCGTCGTCGCAAGCCGGACCGCGGCCAGCCCCGGCCACCCCGAGCGCAAACGAATTCGGCCGCAGCGGCAAGCCTGCGCCGGCTGCGAAACCGGCACCGCCATCGCCGCCGCCACCGCCGCCACGCCAGGAAGTTCCGCGCCCGCCGCTGGCTGCCCACCCACCCAAGCGCTCGCCGATCCGGCTGCGTTGGTGGATCCTGGCGCTGGCCCTGCTGTGGGGCCTGTGGCTGATCGCCAAGCCCTCGACCAAGAAGATCGACCGCCAGATCGACGCCGCGATCGCCCTGGCGCGCGAATGCAAGGGCAGCGAAGCGCAAGCCGATCTGATCGCCCTGCGCAAGTCGCGCGCCACGCCGGAGCAGCTGCAGCGCCTGCAGCAGGCGCTCAACGACGAAGCCGCCAAGTGCACCAAACGGCGCCAGCGCGGCAAGGCCTGGAGCGACGCCAGCAACGCGGTCGAGGCGGCGCTGGCAGCGGCCAGCTGGGACAAGGCGAAGACCCGCCTGCAAGCCTTCACCAGGCGCTGGGGCGAGGACGAGGACACGCGCGCCATGCAGGAACACATCGAAGCCGCACGCCGCGATGCGGCTCACCCGCTGGCCGTGCCGCGCAGCGCGGTCGGCTCCTCGGGCGGGGGCGCCACCGGCTCGGGCGGCGGCGCATCGCAAGGCGCGGCGCAATCGGCCCGCAACCTGATCCAGAGCGCCGAGGGCGACCTGGCGCGCGGCGATTATGGCGCCGCAATCGACAAGATGACGCTGTGCCTGAGCATGGTCGATGCCGGCAACCGCGAGTGCCGCGCGCTGAAGACCCAGGCCGAGCAGCAGGCGAAGTTCCAGTAACCGGAAAGGAGGAGCAGCATGAAACCCATATCGACAACCGCCATCTTGCTTGCCGCCCTGCTGGCCGGCTGTAATCAGACGCCTGCCGACGGCATGGGCCCGGCCCAGAAAGCCGGCAAGGTCGTCGACGAGGCTGGCGCCAAGGTGCAGACGGCGGTCCAGGACCAGGTGGTCAAGGCCGACGCCGCCGCCGAGCGGGCGCGTGAGAAGGCGAAGGTGGCGGCGGCGGAGGCCAGGGAGAATCTGGACCGGGCGACCGCGAAAGTAGGGGAGAAGGTCGAGAAGGCTGGGGAGAAGATGCAGGAGGCGGCGCGCTAGCGTCCCCCGCGGGCGCTCAGGAAACCGCGCGCAACTCCTGCCAGGGCCCCTGCACCACCGACAGCTCCACGCTGCCGGCACGCCACGCAGCCTCGATATCCTGCTCGATCTGCTCCATGCTCATGCGCGTATCGCCGGCAAAGCCCTGTACGCCGTAGGCGCGATTGCGGCCGTGGCCCTTGGCCAGGTAGAGCGCCATGTCGACCAGGTTGACGGCGCGTTCCCAGGACATCGATTTGCCGCCCGGCGCCAGCGGGAAGGGGGCGAAACCGATCGACACATTCACCGACAGCCTGGTGCCCTGGTAGTCGATGCTGCGGGCCGGGATGCCGTTCAGCAGGCGGCGTGCGACGTCGTCCAGGCTGCTGCGCGGTACGGACGGCAGGAAGGCCAGGAATTCCTCGCCGCCCCAGCGCACGATCATGTCGGTCTCGCGCAGGATCTCGCGCATGGCGTCGGAGATCTCGCGCAGCACCGCGTCGCCGGCGCCGTGGCCGTAGGTATCGTTGATGTGCTTGAAATGGTCGACGTCCATCAGGTAGAGCGCGCTGACCGTTTCCTCGTCGGCGGAGGACTGCGCGATCTCCTGGTGGCCGCGCATGAATTCCTGGAAGTGGCGGCGGTTGTAGAGGGCGGTCAGCGGGTCGCGCGCGCTCTGCTGCTTGAGCTCCAGGTTCTTTTCCTCGAGCTGGGCGTTGGTCTGGCGCACTTTGCGGTACAGGAAGTAGACGATCACCGCGGACAGCGCGAACACCAGCGCCAGCAACCACCAGACGCGCTGCTGCAGGCGGCGGTTGTCGATCTCGGTGCTCTTGACCTGGTTTTCCTGGCGCAGCAGCTCGATCTGGCGTTGGCGCTTGTCGGCTTCGTACTTTTCCTGCAGCTCCACCATCGCCTTCTGGCGGCGCGTCTCGAACAGCTCGTTCGACAGCTTGCGTTCGCGATGGTAGATCGCCACCGCTGCCGGGAAGTCGCCGGCGCGCTCGAGGGCGTCGCCATACTCGGTCAGGATGGCCTGCAGGTCGGGCTTGTGGCCGGCCTTGTCATACCAGACCATGCCTTCTTCGATGAACTTCTTGCCCTCGGCGAGGCGTCCCATCGCCAGGTAGACCTGGCCGATGTTCACGCGTGCGGTGGCCATGGTCGCTTCGTCCTTGTTGCGCTGCGCCTGTTCCAGCGCCTGCTGGGCCGATGCCATGGCGTTGCGGTAGTCGCGCTGTTTCAGGTAGAAGTCGGACAGGTTGACGTAGGTCGTGGCGATCATCGGGCCGGCATTGATCTTGCGGGCAAGGTCGAGCGCCGCCTGCAGGGCCTTGAGACCGCGCTGCATCTGTCCGGAGTCGATCGAGACGCCGTATTCGGTGGTCTTCAGGATGGCCAGGCGGCCCGGCGAGTCCAGGTTTTCGGCCGCGCGGTAAGCCTCGTCCAGCGCCTCGAACGCCTTGGCGTGCTCGCGCATCTGGTTGTACAGGTAGGCGAGCGAATTCAGCGCCATGACCGAGTACAGCGGATTGCCGCTCTGGCGCGCCAGGGTGACAGCGGCTTGCATCTTGCCCAGGGCGGTCGGGAAATTGCCGTCTTCGGCGTAGGACTCACCGGCGGAAATGGTGGCGCGCAGACGCAGGTCGAGGTCGGGGCTGGACGCGGCCAGTTTTTCGGCCTCCCATACCAGCTCGTGCGATCGCCCCATCTCGTTGATGGCGAACAGGGCGTAGGCTTTCGCCAGCAAAGCCTTGGTAATGGCGTGCTGGTCTCCGCTTGCGCGCGCGAGCGCCAGCGATTGCTCGCACAAGGGCAAGGCGTTTTCCTTGTCGCCGGTCCGGTAATGGGCAATGCAGGACAGGCTGACGAATTCGGCATGCTCCGCATCGGACGCCTTGCTTGCCGTCGGCGCCAGTTCCACCAGCATCGCCATGCCGCGCTGGGGATTGATGCGCAGGGTTTCCTGTATTTCAGCAAGGCGTGGGGCAAGGGGGCCCGGATAAGCGGCAGCGCCGCCTGACGCGCACAAAAGCGCGAACAGCAGCGTGAGGCTGCGCCGGTTGTGTGATCCGCGTTTCAGGCCTGCCAACATAGTTCCCCAGGGACGTGTCGATTGCGTCCCACCCGGGACTCAACCAACCATTGTACGCCCCTTGCTACAAAGAAATACACATTTTCCATGGTATATGCGAAAAAGCGACAGCCATTCCGCGAGCTCATGGATGCGCATGATTAAACGACAAGTTGTTGCAGGAGGTAGAGGCGCTGGTACAGCCCGCCCTCGATGCGCATCAGCTCCTCATGGCTGCCGGCTTCGCTGATGCGGCCGTGGTTCAGCACGACGATGCGGTCGGCGTCGCGGATGGTCGACAGGCGGTGCGCGATGGCGATGACCGTCACCTTGCCGCGCAGCCCGACCACGGCCTGCTGCACGATCTGCTCGGTCTGGCTATCGATGCGCGAGGTCGCTTCGTCCAGCAGCAGGATGCGCGGCTTGCCGGCCAGGGCGCGCGCGATCGCGATCAGCTGTTTCTGGCCGGACGACAGGCGCGAGCCGCCTTCGCCCAGCGGCGTGTCGTAACCCTGTTCCAGCGCGGCGATGAAGTCGTGGGCGTGGGCCGCGCGCGCCGCCGCTTCGATCGCTTCCTGCGGCAGGCCGCGCCCCATGTCGATGTTCTCGCGCGCCGACGCCGCCAGCAGGAAGGGATCCTGCGGCACCAGGCCGACCTCGTTGCGGAAGCGTTCGTTGGCGATGCCGGCCAGCGGCTCGCCATGGATCTCGATGCTGCCTTCCTTGACCGGGTAGTAGCGCAGCAGCAGCGACAGCAGGGTCGACTTGCCGCTGCCGGTGTGGCCGACGATGCCGAAGAAGGCGCCCTGCGGGATCTCCAGCGACAGGTGGTGCAGCACGGTGACGCCATCGACGTAGCCGAAGCTCAGGTCGCGCACGCTCACCGCCGGCGCGCCTTCGATCTGGTTCGCCGGCGTGTCGGCCGGACGGCCGCCGCTGCCGCTGCGCATGCCGTGTTCGGGCGCGCTGGTCTCGTCCAGCAGGTGCGCCACGCGCGCGGTCGCGACCACCGCCTGCTGCAGGCCGCTGAACTGCATCGTGATCTGGATGAGCGGCTCGACTACCCGCGCGATATAGCTGATGAAGGCGTACAGCACCCCGACCTCGACCGCGCCCATGCTCTGGCGGCCGAAGCTGAAGATCACCACCGCCAGCAGGATCACGTTGAGGAAGTCGAGGGCAGGGCGCAGCAGGAAGGCGTTGGCGCGCAGCTCGGCCACGCGCGCCGTGTAGTGCTGGTCGTTGGTGGCTTGAAAACGCTGGCCGAAGCGGTGCTGGGCATTGTTCGCCTGCAGCACGCTCATGCCGCCGATCGATTCCGCCATCTGGGCGTTGATGTCGCTGCGCAGGGCGCGGGCGCGCGTGACGGCCGGCGCGCTCAGGCGCTGGTACAGCCAGATGATGCCCAGGACCGCCGGCAGCAGGGCCAGCACGATCAGCATCAGATGCCAGTCCAGCCAGGCCATCGCGATCGAGGTCCCGACCAGCACGATGGTGGAGTCGAGGATCACGAACAGCACCTGGATGTACAGGGTTTTCACGGCCTCGGTGTCGTTGGTGACGCGGCTTACCAACTGGCCGGTGATGGCGCGGTCGAAGAAGGCCATCGGCAGACGCAGCACGTGGCCGTAGACCCATTCGCGCAAACGCTGCACCGAGCGCATCGCCAGGCCGGATAAGCGCACCAGCTGCAGGAAGCGCAGCCAGGACGCGGCCCAGCCGGTCAGCAGGACGCCGGCCAGCAGCCAGCCCATGCGGGTCCAGTCCAGGTGGTGCGGCAGCAGGTGATCGTCGATCAGCTTCTTGCCCAGCAGCGGTCCCAGGACTTCGAGGCCGGCGGCCAGGATCAGCCAGCCCGTGGCCCAGATCAGGTGCTGGCGGTCCGGCTGCGCGGCGCGGCGCAGCAGGCCGGCGGCCTGTTTCGCCTGGGCCGGCGTCGTTTTTTCTTTAGACTGCATCGAGGCTGGCCTCCAGTTGTTGATAGCGCCACTGGCTGGCGTACCAGCCGTCCAGCTCGAGCAGGGCGTCGTGGCTGCCCGATTCGACGATTCGGCCGTCCTTCAGCACGATGATCAGGTCGGCCTTGACCACGGCCGACAGACGGTGGCTGGCGATCACCGCGGACAGTTCGGGACGCGAGGCGCGCAGTTCGTCGAGGTGCTCGAGGATGCGGGTCTCGGTGCCGGTATCGACCGCGGATAAGGCATCGTCGAGCAGCAGCAGCGGGCTTTGCGCCAGCAGCGAGCGCGCGATCGCCACGCGCTGGCGCTGGCCGCCGGACAAGGTGATGCCCTTTTCGCCGACCGGGGTGTCGTAGCCGTCCGGGAAGCGCAGGATGTCGTCGTGGATGTCGGCCATGGTCGCTGCATGCTCGATCTCCGTGCGCGAGGCGCCGGGCTTGCCGAGGGCGATGTTCTCGGCAATCGAGGCCGAGAAGAGGAAGGATTCCTGCGGCACCCAGCTGATGCCGGCGCGCAGCGTCGCCAGTGTGTATTCGTCGAGGGCGTGGCCGCCCCAGCTCACGCGCCCGTGCTGGGGCTCGGCCTGGCGCAGCAGCACGCGCAGCAAAGTGGACTTGCCGGCGCCGGTGGGGCCGACCAGGCCCAGGGTCTGGCCGGGCTCGAGGCGCACCGACACCTGCTTCAGCGCGGGCGTCTGCTGGCCGGTATAAGCGAAGCTGAGGTCCCGCAGCTCCAGCGGACCGCGCCGCAGCTGCTCGAGGGTGCCGTGGTCGTCGATTGTCAGCGGCGCCTCCAGCAGCGGCTGCAGGCGCGCCAGTGCGGCGCGTCCGCGTTCGATCAGGGACAGTACCCAGCCGGCCGCGAACATCGGCCAGATCAGCTGCCCGAGGTACATCGTGAAGCTGGTGAGCGAGCCGATGGTGAGCTGGTTGTTCCACACCAGGTAGCCGCCCAGGCCGAGCGTGAGGCCGGTGGCGGCCGTCAGGGTCAGGCCCACCGCCGGCTCGTAGGCCGCTTCCCATTTCTGCGCGGTCAGGCTGGCCCTGGCGGCGTTCGCGGCCAGTTCGCCGAACTGCTTGGCGCTGCGCTGCTCCAGGCCGAGGGCGCGCAGGGTGCGCACGCCGGACAGGGTCTCCTGCACGTGATCGTTCAGCGCGGAGAAGCGTTTCAGCGAATCGCTGGACGCGGTGTGGATATGGCTCGAGATGCGCCAGAAGGCCAGCGCCATCAGCGGGAAGGGCAGCAGGGCGATTAGGGTCAGGCGCCAGTCGACGCCGAGGAACATGATGCCGAGGACCATGACCAGGGTCAGGGTGCCGTCGAAGCCGGCCAGCATCGCTTCGCCGGCGGCCTGCTCGATGGCGTCGATGTCGTTGGTGGCGAGCGCCATCAGGTCGCCGGTGCGCTGGCGCTGGTAGAAGGCCGGGCCCTGGCTTGAGAGCCTCGCGTACAGGCGGGTGCGCAGCTCGACCCCGAGACGGTAGGCGGCGGAATACAGGCGCAGGCGCCAGGCCACGCGCAGCACGTAGATGGCCAGGCCGAGGCCGAGCAGCTGCAGCAGCTGGATGGTGAGGTCGTGGCCTTGCAGGCGATGCGCCGCAAGGGCGTCGATGGTGGCGCCGACCTTGCGCGGCACCAGCACCGAGCACAGGGCGACGCCGAACAGCATCACCGCCGACGACGCGTACGAACGCCAATGCCGGCGTACGAAGCCGCCGATCAGCCTAGCCAAACCCATTGCGTGTCCTGTTCTTCGATCGTGTTGCGAGGACCGCTAATGTACTATTTTTGCCAGGCTCCTGCAGATCGGCAGTGCTTTGAAGCTACGCGTTCGCTTTCGCTCACTTCCTGCGCGAAGAGCGCGATGCTTTCGGCGGCGGCGCGATGACCGGTGCGATGCTGTCCGGCGGCGTCACCGGCGGCAGTTCGACCTGGCCTTCCGCTGCCTCCAGCGGCACGGTGGAGGCGAGCGGATGCCCGGCGCCGGCAGGCTTCGGCGACACCTCGTTCAAGGCCTTGGCCAGCGCGGTGGGTTCCGCGGGCGGGACGTCGTCGGCGATGGCGGTTTCGATGGCGGCTTCGAATTCCGCTACCTTGGCGTCGGCTTGTGCGTCCGCCGGAGCGGCGTCCACGCGCGCCACGGTGCCGGCATCGATCGCGGCTTCGGCATGCGCGGCGCCGATGTCCACGGCTGCGGCGGCGATCTCGCTGGTGATGGTGGCGGCGGCATCGGTGGCGATCGAGGCCTGCTCGATCACCTGGGTATAGCTGGTCGGGACGTTGGCGGTGGTCGCCGGGGCGGCCAGCAGCGGCATCGCGGCGGCGGGCAGGGTGCGCACGCCGGCGGCAATGCCGGCCAGTTCGCGGCCGTAGGAGAACAGGGCCTGCCACTGTCCCTGGGTGGCGGAGCCGAGGGCGAACAGGTCGCGCGGGTCGCGCACCTCGAGCAGCTGCTTGACGGTGCCGGCGGCCTGCTCGACGGAGGCGCGCGAGGCGCGCACGTTCAGCGCGGCCAGCTGGCCGGCGCTGTCGAGCGCGCGGGAGGTGAAAGTGCGGAAGAAATCGAGCTGGGCTTCGAACTGCGCCTGGCGGACGGCGGACAACTGGTCGGAAAATTGAGTCATCGGTATCCCTTTATATTCAGTTATGACGCACTGCAATAAGATCTAGTGTAAAGGCGTTCCCTGGTGTTGGAAAGTGATATTTGTGTTGTTTTTGCAAGGAAATCTTGCGATGCAGCATGAGTTATTGCTGCATCGTTCGCAGTACAATGAGTCGTCCTCATCAGGAGAATGTGTATGGATCTCGTCATCCGCAACGCCGCCCTGGCCGATGGCCGCCATGGAATCGACATCGCCATCGAGGGCGAGCGCATCGCCGCCGTCGGCACGCAGCTCCCGCAGCGGGGCGCACGCGAGATCGACGCCGGCGGCGACCTGGTCAGCCCGCCTTTCGTCGACGCCCACTTCCACATGGACGCCACCCTCAGCTACGGCCTGCCGCGCGTGAACGAATCCGGCACGCTGCTGGAGGGGATCGCGCTGTGGGGCGAGCTCAAACCCCAGCTGGCGCAGGAGGCGCTGATCGAACGCGCGATGCAGTACTGCGACTGGGCGGTGGCGCGCGGCCTGCTGGCGATCCGCACCCACGTCGACGTCTGCGACGACCGGCTGCTGGCGGTCAAGGCCCTGCTCGAGGTGAAGCGCCGCGTCGCGCCGTACATCGACCTGCAGCTGGTGGCCTTCCCGCAGGACGGCCTGTTGCGCAGCCCCAGGGCCTTCGACAACCTGAAGCGCGCGATCGCGATGGGCGTGGACGTGGTCGGCGGCATTCCGCACTTCGAGCGCACCATGGCGCAAGGCGCCGAATCGGTGCGCCTGCTGTGCGAGTTCGCCGCGGAGAAGGGGCTGATGGTCGACATGCACTGCGACGAGACCGACGACCCGCTGTCGCGCCACATCGAGACCCTGGCCTTCGAGACGCAGCGGCTGGGGATGCAGGGCAGGGTGACCGGCTCGCACCTGACCTCGATGCATTCGATGGACAACTACTACGCCAGCAAGCTGATTCCCCTGATTGCCGAATCGGGCGTGGCGGCGATCGCGAACCCGCTCATCAACATCACCCTGCAGGGCCGCCACGACAGCTATCCGAAGCGGCGTGGCATGACGCGGGTGCCGGAGCTGCTGGCGGCCGGGGTGCCGGTCGCCTTCGGCCACGATTGCGTGATGGACCCGTGGTACGGGCTCGGCTCCGGCGACATGCTGGAGGTGGCGCACATGGGCCTGCACGTGGCCCAGATGACAGGGCAGGCCGCGATGCGCCAATGCTTCCTGGCCGTGACCGAGACCCCGGCGCGCATCCTCGGCCTGCAGGGCTACGGCATCGAAGCGGGCTGCAATGCCGACCTCGTCCTGCTCGACGCCGGCGGTCCGGTCGAAGCGATCCGCCTGCGCGCCGCACGCCGCCTGGTGTTGCGGCGCGGCAAAGTGCTGAGCGAGGCGCCGCCTGCGCGCGCGACCCTGCAACTGCCGGGCAGGCCGCAGAGCGTCGATTTCCGCCTGACCCGCAAAGAGTAGGAATGTTTGCCGAGTCCTGCCTATACAAGTGAACACAGGAGAAAATCAGTAAACGTGGCGCATGGACGTGCTAAATCTTCGGGAAAAGTTGCGCACCGTAACTCAATTTCCATGTGTAAATGCAGTTACATTTTTCCCTGGCCGTTTGCTCAGTTCCCGGTTTAGAATCTTGCGCTTTCGTTACACTCCAGCGGGCTCAGCAGTGAGAGATATCCAGATTCGACCAGCGCGCGACGCCGACTTCAACGCCATGTGGGCCATCTTCCAGGCCCACGTCGCCACAGGCGAAACCGTCGTCCATGGCGGCTCGACCAGCCGTGAAGACAGCCGCGAGTACTGGTTCGCGCCCAGCGCGACAACCTTCGTGGCCGTCAAGGGCGAGGAGCGGGTACTCGGCATGTACAAGCTGCAGCCGAACCACTTCGGACGCGGCAACCACGTCGCCAACGCCTCCTACATGGTGAGTCCGAACGCGCAGGGCGTGGGCGTGGGCCGCATGCTGGGGGAGCACAGCATCGAGGAAGCGCGCCGCCAGCGTTACCTGGCAATGCAGTTCAACTACGTCGTCAGCACCAACAGTCCTGCGATCACCTTGTGGAAGCGGCTGGGCTTTTCGATCGTCGGCACCCTGCCCAAGGCTTATCGGCACCGGCGCCTGGGTTTTGTCGACGCCTATGTGATGTACAAATTACTGGAAGACCCGGCGCGCTGGGACCTTCCCGAGGAAGACTGACAGTTCATGGAGATCGTCCGTACCGAACGCCTGCGGCTGCGCACTGCGACGCCCGACGACGTCGAGTTCTATCACGCGCTGGTCAACGACCCCGCCTTCATCGAGCATATCGGCGACCGCGGCATCCGCACGCTGGACGACGCCTTGCAGGCCTTGCTGGTCGGACCGATCGCAATGCAGGAAGAGCGTGGTCATTCGCTGTACGTGGTCGAGTTGAGCGAGGACGGATCGCCGATCGGCATGTGCGGCCTGATCAAGCGCGACACGCTGGACGAGATCGACATCGGCTACGCCTACCTGCCCGACTGGCGCGGCCAGGGCTATGCCTACGAGGCGGCGCGGGCGGTGCTGGACTATGCGCCGACGCTGGGCATCCGCAAGCTGGTGGCGATCGCCAAGCCCAGCAACATCGCCTCGAACGGGCTGCTGCGCAAGCTGGGCATGCGTTTCGTGGAGTTCAAGCACCTGGTGCCGGACGATGCCGGCACCAATCTGTACAGCATCGAGTTCTGACGTCGTCCCCGCGCAGGCGGGGATCCAGGTTACTGTTTGCTGCTACCCCAGGGGAAGAACCAGGTCAGGGGCTTTTCCACCCGCGCCGCCCACGAAGCCTCGTTGTGCTTCGCACCCTCGGCCTTGAAGAACAGCAGGTCTTCGTTGTCGCGGTAGCCCTTGGCGCGCATGGCTTCCAGCATCTTCGTCGTGTCGTCGAGGCCATCGTCGACGGTGCCGGCGTCGAGGTAGAACTTGACCGGCAGGTGCGCCGGCAGTTTGCTGATCAGGGCGCCCTTGTTCCACCAGAAGGAACTGGACACGCCGCCCGCTTTCGAGAAGGTCTCCGGATAACGCTGCGCGATCGCAACCGAGGCGATGCCGCCGAGGGACGAGCCCATGATCGCGGTATTCTCCTTGCCCGGCAGCGTGCGGTAAGTGCGGTCGACCCAAGGTTTCACCGTCTCGACGATGAAGGCGCCGTAGGCATCGAGCTTGCCGCCGCCGTATTTCGGGTCGCAGCAGGGCGTGTACTCGGGAATGCGGTCCGGCGTGTTGTCGATACCGACCACGATCACTTCCTCGGTGATGCCCATCGCGATCAGGTGGTTCATGGTCTCGTCGATGCCCCATTCGACGCCGTAGGCCGCGGTCTTCGCGTCGAACAGGTTCTGGCCATCGTGCATGTAGAGCACCGGATAGCGCTTGGCCGGATTCTCCGCATAGCTGGGCGGCAGCCAGATGCGCAGCGCGCGCTTGTTGTTCAGCTGCTTTGATTCGAAGTCCTTCACGATCGTCAGCTTGCCGAAGGGTGCGCCGAAGAAGGGGTAGATGTCGACGGTACTGCCGGCCGCCAGTTTGTAGGCGCCGCCGATCGAGACCTTGTCCTCGCCAAGCGTCGGTTTCATCTGCACGTCGCCCAGCGCGTCAGGCCAGGTGTAGGTCCAGATGTTGACCGGGGCATCGGGGCGCTGCGCGGGCACGCCCTTCGACCAGCTCATCGGCCCCTTGTCGCCGATGACGCGGATTTCTTCCTTGCCGGCCGGGTAGTGGATGCGTACCGTGGTGGCGCCGGCCTGCTGGGCGGCCAGGGCCAGCATCGCAAGTACAGCCGTCTTCATGAGTCGTTTCATACGTTTCCCGTGTCAGTGCACGCGCAGCAGGCGCACGCCATAGATGTCGAAGCGGTTGGATGGTCCTTCTACGCCGCCGGCCGCGCTGAACGTGCTGTTGCTCTGCAGGTAGCTCATGTTGTAGAAGTCGCTCATCTCGATCCGATAGGCGCGGCCCGGTGTCAGGCGCGCCGCCAGCGGCGTCGAATACACGATGGGCGTATGCGCCTTCTCGATGCGCGCGTGCGGCAGCTGCACCACGCCCTGCGCGACGATGGCGCCCGACTCATCCTTTACCGCCAGCCATTTTACGCCACCGCTGATGCCCAGGTTCACCTGGTTGGCGCCGTTGTGGTAGCGGACCTGGACGGCGTAGTCGCCGGCATGCGGCACCTTGACATCCCTGACGCCGAAGCGGTCCTGGGGCTTGCCCCAGTTGGCCAGGTGCGGCTCGTCGAAGCGCGGCGAGGGAGCTGCGAGCGGCACGCCGGCGCTCACGCGCGGATCACTTGCAGGGATCTCGACGCCCGCATCGAGGCAGCGCGGGCGGCTGTGGTGGCTGCGGTTGCCCGAGCCCTCGAATGCCGCTTCGATCGCGTAGCAGGCGGTGGCCGTGGCGTGCCTGTCGGTCCAGGCGCCGGCCGGCAGCCCGGCGGCCACCAGCTTGCCGTCGCGGTAGACGTTATAGTGAACCTTGCCTGTATCCTTGGCTTCGATCCTCAGCGTCGCGTTGCCGCCGGCGTCGCGCTTGAGGTCCGCGATGACCGGTTCGTGCGGTCCGAACACAGTGGGCGTCTCGACATAGGGATCGGCGTTCACGCGGCGGATCGCCTGCTCGCCGGCTTCCAGTTTGCCCAGCACGATCTCGATCTGGTTGTCGGCCGCCAGTTCGCTCCACTTGATGCTGGCGCCGGCCGGCTTGCCGTTCAGGAGGATGCGTTCGACCGCATACACGCCGTTGTCCGCTGTACCGGCTGCCGGCAGGCGCAGCTTGATATTCAGCGCGCGGTCCTGCAGGCGCAGGTTGTACAGGGCGATCTCATTGGTGGCCGCGAACACGCCGCCACGCAGTTTCGCCGTCACGAAGGGCTGCAGGGCGATGCCCTCGTTCGTCGCCGAGACCCCGAACACATTGCGCACCACCATGCCGATATAGGCGCCGACGGACCACAGCTGGCGCTTCGAGTTGATGACGGGACCGATCAGCTTCGGATGGGCATCAATCAGCAGCAGCGGCTGGCCGGACAGCCACTCCAGGTTCTCCATGTTCGACAGGTTCAGCGCCGCGCCGCGCATCAGCGAATCGTAGGCAGCGTCGGCCACGGCCACGTTGCGGCCAGCGACCGCGGCGCGCAAGCCGTAGGCCGTCACGAAGGGCCACATGGCGCGGTTGTGATAGACCGGCATGTCGAGCTGCTGCGGCCAGATCACCGGCGCGCCCATGGGGCCGTGCGGATAGCTGGCCAGGATGCGGCGCGCGCGCTTGTCGTCGGCGATGCCGGTGACGATGGCCAGCGACTGCCCCAGCCAGTCGAACTTGTGCATGGGCGCGCCGTCGAAGTGGGCAGCGGTGAGGCTGCTGTACATGCCGGCGTCTTCCAGCCACAGGCGGGCGTTGATCGCGCGCTTGAGATCGCGTGCCCAGGCCTCGTAACGCTTTGCACGGGCGGCGTCTTTCTGTTCGCGCGCCAGCATGGCCGCCAGCGTGAGGGCCTTGTAGTGGCCGACGTTGGTGGACAGGGCCTTGGCGCTGGCCATCGAGGCCAGGTCGTCCGGGATCCACGACGCGTAGCTCTGGTCGCGCCAGTCGAGGAAGGATTCCTCGCCCGTGTACAGGCCGCTCGCCTTGTCAAAGGCGGCGATGCGGTCGTTGTCTATGGTATTGGATAAGGCCTTCAGCGCGGTGGCGGCGAAGGCCGGGCGCTCTGCGGCCGGCAGGGACTTCAGCACTTCCTCGGCGGCGAAAGCCCAGGTGATGCGGTCGGTGCTGACCGGCCAGCTGCCGCCGCTGCCGGTGTCCTGTGCGATTTGCAGGCCGTCCGGCGTACCGGCGACTTGCGCTGCCTTGGTAATGCCATCGCGCCAGCCGGACAGTTTGAACAGCAGCGAATTGCGCACCCGCTGCGGATCCAGCATGGCGAGGCCCAGGTCGGCCGCATACGACAGGTCGCGGGTCCAGACGTAGTGCCACTTCTCGCCGGTCTCGAAGCAGTCGCAGGGGATGGCGTTGTTGCCGTTGTAGTTACCGTCGCGGATTTCCTTGACCGAGTCCAGGCGCATCTCGTGGGCCGCCAGCGCGAACAGGGCGTCGAAGCCCAGGTTGCCGCTGCGGACCTGGGGCAGGGTGGCGTCCTCCTTATAAGTAGTAGATTGCGGGCCGGGATCGCGCAGCTGCATGGTGGTCGAGTGCGCGTAGTTGCGCAGCGGCGCCTGCGGGTCCCGCACCGAGAAGCGCGCCGTCTCCTGCTTGCCATCCCAGGTCGGGAAGCTCAGGGACGCCGTCGCGCCCGCACCAGCGTGCGGATCGACGGCCGGGCCGGAGGCTGGTGTCTCGACGCGGCTCACGCTCAGCACCGGTTTCGAAGGATCGCTCACGTCGACGCGGAAGCGGAAGCTCGCGGTCTGCTTCGTGAACAGGTAGTCTTCGGGACCTGCCTCGGTGGCCAACGGATAGCTTGTGCCAAGTGCGACGGCCACGCTGGCCGAAGGGTTCGCGACCCACTCGGCGTTCCAGTCCTTGCTGCCGATCTTGAAGGCGTGGTTGCCCGGGCTGACCAGGATGTCGGTCTGGTAGACGCCCTTGCCTTGATAGGCGAGCTGGTTGTCGGTGCCCCAGCCGTTGAAGGCGCCGCGCACGTAGATGTCGTAGCGCAGCGGCGGCGCCTCGGCGGCGATGGCGGGGACAGATTGCGCGACCAGGGCCGCGATCAGAAGAGCAGATGATTTCATGAGTAGGGTGGGCACCACGTGCCCACGCGTGACGGTTGCGGTCAGATTTCCAGAATCAGCGTGGCCTTGGCCGGCAGTCGAATCTCATCCTTCAGCGAATAGGTCTTGCCGCTCAGGACGTCAACACCGGACGACACCCCCGACAGCATCTCACGGAAACGCCCCGCATCCAGCACGGTTTCCTTGTCGTTCGCATTGAAGGCCACCATCACCTTCCTGGCCCCATCGTAGCGGAAGTAGACATAGGTATTGTTCTCCGGCCCATAGTGCATCAGCTTCCCATGATGGATGACCGGATTGTTCTTCCGCCAGTTCACCAGCTTCTTCACGAAAGCCTGCGCCTCGCGCTGGCGCGGCGTGAGGCCGGCGCCGGTGAAGGCATTGACCTTGTCGCCGGCCCAGCCGCCGGGGAAGTCGCGGCGGTAGCTGTTGTCGTCGCGCTCCTTGGTGGCGCTGGTCATCAGGAGTTCGTCGCCGGTGTAGAACTGCGGGATGCGCGGCATCGTCATGACGAAGGCGAGATCCATCTTCCAGCGGTCGAGATCCTCGCCGACCACGCTGTAGAGGCGTGCGATGTCGTGGTTGGCCTCGAACAGCACCAGGCGGCTCGGGTCCGGGTACAGGTAGTCGAGCGACAGGGTCTCGTAGACGTCGTGGAAGATGTTCTTGCCTTCATGGTCCGCCAGCGCGTTGCGCATCGCCTCGGTCAGCGGGAAGTCCATCATGCTGGGCATGGAGCTGACGTAGCCGTCGAAGTTGGCCTTGCCGCGCTGCCAGTGCGCGACCACGGCCGGCAGCTTGCTCCATTCCTCGCCCACCATGTTCAGCTGCGGGTACTCGGCCATCAGGCGCTTCGTGTATTCGGTCAGGAAGGCGCCGTCGGAATAGCCGAAGGTGTCGATCCGTAGTCCGCTCAAGCCGGCGTACTCGATCCACCAGATATTGTTCTGGATGAGGTAGTTGGCGACCAGCGGGTTGGTCTGGTTCATGTCCGGCATGCCCGGGCTGAACCAGCCGGTGGTGAAGTTGCTGGCGTCTTCTTTCGACGCATACGGGTCCTGCACGGCGGTGCGGTGGTGATTCGTGCCCACGAACTTGCCGGCGTGGTTGACCCAGTCCGGCGTCGGCAGGTCCTTCATCCACCAGTGGCCCTTGCCGATGTGCGAGAGCACCACGTCCTGGATCAGGCCGATGCCATGCTTGCGCGCTTCTTTCGACAGGCGCACGTAATCCTCGTTGCTGCCGTAGCGCGGGTCGATCTTGTAGTGGTCGGTGGCGGCGTAGCCGTGGTAGGAGGCGGCCGGCATGTCGTTCTCGACCAGCGGCGTCGGCCACAGCTGGGTAAAGCCCATGCCGGCGATGTAGTCGAGGTGGTCGATCATGCCCTGGATGTCGCCGCCGTGGCGGCCGTGGCCCAGCTTGCGGTCCAGTTTGTCGGCCAGGCCGGCGACGCTGTCGTTTTTCGGATCGCCGTTGGCAAAGCGGTCCGGCATCACCTGATAGATCGCATCCTGGGTATCGAAGCCCTTGCGCTGGGCGGAGCCGTTCTCGCGCGCCAGCAGGCGGTAGGTATAGCTGGTGCTGCGCGCGGCAGTGTCTCCCTTGCCGCGGAAATCGATGCGCACGTCCCCCGGCACCGCCTTGCTGTCCACGACCAGGTCGATGAACACATAGTTGCGGTTGGCGACCCGCGTCACCTGGGCGATGCGCACACCGGGATAGTCGAGCGCCGGCTCGAGCTCGGCGATGGCGGGGCCGTGCACCATCAGCTGCAGGCGCTGGTCGTGCATGCCGGCCCACCAGAAGGGCGGCTCGACGTGGTCGATCGCGGGCGCCTGGGCGTGGACCGCGCCGGTGGCGAACAGGGCGGCGCCGATGAGGATGCTGGAAAGGGTGAGTCGGAAGGGGGCGGGCATGGAAAGCGTCTCCGTAAGTAGTGCAACTACATCGGCAAGCGGACAGAAGTGTCCTGATAAATATGCCGGATTTGCATTGTTGCCCCGAGAATACTACAGCGATGAACTAGCTTCAACGACAGTGAGCAGTTGCAGGTCTAGTTTTGCTACAGCATTTCAGCGGCATACATACACGCTGCAGAGCAAACACCTTGACATAAACTGAAAATCTACTACGAAAATTTGCACCATGATGGTGCAAAAGCAAGCATTATTGGTGCAAAGTAAGCAATTTGTAGTACGACTACATCGTCTGTATAAGCTCTTTGTAGCTCGAATACAACGATATACGCCTTCACTCTCAGAAATCTACGTAAAAATCCGAGATTCCCGTAGTCCCGGACAAGTGTCGTTGACAGTGCATCTAGTTTTAGTACAGAATCCTTGGCAGAACGTCTAAGAAACGTTTGCTTCTGGCTCCCGTAGTGATGGCTCTCCGGCTAGTGTTTTCGGGAAAAAACATAGATTTGTACGATTTGAGGGGACACATGAACCTGATCAATAAGCGCACGGCGCGCACTGTGCCGGGCAGCATCGCATTTAAGCTCAGCCCGGTTGCAGCGGGCTGCGCCGTCTTTATGGCCCTGACCAGCCATGCCGCACTCGCGCAGGAAACCAGCACCCAGGACGCAGCCGCCACCGGCGCGACCAATTCGGGTGTGTCGACCGTGACCGTGACCGGTATCCGCCGCGGTATCGAGGCGGCCATCTCGGTCAAGAAGAACAACGACTCCATCGTGGAAGCGATTTCGGCTGAAGACATCGGCAAGCTGCCGGACCAGTCGATCGCCGAGTCGATCGCCCGTCTGCCGGGCGTGACCGCCCAGCGCACCAACGGCCAGGCGGCCGTGATCTCGATCCGCGGCATGTCCCCGGACTTCTCGACCGGCCTGCTGAACGGCCGCGAGCAAGTCTCGACCGGCGACTCGCGCGGCGTCGAATTCGACCAGTACCCGTCCGAGCTGCTGTCGGGCGTGGTGATCTACAAGACCCCGGACGGCGCACTGGTCGGCCAGGGCCTGTCGGGCACCGTCGACCTGCAGACCGTGCGTCCGCTGGACTTTAACAAGCGCACCATCGCCCTGAATTACCGCCGCGACAAGACCGGCCTGGGCATGGATAACGACAAGGGCCACGGCAACCGCTTCACCTTCTCGTACATCGACCAGTTCGCGAACCGCCAGGTCGGCGTGGCCTTCGGCTTCGCGCGCCTGCAGGGCAAGAGCGGCGACACCACCCGCTTCGAATCCTGGGGCAGCGGCACCGCCAACTACAACGGCACCAAGGTCAACGTCCCGTACAACGGCTTCAATGCCTGGACCGACGGTTACTCGCAGTCGCGCAACGGCCTGATGGGCGTGGTCCAGTACCGTCCGAGCAAGGACTTCACTTCGACGGTCGACATGTTCTACACCGTCTACGACCGTAACAACAAGACCCGCGGCATCCAGATGCCGCTGAACGACGACTACACCAGCACCACCAGCAAGTACGACCAGCCGGGCCACCTGATCAACGCGACCCTGTCGGGCAACAACGTCACTGCCGGCTCCTTCGACAACGTCAAGGCCGTGGTCCGTAACGACGCCGTGGCGTGGAAAGACACCACCAAGTCGATCGGCTGGAACAACAAGCTGCGCGTCAACCAGGACTGGACCGCCAACCTCGACCTGTCGTTCAACTCGGCCGAGCGTAACGGCACCAACATCGAAACCTACGGCGGCGCAGGCCTCGACACCGTCAAGTTCACCGCAGGCAGCCAGACCTTCGTGCCGGGCCTGAACTACGGCGACACCAGCGTCGTCAAGCTGACCGACCCGCAGGGCTGGGGCGGCGCCGACATCCAGGCCGGTTACGTCAAGTTCCCGCACGTCTACGACAAGATCAATGCGCAGCGCCTGGACTTCTCGCGTGACCTGCCGGACGGAATGTTCTTCAGCAAGCTGACCACCGGCGTGAACGTATCGAGCCGTTCGAAGACCCGCGAGTACACCGAGAACCTGCTGTCGGTGAAGGGCAGCAGCAACCCGTTCGCCACCGAGGCTTATCCTTCGGGCAGCGGTTCGGCAGCGGCTGGTCCGACCGGCATCAACGTCGTCACCTTCGACCCGGTCGCCAACCTGACGGCGCTGTACGACCTGAAGCAGAAGATGCACCCGGACATCACGAACAAGGACTGGATCGTGAACGAGAAGGTCACCACCGCCTTCGCCAAGCTGGGTATCGATACGCAAGTCGGCGTTCTGCCGGTGCGCGGCTCCCTGGGCCTGCAGATGGTGCACACCAAGCAGGATTCGACCGCGTACTCGGTCGACAAGAACGGCGGCACCAGCGACGCGACCCGTCCGACCGCACCGGTCACGGATGGCACCAGCTACAACGACTTCCTGCCGAGCCTGAACCTGATCGGCGACCTGGGCAACCAGCAATCGCTGCGCTTCTCGCTGTCGAAGATCATGGCTCGTCCGACCCTGAACGACATGCGCGCCAGCGGTAACTTCGGCTACGACGCGACCCGCGGCATCTACAGCGGCAGCGGCGGCAATGCGAAACTGGATCCGTTCCGCGCCAAGGGCATCGACCTGTCGTACGAGAAGTACTGGGACAGCAAGGCCTACGTCAGCGCCGCGGTGTTCTACAAGAAGCTGGACACCTACATCGTGAACGTCCCGCGCTCGGTCGACTTCACCCCGTACCTGCAGCCGACCACCGTCAAGGCGCCGACCAACATCGGCGAGTTCACTGCGCCGGTCAACGGCCACGGCGGCAACATCAAGGGCGTGGAACTGGCAGCGTCGATGCCGCTGAACGTGTTCACCCGCTACCTGGATGGTTTCGGCGTGGTGGCCAACGCGTCGCAGACGGCCAGCGCAGTCAACCTGCCTGACACGGCCGAAGGCGGCTCGGGCACCATGGGCCTGCCGGGTCTGTCGAAGCGCGTTGCCAGCCTGACGCTGTACTACGAGAAGGCAGGCTTCTCGGCACGTGCGGCTGAGCGCTACCGCTCGGACTTCATCGGTGACGTCACCACCAACACCGGCGACCGTCAGCTCACCTATATCAACGGCGAGAAGATCCTGGACCTGCAGTTCGGCTACGAGATCCAGAGCGGCCCGATGAAAGGCCTGTCCTTCCTGCTCGAGATGAACAACGTGAACGACGCGCACTTCAAGCGTTATCGCAAGACCAAGGATAACGTCATCGAAGACACCCGCTACGGCCGCACCGTGCTGTTCGGTCTGAACTACAAGCTGTAATTCATTTGTCGGCGCAAGCCGGTATCTGAAAAAAACCCCCTGCACGGTTTGACCGGACAGGGGGTTTTTCATATCCTGTACAGACAATGAAAAACGAGACACCAACCCTCATCAAGAACATCGTGATCGTCGGCGGCGGCACTGCCGGCTGGATGGCCGCGGCCTCGCTGTCGGCGCTGCTGCAGAAGCGCTACGCGATCCGCCTGATCGAATCCGACGAGATCTCCACCGTCGGCGTCGGCGAATCGACGATCCCGATGATCCGCCTGTTCAACACCGCCCTCGGCATCAACGAGGACGAGTTCATGCGCGAGACCAAGGCCACCTTCAAGCTCGGCATCGAGTTTAAGGACTGGGGCAAACTGGGTGAGCGCTACATGCATGGCTTCGGCACCTTCGGCCAGCCTTTGTGGACGCTCGAATTCTTCCAGTACTGGCTGCGCGCCTGGCAGATGGGCAAAGCGCCGGACCTCGAGCGCTATTCGCTCAACCGCATGGCCGCGAACGCCGGCAAGTTCATGCGCCCGAATCCGGAGATGCCGAATTCGCCGCTGGCCGACATCCCCTACGCCTTCCACCTCGACGCGGGCCTGTACGCAGGCTACCTGCGAAAGTACGCCGAGAGCCATGGCGTGGTGCGCACCGAAGGCAAGGTCGTCGACGTGCGCCAGCGCGTCGATGGCTTCATCGACTCGGTCGTGATGGAGAACGGCGCCGCCATCGAGGGCGACCTGTTCATCGACTGCTCGGGCTTCCGCGCCCTGCTGATCGAGCAGACCCTAAAAACCGGCTTCGAGGACTGGAGCCACTGGCTGCCCTGCGACCGCGCCTGGGCGGTGCCCTGCGAATTGTCGGGCAAGCTGCTGCCCTACACGCGCGCGACCGCGCGTCCGGCCGGCTGGCAATGGCGCATCGGCCTGCAGCACCGCACCGGCAACGGTCACGTGTATTCGAGCCGCCATATGAGCGACGACGAGGCGGCATCCATCCTGATGGACAACCTGGACGGCAAGGCGCTGGCCGAGCCGCGCATGCTGCGCTTCACGGCGGGCAAGCGCAAGAAGGTGTGGAACAAGAACGTGGTGGCGGTGGGCCTGTCCTCGGGCTTCCTGGAGCCGCTGGAATCGACCTCCATCCACCTGGTCCAGTCGACGATCTCGCGCCTGGTCGGCTTCTTCCCGGATGCCGGCTTCCACCAGGCCGACATCGACGAGTTCAACCTGCAGTGCGACTTCGAGATCGAGCGCATCCGCGACTTCATCATGCTGCACTATGTCGCGACCGAGCGGAACGACACGCCGTTCTGGGACTTCTGCCGCACCATGGACATCCCGGATACCCTGCGCCGCAAGATCGACCTGTACAAGGCCCACGGCCGCGTGGTGCGCGAGAACAACGAGCTGTTCGCGGAGATCGGCTGGCAGCAGGTGCTGCACGGGCAGGGCGTGCGCCCACAGGGCCACCACCCGCTGGCGGCCCTGCTGGAGGAAAAGGACTTGCTCGCCTTCCTCGGCAATATCGAGGCGGTGATCGGCAAGTGCGTCGACGTGATGCCGACGCACGATGACTTCATTGCTGCGGTCGTGAAGGCGGGCCAGCAAGGTAGTGCTCGTCGCTGACCTTCTCCAGCCACACCACGTTCACGCCATCCAGCGCTTCCTGGATGGCGATGTGCGTCATCGACGTGGTGGGCGAGGCGCCGTGCCAGTGCTTGTGGCCCGGCGGGCACCAGATCACGTCGCCGGCGCGGATCTCGACGATGGGTTCCCCTTCGCACTGGGTCCAGCCGCAGCCGCTTGTGACGATGAGCGTCTGGCCCAGCGGGTGGGTATGCCAGGCCGAGCGCGCGCCCGGTTCGAAAGTGACGCTGGCGCACGAGACGCGCGAGGGTTCGGGCGCGCTGTTGAGCGGGTCGATCCGCACGGTGCCGGTGAAGTACTGCTCCGGGCCCTTCATCGAAGGCTGGGAGCCGACGCGTTTGAGCTGCATGTCTATTCCTTTCGTTTTGCGAACACGTCCTTGAAGACCGGCATGGCCGAGAACACGTTCGGCCAGCCGGCGTAGAAGGCCAGCTGGGTCAGCGCTTCGGACGCCTGCGTTTCGGTCAGGCCATTGTCCATCGCGCGGTTGAGGTGATAGGTGATCTGGGCTGTCTGCCCGGATGCCACCAGCGCGCTGACGGTGACCAGGCTGCGGTCGCACGGCGCCAGGCCGGGACGCAGCCAGAGGTCACGGAACAGCGCGTCGGTCGTGTACTTGACGACGCCGGGCGCGGTCTTGCCGAAGTTCTCCTCGACGTTCTTTGCACGGGCGGCTTCCGCTTTCTCGTCCAGCGGCAGCAAGGCCGGTTTCGCCGGCGGCAGCTGAGCGGTCTCTATCTTCCGTTCGTCAAATACGGCGCGCATTGCGGCATCGGCGGCGGTGGCGTTCGGCCAACCCGCATAAAAGGCCAGCTGGGTAATCAGCTCGGCGATCTCGCCCGGCCTGACGCCGCTGTCGAGCGCGCGGTTCAGGTAGAAGGGCAGGTCGTGGGCCTGGTTCTTCGCCACCAGCACGGACAGCGTGACGATGCTGCGGTCGCGCGGCGACAGGCCCGGACGCTGCCACAGCTCGCCCAGCGCCAGCGTTTGCGTATAGTGTTCGAGCGCGGGTGTCATCATCGGTTTCTCCTTCTTGAGTGGCGCGGCCTGCGCATAGGCGCAGCACAGCAGGGCCGCCAGGGCGATCTTATTTGCCGTACTGTTCATCGCTGACCTTTTCCATCCAGTCGACGTTCCTGCCCTCGACGCTGTCCTGGATCGCAATGTGGGTGAGCGAGGTCGTGGGCGCGGCGCCGTGCCAGTGCTTGACCCCGGGCGGGGTCCAGATCACGTCACCGGGACGGATCTCCTGGACCGGCCCGCCCCAGCGCTGCACGCGGCCGGCGCCGGCCGTCACGATCAATACCTGGCCGGCGGGATGCGTGTGCCAGGCCGAGCGCGCGCCCGGCTCAAATGTCACGTAGGCGCCCGAGGTGTTCATCGGCGGGTGTACCGGGAAGAGCGGATCGACGCGCGCGCTGCCGGTGAAATACTGGGCCGGGCCTTTGCTGGAAGGCTGGCTGCCGGCGCGGGCGATGCTCATATCGGGTGCGGCTGCCTGGACCTGCGCGAAGGTGGGGGCGGCGAACAGCAGCGCGAATGCAGTTGCGGCTAAGCGTCTCATCATTGGCATCTCGTGGCTGAAAAAGCCACTATAGCCAGCCCTCGATCATGAGAGTAGCCGTGTTTTATTCAATGCCGATATGAGGAATTTTCACGAATCGCTACGCCAGCGCAGCGCCTCGACCACCAGCGCGAAGGCGGGCGAGGCCTGGCGCCGGCTCGGATAATAAAGGTGGTAGCCGGGGTAGGTAGGGCACCAGTCTTCCAGCACCCGCTGCAATCTGCCGGCGGCCACGTGTTCTTCGACCATGTCGTCCGGCAGCGAGGCCAGGCCGGCGCCGTCCAGCGCCGCCTGCAGTTTCTGCGGCGTGGTATTGAAGATGGCCTGGCCATCCACCTGCACCTGCAGCTCCTTGCCGTCCCGCGCGAACTCCCATGGCGCCAGGCCGCCGTGGGTCGCCAGGCGCAGGTTGATGCAGTTGTGGCGCACCAGGTCCTGCGGCGTCCGGGGCAGCGGCCTTACGGCCAGATAGGCGGGGCTGCCGACCACGGCGCGCTTCATGTCCGGCGAGATGCGCACGGCGATCATGTCCTTCGCCACCTGGTCTCCCAGGCGCACGCCGGCGTCGAAGCGCTCGGCGACGATGTCGATCAGGCCGTAGTTGATGCTGATCTCGAGCTTGATGTCGGGGTAGGCCGCCAGCACTGTCGACAGTTTCGGCCACAGCACCGTGCCGGCCGCGTGGTCGTGGGTGGTGATGCGGATGGTGCCGGCCGGCTTGCCGCGCGCTTCGTCCAGCGCGCTCAAGCCGGCTTCGATGGCCTCGTAGTGCGGCTCCAGCGAGGCATACAGTTTTTCGCCGGCCTCGGTGGGCGAGACGCCGCGCGTGGTGCGGGTCAGCAGGCGCACGCCCAGCCGCGTTTCGAGTCCGCGAATGGTGTGGCTGAGCGCCGATTGCGACACGCCCAGCTGCGCCGCGGCGCGCGTGAAGCTGCGCTCGCGCGCGACGAGGATGAAGGCTTGCAGGTGGTTGAAGTCGGGGCGGGGCATGGAAGAGGAGTGTAACAGCGTCGTTTTCCGGGTGCGCCGCAGCAAATAATCGAGCCCCGCGTCCCGCGAAAGAGTAAACTGTAGGATTGCCTTGAATTTTTAAGAGAATTTCCTACATGCATGACACCCAGCTCCCGACGTTTGCCGACCTGAACCTCCCCGCACCGATCCTGAAGGCGCTGAAAGACGTCGGCTACGAGACGCCGTCGCCGATCCAGGCCGCCACGATTCCCCTCCTGATGGAAGGCCGCGACATCCTCGGGCAGGCCCAGACCGGTACCGGCAAGACCGCCGCCTTCGCGCTGCCGGTCCTGTCGCGCATCGACGTCAAGAACCCCGCCGTGCAGGCGCTGGTGCTGGCGCCCACGCGTGAGCTGGCAATCCAGGTGGCCGAGGCCTTCCAGAGCTACGCCGCGCACCTGAAGAATTTCCACGTGCTGCCGATCTACGGCGGCCAGGCCTATGGCCCGCAGCTGTCGGCACTGCGCCGCGGCGCGCAGGTCGTGGTCGGCACCCCGGGCCGCGTGATCGACCACCTGGACAAAGGCACGCTTGACCTCTCGCAGCTGAAGACCCTGGTGCTGGACGAAGCCGACGAGATGCTGCGCATGGGCTTCATCGACGACGTCGAGCGCATCCTGCAGGAGACGCCGGAATCGCGCCAGACCGCGCTGTTCTCGGCCACCATGCCGCCGCAGATCAAGCGCATCGCCAATACCTACCTGAACGAGCCGAAGGAAGTGACGGTGGCCGCCAAGACCACCACCGCCGTCAACATCACCCAGCGTTACTGGCTGGTGGCCGGCCTGCAGAAGCTGGAAGCGCTGACCCGCATCCTGGAAGCCGAGCCCTTCGACGGCATGATCATCTTCGCCCGCACCAAGCTGGGCACCGAGGAGCTGGCATCCAAGCTGCAGGCGCGCGGCTTCGCGGCCGCCGCCATCAACGGCGACCTCGCCCAGCAGCAGCGCGAGCGCACCATCGAGCAGCTCAAGAACGGCAAGATCGACATCCTGGTCGCCACCGACGTCGCCGCGCGCGGCCTGGACGTCGAACGCATCACCCACGTGATCAACTACGACGTGCCGTCGGACCCGGAAAGCTACACCCACCGCATCGGCCGCACCGGCCGCGCGGGCCGCAGCGGCGACGCGATCCTGTTCGTGACCCCGCGCGAGCGCGGCCTGCTGAAGGCGATCGAGCGCGCCACGCGCCAGCCGGTCGCGCCGCTGACCCTGCCGACCATCAAGGCCGTCAACGACGTCCGCATCGCGAAGTTCAAGGACCAGATCGGCGAAGCCCTGGCCGCCGGCGGCCTGGACATGTTCCGCTCCCTGATCGAAGAATACGAGCGTGACCACAACGTGCCGGCGATCGACATCGCCGCCGCCCTGGCCAAGCTGAATCGCGGCGACGAGCCGCTGCTGCTGGAGAAGCCGGACCGCGAAGCGAAGCCGGTGCCTGAGTGGCAGGACCGCGAAGCGCGCCCGGCCCGCGCCGGCCGCGAAGGCTTCACACGGGAAGCCTTCGGTGGCGCCGAAGACCGCCCGGCGCGCCCGACGCGCGAAGGCTTCGCCCAGCCGCGCGAGAGCTACAAGAAGGAGCGCGTGATGCGCGCGCCGGAACCGGGCATGGCCACCTACCGCATCGAAGTCGGCCACGCCAACAGCGTCAAGCCGGGCAACATCGTCGGCGCCATCGCCAACGAAGGCGGCATCCCGTCCAAGGAAATCGGCCGCATCGAGATCTATGACGATTACTCGACCCTGGACATGCCGGCCGACCTGCCGCAGGACCTGCTGCAGCATCTGCAGAAGGTGTGGGTGGCGGGGCGCCAGCTGAACATCACCCGCGACGGCGAGGAGCCGATCAAGGCCGCGCCGAAGAAGAAGTTCGGCGAGAAGAAGCCTTATAAGAAGTCGTAATTCGACTACAAAACGCCCGCGAAATGCGGGCGTTCTTCTTTTATTCCTAGGTGTTGGGCGGATTGACACTCTACAATGCCCATGTTACTTTGCTACATGGAGGTAGTTCGGCGCCAGCCCGGACACCGTTAGGGGACACAGATGGAAATGCATACTCACTCGCTCAAGCCGCGCCTGTCGTTCTGGCAGCTGTGGAACATGAGTTTCGGCTTCTTCGGCATCCAGTTCGGCTTTGCGCTGCAGAACGTGAACACCAGCCGGATCTTCGCCACCCTCGGCGCCTCGGCGGACGACCTGCCGCTCGGCTGGCTGGCCGCTCCCGTCACCGGCCTGCTGGTCCAGCCCATCATCGGCTACCTCAGCGACAACACCTGGCACCCGACCTGGGGCCGCCGCCGTCCCTTCTTCTTCCTCGGCGCCATCCTGGCCGCGATCGCCCTGTTCCTGATGCCGAATTCCTCGGCCGTCTGGATGGCGGTGGCCATGCTGTGGATGATGGACGCCGCGATCAACGTCTCGATGGAGCCCTTCCGCGCCTTCGTCGGCGACAAGCTGGACACCTCGCAGCAGACCGCCGGCTTCGCGATGCAGACCTTCTTCATCGGCTGCGGCGCCGTCATCGCCTCGCTGCTGCCGATGATCTTCTCGGACTACCTTGGCGTCTCCAACGTGCCGGTGAACGGCGCGATTCCGGATACCGTGCGCTACTCCTTCTACGTGGGCGGCGCCGTGTTCCTGGCCGCCGTCAGCTGGACCGTGTTCACCGCCACCGAACTGCCGCCGCCGGACCTCGACAGCTTCAAGGCCCAGCGCCAGCATGCGCGCAGCTTCGGCGTGGCGCTGCGCGAGATCGTCGGCGGCTTCGGCCAGATGCCGAAGACCATGGTGCAGCTGGCCTTCGTCCAGTTCTTCACCTGGATCGCGCTGTTCGCGATGTGGATCTATACCGGCACCTCGATCGCCGACAACGTCTACGGCACCACCGATGCACAGTCGGCCGCCTACCAGGAAGCCGGCAACTACGTCGGCGTGATGTTCGCGATCTACAGCGGCGTGTCGGCCCTGGCGGCCTTCCTGCTGCCGGTACTGGCACGCGCCACCAGCCGCAAGTTCTGCCACGCGCTGTCGCTGGCGATCGGCGGCCTGTCGCTGGCCAGCATGTTCTTCATCCACGACAAAGCCATGTTGACCCTGCCGATGATCGGCGTCGGCATCGCCTGGGCCAGCATCCTGACCATGCCCTACGCGATCCTGGCCGGCTCGCTGCCCGCCAACCGCATGGGCTACTACATGGGCCTGTTTAACTTCTTCATCGTGATCCCGCAGATCGTCAGCGGCCTGCTGCTCGGCTTCTTCACCAAGCACCTGTTCGGCGGCCATACCGTGCTGACCCTGGTGCTGGGCGGCGCCTGCATGGTGCTGGCGGCCGTATTGACGCTGTTCGTGACCGACAAGGCAGAGAAGTAAGCTGCGCCATCAAATCCGCTCCTGTCGTATCGTAATGGTTTGACAACAAACCCATGCATTAACGAATACGACAGGAGCGCGACAATGACGATTCAAGCAGTAGCGACCACGCCGTTCGCCGGACAGCGTCCCGGCACCTCCGGTCTGCGCAAGAAGGTGACCGAGTTCCAGCAGCCCGGCTACCTCGAAAACTTCGTCGAGGCGATTTTCCTGACCCTGGGCGACTGCAGCGGCCGCACCCTCGTGCTCGGGGGCGACGGCCGTTTCTACAACCGCACTGCAGTCCAGACCATCCTGCGCATGGCCGCCGCCCACAAGGTGGCCAGGGTGCTGGTCGGGCGCGGCGGCATCCTCTCCACGCCCGCAGTCAGCTGCGTGATCCGCAAGCACGGCGCCTTCGGCGGCATCGTGCTCTCGGCCAGCCATAATCCCGGCGGCCCGGACGGCGACTTCGGCATCAAGTACAACATCGAGAACGGCGGCCCGGCCCCCGAAAAGATCACCGAGGCGATCTTCGCGCACACGCAGACGCTGAGCGAATACCGCATCAGCGATGCCGGCCCGGTCGACCTCGACCGCATCGGCAGCACGCAGCTCGAGGACATGGCGGTCGAGGTGATCGACCCGGTCGCCGACTACGCCGAGCTGATGGCGCGCCTGTTCGATTTCGACGCCATCCGCGCCCTGTTCCAGCGCGGCTTCACGATGCGCTTCGACGGCATGAGCGCCGTCTCCGGCCCCTATGCGAAAGCCATCATCGAACGCATATTGAAAGCGCCCGCGGGCACCGTCATCAATGCCGAGCCGATGGAAGACTTCGGCGGCCATCACCCGGACCCGAACCCCGTCAACGCCGCCGAACTGGTGGCGCTGATGAACGGCGCCGATGCGCCTGAATTCGGCGCCGCTTCCGACGGCGACGGCGACCGCAACATGATCGTCGGCCGCAATCTGGCCGTGGCGCCTTCGGACAGCCTGGCCATCATCGCCGCCAACGCGACCCTGGCGCCAGGCTACCGCGACGGCATCAAAGGCATCGCGCGCTCGATGCCGACCTCGCAGGCGGCCGACCGCGTGGCCGCCGCGCTGGGCATCTCCTGTTTCGAGACCCCGACCGGCTGGAAGTACTTCGGCAACCTGCTCGACGCCAACCTGGCGACCCTGTGCGGCGAGGAGAGCTATGGCACCGGCTCGAACCACATCCGCGAAAAGGATGGCGTGTGGGCCGTGCTGTTCTGGCTGAACCTGATCGCCGCCAGCGGCAAACCGGTCAACCAGATCGTGCAGGAGCACTGGGCCCGCTTCGGCCGCAACTACTATTCGCGCCACGACTACGAAGCCGTCGATGCTGCAAGCGCCGACAAGATGATGGTCGACCTGCGCGCGAAGCTGGCATCGCTGGCCGGCCAGAGCTTCGGCGAGTTCCGCGTCGCGCAGGCCGACGATTTCGTCTACACCGACCCGGTCGACCAGTCCGTCGCCACCAAACAAGGCATCCGCATCATCATGACGGACGGCTCGCGCATCGTGCTGCGCCTGTCCGGCACCGGCACCGAAGGCGCGACCGTGCGGGTCTACCTCGAACGCTACGAGGCCGACCCGTCCCGCCACAATCTCGACACCCAGGAAGCGCTAGCGCCGCTGATCGCTATCGCCGAGCAGGTGTCGGAACTGAAGCAGCGCACTGGACGCACCGAACCGAGCGTCATCACTTAACCAACCCAACCTCGAGGACCCTGAATGAAATTTTCTGCCCTTGCCGTTTCCCTGATGCTGGCCTTCGGCTCCGCGTCCGCCGCCCCGGACCTGACGCCCGTTAAAGCCAAGCCCTTCACCTGGGAGAACGCGACCGTCTACTTCCTGCTGACGGACCGCTTCAACAACGGCAACCCGGCCAATGACCATGCCTATGGCCGCAAGGACGACGCGGCCGTCGCCCGCGGCTTCATGGGCGGCGACCTGGCCGGGGTCACGCAGAAGATCAAGGAAGGGTACTTCGACGACCTGGGCGTGGACGCAATCTGGATCACGCCGCCGGTGGAGCAGATCCACGCGCCGACCGACGAAGGCACGGGCAAGACCTACGGCTTCCACGGCTACTGGGCGCGCGACTTCACGGCCGTCGACGCCAATCTCGGCACCGAGAAGGACCTCCATGAGCTGGTGGACGCGGCCCATGCGCGCGGCATTCGCGTGCTGCTGGACGTGGTGATGAACCAGACCGGCCCGGTGACGGAGCAGGATCCGGTGTGGCCGGCCGAGTGGGTGCGTACCTCGCCGGCCTGCACCTACAAGGACATGGCAAGCACCATCAGCTGCACGCTGGTGAAGAACCTGCCGGACTTCCGCACCGACAGCAACGAGAAGGTGGAGGTACCGCCGGCGCTGGCGGCCAAGTGGAAGAAGGAAGGGCGCTACGAGCGCGAGACGGCGGAGCTGAACGAGTTCTTCAAGCGTACCGGCTACCCGCGCGCGCCGCGCTACTACCTGATGAAATGGCATAGCGACTGGGTGCGCAAGTACGGCTTCGACGGCTTCCGCGCGGACACCGTCAAGCACGTCGAGCCGGGCGCATGGAAGGACCTCAAGAAGGTCGCAAGCCAAGCCTACGAGGACTGGAAGAAGGCCAATCCCGCCAAGCGCGTGGCGGGCGACCTGCCGTTCTTCATGACCGCGGAAACCTACGGTTACTCGGTCAAGGCCGGCCGCGAGTTCACCTACGATGGCGGCAGCAAGGTCGATTATTACGACAACGGCTTCGACAGCATGATCAACTTCAGCATGGCGGGCGACGCGCGCCAGGGCTACGAGCAGCTGTTCTCCTCGTATTCGGCAGCGCTGCAAGGCCCGCTCAAGGGCCGCTCGGTGCTGAACTACCTGGACTCCCACGACGACGGCAATCCCTTCGACGCGCTGCGCCAGCATCCGATGGAAGCGGCGAATAAACTGCTGCTGGCGCCGGGCCAGGCCCAGATCTACTACGGCGACGAAACCGCGCGCGTGCTGAAGATCGAGGGCGCGGAAGGCGACGCCAACCTGCGCTCCTTCATGAACTGGGACCAGCTGAAGAACAACACCCGCGTCGGCCTGTTCGGCGTGGCCGAAGTGCGCGAGCACTGGGCGCGCCTGGGCCGCTTCCGCCATGCGCATCCGGCGGTGGGCGCGGGCGTGCACCAGATGCTGCAGGCCAGCCCCTACGTGTTCAAGCGCACCTATGAGAAGAACGGCGTGACGGACCGCGTGGTGGTCGCGCTCGACCTGCCGCAGGACCGCACGGTGGCGATTCCGGTGGCCGGCGTGTTCATGGATGGCCAGACCGTGCGCGATGCGTACACCGGCAAGACCGCCGTGGTTGCGAAAGGCAAGGTGCAGTTCGAGCTGCGGGCGCCGGTGGCGCTGATTTCGCTGGACTGATCCGCTTCGTTCCTGCTACCCGCAGTTGGGGGCACAAAAGCCGCACTTCGTTCCGCGCTTCTTGTGTCCCCTTCATGCTTTCCCTACCGTGGAAAGCATGACTACCCCACACCTGCTGAACATCCTCGTTCACATCCTGGCCGGCAGCGCCGCCATCGTCCTCGGCCTGGTGCTGCTGGCCAAGCCGAAGGACGCCATTCATCACCGCCGGCGCGGGCGCGTGTTCGTGCTGCTGACCTTTGTCGTCTGCCTGAGCGCCGCCATCGGCAATGCGGTCTTCCGCTTCCTGCCGCTGTTCGCCATGCTGACCGTGCTGGTGTCCTACCAGCTGCTGAGCGGCTGGCACGTCATCCATACACGGGCCGCAGGACCGGACAGGCTCGATGCCGGCTTGCTGCTGGGGGCTATGGCCATCGCCGTCGTGCTGGTGCGCCGCCTGTTCGCCGACGGCGCCATGCTGGGGGCTTCGGCCTCGGTGATGTATTCGACGCTGGCGGCGATCGCGATCCTGCTGGCCTACGACGCCGCACGCTGGCTGTTCCCGCGGCGCTGGCATGCGGCACTTTGGCGCTACGAGCATATCTATAAAATCCTCGGCTGCCTGTTCGGGATGCTGTCGGCGGCGGTCGGCAATACGGTCAGGGCAGGGCAGCCCTGGTCGCAGCTGGCGCCGTCCACGCTGGGCATGATCGTGATCCTGTGGTGCTGGGTGCGTACCTATCGCGCGCAACGGGGCCGTATCGACGCAATCTCCGTTCCGGCTTTTCGGCATTCTGGGCCATGAAAATAGCATTCTGTCCACATCGGCGTTGAGACGGTTCCTGGCTTTCTCCTATTTCGCAGATCGTCTAGACTCGCAGGCATCACCATCCGATGAGGAAGCATGATGCCTGCCTATCTCCGCTATGCCGCACTGCTGTCGGGTCTCGCCCTGGGCGTGGCCCGTGCCGCCGAGCCGTCCTACGGCCCCGAACTCGAAGGCTTCGGCTATCCGCACCCGGTGCAGCAATACCGCTTCACCTCGCAAGGCGTCCAGCTCCACATGGCCTATATGGACGTCAAGCCGGCCAAGCCGAACGGCCGCACCGTGGTTCTCCTGCACGGCAAGAACTTCTGCGCCGCTACCTGGCAGGACAGCATCGCCGCGCTGAGCAAGGCCGGCTACCGCGTGGTGGCGCCCGACCAGATCGGCTTCTGCAAATCGAGCAAGCCGGAGCACTATCAATACAGCTTCCAGCAACTGGCCGCCAACACGCATGCGCTGCTCGAATCGATCGGCGTGAAGAACGCGACCGTGATGGGCCACTCGACCGGCGGCATGCTGGCGGTGCGCTACGGCCTGCTGTACCCGGAGCAGACCGAGCAACTGGTGCTGGCGAACCCGATCGGGCTGGAAGACTGGAAGGCGCTGGGCGTGCCCTCGCAGGGCGTCGACAAATGGTACGAGCGCGAGCTGGGCCAGAGCGCCGACAAGATCCGCGCCTACGAAAAATCGACGTATTACGTGAACCAGTGGAAGCCCGAGTACGAGCCCTGGGTGCAGATGCTGGCCGGGATGTACCGCGGGCCGGGCAAACAGATCGTGGCCTGGAACTCGGCCCTGCTGTACGACATGATCTACACGCAGCCGGTGGTCTACGAGTTCCCGCTGCTGAAGATGCCGGTGCTGCTGCTGATCGGCACCAGGGACAACACGGCCATCGGCAAGGATGCCGCGCCGGCCGAGCTGCGGCCGAAGCTTGGCAATTATGCGGAGCTGGGCAAGCGCGCCGCCAAGGCGATCCCGCATGCGACGCTGGTGGAGTTCGATAACATGGGCCACGCGCCGCAGATGCAGGATCCGGCCGCCTTCCATGCGGCGCTGCTCAAGGGACTCGCGGGGAAATGAGCATGTTGATCAACGCAGACTTTTCGCAGACCGTCATCGTCGAGCCGAGCCAGTACCAGTGGGCCGCTTCGCCGCAGGCCGGCGTCGAGCGGATGATGCTGGACCGGATCGGCACCGAGAAAGCGCGCGCCACCAGCATCGTGCGCTACGCCCCCGACTCCCGTTTTCCGCCGCACGAACACCCGGGCGGCGAGGAAATCCTGGTCCTGGACGGCACCTTTTCCGACGAGACCGGGGACTTCCCGGCCGGCTGGTATCTGCGCAATCCGGACGGCACCTCGCACCAGCCTTCGAGCGCCGAGGGCGCCCTCATCTTCGTCAAGCTGCGGCAGATGGCGGCGGATGACGATCGTGTCGTGCGCATCGATACGCGCCAGGCGTCTGCCTGGCAGCGTCACGAGGACCGGGTGGTTTGCCCGCTGTTTTCAAGTCCTGCCGAGCAGGTGTGCCTGCAGCGCGTGCAAGCAGGAGCCAGCATCCTGATGGACGCTGCCGGCGGTGCGGAACTGCTGGTGCTCGAAGGCCGGATCGTCGATGGCGACCGGCGCTACAAGCCCGGCACCTGGATACGCCTGCCGGCCGGTAGCCGGCCCGGTTTCACGGCAGGTGAGAAGGGCGTGCGCTTTTATCTGAAGACCGGACACCTGGCGCATCCGGTCGTGGCGGATTAGTTCAGCAGCCGGTCTGCTTGATACGCTCGACTTCCAGGCCGAACAGCGGACGCAGACGCGTGCCGAATACGTTGCCGGCAAACGCGGCCACCAGCCACAGCCAGCCGTGCAGGCTGCCCGACACGATGCCGCTGAAGTAGGCGCCGATGTTGCAGCCATAGGCCAGGCGGGCGCCGTAGCCGAGCATCAGGCCGCCGACCACGGCCGCGATGAAGGAGCGCAGCGGCAGCTTCCACACCGGCGCGTAGCGGCCCGCCAGCGCCGCCGCCAGCATCGCGCCCAGCACGATGCCGATGTCCATCACCGAGGTCACGTCCTTCCACACCGGTGCGGCCAGCGCGGCGGCATTCGCCTTGGTCGACCAGTAGGTCCAGCTGGCGGTGTCGATGCCGATGGCCGATGCCGCTTTCGCGCCCCACAGCGCGAAGGCCGAGGTCACGCCCCACGGGCGGCCCGACAGTGCCAGCGTGGCGAAGTTGAGCACGACCAGCGCAATGGCGCCAGCCACCAGCGGCCACGGGCCGTGCAGCCAGGTCGACGCGCGCTCCGCCGGCAGCTTCGGGGCGACCAGCTTGCCGTGGCGGCGCTTCTCGACGACTACCGTGATGGCGGCAATCGCCGCGAACACCAGCCAGTTGAGCAGCAGCGCCGGCGCCAGGCCCAGCGTCTTCACAAGCGAGATCGGCTGCAACTGCGGCAGCGAGGTCCAGAAGGGCATGTGCGCGGTGGCGATCACGGAGCCGGCGATGAAGGCGACGAGCGTGACGATCATGCGCGTGCTGCCGCCGCCGACCGTGTACAGCGTGCCGGAGGCGCAGCCGCCGCCCAGCTGCATGCCGATGCCGAACAGGAAGGCGCCGATGACCACCGAGGTGCCGGCGGGCGAGACCAGGCCGGTGACCGGATTGCCGAACAGGGTGCCGGCGGACAGCGCCGGGAAGAACAGGGCCACGCCGACGGCGAGCATGATCATCTGTGCACGCAGGCCGGCACCGCGGCCGTCCGCGATGAACACGCGCCACGAGGACGTGAAGCCGAACGCGGCGTGGTAGAGCGCGAGGCCGAGCAGGGCGCCGACCACGAACAGCGCGGCCTGTTTGACGCTGACGGCCTGCGCCAGCAAGATGGCGCCGATCAGGATGAGCAGCAGGGAGACGCCGAGCGGCTTCGGATTGCTGTCGACACGGCGCGGGAGCGGCAAAGTTGCAGAATCGGACATGATAAGTGTTTGAATTTGAAACGGAATCCGCTATTTTCGCGCTTTTTCGGTTTTCCTGCTGAGGACGGCTGCCCAGCCTGGTGCATACGGCGCGCACGATAGCGCTTGAATCCCGGCGGCTTGTGGCGTAATATGGTTAGGTAGCCTACCTAACCTAATCATGAAGACACCACAAGCCGACCGTAGCACCAAGCTGGCCGAAGACCTGCGCGACGCGCTCAAGCTCCTGATGCGCGAAATCCGCCGCGATGTCGACCGCCATACCTCCGGCCTGTCGCTGACGCAAGCCATGCTGCTGGGCGCCGTCAGCCACCAGCCGGGCATCGGCGTGGCCGAACTGGCGCGCATGAAGGACGTGCGCACGCCGACCATGAGCGCCCAGGTCAAGGCCCTGGAAGAAGCGGGCCTGCTCGAACGCGGCGCCCCCGATCCCGAGGACAGGCGCCGTACCGGCCTGCAGCTCACCGCCGCCGGCCAGGCCATCACCGACGAGATGCATGCGCAGCGCCTGGACTGGCTGGTCCAGCGCGTCAACCGCCTTGACGCTGCCCAGCTGGATGCGCTTGCCGCCGCCATCGAACCCCTCAAGCTGATCGCCCGCCCATGACCCAGACTCCGCACACTACCGCTCCCGCCCCCGCGCCGGTCACCGAAAAGGAGATCCGCGCCGTCTACTTCGCCCTGATGGCCGTGCTCGGCCTGGGCGCGCTCGACCAGAGCATCGTCGCCACGGCCTTGCCGCGCATCGTCTCCGACCTGGGCGGCATGGCGCACCTGTCCTGGGTCGTGACCGCCTACGTGCTGGCCTCGACCGCCACCATGCCCCTGTACGGCAAGATGGCCGACCAGTACGGCCGCCGGCCGATGATCTTCACCGCGCTCGCCACCTTCCTGCTTGGCTCGGTGCTGTGCGGCCTGGCCGGCAGCATGACGCAGCTGATCGTGTTCCGCGCCATCCAGGGCATGGGCGCCGGCGGCTTCATGCCGCTGGCCCAGATCATCATCTCCGACCTGGTGGCGCCGCAGGACCGCGCCAAGCGCCAGGGCTCGATCGCCATCGTGTTCGCCGTGACCAGCGTGCTCGGGCCGGTGCTGGGCGGCTTCATGACGGACCTGCTGTCCTGGCACTGGATCTTCTTCATCAACCTGCCGGTCGGCGCCTTCGCCTGCTGGGCCATCGCGCGCTCGCTGCGCAAACCCGTCATCACGCACGCTCACCGCATCGACTACCTGGGCTCGGTCCTGCTCACCACCAGCATCGTCTCGCTGCTGCTGATCCTGGCGCTGGGCGGCACCGAATGGCCGTGGGATGCGCTCGAGATCAAGGTCTGCGCGGTGCTCACCGTGGTGCTGGGCGCCTGGCTGGTAGTGCACCTGCGCCGCGCCGCCGAGCCGGTGCTGCCGCCCGATTTGTTCGGCAACCGCGTGTTCAACCTGGCCAGCCTGGTGATGGCGCTGAGCTTCGTCGGCCTGATGGGATCGAGCGTGTTCTTCCCACTGTACTTCCAGCTGGTGATGGGCGCCAGCCCGGCCCATTCCGGCATGCTGACGGTGCCGATGATGGTGGGGATGATCATTGCCTCGAGCCTGATCGGCCGCGCGGTGGCGCGCGCCAACAAGTACAAGGAAGTGCAGGTGGCGGGCCTGGCGGTGGCGGTGGCCGCCTTCGGCGCGCTGACCTGGGCCATGGCCAGCGGCCGCGGCTACCTGTTCATCGAGCCGCCGATCTTCTTCCTCGGCGCCGGCCTGGGCCTGGTGATGCCGAACATGACCATCGTCGTGCAGAGCGCGCTGCCGCCGGCGCGGCGCGGCGTCGGCACCGCCATGCTGACCTTCTTCCGCTCGCTGGGCGGCCTGCTCGGCGTGACCGGTTCCGGCGCGATCCTGGCGCACCAGCTGCACGCCCACGGCATTGCCGCCGCGGCCAGCGCCGGCACCGGCACGGTGCTCGCGCCGGCCATGCGCGAAGTCTACCGCCAGGCCATTGCCAGCATCTTCGGCGCCGGCACCGTCATCGTGCTGGCGGCGCTGCTGATCCTGCTGTTCATGCCGCACGTGCAGGTGGAAGGAGCGAGGGCGCCGCAGCCTCCGCAGGCCGAGTAAAAGCCGGTTTTGGTGTCAATCAATCAATGGTATCCTAGCGCAATGACCATCGAGCTCGACACCACCGAACACAAGCAAACCCGCGCCGCCTACGCCGACGGCCCGCGCCTGCTGGCCGACATCGGCGCCACCCATGCGCGCTTTGCGCTGGAGAGCGCGCCCGGCGTGCTGCGCAATGTCGCCGTGCTGCTGTGCGACGATTACCCAGGCATCGTCCCGCTGCTGAACGCCTACCTGGAACAGACCAACGGCGTGCGCATCAGCCACGCCGCCTTCGCGCTGGCGAATCCGATCAGCGGCGATTTCATCCGCATGACCAACCGCGACTGGCAGTTCTCGACCGACGAGGTGCGGCGCACCCTCGGCCTGACCACGCTGCTGATCGTGAACGACTTCACGGCGCTGGCCATGGCGCTGCCGGGCTTCAAGCCGGAAGACCTGCTGCAGATCGGCGGCGGCAAGCCGCAGCCGCATGCGGTGTCCGGCGTGCTGGGCCCGGGCACGGGCCTCGGCGTATCGGGCGTGATCCCGACCGTGGACGGTTTCGTCACCCTCGGCAGCGAGGGCGGCCACGTCAACTTCGCTCCGGCCGACGAGCGCGAGTTCGCGATCCTGCAGTACGCCTGGCGCGAATGGCAGCACGTGTCGAACGAGCGCCTGATCTCCGGCCCTGGCATGGAGATCATCTACCGCGCGCTGGCGCAGCGGAACAAGGTGCAGGCGCCAGCCCGCAATGCCGCCGACATCGTCAACTGCGCGCTCGAACAGAACGATCCGCTGTGCCTGGAAGTGCTGGAATGCTTCGCCGGCATGCTGGGCGGCGCCGCCGCGAATCTCGCGGTCACGCTGGGCGCCTTCGGCGGCATCTTCATCGGCGGCGGCATCGTGCCGCGCGTGGCGCAGTGGTTCGCGACCTCGCCGTTCCGCGCGCGCTTCGAAGCCAAGGGCCGCTTCTCCGACTACCTGGCGCAGATCCCGACCTATGTGATCATGACGCCGAATCCGGCGCTGTACGGCGTGGCGAGCATCCTGTCCGAGCACCTGCGCGGCCGCACCGGCGCGAATACGCTGATGGAGCGCGTGCAGCATCTGCAGCACGAGCTGTCGCCGGCCGAGCAGCGCGTCGCGACCCTGGTGCTGGAGCATCCGCGCAAGGTGCTGTCCGAGCCGATCGCCGAGATCGCGAAACTGGCGGACGTCAGCCAGCCGACCGTGATCCGCTTCTGCCGCTCGCTGGGCTTCTCCGGCTTGGCCGACTTCAAGCTGAAGTTCGCGGGCAGCCTGACCGGCACCATCCCCGTGCGCCACAGCCAGGTGCGCATGACCGACAGCACCCACGATCTGTCGGCCAAAGTCATCGACAACACGGTGTCGGCGATCCTGAAGTTCCGCGACCAGCTGGACGTGAACTCGATCGACCGCGCCATCGAGATCCTGCGCAAAGCCAAGCGCGTCGAGTTCTACGCGATGGGGAATTCGCGCGTGGTGGCGTTGGACGGCCAGCATAAATTCTTCCGCTTCCGCATCCCGACCTCGTCCTACGGCGACTCGCACCTGTTCTCGCTGGCGGCCGAGCTGCTGGGCCCAGGCGACGTCGTGATCGTGATCTCGACCACGGGCCAGATGCCCGAGCTGCTGTCCGCGGTCGATACCGCGCGCGCAGCCGGCGCCGACGTCATCGCCATCACCAGCAGCAAGTCCGCGCTGGCGAGGAAGGCCAGCATCTGCCTGGCGGTCGACCACAGCGAAGACAGCACGACCTTCCTGTCGATGATCTCGCGCATCCTGCAGCTGCTCCTCATCGACATCATGGCGGTCGGGATCTCGCTGGGCCAGGAGAATGGCGAGAACGGTGAGGGCGACAGCGAGCGCCGACGCTTGCTGATTTCCCACCTCGATATATGACGATAAGAATGAAACGCCTTTTGCTTCCGCTGATGCTGCTGGCATGCGGCGCCATGCCCGCGCACGCCGACGACACCGATGCCAATGCCGACAAGGCGCCCGCCGTCGTCACCGTCTCCTCGGTGCGCGATCCGGAGCTCAAGTCCTACCGCACGATGTTGAAGAGCTACGGCGTGGTCGACGAGTTCAAGGCCCTGGCGCCGGGCGCGGACTTCCGCTTCGTGCTGTTGCCGCCGCCCGGCACGGCCTCTAAAGACCTGAGCCTGCGCATTGCGAACGCCGATGACTCGGTGACGGTGCCGGTCGGCCAGGACAACAGCTTCACGCTGCCGCGCCTGCCGGCCTTCGAGAACACCGACGCCGAGCTGCTGCTGAACGTGAAGAAGGGCCAGGCGCGCTGGCGCCCGCAGGTGATCACGCCCGGCCTGCCGCCGGATACCCGCCGCCTTGGTGACCTGCGGCTGGAGTGCGAGATCCGCTGGGTGGTCGAGCGCGACGAGCTGTCCTTCGCGAAGCGCACCCTGTTCCGCACGCTGGGCGGGCCCTGCCACTCGAAGAACGTGCTGACCCACTTCATCACGCGCCGCCCGCTGGCCTCGGCCACCTTGGTGGACGGAGAGCGCCGCCACCCGCTGCTGCTCGATAACGGCGGCTACACCTTCATCCCGCCGCTGCACGACACCGCCATCGGCAATGATGCGCTGGTACAACTGGTCTACAAGGACGCGGCACAGTAGGCGAGCTGGATCAATAAACGTTTCCGTACGGCACCACACAATGGAGGACCCAGGTCCCCCATTGGAGAGCATCATGATGCACCCGGATGACGTCAAAAGCCTGGCGATCATGGCCACGCTGATCATGCTGTGCGCCTTGTCTTCGACCCTGGCCCGGCCGGTCATCGGTTAAGTTCGCGCCTTCCAGGCCCCGGTTCGCCCCCGTACTATCCCGTTTCGCCACAAAGCCTTTGCCCGCGCATCGGGCTTGATTCATCCTTGTTATGAACCAACCAATAACAAGGGGTGAAGGATGAAACGACGCGAGGTATTGAAGGCTTCCCTGGGCGCGGCGCTGGCGGCGGGCGGGCTGCCCGGGCTGTCCGGACCTGCCGCTGCGAAGGCGCTGCGTGCGCGCGTGCGTCCCGGCGCCGCCGGCTGGCCCAGCGCCGCCGAGTGGGATGGCCTGCGCCGTGCGACATCCGGGCGGCTGCTGAAGCTGGCGTCGCCGTTCGCCGGCTGCGCCAGCGACGCCGCAAGCTGCGCCGCGATGCGCGAGGAGCTGAAGAACCCCTACGCCGTCGGCGACAATCCCGCGCTGACCCAGACCAGCGGCTGGCAGGATGCCTGGCTGTCACAGCCCAGCGCCTACGCGGTGGCGGCGCGCGAGACGGCCGACATCGTCGCCGCCGTCGATTTCGCCCGCACCCACAATCTGCGCCTGGTGGTCAAGGGCGGCGGCCATAGCTACAAGGGCGGCTCGAACGCGCCGGATTCGCTGCTGGTGTGGCCGCGCGCCATGAACGAAGTCACCGTGCTCGATGCCTTCGTACCGCAAGGCGGCACGCAGGCGGATGCCATGCCTGCCGTGCGCATCGGCGCCGGCGCCATGTGGATCGACGCCTACACTGCCGTGACGACGAAAGCCGGCCGCTACGTACAGGGCGGCGGCTGCACCACCGTCGGCGTGCCGGGGCTGGTGCAGGGCGGCGGCTTCGGCAGCTTCTCGAAACGCTGGGGCACCGCGGCGGCCAGCCTGCTGGAAGCGGAAATCGTCACCGCCGATGGACGGGTAGCCATCGCCAACGCGTACACGAACCCTGACCTGTTCTGGGCCATCAAGGGCGGTGGCGGCGGGACCTTCGGCGTGGTCACGCGCATGACCCTGCGCACCCACGAGCTGCCGGAGTACTTCGGCGGCGTGTTCGGCGATATCGAGGCCAACAGCGACGCCGCGTTCAGGGCCCTGGTCGCGCGCTTCATCGCCTTCTACCGCGAGCGCCTGTTCAACCAGCACTGGGGCGAACAGGTGTCCCTGCGCGAGGGCAGGCAGCTGCACCTGTCCATGGTGTTCCAGGGACTCGACCGCGCCCAGGCGCAGGCGACGTGGGCGCCCTTCCTCGACTGGGTGCGCGCCAGCGGCGACTACAGTTTCAAGGAGCCGACCATCATGGCGGTGCCGGCGAAGCGTTTCTGGGACGCCGATTTCTGGAGCAAGACTGCGCCCGGCATCATGGCGAAGGACGAGCGCGAGGGTGCACCAAGCCACCACGCCGTGTGGCAGGGCGACCGCGGCCAGGTCGGCTGGACCATCCACGGCTACGAATCCACCTGGCTGCCGGCCGCGCTGCTGGAAGAGGGCGCGCAGGCGCGGCTGGTGGACAGCCTGTGCGCCGCCTCCAAAAAATGGTGGGTCGAGCTGCACTTCAACAAGGGCATCGCCGGCGCGCCGCAGGAGGCCCTGGACAGGACCCGGAATACCGCCACCAACCCCAAGGTGGTCGATGCCTTTGCGCTGGCGATCATCGCCGGCGGCGGTGACCCGGCCTGGCCGGGCATGCCGGGTGCGCAGCCCGACGAAGCCGCGGCCCGCCGCCGCGCCGCCAGCATCCACGGCGCGATGGATGAGCTGCGCAAGGTGGCACCGAACGCCGGCGCCTACGTGTCGGAAAGCGACTTCTTCCAGCAGCGCTGGCAGGACACCTATTGGGGACCCAACTACGCGAAGCTCCTGAAGATCAAGCAGCGCTACGATCCGGACGGCTTGTTCACGGTCCGTCATGGCGTCGGCAGCGAGGCCTGGAGCGCCGACGGTTTTACACGCAAGGGCTGAATCATGCGCATGACGAGAGACGATGCAATCAACCTGGGCCTGGCCATCCTCGGCGGGCTGCTGATGCGCTGGAGTTTCGGCCTGCATCCGCTGTGGTGGCTGGCCTGGGTGGCGCCGGCGCCGCTACTGGCGGCGGTCCTGCGCAGCGGCGCCCGCATGGCCTTCATGTGTTCGCTGCTGGCCGGGCTGATCGCCGCCAGCGCCAGCCTGCACTACTTTTCCACCGTGATGCCACTGCCGGCCGCCCTCTTGTCGGTGCTGCTGCTGGCCCTGTTGTGGGCCTTCGTGGTGGGCCAGGCGCGCCGCGTGATGACGGCGTGGGGATCGCCATGGGCAGTGCTGGCCTATCCGCTGCTGTGGTGCGCCCTCGATACGCTGCTGGCCCACCTGCACCCGGACGGCAACTGGCCGAGCCTCGCCTATTCGCAGGCCGGCTTTGCGCCTGCGCTGCAGATCGTGTCGCTGATGGGCGTGGCAGGGCTGGTGTTCGTGCTGTCTCTGGTGCCGGCGGCGTTGGCCTTGGCAGCGGTGCGAGGCTGGCGTATGGCGCGCTGGCCTTTGGGCCTGGCGGCGGCTCTGACGCTCGCCTGTTTCGGCTTCGGTTTCGCGCGTATCCCGGCCCAGACGGCGCCGCAGGGGGACCTGGTCGGCATGGCGGTTATCGACGACTTCATCGGCCCGCGCGTGCCGGCAACCCAGGTGGAACGCATCTGGTCGCAGTACGAGCGCCACGTGGAAACGCTGGCGGGGCAGGGCGCGCGCATGGTGCTGCTGCCGGAGAAGATCGCGGTGCTGGCGCCGGATGCCGCCGCGGCGCTGCGCCAACGGATGGCGAAGCTGGCTGTGCGCACCCACGTTTGGCTGACGCTGGGCGTCGGCATCGTCGACGGCGGCACGACCAACCACCAGTGGCTGTTCGCGCCGGACGGCAGGCTGGCCGCAGACTACGTCAAGCACCACCTTGCGCCGCCCGAGCGCGATTACCTGGCGGGATCCGCCTTCAACGTGCAAGTCATCGACGGCACGCGCTACGGCCTGGCGATCTGCAAGGACGCGCACTTTGCCGAGATGGGCCGCGCCTATGCGGGGCTGGGTGCGCAGGCGCTGCTGGTGCCGGCCTGGGACTTCGGCGAGGATGGTGAATATGCGGCGCGCCTGTCCGCCGTGCGCAACGTGGAAAGCGGCGTGGCCATGGTGCGGGCATCGCGCGAAGGTCTGCTGACGATCAGCGATGCGTATGGGCGCGTGGTATTGGAAAAGGCGTCGGCGCCCATGCCCGGCGCGACGATGCTGGGACGTGTGCCGGTTGCGGAGCCGATCGTGACCTTGTACAGCCGGATGGGCGACGTCTTTGGCTGGCTGTGCACGGCGGCTGCTGCTGCAATGGCCCTGATATTCCGGCTCCGTAGGTGGGGCAATTCAGGCCAGAAGCCTGAATTGCGCGCCCACGCATGACAGTTGCATGAACTTGCTACCGCGTGGGCACGGTGTGCCCACCCTACGTCACTCTTCCACGAACACCACCGCCGTGCGGGGCGGAATACTGTACGACCCGGTCGCCGGATCGAACGTCGCCTGCGTCGCACGCTTGTCGGCCACGCCCGGCGACAGGAACACCGGATGCAGGCGCATCGCCTTGCCGGCGGCCTGTTCGTCGGTGACGGTGTGGCCGACCTTGTCGACGTTGATGAAGTAGCTGATGCCCTTGAACCCCGCGCCCGGATAGCCTTCGCCATTCAGGTGGGCGGCGACCACGGTCGGGCTCTGGGTCGAGCCGGTGTTGAAGAAGCGCAGGCGGCGGCGGACCTCGGCGGCGCTCGGCATCCGGAACAGGGTCGAGCTGGCGCGGATGGCGAGCAGGTCGCGGAAGGCATCGCGCGCGAAGGCGATGTCGGCAGGCGCGGGCTTGAATGCGGCGTTCGCCAGCAGGGGCTTGATCAGCGCGTAGTCCTTGCCGTTGTCCTCCGCCGGCGGCAGGCCGGTGCCGAAGTAGTTATCCTTGTAGGTCCAGTCGAGGCGGTTGAACCAGTCGCCCGAATTGAAGCTGTTGCGGTCCAAAGACTTCGAGCGCAGCACGTCGATGCCGGCGTGGTAGTAGGCGATGCCTTGGGCGAAGGCGTCGACGGCCATGCCCAGCACCTGTACGCGGGCGCGGTCCTGGCTCGAGGTCGATGCCGGCAGCTTGAACACGTTGATGTCGTACAGGGTCTGGTTGTCGTGGTTCTCGACGTAGTTCACCACCTCCGACGGCTCGCTCGCATAGCCGGCCGGCTGGCCGCCGTAGTCGATGCGCTCCAGGGGCACCACCTTGTCGTCGAAGGTCTGCAGCTGGTAGCTGCGCAGCGAGCCGGCCAGGCCGGCGCGCACCATGTCGGCGGCGCGCAGCAGCTCGGCTTCGTCGTGCCTGGCGGCGTGGCCGTTCGGGTCATACACCAGGCCGTTGATCCAGCCCTGGCGCGCGAACAGCGCCTCGCCGGAATCGCCGGCCGAACCGCCGCGCACGGCGTCGCGGGTGCGGTCGTTGAAGGTGCCGATGCCGCTGCCGTTCAGGGACAGCTGGGATGCCTGCACGAAGCGCGCGCCGTTGGCGACTTCGCCGAAGTTCCAGCCTTCGCCCAGCAGCTGCACTTGCCGGCCGGCGGCCGCATTCACTTTCCGCTGCAGCTGTTCCATCGTGGCGCGCGGCTGGTGGCCCATCAGGTCGAAGCGGAAGGAATCGATCTTGTACTGGGTCGCCCACAGGGCCACCGAGTCGATCATCAGCTTGCCCATCATGAGGTTCTCGGTGGCCGTGTTATCGCAGCAGGTCGAACGCTCGATGCCGCCCGTCGCATTCAGGCGGTGGTAGTAACCCGGCACCACGCGGTCCAGCACCGATTTTTCGTTCTGGCCGGCGATGAAGGTGTGGTTGAACACCACGTCCATGCCCACGCGCAGGCCGATCTTGTGCAGGCTGTCGACCATCTCGCGGAATTCGATCACGCGGCGCGCACCGTCGGCGGGATTGGTCGCGTAGCTGCCTTCCGGCGCGTTGTAGTGGTAGGGGTCGTAGCCCCAGTTGAAGCAGTCGGTTTCCGCCGTCTTCTTCACGAGGGCCTGCTGGGCATCGCTGTCCGGTGCGCCGGATGGCTTGGGCATCGCACAGCCCACTTCCGGCACGCTGCCGAGGTCGTACACGGGCAGCAGGTGGACGTCGGTCAGGCCACTCTTGGCCAGCGCCGCCAGGTGGCGCATGCCGTTCGACTCGGCGCGCATGAAGGCCGCGTACTTGCCGCGCAGGTGTTCGGGCACGCTGCTGTCGTTGATCGAGAAGTCACGCACGTGCAGCTCGTAGACCACCATGTCGGTCGGGGTCCTGACCGTCTGCGGAGCCGGCGCCGCATCCCAGCCCGCGGGCTTCAGCTTCGGCGCATCCAGGCGCGCGATGTAGCTGCGCTTCGAATCCGCGGTCAGGCTGACGGAGTAGGGATCGGTGACCAGGTTGCGCACGATGCCAGCGCCGTCGACCGGCACGTCGACCGCATATTTATAGTACTTGCCGCTCAGGTCGCCCGGCACCTGCGCGCTCCAGGCGCCGGTGGCCGGATCGAAGCGCATCTGGTAGACCGCGCGCGCCGTGGCGGTGCCGGTGTTGTAGATGCACACTGCGGCCTGCTGGGCGGTCGGCGCCCAGACCGTAAAGCCGGTGCGCTTGTCGGCGATGTCCACGCCCAGCTTGTCGAGATTGGCGGCCGCCGCATACAGGTCGTCCAGCGCGCCCGCCACCTGCACGCGCGTGGCCGCGCGCACGATGCCTTGCGCATCTTCCTGCACCAGCACCAGCTGTTGGCGGTGCAGCTCGCTCATCTTTGCGGCGTCGGCATCGTTCAGCTGCAGCACCGGACCTGCGGCTACCCACTTGAAGCGTTCCGCCAGCGCCTGCGGCACGCTGCCCGTGAAGGTGGCGAGGCTCAGCGCGCCCATGCTGCCGGTGACCTTGCCGCCCACCGGTGCGGCGATTGAGCCGGCTGGGGAGTGGTAAAGCTTGAACACGCCATCCGCGGCGGCGCCGGGGAAGGCGAGCAGGCGGCGGTCGAGCCAGACGGCGCGCGCGTCGAAGCTGGCGGCCGAAGGATTCAGCACAATCTGGAAGGACTTGCTGTCGCAGGCTTCAGGTGTGATGGCGGCGTGGGCGCCGGCGGATGCCAGCAGGGCCAGCAAGCCGGCAGTGGTCGTGGTTCTTGTCATCGAATAGCTAGTTTCAAAAAATCAGGCGGTCAGGTCGGACCGATAGTTATTTACCATGCGGTAGCGGGTGGCGTACCAGCCGAATACCAAGGCCGCGATAAAGGCGAAGGCCGCGAAGAAGTACATCTGGAAGGCCATCACGCCCAGGCCGGTGTTGGCGATATGGCCGAGCACCGCTTCGTTCTTGACGCTGGCGTTCACGATCAGCACCCACAGGCTGCCCACCGTCACGGCCAGGTACCAGAAGGCCATGATCACGCCCTTCATCGACGCAGGCGCCTGGCTGTAGGCGAATTCGAGGCCGCTGGCCGAGACCAGCACCTCGCCCATGGTCAGCAGGGCGTAGGGCAGGATCTGCCAGGCCATCGAGACCGGCGTGCCGCCATCCATCGCCACCTGGATGCTGCCGATCGCGACCCAGGACAGGGCGGACAGCGCGATCCCGGCGGTCATGCGGCGCAGGGCGGTGGGCTCCCAGCCGAGTTTGCGCAGCAGCGGGAAGATGGCGAAGTTATTGAAGGGGATGAGCAGCATCACCAGCAGCGGATTCAGGGCCTGCATCTGCGCCGGCTCGAAGCGGAACTCGCTGCCGAACAGGGACAGGGTGGGGCGCAGCATCGAATTGGCCTGCACGATCCAGGTCGAAGCCTTCTGGTCGAACAGGGACCAGAAGGGCGTCACCAGCGCGAACACGATCAGTACGCGCAGCACGCCGCGCACGCCGTCGACGGCATCTTCCGGATGCAGGCCGCGCGCACGCTCCAGCTGCATGGACACGCCGATGCCGCCGAAGGCCAGCAGCAGCACCAGCGCCGTGCAGGCGGCGATCACGAAGCCCCAGCTCGGCGTCATGGCCAGCGAGACCACCGCGCCCAGCGCGCCGACGCTGGCCACCGCAAGGCCCGGACGGCCTTCGCCCTCGCGCTTGGCCAGCAGGGCGCTTTTCGCCACGTTGAGGAAGGAGTGCGGATTGGCGGCGCTCGGCGGCACGTGCACGTACTTCTTGCGGCCGCTCCAGAACACCAGGGTGGCGATGAACATCAGGATGCCCGGGATGCCGAAGGCCACCGCGGCGCCGTAATCGCGCAGGAAGATCGGCATCAGCAGCGAGGCGAAGAAGGAGCCGAAGTTGATGATCCAGTAGAAGGCGTCGAACACCACCTTGGCCTTGTCCTTGTTGGTGTGGTCGAACTGGTCGCCGACGAAGGAAGCGACCAGGGGCTTGATGCCGCCCGAGCCGAGCGCGATCAGGAACAGGCCGAGGTAGAAGCCCTGCACATTGCTCTCAAAAGCAGCCAGGCAGGCATGGCCCGCGCAGTAGACGAGGCTGAGCCAGAACACGGTGTTGTACTTGCCGAAGAAGCGGTCGGCCAGCCAGCCGCCCAGCAGCGGGAAGAAGTAGACGCCGATGACGAAGGTGTGGAATACGTGCTTCGCCTCGCCGGCGCGCTCGGACTCGGGCAGGAACAGCAGCAGCGAGGAGATCAGGAAGGGCGTCAGGATGTTGCGCATGCCGTAAAAGCTGAAACGCTCGCAGCCTTCGTTGGCGATGATGAAGGGGATTTGGCGCGGCATGCGGCCGGTTCGGGCCGGCGCTGGGTTCTTGGTCATCGGGGTCTCTCTCGTGCTTGTTGTACAGCTGTGCCCGCGATGCTATGCAAGCCAGCCGAGCTTGGCAACAAGAACTTCTTTGGCAAGTTCGCCACCCTAACATCGAATCTGTAGTTTGACTACTACACCGCCAATTATTCTTCAGTCATGAAATTCATAAGGTAATGATTTGAAAGGATATTTACGATAAATTCCTGTTCCGGCCCTGATTGTCATCGCAGTATTGATGCTGTATATTGCGTAAAAATTTACTAATCGGACATCATCATGAAGAACCCTTCCGACGCTCAGAATCCGTGGTGGAAAGAAGCCATCATTTACCAGGTCTATCCGCGCAGCTATCTCGACACGAATGGCGACGGCGTCGGCGACCTGCCGGGCATCACCGCCAAGCTCGATTACATCGCCAGCCTGGGCGTGGACATCGTCTGGCTGTCCCCCTTCTTCAAGTCGCCGCAGAAGGACTTCGGCTACGACATCTCCGATTACTGCGACGTCGATCCGCTCTTCGGCAGCCTGGCCGACTTCGACGCCCTGATCGCCAAGGCGCATAGCGTCGGCCTGAAGATCATGATCGACCAGGTCATGTCGCACACTGCCGATGCACACCCATGGTTCATCGAGAGCCGTTCGAGCCGCGACAATCCGAAGAGCGACTGGTACGTGTGGTCCGAGCCGCTCGCGGACGGCAACCCGCCGAACAACTGGCTGTCGGTGTTCGGCGGCTCGGCGTGGCAGTGGGACACGCGCCGCAAGCAGTACTACATGCACAACTTCCTGGTCAGCCAGCCGCAGCTCAACTTCCACAATCCGGAAGTGCAGCAGGCCCACCTCGATGCGCTGCGTTTCTGGCTCGAGCGCGGCGTCGACGGCGTGCGCATGGACGCCTGCGTCTTCCACTTCCACGACCGGCAGCTGCGCAGCAATCCGCCGGCCCTGGTGCGCGACACCTCGACCGTCACGGACGTGAACCCCTACGGCATGCAGGCCCACATCTATGACAAGACCCAGCCGGAAAACATCGCCTTCCTGCAGAAGGTGCGCGCGCTGCTGAACGAATTCGGCGCGGTGTCGATCGGCGAAGTCTCGTCCGACGATGCGCTGGCCCAGATGGCCGAGTACACCGAGGGCGGCGACAAGCTGCACATGGCCTACAGCTTCAACCTGCTGACGCCGCAGTTCAGCGCATCCCACATCCGCAAGCAGGTCGAGGAATTCAACGCGCGTGTAAAAGATGGCTGGGCTTCCTGGTCGGTCGGCAACCACGATGCGATCCGCGTGGCGACGCGCTGGTCCAGCGGAGAATTCACGCCCGCGCTGTCCAAGCTGGTGCTGGCCATGCAGCTGTCGCTGAAGGGCACGCCCTGCCTGTACCAGGGCGACGAGCTGGCGCTGCCGGAAGCCGACGTTCCCTACGAACTGCTGCAGGACCCCTACGGCATCACCTTCTGGCCCGAGTTCAAGGGCCGCGACGGCTGCCGCACGCCGATGCCGTGGAATGCTTCAGATGCGAACGGCGGCTTCACCACCGGCAAGCCCTGGCTGCCGGTGCCGGCCGAGCACCTGGCGCTGGCGGAAGACGTGCAGGACCGCGACCCGCAATCGATGCTGAACTTCCAGCGCCAGATCATCCACTGGCGCCGCACCATGCCGCAGATCACGCGCGGCGAGATCGTCTTCTTCGACGTGCCGGAACAGGCACTGGCGCTGCGCCGCGACCTGCCGGGCCACCCGTCGGTGATGGCCGTGTTCAACGTGACCAATGCGCCGTTGAGCTTCGAGTGGCTGGAAGCGGCCGGCGCCACCAAGCTGGAAGGCCATGGCCTGCAAGGCGAAGTGCTTGGTACCAGCGTGACACTGCCGCCTTACGGTGGCTGGTTCGGCAGCATCGCCGAAAAAGGATAAGCGATGCAGGAGCAGGTGGCGACCGACAGCAAACACGCCCGCACCGCCTTTGCCGACGGCCCGCGCCTGCTGGCCGACATCGGCGCGACCCATGCGCGCTTCGCACTGCAGACCGCGCCCGGCGCCTACCGCTCGGTGCGGGTGCTGAGGTGCGACGAGTTCGACGGCATCGTCCCGCTGCTCCGTTTTTATCTGTCCGAACATGAGGACCTGCGCCTGAACCATGCAGCGCTGGCGCTGGCCAATCCGGTCGACGGCGACTACGTCCGCATGACCAACCGGCCCTGGGCCTTCTCCACCGACGAAGTGCGGCGCGAGCTGGGCCTGACGACGCTCCTGATCGTCAACGATTTCACGGCGCTCGCGATGGCGATTCCCGGCCTGAAGTCGGAAGACCTGATGCAGGTAGGGCCGGGCAAGCCGGTGCCGCATGCGGTGCTGGGCGTGCTGGGGCCGGGCACGGGCCTGGGCGTGTCGGGCGGGATCCCCACCGTGGACGGCTTCGTCACCCTCGGCAGCGAGGGCGGCCACGTCAACTTCGCGCCCAGCGACGAGCGCGAGTTCGCGATCCTGCAGACCGCCTGGCGCGAATGGACTCACGTGTCCAACGAACGCCTGATCTCCGGCCCGGGCATGGAAATCATCCATCGCGCGCTGGCCGAGCGCAACGGCGTCGATGCGCCGCCGCGCGACTCCGCCGCCATCATCGCCGCCGCGCTGGAAGACAAGGACCCGCTGTGCCTGGAAGTGCTGGAATGCTTCTGCGGCATGCTGGGCGGCGCCGCGGCCAACCTGGCGGTGACCCTGGGCGCCTTCGGCGGCATCTTCATCGGCGGCGGCATCGTGCCGCGCCTGGGCGAGTGGTTCCGCACTTCGCCTTTCCGCACCCGCTTCGAAGCCAAGGGCCGCTTCTCGGGCTACATCGCCGACATTCCGACCTATGTCATCAGCACGCCGCACGTGGCCTTCGACGGCGTCGCCAACATCCTGTCCGAGCACCTGCGCGGCCGCAGCGGCGACAACACGCTGATGGACCGCATTCGCCAGCTGCAGACCGAGCTGACCCCGGCCGAGCAGCGCGTTGCCACGCTGGTACTGGAGCAGCCGCGCCTGGTGCTGAACGAGCCGATCGCCGGCATTGCGAAACTGGCGGACGTCAGCCAGCCGACCGTGATCCGCTTCTGTCGCTCGCTGGGCTTCCTGGGCCTGGCCGACTTCAAACTGAAGTTCGCGAGCTCGCTGACCGGCTCGATCCCGGTGCGCCACAGCCAGGTGCGCCACAGCGACAGCACCCACGACCTGTCGGCGAAAGTCATCGACAACACCGTGTCGGCCATCCTGAAATTCCGCGACCAGCTGGACGTGCGCGCGATCGACCGTGCGATCGAGCTGGTGAGCCGCGCGCGCCGCATCGAGTTCTACGCGATGGGCAATGCGCGCGTGGTGGCGCTGGACGGCCAGCACAAGTTCTTCCGCTTCCGCATCCCGACCGCGCTGTATGGCGATTCGCACCTGTTCAGCCTTGCGGCCGACCTGCTGGGACCGGGCGACGTGGTGGTTGCGATCTCGAATTCGGGCCGCCTGCCCGAGCTGCTGGCGGCCGTCGACAAGGCGCGCGCCGCCGGCGCCGATGTCATCGCGATCAGCAGCAGCCAGTCGCCGCTGGCCAAGCGCGCCAGCGTGGTGCTGGCGGTCGATCACGCCGAGGACAATACGAGCTTCCTGTCGATGATCTCGCGGGTGCTGCAGCTTCTCCTCATCGACATCATGGCGGTGGGGGTGTCGGTGGACGTGCACCATGCGCGCTCATCATCGCCGCCGCAGGCACTCATTTCCCATCTTGATAGCTGAGATTCAGGGGAGAAGCCGGCCATTCGCGTGCGTGATGGCCGGCATCAGAACATATCATTGGACGATATATCGGCGGATATCTAACATGGTCACCATTCCAGATATTCTTCGAAAGGTGCATCATGTCCAACCAGTCCAGCGCAGCCGTTCAAATGCAATCCATGGATACCCCGGCTTTCCGCGAGCCAGGCGTGGGCTTCTGGCGTAGCCTGTTCAATGCCTGGGTGGCTTCCTACGGCAACCGCATCGACCCGGAAGGCAGCGTCATGATCGAAGGCTGAGCGGCTAGCTGACCAGCACCGCCCTGAAGTCATTCACATTGGTCAGCGTCGGCCCGGTCACCACCGAATCTCCCAGCGCCCCAAAGAAGCCGTGCCCATCGTTGTTCTGCAGCGAATCGGCCGGCTTGATCCCCAGCGCCCACGCGCGCTCCAGCGTGTCCGGCCCCAGCACCGCTCCGGCGATCTCTTCCTGCCCGTCGACGCCGTCGGTATCCCCGGCCAGCGCATGAATGCCGGCGCGGCCTTCCAGCGTCAGGCCCAGCGATAACAGGAACTCCACATTGCGCCCGCCGCGGCCCTGGCCGCGCACCGTTACGGTGGTCTCGCCGCCGGACAGCATCACGCAGGGTTTCGCGAATGGCTGGCCATACTCGGCCACCTGGCGCGCAATGCCCGCCATCGCCTTGCCGACGTCGCGCGCCTCGCCCTCGATCGCATTGCCGAGGATGTAGGGCGTGATGCCAGCGTCGCGCGCCACGGTAGCCGCTGCTTCCAGCGCCATCTGCGGCGTCGCGATCATCCGGGTTTCACAGCGTGACAACCTGAGATCGCCCGGTTTGACCGATTCTCCGCGCCCACTCTCCAGCACTTCGCGCACGGCCGCCGGCAGGGCGATACCGTAGCGTTTCACGATTGCCAGCGCGTCCGCGCAGGTGGTCGGGTCGCCGACCGTCGGGCCGGAAGCGATGTCGCAGGGCTGGTCGCCCGGCACGTCGGATATGAGAAGCGTGACCACGCGCGCCGGATGGCAGGCGGCAGCAAGACGGCCGCCCTTGATCGCCGAGAGATGGCGGCGCACGGTGTTCATTTCGCCGATGGTGGCGCCGGAAGCGAGCAGGGCGCGGTTCACGGCCTGCTTGTCTTCCAGCGTAATCCCACCCAGGGGCAGAGGCAGCAGCGAGGAGCCGCCGCCCGAGATCAGGCAGATCACGGTGTCGTCGGCAGACAGGCCGCTCACCAGATCCATGATGCGCTTTGCCGCGTCCAGGCCGGCCTGGTCCGGCACCGGGTGTGCCGCCTCGGCGATCTCGATGCGCTCGCAAGGCACAGCATAGCCGTAACGCGTGACGACCAGGCCGGACAGCGGCCCGGTCCAGTTCTTTTCCAGCGCCTGCGCCATCGCGGCCGAGGCCTTGCCGGCCCCGATCACGATGGTCCTGCCTTTGCCGGGCTCGGGAAGGTGCCTGGGTATGCAATGCTCGGGCTGGGCGGACTCGATGGCCGCCTCGAACATCTTCACCAACAGCTCGCGTGGACTGGCTTGCATAAAATCTCCGGAAAATTCAGGCCGCGGGTTTAAGCTTGACCTTGGCCGATTTCGAAGTTTGCCATCTTTTCCAGCGCGCGTACCATCGCCGAGTGGTCCCAGCCTTTGCCGCCATGGGCCGCGCAGCTGTTGAACAGTTCCTGGGCGGTGGCGGTGTTCGGCAGCGAGACGCCAACCGCGCGCGCGCTCGACAGCGCCAGGTTCAAGTCCTTCTGGTGCAGCTCGATGCGGAAGCCCGGGTCGAAGGTGCGCTTGACCATGCGCTCGCCGTGCACCTCCAGGATACGCGAGGCCGCAAAGCCGCCCATCAGCGCCTGGCGCACCTTGGCCGGATCGGCGCCCATCTTCGATGCGAACAGCAGGGCTTCGCCCACCGCTTCGATGTTCAGCGCGACGATGATCTGGTTGGCCACCTTGCAGGTCTGGCCGGCGCCGTTTTCGCCCACCAGGGTGATGTTCTTGCCCATCAGTTCGAACAGCGGCTTGACGCGGTCGAAAGCCGCTTCCGAGCCGCCCACCATGATGGTGAGGCTGGCCGCCTTGGCGCCGACTTCGCCGCCGGACACCGGGGCGTCAACGTATTCGCAGCCCAGGGCCTTGATGCGCTCGGCGAATGCCTTGGTCTCGACCGGCGAGATCGAGCTCATGTCGACCACCACCTTGCCCGGCGTGAGACCGGCGGCCACGCCATTCTCGTCGAACAAAGCGGAAGCCACGTGCGGGGTATCCGGCACCATGGTGATGATCACGTCGGCGTTCTGCGCGACTTCCTTGCTCGAGCCGCAGGCCTTGCCGCCGGCGTCGACCAGTTCGGCCGGCACGCTGCCGTGGGTGTACAGGAAGACTTCGTGGCCGGCCTTGATCAGGTGGCCCGCCATCGGGGTGCCCATGATGCCGAGGCCGATGAATCCGATTTTGCTCATTGTCGTATCTCCTAACTTCGTATTTTCAGAATGCGTACTTGTCGCGCAGCGCCTGGGTGGCGGCGCGGAACAGGCCCTGGTCGCTGCCCACGGCCACCATGGTCGCGCCCATCTCGATGTAGCGGCGCGCGTCGGCTTCGACCGGCGCCAGGATCCCGACCGGCACGCCGGCAGCCTTGGCGGCGGCGAACACCTGCTGCATGGCTTCCTGCACTTCCGGGTGATTCGCGTTGCCCAGGTAGCCGTAGCCGGCCGCCAGGTCCGAGGGGCCGATGAAGACGCAGTCGACGCCGTCCACCGCGCAGATGGCCTCGATGTTGGCGACCGCCTGGCGGCTCTCGATCTGCAGCGCCACCGTGATGTGCTGGTTGCTGATCTTGTGGTAGTCGGCGATGGTGCCGAAGCGGTTGCCGCGCATCGACACCGACACGCCGCGCACGCCTTCCGGCGCGTAGCGGGTGGCGGCGACGGCGCTCGCCGCTTCTTCCGCGGTCTCGACGAAGGGGACCAGGAAGTTGTAGAAGCCGGCGTCGAGCAGGCGCTTGATCTGCACAGTGTCGTTCGACTGCGGACGCACCACCGGCGCGCTCGGGCTGTCCTTCAGCGCCATCAGCTGGAAGATGAAGCCGTTCAGGTCATTCGGCGAATGTTCGCCGTCCAGCAGCAGCCAGTCGAAGCCGGCGAGGCCCAGGATCTCGGTGGTGAAGGGGTTGGCCAGCGAGGACCAGCAGCCGATCTGCACTTTGCCGGCGCGCAGGTCCTGTTTGAAGCGGTTGGGGATGCCGCTGTAGGGGCGCATTTCTTTCTCCTTGTAGCTCATTCTTGTCTCCACTCGTCTTGTTTATCGCACCAGGCAGGGGCGCTTGTTATCGAAGGTCCAGTTCGGGACCAGGAACTGCATGGCGGCGGCATCGTCGCGCGCGCCCAGGCCCATGTTCCTGTAGGCCTGGTGGGCCTTCTCCAGCTCCGCTTCATCGATCTCGATGCCCAGGCCCGGCTTCGAAGGAATGCGGATCATGCCGCCTTCGATCTTCAGCGGATCCTTCGTGAGGCGCTGGCCGTCCTGCCAGATCCAGTGGGTGTCGATGGCGGTGACCTTGCCCGGCGCGGCCGCGCCGACGTGGGTGAACATGGCCAGCGAGATGTCGAAGTGGTTGTTCGAGTGCGAGCCCCAGGTCAGGCCGAACATCTCGCACAACTGGGCCACGCGCACCGAGCCCTGCATGGTCCAGAAGTGCGGGTCGGCCAGCGGGATGTCGACCGACTGCAGCTGGATCGAGTGGGCCATCTGGCGCCAGTCGGTAGCGATCATGTTGGTGGCGGTCGGCAGGCCGGTGGCGCGGCGGAACTCGGCCATCACTTCGCGGCCGGAGAAGCCGTTCTCCGCGCCGCAGGGGTCTTCGGCATAGGCCAGCACGCCGTGCTTGTCGCGGCACACGCGGATCGCTTCCTGCAGCGACCAGGCGCCGTTCGGGTCCAGGGTGATGCGCGCATCCGGGAAGCGCTCGTGCATGGCATTGACCGCTTCCATCTCTTCGTCGGCGGAGAGCACGCCGCCTTTCAGCTTGAAGTCGTTGAAGCCGTAGCGCTCGCGCGCCGCTTCGCACAGGCGCACCACGGCTTCCGGCGTGAGCGCTTCCTCGTTACGCAGGCGGAACCAGGCGTTGCCGGCATCCGGTTCGCTGCGGTAGTCCAGCGGCGTCTTCCTGCGGTCTCCTACGTAGAAGAGGTAGCCCAGCATCTCGACGGCGTCGCGCTGCATGCCTTCGCCCAGCAGGGCGGCAACCGGCACGTTCATGAACTGGCCCAGCAGGTCGAGCAGGGCCGACTCCACCGCGGTGACGGCGTGGATGGTGGTGCGCAGGTCGAAGGTCTGGTTGCCGCGGCCGCCCGCATCGCGGTCGGCGAAGGTCTTGCGCATCGCATTCAGGATGTTGTTGTACTCGCCCAGGGTCTTGCCGACGATGAGGGGAGCGGCATCGGCGATGGTCTGGCGGATCTTTTCGCCACCCGGGACTTCGCCCAAGCCGGTGTTGCCGGCGCTGTCCTTGATCAGGACGATGTTGCGGGTAAACCAGGGGCCGTGCGCGCCGCTCAGGTTCAGCAGCATGCTGTCCTGGCCGGCCACGGGAACGACGCGCAGTTCGGTGACGACGGGGGCGCCGGAGACGTAGTTGTTCATGGGTGCTTCCTTATTGCTTGATCAGGGATGTCGAGAGGCTGACGCGCTTGATGTCGCCGACGATGAACAGGTAGCAGAAGATCGCCAGTGCGGCGTTGGCGCCAACGTAGACCAGCGCGCCGGCAAAGGAACCGGTGCCCTGCACGATGTAGCCGATGACGATGGGCGTCGTGATACCGGCGGTGTTGCCGAAGGTGTTGAACAGCGCGCCACTCAGGCCGCCGGCTTCCTTCGGCGAGGTGTCCGACACCACCGCCCAGCCCAGCGCGCCGACGCCCTTGCCGAAGAAGGCCAGCGACATCACGGCGACCACCACCATGTCGGTCTCGATGTAGTTACAGGCGATCATGCTCATCGACATCAGCATGCCGATCACGATCGGCACCTTGCGCGACACCGACAGCGAATGGCCGGACTTGGCCAGGCGGTCCGACAGCCAGCCGCCGGCGACGCCGCCGAGGAAGCCCGCGATGGCCGGCAGCGAGGCCACGAAGCCGGCCTTCAGGATGGTCATGTGGCGCTCCTGCACCAGGTAGACGGGGAACCAGGTCAGGAAGAAGTAGGTGAGGGTGGTGATGCAGTACTGGCCGATGTACACGCCCAGCAGCATGCGGTTGCCCAGCAGCTCCTTGATGCAGGCGAGGGTGTTGACCTGGGCCGGCGCCTTTTGCGCGCCGTCGAGGTCGACCAGGGCGCCGCCTTCCTGGATGTATTTCAGTTCGCTCGGGCTGACCGAGGGATGGTCTTTCGGCGCGTAGATGGTCTTGAGCCAGACGAAGGCCATCAGGATGCCGAGGCTGCCCATCACGTAGAACACGCTCTGCCAGCCGTAGGAATGCACCAGCCAGCCCATGATCGGTGCGAACAGCACGGTGGCGAAGTACTGCGCCGAGTTGAAGATGGCCGCCGCCAGCCCGCGCTCGTTGGTCGGGAACCAGGCCGAGGTAATGCGGCTGTTGCCCGGGAAGGAGGGCGCTTCGGCGGCGCCGACCAGCAGGCGCAAGGCGAACAGCAGGGCGACCGCGGCGCCGCCGGTCACGAAGCCGGCCGCGCCAGTGAACAGCGTGAACAGCGACCACAGGAAGATGCTGAAGAAGTAGGTGATCTTGGAACCGAAGCGGTCCAGCAGCCAGCCGCCCGGCAGCTGGGCCAGCACATAGGACCAGGCGAAGGCCGAGAACACGAAGCCCATCTGCACGGCGTCGAGGCCGAGCGCCTTCTTGATTTCCGGACCGGCGATCGAGATGGTGGCGCGGTCGGCGTAGTTGATGGTGGTAACGGCGAACAGGATGGCGAGCATCATCCAGCGCGTGCGGGTCTGCACTTTGGCCGCGGCTGCGGACCTGATGGCTTGTGTTTGTTCCACAAGTGTCTCCTGAAGGTTAGTCATTTACTGTTCTTATGACAGGTATAGTAGTCCGCCCTACATGCTCAACCAAACCAATGAATGATTCGATCGATTCAGGAATTGGATCGCTCGCTGTCGAGCGCAGGCATGAAGGCGGGCAGGATGTCGTGTTTGAAGACGTCGAGGATGGGATTGCCGTTGTCGCGGCGGTAGGCGCACACGGTCTGCACCGGCGCCGGAGGGTCGGTCTGCATCGTGCGCAGCACCACGCCGCGCAGCTGCAGGCGCGCCGCCGCGGTGGGGATGAGCGCGACGCCGACGCCCGAGCTCACCAATGCCAGCATGGTGTGGATCTGGCCGATGTGCTCGACCACGTCCGGCACCACGCCGGCGGCGTCGAAGCAGTTGTTCAGCAGCTGGTAGAAGTAGCGCGCCTCGTAGGGCGAGTACATCAGGAAGGGCTTGCCGTGCACGCAGGAAAGTAGCGGCTGCTCGGGCCAGTCGTGGGCCTCGCGCTCGGGAATCGCCAGCATCAGCGGCTCGGTGGCCAGCAGCACGGTCTCGAGCTCGCCGTGGCGCGCATGCGGGCGCATCAGGCCGATGTCGAGCTGGCCGCTGTCCAGCCCCTCAAGCTGCGACGTGGTCACGAGTTCCTTCAGGGTGAGCGAGATGCCGGGCGCGCGCTCGCGCAGGCGCCGCACCAGGTCGGGCAGCAGGCCGTAGCCGAAGGCGGCGGTGAAGCCGATCGCCAGCGCCCCTTGCTCGCCCTTGGCGACCCGGCGCGCCGTCACCACGGCCTCGTCGGCCATGCGCAGGATCCGCGCCGCCTCCGGAAAGAAGGCCTTGCCGGCCGCCGTCAGGCGCACGCCGCGGCTGCTGCGGTCGAGCAGGCGGGTGCCCACATGATGTTCGAGCAGCTGGATCTGCCGGCTCAACGGCGGCTGGGTCATGTTCAGGCGCTCGGCTGCGCGCCCGAAGTGCAGTTCTTCCGCCACTGCGACGAAGCAGCGTACCTGGCTGATCTCGAACATCGTATCCCCTTTAGAACGTGTGTCGGATACCGAGGTTGTAGCCGCTGTTCCCGGTACCCGATTCTGTATTGTTGGCGACAGTGTAGCCTGCGCCGTTCCTGTTATCGATATGGCCGTAGGCCGCGTACAGGCCCGTGCGCTTCGACACCTCATACAGGTAGCCGATGCCCCAGGCTGTGGCGTCCTGGTTGAAGGCGGTGCGGTCGTCCTTGTGCATCACCGAGAACATCAGCTTGCCCGGGCCGACCGGCGCAGTAAGGCCGAGCAGGACGTCGCGGCCGTCGGTGGACGGGGTCGGCTTGACGCCGCCGTAGGGATTGTTCGCGTTGCCCAGGGTGGCGCTGTTGAAGCCCTTGTCGACGCCGTAGATGGCGTGCAGCTTGAAGGCGGGGAACTGCCAGGTGGCGGCCAGCAGCGTGTTGCGCCCCAGCGTGCGGCTGACGGCCGGCACCGTCGCGGTGGCGGCGGCGTCCGTGTTCTTGGCGTTGTAGGCCAGGCGCAGCGCCAGCGGCCCTTGCGCATAGCCGACCGCGCCGCCGAACTGGCGCCCGGTCGCAAAGCTGGTCTGCTCGCCCATGGCATAGGCCAGCTCGCCGTCGAAGCCGTTCAGCTTCGGCGATTTATACGTGATCGTATTGCTGGTGCGGACGTTGCTGCCGTTATCGGGGAACAGGTTCTTGGAGCTGCCCGCATAGCCGGTGCCGAAGGGATCGAAGGCGACCATGGCCAGGTGCCAGGGCGTGTACTGGCGGCCCAGCGCCACCTCGCCGAAGCCGCCTTTCAGGCCGACGAAGGCCTGGCGGTTGAAGATGGTGTTGCTGGCATCGAGCTCGCCGGTGTCGATCTTGGCGCCGGTCTCCAGCGTGAAGAAGGCGGACAGGCCATTCCCCAGGTCTTCGGTGCCGCGGAAGCCGATGCGCGAGGCCGAGGCCGCGCCGCTGGTCAGCTTGGTGGACGGGCTGGCGGTCCCGCCATGTTCGCCGACGATGGCGGCGTCCATGATGCCGTAGATTTGGACCTGGGTCTGGGCCTGGGCTGCCGTTGCTGCTGCCGCGCCGGCAAGGCCGACGATCAGTGCTGCCTTTTTCATGCTTGTCTCCTGTCTGTTGTTGGCGTAGGGGCGTGCGCCGGCCGCGCCGGCCTTTCGAAGGCAAGCGCAGTCGGTGTCGTTCGGGATGCGGGGGTTACGTGACCGGGGCCGGATTGAACAGCGCCAGCGCGTTATGCAGGCGCCAGTGCTCGGCCCAGGTTTTCTTGCGGCCGCTGGCGACGTCGAGGATGAACTGGAACAGCTCCCAGCCGACATCCGGGATCGTCGCCTCGCCGGTGGCGATGCGGCCGGCGTTGATGTCCATGAGGTCGTGCCAGCGCCGCGCCAGATCGTCGCGGGTGGCGACCTTCACGACCGGCACCGCCGCCAGGCCGTAGGGCGTGCCGCGGCCGGTGGTGAACACGTGGACGTTCATGCCGGCCGCCAGCTGCAGCGTGCCGCAGATGAAATCGCTGGCCGGCGTGGCGGCGTAGATCAGGCCCTTCTGCTCCAGCTTCTGGCCCGGCGACAGCACGCCCGAGATGGGGGCAGTGCCGGACTTGATGATCGAGCCCATCGCCTTTTCGACGATGTTGGCCAGTCCGCCTTTTTTATTCCCTGGCGTGGTGTTGGCGCTGCGGTCGACGCCGCCGCGTTTGAGGTATTCGTCGTACCAGGCCATCTCGCGGATCATGGCCTGGGCCACCTCCTCGTCGGCGGCGCGTGCGGTCAGCTGGTCGATGCCGTCGCGGACCTCGGTCACTTCCGAGAACATCACGGCGGCGCCGGCGCGCACCAGCAGGTCGCTGGCAAAGCCGACCGCCGGGTTCGCGGTCACGCCCGAGAAGGCGTCGCTGCCGCCGCACTGCACGCCCACCACCAGGTCGGAGGCAGGGCAGGTCTCGCGGCGGCGCGCATTCAGTTCCATCAGATGGCGCTCGGCGGTGTCCATGATGGATTCGATCATCGAGCCGAAGCCGACGTGGGCGTTGTCCTGCAGGCAGACGTGGTCCGGGCCCGCGACATCCTTGATCGGCAGCGCGCCAGCCGGGAACAGGCGCGCCGGCTGCAGCTTTTCGCAGCCCAGGCTGACCAGCATGGCGCGGCCGCCGAAGTTCGGGTTTTTCGCGATGTTGCGCAGGGTGCGGATCGGGATCTCGGCGCCGGGCGCTTCGATGGCGACGCCGCAGCCGTAGGTGTGGTCGATGCTGACGACGCCGTCGACGTTCGGGTACTTGGGCAGCAGCTCGTCCTTGATGCGCTTGACGGCGAATTCGACCACGCCGGACACGCACTGCACCGTGGTGCTGATGGCGAGGATGTTGCGGGTGCCGACCGAGCCGTCCGGGTTGCGATAGCCTTCGAAGGTATAGCCCTCGAGCGGGGGCAGGGGATCGGGGCGGATGGTGGCGATAGGCAGGTTGTCGAGCTCGCGCGCCGGCGGCATGCCGACCAGCGATTCCTCGATCCAGCTGCCCGGCTCGATGTCCCGCAGCGCGTAGCCGATGGTGACGTTGTAGCGCAGGATGGCTTCGCCTTGCGCGATGGGCCGCAGCGCCAGCTTGTGCCCCTGCGGGACCTTGTCCTTCAATACCAGCCCGTCGGGGAAGACGGTGCCGGCAGGCAGGCCGCCGTCGTTCCCGACGATGGCGACGTTATCCTTGTCGTGCATCCGGATGCTGCGTGGCGTGACGGTGTTTTGCGAATCCATCTGATGTCTCCTGCCCGTTCTAGGTTGTCTGATGTCTTACAACGTTCGGGCCAGTATAATCCAGACATTCCTGAAATAGCAATCGCGCGAGATGCTCACACCACCCAAAAAACATCGCAATCTGGCCGAGCTCGTCGTCGCGCAGCTCAGTGAGCGCATCCGCGATGGCGCGTTGCAGCCGGGCGACAAACTGCCGACCGAAACGGAAATCGTGGTGGAGCAGGGCGTCAGCCGCAGCGTGGTGCGCGAGGCGATCTCGCGCATGCAGGCGGCCGGCCTGGTCGAGACGCGCCACGGCATCGGCACCTTCGTGCTGCCGCCCCCGCCGTCGGCCATCATGGGCATCGACCCGGCCACGGTGATGACGGTGCGCGACGTGATCGCCCTGCTGGAATTGCGGATCGGCCTGGAGACCGAAGCGGCCGGCCTGGCGGCGGCGCGCCGCAGCGAGGCGCAGCTGGCGGAGATACGCGCCGCGCTGGCGGCCCTGCAGCAGGGCGCGCGCCTGGGCCATGACACCGTCGAGCTGGACCGGCGCTTCCACCTGGCGATCGCCCAGGCGTCCGGCAACCAGTATTTCCACGCCATCCTGCAGCACCTGGGCGAGAACATCATCCCGCGTGCGCGCATCAACTCGGCGCGGCTGACGCATGCCGATCCGGTCAGCTATATGGAACAGGTGGGGCGCGAGCACGAGCAGATCGTCGATGCCATCGCGCGCGGGGATACCGAGTCGGCGCGGGCGGCGATGCGCCTGCATCTCGGTAACAGCCGGGAGCGGCTGCGCAGGGCGCAGGAAGCGCTGGAAGCCGCCCAGCTCACGCCGGCGGCTTCAACGCAGGTTGTCTGACAACAGCGGGCGGCGAGGCCTGTCGTCTGCTCAGGAAGTCCGGTCGTCCGTGTCGAGATGGACGCGGTTCCAGCCGTGCTTCACCGCATCCTTGAACCTTTCCCAAGGTGACAGCTGCCCCGGGTGCCGCGCTTCCCAGTCCGATTTCAAGTGCGGCTCGGCTGCGTCCCAATCGTGGCTACGGTATTTTTCGAGGCGGCGTGCTTCGTCGCCGAAGAGGTAGGCCGGCGCATGTTCGTCGTAGTCGCCATTGCCGGCTTCGTTCGAATAACGCGCATTCCAGTGCGTACGGTAGTAGGTGTCGGCGGTGATGTCCGGCGCGACGCTGTCCCAGCCCTGGCGCACATCGATCCTGGACGCCTCCCAGGACGAAGCCCCGGCGCCGCCGCTTTCCCAGTCCCTCTTCAGATCCGTTTCGACTTCGTCCCACGAACGATTGCGGTACTTGTCGCTGGCATGCATTTGCTGGCCGTAGCGGTAGGCGGTGTTGTCGTTCATCGCTTCCTCGAGTGTAAAACGTGGATGGGCAGAGCATACGACGAATGACAACAGAGCGCCCACACGCCGGGCTATGCGCCGCGTATGAAGGCCAGCAGGTCGGCGTTCAATTCGTCGGCGTGGGTGGTGGGAATGCCGTGCGGCGCGCCCTTGTAGGTCTTGAGCGTGCCGTTTCGCACCAGCTCGGCCGAGCGCGGTCCCGAGGCCTTGTAGGGCACGACCTGGTCGTCGTCGCCGTGAATGACCAGGACCGGGATGCCGATGCCCTGCAGGTCGGCCGTGAAGTCGGTCTGCGAGAAGGCGACGATGCCGTCGTAATGCGCTTTGGCGCCGCCCATCATGCCCTGGCGCCACCAGTTCAGGATGACGGGTTCCGATGCCTTGGTCAGCAGCCGGTTGTAGCCATAGAAGGGACCGGCCGGGATGTCGTGGTAAAACTTCGCCCGGTTCGCCGCCAGCTGCGCCTGGAAGTCGTCGAAGACCTCTTTCGGCGTGCCGTCCGGATTGTTCTCGGTCTTCAGCATCAGCGGCGGCACGGCGCTGACGAGAACGGCCTTGGCAACTCGGTCCTCGCCATGCCGGGCGATGTAGCGGACGACTTCGCCGCCGCCGGTCGAGTGCCCGACATGCACGGCGCCGCGAACGCCGAGATGCTCGACCACGGCCGCCACGTCGTCGGCGTAGTGGTCCATGTCATGACCGTCCCATACCTGGCTGGAGCGCCCGTGCCCGCGCCGGTCGTGCGCGACGACCCGGAAACCCTGGTTCAGGAAGAACAGCATCTGCGTGTCCCAGTCGTCCGCGCTGAGCGGCCAGCCGTGATGGAAAAAGATGGTCTGCGCATCCCGCGGGCCCCAATCCTTGTAAAAAATATCCACGCCGTCTTTCGTTTTCACAAATTCCATGGTCGATACTCCTTTGGTTGGATGAAACACTGGAAAGTCATCGGCTCCCGAGCCTGGATAATGGCTGCGGTGCATACAAGGCACTCTGGAACTCGGGAACATATTCGTATTTCAGGAGCTTCCCGAGTTTCAGCGATTTTATATAGGTGGACAGGCTGCCGTCGCCGAGTTTGAGATTCGCCGCATCGGCGTCGGTCGTGGAGCCGTGGCGCAGCTGGCGCGATACGGCATACCCGTAATTCAGCGCTCCCTGTCGGTCGACATTCGTGAAACTGTTGGTGACGATCTCGGGTTCGGTCGAGAGATCGGACAGCTTGCGTCCTTCGAGAACCACGTCGACTTTTCCCGTGTCCTTGTCGCTGATTTCAACGGTGATGGTGTTGTCGTTTTCCTTGAAGCGGATGTCGGTCAGCCATTTCGGCAGGTTGTAGCCGACCACGCCCCGCACTCTTGCCAATTCCGTGTTCACCGGCAATTTGAGGACATAAGCCCAGAAGGATTTCGACCTGGATTGGCCGAGCAGGGACAGCGGCCCGAAACTCCGGGAGCCGGGCGCATTCGTCACGATGGCCAGGGAAATTTCGTTATAGCTATCGTTGTCGCAATAATGGTAGGCATACGCGGTCAGGGCGATCACGCCTCTGCCGGGCCATACCTGGAGCGGCTGGACCTTGTCCCTGACCCCGGCCGGGATCAAGCCGCGCAAGGTCGCGAGGTCGGCGGTAAAGATGGCCGTCATCCTGCTGTCTTTGTAATAGAAATTCGGCGAATACGTTTCGAAGCCGATGTCCACCTTCGTCTTGTTCAGGGTCTTGAACCAGCTCAGATCGACATCGGGCGCTTCGTTTCGAATCACCTCCAATGGCGGATTGGAACGGTAGCGATCATAGAGGCCGCCCGCGACCACCGGTACCGGATGACCGGCGATATCGATGATGCTGTTGTCCGCCCTGGTGTCCATCGTTATCGATCCCAGAATGCATGTTGCCAGTGCTGCGATAGTCCTGATATTCATTGTTTCCCTCATGCCGGATTGAACCGATTAAGTTGCGATCCAGGGCATGCTAACTTTCAAGCCAGCTTGAGAGTCAAGGGGTCTTTTTTCTGGGGCGGAGGCCAACGGTTTCCAGCACGCGGACGGCATTGTCCTGGCAGGCCATGCCTTCCGGCTTGGCGTCGATCAGACCGATCAGGGACAGGATATTCGCCTTGTTTTCCGCAAGACGGCGCTCCATCGATTCGATGTCGCCCAGTTTCCTGTAAAGCGTGGCGACCAGTTCATCGTGCTGCCAGCCCGCGGAATTTGCCGGCAGAATTCCCTTGATTTCGTCGAGTGTGAAGCCGGTCTGTTGGGCATTGATCACGATCTTCAATATCGCGGCCGCTTCCGGCGGGTATTCGCGGTAGCCGTTCGACGAACGGCCTACCGATTTCAGCAGCCCCTTGGATTCATAAAACCGGATCGCGGACGGCGCCAGGCCAGTCTGCTTTGCAAGTTCGCCTATCTTCATATGCTTCTCGTGTTGGTCCATGGGGCCACTCTACACATGAAGTCAACTTGAAGGTCAATCGCCATGTGGCGTTTCCAACTTTGTTGTTGACCTTAAAGCGAACTTGAATCTTAGGATCCCATCCATCGACACCAAGGAGCCCGATTTGAGCCCGTTCACTGCACTGACTTTGCCTAACGGCACACTGCTTCCCAACCGCCTGGCCAAGGCCGCCATGGAAGAAAACCTGGCGGATGCCGATCATGCGCCATCCGATGAGCTGATCCGCCTTTACCAGACTTGGGCGGAAGGCGAGGCGGGCCTCATGATCACCGGGAATGTCATGATCGATCGCCGCGCCATGACGGGACCTGCCGGCGTCGTTCTCGAGTCGACGCAACACATGGCGCGCTTCGAGCAATGGGCGCGCGCCGCACGTACACGCGGCGCGCAGATCTGGATGCAGATCAACCATCCGGGCCGCCAGATGCCGGCATCGCTCGGGCAGGATACGCTCGCGCCATCGGCGGTTGCCATGGACATGGGACGGTTTTCGAAGCAGTTCACTGCGCCGAAAGAGATGTCCGAGGAAGACATCGCCGAGGTCAAGCGCCGCTTCGTCAACACGGCCGTGCTTGCCGAACAAGCCGGTTTCAATGGCGTGCAAATCCATGCCGCGCATGGTTATCTGATCAGCCAGTTCCTGTCGCCGATCACCAACAAGCGCAGCGACCGCTGGGGCGGCACGATCGGGAACAGGGCCCGTATCCTGCTCGACGTCGTGAGCGAAGTCCGGGCCCGCGTCGGCGCCGGCTTTGCCGTGTCGGTCAAGCTCAACTCGGCGGACTTCCAGCGCGGCGGCTTCAGCCCGGAAGATGCGAAGGATGTGGTGGCCATGTTGAACCACCTGAACATCGACGTCCTCGAACTGTCCGGCGGCAGTTACGAAGCGCCGGCCATGCACGGCCAGACCAGGGATGGACGGACGCTGGCGCGCGAAGCGTATTTTCTCGAATTCGCGCAGGACATCGCTTCCGTCGCGAGCATGCCCATCATGGTCACCGGCGGCATTCGCCGCCTGCCCGTTGCCGAGCAGGTGCTGGCTGGCGGTATCGACGTCGTCGGCATCGGCACGGCACTGGCCTTGAATCCCGGACTGCCGAAAGAATGGAAATCGGGGAAAGCCAGTGCGCCCGTGCTGCGTGCGATCGGCTGGAAAAACAAGGTGCTGGCGTCGATCGCTTACATGTCGATGGTCAAGCATCAGTTGCGCAGGCTCAGCAGCGGCAGGAAGCCCAATCCGGGCGTCATGCCCGTCTTCGCCTTCATCGAGCAGCAGCTCGACACGGCGATCAAGACCCGGCGTTACCGCCGCTGGATGAGCCGCCAGGCTTCCGTCTGACCCGATACAGGATACCGGCAATGACTTCATTCGATATGCCCTGCAAGGAACAAATGGCCATGATGCTGCAGCGGCAGCGCAAAGCCTTCCTCGACGATGGCGCGCCAGGCTTGAAGGAACGCAAGGACCGCTTGAAGCGGCTTCGTGCGGCCGTGCTCGAGCATCGTGCGGAACTGGAGAGCGCGATCGGCGCGGATTTCGGCAAGCGCTCCCGCTACGAAACCGGCATCATGGAACTGATGGGGACCGTGCAGGCGATCGACTACCTGACGCGCAATCTGCGCCGCTTCATGCAGCGCGAACGGCGGCACGTCGGCCTGTCTTATCGGACGGGACGCGCCTATGTCGAATACCAGCCGTTGGGTGTGGTCGGCATTATGGCGCCCTGGAATTATCCGTTTTCCCTGACGATCATTCCGCTTGCAACGGCCTTCGCAGCCGGGAACCGGGCGATGATCAAGCCTTCCGAGCTCACGCCGCGCACCAGCGAAACGATCCGGCGCATGCTGGCCGGCGCCTTCGCGGCGGAGGAAGTGGCGGTGGTGCTGGGCGGCGTGGAAACCGGCGCGGCATTCAGTGCGCTGGCCTTCGACCATCTGCTGTTCACTGGAAGTACCGCGGTCGGACGCAAGGTGATGAAGGCCGCCAGCGAGAACCTGGTGCCGCTCACCCTGGAATTGGGCGGCAAGAGTCCGGCGATCGTCGCGCGCGGCCATGCCGATGCGCGGACCATGAAAAGCCTCGTGTACGGCAAACTGTCGAATGCGGGACAAACCTGTGTGGCCCCGGATTACGCCTTCGTGCACGAGGACGACCTGGAGCGCTTCATATCCCTCTACAAGGAGACGGTCGCGGCCTTCTATCCCGGCGGGCCGACCGATCCGGACTACACGTCCATCATCAGCGAGCGGCATCATGAGCGCCTGAGCGGACTGTTGGCGGATGCGCTGGCCAAGGGTGCGCGGGTGATCGAAGCGGGCAGGCATCCCGGGCATGCAGCGAAGCGCACCCGCACGTTCGCGCCGGTCCTGGTCGTCGATGTGAGCGACGACATGGCGCTGATGCAGGAAGAGATTTTCGGTCCCATCCTGCCGGTGCTGGTCTACCGCGAGGTTGTGGAAGTCATCGGGTACGTGAATGCGAGGCCACGTCCACTTGCCCTGTATTACTTTGGGCCGGACGGCGCCGACCGCCGCCTGCTGCTCGCGCGCACCACCTCAGGCAATGTCGGCATCAACAATACGCTCATGCACGTGGCGCAGGACGACCTGCCCTTCGGCGGCGTTGGCGCCAGTGGCATGGGCGCCTATCACGGGATCGAAGGCTTCAGGGTGATGAGCCATGCCAAGGGTGTCTATGTGCAGGGGAGGTGGAGCCTGCCCCGTCTGCTGCATGCGCCCTTCGGACGCTTCGCGGACCTGGTGCTGGCCTTTGCGCTTGGGCGTCTATAATCGCAGGCCATGAGCTGGATAATTACCAAATACCTGATCACGGCCGCCCTCGTCGTCGCCGTCTCGGAATTCGCCAAGCGCAGCGACAAGCTGGGCGCGCTGATTGCCGCCCTGCCGATGGTGACCGTGCTGACCCTGATCTGGCTGCACGTGGAAAAGCAGCCGGCGGCCAAGCTGGCGAATCATGCCTGGTACACCTTCTGGTACGTGGTCCCGACCTTGCCCATGTTCCTGGTCTTCCCGGCGCTGCTGGCGCGCTGGGGCTTCTGGCCGGCGCTCGGCATCTGCGTGGTCCTGACCGCTGGCTGCTTCGCGCTGTTCGCCCTTTTCGTCAGGCGCTTCGGCATCGCGCTCATGTAAATTGACGGCCGGCGGCATGCCTCAGTGCGGCCTGCTGTCCTTGTCGAGATCGATGCGGTTCCAGCCATGCTGTACAGCATCCTTGAAGCGTTCCCAAGGCCTTGGCTGTCCGGCATGCCGCGCTTCCCAGCGCGCCGCCAGCTCGTTCTCCACCTGGTCCCAGTGGTGGTTGCGGTAGGCTTCGCTGCGGCGGGCTTCGCTGCCGTACATATAGGCAGGCAAATAATCCTCATACAGACCATCGCCGGGATCGTTCTCGTACCTGGCGTTCCAGTGGGTACGGAAGTATTCGTCATTGTCGATGTCCGGCGAGGTACCGCCATAGGCGTCCATCCGGACCGGATACCTGTCCTCTTCAGCAAAATCCCAACGACCAATCGTCCCCATCGACTCCTCGAAGGTGTTGCCGATGGGCGGCGAGTCGATGCGTTGGATGCCGAAGTAGCGGCTGTCGTCGTGCGGCCGATGCTGCAGGGCGCCAGGCGCGGTGCCGGGCGGGTAGGCTGGGTGCAGGCCGCCGGGCTTCCCTAAGGGGGCCTGCATGTCCGTACCGGCATCGTCCTGGCCGGATTCGTCCAGGTGGTCCTCGACACCAACCGGGGCGAAGCGTTCGATGATGCCGATGGCCCGTTCGGCGTCCGGATCGGATGCCGCCATCAGCGTGACGACGTGACGGCCGCGCATGAAGGCGCCGTGGCCCTCCGGCTGGCCCGGCTGCGGACGGGCGAACAGCCGCGCCAGGGTTTGCCGGACCGAGGCGCCCAGCCCTTCCGGAGCCGACAGCGCCGTGTCGGCGCCCGAATAGCCCGAAGCCAGCAATTCATCCAGCACATGCTGGGCATCGCTTCGGTAATCGAAAACTGCTTTCAAAGTGTGACGCATGATGTCCTCCCGACGTCGTCGTTCCAGGCAGGGACCGTCGACTCCGGCGGCGAGTTTGCACGGTGCCCTGTGCCGTTTGCGCCGTGCCGGCAAATGGCCGTGCAGGTCGGCGCTCGAACATCTTGAGCATACGCCGAATCCAGACAGGGTGAACCTTATTTCGAGGGCGGGCGGTCAAGTGCAGACGCCGGCACCCAGCATGGCCTGCATCTGGACCGCGTTGACCGGGTGGCTGAACCAGTAGCCCTGGGCTTCGTTGCATTCATGGGCCTTGAGAAAGACAAGCTGCGACTCTTCCTCCACGCCTTCGGCGATGACACGCTGCTGCAGGTTCTTGCCCATGCTGATCACGGCGCCGACTATCGCCCCGTTGCTCCCGGCGCCGGCGTCGATCGCCCTGACGAATGACTGGTCGATCTTGAGTACATCGATGGGAAACTGGTTCAGGTAGCTCAGGCTGGAGTAGCCGGTGCCGAAATCGTCGACGGCGATCTGCACGCCCATGGCCTTGAGTTTTGCCAGCAGGCCGGCACTGGCGGCCACATCGCGCATCAGGACGCTTTCGGTCAGCTCGAGTTGCAGGCACATCGGGTCTGCGCCGGTTTCCTGGAATACCGCCAGCAAGTGGTCGAAAAATTCACGATGGCGGAATTCGAGGGCCGATACGTTGACGGCGATCGACACCGGCGAAATGCCGGCCGCGCGCCAGCGCACCGTCTGCGTACAGGCTTCGCGCAATACCCAGCGCCCGATCGGAATGATCAGGCCGCATTCCTCGGCAATCGAAATGAAGCGCTCCGGCAGGACCAGTCCCCATTCCGGATGCTGCCAGCGCAGCAGGGCTTCGACGCCGCTGATGCGCCCGCTTTCCAGATCGACCTTGGGCTGGTAATGCAGCACGAATTCGCGGCTTTCGAGCGCCCGCCGCAGATTGCTTTCGACCAGTTGGCGCTCCATGGCACGCGTGTTCATGTCGTGGCGGAAGAACTGGAAATTATTGCGTCCGCGTTCCTTGGCATGGTACATCGCCGTGTCAGCGTTCTTGATCAAGGTGGCGGCATCCGTACCATCGGCCGGGAAGACGCTGATGCCGATACTGGTCGAAGTATGCAGTTCCTGCCCGTCGACCAGGAAGGGCGTCGACAGCGCAAGCAGGATTTTTTCGGCGGTCAGCATGGCATCTTCCGGCCGCCGTTCGTCGGCCAGCAGGATCACGAATTCGTCGCCGCCATGGCGGCTGACCGTGTCGGAGCTGCGCACGCAGGTGAGCAAGCGGGCCGAGACGCTTTGCAGCAGGTGGTCGCCGACGGCATGGCCCAGCGAGTCGTTGATGTGCTTGAATTTGTCCAGGTCGAGGAACAGGAGCACCGGGTAATTGCCGCTGCGCCTGGCCAGCGAAATGGACTGGGCGATCCGATCGTTCAGGAGGACGCGGTTGGGCAGGTTGGTAAGAAAGTCGTGATGCGCCTGGTGCCGCATTTTCGATGTCAGGGCCACGGTGGCGGAGATGTCGCGGAACACCATCACGGCACCCACCAGCCGTCCATCCCAATCGTGAATCGGCGCTGCCGAGTCTTCGATCGGAAAGTGCTTGCCGTCGCGCCCGATCAGGACGACCTCACTGGTCATATCCAGGGACCGGTCGCTTTGCAGGACGTATTCGACAGGATTGATCACCAGCTTCCCGGTGGTGCCGTCGACGATATTGAGTACTTCCGCAATGGGCCGTCCGCGTGCTTCCTGGCGCGGCCATCCGGTGATCAGTTCGGCCGCGATGTTCAGATAATCCACGCGGCCGTCCAGGTCTGCCGAAATGACGGCATCGCCGATCGAGTTGAGCGTGATTTCCGCACGTGCCTGGACGACGTACAGGCCTTGCTCCACCTTCATGCGTTCAATTATGTTGCGCAGGGACTGGGGGACGAGGTAGTTGTCGAAATAACCCTTCGACAGCCAGCCTTGCGCCCCGCGCCGGACCGCTTCCTTGGCGTTGCCCTCATCGTCCAGCTCGCACAGCGTGAGGATGGGCGTATGGCGCGCCGCCAGGTATAAATGGTCGAAGGAAGCCAGACCCTGGCTGTCCGGCAGCATCAAATCGACCAGGATCGCATCGATGCCCCCCTGGCCGATGCGGCGCACGCCGTCCGTCAAGGTCGATGCGGTTTCCACATCGAAGGGGCCGTCGTGGGCGGTGCCCAGGGCCTGTTCGAGCCTGCGGGTATCGTCCGCACTGGGGGAAATGATGAGGACTCGATAGGCCACGGTGCCTCCGGCTGTGTTCTGCTCGGCCAGGCGCGTCGCTTCGCCTGACCCCGTCTGCGTTAGATATCGATAGCGATTGGCAGTTCCTCGGAACATGCTTTTCAGCCCGCGCCTTACTCGACCGTGATTGCCAGGTCGCGTCCTTCCAGCGCCACCTGCCCGGCGTAGTCAGCGGCATGGATGCGCAGCAGGTAGTCGCCCGGCACCAGGCTGTCCACCTGCCAGCTGCCGGGCAGGGCCATGCCACCCTGCAGCGTATTATTCACCGCATAGGCAAAGCGCGTCGCCTTGCTGCCGTACACCGTGATGCCGCTGCTGTCGGCATACGCCAGCTTCACCGCGTCATGCTCGCGCGGCAGCCGGTCGTAGACCTGGGTAATGCGCGGGGTTTCGAAGCCCGCAACCGGGCTGCCGTCAGCATGCAGCAGCTGGTAGCCCAGCTTGTACACGCCGAGGCGGCGCCGCGCCAGGTTGCCGTCCATCTGGTCGAAGACGTCGGCAACGATCGCCACCTGGCCGAGCGAACGCGCGACGCGCAGGCGCTGGCCTTTTTTCGCCGGCAGGCGCCGGCCGCCGGCGTCGTACAGGGCAATGCTGCGGATACGCGGCGGCACCGTGTCGCGCAGGCCGGGGAAGGGCAGGGTCAGGGGATTGATCACGGCGCCGTCCGGGTGGTACTCCAGGTGCACGTGCGCCATCGGATTGATCGTGCCGAGCGCGTCGCCGACGGCGAAGCGGGCGCCGCGCCGCACGCGCACGCGCGTCACGCGGCCGCGCGCGTCCGCCAGCAGCTGGAAGCGCGGATCGAGCGCCTTGCCGGCAGCGTCGCGGCCGACGCGCATGTGGATGTAGGACAGCGGGCCGAGGCTCATGCCTTCGCCGAGTTCGCCGAAGGCCCAGTTCGGATAAGGATCGCTGACCGTCGACGGCTGGATTGCCAGCACGCGCGTGCCGATGTCGGCGCGGATGTCCAGGCCCGCATGGAAGTGGTCGCGGCTGTCGCCGCCGTAGCTGCCGCGCACCTCGCCCATCACGCCGACCACTTCGTGCGGCGCCATCTGCGGGGCCACCGGCCAGGGCATCGGCGCCGCCGGTGCCGCCGCCGATGCCATGGCCGGCGCAGGTATGGCCTTCCTTGCCGGCGCGCCGGGCCGGGGCGGCGCCAGTGCGAACACCTGCAGCGCCTCGCCATCGGCCACCGCCAGCGAACCGTCGCGCCTTACCGCGATGCCGCGCGGTGCGTACAGGCGCACGCTGCCGTCGCCGCCTTGGCCCGCGTCCCGGGGGCGGTCGGCGTCCGCGATCGTGCGGTACTGACCGTCGGGGCTGCGCTGGAAGATGCGCCCGCCCGCGCCGCCGATGTACAGCCAGCCGTCATGGGTCAGCGCCAGCGCCACCGGGCGCCGCAGCAGCGCGCGCGGCTCGTCCGCGGGAGGCGGCGCGAGCGTCGTCACGGCGCCGGTTCTGTCGATGCGCCGGATCGCATCGTTGCCGGTATCGGCGACGAACAGCACGCCGTCCTTGTCCACCGCGATGGCGCTCGGCGTGTCGAATTGCGCCGCTGTGCCGAGGCCGTCCAGGCTGCCGGGCGCGCCGCTGCCGGCCACGGTCGTCACGGCGCCGTCCTTGCCGATGCGGCGGATGCGGTCATTGTAGGTGTCGGCGACGTACACGTTGCCCTGGCGGTCGACGGCCACGCCGACCGGCCCGTTGAAGCGGGCGGCACGGCCGATGCCGTCCAGGTATCCGGGTTCGCCGCCGCCTGCGAGCGTACTGACGCTGCCGCCGGGCGCCAGCTTGCGGATCGCGTTGTTGCCGGTATCCGCCACGTAGAGGTTGCCCAGGCGGTCGATGGCCAGCGCGGACGGCGTGTCGAAGGCGGCCGTCGCTGCGGGGCCGTCCGCAAAGCCGGCGCGGCCGCCGGCGACGCTGGCAACCAGGCCGTCGGGCCCGATGCGGCGGATGCGGTTGCCGGCGCCGCCCTCGGCCATGAAGAGGTTGCCGTGGGCATCGGCGACCGCCCCGAATGGGTCGCTGAAGCGGCTCGCAAGCCCCGCGCCGTCGAGGACGCCGGCTAGGCCGTCGCCCGCCAGCACCGTCACGCGAGCGGTCCAGCCGGGCCGCGTCGGCGCCTCGGCCGACAACCAGACCGGGCGGCCCGGCGTGGCCGCATCGCGCGCGTCGAAGACAACATAAAGTGCCGCAGCGGCGGCCAGGATAGCGGCGACAGCTCCCGCCACGAGGATCGTTTTTCGGTTCACACCGCAAGTCTAACCGATAGGCCTGCCGGGACAGGCGCTCAAGCTGCCGCTTTGTCCATCTTCGGCAGCAGCGCCGCCAGGATGCCCAGCAGCGGCAGGAAGGAGGCGATGCGGTAGACCTGCTCGATGCCGGCCACGTCCGCGATATGCCCCATGGCGGCGGCGCCGATGCCGCTGACGCCGAACATCAGGCCGAAGAAGATCCCGGCGATCATGCCGACCTTGCCCGGCACCAGCTCCTGGGCGAACACCACGATGGCCGAGAAGGCCGAGGACATCACCAGGCCGATCACCACCGACAGCACCGCGGTCCAGCCCAGGCTGGCGTAGGGCAGGGCCAGCGTGAACGGCGCCGCGCCCAGGATCGAGGCCCAGATCACGCGCTTGCGGCCGATGCGGTCGCCGATCGGGCCGCCGGCGAAGGTGCCGACAGCAACCGAGGCCAGGAACAGGAACAGATACATCTGCGCGGTGCCGACCGGGACGTGGAATTTTTCAATGAGGAAGAAGGTGTAGTAGCTCGACAGGCTGGCCATGTAGATGTACTTCGAGAACACCAGCATCGCCAGCACCGCAAGCGCCTGGATCACGCGCTTGCGCGGCAGCGGCGGGCCGGCGTGCACGGCCGCCTTCTTCGTCATGCTCTTCAAGTGGCTGCCGTACCAGCGGCTCACGCCCACCAGCACCAGTACCGCCAGCACCACCAGGATCGCGCACCAGGCAAACTTGCCATGGCCGCGGCCGACCAGGATCGCCGCCGCCAGCAGCGGGCCAAGCGCCGAGCCGAGATTGCCGCCGACCTGGAACAGCGACTGCGCGAAGCCGAAGCGGCCGCCCGAGGCCAGGCGCGCCACGCGCGACGCCTCCGGGTGGAAGGTCGAGGAGCCGACGCCGATCATGCCGGCGCCCAGCAGCAGCATGCCGAAGCTGCCCGCCATCGACAGCAGCGCCACGCCCAGCAGGGTCATGCACATCCCCATCGGCAGCAGGAAGGGAATCGGGTGCTTGTCCGTGTACAGGCCGATCCAGGGCTGCAGCAGCGAAGCCGTGCACTGGAAGGTAAGGGTGATCAAACCCACCTGCGCGAAGCTGAGCGCGAACTCCTGCTTGAGCAGCGGGTAGATCGCCGGCAGCGCGGCCTGTACGCAGTCGTTGAGCAGGTGGACGAAGGCGACCGAGAACAGGATCTGCAGAACGGTGCCGGATTGCGCGGCTTTGATGGGGGTGGCGGTAGATGTACTCATGGCAGGAAGTGTAATATGGGCAATCCGAACGCATATTCCATTTATCGTCGCCCAAGTGACACTCACACTTTCTCCCGACTACCGCCAGCGCTTCGACGCTCTGCCGCGCAGCGTGACCGCGGTGCGCAACGATGCCAGCCACGGGCACACGATCGAAGCCCACAGCCATCCCTGGGTGCAGCTGTTGTACGCCAGCGATGGCGTCATGCGCGTGCGGACCGATGCCGGCGTCTGGATCATCCCGCCGCGCCGCGCGCTATTGATCGCGCCCGGCGTGCTGCATGAGGTGACCATGCTCAGCCAGGTCAACATGCGCGCCCTCTACATCGACGCGCAGGCGGCCGGCGCCATGAGCGAGGATTGCAAGGTGCTGGAAGTGAGCCCGCTGCTGCGCGAGCTGATCCTGGCGCTGGCGGCGGAGCCGGTCGACTATCCGCCGGACGGCCGCGGCGCCGACCTGGCGCGCCTGATCCTGTCGGAACTCGCAGCGATGGAGACGGTGCCGATCGCCGTGCCCTGGCCGCGCGACCGCCGCTTGCAGGCGCTGTGCACGGAGATCATGGCGCGGCCCGGCAGCCCGCGCCGGCTGGACGACCTGGCCCTGGATGCCGGCGCCAGCGCACGCACGCTGATCCGCCTGTTCCCGAAGGAGACCGGGCTGCATTACCGCCAGTGGGTGCAGCAGGTGCACCTGGCACATGCCTTCGAGATGCTGGCGCGTGGTGAAAGCGTGGGGGCGGTGGCGCGCACGCTGGGCTATGCCAGCCCGAGCGCGTTCACGAGCATGTTCAGGCGCCTGCTGGGAAGGACGCCACAGCATTACCTGGCGGAGTGGAAGAAGTAGGGAGCCGCCGGCCGGGGGAGGAGTGGCACTGTCGCACTCGCATGCGGCAGCACCTCGCGGCCAGCGGCGCTGTTACGATAAGCGCGTCACCGCGCAGCAGGTTTGCGACGGATCAATTCGAAGTCAGTTGGACTTCAATTCGACGCGCCTGATATTCCGGCGCCACTCAGCCAGCGACTGCAGGGTGTCGGTTTCCGCGTCCTCGACCAGGATATCGTCGCCGGTCTTCGCGACCAGGAAGCTGGCGCGGCGGTGCACGTTCTGCTTGCGGTTTTCCACGAAGCTGAGCTGGTAATAGGGCTTGCCATCGATCAGGCGCGGCGCCGTATCGTCCTCGATCACGGCGCCGTGCACCTTGCCGTGCGAGTCCTTTTCGATCTGCTCCGACCACGCCTTTAGCTCCGGCAGCGCCATCAGCTGGGCAATGGCCTGGTCGCGCGTGCGCGCAGGCGCGGCGGGCGCTTCGGCGGCGGCCGGCTTGGGCGGCGGTGGGGCTTCGCGCTTGCAGGCGGCAAGCGCGCACAGGGCGAGGGCAGTGACGCCAAGCAGGCGGGCAGGATAGATAGACATGGCAAAGCGAAAGTGGACCAAGGAACCAGTCTACACCCAGCATATTCTCCCGGCAACTTATCGCCAGAACACGTCGAGCGTCGGGATGGCCGCCTGCGCGCGGATGCAGTCCCACAGGTAGATGGCAAAGCCCGGATCGCCGGTCCACAGCGAATAGCGTCCCTGGCCGTAGTGGACGGCGTCGCGTTCCACCTGGGCTATGCCCGGCATCGGGCTCGCGCGCGATGGCCATCATCCGGATCGGCGTGTCGCCCATCAGCCAGGAAGCGCGCTCGCCGTTCAGGCCCTGGTCCGTGAGCCAGCCGCGGTTGGCCGCCAGCAGGCTTTCGCAAGCGGCCAGGTAATCGCGCGAGAGCCGCACCGCGCCGCAATCCTGCAGATAGTGCAAGGCCCAGATGACGCCGGCGGCGCCGTGGTACATCGGGGTCTCGATCGCCTCGGGATCGTCGCCTTCCTGGTCGAGCGGATGCACGGGCCAGTAGCGGTCGGCATCGAAGCGGGCTTCGGTGTCGGCGGCGATGGCTTGGATGGCGCGCCTGGCGCGGGTTTCGTCCCAGTCGACCTGGATCAGGGCTTCGTGGCGGGAGGGATCGTGGAGCATGGGCGCAATTCTACGTGCTGAATTCCAGCCCGTGCTGCCTGCACCAGGCTTCCAGCGCGGTGCGCGTTTCGTGCTCCCGGAAACGGTACCAGGCGTCCACCAACCCGCGCTCCTCGAGCAGGCGGGAAAAGCGCTCGTAGGGATCCTGCCGGGCGAAGATTTCCTGCAGCCGCTGCTGGTCGCCCGCCAGATGGCCGGCGCCGAAGCGCTGCATCAGCGCCCGGCCCAGGCCCAGCTCGCTGGCTCCCGGCACCGACACATAGTTCCCGCTGACCTCGATATCGCCCGGCAGCGGCGCTTCCTCGTCCATGTACTCGTCGTTGAGCAGGTGGATCATGCCGGTGTCGCGCGCAACGAGCGCTTTCGCGCTGCCTTCGCCGTCGTCGACCAGGATGGCCGCGTTCTCCAGTTCGTCCAGTTTGATTGCCCTCATCGCCCGCCTCCCGGAATGAAAAAAGCCCGCGGGGCGCAAACCCCGCGGGCCTTACTTTACTACTCGGCTGGCTGTGAAGCCGTCCGGCTTGATTACATCATGCCGTCCATGCCCATGCCGCCCATACCGCCCATGCCGCCGCCCATGCCGCCGGCCGGCTTGTCTTCGACGATCTCGGAGACCATGCAGTCGGTGGTCAGCATCAGGCCGGCGATCGACGCTGCGTTCTGCAGAGCCGAGCGGGTGACCTTGGCCGGATCCAGCACGCCCATTTCGACCATGTCGCCGTAGGTGCCGTTGGCGGCGTTGTAGCCGTAGTTGCCGGTGCCGTTCAGGACAGCCGAGACGACGACCGACGGCTCTTCACCGGCGTTCTGGACGATCATGCGCAGCGGCTCTTCCATTGCGCGCAGGACGATCTTGATGCCGGCTTCCTGGTCCGGGTTGTCACCCTTCACCTGCAGGGCAGCGCGGGCGCGCAGCAGAGCGACGCCGCCGCCCGGGACGATGCCTTCTTCCACGGCAGCGCGGGTAGCGTGCAGCGCGTCTTCCACGCGTGCTTTCTTCTCTTTCATCTCGACTTCGGTAGCGGCACCGACGCGGATCACGGCAACGCCGCCGGCCAGCTTGGCCACGCGCTCTTGCAGTTTTTCGCGGTCGTAGTCCGAGGTCGCTTCTTCGATCTGAACACGGATCATCTTGACGCGTGCTTCGATGCCTTCAGCGGCGCCGGCGCCATCGATGATGATGGTGTTTTCCTTGCCGACTTCGATGCGCTTGGCCTGGCCCAGTTCGTTCAGGGTGACTTTTTCCAGGGTCAGGCCGACTTCTTCGGCGATGACCTGGCCACCGGTCAGGATGGCGATGTCTTCCAGCATGGCCTTGCGGCGGTCGCCGAAGCCCGGGGCCTTGACGGCGACGGTCTTCAGGATGCCACGGATGTTGTTGACCACCAGGGTCGCCAGCGCTTCGCCTTCGATGTCTTCGGCGACGATGACCAGCGGACGGCCAGCCTTGGCGACTTGCTCCAGCACCGGCAGCAGGTCACGGATGTTCGAGATCTTCTTGTCGCACAGCAGGACGAACGGGTTCTCGTGAACGGCAACCTGCTTGTCCGGGTTGTTGATGAAGTACGGCGACAGGTAGCCGCGGTCGAACTGCATACCTTCGACGATGTCCAGCTCGTCGTTCAGCGACTTGCCGTCTTCGACGGTGATGACGCCTTCCTTGCCGACCTTTTCCATCGCCTCGGCGATGCGCTCGCCAACGGACGAATCCGAGTTGGCCGAGATGGTGCCGACCTGGGCGATCTCTTTCGAGGTGGTGGTCGGCTTGGCGATCTTCTTCAGTTCTTCGACGGTGGCGGTGACGGCCTTGTCGATGCCGCGCTTCAGGTCCATCGGGTTCATGCCGGCGGCAACGAACTTCATGCCTTCGCGCACGATGGCTTGTGCCAGCACGGTCGCGGTGGTGGTGCCGTCACCGGCGTTGTCGCTGGTCTTCGAAGCGACTTCCTTCACCATCTGCGCGCCCATGTTCATGAGCTTGTCTTTCAGCTCGATCTCTTTCGCGACCGAGACGCCGTCCTTGGTGACGGTCGGGGCGCCGAACGAACGGTCCAGCACCACGTTGCGGCCTTTCGGGCCCAGGGTGACTTTGACTGCGTTGGCCAGGATGTTCACACCCTCGACCATCTTGGCGCGTGCCACATCGCCGAAAATTACGTCTTTAGCTGCCATGTTATTAATTCTCCGTATTCAGGAAAGTGTTGGACTGATTACTGGGCCACGACGGCCATGATGTCTTCTTCGCGCATGACCAGCAGCTCTTCGCCGTTGACCTTGACGGCCTGGCCCGAGTACTTGCCGAACAGAACGCGGTCGCCGACTTTCACTTCCAGCGGACGGACGTTGCCGTTTTCTTGCACTTTGCCGTTGCCCACGGCGAGAATCTCACCCTGGTCCGGTTTCTCTGCCGCCGCATCGGGGATGATCAGGCCGGACGCAGTTTTGGTTTCCTGGTCGAGACGCTTCACGATCACGCGATCGTGCAATGGGCGAAGGTTCATGCAAAACTCCTTTGACTGTTGATTGATTATTCGTTGGTGGTGAGGGGCTGTTAGCACTCCTCACTAACGAGTGCTAATTATAGGGACGATAATTCGCTATTTCAAGCAGCGATGTTGGCGATTTGGTAGACTTTTTTGTGGTTTCTCAAGCGGATGGGCCAGTCTGGCGCAAGGAAGCGCAGAAGCCTACCACCCATTTTTTAAAACCTGCGCACGGAACGCCGCCTGTTGACGAAGAATCGCTCCCGATCCTATAGTTATGGATGATTTCCGAATTCCAAGAACTGTCCGATAAAATCGATCGGCTCGCCCAGCTGACCCAGTCGCTGCGTAGCGAGAACTACCTGCTGCGCCAGGCCAACGCCTTGCTGAGCGCCGAAAACGTCGATTTCAAGAACCGGCTGCTGCAGGCCCAGCAACGCGTCGAAGCGATGCTGGCCCAGCTCGAACCCGCCGACGACGTCGCCGACGAAGACGCATCCTCCAACCCTGACGACGCCGAGGCCGCGCAATGATCCACCTTGACGTTTTGATCATGGGCCAGTCCTATCGCCTGGCCTGCCGCGAAGGCGAGCAGCAGACGCTGCGCGAAGCCGTTCATTACCTCGACAGCAAGATGTGCGCGCTGCGCGACTCCGGCAAGGTGAAGGGCACCGACCGCATCGCCGTCATGGCCGCGCTGTCGGTGGCCGCCGAACTCCTGTCCGTCAAGTCGCCGCAAGGCCCGCTGGGCGACCAGTCCATGCTCGAAGTCAAGCGAAAACTGGAAGCCATGCATTCGGTGTTGGATCAGGCTCTGTCGCCGCAAGAAAATCTTCTCTGAGCCGGAATTCGTTTGACATGGCAGTTCATCGTAGTAAACTGCCGTCTACCCTGCGGTGTTCGAGATTTGCCATATATTCCTTGAACCATTCATTCGCATAGGTTGCGGAATATGCTTGGTGGGCGTGATCGTCACTAGTTTGACGAACCCGAAATTGAGCTGACTGTGACCACCTTGAGCCTTTTAGGTTCGGGATGCCGGCAAAAACGGCACAGGCGGGGCTACAATCCTGAGCGGCTGCGGCACATAAGTGCGCAGCCGCTTTTTTTATTATTGGAGTCTGCGCATGGCGTACTGGTTGATGAAATCCGAACCCGATGAAGTCAGTTTCGGCGAGGTCCTGAAAGCGAAGGACAAGACGGTCGCCTGGTTCGGCGTTCGCAATTACCAGGCCCGCAATTTCATGCGCGACCAGATGCAGGTCGGCGACGGCGTGCTGTTCTACCACTCCAGCTGCGCGGTGCCGGGCGTGGCGGGCTTTGCGCGGGTTGCGAGCGGGGCCTATCCGGATGCCTCGCAATTCGATCCCAAGAGCCACTATCACGATCCGAAGGCGACGCAGGAAAACCCGCGCTGGATCTCGGTCGACGTGCAGGCGGTGGCGCAGGGACGCTACTTGCCGCTGACGGAGTTGCGCGCGGTACCGGAACTGGAAGACATGGTGCTGCTGCAGAAAGGCAGCCGGCTGTCGATCTCTCCGGTCACGCCGGGACAGTGGAAGAAGATCCAGGAACTGGCCGGCGTCAGCTGACCCCGATCAGGGTATCGCGCCGTATGCGCAGGCGTGTGTGCGGCGCGCGGATGCCGGCGAACATGCCCCAGGCCGCGGCCCAGCGCAGGGCCTGGTCCGTGGCCGCGCCGAAAGGACGGGCCGCGGCGGCGCGCTTCAAGGCGATCGACATGCGCTGCATCGCGTACAGCTTTTTGGGTGAGAGGGCGTGCTTCATGGGACTACCATAGATTCCCATGCGGCCACGAACGGTGCTCCACCTAACTCACGGCGACAATCGAGCTGCTTTGTTTTGCCGGCCAGCGGAGAGGGCCGCCGGCGCTTGCAGGAGAACGCCTAGCGCGCCTGTAAGAACTCGCCCAGCACCGCTTCTGCGAACTTCGTCTGCTCGGCTTGGTCGATATCGGTGTTATTCAGCAGGACCAGCGCGGCGCCGTCCGCCGGCGCATACACCAGCAGGGTTTTGTAACCGCCGATGACGCCGCCATTCCAGATGACCGTGCGCCGGGACGCGCCGCCGCCGATGTCGCGGACTCTGCCGCCCAGCGCATAGTTTTCGGCCGCGTACTGCACCGTCAGCAGTTCGGCGCGCGACTTCTTCGACAGCAGATCGCCCGCGTACACGGTATCGGCAATGGCGACCAGGTCGGCCGCCGTGCTGTACATGGTGCCGCTGGCCGCGACCATCGGCGGCATCGCGCTCATCTTGCGTGTCGATTTGTCCTTGGCATAGGCCAGGGCCGCATGTGGCAGGGCCTCGTAGTCCGGATCGGCGAAGCCGGAGTCGTCTGCGCCGGCGGGCTCCAGCACCAGGTTTTTTATCGCCTGCTGGAAGTCCAGGCCAGTGACGGTTTCGACGATGGCGCCGACCAGCACCCAGTTGGTGAAGGAGTAGTCGAACCGGGTGCCGGGCTCGAAGCTCGGGCGTCCCGAACCAAAGCGCGCTGCAGCCTGGGACGGCGTGAGCGTCGAGCGTTCGGTCGCGGCGCGGTCTTCCTTCAATGCCTGCGCCAGGCCGTTCGGGATGCCGCTGGTATTCGACAGCAGGTGGCGCACGGTCACGGCGCCGCTCGTGGGCGGCAGTTCGTGCAGGTAGGCGGTAACGGGTTTGTCGAGATCGATGCGGCCCTGGTCCGCCAGGCGCAGTACCGCCACCGTGGTGATCCACTTGGAGATCGAGCCGACCAGGAAGCGCGTATGCGCCGCGTTGGCGAGCGGCTGTTCGATGCGCGCCTGGCCCTGGGCGGCGACGACAGGCATGGCGCCGCGCGCAGGCCGCAGCAGGAACACGCCGTCCTGCTGCGAGGCCGTGAACTTGCCGGCGGCGAGCGCGCCGGCCCGGTCGTGCTGCGGCGTGCTCGCGCAGCCGCCCAGTGCCAGGACGGCTGCGGCGATCAGGATGCGGCGGCGCATGCGTCGTCGCTGCCGCTTAGGCGTGGACTGCGCGCGTGCCGTTGCCCTTGCGGGAATATGCCCAGCCCAGCATCAGCAGGCCGGCCACGATCATCGGCAGCGACAATACCTGGCCGGAGGTGATCGGCATGCCGAGGAAGGTGGTCTCCCAGTCCGGCACGCGGAAGTACTCGGTGAAGAATCGCGCGCAGCCGTACAGCAGGGTGTAGAGGGCGCCGACCGCCAGGCGCGGGCGCGGCTTGCGCGCGAAGATCCACATGATCGCGAACACCAGCACGCCGTCGACCAGCATCTGGTACAGCGGCGACGGATGGACCAGGTGGTCCGTGATGCCCGGCCACTGCATGGCCCAGGGCAGGGACGGATCGGCCAGGCGGCCCGGCAGCTCGTGGTTGATGAAGTTGCCGAGGCGTCCGCAGGCATAGCCGATCGGGACCATCGGCGCGATGAAGTCGTAGACGTCGAGCAGGTTGCGCTTGCGCTTGCGGGCCCACAGCGCCATGGCCACCAGCACGCCGATGAAGCCGCCGTGGTAGGACATGCCGCCCTGCCAGGTCTTGAAGATGTCGACCGGGTGCGCGAGGAAGTGGGCCGGCTGGTAGAACAGCACCTCGCCCAGGCGCCCGCCGATCACCACGCCGAGCATCCCGTAGAACAGCATGTCGTCGAGGTCCTCTTTCGTCCAGCCCTGCGCCTGGATGTGCGGCTGCGTCCTGATGCGCACGCGGCCGAGGATGATGAAGAGGGCGAAGGCGACCACGTACATGATCCCGTACCAATGGATGGGCAGGGGACCGATGTGAAAGGCAACGGGGTCCGGATTCGGGTGGACGAGCATGATCAGTGATTCCTCAGTAGTTCCAGAAAGCCCTGCAGCACGGGCGACGGATTGTCGCGGCGCCAGGCGATGCCGGTCTCGACCAGCGGGGTCGGGTCCGCGAGGGCACGGTATTCTACGCCGGGCCGCATCAGGTTAGACACGGATTGTGGCACAAGTGCCAAGCCCATGCCGCCGGACACCAGGCTGACGATGGTCTGCATCTGGATCGCCAGCTGGCCGATCACGGGCGTGATGCCTGCCGCGCGGAAGCAGGACAGGATGGCGTCGTGCAGGGCCGGCGAGATCTCGCGCGGGAAGATGATCAGGGGGAGGCGGGGGAGGTCCTGCAGGCGGACCGGCTCATTTTTCAAGAGGCCCGCCGGTGCGCACAGGATCAGGGGCTCGTCGAGCACCTTCATGTAATCGAGTTCGTCCAGCGCCTTGTCGGGTAGCGGGGGAATCAGGAGGCCGGCGTCGATGCGGCCGCGCAGCAGTTCCTCGGCCTGCACGTCGGAGGTGGCTTCGATGAGGTTCAGGTGGACCGCCGGGTAGCGTTCGCTGTAGCGGCGCAGGAAGGACGGCAGCACGCTGTAGTCGCAGGAGGTGACGAAGGCCAGCGCGAGCCGGCCCGCTTCGCCGGCGGCGGCGCGGCGTGCCAGTTCCGGCAGCGCATCGGCCTCGAGCAGCAGGCGCCGCGCCTCGGGCAGCAAGGCCGAGCCGGCCGGCGCCAGTTCGACGGTCCGCCGGTTACGCACGAACAGCGGCGCCCCCAGTAAATCCTCGAGCGCCGCGATCGCCTGCGACAGCGGCGGCTGGGTCATGTGCAAGCGCGCCGCCGCCCGCCCGAAATGCAGCTCTTCGGCGACGGTGACGAAGTAGCGCAGCTGACGGAGCTCCAGATTCATGTGATATGCATTTCCCGCGATTTTTGACTCATCTATTCGCGGAATGTATCACAGCAGCCTAGCGTAAATTCGGGGTCAGAGCACTTTTTCGCCTTAATTCGGGGTCAGAGCACTTTTTTGGGCAACTGCTTCTCACGATAGTTCGGAGGCTTCAGCCTGACGGCGCAAGGGCACCAGTATTCTGCCCCACGTTGGAAACGCAGCACATGGGCGCAAAACAATGTTTCGGAAATGTGCTCTGACCCCGAATTCAAAGCAAAAAGTGCTCTGACCCCGAATTTTTATTTACGTTTGTCGAAGGTTTGCTTGACGCGTTCCTTGCGGCGCTGTTCATCTACCTTGTGGGCTTTCTTCTTGTCCAGGCCGAGCATCTTTTCGATGAACTCGAACCAGATGAAGGCGAGCACCGCCAGGCCGACGATCCACCACCAGGAGAGTTCGGCGAATTTCCAGACTTCGAAGAAGCGCAGCGCGACCAGGGCGGCGAGCAGGAGAATGAGGGGCATGATGGGTCCTTTTTCAGCAGCAACAATCCTACCATTTGGTCAACCGAAATGTGTATCAGCCGTTACGGTATGTATCCCTGGCCCCTACACAATGGAAACAGGATAGAATTTGCACAGAGTTCACTTTGGAGAGTACGGAATGAAATGGTCCCTGATGATGTTGATGGCGGTCTCCGCCCTGGTGTCGACCAGCGCCTTCGCGCAGGCGGACCTGGCAAAGGCCAAGAACTGCATGGCGTGCCACGCTATCGGCAACAAGCTGGTCGGCCCCGCGTACAAGGACGTCGCCGCGAAATACGCCGGCCAGAAGGGCGCCGAGGACAAGCTGGTGGCCAAGGTCATGAAGGGTGGTTCGGGCGTCTGGGGTCCGGTGCCGATGCCGGCCAACCCGCAGGTGAGCGAGGCCGAAGCCCGCAGCCTGGTCAAGTGGGTCCTGTCGCAGAAATAATCGACGGCCTCGAATAAAAAAAGCGCCCATCGAACAGGGCGCTTTTTTCATGGCCGATCGAAAATCGCTCAGCGCACCACGTCGAGCTTGGTCCGCTTGCCGCCCTTGTAGGTGAACAGGGTCAGCGCGCCATCCTTGATGTCGCCGGCCTGGTCGAACTGGATGGTGCCGGTCACGCCTTCATACTTGATGGCCTTCAGCGCCGGCAGGTACTTGGCCGGATCGGCCGACTTCGCGTTCTGCATCGCGGTCGCCATCACCATCACCGAGTCGTACACGTAGGGCGCGTACAACTGCACGTCCTGGTTGAACTTCTTCTTGTAGCGCGCGCGGAAGTCGTCCATCACCTTCTCCTGCGGGCCTTTCACGCCGCCCGCTTCGGCGCAGTACACCTTGCCCTCGCCGAGGCCATCGCCGGCCAGGCGGCCCAGCGCTTCGGTGCACATGCCGTCGCCGCCCATGAAGGTGGCAGGGATGCCCAGCGCCTTGACCTGCTTGAGCATCGGGCCGGCCACCGAGTCCATCCCGCCGAAGAAGATCAGGTCCGGCTTCTTGGCCTTGATCGAGGTGAGGATGGCGGTGTAGTCGGTCGCCTTGTCGTTGGTGAACTCGCGGCCCACGACCTTCATGCCGGCCGCCTTGGCGCCCTTCACGAATTCGTCGGCCACGCCCTGGCCGTAGGTGGTGCGGTCGTCGATGATGGCGATGTTCTTCACCTTCAGCGTATCCGCCGCATACTTGGCCAGCGTGCCGCCCAGTTTGGCGTCGCTGGCGACCGTACGGAAGGCGCCCGGGAAGCGCTGGCGGGTGTAGGCAGGGGCCGTGGTGGCCGGCGAGATCTGCACGATGCCGGCATCGTTGTAGATCTTCGAGGCGGGCACCGTGGTGCCCGAATTCAGGTGGCCGATCACGCCGTTGACCTTGGCGTCGACCAGCTTCTGCGCCACCGCCGTGCCCTGCTTGGGATCGGCGCCGTCGTCTTCCGAGACCAGCTGCAGCGTGACCTTCTGGCCGTTGATGGTGAAGGGCTTGGCATTCAGTTCGTCGATCGCCATGCGCGCGGCATTCTCGTTGTCCTTGCCGAGGTGGGCGCTGGGGCCGGAGATCGGCGCCACGTGGCCGATCTTGACGACTTGCTGGGCCCAGGCGGAACCGGCGAAGGCCAGCGCGATGGCGGCCGGGATCAGGGTGAATTTCATAGAAACCTGCATATCCTCTCCAAGTGATTGCGTGCTTACGCCAGGAAAAGGTACAGCAATTTCCTTCGTTGGAAAAGCAAAAGCTGAGAGGTGCACAGGGCGGGTGCGCTTGCGCCCCGCCGCAGGTCGAAAAACGCGCGAAACGCTCAGGTTTGGCGCGTGATCAGGTGGGCCAGTTCCTGCTGCACGGCGCGCGCGACGACGTGCTCGATCGACTGCTGCAGGGCCGAGCGCAGCTCCAGGCCGAGGCGGGCGGCCACATGGTCGAGCACGACCGCCATCTGGTCGCGCACCTGGTCTTCCAGCACCACGTCGATGCGCGGCTGCAGGCGGTCCAGCACGCGCGTGACCAGGCGCTCTTCCAGCGCGCGCCAGGCCTCGTCGTCGAGGGCGGCGGACTGCGCCGGCGCGGCTTCCGCGGCGACGTCGAGCACCGGGATCGCATCGGCTTCGTCGGCGGCCGGTTCGGCAGGCGGCGCAGCCTCGGCGCCGGCATCCGAGGTGGCATCGGCCGCGGCGGACGGCGCACCGGGCACGATGGCCGGCACCGGCGCCTTGTCGGCCACCACCTCGGTCAGCACCGGGATCTCGTCGAAGGATGGGGTATCGGTCATGACTGGCCTGCGACGAAGTGGGTCAGCGGGTATTCCTGCTTGCGGTAGGCGGCGTAGCGGGCGCGCCCGGCGGCGGCGTCTTCCTCGTCGGTCGAGATGATCTCGAACACGCGCGCGAACTGGTCGAAGCCTTCGGGCGTGCGGCGCGTCAGGTTGACCAGCATGTCGTGGTGCGGCAGGACGGCGCGCTCGTCGAAGGTGACGATTACCGGGGTCTCCGGCGCCAGCGGGTCGCCCGCCATCACGTGCGGCACGAAGTCGGTGCCGGACAGGGTCCACAGCGCTTCGTTCAGCTGGTCGGCCTGGTCGCTGGTCTCGGCCAGCAGCACGACCTTGCCGCGCGCGGCATAGGCCTTGCGCGCCAGCCGGCATGCGTAACCGAGCTTGTCGGGGATATTGGTATGGAAGTCGATCCGGGTCATGGGCATTCGATGCGTCAGAATTGGAAACCGGGCGGCGCATTGCCTGATTTTTTTTGGGCCGGGCGGCGCGGCTGCTGTTCCGCAGCCTGGGCCGCGGCTTCGTCCGGCGGCGCGGCGTCCTTCGCGCGCGCGGGCGGCGTCGGCACGCTGGCGGCGGCGGGCGCCGCAGCTTCGGGCGCCGCGTACTGGTAGCCGCGCGGCAGCTGTGCCGAGCGCGGATAGGCCGCCGCATTCAAGGCATCCTGCCAGGCGGCGTCCTGGAAGCCGGCGATCTTGCGGCTGCCGACCACCAGCAGCGGCAGTTCCAGCTTGCCGGCGAGCTTGCGCAGCTGTTCCTTGTCGTCGTCGGTGTTGACGGTCTTTTCGGTGAAGGGGACGCCGCGTGCGCGCAGCAGGACGCGGCCCTGCTCGCAGCCGGCGCATGCCGATTGCGTGGTGGTGTACAGCGTGACCGGGCTGGCTTTCACGGCGCGCGCCAGCTCGTAGGGCAGGGGAGTCCGGGCAGTCTCTCCCGCGGACGGGGTCTTGATCTGGCTGGCCTGCCGCGAAGGCGGCGGCGTATCGGTGTAGTGGACCGTGCCCTGGGCATCGGTCCATTTATACATCTGGGCGAAAGCAGGCAGGCAGACAAGCAGGCATAGCAAACCCAGGCCCGGCAGCATCCGCCACCCGTTCCGCACGCCGCTCTTGTCCTGCCTGTCCTTCATGCTCGCTCCAGATACGGCTGTCAGGCCGCCTGCATGCCGTTGTGGCGCAGCAGGGCGTCGATCTGCGGTTCGCGGCCGCGGAAGGCCTTGAACGATTCCAGCGCCGGGCGCGAACCGCCCACCGACAGGATCTCGCGGTGGAAGCGCTTGCCGGTTTCATCCAGCGCGCCGCCGCCGGCTTCGACCGCTTCTTCGAAGGCCGCATACGCATCGGCCGACAGCACCTCCGCCCACTTGTAGCTATAGTAACCCGCTGCATAGCCGCCGGCAAAGATGTGGCCGAAGCTGTGCTGGAAGCGGTTGAAGGAAGGCGGAATCAGCACCGAGAACTTGTTGCGCACTTCGTTGACCAGGTCCTGCACCGTCTTCTGGCTGTTCGGGTCGAAGTCGTAGTGCAGGTGCATGTCGATCAGCGAGAACTCGACCTGGCGCAGCGTCTGCATCCCGGACTGGAAGTTCTTCGCCGCCAGCATCTTCTCGTAGAGTTCCTTCGGCAGCGGCTCGCCCGTCTTCACGTGCGCCGTCATGCCTTGCAGGACGTCCCACTCCCAGCAGAAGTTTTCCATGAACTGGGACGGCAGCTCGACCGCATCCCATTCCACGCCCGAGATGCCGGACACGGACAGCTCATCGACTTCGGTCAGCATGTGGTGCAGGCCGTGGCCGAATTCGTGGAACAGAGTGGTCACTTCGTCGTGCGTGAACAGCGACGGCTGCGGCTGGCCGTCGACTTCCGCCGGCGGCGTGAAGTTGCAGGTCAGGTAGGCGATCGGGGTCTGCACGATGCCGCCGGTGGTGAGCCTGCGGCCGCGCGCGTCGTCCATCCACGCGCCCTGGCCCTTGCCGGGACGTGCATACAGGTCGAGGTAGAACTGGCCGATCATTTGGCCCTTCTTCTCGATGCGGAAGAAGCGCACGTCCGGATGCCAGACCGGCGCCTGGTCCGGTGCGATCGTCACGTCGAACAGCTTCGAAATCACGCCGAACAGGCCGGCCACGACTTTCGGCTCGGGGAAGTACTGTTTCACTTCCTGGGCCGAGAAGGCGTAGCGCTTCTCGCGCAGCTTTTCGGAGACGTAGGTGGCGTCCCAGGCCTGCATCTCGGCGATGCCCAGTTCGTCCTTGGCAAACGCGCGCAGCTCGGCCAGGTCTTTCTCCGCATACGGGCGGGCGCGGCGGGCCAGGTCTTCCAGGAACTCGATCACGCGCTCCGGGCTCTCGGCCATCTTCGGCTCCAGCGAGACGTCTGCAAAGCTGCGGAAGTCGAGCAGCTTGGCTTCCTCGTCGCGCAGCCTCAAGAGCTGGGCGATATTGCTGGTGTTGTCCCACTTCTCGACTTCCGAGAACACCGCGCCCATCTCGGAGGCCTTGGTGGCGTTGGCGCGGTAGATCTTTTCGCGCAGCTCGCGGTTGTCCGCGAACTGCAGCACCGGAAAGTAGGAAGGGAAGTGCAGCGAGAACTGCCAGCCCGTCTTCCCATCGCGCTCGGCGGCAGCGCGGGCGGCGGCCTTCGCATCGTCCGGCAGGCCGGCCAGCTCGGCTTCGTTCTCGACCAGCAGCTTGAAGTCGTTGGTCGCGTCCAGCACGTTTTCCGAGAAGCGGGTCGACAGTTTTGCCTGCTCTTCCTGGATCTCGGCGAAGCGTTCCTTCTGCTTTTCCGGCAGCTCGGCGCCGCCCAGGCGGAAGTCGCGCAGCGCGTTCTCGACGATGCGCTTGCGCGCCGGCGCCAGGTTCACGAACTCGGTGCTGCCGCGCAGCTGCTTGTATTTGCCGAACAGGGCCTCGTTCTGGCCAAGCTCGGTCCAGAACTCGGTCACCTTCGGCTGGTTCTCGTTGTAGGTGGCGCGCAGCTCGGGCGTGTCCATCACGTGGTTCAGGTGGTTGACCACGCCCCAGGCGCGGCCCAGGCGTTCGGTCGCTTCCTCGAGCGGGACCACGAAGCTGTCCCAGCTCACGCTATCGGCTGGCGCTTCCAGCTGCTGGACGACGGCGCGGGCGTCCGCGATCAGCTGCTCGATCGCCGGCGTCACGTGGTCCGGCTTGATCAGGTCGAAGCGGGGCAGGCCCGTAAAGTCGAGGAGGGGATTGCTGGTGGTATCGCTCATCGTGTTTCCTTCCAGGGTTCAAACCAGGCCGGGCTTCGGGATCATGCCTGCATCCTGGCCTGGCTGTTGTTGGTGTTTGGCAAGGCCGCGTTCCGCGGACTCGAGGGTGTTCATCAACAGCATGGTAATCGTCATCGGGCCGACCCCGCCCGGGACCGGCGTAATGTGCGCGGCCACCTCGCTGACGCTGGCGAAATCGACGTCGCCGCACAGCTTGCCTTCATCGTCGCGGTTGATGCCGACGTCGATCACGATCGCGCCCGGCTTGACCATGTCGCCGGTGAGCGTGTTGCGGCGGCCGACCGCGGCGACGACGATGTCGGCCTGGCGGGTGTGGTAGCCCAGGTCCGGGGTCGCGCTATGGCATATGGTCACGGTGGCGTTCTGTTGCAAGAGCAGCAGCGCCATTGGCTTGCCGACCGTGTTCGAGCGGCCGATCACGACCGCGTGCTTGCCGCGCAGGTTCACGCCGGTGGTCTCGATCAGCTTCATGCAGCCATACGGCGTGCACGGGCGGAAGCCGGGCAGGTTGGCGACCAGTTCGCCGGCGGACAGCACCGAGTAGCCGTCGACGTCCTTGGTGGTGGCGATCGCTTCGATCACTTTCGACGAATCGATGTGCTTGGGCAGCGGCATCTGCACGAGGATACCGTGGATGCTGGGCTCGGCATTCAGGGCGGCGATGCGGTCCAGCAGGGCCTGCTCGCTAAAGTCGGCATCGTACTTTTCCAGCACCGAGTGGAAGCCCGCTTCGCCGCAGGCCTTGACCTTGTTGCGCACGTAGACGTGGCTGGCCGGATCGTCGCCGACGATGATCACGGCCAGCCCGGGCTGGTGGCCCTTGGCGGTGAGTTCGGCGGCGCGGCGGGCGATGTCGGCGCGCAGTTGGTGGGAAAGTTTGACTCCGTCGATCAGTTGGGCAGGCATGGCGGGACTCGAGGCTGGACAAAAACGAAATTATACGTGCCAGTCCGATATCGCGCGCCGCGCGGCTGCGTTCATTGTCATATTTATGGACGTGCCTGTATTTGACTGCAGGTTAGTGTTCCTGGCCGTAATTTCCGTCATTTCCGTCATCGTGCGCTCTTCACGCATGTATAGCGCATGGGCAATTTTCATATTATGAAATCGAATATCGTATTTTGAAAAATAGCTGCTCCACTGGTAGAATCGACAGGCTTTAATTTAGGGATAGTCTTTTCGCCACCATGCGTCCAGCCGATTCTGGAATCGAGTGGGGCACCAAACTCAAGGAGACGTAGTAATGTCAGCTCAACTCGATCAGTTGACGGCCCAGGCCGCCAATGACCCGGATTCGCTCGAAACCAAGGAATGGCTCGACGCTCTCGAAGCAGTCATCGAATTCGAAGGCACCGATCGCGCCCACTACCTGCTGGAGCGCCTGGTCGACCTGGCCCGCCGCCGCGGCGCGCAGATGCCCTTCTCCAGCAATACCGCTTACGTCAACACCATCCCCGCGCACCTCGAAGAGCACTGCCCGGGCAACCTCGAATATGAAGAGCGCCTGCGCTCGTGGATGCGCTGGAACGCCATGGCGATGGTCGTCAAGGCCAACCGCGCCGACGGCGACCTGGGCGGTCACCTGTCGTCCTTCGCCTCGCTGGCCAACATGCTGGGCATCGGCTTCAACCACTTCTGGAAAGCCCCGAGCGAAAACCACGGCGGCGACCTGCTGTACATCCAGGGCCACTCCTCGCCGGGCGTGTATGCGCGCGCCTTCCTGGAAGGCCGCATCAGCGAAGAACAGCTGCTGAACTTCCGCCGCGAAGTCGACGGCAAGGGCCTGTCTTCCTACCCGCACCCGAAACTGATGCCCAACTTCTGGCAGTTCCCGACCGTGTCGATGGGCCTGGGCCCGCTGATGGCGATCTACCAGGCGCGCTTCCTGAAGTACCTGAACGCGCGCAGCATTGCCGACACCGACAACCGCAAGGTCTGGGTCTTCTGCGGCGACGGCGAGATGGACGAGCCGGAATCGATGGGCGCGATCGGCATGGCCGCGCGCGAGAAGCTCGACAACCTGGTCATGGTCGTCAACTGCAACCTGCAGCGCCTGGACGGTCCGGTGCGCGGCAACGGCAAGATCATCCAGGAACTGGAAGCGGACTTCCGCGGCGCCGGCTGGAACGTCGTCAAGGTCATCTGGGGCCCGGGCTGGGACGCCCTGCTGGCCAAGGACAAGGACGGCATCCTGCAGCGCGTGATGATGGAAACCGTCGACGGCGAATACCAGAACTACAAAGCGAAAGACGGCGCCTACGTGCGCAAGCACTTCTTCGGCAAGCACCCGGAGCTGCTGAAGATGGTTGCCAACATGACCGACGACGACATCTGGCGCCTGACCCGCGGCGGCCACGATCCGCACAAGATCTACGCCGCCTTCAAGAACGCGCAAGAGAACAAGGGTTCGCCGACCGTCCTGCTGGTCAAGACCGTCAAGGGCTTTGGCATGGGCAAGTCGGGCGAGGCGCGCAACACCGCGCACCAGACCAAGAAGCTGGACGACGAAGCCATCCGCGAAATGCGCGACCGCTTCGCCATTCCGATCCCGGACGACAAGCTGGCCGAGATCCCGTTCTTCAAGCCGTCCGACGACGCGCCTGAAATCAAGTACCTGCACGAGCGCCGCGCGGCCCTCGGCGGCTACCTGCCGTCGCGCCGCGAACAGGCCGACGAGAAGCTGCCGGTTCCGCCGCTGGAAACCTTCAAGGCCGTGCTGGAGCCGACCGCTCCCGGCCGCGAAATCTCGACCACCCAGGCCTATGTGCGCGTGATCACCGCGCTGCTGAAGGACAAGGAAATCGGCCAGCGCATCGTGCCGATCCTGGTCGACGAATCGCGTACCTTCGGCATGGAAGGCCTGTTCCGCCAGATCGGTATCTTCAACCAGCAGGGCCAGCTGTACGAACCGGTCGACAAGGACCAGGTGATGTACTACCGCGAAGACAAGGCGGGCCAGATTCTGCAGGAAGGCATTAACGAAGCGGGCGGCATGTGCTCGTGGATCGCAGCGGCGACGTCCTACTCGTCGAACAACCGCGTGATGATCCCGTTCTACACCTTCTACTCGATGTTCGGCATGCAGCGCGTCGGCGACCTGGTCTGGCTGGCAGGCGACATTCGCGCCCGCGGCTTCCTGATGGGCGGCACCGCCGGCCGCACCACGCTGAACGGCGAAGGCCTGCAGCACGAGGACGGCCACAGCCACGTCATCGCGGCCACGGTCCCGAACTGCATTCCTTACGACCCGACCTACGGCCACGAAGTGGCGGTGATCATCCAGGACGGCCTGAAGCGCATGGTGGAGAAGCAGGAAGACGTCTTCTACTACATCACCATCATGAACGAGAACTACGAGCAGCCGGGCCTGAAGCCGGGTACCGAAGAGGGCATCCTCAAGGGTATGTACCTGCTGAAGGAAGGCGACAAGAACGCCGCCAACCGCGTCCAGCTGATGGGCTCCGGCACCATCCTGCGCGAGTCGGAGTTCGCCGCCGAGCTGCTGAAGAACGACTGGAACGTGGCCGCCGACGTCTGGTCCTGCCCGTCGCTGACCCTGCTGGCCCGTGACGGCCAGGATGCCGACCGCTGGAACCTGACGCACCCGCTCGAGGCGCCGCGCCTGCCGTACGTGACCCAGCTGCTGAAGGACACCACCGGCCCGATCGTCGCGACCACCGACTACATGCGCCTGTTCGCCGAGCAGATCCGCGCCTACATCCCGAACGGCCGCACCTACAAGGTGCTGGGCACCGACGGCTTCGGCCGCTCGGATTCGCGCGTCAAGCTGCGCGAGTTCTTCGAGGTGAACCGCTACTACATCACGGTCGCCGCGCTGAAGTCCCTGGCCGAGGAAGGCAAGATCCCGGCGCAAGTCGTGCAGGACGCGATCGCGAAGTACGGCATCGATCCGAACAAGCCGAATCCTGTGACCCAGTAATGCCCCACCGTCGTACCCGCGAAGGCGGGTACCCAAGTTTTGTTGGTGCGCCACGAACTTGGGTCCCCGCCTTCGCGGGGACGACGCGCTGACACATAAAACGGAGCTAACAAACATGAGCATTGTGGAAGTCAAAGTCCCCGATATCGGCGACTTCAAGGAAGTGGAAGTGATCGAGCTGATGGTCAAGCCGGGCGACACCATCAAGGTCGACCAGTCGCTGATCACGGTGGAATCGGACAAGGCCAGCATGGAGATCCCGTCCAGCCATGCCGGCGTCGTCAAGGAAATCAAGGTCAAGGTGGGCGACAAGGTTGCCGAAGGTTCGGTGGTGCTGATGCTGGAAGAAGCTGCCGGCGCTGCCGCAGCTCCCGCCGCCGCCGCACCCGCACCCGCACCTGCAGCCGCCGCACCGGCGCCAGCCGCTGCGCCGGCGCCTGCCGCAGCACCTGCACCGGCACCCGCTGCCGCACCGGCACCGGCTGCCGCGCCGTCCGCCGCCTCGGGTCCGGCGCCGTCCTTCGCCAGCGCCCACGCCTCGCCGTCGGTGCGCAAGTTCGCCCGCGAACTGGGCGTGGACCTCGGCAAGGTCAAGGGTTCCGGTCCGAAGGGCCGTATCACCCAGCAGGACGTACAGGGCTTCGTCAAGGGCGTGATGGCCGCCGGCCCGACCGCCGCGCCAAGCGCCGCCGGTGGTGGCATGGGCATGAACCTGCTGCCATGGCCGTCGCTCGACTTCAGCAAGTTCGGCCCGACCGAAGTACAGCCGCTGTCGCGCATCAAGAAGATCTCCGGCCCGAACCTGCACCGCAACTGGGTCATGATCCCGCACGTCACGCACTTCGAAGAAGCCGACGTGACCGACCTGGAGCAGTTCCGCGTCGATTCCAACGCCGCCTATGCGAAAGCCAAGTCGACGGTCAAGCTGACCATGCTGGCCTTCGTGATCAAGGCGTCGGTCGCCGCACTGAAGAAGTTCCCGGCCTTTAACGCATCGCTGGACGAGCCGAACGGCGCGCTGATCCTCAAGCAGTACTACAACATCGGCTTCGCGGCCGATACCCCGAACGGCCTGGTGGTCCCGGTCATCAAGGACGCCGACAAGAAATCGGTGTCGCAGATCGCCACCGAAATGGGCGAGCTGTCCGCGCAGGCGCGCGAAGGCAAGCTGTCGCCGGCCAACATGCAGGGTGCGACCTTCACCATCTCGTCGCTGGGCGGCATCGGCGGCACCAACTTCACGCCGATCATCAACGCACCGGAAGTGGCCATCCTGGGCCTGTCCAAGTCGGCGATGAAGCCGGTGTGGGACGGCTCGACCTTCCAGCCGCGCCTGATGCAGCCGCTGGCACTGTCCTACGACCACCGCGTGATCGACGGCGCCGGCGCCGCACGCTTCGCCGCCTACCTGGCCGACGTGCTGGCCGACCTGCGCAAGACGCTGCTGTAAGGAGCCGACAAGATGAGCATCGAAGTCAAAGTCCCGAATATCGGCGATTTCAAGGAAGTCGAAATCATCGAGCTGATGGTCAAGCCGGGCGACACCATCAAGGTCGATCAGTCGCTGATCACGGTGGAGTCCGACAAGGCCAGCATGGAGATCCCGTCGAGCCACGCCGGCGTCGTCAAGGAACTGAAGGTCAAGGTCGGCGACAAGGTGGGCGAAGGCTCGCTGCTGCTGATCCTCGAGGAATCGGCGAACGCCGATTCCGCCGGCGCTAGTGCAGCGCCAGCTGCACCGGCTGCTGCTCCGGCAGCAGCTGCGTCGGACAAGCCGGCCGCCCCGACCGAGTCCTACGCCCCGGCCCACAAGGCTGATGCAGCCGCACCGAACACCGTGCCGGCGCCGAACGCCTCGAGCTACAGCGGCCAGGTCGACGTCGAATGCGAAATGATGGTGCTGGGCGCGGGCCCTGGCGGCTACTCGGCCGCCTTCCGCTCCGCCGACCTCGGCATGAACACCGTGCTGGTCGAGAAGTACGCGACCCTGGGCGGCGTCTGCCTGAACGTGGGCTGCATCCCGTCCAAGGCGCTGCTGCACGTGGCGCACATCATGGACGAGACCGCGCACATGGCCGACCTCGGCGTCAGCTTCGCCAAGCCGCAAGTCGACATCGACAAGCTGCGCGCCTACAAGGACAAGGTCATCAAGACCATGACCGGCGGCCTGGCCGGCATGGCCAAGGCACGCAAGGTCAACGTGGTGCAGGGCGTCGGTAAATTCCTCAGCCCGAATCACATCGAAGTGACCGGTCCGGACGGCGGCAAGAAGGTCGTCCAGTTCCAGAAGGCGATCATTGCAGCCGGTTCGGCGGTCGTGAAGCTGCCTTTCGTGCCGGAAGATCCGCGCATCGTCGATTCGACCGGCGCGCTGGAGCTGCGCCAGGTGCCGAAGCGCATGCTGGTCATCGGCGGCGGCATCATCGGCCTGGAAATGGCGACCGTGTACTCGACCCTGGGTGCGCGCATCGACGTGGTCGAAATGATGGACGGCCTGATGCAGGGCGCAGACCGCGAGGCCGTCAAGGTCTGGCAGAAGTTCAATGCGGCCCGCTTCGACAACATCATGTTGAAGACCAAGACCGTCGGCGTGGAAGCGCTGCCGGAGGGTATCAAGGTGAGCTTCGAAGCCGCCGAAGCCGGCCAGCCGGCGCCGGAAGCGCAAGTCTACGACCTGGTGCTGGTGGCCGTGGGCCGCAGCCCGAACGGCAAGAAGATCGGCGCCGAAGCTGCCGGCGTGGCTGTCACCGACCGCGGCTTCATCCCGGTCGACGGCCAGATGCGCACCAACGTGCCGCACATTTTCGCGATCGGCGACCTGGTGGGCCAGCCCATGCTGGCGCACAAGGCCGTGCACGAAGCCCACGTGGCTGCGGAAGCAGCGCACGGCGAGAAGGCCTTCTTCGACGCCAAAGTGATCCCGTCGGTGGCTTACACCGATCCGGAAGTGGCATGGGTCGGCCTGACCGAAGACGAAGCCAAGGCCAAGGGCATCAAGGTCGAGAAGGGCCACTTCCCGTGGGCCGCAAGTGGACGCGCGGTCGCCAACGGCCGTTCGGAAGGCTTCACCAAGCTGCTGTTCGACGCTGAAACCCACCGCATCGTCGGCGGCACCATCGTCGGCACCAACGCCGGCGACATGATCGGCGAGATCGCCCTGGCGATCGAGATGGGCGCGGACGGCGTGGACATCGGCAAGACCATCCACCCGCACCCGACCCTGGGCGAGTCGATCGGTATGGCGGCCGAGGCTTATGAGGGTGTTTGCACGGACTTGCCGCCGCCGCGCAAGCGTTAATCGGCTGTTGGAAGTATCGAAAACCGGGACTGCGTATCCCGGTTTTTTTTCGTGCTATTGTGCGCTTGGGGATACAGCCGGGGAGGCCAAATGGCACGCAGGAAGGGTATCGATCAGGCAGTTCGTCAAGCCGCGCTGGCTGGCCTCATGGTCGCTGCCGGCACATCGTCCGCCCTGGCGCAAGCTACGTCGCGCACCTGCGTGGCTGGCGCGGACGAACATCCTGGCCCGGCATGCCTGATGGCGCATCTGCCGCTCGGCAAGCTGCAGGGGCCATCGGTCTACTGGCAGTTGTACACCTATCCCGATCTGGCCTCGGCGCGGCGCGAACAGCCGGCCAATGGGGTGGTCACGGCCGCGTTCGGGCAGGTCTGGCTGTTCGTAGTTGGCCCCAAGGGCTCTGTCCACGCGCATGGCGAGCGCGTTGGCGAGGTAGGACCGATCCCTGTCGACAGTGACGCAGCCTATGCGGCCGAGTTCCTCAAATCGACCTTCAGCCCAGGCATGGACGCACCTGTCCATGTCCATTCCGGACCAGAGGCTTTCTATGCGATCAGCGGCGACACCTGCCTCGAAACGCCCGAGGGCGTCCAGTTCGGACGCGGGCCGGGCAACAGCCTGGTGGTGCGTGGCGGCCCGCCGATGCTCCTGATGGCGCCCGGCCCGGCGCCGCGCAAAGGCTTTGCCATGATCCTGCATGACAGCGCGCTCGCTCCCACGACTCTGGTGAAGCACTGGACGCCGAAGGGCTTGTGCCGCATGCAGCCAAGAGGCGACGCCGAGACCATGAGCGAAGCGGGGCGCTAGCGGTCGGTCGAAAGAGCTGGCCCCGTCGAATTGCGAGGATATGATGAAGCTGCGTTGGGTGCTCCTTGTTGTCTTATCGGTCCTGTCCCAGTCGTCACGGGCGGACGTGATCGCGGACTGGAACCGCCATGCGAACGATGCGATGGCGGGCGAAGGACCAAGAATTGCCGGCAACCCGATTGCGATGGCCCGCACGCTGGCGATCATGCACATTGCGATGGCCGATGCGATCAACGCCTGCGAACCGCGGTTCAAGCCTTATCTGGGCGCTTTGCCGCGTGCCGGCGGCGCCTCGCCGCGGGCCGCGGCGAATGCGGCGGCATCGACCGTGCTTGCGGCACTGTATCCGGCGCAGGCCAGGATGATGGCGCAATACGAGGCCGACGCCCTGGGCGCGGTCCCGGATGGCGATGCGAAAGCTGCCGGTATCGAGATTGGCAAAAAGGCGGCGCAGCTGCTGCTTGCCCAGCGCGACGACGACAAGACTTTCGACGGCGCCGACACGTATCGGCCTGTGACGGCCCCGGGTATGTATGTCCCGACCGGACTGCCTGTTGTCAGCAATGTCGCTTTGCGCAGGCCGTTTGCGCTCAAGAGCATCTCCCAGTTCCGGCCTGGCCCGCCGCCGGCACTGACGAGCGCATTGTGGGCCAGGGATTTCAACGAAACCAGGCAATGGGGCGCGGCAAAAAGTTCGCTACGCGATGCCCACCAGACCGAAACCGCGCGATTCTGGCAGCAGCTCGGTCCGCCGGCATGGAACCAGGTGGCGCGGAGCCTGTCCGAGACCCGCCCCCTGCCGCTGGCAGAGAGCGCGCGCATGTCCGCGCTGGTGAATGCCGCCATGTTCGACGCTTACCTCGCGGTCTTCGACGCCAAGTACCACTACCATTTCTGGCGCCCGATTACCGCGATTCGCAATGCCGACCAGGACGGCAACGACGCAACCGCGCGCGATGCAGGCTGGACACCCTTGATCGATACCCCGCCGCATCCGGAATACCCATGTGCGCACTGCGCGGCGGATGGGGCGGCGGCGGCGGTCCTGCAATCGGCGTTTGGCAGCGGCGCCGTGCCGCCCTTCAAGCTGAGCTATTCCGCGATGCCGAGCGCGGTGCGCGAATACACCAGCATCAAGCAGTTACAAGACGAAATCTTCGTGGCGCGCATCTGGGGCGGCGTGCACTACCGCAACAGCAATGAGGTCGGCGAAGAACTTGGAATGAAAATCGGCAAATACCTTTTGCAAACGACATTGCAAAGCCAGGCGGGCCCTTAGGGCAGCGCCGCCGCAGCTCAGGTTCCGCGGCGCCGGCGCCCGGCGTAAGCACGCGCAAAACCCTCGCTGACCTGTGCGGGCAGCAGTTTCACCATGCTGTGCAGGATGAGCGGCACGAGCACGAGCTCGTCGACCGCGCCGAGCACGGGCAGCGCAAAATTCGCCGGCTCGAGCGCGAACAATGCTAGGCCAGCAAGTCCCGGCAACAACCACCCGGGACGTTGCTCATGCCGGACGGCAAACCATAGCTGGCGCAAGTCCTGGCCGGCGACCATGCGCCACAGTGCAAAGATGCGTTTCAATGCGTTCTCCTCCGTGGCTTACGAGGTTTCGTGCCCCCTACATGGGTCGCCCGGGCCTGAACGCAATAGACAAATGACCAAGCCGCCGGAAAACCTGCGAAGGCAGGCTCGCCGGCGACGAGCCGATGCTCAGATCTGGGCGATCCCGCCATCGACGAACAATTCGATGCCGTTCACGAAACTGGCGTCGTCGGAAGCTAGGAACACGGCGGCTTTGGCGATCTCGTCGGGATCGCCCACGCGCCCCATCGGAATCTGCGACGCGAGGTGATCCAGCAGGCCCTGCTGGCTGGCCGCGTCGGGGCCCGCCAGTTCGACCAGTCCGGGCGTCTTGATCGGACCCGGGCTGAGGGTATTGATACGGATACCGCGGCCCTTCAGGTCGAGGATCCAGTTGCGTGCGAAGGCGCGCACGGCGGCTTTCGAGGCGGCATAGACGCTGAAGGCTTCGGTGCCGCTGCTGCCCGCGGTCGAACCCGTCAGGATGACCGAGGAGCCGGCGCCGAGCAAGGGCAGTGCGGCTTGCACGGTGAACAGCGTGCCTTTGACGTTGCGCGAGAAGGTGTCGTCGAAATGTTCTTCGGTGATCTGGCCCAGCGGAACCATCGAGCCGCCGCCGGCGTTCGCCATCAGGATGTCGAGCTTGCCATGATCGGACTGGATACGGCCGAACAGGCCCTGCAGTTCGTCGAGCCTGGACGAGTCCACCTGCACGGCAACCGCACCGGCGCCGATAGCCTGGGCGGCGGCGTTCAGTTCGGCCTGGCGGCGGCCGGTGATGTAGACGATGGCGCCCTCGGCGGCAAAGCGCTTGGCGACGGCGAGGCCGATACCGGTGCTGCCGCCGGTGACGACGGCGATTTTTCCTTCGAGCTTGCGGGACATGATCTTCCTTTCGGTAGTGGGGCATTTGAATGCCGGGACAGATGCAGTCTGCGCCTGCAAACCATTTCCGATAAGAGGACTTGAGCGCATAATATCCATGCAAAATTTGCATAGGTGTGGCGCGCGCCAGGTAAATAATGAATAAGTTGAGTGCAATGACCTGTTTTGTCCGGGCAGTCGAAACCGGCAGTTTCTCGGCTGTCGGGCGTGAGCTCGGGATCGGTCAGCCGAATGTCAGCCGGCAGATCGCCGCGCTCGAACAGGCCTTGGGCACGCAGCTGCTGTACCGCTCCACCCGCAGCCTGAGCGTCACGCCCGAAGGCCAGCGCTACTACGAACAGGCACGCCTGGCACTGGATGTAATTGCCCAGGCCGAGTCGGATGCACGGGGACAGCAGAACCCGCAAGGCCTGTTGCGCGTCGCTTGTTCGCAGGCGCTCGGCGCCGAGAAGCTGGTCGGCGCCATGCCGGCATTCATGGCGCGTTATCCGGACGTCCAGCTCGACCTGCGCCTGAGCGACGCCTATGCCGACCTGGTCACCGAGGGCATGGACCTGGCGATTCGCGGCGGCGTGCTGGCCGACAGTGCGCTGCGGGCGCGCCGCGTGGGCAGCTCGGAGCGCGTGGTGCTTGCCAGCGCGGCTTACCTGGATGCCTGGGGTGTGCCGGAAACGCCCGCCGATCTCGCCCGCCATCAGTGCATCCTCTACACCTACATGGCGCGCGGCGACACCTGGCCGTTCAGCGGCGGCGACATGCAGGTCCGCGGGCGCATGCGGATCAACAATCTCGAAGGCATACGGCGCGCGCTACTCGACGGCATCGGCATCGCTTACCTGCCCAGCTGGATGGTCTGGGACCAGGTGCGGGATGGCAGCTTGCGCGTCCTGCTGGCCGACCATGCGGCCGAGCCGACGCCCATTTACGCCGTGTACGCAGCCCAGCGCCTGCTGCCGCAGCGCGCCGTCGTTTTCATCGACTACATCGCCGCCGTATTTGCCGGCACGCCCGGCTTGAACGGCGTATCGGTCATGGCTTGAGCTCAGGCATCCGGCTCGCGCCCCCAGAAGCGCTCCATGGACAGGAAAGTGTACGAAGCCGTCCACCCGATCAGCAGCATCCCGTTCAGCGCCTCCAGTCCCGCCAGCAAGCGCAAGTCCCCATGCGGCAGTACATCCCCATAACCCAGCGTCGTATAAGTCTCGGCAGAAAAGTAGAGGCAGCGCGAAAACGGCAAGGGCCCGGGCTGGCCCATGCTGCCGATGTCGAACCAGGTGGCCAGCACGTAGTAGGCAGCGCCATACAGCAGGATCTCGAGAAAGTGCGCCCCGAACGCGCCGACGATCACGAAGATCAGTTGCACGCGCGGCCGGATCCGCAGCACGGGCAGGGTGCTGGTGAGCAGGCGCAGCACTTCGTAGTGGATGAAGGTCGTGGCGACCAGCAGGAACAGGCAGGTGGCGGCGGCGATTTCCATGGCAAGCAGCTTACCCCAAACGAAAGCCGGAACCTCCCGTGCAAGCCACATGGCGGACACGTCCATTGTTTCAATCGTGCAAACAAAAGACGAAGGGGGACATTACAATTCTTGACTATCTTTGCCGAAGCGACTGACCGGATGTTCCCCTCATTGCACTGACTGGCAGCATGTGCGCGCCCAGCGCCGGCAGCCGGCTCGTCGCAGTTCCAAGACTGTTGCATCGCCGCATGTTAAGCTGACACAATTCCAAAGGACAAATCGATGAACGCACTAGTCAAGACGGGTATCGCCGGGCTCGACGAGGTATTGCGCGGAGGTATTCCTCGCAACAACAACCTGATCGTCGAAGGTCCGCCCGGTTCGGGCAAGACCACTTTCGGCCTGGGCTTCATCTATCACGGCGCCCGGGACTACGACGAGCCGGGCGCCATCGTGTCCTTCGAGCTCGACCCCGCCAAGCTGCTGCGCGACGCCGCCGGCTTCAACTGGGACCTGCAAGGCATGATCGACCAGGGCAAGATCAGGATCATCCAGACCAGCCCGGCTGTGCTCTTGAGCGAATTCCGCAGCGGCGACGGCGCCTTTGCCGCGTCGCTGACCGAGATGGGCGCCAAGCGCCTGCTGATCGACGGCCTGACGCCGCTGCGCCTGTACGCCGACGTGCACGACATGCCTTTCCGCGAGGACGTGCACCTGCTGATCGAGGGCCTCACGCGCCTGGGCGTGACGACCATGGTCACGGCCGAGCGGGATGAAACGCTGACCGGCATCCTGGCGCACGAGCGCTTCGTGTTCGACACCATCGTCTCGCTGTCGCTCGGCGAGGTGCGGCGCCGGGCGCACCGCCACTTGACGGTGACGAAATCGCGCGGCCAGGATTTCATCGGCGGCAGCCATACGATGCGCATCGAGCCGGAGGTGGGCGTGCACGTGTACCGCCGCGCCCAGTCGCGCCCGGTCGCCTCGCCCGACCAGCCGACCTCGGAACGGCGCCTGTCGACAGGCTCGCCGGCCATCGACAAGATGATGGACGGCGGCATCTATGAAGGCTCGGTCACGCTGGTGAGCGGCATTTCCGGCACCGGCAAGACCGTGTTCAGCGTCCAGTTCCTGACCGACGTCATCAAGAACGGCCACAAGGCCCTGCTGGTGAGCCTGGACGAACATCCGCGCCAGTTGATCCGCAATGCCAAGTCGCTCGGTTTCGACCTGCAGGCCCTGGTCGATGCGGGCAAGCTGTTCATCCATTACGAATCGCCGCTCGAACTCGAGCTGGACGTGCACTTTGACCGCATCGTCAAGCTGGTCGAGCGGGAAAACATCGACTGCATCGCGCTCGATTCGGTGGCCGTGTATGAAATGACCAGCGCCGACGAAGTGGCCGATTACCTGTACGCGCTGGCCAGCTTTTTCAAGAACCGCCTGGCCACGACCCTGTTCAACTACGAAAGCCCGGAACTGCTGGGGGTATCGCAGATCAGCGAAGAACTCAAGGGTTCGCACCTGGTCGACAACATCATCCTGCTCAATTACGTGGAAATCTCGACCGTGTTGCGCCGGGCACTGGCCGTGCCGAAGGTCCGCGGCAGCCGCAACGTGCAGGTCACGCGCGAATACGAAATCGGACCGGGCGGCCTGGTGCTGATCGACGAACGCGGCAGCGACACCCAGGCCGTGCCGCAACTGCCGTTCTCGTCCTATTACGGCCTGCTGTCCCGCTCGCCGTCGCGCCAGAGCCTGGCCATCGAAGAAGCCGTGGCCAGCGGCGCTCCCTTGCCCGACTCGGCGCGCATGCCGACCGAACAGCCCAGGTGATCACGGCCGAACTGCCAGACAAGCCGCCGGTCGACTGGGACGACTGGCGCACGCCGCTGCGGCAGTTCACGGAAGCGACGGGACTTGTCACGTCCGCGTATGACACCGCAGGCGTGCGCCACATCGGGCCGCTGACGAACTCGCGCATGGCCACACTGCTGGCGGAACGTTCGACCCTGTGGGCCGAGGATGGCCCCGGCACGGCGTTCGAGCGCACGCTGGTGCAGTCCGTGCGTGCGCAGGGGAGTTCCGCGTCCGGGCAGTTCAGCGACGGTTTCCGCGTCTGCGCCCAGCCGCTCCTGTTGCGCGGCCGGGTCTACGGCGTGCTGGTGTTCGGCTGGCGCTTCGCCGACTTCAGCTCGCCGCTGGCCTGCGAGCGGATCGCCAAGCAGATCGGGCTGGCCGGCCATCTGCTGTGGAACGAGGCGCGGCTCGATGCGCCGGTGTCCGATCAGCGCATGAGCACCTATGCAGCCTTGTTGGCCACGCTGTCGAACACGCTCGACCGCCAGCGCGAAACCATCGACGACCTGACGCGGGTCAACCGCACGCGCGAACTGTTCCTGGCGACGGTCTCGCATGAGATGCGCACGCCGCTGTCGGCGATCTCGATGCGCATCGAGCTGCTGTTGCGCACGATGCCCGACCTGCCGCCGAAAGCGGTCAGCGGGCTCGAAGCGATGCGCGTGCACGTGCGCCAGGAAGTGGGCATGGTGGAAGACCTGATCGATGCGGCGCGCACGCTGACCGGCCAGATGTCGATCGTGCGCAAGCCCATCGTGCTGGGGCAGGTGCTGCGCGACGCCATCTCGACGGTGGAAACCCACGCGCACGCCAAGAACATCCTGATGCAGGTGACGCCGACCGATTACGGCGAGCATATCCGCCTGGAAGCGGATGGGCAGCGCCTGCAGCAGGTCGTCTGGAACCTGCTGTTCAACGCAGTGAAATTCACGCCGGAGGGCGGCGTCATCCGCATTCGTATCCGGCGGCTCGACAGCATGGTCGAGATCGACATCACCGACTCGGGCCAGGGCATCGAAGCGGAAGACCTGCCGCACGTGTTTGGCGCCTTCAGGCTGCAACAGGATAACAATGCCGCCGGACTCGGGCTGGGCCTCTACATCGCGCGGCGCATCGTCGAGCTGCACGAGGGCACGCTCAGCGTCAGCAGCGCCGGCCGCGGCCAGGGCGCCACCTTTACCATCCGGCTGCCCGTGCTTGCCGGCTGAGCGGCCCTCGGCGGGCGGCGTCCTGCGGGTGTCGGGAATTGCTGGTCTAATACGGTTTTCGTTCCACCTACCTGAAGGAGACCGGCAATGACCATCGCATTCATCGGCTTGGGCGCCATGGGCCAGCACATGGCCACGAACCTGCTGCGCTCCGGCCAGATCGTCCACGTCTGGAACCGCAATCCCGACCCCGTGCAGGCGCTTGCGGCCAAGGGCGCCAAGCCGGCCGCCACCGCCGCCGAGTGCGGCATTGCCGACGTCGTCTTCACCATGCTGGCCGACGACAATGCCACGCGTCAGGTGCTGATCGAAGGCGGTGTGCTGGACGCGATGGCGCCCGGCAGCATCCACGTCAACATGGCCACCGTCTCGGTCGCGTTCGCGCGCGAGATGGCGGCGCTGCACGTGGAGAAGGGCGTCGGCTATGTGGCCGCGCCGGTGCTGGGCCGCGTGGACGTGGCCGAAGCCGGCAAGCTGAACATCCTGGCCGGCGGCAGCGACGAACTGATCGCCCGCGTGCAGCCGCTGCTGGACCTGATGGGCCAGAAGACCTGGCGCTTCGGCGAGACGCCGGAACAGGCCAACGCCGTCAAGCTGGCCTGCAACCTGAGCCTGGCCTGCGCGATCGAAGCGATGGGAGAAGGTTCGGCGCTGGCGCGTGCCTACGGCATCCCGGCCGAGAACTTCATCGACCTGATCACGAGCACCCTGTTCGCCGGCTCGCCCGTGTATAAAGGCTATGGCGGCATGATCGCGCGGCAAGCATACAGCCCGGCCGGTTTCAAGCTCTCGCTGGGCCAGAAGGACGTGCGCCTGGCGGTGGAAGCGGGGCAGGCCAGGAACCTGCCGCTGGCCTTCGGCGAAGCGCTGCAGGGCGTGCTGAAGGAAGCCATCGACAAAGGCGACGCCGATCTCGACCTGGCGGCGCTGGGCAAGAACGCGGCGCGCAGAGGCGGGATGATTTGAAAGAGACCATGGAAAAACTGATTGCAGAACTGACGCGGCTCTACCTCGCGCCCGAGGCCGTGACCCGCGAGGCGCTGGCCGCCCACATCGCCGGCAAGACCACCCTCGCCATCAAGCTGACGACGGCCGACGGTCTGACGCGCGCGCTGGCCATCCCCTTCCGCAAGATCTTCGGCGATGGCGAAGCGGGGCATTGGGACCGCCTGTGCCTGGTCGCGAACGCCCTGCAGGCCGACCTTGGCCTGCCGGCGCCGGCGGTGAGCATCGACGGCGCCAGCGCCTACCGTCTGTGGCTGTCGCTGGAGACACCGGTGCCGGCCGGCGAGGCCCAGGAATTCCTGGAGCTGCTGCAGCAATCCTACTTTCCGCAAACCGAGCTGGCGCCGGACGCCGCCACCGCGCCGGTCTACCTGCCGCCCTGCCTGAACCCGCGCAGTGGCAAGTGGGCGGCCTTCATCCACCCCGGCATGGGCGCGTCCTTCGCCGAGGAATCGGGGCTGGACGTGTCGCCGCCGCTGTCGGGGCAGGCGGCCTTCCTGGATGGCCTGGACAGCATCGCCGACGAGCAGTTCCGCGAAGCCCTGCACAAGCTGGAGCAGCGGCACGCGCCTGCACCGGCGCCGGCCGAAGCGGCCTCCAGCGCGGCGGCCGATGCGCTGGCGGCCGAGGCCTTCGCGCTGCAGCCGCAAACCCAGGCGCCGGCCAGGGCGCTTGCCAAGCCCAAACCCGCCACGTCTGACGGCCTTCTGCTGAAAGACGCCACGCTCGAAGACATCGTGCGCCACCTGCACGCGATGAACATCGAGCCCACCTTCCGATTCATAAAATAAGGAATTGCCATGTCCCTGACAATGTCCAAAGCATCCGTGCCCGCTTTCGTGCGCGGCCTGACCGTCCTGTCGAATCTGCTGAAGAAAGGCGAGGAGCACGCCGCGCAGGCCGGCATCGCCCCCGAGGCGCTGCTCGGCGCCCGCCTGGCCGAGGACATGCTGCCGCTGTCCGCCCAGATTCAGCGCGCGAGCGACGCGTCGAAGTTCGCGGTGCAGCGCCTGAGCGGCGGCGAAGCCCCCAAATTCGCCGACGACGAGACGAGCTTCGCCCAGCTGCAGGAGCGCATCGCCAACACGATCGCGTATCTGGAGGGCGTCGAAACGGCGCAGGTCGACGCCGGCGCCGATCGGGAGGTCAGCCTGAAGTTCGGCAGCTTCGGCGCGAGCTTCAGCGGCGAGAGCTACCTGCTCACTTTCGCACTACCGAACTTTTATTTCCACGTCGTGACGGCTTACGACATCCTGCGCAACCAGGGCGTCAAGATCGGCAAGCTCGATTACCTGGGGGCCTTCGAGCCGCAATGACAGTGCGCGACGGCAGGCCTTGCACCAGCCTGTTTTTCCGTGCTAGGCTAGCGCCGTCGCTTTTCTTGCGGCCGTAAGCGTTTACGTCAACCAACGCCCATACATGGACCACGTTCGTCGCGGATGAACGGAGGTGTCTGGGCGTCCGGCTGTCCGTCTCCGGCTCTTGCGCATCCTCCCTCCCGCGTGTACGTGCTTCCAATTCCATCCATTGGAGCCAGCATGACTTCCGTAACACGCAGCATGAAGTTCAACCATATCAGCTTCCCGTCCCGCGACGTGGATGCCACCGCCGCATTCTTCGAGCACTATCTGGGATGTTCCTCATCCTCTTTCGGCGGCAGCAAGATCCTGAAGCGCCACGATTTCGACATCGTGATCGAAGACGCGGCGGATCGCCCGGTCGATTGGCCGGCGAATTTCCACATCGGTTTCGAAGTGCCGACCGCGCTCGATGTCGACGCCCTGTACGCGCAGTTCAAGCAAGAGGGCGTGCAGCTTGCCACCGGCATCCTCCGGCATGCGCGGGGCTCGCGCTTCTTCGCCGCGATCCCCGGCGGCGTGCATGTCGAAATCAATACCCGCGAGGATGCGGCCGAGGCTTATCGGGCGTCCTTCGGGCGGGACGCGGCCGTTTAAGCCTGGTTGTCCGGCCGCGCCTTGATGATGTCGTTGCTGCCGATGTGGGCGAAGGACACCATGCCGCGGCCGCCTTGCTTGGACTGGTACAGGGCGCCGTCGGCCGCCTCGGTCAGGGCGTCGACGTCGCTGCCGTTATGCGGAAAGAAGGAGACCCCGATGCTGGCGCCGACCGCGCCGTCCGCAAGCCGGTCGTGCAGCCTCGGGGTCAGTGAATCGATGAGCCGGCGTGCCAGCTTTTCCAGGTCCGCACGGGCGACATTCCCTTCGATGATCAGGCCGAATTCGTCGCCGCCCAGGCGGGCAAGGAGTTCGCCGCCGCGCAGGGTCGCCTGGAGCCGTTGGGCGGCCTCCTTGAGGACCTCGTCGCCGACCGGGTGGCCGAGCGTGTCGTTGACCTTCTTGAAGCCGTCGAGGTCGATCAGCAGCAGCGTGAAGGCCGCGCGCTCGCGCCGGCTCTTGTTGACCAGCTGACGCGCCCAGCGGTCGAAGAAGCGCCGGTTCGGCAAGCCCGTCAGGGCGTCATTCGATGCTTCCCGTCCCAGCGTCTGGGCCAGGCTGTTGTTGACGGCGACCGCCTTCGACAGCGATCGCCAGGCATGCGCCGCCAGCGCCGCCACCGTGGACAGGATCAGGACCAGCAGGATGGCCGAGTTCCTGAGCCGCGCATCCAGCCGGTCGATGGTCTGGTCCCGCTGCCGCCGCAACTCCTCGATATTGCGCTGGATGAGCAGGCGCGCCTCGTCCATGGTGGCTTTGCCGTAGCCGCCCATCACGACCGCCAGCGCGCCGGCGGCATCGCCCTGCCTCTTCAGCACCACGGTACGATCGAGCTCTTCCAGCTTTCGTTCCGCCAACAGCAGGATCTTCGGGAAATCCGCGACGTGCTCATCCCTCGCACCCTGCGATTGCTGGGCCCTGCGGATGCTTTCCCTGATATGGTTCTTGCCCCTGTAGTAGGGCGTGAGATAGGTTTCGTCCCCGGTCAGGATGAAACCCCGCTGCCCGGTTTCCGCATCGAGCAGATCGACCAGCACACTGCGTACTTCGACACGGGACAGGTCGTTGTCGCGCAGTGTTTCGATGGCCGCCTGCAGTTTGACGACTTCACGCACGAAGAAAATGCCCAGCGCAGCGACCAGGAACAGGGCGATGGTCAGTGTAAGGTTGGTACGGCGGAGATTCGAAGTAGGTACGTGAAACGCGGACATCCTGAACCTTGCTTAATGGCAACGCCGCCATGGTAACGCAATGTGCGGCCAGCCCCTGTTCCGATTGAATGGTCCGGCCATGCTACATCTGCCGGAACAGGTCCGCAAAGTTCCGGCTCACCACCAGCTCCTCTGCACGCCCCTTGAGTTTGACCAGCAGGCGTCCGCGGAAGTCGGTGCGGGTGCCGGCCACGTGGCGGGCGGCGACGATGACGCCGCGGTGGATCTGCCAGAATTTATCGGCGTCCAGCTGCTCGCGCAGCTGGCGCAGCGGGGTGCGGATCAGGTGTTCGGCATCGGGCGTGAAGACGCTGGTGTACTTGTCGTTGCTCTGGAAGTAGATCACTTCGTCGACCGCGATCAGGCGCGTTTCCTGGCCCTGGGCCGCGCGGATCCACTGCAACGGCGCGCCGGACGGCGCCGCGGCTGCCGGTGCGCCGGGCACGGGCACGCCGAGCTGGCGCAGCATGGCGGCCAGCTGCGCGGCGGTCTCCGGATTCGCCGCGGGCGCGGGCGCGGGCGCCGGTGTGCGCTCGGCCAGCGTCTCCTTCAGGCGCGCCACGGTGCGCTGCAGGCGCTCAAGGCGGATCGGTTTCAGCAGATAGTCGAAGGCTTCGCTGTCGAAGGCCTGCAGCGCGTACTGCTCGTGCGCGGTGGTGAATACCACGTGCGGGGCGCTGCCGCCAGCCTGTAGCCGGCTGGCCAGCTGCAGGCCGTTCAGGCCGGGCATCTGGATGTCGAGGAAGACCACGTCCGGCGCCAGTTCGTCGATCAGGCGCAGCGCCTCGACGCCGTTGGGCGCGCGGCCGACTACGTTCAGTTCCGGCCAGGCGCCGGCGAGCTGCTCCTCGAGATAGGACAGCAGATGGGGTTCGTCGTCGGCGAGCAGGGCGGTGGTCACGCTGGGTCTAGGGGCAGTAGCAGGCGCGAAGTCACGCCGGCGGGTTGATTTTCCAGTAATTGTAGCTGAGCCCCGGGCCCGTGCAGACTGCGCAGCCGCTCGCGCAGGTTGGCCAGGCCGACCCCGCCGCCGGGCCGTGGCGGGGCCATCCCCAGGCCCATGCCGTCGTCGCTGACCTCGATGCGCAGTACCCCGCCGTCGCACGCAGCGCGCACCACGATCTCGCCGCCGTCGACCTTGGGCTCGATGCCGTGCATGACCGCGTTCTCGACCAGCGGCTGGATCAGCATCGGCGCGATGTTGACGGCGCGGCAGTCCTGGCCGGCCTCGATGCGCCAGCGCAGGCGTGCGCCCATGCGCACGGCGAGCAGGTCGAGGTAGGCCGCAGCCAGGTCGAGCTCCGCGCCCAGGGTCGCCTGCTCGGCGCGGCTGGCGGACAGGCTGGCGCGCAGGAAGTCGATCAGGCGCTCCAGCATGTGCTTCGCGCGATCCGGCTCGCTGCCGATCAGGCTCACCACATTGGCCAAGGTGTTGTACAGGAAGTGCGGCTCGATCTGGGCCTGCAGCGTGCGCAGGCGGGCCTCGGCCAGCAGCTGGCCGGCTTCGGCGATCTGCTGCTGCTGCAGCGCGGCTGCATTCTCGCGGACCAGGCGGCGTTCGTTGGTGGCCAGAATTGCCATCGTGATGGCGGTGACGATGAGTCCCATCGGCAGCATGGGCGCCAGCGCGCCGTCGCGCAGCAGGGCGGAGACAGGATCGACCTCGCGCAACAGGGCGTCCGGCACCGTGAAGCCGAGCACCGCGCAGGCTTCGATCAGCATCACCTGGCAGGCGCGCATCGTCCAGGACCGGCGCGCGGCGGCGGCGGGGAAGGCCCAGCGCAGGGCGGCCAGCGCAAAGTGGATCAGGAAGCCGATCGTGTTCGAGGTCAGCAGCGTCAGGCCCAGCAGCTTCGGCACGGAGCCGCCGGGGCGGGCGCCCATGAGCATGAAGAGTACCGTCAATCCCAGGCCGATCAGGCTGCTCCACAGGGCGGTATAGACCAGGTTGCGGGTTCGCGACGCGGGCCAGCGCCGGAACAGGGCGAACATGTCGAGCGGGTGTTGGGCGCGGACGGGATTCGTCGGCATCGTGTCTCCTTGTTGAGCAGCCAGAAACCTATCACGGATCAGCGCAGGTTGATAGTCAGGCCGCGGCCCTCGGCGGGCAGCGCCAGCCTGGCGGCGTCGAAGGACGGCGGCCCCATGAAGCCCTGGGCATCGTTGCTGAAGCCGGACATCTCGACCGGCATGCCCATGCGGTTGCGGTCCAGGCGGCCGTTGCCGTTCGCGTCGTGGTACACGGCGACGGCGTAGTCTCCCGGCGCCAGGTCCTTGAACTGGACCGTAGTGCTGCCCGCGACCGCTTCCACGCTGGCGGTCTGCAACGGCTGCTTCATGTAGGCTGCGCGGTCGTACAGGGCGACCATGAGCTGGCCGTCGTTGCTCTCGACATTGTCGATGCGGATCGCGAGGTCGGCGGCCTGGGCGAGGGCGGCGCTGAAGATCGACGCCAGGATGGCGATGCGGATCGCTGCTTGCATGGTGTACTCCCTTGTCGGTGATGAGATGGGAGCACTCTAGCCATGCGCTTGCGCAGGCGCGTGCGCATGCGACGAAACGCCGCCGGGCAGCGCGAACTGCAATCCGGCGGCGCGAAATGGAAACGAGATGGCAAAAAAAATGCCGCCCGGAGGACCGGACGGCATGCCTGGCAAGCAGCTGTAAAGATCAGTTGTAACTGGTCCAGCGCTGCGGAATCTCGATATGGCCCGACTGCGCGGCGTCGGCGTAGGCGCGCATCTCGGCCAGCACGGCTTCCATCTGCTCGCTGTTCGGGTTCGCGAGGAATCCCTTCATGCGCTCCTGCAGCGCGGCCTGCTGGTCTCGCCATTCGTAACGGGACGATTTGCTCATTGTTTTTATCTCCTTGCGGCGAAATACGTAAGGCATTCAGAATGCCCGAACCGGGTGGGGCCGGTCCGTGCGATGCCGCACATTGACTCGGCCGCTTATTGTGCGGAGGGCAGGACGCTGCGGTAGAACAGCTCGAGCCGGCGCTCGAGTTCGCGCCGCGCTTCTTCGGGCGTGGACTTCACTCGCGGGAACACGAAGCGGCACAGCTGGTCGCCGGCGATGCAGCCCATCAGGTGGCCGGGCAGCAGGTCGATCGGCACGTCGGCACGCATCTGCGCACGGATGTCGGGACGCTCGAAAAAGCGCGCCAGCATCTCGCGGGTCTGGCGCGGGCCGCCGTTCCAGAAGGCTTCCGCCAGTTCCGGGTTGGTCGGAGTCTCGGCCAGCACGATGCGCTGCATGTCCATCGCTTCCTGGGACGTGAGCAGTTCGTACATGTTGCGCGAGAACTCGTCCACGATCTCCTTGAACGGGCGCATGTCCGTTTGCATGGGCTGGCTGCGGAAGAAGCGGTCGCGCTTGGCCGCCAGCACGGCATGCAGCAGCCCGGTCTTGCCGCCGAATTTCACATAGATGGTGCGCACCGCCACGTGGGCGGCGCGGGCGATCGATTCCAGGCTGGTCTTGGTATAGCCGTTCTTGAGGAAGAGGGCGCCGGCGGTCTGCAGCAGCTCCTGCATGCGCGCTTCGACATCGGCGGCCTTGGGCCGGCCGGCGGCCTTGCCGGCAGCATCGACGGGTTCTTGCAGTAGTTTGTCCATACCGACACTCTACCCCGGGAAAAAATGAAATGCAACCGTTTCATTTCTTGACTTCGCCAGATCTTTGTCGAATAATGCGATGAACCCATTTCATTTTTTTCTTCGGAGTCGTACTCATGGCAGATTCGCAAACCACGGTCGAGCAGAAACCGTCCGCCGCCGTTCCGCCGGCAGCGCAGACTGCAGGCGCCACCAACGCGCCGGCCAACGGCAGCAAGGGACCGCCCAAGCGCGTGCTGATCGTGGTCGGCATCATCGCGCTGGCCGCTCTCGGCGCCGGCGGCCGCATGTGGTACCGCAGCAGCAACTTCGTCGAAACCGAAAACGCCTACATCACCGGCCACGTGCATCCCGTGTCGGCGCGCATCCCGGGCGTCGTGACCAAGGTCGTGTTCGAGGATAACCAGATCGTCAAGGCCGGCGACGTGCTGGCCGAGCTGGACCCGGCCGATCAGGGCGTGAAGGTCGAGCAGATCCAGGCCCAGATCGCCAGCGTGCAGCAGCAGATCGTGCAGGCCGACGCCTCCGTCGAGCAGGCCAAAGCCCAGGCTTCGGCCGCCGGCGCCCAGGTCGCGCAAGCCCAGGCCAATCTGGTGCGCGCCAAGCAGGACGCCGAGCGCTACGGCCAGCTGTACAACACCAACATGAAAGCTGTCTCGAAGGCCGAGGTCGACGCCGCCACCGCGGCCCGCGCCGGCGCCACCGCCGACGTCACCGCGCGCCGCGACAACGCCAGCGCCGCCAAGGCCCAGATCGCCGCCGCCGCCTCGGCGCGCGACGTGCTCAAGGCTCAGGTCAAGGTGCTGCAGGCCCAGCTCAAGGACGCCCAGCAGCAGCTCGGCTACAACCAGATCGTGGCGCCGGTGTCGGGCCGCATCGGCAAGCGCAGCGTCGAAGTCGGCGCCCGCATCCAGCCGGGCCAGCAGCTGGCCGCCATCGTCCAGGACGACGTCTGGGTGACCGCCAACTTCAAGGAAACCCAGCTGCCGGGCCTGGTGCCGGGCCAGCAAGTCAGGATCGAAGTCGACGCCCTGAAGGACAAAGAGCTCATTGGCCGCGTCGACAGCTTCTCGCCGGCCTCGGGCAACCAGTTCGCGCTGCTGCCGGCCGATAACGCGACCGGCAACTTCACCAAGATCGTCCAGCGCGTGCCGGTCAAGATCACCTTCAAGCCGGAAGACCTCAAGAAGTATGCGGGCCGCCTGGTGCCGGGCATGTCGACCGTGGTCGAGATCGACCTGCGCCAAAAAGCGGAAAAAGGCGCGCAACAACAGCCGCAGCAGCCGCAGCGCACCGCGTCGGCACAGTAAAGGATCGTCATGACGAGTTCCACCCAGACGATGGCGCCGCCCGCGAACAACGTGCGCGTCGATGCGCGCACCTGGATCGCGGTGGCCGCCGGCCTGCTCGGCGCTTTCATGGCGGTGCTCGACATCCAGATTACCAACTCCTCCCTGCGCGACATCCTCGGCACGCTGTCGGCAACGCAGGAAGAGGGCTCGTGGATCTCGACCGCCTACCTGTGCGCCGAGATCGTGGTGATCCCGATGACCGCGCTGTTCGTGCGCGCCCTCGGCCAGCGCCGCTACCTGATGTTCACCACAGCCTTGTTCCTGGTGTTCTCGACCCTGTGCGGCGCGGCCTGGAGCCTGTCGAGCATGATCGTGTTCCGCATGCTGCAGGGCTTCACAGGCGGCGCGCTGATCCCGATGGCGATGACCCTGGTGATGACCCGCCTGCCGCCGGCCAAGCGTGCGGTCGGCATGGCGATGTTCGGCCTGACCGCGACCCTGGCCCCGGCCATGGGACCGACCCTGGGCGGCTACCTCACCGAGCTGTATGGCTGGCCTTCGATCTTCTACCTCAACTGGGTGCCGGGCGTGCTGCTGATCGGCGGTATGTACTGGGGCATCGACAAGGAGCCGATGAACCTGCAGACCTTGATCAAGGCCGACTGGCTGGGCATCGCCTTCATGGCGGTCGGCCTGGCCAGCCTGACCATCTTCCTGGAAGAGGGCAATTCGAAGGACTGGTTCGAGTCGAGCTTCATCATCACCTTCGCCGCGCTGGCGCTGGTCGGCATCCTCGGCTGGATCGTGATCGGCTTCTGGCGCAAGGACCCCTTCGTGAACCTGCAGCTGTACGGCCAGCGTAACTTCCTGGTCGCGACCATGCTGTCGGCGGTGGTCGGGATGGGCCTGTACGGGTCTTCGTACCTGCTGCCGCTGTACCTGGGCCAGATCGCCGGCTACTCGCCGATGCAGATCGGCGAGGTGATCGCCTGGATGGGCCTGCCGCAGCTGTTCGTCATGCCCTTCGTGGCGCGCCTGTCGCAGAAGATCGACAACCGCATCATGTGCATGTTCGGCCTGGCCTGCTTCGGCATTTCCTGCCTGATGAACGCCTACATGGACGCCAGCACCGGCTACGATCAGCTGATGGTCACCCAGGTCATCCGCGCGATCGGCCAGCCCTTCGTGATGCTGACCCTGTCGAACTTCGCGATGAACGGCGTGCAGCCGAAGGACATGCCCTCGGCCTCGAGCCTGTTCAACATGACCCGCAACCTGGGCGGCTCGGTCGGCATCGCGCTGCTGGCGACCTCGCTGACCAACCGCGAGCACTTCCATTCGGCGCGCTTGGGCGAATCGGTGTCGATGTTCTCGAGCGCCACCCAGGCCCGCCTGGACCAGCTGACCCAGGCCTTCATCTCGCACGGTATCGACCCGGCGACGGCCGCCAGCCAGGCCATCGGTGCAATCGACCGCATCGTACGCCGCGAATCCTATGTGATGGCCTACAACGACGGCTTCTTCATCGTCGGGGTGATCCTGCTGGCCGCGATCGTGCCGCTGTGGTTCGCGGACAAGGTCAAGTCCCCGGGTGGGGCGGGTGGCGGCGGCCACTAACTGATGCACGCGGAATAACTTACCCGTCGTTCCCGCGAAAGCGGGAACCCATACCGAGCCGAACGAAGACGCTCAGCATGGATCCCCGCGTTCGCGGGGATGACGGTAGCCGAGGATAACTATCAATGAAAATTACCATGTTCAAACCTGTCATCCACACCGCTGTCGCTGCCGCCGTCGCCGCGCTGCTGTCCGCCTGCAGCACCGTCGGCGCCGACTTCAAGGCGCCGCAGGGCGTCGACACCGCGGCCTACCGCCACGCACCGGCCGGCCAGGAAGCCCAGGCCGCACGCCTGCCGGCCGACTGGTGGACCGTGTTCGGCGACCAGACCCTCAACACCCTCGAGCAGCGCGCACTGCACGACAACCCGAACGTGCGCGCCGCCGCGCAGCGCCTGGTGCAGGCGCAGGCCCAACTGGGCGTGGTGCGCGCCGGCCAGCTGCCGAGCGTGAACGTGCAGGCCGGCGTGTCGAACTCGCGCACCTCGGCCGAGACCTCGCAGGGTCTGGCGCTGGGCCACCGTTCGATCGAGGGTAACAACTACTCGGCCGGCGTCGGCTTCTCGTGGGAGCTGGACCTGTGGGGCCGCGTGCGCCGCATCGTCGAAGCGGCCGATGCCCAGGCCCTGGCGGCCCAGGACGACCGCGACGGCGTACTGCTGATGCTGTCGAGCCAAGTGGCGACCACCTACTGGCAGCTGCGCGGCCTGGACGCCGAGCTGGCGATCCTGCGCAACGCGCTGGCGACCCGCCGCGAATCCCAGGAACTGATCGAGGCCCGCTTCAACGCCGGCCTGTCGAACGAACTGGATGTCTCGCGTACCCGCATCGAGCGCGCCAACGCCGAGGCCGACCTGCACGAAGCCCAGCGCCAGCGCAACACGCTGGAACACGCGCTGGCCGTGCTGGTGGGCGCTTCGCCGAGCGCGCCGGTGGTGGCGGCTCCGCAGGACGCCGCCCTGCAAGGTAGAGCTTTACCTGAGCCGCCGAGCATTCCGGTCGGCCTGCCGGCCAGCCTGCTGGGGCAGCGCCCGGACCTGGCGGCCAGCGTGGCCAACCTGCAGGCCTTCAACGCCCAGGTCGGTGTGGCCCAGGGCGCCTTCTACCCGGCGCTGTCCCTGACCGGCAACTACGGCTATGCATCGGAAAACCTGCGCAACCTGGCCCAGGGCAGCGCGCGCCAGTTCTCCTTCGGTCCGTTGGCCCTGTCGCTGCCCATCTTCGACGCCGGCCGCAACCGCGCCAACCTGAAGCTGGCCCAGGCCCGTTATGACGAAGCCGTCGCCAACCACGAGGGTCGCCTGCTGACGGCGCTGCGTGAAGTGGAAGATGCGCTGTCGGACGTGCAGCAGCGCCAGCAGCAAAGCGAGGTGCAGTCCCAGGCCCAGCAAGCCGCAGCCCGTGCGCTGCTGGTGGCGCAGGCGCGCTACGACCGCGGCGTCTCGACCTACCTCGACGTGACCGACGCCCAGCGCAGCACGCTGGCGGCGGACCGCGCGGCGGCGCAGATCCGTACCCAGCGCCTGCTGGCGGCGGCCTCGGTGGCGCGTGCGCTGGGCGGTGGCTGGACCCAGGGCGAGCCGGTGGCGACGATCGCCAAGGCCGGCCAGTAAGAGCCGCTCCGGCCGCTTCGCGCGGCCGGTCGGAGACGGCAGCCGGGGAGTGATTATTGGTGATCTTCCCGGTGCTTCCTGCGTGCTATGCTCGGCTCATAACAAGTCCAACGGGAGCCGATCGATGAACACCGCCGTCAATTCGCAGATGGTTTATTGCCGCGCCTGCGGTTCGAACATGCACTTCAGCGCGCAAGCCTGCCCGGGCTGCGGCGCTCCCCAGCGAGGCCAGGGATTCAGCGCCTCGCAAAAGCGCATCCTGCCGGCGGCCATCCTGTGCTTCTTCTTCGGCTTCCTCGGCGTGCACCGCTTCTACGTCGGCAAGGTCGGCACCGGCATCCTGCAGCTGCTGACCTTCGGCGGCCTCGGTATCTGGGCCTTCATCGACTTCATCATGATCGTCATCGGGTCCTTCCGCGACAGCGACGACAACCTGATCAATCTCTCGACCTGAGTTACCGGCTGCTTACGGCCGCTTCTTCACCGCCACCCGTTTCTGCTGCTTCTGCTGCGTCTGCACCCGGTTCTGCTTGGCGGTGTACAGGGCCACCGCTTCCGTCTTCGCCTGCTCCAGCGTGCGCAGCTCCGGCTTGTCGTCGTGGACGACGAAGTACTCGGCGTCCTGCGCCTGCATCACCAGCTTAATGGCGGCTTCATCTTCCATGTCGTACATCTCGGTGAGCAGGGTCGTCACTTCGTCGAGGAAGGCTTCGTAGGTCAGGGTGGTGGCCATGGTATTCGTTTCTGAGTGCGGGAAAAGGACCTCATTATAATGTCCGCACCTACACTCTGAAGGCCGATACTTATGTTCGCACGCTCCCTCCTGATCGCCGCACTATTGTCCGCCACCGCCGCTTCCGCGACCACCATGGTCCAGGTCTGGCAACCCACCCCCAGCGGCACCACGGCCGAGCTGCGCGGCCTGTCCGTCGTCAGCAGCACGGTCGCCTGGGCCAGCGGCGCCAAGGGCACGGTCCTGCGCACCGTCGACGGCGCCCACTGGCAGGCGATGCAGGTGCCGGACGCCGACAAGATCGACTTCCGCGACATCCACGCGATCGATGCGAAGACCGCCATCGTGATGGGCGCGGGACCGGGCGCGGCTTCGCGCATCTACCGCACCGATGACGGCGGCGGCACGTGGAAGCTGATGACGACCAACCAGGTGCTTGATGGCTTCTGGGACGCGATGGCGTTCTGGGACAAGGACAACGGCATCCTGTTCGGCGACCCGGTCAAGGGCAGCTTCCAGGTCTACACCACCAGCGACGGCGGCGCTAGCTGGCACGAAGTCGCAGCCAAGGGACTGGAAGCGATGCCGAACGAAGGCGCGTTCGCAGCCAGCGGAACCTGCCTGACCGTGGCCGGATCGAACGACGCCTGGATCGCCACCGGCGGCAGCGCCACCTCGCGCGTGTTCCACTCGGCGGATCGCGGCAAGACCTGGCGTCCGGCTTCGACGCCGATCCCGGCCGGCGCGGCGGCGCGCGGCGTGTTCTCTGTCGCCTTTCTGAACGCGAAAGAGGGCTTCGCGGCCGGCGGCGACTACAAGGAGACGCAGATGGACGGCATCAATGGCGCGCTGACTACCGATGGCGGCAAGACCTGGGCGCCGGTGCAGGTAGCGCCTGCCGGCTACATGTCGGTGGTGGTGCCGGTGCCGGGGGCGCCCCGTTCGCTGGTCGCTGCGGGCCTGGCTGGGTCGGGCTACTCGCGTGACGGCGGCAAGAGCTGGACGATGCTCGACAAGACGCCGATGAACACGGTCGGTTTTGCTTCGCCCTCCAGCGGCTGGGCGGTGGGCCCGAAGGGCTTGCTGATGAAGTACATCGGGTGGGGGCTGGACGGCAAGGGCGGGCAGTAAGGACGCGCCCCGGGCGCCGCTTCGGCTGGCGTTTTGCCAGGGACTTCAAGCGTCTCCCGGGCTTGCGGTGGCTACCCTATAATCCAGAGCTACCGGAAAAGTCAGAAGGGCTCGTCATGCGTGTCAGCGCCGACGGCTCGCCGCATGATAGCGAGCTCAATTTGCAGGTACTGGCGGATTCGATTCCGCAAATCGTCTGGATCGTCGAGGCTTCGGGCGAAGCCGTCTACTTCAACCGCCAGTGGGTGGCCTACACGGGCGTTCCCATCACCTCCACCACACCGGCGAGTGTCGCTGGCGAATTCGTCCACCCCGAAGATCGCGAGATCACGGTCGCCGCATGGAACGCTGCCTATGAACAGGGCGGCAGCTTTCATGTCGAGCATCGCATCCGTTCCAAGGCAGGCGACTACCGCTGGTTTCTGGTGCTGGCCGAACCCTACCGCAATGAGGCGGGCGAGATCGAACGCTGGTTCGGCACATCGACCGACGTCCATGAGCAAAAGCTGGCCAAAATCGCCCTGACCGAAAGCGAATTGCGCTTCCGTGCCCTCGTCAATGCGACCTCGGACGTCATCTATCGCATGAGCCCCGATTGGCGCTACATGCATCAACTCGACGGACGCGGCTTCCTGAAGACCACCACCAGTCTTGCCGAATATCGCATCGAGGAGTATGTCCATCCTGACGACCTCGAATTGGCGCGCAAAACCATCGCCGCCGCCATCGCCAACAAGTCCTTCTTTTCACTGGAACACCGCGTGCTGCGGGCGGATGGGAGTCACGGCTGGACCTATTCGAGAGCGGCGCCGATACTCGATGACAAAGGCGATATTCGCGAATGGGTCGGCATGGCCAGCGACATCACGGAGCGCAAGGCCGCGGAAGAGCAACTCGAGGAAGCCAGCAAGCATAAGGACGAGTTCCTCGCCATGCTGGCCCATGAGCTGAGAAATCCTCTCTCGCCCATCAAGGCGGCGGCCCAGCTGTTGCAGCGCGGGCCGCTCCCCGCCGAACGCATCCAGCACACCAGCCAGATCATCGAACGGCAGGTCGTGCACATGACGAATCTCGTGGATGAGTTATTGGACGTTTCGCGGGTCTCGAAGAACCTGGTCACGCTCGACCGCGTGCCGCTCGATGTCCGCCATGTGGTCAGGGATGCCGTCGAACAGGTCACGCCGCTCATGCAGGCCCGGCGCCAGCATCTGGAAATCCACTTCGGCCCCGACACCGCCTTCGTCGCCGGCGACAAAAAGCGCCTGGTACAGACGATCGCCAATCTGCTCAACAATGCCGGCAAGTTCACGCACGAGGGCGGCCATGTGCGGCTGAACGTGAATGTCCTCGACGAGCACGTCCGGATCGACGTGATCGATAACGGCATCGGCATGGCGCCCGACACGGCCAGGCATGCATTCGATCTGTTTTCACAAGCCGAGCGCAGCTCCGACCGCTCGCTGGGTGGACTGGGCTTGGGACTGGCGCTGGTCAAGCGCCTGGTCGAACTGCACGATGGCACGGTCGCCTGCCACAGCGAAGGCCTGGGCAAGGGCAGCACCTTTACGGTCTGTCTTCCGCGCTTGCCCGTCCGCGACTTGCTCGAGGAAGCGCGGCCTGGCCAGGCCGCGCCGGACCCGGATTCGCACCGCTTGCAGGTCCTGGTCGTCGATGACAACGAAGATGCGGCCGGCATGCTTGCCATGCTGCTGGAAACGATGGGGCACAAGGTCGCCGTCGAACACGGGCCGAGGCAGGCGCTCGAGCGTGCGGAGAAGGACGCGCCGCAGGTCTGCCTGCTCGACATTGGTTTGCCCGAGATGGACGGCAACGAGCTGGCGAAGCGGCTGCGCGCCAGGCCTGGCACCGCCGGCGCGATCCTGGTTGCGGTGACCGGTTATGGCCAGGAGAGCGACCGCAGGAAATCGATGGAGTCCGGGTTCGATCATCACCTGGTCAAACCCGTGGACATCGAAAAACTCAGTCTCATCCTGTCGGGTGTGAATCGTCAAAATTAAAGCAATATTGTTGTGTTGGCACCACTAATTGAGCAATTTGTCGATTTTTCGCTCTCAATTCAATTAATTTCAGAAGAGCATGATATATTTACATTTATCAACACTAGTTATTAAATTGATAAATGAAAACGACGAGCAAACTCTGTGCAGTACTGCTGGCCTGTGCCACCCTTAACGCCAATGCCAGCCTGATCTCGGTGCAAACCGGCCAGCGCAGCACGGGTTCGCAGTCGAGTGCCGAAGCCTACCGCAGCGTGGTCGAGGCGGACCTGAAAAACACCGGGCCGGGTTACGGCAGCGCCACCCTGGAGTCGTATGACAATGTGCGCAGTTCCTGGTCCTTGGGCGCGTACAGCGATTTCGCATGGAAGTCGACCGTCGACTTCGGCGTAACCGCGGCCCAGGCCGGCAATTGGGACTTCCGCGCCGGCGTCGACTTCGATTACGGCGGTGCGATGTTCATCGACGGCAAAGCAGTCGATTTCAAGTCGAACAATATGTGGTGGGCTGGCAGCTACGGTAACGCCTCGCAGATCCTGCAAGCTTCGCTGGCCCTGGGCGCCGGTAACCATACGCTGACGATTTATGGCATCGAAGGCTGCTGCGACGGCGCGGCCCAGACCCAGTTCAAGTACGGCAGCCAGCAGTTCGTCAGCTTCGCCAAGACCGATGGGCTCGACCAGGTATCCGACGTACCGGAGCCGGCAACCCTGGCCAGCATGACCCTGGGATTGGGCTTGATCGCGGGGCTGCGCCGCCGCCGCAACAAGAAGGACTAAGCAGCTTCCATGAGCCGCGCTGGACGCCGCAGGATTCCGAAAGGACCTGCGGCGTTTTTCGTTACAATCGGCGCCTACAACAAATCCTGGAGACCAAGACCCACCATGAAAAACCTGCTCACTCCGCTCGCCGCCGCCCTGCTGGCCGCCGGCGCCATGTCGATCGCCCACGCCGCCGCCCCGGCTCCAGCTCCAGTCCCTGCCAGCGTCGCCGAACTGAACACGATGGCCAAGCGCTTCGCCCCCGTCGACCTGACCGCCGACACCAGCAAGCTCTCGAAAGGCGACCGCGTCGCCATCGAGAAGCTGATCGAAGCCGCCAAGATCGTCGACACCCTGCAGCTGCGCCAGCGCTGGTCGGGCAACGAGGCGCTGTGGGCCGCGCTGCAGAAGGACACGACGCCGCTGGGTAAAGCGCGGCGCGACTACTTCTGGCTGAACAAGGGCCCGTGGTCCATCATCGATGGCAACCGCTCCTTCATGCCGGCGACCTTCGGCGGCGTGCAGATCCCGGGCGAGAAGCCGCTGGGCGCCAACTTCTATCCGGAAGGCGCGAGCAAGCAGGAACTCGAGACCTGGATGAACAGCCTGGCGCCGAAGGACAAGGAGCAGGCGCAGTGGTTCTTCACGGTTATCAAGCGGACCAAGGACGGCAAGGGCAAGCAGCAATTCACCAGCGTGAACTACTCGGACGAATACGCCACCGAGCTGCAGCAGCTCTCGAAGCTGCTGAAGGACGCGGCGAATGCCACCGACAATGCCTCGCTGAAGAAATTCCTGAACCTGCGCGCCGACGCCTTCCTGTCGAACGACTACCTGGCGTCGGACTTTGCGTGGATGGACCTCGATTCGCCGGTCGACGTCACCATCGGCCCCTACGAGACCTACAACGACGAGCTATTCGGCTACAAGGCCGCCTTCGAAGCCTATGTGAACGTGCGCGATGCGAAAGAGACCGAGAAGCTGAACTTCTTCGGCAAGCATATGCAGGAGCTGGAAAACAACCTGCCGCTCGATCCGAAGTACCGCAACCCGAAGGTCGGGGCGATCGCGCCGATGGTGGTGGTGAACCAGGTGTACGGCGCCGGCGACGGCAACATGGGCGTGCAGACTGCCGCCTACAACCTGCCGAACGACGAGCGCATCATCAGCAAGCGCGGCTCCAAGCGCGTGATGCTGAAGAACGTGCAGGAGGCGAAGTTCGCGTCCACGCTCAAGCCGATCACCAAGCTGGTGCTGCGCCCGGCGGACCAGAAGGACCTCGACTTCGATTCCTTCTTCACCCACATCCTGGCGCACGAGATCATGCACGGCCTGGGCCCGCACGCGACCACGCAGAACGGCAAGCCGTCGACGCCGCGCCAGGACCTGAAGGACGCCTATTCGACCATCGAGGAAGCCAAGGCCGACGTGACCGGCCTGTGGGCGCTGAGCTACATGATGGACAAGGGCCAGCTCAAGTCCTCGCTGGGGCAGGGCACCGCCGCCGAGCGCAAGCTGTACAACACCTTCCTCGCCTCCGCCTTCCGCACGCTGCACTTCGGCCTGACCGACTCGCACGCGCGCGGCATGGCGATCCAGGTCAACTACCTGCTCGACAAGGGCGGCTTCGTCTCGCATGGCGACGGCACCTTCTCGGTGGATTTCAACAAGATCAAGGGCGCCGTGGCCGACCTCGACCGCGAATTCCTGAGCATCGAGGCGACCGGCGACTATGCTAGAGCCCAGGCGCTGATGAAGCAGTACGTGGTGATCCGCCCGGACGTGCAGAAGGCGCTGGACAAGATGAAGGCGGTGCCGAACGATATCCGTCCGGCCTTCACGACGGCGGCCAGCCTGACGGCAGCCGCAAAGCAGTGAAATTTGTACTTCTGGTAAGTTTGCACATTTGAACATCCAGTAAAAAATTTCCTGGCGAGGGGTTCACCGAGGGATAGAATTGCCGTTAGGCATGTTATCTATCCAATGGGGAATCCCTCCATGTTCAAGTCCGTCCTCGCCGCCGCTGCCTTGTGCGCGGTATCCCAGGCTGCCAGCGCCGCCGCCGGCTCCTCCGACCTCACCGCGCTCGAAAAGCGCTGGCTGGTGGCCGCCTATCCCGTCCTCGAATATGCGCGCAGCCTGCTGCTGCCGATCGACATCGTGGTCCAGCCGCAGGCCGGGCCGGACGACGTGCCGCTGGCGATGGGCTTTGACGGCGGACGCTGCAAGTTGGTGATCTCGCTGCGCGGCAATCCGGATGCGGAAAAGCAGCTGGCCGGTGTGGCCCCGGCCGAGCAGGGCCAGCTGATCGAAGCGATGGCGGCGCACGAGATCGCGCATTGCTGGCGCTACGCCCAGGGCGCCTGGCATGCGCTGCCGGCCGGCTTCGTCGAAGTGGGCGAGGAAACCGCGGCCGATCCGTCGCTGCTGGAAGCCTCGAAGGCGATGCGCGACATGCGCCGCGAGGAAGGCTACGCCGACCTCGTGGCGCTGGCCTGGACCCGCCACAGCCATCCCGGCGACTACGCCCGCGTGCATGCCTGGCTGGACAAGCTGCGCGCCGTGCAGCCGGTGGCGCGCAGCGGCCACGATACCCGCGTGTGGGTCAAGCTGGCCGCGGACGGCGGCCGTTTCGGTGTGGCCGCAAAACCATTCGACGATGCGGCAGTCCTCTGGAAAGACGGCCTCGTCAGCGACGACTGAGCGCGTAACAGAACCTTCATGGCGGCGTTGCATCGTCTCGCCGTACTAGCGTACTGTCTTCGACGATGCGCCTTGCCCTGAAGGTCTGTTACACGCTCAGTAGCCGGCTGAGCCCGGTATTTATGGTTTTTTCGACAATTGTACGGTGTCGCACAGATAGTCGGTTCAGGCAGGCGTCTAATCGTCTGCATTACAACAACCGATTACAAGGGCTACCCAAATGAAAACGCTGATTGCGACTTTGCTCGCGACGGCCGCCGGCGCCGCTTTCGCCGCTCCCACCTTTGCGCTCAACCACGATCCGGCCAGCTACCGCGCCGCCACCCAGAAAGCCGCCGCCGACTACAAGGCGGCGACCGCGAAGTGCGGCAGCATGAACGGCAACGACAAGGACGTGTGCATGGCCGAGGCCAAGCTGACCCGTACCCGCACCGAAGCCGACGCCCTGGCCCAGTACAACACCAGCGCTGTCAGCAAAGCCAAGGCGCGCAGCAACATGGCCGATGCCGAGTACGACCTGGCCAAGGCCAAGTGCGGCGCCAAGGCCGGCGCCGACAAGGACGACTGCATGAACAACGCCAAGTCGGTGCACACCGCCGCCCTGGCCGATGCCAAGTCCGCCACCACGGCGACCGGTGCCAGCGCCGCCGGCGCGACTGCTGCGGGTAGTGGATTGGTCAGCACCACCGACAAGACCACTGCAGCCGACAAGTGCGCCCAGCAGGGTGACAGCAAGACCGGCTGCCTGGTGCAGACCAAGCCGTCGACAGTGAAGGAAAACGCGGTCGAGATCGCCAACCGCACCGAGAACGCCGCCGACCACGCCGGCGACAAGGCCGCAGCCGCCACCTCGACCGCCGCCGCCAAGACCAGGGAAGTCGCCGCAAGCGCTGCCGACAAGACCAAGGCCGTGGCTGCCAGCGCTGCCGAGAAGACCAAGGAAGTTGCCAAGGCCGCCGTCGAGAAGACCAGGGAACTCGGCGCGACCGTCGCCCAGAAGACCGACAACGCAGTGGACCGCGCCGGCGACAAGACCCGCGACACCGCGGACGTCACCGCACAGAAGACCGACCACGCGATGGACAATGCCGGCGACAAGACGAAAGACGCCGCCTCGAAGACCAAGCTGGCCGCGTCCGACACCGCCATCACCACCAAGGTGAAGGCAGGCCTGGTCAAGGAGCCGAACCTGGAATCGCTGGGCATCCACGTCGAGACCGAGAAGGGCGTCGTGATGCTGAGCGGCTTCGTGAATTCGAAGGCCGAGGCCGACAAGGCGGTCAAGGTCGCCAAGGGTGTCGACGGCGTCACCAAGGTGAAGAGCGCAATCAAGGTCAAGTAAGCACTTACCCGCGCCTGTCCGGGGCGCATCCGATTTCTGCCATTTTCGGCCGGCTTTCTCTAGCCGGCCGTTTTTTTGCAGCGATACCACAGCGCGTCGGGTACGCGCCGGGAATTGCCTGTAAGCTAAATTTTGCGGGATATAATCGGCCAGTGAACAGAATCGAAGCCTTCGGAACCATCGCCGCCCAGGCAGCGCGCGGCGACATTTCCTTCCCCACCAGCGTCAACGCCGTGTTGCGCCTGCAGCAGGCGCTGAACGATCCCGATTGCCATCTCGAGGAAGCGATCCGGCTGGTGCTGGGCGAGCCGCAGCTGGCGGCGCGGACCGTGGCGCTGGCCAATTCCTCCGCCTTCAACGCCGGCAACCAGTCCATCACCAACGTGCGCGCGGCCGTCACCCGGGTCGGTTACCGCAACCTGCAGATGCTGGTGGCCAGCCTGGTGGTGCGCCAGTTTGGCAATTGCATCCAGGATCCCGCCTTGCGCGCCAAGGCCGAGCAGCTATGGGAGCACACCGTGCAGGTGGCCGCGCTGGCTCAGGTGTTCGCGCGCCGCCTCAGCTTCGTCAATCCGGATACCGCGATGTTCGCCGGCATCGTCCACGAGATCGGCGCTTTTTACCTCTTGCTGCGCGCCGGCGACTTCCCCGGCCTGCTCGACGACGACGAGGAACGCTGGGGCGAGCTGTGCGAAGACGTGGTCACGCGCGAAGTGGGACGCCGCCTGTTCCTGCCGGAGCCGGTGGCCCATGCCGTGTTCGAACTGCGCGGCGCCGAGTTGCACACGCCGCCGGCCTCGCTGCTCGACACGCTGCTGCTGGCCAATCTGTATGCCGGGGTGCCGTCGCCGCTGGGCGCCGCGGCGCCAGTGCCGGAGGATGGCCTGGTCGATGCGGCGATACTGCAGACGATCCTGGACGAGGCCGCCGAGCTCAGCGCGTCGATGGGGCAGGCCGTCCTGGTCTGATCAGCTCCAGCCCAGCACCCCGGCCTGCCAGGCCGCCGTCCGTTCCACCATCTTCCTGCTGTGCAGGATTTTCAGCAGCGCCGCCACTTCCGGCCGCCGCATCGCCGCGGCTTCGCCGGCCAGCGCGAAACTGCGCCTGGCCGGGATCGGCAGGGCCAGGGTGCGCACGCCTTCCGCTTCGGGAAACACCGCCAGTCTCGGCATGATCGACCAGCCCATGCCGCGTCCGACCATGGCGGCGATGCTGGTGTCGTTGGCCAGCCGGCGCCCGGACTGCACCGCCAGACCGGTGGCGCGGCAGCGGTTCAGGGCCTCATCGGCCCCGGGGCAGGCGAGTTGGAGAAAAGGCAGGCCGTCCAGCTGGTCCCAGGACAGCGGCTGCGCGATCCTGCGGCCCGCCGGCAGCACCAGCACGTAGTCGTCGTATAGCCAGGGGAGCGTCGTGAACGGGCGCTCGACCGGCAGCTGGGCGATGGCGACATCGGTGCGGCCTTCGCGCAGCGCGGCCTGCAGCGCGTCGCGGTCGAGGTGGCTGTCGTCGATGTCGAGCAGGATGCCCGGATGGGCGGCTGCGAGGGCCTCGGCCGCATAGGGCAGCAGGTGGGTGCCGACGCTGCGGAAGCAGGCCACGCGCACCACGCCGGACAACGCTTTGTCATCGGCGGCGCTGTCGCGCAGACCCTGTTCCAGCTGCAGCATCTGGCGCGCCTTGTCCAGCACGCGCCGGCCGGCCCCGGTCGGCGCCGAGCCGCCGTGCGAGCGGTCGAGCAGGCGCACCGCTAGTTCTTTTTCGAGTTCGGCAATGGCGTGGCTGATGCGCGATTGCGTGCAATCCAGCTCGGCGGCAGCCGCGCTGAAGCTGCCGTGGTCGGCGACGGCGACGAACATCCGCAACTGGTTGAGCTTGAGAGCCATCGAAATCCTTCATGCTTGAAGCGGCGATTATCCGGGATTTCGGTAGCGCGTGGCGAGGCAGGGCGCGAGCATGCAGCTTCTCGCTCATTTGAAAGGAAAGACCCGATGCCATTGCCTGCGAATACAGCTCTGATCCTGATCGACGTCCAGCAAGGCTTCCTCGACGCGCGCTGGGGCCAGCGCAACCATCCCGCCGCCGAGGACAGGATCGCCACGCTGCTGGCTGCCTGGCGCGCCGCGCGCATGCCGATCGTCCACGTGCGGCATTCTTCGCCGAGCCCGAACGGCGCCTTCCGCGCCGGCACGCCCGGCTTCGCCTTCAAGCCCCAGGCTCAGCCGCGCGAAGGCGAAACCGTGATCACGAAGGAGGTCAACAGCGCCTTCATCGGCACCGACCTGGAGCGGCAGCTGCGCAAGGCCGGCATCGGCAGTGTCGTGCTGTGCGGCCTGACGACCGATCACTGCGTGTCGACCACGGCGCGCATGGCCGGCAATCTGGGTTTCGAGACGGTGGTGGTGGAGGATGCCTGCGCTACTCACGAGCGGATCGGGCCGGACGGCCGCCATTTCACGGCGGAGGAGATGCATGCAACCGCGCTGGCCAGCCTGAACGGCGAGTTTGCGCGCATCCTCGGCACCGCCGAGGTGCTGGCGGCGCTGGAGGCCGCCGCCCGGCCCGTCATGGGCTGAGCGGGCAGCCGGACCTCAGGCCAGGGCGCGCACGCTGCGGCGCCCGTGCGCGTGCATGGCGATGGCCAGCACCAGGCCGGCGCTGGCGAGACCGGCCGCGACCCATTGCGGCGAGGCGTAGGAAAAGCCCAGGACCAGCGGAATGCCACCCAGGAAGGCCCCCAGCGCATTGCCGATATTGAAGCCGGACTGGCCCAGCGAGGAGCCCAGCATCTCGGCTTCGCGCGAGTGCTCGATCAGCAGCATCTGGATCGAGGGTCCCAGCGCCAGCGCGTTGGCGCCGACCAGGAAGGCCAGCACCACCATCGCCGCCTGTGAGGATGCCAGGAAGGCGTTCAGCACCAGCAGCACGATCATCGAAGCCAGCAGGATCTGGATGGCGCGCAGAGGATGCACGCGGTCGGCCAGCTTGCCGCCGAACTGCACGCCGGCCGTCATGCCGACCCCGACCACGGTCATGATCAGCGGGATCATGTCGGCGTGGAAGTGGGTGACTTCGGTCAGCAGCGGCGCGATGTAGCTGAGCCAGGCGAACAGGCCGCCGGTGCCGATCGAGGTGATGCCCAGCGCCAGCCACAGCTTGGAATTGCGGAAGATGCGCAAGTCCTTGGCCAGGCCGGCGCGCTGCGTGCCTTCGAAGTAAGGCACCACTTTGCGGGTCATGAAGGCGGTGGCGAGGCCGATCGCGGCAACGATCAGGAACACCAGGCGCCAGCTCATGTGGTGGCCCAGCCAGGTGCCGGCCGGCACGCCGACCACGTTGGCGATGGTGAGGCCGGAGAACATGCTGGCCAGCGCCGCCGCTTCCTTGCCTTTATCGGCAAGGCGGGTGGCGACCACGGCGCCGACGCCGAAGAAGGCGCCGTGCGGCAGGCCCGCCAGGAAGCGGAACAGCATCATCGCGTGGAAGTTCGGCGCAAAGGCCGACAGCGCGTTAAAAGCGGCGAACATCAGCATGAACAGGACCAGCACGCCGCGCGGCGGACGGTGGCCGAAGATGCTGACCAGGGTCGGGGCGCCGACCACCACGCCGACGGCGTAGGCGGAAATCAGGTAACCCGCTTCGGGGATGGAAATGTTCAGGCCGGTGGCGATGTCTGGGAGGATGCCCATCATGACGAATTCCGTCATGCCAATGCCAAAACCGCCGAGGGCCAGTGGGGCCAGGCTTTTCTTGATCACGTGTGTGCTTTGCTGTGCGGGGAATCGGCAATTATCGCGCCGCACGACGGGCGAGTCCGCTTTCGAGTCGTGATGTCCGGTATAGCCTGGGGTGATGGTGTCAGCGGCTGGCTTCGCTTCTGGCCGGCTCGAGACGAAGATTGCTGCCGTTCAGGGAGCAGTGATAGGACATGGCGAGGTAGACCAGGTAGAGCAGGGAGCGGCCGATCGCGTACCAGAGCACGCTTTGGCACAGCGACAGCGGGGCGCTGAACACCGCCACCGTCATCAGGAACAGTGCGATCTGCCAGCGCAATTCCATCTTCTGCTTGCCGGCGATGAAGAACACGTAGCTCAGCGGGCTGGCGACGAAGTTGAAGAAGCACAGCGGCGCCAGGACGCGCGCAAATTCGCCGGCAGGCCGCCAGTCGCGGCCGAACATCCAGCTGAACAGGTCGGGCGAAAACAGGAACAGCATCAGCGAGGGCACCAGGGCCAGCAGCACCAGGCCCCGGAAGGTGGCGAGGTAGACGCTGCGACAATTGCCGTGGGCCTGGAACTCCTGCACGGCCTGGCGCTTGAACACTTCCAGCACCGAGGCGGCGACCAGGGTAACCGGGGCGCTCAGCACGCGCTGGGTCAGGGCGAACAGGCCCGCCGCCAGCGCGCCGTGGCGCAGTCCGATCATGAACAGCGGCAGTTGCCCGACCAGTGTATTGAGCAGGCTGGACGGCAGGGAAAAGCGCCAGAAGGCCTGGTGCTTGATGAGGTAGCTGCGCTGTGCGGCATCCAGCCGCAGCCCGAGGCGAGGCGCAGGCGGCGCCAGCAGCTGCCGCGCCGCCCAGAGCCCGGCGGCAAGCCCGATCAGCTGGCCCGCCAGCAGGGCCGTGCCGGCCAGGCCGGCGTAGAGAAGGCTCACCTGGGCCAGGGCGATCGTGCCAGCCTGCATCATTTTCGCTTGTGCCGCCTTGCCGAACAGCCTGTGCGAGGCGGCATAGGCGAGTGTGGTCTGCATGATTGCGGTGAGCCAGGTGCCGGCGCCGATGGTGAGCAGTTCGAGCCAGGTCATGGTCTGCACGACGGGAAGATCGACGATGCACGCAGCGACCGCGGCCAGGGTCAGCGCCAGCGCCAGTGCGCTCGCGGCCCAGGCCACGACGCTGAAGCAGAGGCGCTGCTGGCCCAGGCCAAGGTCGAGGACCATGACCGTGTCGATGCGCAAGGTGGCGACGATCGAGGTCACGGCAATCACGCCCAGCCAGACACTGAAGGCGCCCATCTCCGCCGGCGTGCACATGCGCGTGAGCAGCGGCGCGACCAGCAGCGGCAGGGCCTGGGCGCCGGTCGCCCCGGCGAGGACAGTGATCACGTTCTTCCAGAAGCCCGGCTGCGACATGTTCGGCTGGCGTAGAGGGTGGATGGGTTGTGCTTCGGCCATCTTAGTTTGATGCGCCGGGCAGCCTTCCAGCCGCGTCGAAGGGGCAGCGTAAATCTGTGTAAATCGGTGTTAAGGCTTTAGTTCCCGACAGCAGGCAGCGCCCTGCTGAGCGAGCGCAACGGAAAGCTGTGCCGGCTTGGAGGAATGCCGCTGGGAATCAGGCGTCGCTGTCGTCGTCGGTGATCCAGGCGATGCGGCCGCTGCCGGCATCGTTCAGGCGCGCCACCAGGGCATCGGCCTTGTCGTCCGGCAGGGTGAAGGTGAAGCGCACGTCCTGTTCGTGTTCGACCTGCTCCAGCGTCGCCCCGGCCAGTTCCAGTTCGCGCCGCAGCATGCCCTCGAGCGGGTAGGGCAGGGCGCAGCGCAGGGTGCGCTGGCGGATGATGGCGATTTTTTCCGCTTTCAGCAGGGCCTGGGCCACGCTGTCGGTGTAGGCGCGCACCAGTCCGCCTGCGCCCAGCTTGACGCCGCCGAAGTAGCGCACCACGGTGGCCAGCACGCCTTCGAGGTCCTGGTGGCGCAGCACGTCCAGCATCGGGCGTCCGGCGGTGCCGCTCGGCTCGCCGTCGTCGACCGCGGCCGATTGCCCGCCCGCCAGCAGGGCCCAGCACACATGGGCGGCGCCGGGATGCTCGGCACGCAGGCGCGCCACTACCTGCTGCGCGCCGGCGCGGTCCGGCATCGGCTGCACGCAGGCGAGGAAGCGGCTCTTCTTGATGATGAGTTCGTGGTGGACGGGGGCGAGGATGGTTTGAGGCATTGCAGGAACGAATAGGCTTACAGAGGCTGGACTTTACCCGAATTCAATAATGTCGTTGTCGACAGACTTTACATATTCTTCACAAATGAATCGGCGGCATTTTCTTGTGAAAAATAAATTCGTTGAAAATCAGCATTTTGCTTAATTGCATGTGTTTTTGAAGCGAGGTGGAACACTTTATGCGTATAAGCGTTTGCAGTCTGAAATGCCAAGTGTAATGACGGAAAAGCAGCTCGACGGTCAATGTGCAGCTCACTCTTCAAAACTGGGAAAAATGATGAAAATGACAAAGCTACGAATTTCCTTGCTGGCCCTGGCCAGTACAATGGTTCTTGTTTTTGGCAATCCCGCTCAGGCGTCGGTCATCACTGAGATAGGCGACGCCGGCAAGCTTACGACGACGGCGCAAACAAGTTCAGGCAGTGCTGCTATCGAGGCTATCCGTGGATCCCTGCTGAGCTCGAGCAGCGACGATTACGCCGACATTTTCCGCATCTACCTGAAAGCAGGCAACCAGTTCTACGCGACCACGACTGCCTCATCATTCGTCTTCAACAATTTCGACACCAGCCTGTTCCTGTTCAACAGCGCCGGCCTCGGCGTGGTGGCCAATGACGACGATCCGAACGTCGGACCGACCTCGACCATCGGATATACCTCCAGCACGTCCGACTATTACTACCTCGCGATTGCTGGCGCGGGCTACACACCGGCCAGCGCGTCGGGTGCCATCTTCGGCAACCTGATCGGCCAGGACCAGGTCGGCCCGACCGGGATGGGCGGTGCAGACGCCCTGTCGAACTGGACCAGCGTGACCAGCGAAGGCGATAGCTATGAAGTCCAGCTCAGCGGCGCCTTCGCGGGCCCGCAAGCGGCCGATGTGCCGGAACCGGCTTCGCTGGCGCTCGCCGCACTGGGCCTGGGCGCCTTGCGCGCCAGCCGCCGGCGGCTTGCTCGCCATTCCGCCTGAGTCACCCTTGCCATCCATAATAGAACTGGGATCAACCATGAAAAAAGTGTCATTGGCACCAATGATGGTGCTCTTGCTATCGGCCTTTTCGGCCGCCCAGGCCGGTCAGCTCGACAGCCGTCTTTCCGATCTGGTTGCTGCGCAAAAGGCGAGTCAGGGCCTCAGGCAGGAAGCGCGCACGGCGCAATCCGTCGATGCTCCAGTGGCTCGTAGCGGCGCAATGTTCGATGCCGCCGGCCGCGTACTGGTCGACATTCATCTCGATGGTAAGGAGCCGATCGCCGTGATCGTCGAGCGTTTGAAAGCGAGCGGCGCCGAGATAACGGGCGTCAATCCATATTTCCGCAATGGCACCGTGTCGGCCTATATCCCGATCGACCAGATCGAAGTTCTCGCAGCCAGCAGCGGCCTGAAACTCATGAAGATGTCGCTGCGGCCCGCCAGGAACGTCGGCGCCGTCACCTCGCAGGGCACCAAGGTGCTGCGCTCGGACGCGGCCAACGCCAGTGGCTTCAATGGCGCGGGCATCACGGTCGGCGTGCTGTCCGATTCATATAACGCTTCAACCACCGGTTTCACCACGATCCGCGCCGCCAACGACATCGCAAGCGGCGATTTGCGCATGCCGAAACTGGTGATCGACATGCCGGTAAGCGGGTCGAATACGGACGAAGGCCGTGCAATGATGCAGATCGTGCAGGACGTTGCGCCGATGGCAGACCAATGTTTTGCGACTGCGTTCGCCGGCGAGTCGGCGTTTGCCGCCAACATCCGCGCCCTGCGCACCAATCCCGTCTGTAATGCGGACATCATCGTCGACGACGTGTTCTATTATGACGAGCCGTTCTTCTCCGATGGTGAAGTCGCCGAGGCCGTCAACGACGTGGTGACCAGCAGCATATTGCCAGGGAAAAAGGTCAGCTACTTCTCCTCGGCCGGCAATCAAGGCGGCGCCGGCGGCGGCGGCGCGATCGACGTGCCCAACGCGAGCTTCTCCACCACGCCTACCGGCTTGGGCAACATCAACCTGGCAAGCGCCAGCAGCTGTACGAGTGCGCCATCCAGCGGCAGTACCAAGGCCAACGTGGCGGGCGGATGGCTCAACTTCGGTAGCGGCGTCTACGCGCTGCCTGTCACCTACAGCGGCAGCGGCTCGACCTTCATCATGCAGTGGGACGATTTGTTTTATCAAGGCAAGGTTACGACGGACTTGAACTTCTACATGTTCAATAGCGCCGGCAACTGCGTATTTAGCTTCGCCGCGAATAACATTAGCGATGACAACGCAATCGAAGTGGTCGGCTTGGCCGGCGGTGCTTCCGGCACCTATCGCATCATGATCGGCCGCACCGGCGCCGGTAGCAACCAGGCCACGCGAGTGCGCCTGGTCAACCTGGAAGGCTGGGGCGGTTCCATCCTGAACACCGCGAGCAATCCGACTACCTTCGGACACAGCGCGGCGGCGAACGCCAACAGTGTGGCAGCATATCGCTACACAATGCTGAATCCTTCGGTCATGCCGTACAAGCCGGGGCTCGAAGGATTCAGCAGCCCCGGGCCATCGACGATGTATTTCGATGCCGCCGGCAATCGCCTGGCCGTGCCGGAAACCCGCAAGAAACCCGACATGGCGGCTCCAGATGGCGGAGACACGACCTTTTTCTATCCTGGCCAGGACTATGAGGGCAACGGCCGTCCGAACTTCTTCGGCACCAGCGCAGCTGCGCCACATGCGGCAGGTGTAGCCGCGCTGATGTTGCAGAAGGCAGGCGGACCAGGTTCGCTCACGCCGAAGCAGGTCAAGTCGATCATGCAAACCGCCGCGCCGGCACGCGTGGCGCCATTCTCGGGTGGTTCGGCGACCAAGGTATGGAGCATCTACGACGGCTTCGGCTTGATCGATGCTGTTGAATCGCTCAACAAGTTGAACTGAGCGCCAGACGAAAAAAGGGCCTCCCGAAGGAGGCCCTTTTCTTACTGCTTTTGTACTTGGTAGGCCGTGCGGGGCTCGAACCTGCGACCAACGGATTAAAAGTCCGCTGCTCTACCAACTGAGCTAACGACCCAACGGCGAGCATTATAGCGGCTGGTCGGCATCTGGCCAAGGGCTTTCGTGCAGGAAAGTAACGCCTCAACGAAACGCTGATATGCAAAAAGAATCACTGAGCAATAAATCATATATTAGACAAATCACAGGTGCTGCGGCAATCTGATGCCTCGCAAATAGCCGTTCGAGGAGACATCATGCCGACTTACCGTTCACGTACCACCACCCAGGGCCGTAACATGGCGGGCGCCCGTGCCCTGTGGCGGGCAACCGGCATGAAGGATGGCGACTTCGAAAAGCCGATCGTCGCCGTGGTGAACTCGTTCACGCAGTTCGTGCCCGGCCACGTGCACTTGAAGGACCTCGGCCAGCTGGTCGCGCGCGAGATCGAGGCGGCCGGCGGCGTCGCCAAGGAATTCAATACCATCGCCGTCGACGACGGCATCGCCATGGGCCACGGCGGCATGCTGTACTCGCTGCCTTCGCGCGATCTGATTGCCGATTCCGTCGAGTACATGGTCAACGCCCACTGCGCTGACGCCATGGTCTGCATCTCGAACTGCGACAAGATCACGCCCGGCATGCTGATGGCCGCGATGCGCCTGAACATTCCGGTGGTGTTCGTGTCGGGCGGGCCGATGGAGGCTGGCAAGGTCATCAAGACCGTCAACAACGACAGGAAGATCATCAAGCTCGACCTGGTGGACGCCATGATCAAGGCCGGCGACAGCACCGTGTCGGATGCCGACGTGGCCGAAATCGAACGCTCGGCCTGCCCGACCTGCGGCTCCTGCTCGGGCATGTTTACCGCCAATTCGATGAACTGCCTGACCGAGGCGCTGGGTCTGTCGCTGCCGGGCAATGGCACCATCGTCGCCACCCACGCCGACCGCAAGGAACTGTTCCTGCGCGCGGGCCGCCTGATCGTCGACCTGGCCAAGCGCCACTACGAAGGCGACGACTATTCGGTCCTGCCGCGTAGCATCGCCACCAAGACCGCCTTCGAGAACGCGATGACGCTGGACGTCGCCATGGGCGGCTCGACCAATACCGTGCTGCACCTGCTGGCCGCGGCCCACGAGGCCGGCGTCGAATTCACGATGGCCGACATCGACCGCATCTCGCGCAAGGTGCCCTGCCTGTGCAAGGTGGCGCCGATGACGGACAAGTACCACATCGAGGACGTGCACCGCGCCGGCGGCATCGTCGCCATCCTTGGCGAACTGGCGCGCGCGGGCCTGCTCGACACCTCGGTGCCGAGCGTGCACAGCGCCAGCCTGGCCGAGGCGATCGAGAAATACGATATCCGCCGCAGCGACGACCCGGCCGTGCACCAGCTGTTCCGCGCCGCGCCGGGCGGCGTGCCGACCCAGGTCGCGTTCTCGCAGGCCGAGCGCTTCGACGACAACGACATCGACCGCGCCGCCGGCTGCATCCGCGACCTGGCCCACGCCTATTCGAAGGACGGCGGCCTGGCGGTCCTGTATGGGAACATCGCGGAAAAGGGCTGCATCGTGAAGACGGCCGGCGTCGATGAAAGCATCCTCAAATTCTCCGGCAAGGCGCGCGTGTTCGAGAGCCAGGACGCGGCGGTCGACGCCATCCTCGGCGACAGCGTGCAGGCCGGCGACGTCGTCATCATCCGCTACGAAGGCCCGAAAGGCGGCCCCGGCATGCAGGAGATGCTGTACCCGACCTCGTACATCAAATCGAAGGGCCTGGGCAAAGCCTGCGCGCTGTTCACCGACGGGCGCTTCTCGGGAGGCTCGTCCGGCCTGGTGATCGGCCACGCCTCCCCGGAAGCGGCGGAAGGCGGCGCGATCGGCCTGGTGGAAGAGGGCGACCTGATCGACATCGATATCCCGGGCCGCACCATCGACTTGCGCGTCACGACCGAGGAACTGGCGCACCGCCGCGCGAAAATGGAAGCGCGCGGCGCCGACGCCTGGAAACCGGCCGGCCGCGAGCGCGTGGTGTCGCAGGCGCTGCAGGCGTATGCAGCGCTGACGACCTCGGCGGACCGCGGTGCGGTGCGCGATCTGTCGCAGCTGAAGCGCTGACCGGCTAATCCAGCCAGCCGCGCCCCGGCCTCGGCCCGGTCGAGAACATCACCGGCGGATGCCCGCCGGGCGCACGCATGTACTCGACCGCGATGCGCTCGGCGTCGTCGCGCTCGCGCTCGGGCTGGAAGCGGATCGAGACGTCGCCGTCCGGCGACGCGAAGTGGCGCGGTCCGACCAGCTGCAGTTCTTTCTGCGGGCCGGCGCCGATCCGGACATAGAGCTTGTCGTCGAGACCGAAGAGGTGGGCGCGGTAGCCGTCCTGCAGGCCGTAGAGGCCTTCGGCGTTGGCGATTTCCTGGGCCGTAGGCCGGCGCGGATAGTCGCCGCTGGCGCAGCCCGCACAGCCCAGCACCAGGGTAAGGGTACACACAAGAATTCGCATGATCGCTCCTGGGGGAACATGTCGATACCCCTTGGATGCGCCCTATGGTGAGAGGTTCAGAAGCCGAGATGCAGCTTGGCTGCCGGCGAGGACTGCGCCTGCAGCCTGGAAAAATTGTCTATGCCCCGCCGTTGAACCGCCGCGCGCGCGCCAGGGTCCAATACCAGGACATCCGGACGGGGGACTGACATGGCCAAGTATCTGGTGGAAGCAAGCTATCTCAGCAAAGGCATCAACGGGCTGATGAAGGAAGGCGGCACGCGGCGGCGCGAGGCCGTCGACGAGTTGTTCGGCTCGCTCGGCGGGAAGGTCGAAGCGTTTTATTTCGTGTTCGGCGACCGCGACGTCGTCATCATCGGCGAGCTTCCCGACAACACCAGCGCCGCGGCGCTGGCCCTCAGGGTGAATGCCGCCGGCGTCACCACCTGCAAGACCACGGTCCTGCTCACGCCGCAGGAAATCGACAATGCCGTGACCAAGAGCGGCACCTACCGTCCACCGGGCCAGGACGTGCCCTACGAGGTCGAGAACTGGGAGGGCGAGGGCGGCCACCTGGCGGGCGGCTCGTGATACGGAAATCTGCGGCTCGCCGCGGATCTGCTTCATTTCGCATCGATCTAGACTCCATCGGGGTGAGACGGTTTCGTGATGCCAGGCCTGTATGGCTTGCGGCACGGGGGCCTCGCCCTAGACTGGACTTACCAGTCATCTTGTTTTCAAGGAGCGATCATGCGTTCTCGAGTACTGATTCTTCCCGCATCCATGCTGCTGCTGATTTCCAGCGCGGGTGCGCAGACACAAGCGCAAACCCAGGCGCAGACACAGGACTACCCACTGACCACACCCGAATCGATTTCCACGGTGGAGGTGGTCGCCCCGAGCCCGGCCTTCACGTTCCGGGACTACGAGGCGGAGGCGATCAGCGGCGGCTATGCCATGTCGAACGGCTGGCGCCTGAAAGTGGACCCGTCCGCCGACGGCATCGTCGCGCAGATCGACAAGCAGCCCGCGATCCGGCTCGTCGCGCTGTCGCGTGACAGGTATGCCACACGCGACGGCAATGTGGCAATGGAGTTCAACCGCGGCAGGCAGGGCGATGAAATGTTGATGAGCTATGTGCCGGCTTCGCGTACGGCGCAGCTTGTCGTCATCACGACGAGGCTGGCGCAGCGTTGAAGAGGGCGTTTTCTACGATGGCCCTGAAAAGCAAAAAGCCCACGCACCGAAATGCGTGGGCTTCCTGGTAATACTGGTAGGCCGTGCGGGGCTCGAACCTGCGACCAACGGATTAAAAGTCGCCGGGTCGGCACGGACAACCTTTATTAATCAGTGACTTGCAACGCTTGCCAGATGCGATAACCAGTCACACCAAAGGGGAGGGATGGTAACTTATCGGGAGTCACGTCACAAGTACGGCACATGGCTGTGGCGGGACAGTTATCGACCCTCTTAATCGCGCATGCACGAAAGTGGGGCATCCGGCGACACGCTACTAACGACAGCCATGGCTCAGTAGTTGTCGCGCAGTGTGTGTCCGCCGTCTGTTTGCGATTATCCTTGCGGGGTTTGTGACTGTGCTTTAGCACACGAGCGCTCCCGCAAGCGTCGTTCGATGGAAGCTGCCAGGAAATATGATCCAATTGTATACAGGGCGATCAACAGCACGAATCCAGCCGTGTTTGGCTCTGCTATGAGCCAGCCTCCAGCACTCAACCCTACCACGGCAAGGAGTGGTGCTGGCGCGATCAACAGGAAGTAACCGGGCAGCAGAACCAAATTTAGTGCAGGAGAGCGCACAGCAAACGCGAAGACTGCGAGAACGAGATAGGCCATCGTTCCAACCGCGACCCCAGCAGCTACCTTTGAAATAGGGCGGTCTGTCATAGTGTCTCCATTGTGTCCATAACTTCAGGAAACTCATACTTTGAGGTGGTGAGAGAGCCAGCCAATTAGCGGTTAACTCACAACGACGTTATCAATTTTGCTCCACATTCGGTCACGTCGCCATCATAAGCATACGCCTTGCCTTCGTGTCGTGCGCCTGCGCCATCAGGCTTGATCGCAAATTTACCCTTGCACTTCGGGCACTGTGTCATGTCATCTTGAAGTGCTGCGACTAAGCCCATTACGGTTGTGCCGGAAGATGCACTGATGACCTGGCCACCGTGATTGGTCTTGTCATTCAGGCGGATTACGCCGCGTCCTTGATGCTTCATTGTTCGTCCTGTTCGTCCTGTTCGTTCTTGTCGAGATCGTGATTGAACTTCACTGGCCTGCAATTGCAGCGTCGGCTTTACCTGGCATGAAATACGAACCTTCCGGAGCTCTCGGCACCTTGACACGGAACTTCAGGCCGGAGAGAAGCTTGTCCCATAGCGCGACTGCTTCGTTATCGCTAAGTGATGCTAATTTAGCGGCTCCGACAGTATTATGTTCGACCTTTGTGAACATCTGGGCGCTGAAATCAGAAGGATTGGCAATGTCCTTCGGGGTTCCAACGAGAGCCCATTCAAAGTCGTGCGTGCCATCCTTGCGCTTAATGAGTGATTCCTCGCCATGCCAGTGTTGAACGTTGCGCTTTCCTTCACGCAGGACCGTGCGACTGGGATAGTGAATGCCCTGATCATCTTGCGCCTCCTTGATGCGAGCGAGCAGAGAAAGTTTAGGTCGTTGGATTTTTTCGAACTCTTCAGGGGCATAGTCGCCATACGCGTCTTTATTCGAGCTCACTGAGAAGCTTACATCTGGAAAGCTTGGGATGACTATTCCCACACTGACCATCTCTTGGTCACCATAAAAGGAACTGGCCATAAAACCATGCTCGATGCAATAACCCGCTTCTGTAGGGACTTCATCTGGCATGCGCAGGCGTAAGCTCTTTGCTCGCACTGCCTCCCTAGATGCCGTTGCATCTTCGGTTTCATTGTCTTCAATCGCGCCGCCGAGAACGAACGTCGGATCCCCTTTGTTGATATAGGTATCAAAGATATAGAGACCTTCAGATTTTGCATTTTTGCTAGGGTAGTACCGGATTTGCCAGCTGTTTTCGACCGGACCTGCTTGGTTATATTTAATCTCTACAGTTTTATTGTCCTCTTTTAACTTTGCAATGTCATCCTCGATCCGTTGCTTGCTTGTATCTAAGCCGCCGGGGAACACCTCGACCTTAGACGGAAAAGAAGCGCTTCCCCATACGAGTTGCGCTTCTTGGGGAACCTCCAAAGCATAGCGACCGAAGCAGACGAGCTTAGTTTTCGAGAACAGCTTGCTCAAGCGGGGGCTCAGTTGTATAGGTTCAGGCACGGCTGTCTCCTTATTTGAATAGTTGGGCGAGCAGGCTTGTAATAAAACTAAAAATATTAAAGCTACCCAATACTTTACGTGTTTTGATGACATAGTGGTGCCTTAATCCCATTTCGCTGCCTTGGCTATTTGGACGATTGAATACAGCATGGATGCCAGAACTTTCGGGTCCGAATAGCTCGCTTGGTGCTCGTAGCTTTCGCCTTTTGTTCCACCATGCACGAACAGATTGCCTTTGATTAACCGCGCAGAACGTTCCGCAGGAACGGTCTCATCACCGGGCGCGTTAGGATGCTGTAATAACAGAAATAGTTTTTTCTCCCCTGCCTGGACTTTAAGCTCACCTCCGCCATCTTCAGCTAATAGTTTCCATGTCTCGGGCGAGGGCAGTGCCGTGCCAGTTTTTCCAGTCTGCCATAAGAAATTCTGGGTCTTGAAGACAACTTCGCCGTATGTTACGCGCTCAAGAGAGGCGCAGAAACTTGCGTAGCAATTTTTTGGATGAAAGGTGTTTTCGACGGACTGAAGAAAGTCTGCTGCATCCCTTAAGCGCGTCCTGACGTTTTCTAAGCCGCCACCATTTTTCTTTTTGACATTGGCAGGATTAACCCATTTGGGATTGATTAGGCGCCACCAAACGTCTTCGGATTGCAGATAAATACTTTCGAGTGCCGTCTCATCATTGCGCGGCCAACTCCAGAGTGTTTTGCCTGATTCGTCTATTACCTTCAGCCAGTCCTTTCCGTATGCGGTGCCGGGCAGTAATTCCAAGGGCGCGGGCGTGTTGGCAAGGATCGCGGTCGCGTTCTCACCGTTAATGGCGATGATTTTGGCTTTGATTTGTTCTAATTTTCCGAGTTTATCCTGAAAGCCAAATCGCATCCGCTTATATGCACTTCCAGCTCCCATCGTGGGCATTACATTATGGTATATGCCTAATACTTTGACGCTCTGGTCGTTGAGCATATTTCCGTAGTCTGGATGAAGCAGTGCGCGGGCGACAAGGCCGCCCATACTGTGGGTTACAATGATCACTTCGTCGCATTTAAAGCCGCGCTCTTGGTAACCCTTAACTAACCCCCGAATTCGCTTAGCGATTACAGTTGCAGATTTACCATTGCTTTGCAAAAAATTGTAGCCCATCGCGTGAACAGGATACCAGCATTTCGATATTTTCTTGATATCGTTTTCATTAATCGCGGCGCCCTTGCCGGCACCAAGGTGTTTTGGGTCGCCTAGGAGTAGTTCGGAAATATTTCCATATTTCCAATCTGATCTTTTTATAGGTAGTAGAGTGTTCGGACTCGTTGGGTTTTTCTGCCAGCATGGGTTGAGTTGTACCGGCATGATCATATTGTTAAGGAAATGCTCGGCTATTTTCAACATTTCCCCATACGAGCCGGCGAACAGCACTTCGCTCCAACCTCTCCAGCGGGCGATTTGTGCGGGAATCGCTTTAGAACTTTTTACGCGTTTAGTGTCGCTGACGGCCTGCTGACTTCCCATCAACGGGGGAATTGGAGGTAAGCTATCTGGTACGTTTTGATGTCGAGCGTCAGCGGCAAGCGTTTCTTTTCCGTCGGGATCGAAGCGGTTTTTGCTTTCCGTGTAATGGTAGTATTCGACCTCTGTTTCGTTTGGGTCAAAAACGAGTTGGCGCTGCGCTGGTGTTGCGTTTTTGAACCAGTTGCCTAGCCCGTTACCGGCTAGAACATCTAGTTGACCCGATCCAGAAAGAAGGTCATCCGGCCGCCAGGCACGGTTATCAATGCTTTTCAATTCTTTGTTGTTTTGGCGTTCCTTGCTCATGCGTAGATTGCTTCCCATTACGCCTGGCAAAAAGATGACTGGAATTACCTTCCCTGGAGGTGTGATAACGTCATGGCGGACGGTGTCTCCGATTTCAGTCATGTTGACCGTGTATTCAGCCCAGCCACCGACGCCCTGAGTGAACTGCCCTTGATAGTTACCGCGCTTGTTAAGGTTGCTTTTATCGCTCATGGGAGTTCACCTTTCCACCGAATCGTATAGTCATCGAGGCCTGTTCCTTTTTGTATCCCTGTACTGCCGTCAGCACCTGTTTTAGCATTCATCACCGTACCATCATCTCGAACAAGCTCGTATGCAACGTCCCTTGATGGCTTTCCATCCACTTCGAGAAAATTGACTTCTTGGTCGAAGTGATAACCGGTCGGTTTCTCGTTGAAAGCTTGCGAAACGCTCTTGGCAGGCAGGGTTTCTAAGTTGCCGTGAAAGAGCACAGGCGATGAAGTGAAGAACTGCGTTTGATCGCTAATCTCAACCATGTGATTGGCGCCCTGCAGTCTCACCCCTTTCTTGCCCCTGATCGTCACCCAGTCGGACTCGCTCAAGAGCGCAAGCACCTTGTTCGCGATGATTTCCACGTCGTCCTCTTGCGCTTGCACAGACACCTTGCCGCCGGCGGCGATCAGCTTCATCCCGGCTTTATGCACGAACAGTCGGAAGGTCTTACCGACGCTCGCAAACAGACCGTCGATACTGGCGATCGACAGGCTTTTGCCGCTGGTGATGGCGGTATGGCGGCTGCTAGCGATGTGGGTGGATTGTGCCGAGCTGAGTTCGATACCAGCCGGGCTCGCGACGACTAGGTGTGGCTCGGCCAATTCCGGAAACTCGCCCTTGCCGCCGCCCCGGATGCCCTGGTTCTGGGATTTGAGGTCCTCGACGGCATCCGCTTGCTGGGGCTCCTGCTTCTCCTGGGCGCCATAGTGCTGCGCCATTCCGGTCAACTGCTCCTGCACGTCCGCAGCAGCCAACAGCCGCTGGATCGTCTCGCCCATGTCCTTGATATGGGAAGCTGCGTTCGGCCGCGCTTCCGTAGTGATGAGCATCCCTTGATTCGCACGCGCCACGCCTGCGGCGTTAGTCGCCAGTTCCCATCCCTCGCCGCGAGGATCAGTTCGACCGGAGGTGTCCTCGATGCGGGTAATGTGTCCAAGCGACAGCTGGCTGCACTGATGATCGCTCTTCAGCTGCGCCTGGATCTTGCCTGGGGTGTCGTCCAGCACCAAGTGATTACCACGCCCGCTCGCTTCGCCCGCCTGCAGCTCCCGGCTGCGCAGACCGCTCAAAGCCTGCTGTTCCGGCAACTGCCACGGCGGCATGTGCGTGAAGTTGTACAGCACACCAAGAATCAGCGGATGATCGATGTTCCCGTTGACGAAGACAACCCCCACTTCCTCGCCGACGCGCGGCAGGCGGATGTTCCCGAACTCGACGCCGGCACCGGGCGACATCACGCGCACCCAGGCCGAGCTATTCTCGTCGCGCTTGCCCAGCCGGTCCCAGTGGAACTGGATCTTGACCCGCCCGTAGCCATCGGTATGGATCTCGGCGCCGGCCGGCCCGACCACGATGGCGGTCTGGATGCCGTGATAGACGGAGGGCTGACTGTTGTAGTGCCGTCCCGGGCGCCACTGGATATCCCTGCGCATGCAGCGGAAGGTGTTCTCGTAGTTCGATGGCGCACCCGGCCCGGCCTGGTAGTTATTGCTGGCTTCGTGGTCGACGGAAAGGATCAGGTAGTCGCGGTCGCGGATGCTGGGCTTGGCCGGTTCGCCGCGCTTGGGTACGCGCAGCTCGGCGCTGAAGTGGTCGGCAAGCTTAAAGCACCGGCCCGGCTGGGCGGTGCGATCGTTGCCGCGGGCTTCGAAGGTTTGTGTGTTCGCATCAACCTCGCCCATGCGCTGCTGCGCGAGGCGTTCGCCGTCGTCATGGGTACGGAAACCGTACGCGCCTGTGTCTTCGTAGATTTCGTAGGGATAGACGTCGCCCTGATTATTTAGAGATTCGGCGGTCGAGCGCTGCGCGACCGGGTTCTTATAGTCGAAGCTGACCAGCGTTGTCTGGCCGGAGCCGAGCCGGCGCATGGGAATCCATTCACGGATGCCGTCGTCTTCGAGCGAGCCAGCCTTGTCGCGGAACGGGATTTCGCCGGAATCGTCAATGCCGGTCGGGTCGATGGGCTGGGCGAGCGTGCTCCTGTCCCTGAGAAAGAGCGTGTGCCCGTCGGCCCGGTGCTCGTAGTAATAATGCAGCCCGAGCTCTTCCCAGCGCCGGTGCAAGTGGTTGTAGTCGGTCTCGTCGTACTGGTTGGCGCAGGTCAGCCGGGGATACTCCTCGACGATGACTGGATGCCAGTCGTTCTGGCGGTACTGGGCAAAGGTGAGTTCGGTAATTTCGATGACGCTCTTGCCGAGGAACGAACGGTTGTCCTTGCGCAGCTTCGCGAATGCCAGCCAGGGCTCGAGCACCATGTGGTAGAACGCGAAGCCACCATCGGTGCGAAGGAAACGGAATTCGGTGACGTAGCCGTTGAAGTAGCGCAGCGATCCGTCCTCGCGCACCAAGGAGATCGTGACCATTCTAGCCATCATCGCTTTCAGGGGAATCTGCGCGTCGTCCGACAGGAGTTCGACCTCGATGCGAAAGCAGCGCGAGACTTCCTCGCGCGCCTTGAGCCGGTTCGGCAGGAGGATGCGATCCGGCCCGTCGTTGCGAGGGAATTCCAGGCGCATCAGGCGGTCGTGCTGCGCATCGAGACTGAACGCCGACAGCGCAGCTCCCGCCGCGATCGCTTGGCTTCCATCCATGTATTGCCTCCGATGGTAACTGCTATCAAATTTTCCATCGGCTAAGGTAACCAAGTGCTTTCAAACGGCCTTGATAATGAGCAAGAACCGGGCTCTGCTGTTGCCTTGACATGTAGCGACAGGGCGAACAATTTTCTGTGCATAGGCTGATTTTGCTCAGCTTGATTGATCGCAATGTGAATCGATGGGCGGGTTCTACATTTTTCCTTTGGTTGCCAGCAAGCAGCGCAAAACAAGGGGGAAGAGCATGCGCAAGCACGTATCCAACGGAACGCCTACGGGAATGGACATCGTTCTCAGGCCTACAAACAGCAGTCATCCGAACGCCCCCGGCGTGGAGTGCATCGAGGTCGGCCCGGCCTTGAAGAAGAGCCGCGTCGGCAGACTGCATGGCCGCCCGTATCCGGTCCAGTTCCGGAACCAGGGCGCATTCGACGCCTGGAAGCAGGCACTCGGCAGCGGTCCGGAATGGACGCGATGGGTGGACCCGGAGGCGACGTGCTGGAGCATCCGCCAGGAGATCCAGCAGCAGCTTAACGCCATGCATGCAGGTAAACATGACAACCTGGAAGCGAAAGCACGTGCCCAGGTCGACGCGCGCGTACAGGCCATATCGATCAGCGCAAACCTGAAGTACGAACTGCAGAAAGGTGCGATCATCGAGGCGACGCCGGCGCTCGAGACCCTGCTGCTCAATTCCGACATGGACCTGGACCTGCCCATGAAGATGGTTGCGCCTCCCTTTCCTGCGCAATATCTAAGGTTCGGTCCAGAGGCGGCCTGCCACCTGAAGGCACCAGATTCGGATTTGCCGGATCGTCTGTTCGACGGCGTGTTCTGCTTTTTCACGCCGCCATCGAAGCGCTACGGGGATGGAATCCAGTGGACACTCGAGCTCATTTTCATCAGCCAGCGCCAGGACTGCTTTAGTGGCCAGGTCACCCTGTTGGGTGACACGAAGCGCGACGACAAGCCTCTTGGCGAATGGCTCAACCGGGTTCTCGACACGGCGAAGGGACGGTCGATCGAGACCTTCTACAAGCCCATGTACGCAGCGGTGAGCTACGTGGTCAAGGTCTTCCTCTACATGGCGCTCAGACAGGCACGCAGCATCGAGCATCGCGAATACGATGAAGCCACGCGGCGCATCGCCGGACTCGGGGTCAAGAAGCGGGCCCGATTGCTCCAACGCGTCGAGTCGCTCTACAACGGCATCCGGGTTGGACCGGATGACCTGCTGCAGGAGAGTGCCACCCATGAGGGCGGTGGTACTGTGGCGCCGCATTGGCGGCGCGGGCACTTCCGGATGCAGGCTTGTGGAGCCGGGAAACGCGAACGCAAGCTGATATTCGTCGCGCCCATGCTGATCCATGCGTCACAGCTGCAGGGCGAGATCCCGGCGCCGAAGCCGTATCGCGCCGGCAGTACGCAAGATCCTGTGCGCGCCGCTGCTTCGTAGGCGAATTGGGCTACCGCCGAACTACCGGCGCTTGTGCGGAGCGATCCCGTTCTGCTGTCGGGCTCTTTGCGGTCGTCAGCCGAAGGACGGAACGTATATCAGGCCGGCTTGCCTTTCCCGCGCTGACGGTGAGGAAGGAATTCAAGCCAAGACGCTTGCGATCCGGCCCTCTGGTTGCCAGGGTCAAGGGCTTGAGGCATGGCGTGCCCAGCAAAAGCCTGACTTCGTACTGCACCGAAGGCACCGCGAACAGGCGGACCATCTCCTTCAACGCGGCGTGAGACCGGCCATTCGGCAGGAAAGCCTTTGCCGTCTCCTCGTCCAGCGGGCCGATATGCAGGCGGACCCGCAGGTCGTTGCGCCATGCGCGGGCGCCCAAGGCGGCGCCGAAGCCGAGGGTGGGGTGGGTGGCACCCAGCGTGCTGCGGATCTCCTCCGGTATCGGGTCCCAGGCGCCGACGAATTCCTCGACCCGGACAGGAACGCCGAAATATTCGCCCAGAACCCGCTCCACGCTCGAGGCAGCGATTGGACGCGTCCTGAGCAGCCCTGCATAGTAACCGGCGACTTCGGCCGGAATCGACGCATAGGGCCTGGCCAGCCCAAAGCTGGCCGGCCGCAGACCGCCCAATGCGCTCAACAGCGGTAGCAGATCGTCCTGGCCTCGCGTGTCCAGGCCATGCTCGACGCGGTACTTGCCCCAAGCCTCGTAGAACAGGCCGATGACCCGATTGGAGAACAGATCGACGAATGGCTTCCAGCTTTCGTCCGCGCCTAGGCTCGCCTTCGCGGCTGCCCGTTCGGTGTCATGCAGGGGCAGGGTGCCGCTTGCGCCGAGTAGCCCGATGAATGCCGGCGTAATGTGAATGCGCGGCATGCTGTCATCATCCACCGCTTCGACCTGCATGCCCTCGATCTCGCTGGCCGGAAAAGCCAGCGACAGGCTGTTACGAAAGCGCAGCACCTGGCTGAACGCCTGAGGATAGGGGATGCCCTGTTGGCGCAGCATTCGCACCAGGAGGTTCAGCAGTTGTACGAACTGGTAGCGGTACGGCGCCGCGCGCAGGTGCTCGGTCAGGACAGCGGCATGCTGCCGCTTCTCGGTTTGCATCGGAACAGCTCCTCTCCGGACTGGTGTGACAGGATCACGAGCTCGATAAAACTGTTCATCTGGACGTACAGCGCAAAGAACTGGTCGATGACTTGCACGAACAGGTGCAGGCCGGCGCCAACGAAGGCTTCTTCGTCGATCGTCAGGCGTACCTCCGTCCCATGCGCCAGGGATGCCCCGCGCTTGTGCCGCAACCACGCAGTGGCTTCCACATGCTCCAGCCCGACAATGCCAGCGATTTGCCGCCGCGATACCGCCGAGCCGGTGAAGTCGTACAGGGCGAGCATCTCGCGCAGGCCGTCAGCGCCTTCCATGGCGAGCGAGTGATGGTTGAGGGTCAGGTGCGAGATCAGGCGCCACTGGGCGCCCCGGCCGTTTGCCAGGCGATGGGGGCGCGTGGGCCGGCGCAGAAAGCGGATCGCGGCGCCTTCGGTGACGCCTGGGATGGACAGGTCGCCGCCGGCCGCGCCGGTTTTCAACAGACAGGGCAGGTCCCGGTTGGTGCAGGTGAGGTCGAGCGACAGCGTTGTTTGCTCGACCGCGAGCGGTGTACCGTCGATGTCGACGAGCGAGATGACCTTTTCGTGACCTGGGCTGATAGCTGCCAATGTGTCGTCATGGCGTAGTATCCAGTAGCGCCCCTTGCGTGCATCGCACTCGCCGTGCCGCAGCGCATAGAATGGGTGGAATTCGACCGGCGCGATGTCCTTCCCCTGTTGGCGCACCATGTGGACCCGGTCGACCGAATAGACTTCGTACGCCGCCGCATGGGCGGGATGCGCCAGCACCGAATACTCGGCCGTCTTTTGGCTGTAGTCGATCGGCACGCCCGGCTGCCTGAACAGATTGACGACCGGCGTGCAGCCAGGGAGCAGGCTTCGTGCCGACAGGCCGGCGAGCATCCTTGCCTGGCTTGACCCCGGCGGCACGCCTGCCAGCCCAAGATGCAGCGTGCAACGGGTGCACTCTGCGGGCAGACGCGTGCAGAGTGCGGCCAGGTCGATATCGACGAAGTTGAACTTCTCCGGGAAGGCAAAGTACTCTGCAAGGATTCGGTAGGCGCGGTGCGAGCGGGCTTCGAACGGGATCAAGGCGTCGTCATCGGCAAAACCGGCCGCTGCGACCGGTATCGCGGCGAGCGGCACCCATGTACCATCTCCGCCGACCTGGACGTATGCCGCTGCCGTGCGCATGAACAGCGCATCGCGCAGCGCCGCGCTGAACGAAGCGTCGCCGTCGAGATAAAGCCTGCACGGGGCCGACGTCATCAGCGGGGCGGTGGATTCGAACTCGATGCCGATCGATGCCGTCACGCCCGGCGTCAGCCTGGTCGAAGATGGCGCGCGGATGACCTCATCGAAGCGGGCAGAGGTAATCGTGACCGGGGATGGCCTGACATCGTATGCGGTCTGGAACTTGCAGTTCACGCCGCGCACTGGCGCCGACTCCAGCAAGGTTCCGCGCGGGACGGTTCCGGTACTGCCGCCAGCACCTCGGCCGGCCGGGAGAAAGCGCACGATCGCGCACGAGGGAAACGGCCTCAGATAGTGCGGGAACAGGAGGTTGAGCAACGCCTCCGTGAATTGCGGATACGAGTCGTCCAGCCGCTTCGACACCCGGGCGCACAGCAGGGCGACGGACTGGATCAGGCGCTCGACATGCGGGTCGTCGCAAGCCTCGCCGCCAATCTGCAGCTTGGCCGCGACCTTCGGATAGCGCTGGGCATATTCGCGGCAAAGCTGCCGCATCGTGACGAGCTCGCGTTCGTACTGCGCAAACAGTTCATCCATGGTGCTTGTGCCTCGATTGTGCCTAACTAGCGCTGCGTACGCGCTGCACCGAATAGCGCTGCAGCGATGGCTGGAACACGGCGTTGAACTGCATCGGTTCGGCCACCGGCGCGTTCTTCAATTCGGCGGTGATCACGAAGTCGACCCGGTTGATCGCCCTTTTCCTGGGCTGCAGCGTTGCCATCACCCTGTGAAGCCGCGGCTCGTGCCGCTCTATCGCCTTCTGGACCGCGCTACAAATCCGTTTCTGGTCCGTGTCGCTCGTCATGCACATGCCAGCGAAATCGATCAGGCCATAGTTCACGATGGACGCGCTCACCTCGGGGAGGCCGTCCAGCACATCGGGGAGCAGGGCGGAGCGTGTGTTGAGGAGGGCTTCGAGGTCGCGGGTGATGCTCTCCCGCCATTCATCAAGCTTGCGAGGCGATGCTCGGAACTGACTCTGCGGTGCTTCGCCATCGTCATCGGCATCCAAACGGTCGAACAAGCCTGGCACGAAACTCTGCATGCTTTTCCCTTTAAGCCGTCTTGAGGCAGAAGAAGCGTCATTATTGCCTTCCTGTAGGCAGTAAAGTTGCGTCCTATCAACAGATTTATTTAAAGGAAGAAATTTAGCCTTGATGCGCCCGATCAACAATTTCTTGCGCAAGCCGGCCATGCTTTGTGGAATCTGAACAATGCGAACCTGGATCAAGGAGAAAGCAATGAGCATGGGTGCCAAAATTTTGTGGTCTGAAGGACTGACGCTGGGGCCCCAGCATTTTCAGCGGCAGGACCTGTACCATGAAACGCGACTGCTTCGCATGGCGTCGGCTTTGAATCCCAACTTCTGGGGCGCGCGCTCGCTGCAATGGAATATGGAAGCACTCGGCCATAACCTGCTCGAAGCGCAGGCGATGTCGCTGATCTTCCAGGATGGCGCAGTCTACGATGCACCAGCAACGGACCTGTTGCCGCTCCCGGTCGACCTGACCCAGCTGCCGCAGGAAATCAACACCTTCACCATCTATGCGGCACTTCCGACCATCCGGCCGCACGGGGCCAATGCCGAGGAGGGCGGCCGTTATGCGCTAACGGAGGCGGAAACATCCGACCTGTTCAGCGACGCGGTTCCGATCGATGTGCCATTCCTGAAGAAGCGGCTCCGACTGATTACCCACGCCGAGCCGCGCGATGGCCATGTCAGCTTTCCCGTGCTGCGCATCCATCGCGACCCGCGGGGTGGCTTCGAGGCTGACCCGACCTTCGTCCCGCCATGCGTGGCGATCAGTGCCGCCCGTCCGCTCCAGCAACTGCTCGACGGCCTGATGAGCGCGCTATCTGCCAAGATCGTCTCGCTGCACAACTCGCACCGGAAGACCAATGCAGCCACTTTCGAGGTGCATGCCGGCGACATCACATCCTGGTGGATGCTGAACATCATCAGCACGGCGAACGCATCCCTGCAGCACTGTGCGCGCTCGCGGGTACAGCATCCCGAGGACCTGTACGAGAAGCTGCTTGCGCTTGCTGGCGGGTTGATGACATTCTCGGACAGGTACAAAACATCGGATCTGCCGGCCTACGTTCACGCCGACCCAGGCGTCACGTTTGCACAGCTCGATACCGTGATCCGCGACTTGGTCGATACCGTCATCTCGGCAAAGTACTTCATTATTCCGCTCATCGCCGAGGACAATCGCCGCACCCACTACCGGGGAGTGCTCGACGCGTCGAAACTGACCCAGGAAACGCAGCTCTGCCTTGCCGTGAGTGCGGACATGCCGGCGCTCGAGCTGGTGGCGGCCGTACCGGTGAGGTTCAAGATCGGATCGCCCGACGACATCGAGCGCATCGTGGTATCGGCACTTCCCGGCATCACGCTGACGCACATGCCGCAGGTGCCAACGGCGGTGCCGGTTCGACCGGACACCTACTACTTTCTGCTATCGACCAAGAACGGGCTCTACGAGAATGCGCTGAAGGCGCAGGCGATCGCGATCTATGCGCCGGACGGCATGCGTGAGCTGAAGATGGAGCTGATTGCGTTCACGCAGTGAGGCCAAAGCCTCGTTTCCTCTTCCTTGCAGGCGAGAGGGCAACGTGCTCATTCATGGCTTACTTTTCGATGCAGCAAATGGGCTGGTAGGAACGCTAGTGATTTCGTGATTTCCAGGCAGCATTCATGGAATCAACGACTGAATGTCATCGCAAATGCGTGCGCAGACTTCGTTCCGTTTTTCGACATCCGATGGCAGATACGCTAGTGCAAGTAAAGCCAGCGGATGGACACCGATCACCGATGCTAACTCATCCAACTTGGAAATCGTTGGAGCCTTCAGGCCGCGTTCCAAGCTGCTGAGATAAGTCCGGCTTGACACGTCAGAGAAGTCCTCCTGAGTTAACCCGCGTCGTTTGCGTGCCTCACGCAGACCTACACCAAACCTTTCCAATAACTCCATAAGTAGCCTCGTGCCAAAAGACACGATGTACTCACGATGAACACTTTAGGGCTACAATCTATAGTGTTCATTTCTTGGAGTGTCAAATTGCAGGCACAAAAAAAGGCGTCACGATCACTCGTAACGCCTTGATTTGATACTGCAAATTCGTGGTAGGCCGTGCGGGGCTCGAACCTGCGACCAACGGATTAAAAGTCCGCTGCTCTACCAACTGAGCTAACGACCCGAAGGCCGGCATTATACCGGCTCAGCGGTATTTTGCTAAGCCCTTTTGTAGCGCATTGGCTCAGTCGGCGGCGCCGCGGCCCGGACGCTCGCTGGCGGCGAGGCGGATCGTGTCCTGCCTGAGGATGCCGCGGTCGTGCTCGAGGACGATGCGGTCGTTGTCGAGATCGGGACCGAACTGGATGGCCAGCTTGCCATCGCGCGTGGCGAAGCGGTTCGGTCCGGCCAGCCGCAATTCCCTGGGGACGCCACGCGCGATCCTGACGTAGACCCGGTCCTCCACCACATAGATCTCGGCATGGCGGCCGTCGCTGAGCCTGTACGTGCCCGTGATCAGTTCCATCTGCTGGGCGGTTGCACGGCTGAGTTCGGTCGATCCGGCAGCGGCTTGCGCCGTGCTTGCCGTCGTCAGCAGGACGGCAGCCGCCAGGAAGATGGAAAGTGCTCGCATGGTCGGTCCCTTTCGATGTGGTTGAAAAACCTGGATGAACCAAGTGTAGGGACGAGCACACTTAAAAATGTTGATTGCGGACAATTTTAAATGCTTGATAGAATTATTTCCATGCGTCAAGTCAAGCGCAGACATGAATAGAATTCGTGAGAATTCATTCTCGAAATAAGTGTGGAATTCCGCGTTGTGCCTATTCCACATTATTCCCGTATTGAATTGATTGAATAAGCCTCGCAATGCTAGAGTTTTTTGAGGCCGGATAATTATTATTATAAAAGAGGTAAAAATGTCCTTGAACGATCCAGCAGGTCTCGCACAACGTATTCCGGAACTCGAAGCATTGGCGGCCGATCCGAAGATCCGCCGGGCGATTGAGACCGGCGATCCTTTCAAAGTCTACCGGGCACTGGCCTGGGCCAAATGGCTCAAGCGCCTGCCCGAGCATCAGGCAACGCTCGATACGCTGGTCCGCCATCGCAGGTTGTTCGCCAAACCCTTGAATGGCACGCCTGCGCTGGGAACGCTGAATACGGTCGGTTTCGGTTTTGTCGGGTCTTCGGAAAAGGATAATGACGACACCTATATCGCGATGCACGCGTTTGTCGTCCTTCAATTTATTCCCATTATTCCGCTGCGCTCGTATTTGGTCAGAAAAGTCGATTCCGGACTGCTTTCTTCCAAATGGAATATCTTTGCGCGCGTTCCTTCCAGCATGTTCGGCTGGCTGTATTCGAGGGCCCTGGCATTGGGTCTGGTGGCGCTGGTTGGATGGGGCGCGGTCGGCAGCGTCATCAAATCGCGCACCCAGGACGTCGTCGTCGTGAATGGTCTCGACGTGCCGGTGACTGTCGAACTGGATGGCACGCAGCGCACCATTCCGGCCATGAGCCGGGATTCGATTACCGTCAAGACCGGCGAGGTGCAGGGCAAGGCGACTGCGAAGGGCGTCGTGGTCGATACCCTGCAGCAGAAAATCGCCAGCTCCAGCGCGTACACGATGTGGAACATTGCCGGCGCCGCACCCGTGTTCCACCAGCAGGTGGCTTACTACAAGCAGCAGCCTTCGTCGCCCCCCGCTCAACCCGAGCCGACCGTCTATTGCGGCCAGCGCTTCGTCGAGATCGGGCATGTCGACGATGCCTTCACGCCGCCGCCGCAAACGGTCAGCATGAGCAAGCATGTGAACCAGGTGGTGCGGAGCCACCTCGACCTGGCGCCGGCCGATAAACACCCGGGGTACATGAGCTGCATGTATTACCTGGCCGCGCACGACGGCATGAAACAGGCAGCGCGCTTCCTGGAAGCCGAGGCGGAACTGAAGGGCTGGGAAGGCGACGCCGCAGGCATGGCCATGTTCGCCGCGGAGTCGGTGTCGAACGCCGAAGGTATCCGCGTCGCGCAGCGCGCGCTGAAGGCGCATCCGGACGACATCACGCTGCACCGGCGCTACCAGGCCGTGCGCGACAACGCAGGCCAAGCCCAGGAGCTGATGCGGGAATACGCGGACATGGCGCAGCGCCAGCCCGGGTCCGCGCGGGCGCAATACCTGTATGCGAGTCTCATGCGCGGCAAGACCGGCATCGACGCGCTCGAGAAACTCTCGGCCAGATACGCCAACGAACCGCATATCCTGCGCAGCCTGACCTGGCGCCGCATGGCCCATGGCGATTACGCCGGCACGGTGGAAGGGTGGAACCGGTTGCATGCCATCTCGCCCAGCGACGCCGCGCAGGTCGCCGATGCCCAGGTGCGGGCGCTGGTCGCCCGCCAGCGTGGCGCCGAAGCCGCCGGCCTTTTGGCGTCACTGCTGAAGGACCCGAACGACGACAGCAAGGCCGAGCACCTGGGCGAATATCTCATGATCGTCAAACTGAACGGCGGCGACGCGCGCCGGCAGCTCGACAACATCTCCAGCGAGTTGGCAAACGACACGAGCATCGACCACATCCGCGTACGCGCGGGACTCGCGCCGGTGGCGGAGGGCGCGCAGCAAAGTACGCTGGTGCGTCTGACCCTGGCCTTGCGCAGCGATCCCGAGCAGGCGCTGCGCCTTGCGAAGAGCCTGTCGCAAGGGGAGATGCTGCAGATGGGGCCCGAACAATGGGGACTTCTCTACAGCGAAGCGGTGCGCGCCAACGACAAGGCGGTTGTCGCGAAACTCGAACATGACAACCCGCGCACCGATAGTGGCGACCGGGCCGCGCTCAAGCGCTTCGTGCAGGGCGAGGCGGTAAGCCTGGACGATGTCGACCTCGAGCCTGGCCTGCGCGCCGCCGCCATGCTGGTCCGCTCGCGCAACAGCGCGCTGCCGGCCGCCGAGCGCGCGCAACTGCGGGCGCGTGCGGCGCAGACCGACCTGCTGCACAGCGTGGTCACCCAGGCGCTTGCAAAATGGCCGGTGTGACGGCGCGCCAGCCGGCGCCGGACAGCCAGTCGCTGGCCAGCCGCGCCGTGCTGATGCTCGTGCTCTGGCTCGGCTTCTGGCTGCTTGCGGCCGGCCTGGTGGCGGGGCTGCTAAGCATTCCCTTCGCGCAGCTGCACTTCCGCGACGACATCGACCTGTCGGGCTTCATCGCCGCCTGCGCCGGACTGACGCTGGCCTACTCGCTGCGGCCGCGGCGCGCCGACGACGCATCCGGGGACGTGGTGCCGACGCCCCTGCAGCGCGATGAGGCGCCGCGGCTGTTCGGCTTCATCGACGGCGTGGCCGGCAAACTGGGCGTGACGGCGCCCTACGAAATCCACCTGGTCACCTCGGCAACCGCCTATATCAGGGCGGAGCGGAGTTGGACCGGCCGGGTCAGGACGCTGTCCATCGGCATCGGCATGCCGCTGTTCGCCTGGCTGTCGGAAGCGGAACTGGGCGCCGTGATCGCGCACGAATTCGGCCATTTCGTCGGCGGCGACACCTTGCTGACTCCTTGGGTGTACCGGACCCGCAACTCCATCGGCGCCGCCGTCCATGCGCTCGACGACTCGGTGTTTTTCCTCGACCAGCCGTTCCGCCGCTATGGCCAGTGGTTCCTGCGCCTGTCCAGTGCCGTGTCGCGCGCCCAGGAATACTCGGCCGACGCGCTGAGCGCACAGTATTTCGGCGCGGCCGCCGCCGGCGCCGCGCTGGAAAAGATCCATCTGCTGGAGCCCATGTGGTTCGCCTACTTCCACCATGACCTGGTCCCGGCCCTCAATTGTGCTGCCCGCATGCCGGTCTTCGAGGGATACCGCCGCTTTTGCGCGGCATCCCCGAAGCGGCGCGAAGTGCAGGAAGCGATCGACCACGCCGACGACCGGACCGCATCGCCCCACGACACCCACCCCTCGCTGGAAGAACGCCTGGCGGCCCTCGGCGCCGGCGGCGGCAAGCGCCTGCCGCGTCCCGCACACTGCGCCGACCTGCTCGGCGGCGAGGAGCGTATCGAGGCGATGTGGTACCAGCGCATCGGCGCGAGTGATTGGCCCGGGTTGGACTGGGATGCCTTCGGCGACGCAATGCTGCGCGCCAGGATCCTGGAACGCTTCGCCGGTACCGGCATGGCGCCCGACAAGATGGCGCTGGCCGAGCTGCCCGCGGCCGCGCAGTCGCTCGACGAATGGTGGCTCCGGCTCAAGCCGGACGGGCCGAGTTTCCTGTCGCCGGAAGGGCAGCGCAAATATGTGCTGTCCATCTTGCGCGAATGGGTCATTGCCAGCCTTTGCCATGCCGGCTTCAGCCTGAAGGTCAGGCCGGGGGCGGCGCTGGTGCTGGAGCGGGATGGGGTGACGGTCGATCCGGCCGAGCTGCTGGCGTCGGCTTGCGAAGGGCGCTTGTATGCGAGCGATATTGCACGTCTGAGCGCTGCGCCGGCCGAAGCCGCGCCTTAAAACAAAGCGCCAACCCGGAGGCTGGCGCCATTGCGGCTCAGCAGCTGTTGCCGAGCCTCTTGCAGAGCAGAACCGTTCAGTCGGCGCCGCCTTTGCCTGGGCGGTCGTTGGCGGCGAGGCGGATCGCATCCAGCGATCCGATGTCGGGGGCGTGCTCGAGCACGATGTTGCTGTTGTTGGTCTCGGAGTCGAAGCGGACCACGATCTTGCCGTCGCGCGAGGCAAAGCGGTTCGGGCCATCCGACAGAAGTTCTGTCTGCGGGCTGTGGCCGATCCGGACGTACAGCCGCTGATCTTCTACGAACAGCTGGGCGCGACGGCCATCGTCGAGTACGTAGCTGCCTCTCGCGCTGGCCATCTGATGGGAATTTGCCTTACGCAGTCCGGTCGATCCGGCATCGGCGGCCTGTGCGCTGCCTACGGTCGTCAGCAGGGTAGTAACTGCCAGGAAGATGGAGAGTGCTCGCATGGTCGGTCCCTTTCGATGTGGTTGAAAAAACTGGATGAACCAAGTGTAGGGACGCACCGCCATGCAAGTATTGATTGAGGGCAATTATAATTCCATGAGGAAACTAATTTGAGCAGAACGATTCGTGGAATCGCGATACGAAATGCAGCGCGGGTCGTGATTTTTGCATCATGTCTTATTTGTCTGGATCTGGAGCAGTCAAGACCGTTTCGTGATGGGTCGTCCAAATGCCTTGAGCCCGCCTGACGCCGTCCTACACTGAGTTCGCCGCTACTGGCAGCGCCAGCATTGCGGCCAACCTGTTGTTCGCGAAGGAGCGATCATGCGTCTCTCACTATTGGCAATCCCCGCAACCCTGCTGCTGGCATCGAACGCCCTTGCCCAGTCAGGAAATTATCCACCGCCCGACAGCGCTTCCATCGCCACCGTGCAGGTGACGGCCCCAGTCCGTCTCAGCAGCGAGCAGGCCGAGGCGGTGCGCGGCAATTACGCGCTATCGAACGGATGGCACCTGAAGGTGAATACGGTATCGAAAGGCATCATCGCCCAGATCGACCGGCAGAAACCAATCCGCCTGATCGCGGTCACCCCGGACAAATTCGTGTCAGGCGACGGCAATGTCACGATGGATTTCAATCGCGGCGACTTCGGCGACGAGATGCTCATGAGCTATGTGCCGGATCAGCGCATGGCGATCAGGTATGTCGTTACTGCGACCCTGGCGCAACGATGACGCAAAGCAGGTGAAAACCGCAAAAACGCCAACTCTCGGGTTGGCGTTTTTGTTTATTTTTTCGCTCCATGCATCCTGGGTTTCGCGTGCACGAGACGTGCGAGTGAAAATTATTAAATCTGTTATTCTCCAGACACAATTTCTTTACAACAAAACTCTGGAGTCCCATGAAGCTCTCGACTGTTGCTTTGCTCAGCTTGCTCGCCTTGTCGGATGTCGCGTCGGCCGCAAGTGTGCGTACTGAAATCACCCGTACGACCCGCGGTGTCGTCCACGTCAAGGCCAGCGATTTCCGTAGCCTCGGCTATGGCGCGGCCTATGCATACGCGGAAGACAATGTCTGCATGTTCGCCGATTCGCTGCTGACCGTACGCGGCGAACGCTCCCGTTATTTCGGCGGCGCCGCCCCGGCCACCGCGCCCGTGAATGGCGAATACGGCGCCGGCCTCGACCTGTTCATGCAGCTCCCGAACGAGCAGAGCGATTTCTTCTTCAAGGGTTATCTGGACCTGCAACAACTTCGTGCCGGCTACGCGGCCGCTTCCAAGGACGTCAGGGATTTGCTGGCCGGTTATGCGGAAGGCTATAACCGCTTCCTCGCCGACAAGCAGGGCAGGCTGCCGAAGGCCTGCAATGGCGCGGCCTGGGTCAAGCCGATCACCGTCGACGATCTCTACCTGGTCATTGGCGAAAAAGCCCTGCACGCCAGTGGTGAAGCCTTCGCGGCGGCCATCGTCGGGGCCTCGCGCGATCCGTCCGAACCCGTCTCGCTGGCCAGGGCAATGCCGGCTGCAAGGGCGCCGATGCCGACCGGCATACCCGCCGGCGTGGGCAGCAATGCGCTGGCGGTCGGCAGTGCCGCAAGTAGCAACGGCAAGGGCATCCTGCTCGGCAATCCGCATTACCCCTGGTCCGGCCCGGATCGTTTCTACCAGATGCACTTGACGGTTCCGGACCGCTACGACGTGATGGGTGCCAGCCTGGGTGGACTGCCCTTCGTCACCATCGGCTTCAACCGGAACGTCGCGTGGTCGCATACGGTGACGAGCGCCTCGCACTTCACCACCTTCCGCCTCGCCCTCGATCCCTCCGACCCGACCGGCACCACCTATTTCTTCGATGGCGCGCCGCGCAAGATGACCGAGCGGAAGGTCGCGGTCGCCGTTCTGCAGCCCGACGGCAAGCTGGTGACGAAGCAGCGCTCGTTCTTCTTCAGCCACCAGGGCGCCGTGATCGTGCTTCCCGACGCAGGCATCGGCTGGACCAGCGACAGCGCCTTCGTGCTGGCGGATGCGAACCGCTTCAACACGCGCCTCGGCGACCAGTGGCTGAAGATGGGGCAGGCCGCCGACGTGACGCAGCTGCAGAGCGCCATCCATGCGGTAAAAGGACTGCCCTGGGTGAACACCGTCGCGGCCGACAGCAAAGGCAATGCGCTGTATGTCGACGGCAGCGTCGTGCCCCACATGACGACCGATAAGTTCATGTCCGACTGCCTGCTGGTGCCGGCGCTGCTCGCCTTCGACGGCACGCGCAGCGAGTGCGGCTGGGGCCAGGATCCGGACGCGCCGGCCGGCGTGTTCGGCGCCGCGAATTCGCCGGCGACCATACGCCAGGACTACGTCGGCAACTCCAACGATTCCTATTGGCTGACGAACGCCAAGGCGCCGCTGGTCGGCCCTGCGCCCTACGGCTACTCGCCGCTGTTCGGCGCGGTCGGCGAGCCGCAGTCGCTGCGCACGCGGCTCGGCTTCAAGCAGGTTGAAGAGATGCTGGCGGATCGCCGCTTCCTGCGCATCGACGACGTGCAGGATCTGATGTTCGCAAACCGGCTCTACGCCGCGGAGCTGGTGCTGCCTTCGCTGCTGCGTGCATGTTTCAAGGCCAACGACGCGCGCCTGCTGGTGCCATGCGCAACGCTGGCGGCCTGGGACAGGAAAACTGACCTCGACAGCCGTGGCGCCGTCCTGTTCCGCGAGTTCTGGAACCGCGCCCGTGCGCTGCCCGACCTGTGGGCGACGCCCTTCAATCCGGCCGATCCGGTGAATACGCCGAGCGGCGTCGCAGCAAGCGCGGAACCGGCCCTGCTCGATGCGCTGCGCGCGGCATCGGCGGCAATGCAGGCGGTGAACGTGCCGGTGTACGGCCAGCTGGGCGATTACCAGACCGAGACGCGCAACAACAAGCTGTACCCGCTGCATGGCGGCCTGGGCGACGAAGACGGTTCCTACTCGTCCCTGCACATGCGCTCGGCGCTGACGGCGCAGGGGTATCGCAACGTGGACTGGGGCACCAGCTACATCCAGCTCGTCGGCTTCGACAATGCCGGGCCGGTCGCGCGGGGCCTGCTGGTCTATGGGCAGTCGGTGGATCCGAAGTCGCCTTACTATGCCGACCAGCTGACGCTGTTTTCGCAGAAAAAGCTGCCGGCGCTGCCGTTCACGGATCAGCAGATCGGTGCGGAGCGGATCTCGTCGCAGGTGTTGACGGCGAAATAAGATGCTAAAACAAAAACGCCAGCCCGAAGGCTGGCGTTTTCGCTTGCAACTAAATTCTTTGGTAGGCCGTGCGGGGCTCGAACCTGCGACCAACGGATTAAAAGTCCGCTGCTCTACCAACTGAGCTAACGACCCGAAGAAGGCTCGCATTATAGCGGGCCGTTTTGATTTACGCCAGAGCTACGTACGAAAATTACGACAAGGCCGATCGACAACAGTGCCTAGTGCACTGTTGTCGCCTTCAGCACTTCCTCCGCCGTCGTCACCCCTTCCACCACCTTGTACGCCCCCGCAATCCGCAGCGGCTTCATCCCATCGGCCACGCTCTGCTGGCGCAGCGCCGCCAGGTCCGTCACTTCCTTGATCAGGTGCGTAAACGGCTCGGTCACCGTCACCAGTTCGTAGATGCCGGTGCGGCCGCGGAAGCCGGTCTGGCGGCATTCCGGGCAGCCGACCGGGCGGTAGACGGTGGCCGGTTTCGGGATCTTCCAGGCGCCGCCGATGCTGTCCCAGACTTCGTCGGACAGTTCGCCGTCCGGGCTCTTGCAGTGCGAACAGAGGGTGCGCACCAGGCGCTGGGCCATGATGCCGCTCAGGGTCGAGCCCAGCAGGTACCAGGGCACGCCCAGTTCCAGCAGGCGCATCACGGAGGAGGGCGCGTCGTTGGTGTGCAGGGTCGAGAGCACCAGGTGGCCGGTCAGTGCGGCCTGGATCGCCATCTCGGCCGTCTCGAGGTCGCGGATCTCGCCGACCATGATGATGTCCGGGTCCTGGCGCATCAGCGCGCGCACGCCATCGGCGAAGGAGAGGTCGATGCCCGGCTGGACCTGCATCTGGTTGAAGGCCGCTTCCACCATCTCGATCGGGTCTTCGACCGTGCAGACGTTCACGTCGCTGGTGGCCAGCGCTTTCAGGGTCGTGTACAGGGTCGTGGTCTTGCCCGAGCCGGTCGGTCCCGTCACCAGGATGATGCCGTGCGGGCGCTTCGTGAGCGCATCCCAGCGCGCGGCGTCGTCGGGCGGGAAGCCCAGTTCCGGCAGGGTTTTGACGACCACTTCCGGGTCGAAGATACGCATCACCAGCTTTTCGCCGAAGGCGGTCGGCATGGTCGACAGGCGCAGTTCGACTTCCTGGCCGCCGGTGGTCTTGGTCTTGATGCGGCCATCCTGCGGGCGGCGTTTTTCGATGACGTCCATCCGACCCAGCAGCTTGATGCGCGCGGTCATGGCGATCATCACCACCGCCGGCACCTGGTAGACCTGGTGCAGCACGCCGTCGATGCGGAAGCGGATCACGCCGAATTCGCGCTTCGGTTCCAGGTGGATGTCGGAGGCGCGCTGGTCGAAGGCGTAGCTCCACAGCCAGTCGACGATGTTGACGATGTGCTGGTCGTTGGCGTCGACCTGTTTATTCGACTTGCCCAGCTCGACCAGCTGCTCGAAGTTGTTGCGCAGCGCGAGGTCCTGGCCGCTGGACTTGTTCGCATCGCGGATCGACTTGGCGAGGCTGAAGAACTGCGAGATGTACTGGGCGATGTCGAGCGGATTCGCAAGCACCAGTTCGATGCGCCGGCGCGAGATGCGGCCGATCTCGTCCTGCCACTCGGTGTGGAAGGGATCGGCGGTGGCCACCACCAGCGCGTCGCCTTTCAGCTCCACCGGCAGGATGTTGAAGCGCGCCGCATAGCTGGCCGACATCACGTCCGCGACCTTGGTGAAGTCGATCTTCAAGGGGTCGATCCGCAGGAAGGGCAGGCCGACCTTGGAGGCGCACCATTCGCTCAGCACGTCCAGCGTCAACAGCTTGTGTGGCGGCTTGGCGGAGACGATCTTGCACTGGGCGATGGCGGTCAGCGGATGCATGGAGCCGACCGCGTTTTTCAGGATGCCCTGGGCCTGCGCGAAGTGCGGCTTGACCGTCGACTTTTCGACGATGCCGTCGGCCAGCAGCCAGGAGAAGATGGTCTGCAGATCGAGCGCCTTGGGACGGGATTGCGCAGCGGCGGCGGGGGCGTTCATGGTGGCGTCAGCGTTTATCGGCAGCGAGGGCCGTTTGCAATCCTTTTACCCAGGACTTGGCCGGCAGCTTGGTGGCGGCCACGATCTGCGCTGCGCGCGCGGCCAGGCGTTCCGGGTCGAGGTCGGGCTTGTTCTTGAAGCACAGCGCAACCACGTTGCCGTCGTGGACCTCGGGCAGGCAAATCACGGTGTCGAAGGCGAAGCGCATCGCCTTGATGTTCTTTTTAAAACTCGGATGGTCGCCGAACAGGTTGACGGTCATGACGCCATTCTCGGCCAGGCAGGCGTTGCAGGCCTGGTAGAACTCCGGCGTGTCGAGCACCGGGCCGCGCGCAGTGGCGTCGTACAGGTCGCACTGCAGGACGTCGAAGGCGTCGTGGTTGGCGTCGTCGAGCACGAAGTCCATCGCATCCATTTCCAGCACCTGCAGATGCTCGTCGTCGGACGGCAGCTTGAACATCGAGGAGCAGATCGCGATCACGGACGGGTTCAGCTCGACCGCCGTCACCAGGGCTTGCGGGAACTGGCGGTAGCAGAACTTGGTGAGGGTGGCGGCGCCCAGGCCCAGTTGGGCGATGGCGCGCGGCTGCTCGATGAACAGCATCCAGGCCATCATCTGCTGCGCGTATTCGAGTTCCGGCCAGTCCGGTTTGCGGATGCGCATGGCGCCTTGCACCCACTCGGTGCCGAAGTGCAGGTAGCGCACGCCGTCCTGTTCGGACAGGGTGACGGGAGCGAACTTCGGCTTGCGTGCCGCTTTGGGCGCGGAGGCGCGATCGGCTGCGGGAGCGGGACGGCGCGAGGATTCGGCCAGTTCGATGGATTTGCGTTTGATGAGCATAGGGCGACCTGAAGGGAACGTCCTATTATCGATGTAGGTCCTGCCGAGGTGCAAGCACCAAGGCAGGATGCAGCTGGCTTAAGGCTGCGGAGGGACTGACGGCGCGGAAGAAGAGGAGGTCTTCCGCACCGGTAGAACTGATTAGTACTGTTCCGGCTCGACCGAAACGCGCACGCGGATGCGGTTGCCCGGGTCGCGCGGCATGACGGTGGTGTAGGTGTGGCCGCGGTAGTCGTAGGTCACGTCGTAGCCGTTGGTGCGCTGTTCGACCGATTCCACGGTGCGGCAGCGCTGCACTGCCTGCTCCTGGGTGCCGGCGTAGCCGCTGCGGCCGTCGTTTTCGACGTGGTCGCCGACCATGGCGCCGGCGATGGCGCCGGCTGCTGCCGCGGCGACCTTGCCGTTACCGCTGCCGACCTGGCTGCCCAGCAGGGCGCCGGCGATACCGCCGACCACCGAGCCGCCCTGGCTGCGCTGCTGCTGCACCGGCGCCTGCACGTAGTCGGTGCGGCATTCGCGGCGCGGGGTACGGACCTGTTCGATGCGCGGCTGGACGCGTACGACCTGGCCGAAGTCTTCGAAATCGCCAGCCTGGGCCAGCGGCAGGGCGCAGATGCCCAGAGCGGAAAGAATCAGTTTGGCTTTGAAGTTCATGTTCGACCCTCGTTAAGGTGTACTGCGGATTCGTTGGACGTTTACTGCCATGAGTGAATGTTACTGCGAGTCGCGGCATTAAAGCGATCCGCATGGCAACAAAATGTAACAGGGAGAAGAAGACATGCAGATACGTCCCTAGAGCGAAAAAGGGCCAAAAAGCCTTAATACAGGCTGAAAATGCCCATCAATTCTTACAAATCTGGCTTGCCCGTCCATATTCGGGTTGATCTGGATACCACAAAACGTTACCCTTACGGGACTAAGGGTTTTAACGGTGGGAAACTTGAGGGGAAAATGAGTTTGTTGATGAGAGTGCCGCCTAATCTGGTGCAGTCGATCCGGGCCTACCGCGCCACGGAGCTGCAGAAGGAAGCAGGCCGCCTGGGCCATCACTTCCTTTACGCTCATTGCGCCCACGCTCTCACCAAACAGCAAGTCTGCGCCCGCATCGGCGAGCAGTTTACTTTCCCCCGCCAGTGCAGCAAGAATTTTGAAGCGTTGCGTAATTGCATCACCAACGTGATTGCGGAGTCCGGACCGCAGCCGGGTTTCATCGCCGTGCTCGATCAATTGCCGAATACGCAAAAATTCGACAAGGAAGCCCGCGAAACCCTGCTCGACGTCTTCCGCGACGCCGCCGAATTCTGGGCCGAGAAAAAAGTCCCGTTCCGCGTATTTTATTCGTTCGAAGAGCCGCAGTCGCCGCAATCCGTAGGCTGGGTAGGCGCCCGCCCATTCGAATAAACCGCCTTTGCGCGGCCGGCTCGCATTCCTTGAGGCCATGCCTCGGGTTACAATGCGCGCTTATGAAAAATATCGTGATCCTTATTTCTGGCCGCGGCAGCAATATGGAAGCCATCGTGCGGGCGCGCGAAGCGCAGCAGTGGCCGGCCCGCATTGCCGCTGTGATCAGCAATAAGCCTGACGCCAAGGGACTTGAATTCGCGCAGGCGCACGGCATTCCGACCGCTGTGGTCGACCACAAGGCCTACGCCTCGCGCGAAGCCTTCGATGCGGCCCTGCAGGAAACCATCGACGGCTTCCAGCCCGACCTGGTGGTGCTGGCCGGCTTCATGCGCATCCTGACCGTGGGTTTCGTCGAGCATTACGCTGGCCGCATGCTGAACATCCACCCGTCGCTGCTGCCGCTGTTCCCGGGACTGCACACGCACCGGCAGGCCTTGGCCGCGGGCGTGAGCGAGCATGGCGCCACCGTGCACTTCGTTACCGCCGAGCTGGACCACGGGCCGAGCGTGCTGCAGGCGCGCATTCCCGTGCTGCCGGGCGACACCGAGGACAGCCTGGCGAAGCGCCTGCTGGAAGAGGAACACGTCATTTATCCGCAAGCGGTGCGCCTGTTCGTTGAAGACAGGCTCAGCATCGCCGACGGCGAAGTCCGCATCGCCGAGACCACCAGTATTTAAACCAAGGAAACACATGAGATTGCCACCCGCGATTCTCGGCAATGCTGAAGAAGTATTGCGCGAGATCCTGCGCTTTATGTCGCCGGCCGACGTTACCCTGTCGCGCTACTTCAAGGACCATCCCCGCCTCGGCGGCCGCGAGCGCGGCGCCATTGCCGAGTGCGTGTATTCGGTCCTGCGCAACAAGAACTTCTATACCGACTTCGGCGGTTTCGGCACCGGTACCAGCGCCACCATGCGCCGCCTGGTCCTGCTGGGCATGGCCGAAGCCGTCGGCGTCGAGTCGCTGGGCGGCCTGAGCGAAGACGAAACCGCCTTTCTGGCGCGCATCCAGGAAATCGACCGTTCGCTGCTGCCGCCAAAACAGCGCGCCAACCTGCCGGAGTGGCTGTACGACAAATTCGTCGCCCAGTACGGCGAGGAAGAGACCCTGCAGCTGGCCGCCGTGCTGAACACCCCGGCGCCGCTGGACCTGCGCGTCAACACCCTGAAGACCGATCGCGAGAAGGTCGTCGCCGAGCTGGCCACCGCGCCGATCGTCGCCGAGCCGACGCCGTACGCGCCGACCGGCCTGCGCATCATGAAGAAGCCGGCGCTGCAGAACCTGCCGCTGTTCAAGGAAGGCGCGATCGAAGTCCAGGACGAGGGCAGCCAGGTGCTGGCCCAGCTGCTGGGCGCGCGCCGCGGCGAGATGGTGGTCGACTTCTGCGCCGGCGCCGGCGGCAAGACGCTGGCCATCGGCGCCATCATGCGCAGCACCGGCCGCCTGTACGCCTTCGACGTGTCGGAAAAGCGCCTGACCAAGCTGAAGCCGCGCCTGGCGCGTAGCGGCTTGTCGAACGTGCATCCGGTCGTCATCGCCCACGAGCGCGACGCCAAGGTGAAGCGCCTGGCCGGCAAGATCGACCGCGTACTGGTCGACGCTCCATGCTCGGGCATGGGCACGCTGCGCCGCAATCCGGACGTCAAATGGCGCCAGGAAGCCTCGGGCGTGGCCGAGCTGACCGAGAAGCAGATCTCCATCCTGGACGGCGCCTCGCGCCTGGTGAAGTTCGGCGGCCGCCTGGTCTACGCGACCTGCAGCCTGCTGGACGAGGAAAACGACGGCATCGCCGCGCAATTCCTGGCCACCCACCCGGACTTCGAGCTGGTGCCGATGCACAAGGTGCTGGCCGAACAGCGCATTCCGCTGGAAATGGGCGATTATCTGAAAATGCTGCCGCACAAGCACGGCACCGACGGCTTCTTTGCCGCCGTGTTCGAGCGCAAGGCCGGCGACAAGCCCGCCAAGGCTGCCAAGGCGGACGACAGCGCTGACGACGCCGCAGAGTAAGCATCTTGGCTCCGCTGCAGATCACCAGCCTGATCGACGACCTGCTCGATGACCTCAGCCGGCCTGGCATGCCGTGGCAGGTGGGGGCCATCGCCGGCAGCATCCTGATCGGCTGGCTGTGCGCGGGCCTGCTGCAGGCCTGGTGGCGCGCGCGCCGCACGGCGCGGGGCATCACGCTTCACGAAGGCGTGGCCAGCCTGACGCGCGTGCTGGCGCCGCTGCTGGTGGTCGGCCTGCTCTATCTTTCCACCTGGCTGCTGGCCCAGAACCGCTTCCACACGAATATCGTAAAGGTGGCGATTCCGGTGTTCTGGTCGCTGGTGGTAATCCGCGCCGCCTTTTTCCTGCTGCGGCGCGTGTTTGCGCGCCATGGGCAGCTGGGCGAAGCCTTCGTCACCTTCGAGAAGGTGTTCGCGCTGGTGGTATGGGCCGCGGTGGCGCTGTATATCACCGGGCAATGGCCGGATATCTTCGCCTTCCTCGATTCCACCGTTCTCTACAAGAAGGGCCGGAACCAGGTGGTCCTGGGCGACGTCCTGCAGGCTGTCGTGTCGATCGCCGTGCTGATGATCCTGGCGCTGTGGGCGGGCGCGGCCCTGGAAGAACGCCTGATGGGCTTGCAGGCGCTGCACAGCTCGCTGCGCGTGGCGCTGGCGCGGGTCAGCCGCGCCGTCCTGATCATTGGCGCCGTGCTGCTCAGCCTGAGCATGGCCGGCCTCGACCTGACCGTGCTGTCGGTGTTCGGCGGCGCGCTTGGCGTCGGCCTCGGTCTCGGCTTGCAGCGGATCGCCAGCAATTACGTGTCCGGCTTCATCATCCTGCTCGAGCGCAGCCTGTCGATCGGCGACATGATCGCGGTCGACAAGTATTCCGGCAAAGTTACCCAGATCAACACCCGCTATACGGTGCTGCAGGGCCTGGACGGCGTCGAAACCGTGCTGCCGAACGAGATGCTGATTTCCGGCCCGGTGCTGAACCAGACCCTCAGCATGCGCTCGGTGCGCGCCTCGACCAAGCTGACGGTGGCCTATGGTTCCGACCTCGACCTGGTGATGCCGCTGCTGGTGGCGCAAGCCGCCGGCACGCCGCGGGTGCTGGAAACGCCGGCGCCGGGCGTGTCCCTGAGCCGCTTCGCGCCGGAAGGCTATGAGCTCGACCTCGGCTTCTGGATCGGCGATCCGGAGAACGGGCAGGGCGGCGTGGTTTCCGAAATCAACAGGAAAATCTATACCCTGGTCCAGTCCGGGGACATCAAACTTGGCATTCCGTCTCTTGATACTCGCCTGCTCGATGCGCATATAGCATCGGTTGTGGCGCGAATCACGCAGCCTGCCCCGGAATCGCTGCCGAATCCATAAGCAATCCGCACTGATTGCGCCTGAACGTGCCGTACATCAGTGGATACGCGTAAAATGCGTATTGTCGTCATGCGATTCGTATGACATTCAGGCGAATCCAAGCCATCCATTCTGGAGTGTTAATGAATTTTCTGAGCAACATCTTCGAAGCCGTCCTGTCCTTCCTGGACGGTGGCTTGATCGACCTGTCGGGCTGGCAGATGGTCGTGTACACGCTGATCGTGACCCACATCACGATTGCAGCCGTCACCATCTACCTGCACCGTCACCAGGCGCACCGCGCGCTGGAGCTGCACCCGATCGTCAGTCATTTCTTCCGGTTCTGGCTGTGGGCGACCACCGGCCAGGTCACCAAGGAATGGGCCGCCGTGCACCGCAAGCACCACGCCAAGTGCGAAACCGAAGAAGATCCGCACAGCCCGGTCACCCGCGGCATCAAGAAGGTGTTGCTGGAAGGTGCAGAACTGTACCGCGCCGAGACCAAGAATCTGGAAACCCTGGAAAAGTACGGCCATGGCTGCCCGAACGACTGGATCGAGAAGAATCTGTACACCAAGTACAGCTGGCTGGGCGTGTCGATGCTGCTGCCGTTCAACGTGATGATGTTCGGCGTGGCCGGCATCACGATCTGGGCCGTGCAGATGCTGTGGATCCCGATCACCGCGGCCGGCATCATCAACGGCCTGGGCCACTGGACCGGCTACCGCAATTACGATTGCAATGATGCAGCCTGCAACCTGCTGCCGTGGGGCATCCTGATCGGCGGCGAAGAGCTGCACAACAACCACCACACCTTCGCGACCTCGGCCAAGCTTTCGAGCAAGTGGTACGAATTCGACATCGGCTACGCCTACATCCGCATGATGGAAATGGTCGGCCTGGCCAAGGTCAAGAAGACCATTCCGAAACCGCGGCTGGCCAAGAACAAGCTGGAAGCCGACCTCGACACGCTGCAATCCGTCATCACCAACCGCTACGACGTGATGGCCAAGTACGCCAAGTCGGTGAAGGCCGCCTTCCGCGAAGAGATCGAGCACCTGAAGACCAAGGCCGAGCTGGAGAAGCGCTTCCTGAAATCCTCGCGCAAGCTGATGCAGCGCGAGCCGGCCAAGCTGCAGGCCCCGCAACAGGCCCAGCTGAGCGAACTGTTCGAGCACAGCAAGGTGCTGCAGACCATGCACGAGATGCGCGTGGAACTGGGCGCGATCTGGGAACGTTCTCACTCGACCCGCGACCAGCTGCTGCAGCAGCTGCAGGACTGGTGCACCCGCGCGGAAGCGTCGGGCATCAAGGCCCTGCAGGAGTTCTCGCTGCGCCTGCGCAGCTATGCCTGAGCACTGAGTCTGCTGTCATCCAGAACGCCCCTTTCGAGGGGCGTTTTTTTTACGGCGAAGGCGCCCGCATCAGGACGGCGGGCTGCCGCCGTCGTTGCCCTGGTCGTCGAGTGCGGCAGTGTGTGCCGACGCCACCGATTCCTTCACCGATTTGCCGTCCTCGTCGTCGAGTTCGGGCGGATCCAGCATGTCGTGCAGCATGGCCTCCAGCTCGGCGGTGTTCCAGGGCGCGCCGTTGCGGGTCCGGAGATGGATGTAGTGCCGGATTTCGCTGTCCTGTTCGGGGATCAGCGGCAGGCCACGGAATGTGGCCCGCGGCTCGGTCTGTTTCATGATGTTCTCCCGTGCGCGCGGCCTTGCTCGCCGCGGCAAAGGACCGCGGCATGAGGCGGTCAGGCTTTCAATCTACGCGCATGTGCGCTGGCCGGGCGCACGCTACGGGCCGCATCCGCGCATCAGCGGCAGCCCGAAAAGCGCGGGAAGCCGCAGGCGATCAACTCGCCCACATCCGGGTTCTCCAGATAATCCAGGTGCGCCGCCACCGGGTTCTCGATCAATCCCAGCCACGTCCCCGCATTCGACACCAGCACGTCGGCCACCGCCACGTCGGCTACCCGCATGTCCGGCGCCGCATAGCGTGCCGGCAGCAGGCGGTAGGACAGCAGGTCGTTCGGGTCGGTGAAGGCGACCACCGCCAGGCGCGCGATCGTCTCCGCACGCGGCGTCTGCGACTGGCGGCGCCGCAGCTCGAGGAAACGCTGCAGCGAATCCGGCGCGCCCACGCCGCGGGGAACGGGCGACCGTCCGTCCGGACGCGCGTCGATGTTCTGTTCCGACAGGCCGAGGATGGGCAGCTGGTTGCCCGCCATGAACAGCAGACCCAGCCGGCGCGAGGCTTCCAGGCCCAGCTCGCGGGTGCGCGGCTGGCTCGACTCCAGCATGCTGCTGAGGGCATCGAACAGGATCTTGCTGCCCAGGCTCTCGGCGACCACGGCCAGCGTGCGGTCGCCGTTCGGATTGCTTTCGATGATGCGCGACACCGATTCGACCATGGCGTCGCGGATCGCATCGTGGCTTGCGCCCTCGTAGATCACGGCGTCGGACAGGCAGTCGTTCAGCAGCCTATCCTTGACGTAGCCGTTCAGCCAGGCGCGCTTCGGCTTGCACTCGCCCTGGCCGGCGCTCGAGCAGTCGGTGGGCGTGCCGGTGTTATCGTAGTCGAGCTGGCGCTTGAGCGGCGCGGTCAGCGGCGACCAGATCAGGGCGTGGAAGCGCACCGGCGTGCCGGCTATCTGCTGGGTACGCTCGATGAGCTGGATGCCGTTGGCGGTGGCCGCCGCCTGCCCGGGCACATTGGCCGACACCACGCCGGCGATGCGGTCGATGCCGTGATTCGCCCAGGCCGCATCGTGGGTGCACATGCCGTGCACCAGGATGACGTCGAGCGGGCGGCCGCCGCCGTTCTGGACCAGGTTGACGATGCCGGGGAAGGGCGCGCTGTCGCGGACGACGACGGCAGGACGGTAGGGCGTGGTGCAGGCGGCCAGCAGGCCGGGGATCAGCAGGAACAGCAGTCGGAACAGGTTCGGGGGTGAATTGCGCATGATTCTTCCCTCCAAAGCGCCGGCCAGGGCGGTCGGCAGACGGACTCGACTATAGCGAGCCTGCGGAGGAGGGGCCCGAACTAAAACAAAAAAGCCGCGCACTATGAAGTGGGCGGCTTTCTTTTACAACCGAAAGAACCAGATTACTTGATCTTGGTTTCTTTGTAGATCACGTGCTTACGTGCTTTCGGGTCGAATTTGGTGATTTCCATCTTCGCCGGCATCGTGCGCTTGTTCTTGGTCGTGGTGTAGAAGTGACCGGTACCTGCGGTCGATTCCAGTTTGATCTTGTCGCGGCCAGTTTTTGCCATGATAGCTCCCTATTTAGATTTTCTCGCCGCGGGCGCGCAGATCGGCCAGCACAGCGTCGATGCCCAGCTTGTCGATGACGCGCAGGCCGGCATTCGAAATACGCAGGGAGACCCAGCGGTTTTCGGATTCTACGAAGATACGACGGTTCTGCAGGTTCGGCAGAAAACGACGCTTGGTTTTGTTGTTGGCGTGGGAGACGTTGTTGCCAACCATCGGGCCCTTGCCAGTAACTTGGCAAACACGTGCCATAGCGCACTCCTTGAGTAAACTTCCACAATTGGAAAAACGAGAGTATAGCGCGAAAACAGCAGCGTAATCAATAACTTGCGGAAAAAAATTGTTTCTCAAATCATCGCGCAAATTTAACAATCGTAAAATTATGCAAGTATTGCGCTGTAAGGGCTTGTTTTCACACTGTTATCCGGCAGCGCCGGGGCCTTTATCGAGGCCTGGACAGGTGTTGCGCGACGGCCCGCAGGACCGCTTCGATGGCCGGCGAGAAGCGCGCCGATGCCGCAATCGCATCCGGCGCGACGCCGGCGCCGATGACGGGAATGCGCACGCAGGCATCCAGGATCAGCTCGGCCGACATCATGCGCAGGATCTCCCTGAGGCTGTCGTCCGCATGGTGCGACTCCCAGGCCGGATTCAGCAGCGCCACCGGCTTGCCGACGAAGCCCGGATGCCCGACCAGCCAGTCCAGCGTGTTCTTGATGGTGCCGGTGACGCCATGCGCATATTCGGGACTGGCGATGAGCAGGGCGTCCGCGCCGTCGATGGCCTCGTACAGGGCGCGCACCCCGGCCGGCAGCGCGGCCAGCTCGGGATTGAACAGCGGGAACTGCTTGTGCTCTTCGAAGAGAAGGACATCGACCCCGCCCGGCGCCAGCGCGTGGCAGGCGCGCAGCAGGCCGCCGCTCATCGAGCGCGTGCGCTTGCTGCCGCACAGGGCCAGCAGTTTCATGGCTGCCCGTGCATGACGGCCTCGGCGATTTCCTGGGCGCGCTGCACGCTGATGCCCTGGTGATAGTCGACCGAGAGTGGATGATCGGTTTCCTCCAGCACGATGAACGGCCGTTGCTTGTCTGCGCGCGGATGGACTTCGGTCTTGAGCTTGAGGCTGTCCGGATACCAGGGCAGCCAATTGCAGAACCAGCCGAAATAGCGGTCGCTCGTATCCGGCGCATCGTAGTTGTCCACGTAGCGCTGGTAATTCGTTTCGCTCAGCGAGACCCAGACGCCCCACAGGAAGGGATCTTCGACGCCGTGGATGGGCACTTCGAGCAGGACGCGAATGAAGAAATGTGGGCCGTCCACGTCCTCGTAGCGGCAGAGGTCGCTGCCGAGATGGCCGGCGTTCTGCACCGCTTCCGGCTGGGCCAAGAAGGGATCGGGCGCGTGGAAGGCAAAGCTGGGCGATCCCTCGTGGACGTCGTCGCAGGATGGGCATCTGAAGCTGAAGATCGCGGCCATTCCCCGTCCATTCGCAGAAATAATCCGCTCAGTGTAGCGCAAGTAACTACAGCTGTCCGTGCTCGGCAAACGAGTACACCTGCGGCCCGGCCACCACGAAATGGTCGAGCACGCGCACGTCGACCAGGCCCAGGGCCTGGGACAGCGTGTGCGTCAGGCGCAGGTCGGCCTCGCTCGGGTCCGGCGAACCGGACGGGTGGTTGTGCGCGAGTAAAACGTTGGCGGCATTGCAAGCCAAGGCCTCCTTGACCACCTCGCGCGGGTGCACGCTGGCGTGGGTGAGGGTGCCGCGGAACAGCTCCTTGTCGGCAATCAGGCGGTTCTTGACGTCTACAAACAACACCGTGAAGGATTCGTAGGGACGGCCGCCGAGCTTGATCCGCAGGTAGCGCTTGACCGCCTCGGGCGAGGACAGCAGGTCCCCGGCCTGCAGCTGTTCGGCGATCGCGCGCCGGGCGAGCTCCATCACGGCCTGCATCTGCGCATACTTGGCCATGCCGAGCCCGTGCACTTCGGAAAAATCGGACAGCGTGGCCCCGAACAGGCCGTGCAGGGAGCCGAAATGCTGCAGCATGTCGCGACCCAGCTCCACCGCGCTCTTGCCCCGCACGCCCACCCGCAGCAGCAGGGCCAGCAGCTCGGAATTGGACAGCGCCTGCGCGCCGTCGCGCACCAGGCGTTCGCGCGGTCTTTCCTGCTCCGACCAATCGTTAATTCCCATGTTTTTCCCATTTGTAAAAACTTTGAGGGCCGGGACGGAAGGGGCGGCTCTGGCTTACAATAGCGGTTTGCACGTCAAGTCAACCTCAACACGCAATGTCCACCACCAACGCTCCCATCGTCACCGAATCGGCTTACCTGACTCTGCATTATCGTCTTGCCACCGCCGACGGTACTGATATCGTCACAACCTTCGGCAGTACGCCGGCCACGCTGATGCTGGGCCAGGGCCAGCTTGCTCCCTCCCTCGAGCAGCGCTTGCTGGGCATGGCGGAAGGCACGCATACCACCTTCGACCTGGGCCCCAACGAAGCCTTTGGCGAGCGCAACCCGGACATGATCCAGGCGGTGTCGAAGAAGACGCTGGAAGAGAACTCGGTGCCGGACGCGGATTACCAGGTCGGCGACCTGGTCGACTTCGCGGCGCCGGGCGGCGGCCGCTTTGCCGGCGTCCTGCTGCAGATGCGCGAGAACGATGCCCTGTTCGACTTCAACCACCCGCTGGCCGGCCAGCCGCTGAAGTTCGAAGTGAACCTGATTTCCGTCCTTTAAAAAAGATTATGGAAAACGAAATCCTGTTAGCCCAGCCGCGCGGCTTCTGCGCCGGCGTCGACCGCGCGATCGAGATCGTCGAGCGCGCCCTGCAGCAGTTCGGCGCGCCCATCTATGTGCGCCACGAGATCGTGCACAACGCCTATGTCGTCAACGACCTGCGCAACAAGGGTGCGATCTTCATCGAAGACCTGGACGACGTCCCGGCGGGCAACACCCTGGTGTTCTCGGCCCACGGCGTGTCCAAGGCAGTGCGCGAAGAAGCCGAATCGCGCGGCCTGAAGGTGTTCGATGCGACCTGCCCGCTGGTCACCAAGGTCCACGTCGAAGTCGCCAAGATGCGCAAGCAGGGCGCCGAGATCATCATGATCGGCCACGCCGGCCACCCGGAAGTCGAGGGCACCATGGGCCAGGCGGAAGAGGGCATGCACCTGGTCGAGACGGTCGAGGACGTGCAAACACTGCAGGTCGCCGATCCCGACAATCTGGCCTATGTCTCGCAGACCACGCTGTCGGTCGACGATACCGCCGAGATCATCGAAGCCCTGAAAGTGCGCTTCCCGAACATCATCGAGCCGAAGAAGGGCGACATCTGCTACGCCACCACCAACCGCCAGGAAGCCGTGAAGTTCCTGGCGCCGCAGGTCGAGGTCGTGGTCGTGGTCGGCAGCCCGAACAGCTCGAACTCGAACCGCCTGCGTGAAGTGGCGGACAAGATGGGCACGCCGGCCTACATGGTCGACAACGCCGAAGGCATCGACCCGGCCTGGATCGCGGGCAAGAAGCGCATCGGCGTGACGGCCGGCGCCTCGGCCCCGGAAGTGCTGGTGCAGGCCGTGATCGACCGTCTGAAGGAACTGGGCGCGGCCAGCGTGCGTGCGCTCGAAGGCGTGGAAGAGCACGTCACCTTCCCGCTGCCGAAGGGTTTGACCGGCGACGCCCCCGCGGCGGCCTGACCGGAAGCTTATGAGCGGTTTCGACGCAATTCCCCTGGAGTTCTTCCAGGATTACCCGGAGCCGGGCGTCAATTTCATCGACGTCGGCTGCGTGTTCGACGACCCGGTGCACTGGCAGCTGGCGATCGACACCCTGTACGAGCGCACCGCGCACCTGCATTTCGACTTCATCCTGGCGATGGATGCGCGCGGCTTCATGATCGCCGGCGCGCTCGCCTATAAACGCGCGATCGGCTTCGCGATGGCGCGCAAGCCGGGCAAGCTGCCGGGCGAGGCGATCAGCATCGACTACAAGCGCGAATACGGCAGCGCCACCATCGAGATCCAGCCGGCGCGCATCAAGGGCGAGCGCGTGCTGATCGTCGACGACGTGCTGGCCACCGGCGGCACCATCGAGGCGGCCGGGGCGCTGCTGCGCCAGATCGGCAAGGACGTGGTCGGCGCCGCCGCGCTGTTCGACATCGGCTTCTTCGAGGACAAGCGCACGCTCACCATGCCCGTCACCACCCTGCGCAAAGTCTGAGAGCGCTCTGCGCTTGCTAATGGTGCGTCGGCGCCCCGCGGCGGCGCATTCATTCTCCCATCTGTTATTTTCTAAAAATAATATTTGGCTGATGAGCAATTTTCCGATGTCAGTTTCCCAAAAATCTAGCTATGATGTGAGCGCGGCACTTCGGCCATCCGGGTGCCGTTTTTTTTAAGCGAGACATTGAACAATGGAAACTTTCGTCCAACAGATCCTCAATGGACTGGTGCTGGGCAGCATGTATGCGCTCATCGCGCTCGGCTACACCATGGTGTATGGCGTGCTCAACCTGATTAACTTTGCCCACGGCGACGTGCTGATGATCGGCGCCATGGTCGGCCTGAGCATCCTGAAAGGCCTCGAGGCCGCTTTCCCGGGCATGTCCGGCTGGCTGCAGCTGGCCATCGCCATCCTCGGCGCGATCCCGGTGGCGATGCTGGTCAACGTGCTGATCGAACGCATCGCCTACCGCCGCCTGCGCAATGCGCCGCGCCTGGCGCCCCTGATCACCGCGATCGGCGTCTCGATCCTGCTGCAGACCTTCGCCATGATGATCTGGGGCCGCAGCCCGCTGCCTTTCCCGCAGCTGCTGTCGTCCGACCCGATCTTCATCGCCGGCGCCGTGATCTCGCACACCCAGGTGCTGCTGCTGGTGCTGGCCGCCGTCGCCATGATGGGCCTGGTGTTCCTGGTCGAAAAGACGAAGATGGGACGCGCCATGCGCGCCGTCGCCGAGAACCCGCGCGTGGCCGGCCTGATGGGCGTGGACGCGAACCGCGTGGTGGTCACCACCTTCGCCATCGGCGCCGCGCTGGCTGCCGTGGCCGGCGTGATGTGGGGCGCGAATTACGCCTCGATCCAGTTTGCGATGGGCACGGTGCCGGGCATGAAGGCCTTCTCGGCCGCGGTGCTTGGCGGTATCGGCAACATCTATGGCGCGATGATCGGCGGGATCGTCCTCGGCATCATCGAGAGCCTGGGCGCCGGCTATATCGGCGACCTGACCGGCGGCTTCCTCGGCAGCCACTACCAGGACATCTTCGCCTTCATCGTGCTGATCCTGGTGCTGACCGTGCGCCCGTCCGGCATCATGGGCGAGCGCGTGGCCGACCGCGCGTAAGGAGACGACGACATGGCTCTCCTGACTTTCGACACCGCCCACAAACCGCGCCAGGCCTATGCAAGCATGGGCATCCTGCTGGCCGTGATGCTGGTCTTCCCCTTCGTTGCCAGCCAGTTCGGCAACTCCTGGGTGCGCATCCTCGACATGGCCCTGCTGTACATCATGCTGGCGCTGGGCCTGAACATCGTGGTCGGCTTTGCCGGCCTGCTGGACCTCGGCTACATCGCCTTCTTCGCGGTGGGCGCCTATCTGACCGGTTTGATGGCCTCGCCGCAGTTCGCGTCGCTGCTGGAATCGGTGGTGAATTATTCGCCGGCGCTGGGCGACTCCCTCGTCGCCATGTTCGGCGAGGACATCCGCACCAACGGCATCCATTTGTCCGTGTGGGCGATCGTGCCGCTGGCGGCGATCATCGCGGGCCTGTTCGGCGCGCTGCTGGGCGCGCCGACCCTGAAGCTGCGCGGCGACTACCTGGCCATCGTGACCCTGGGCTTCGGCGAGATCATCCGGATCTTCATGAACAACCTGAACGATCCGATCAATTTCACCAACGGTCCGCAGGGCATCAACCTGATCGATCCGATCCGCATCTTCGGCGTCTCGCTGGCGGGGGAGGCAGGCTCGAAGGCCACCGTGTACATCGGCGGCTTCGGCATGCCCTCGGTGAACGCCTACTACTTCCTTTTCCTGCTGCTGTGCATCGTGACCATCTTTATGACCAGCCGCCTGCAGCACTCGCGCCTGGGCCGTGCCTGGGTCGCGATCCGCGAGGACGAAATCGCGGCCAAGGCGATGGGCATCAACACCCGTAACGTCAAACTGCTGGCCTTCTCGATGGGCGCCTGCTTCGGCGGCGTCGCGGGCGCGATGTTCGCGGCTTTCCAGGGCTTTGTTTCGCCGGAATCCTTCTCCTTCACGGAATCGATCGCCGTGCTGGCGATGGTGGTGCTGGGCGGTATCGGCCACATCCCCGGTGTGGTGATGGGCGGCGTGCTGCTGGCGGCGCTGCCGGAAGTGCTGCGCCACGTGGTCGAGCCGGCCCAGCAGGCGCTGTTCGGCAAGGTGCTGATCGAGGCGGAAGTGCTGCGCCAGCTGCTCTACGGCCTGGCCATGGTCGTGATCATGCTGTACCGCCCGGCGGGCCTGTGGCCGTCGCCGCGCAAGGAAGATCGTCCGGCCGCGGCGCTGGCGAAGGAAGAAGCGGAGGAGGCAGCATGAGTAACTATCTGCTGAACATCTCCGGCGTGAACAAACGCTTCGGCGGCCTGCAGGCCTTGACCGACGTCGGCATCAAGATCGCGCAAGGCCAGATCTATGGCCTGATCGGCCCGAACGGCGCCGGCAAGACCACCTTTTTCAACGTCATCACCGGCCTGTACCAGCCGGACAGCGGCAGCTTCGAGCTGGCCGGCAAGCCCTACTCGCCGTCCGCGCCGCACCAGGTGGCCAAGGCCGGCATCGCCCGCACCTTCCAGAACATCCGCCTGTTCGGCGAGATGACGGCGCTGGAAAACGTGATGGTCGGACGCCACGTGCGCACCCGCCAGGGCGTGATCGGCGCGATCCTGCGCCACAAGGCGGCGCGTCTCGAAGAAGCGGCGATCCGCGCCAAAGCCCAGGAGCTGCTGGACTTCGTCGGCATCGGCCAGTTCGCCGACCGCACCGCGCGCTACCTGTCCTACGGCGACCAGCGCCGCCTCGAGATCGCACGCGCGCTCGCCACCGAGCCGACCCTGCTGGCGCTGGACGAGCCGGCCGCCGGCATGAACGCGACCGAGAAGCTGGCGCTGCGCGAGCTGCTGGTGAAGATCCAGGGCGCCGGCATCACCATCCTGCTGATCGAGCACGACGTGAAGCTGATGATGGGCCTGTGCGACCGCATCTCGGTGCTGGAATACGGCAAGCTGATCGCGGAAGGGGTGCCGGCCGAGATCCAGAAGAACAAGGCGGTGATCGAGGCTTATCTCGGCACCGGGAGTACGCATTAATGAGCGAGAACATTCTTAAAATTTCCGGTCTCAAGGTGGCCTACGGCGGCATCAAGGCCGTCAAGGGCATCGACCTCGAGGTCAACCGCGGCGAGCTGGTGACCCTGATCGGCGCCAACGGCGCGGGCAAGACCACGACCCTGAAGGCCATCACCGGCACTCTGCCGGCCTGCAAGGTGGAAGGCACGGTCTCGTACATGGGCCAATCGCTGGCGAGCGCCAAGTCCTTCAAGCTGGTGCAGGACAAGCTGTCCATGGTGCCGGAAGGACGGGGCGTGTTCACCCGCATGACCATCCACGAAAACCTGCTGATGGGCGCCTATACGCGCAAGGACCAGGCCGGCATCGACGCGGATATCGAGAAGTGGTACTCGGTGTTCCCGCGCCTGAAGGAGCGCGCCGCCCAGCTGGCGGGCACCCTGTCCGGTGGCGAGCAGCAGATGCTGGCGATGGCGCGCGCGCTGATGTGCCATCCGACCCTGCTGCTGCTGGACGAGCCTTCGATGGGCCTGTCGCCGATCATGGTGGAGAAGATCTTCGAGGTGATCCGCGATGTCTCTAGCCAGGGGATCACCATCCTGCTGGTCGAGCAGAACGCCAGGCTGGCGCTGCAGGCGGCGCACCGGGCCTACGTGATGGAGTCGGGCGCGATCACGATGAGCGGGAATGCGGCGGACATGCTGCACGATCCGCGGGTGCAGGCGGCCTACCTGGGCGAGTGAGGTCCGCCGGCGCGGATTGGTGCCTTCCGCTCAACATGCCGGCGCCCGGCCAGGGGCTAGTCCGCTACATGGGCCTTCCCTAAGATGCTGAGCGTACCGGCCCGCGTGGCGACCCGATCCTCAGAGTAAAGCTTCCACGCGCATGTCGGCCATCCCAGCCATCAGGAGCAGCCATGCGTCGTCTACTTTTCCCTCTCGTCATCCTGTCGGGTATCGGCGGCTCTGCCGGCGCCGCCGACGTGCAATCCATTTCCCGCCTCGAGGCCGGTCCCGGCAACGTGCTCTTCGTCGCCGACTGGAAGACGGCCCGCGTGCATGCGATCGAACTGCCGCCCGCGCCGCACAAGCCTGCCGGAAGTTTCAATATCCTCGACCTCGAATCGCTGCTGGCGCGCCAGCTCGGCGGCGCCAGGGTCACGGTGCAGGACATGGCGGTGCGTCCCGGTACAGGCGAAGTCTATGTTGCCGCAAGTACCGGCCCGGCGAAGGCGCCGGCGCTGTTTGCCGTGACCAGCGACGGCGCCGCGCGGCGCATCGATCTGAAAGCGGCCAGGTCGACCTCGGTGGCCTTGCGTAGCGCACCGGCCGGGCAGGAGAAGTTCTGGAAGGAGACGCCCGAGCGCAGCTTTACCGTCACCGACATGAAATGGCGTGAAGGCGAACTGTTCGTCGCCGGGCTGTCGAACCAGGAGTTCTCGTCCACCTTGCGGCGCATCCGCTTTCCGTTCACCGCGCAGCAATCCGTGACCTCGGTCGAGATCTTTCACGGCGGTCACAACATGATGGAAACGCGTGCGCCGGTGCGCGCCATGAGCTTTGCAAAGCTCGACGGCAAGCCCTATCTGGTTGCCGCCTACACCTGCACGCCGCTGGTGCTGATTCCGCTCGACGCCCTGCAGGATGGCGCCCATGTGAAGGGCAAGACGGTGGCGGAACTCGGTTACGGCAATACGCCGGCGGACATGATCTCGTACACCATGAGCGTCAACGGCAAGACCGAGGAATACATGATGCTGGTGAACTTCAACCGCGTATCGAACGTCATTCCCGTGTCCGAACTCCAGGCGGCGAATGCGCGTCCGGGCATCGAGAAGGTGGTTCCCTTCGGCCAGATTGCCGGGCTCGACGTCCAGCAGGCGCCGCTGGCCGGCGCGCTTCGTATCGACAACCTGGACGAGCAGTCCTTCGTGCTGGTGCGCCGCCGGCTGGAAACCGACGCGCTGCAACTGGTCAGCCTCGGCAAGGATCTGAGTTTCCGCATGACCGACCACGTGTCGGAATACGCGTTCAGGGACTACAGCTTCAAGGGCGACAGCTGGCAGCAGCAGAACATCAAGCCGCGCCAGGACGTCCTGCTCCGCCAGGAGGGCGTGCCCGAGCTGATCAAGCCGGCGGAGTAAGGCATGGGCCCACGTCGATGGCGCCGGGGCTGGGCCGCGGCCGCGCTGGTAGTCATGCTGGGCGGCGCGCAGGCGCAGCCGGCGGCGCCTCCTTTCGTCCGCCCGTCGGCCGGGCATGTACCGGCCAATCTGCTGCGTATTTCGCTGGCCTTCACGGCGCCGGTCGACGGCGATGTCCTGTCCCGGCTCGCACTGGTGCATGCCGACGGCAGTCGCGTCGAGGCTCCCTTCCTGCCCCAGGAACTGTGGTCGCCCGACGGCACCGTACTGACGCTGCTCCTGCATCCGGGGCGCGTGAAGACCGGGCTGCAGGCGCGCGAGGCACTGGGTCCCATCCTGGCGGCCGGCGACACCGTCACGCTCACGCTCGACGGCCGGCCGCTGCACCGGTGGCAGGTGGATGCGGCCGATACCGAGGGGCCGCAGGTCGCGTCCTGGCGGGTCGCGCCGGTCCTTGCCGGCACACGGCAGGTGCTGGCCGTGACGCTGGATGCGCCGGTCGACGGCCGCGCCGCCGGCCATATCGGCATCGCCGACGCCCGGGGACGCAGGGTCCCGGGCCAGGCCGTACTAGCCAAGGGCGAAAGCCGCTGGATCTTCAGCCCGGCGCGGCCATGGCGGCCCGGCCGCTACCGGCTGATGGTGCGCAGCACGCTGGAAGATGCCGCCGGCAACCGCGCCGCCAGCCGCTTCGAGACCGCGCCCGGCGCCGACCTGGAAGCGGCCGCCGGGCAGGTTCTCGATTTCTCGGTCGGGCCGCCGGCGCCCGCCGCTTTCTTGACATCCCGACGCTAAGCGGTAACATCGGTTCATGCTACCGACCCATCAAGCCCGGCTCATCCTGTTCGTCGCTTTCCCCGGCACAGGCCTGCTCGACCTGACCGCGCCCCAGACCGTGTTCTGGGCCGCGCAGCGGCACATGGCCGGGCGCCACCTGCTTCCCTACGAAGGCCATACGGTGAGCCTGCACGGCGGGCCGGTGCGCACGGAGGAGGGCGTCGTCATCGACACCCTGCCGGTTTCCATGTTCGACAGGCGCGCCATCGACACGGTCGTCGTGCCCGGCGCCGCCGGCATTGCCGGCATCCTGGACGGGCTGGGCGAGACCGTCGACTGGGTCAGGCAAACTTCCGGCCGCGCGCGGCGCACCGCATCGGTGTGCACGGGCGCCTTCCTGCTGGCCGCGGCCGGTCTGCTGGACGGCAGGCGCGCGGCGACGCACTGGGGCATGTCGGACCTGCTGGAGCAGCGTTTCCCGGCCCTGACCGTCGATCGCGACGCCATCTTCGTGCGCCAGGACGAGGTCTGGACCTCGGCCGGCGTCACCGCGGGCATCGACCTGGCGCTGGCGCTGGTCGAGGAAGATTGCGGACGCGCCGTCGCCATGGATCTCGCGCGCGACCTGGTCGTCTTCATGAAGCGCCCTGGCGGACAGGCCCAGTACAGCGAGCTGCTGCGGGCCCAGGCGCGCGACAGCGCCAGCTTCGACGAGCTGCATGCCTGGCTGGTCGACAACCTGCACAATGCCGATCTGGGCGTCGAAGCGCTGGCCGAGCGCGCCCGCATGAGTGCCCGCAACTTCGCCCGGGTCTACAAGGAGAAAACCGGGCGCACGCCCGGCAAGGCGCTCGAGCACTTCCGGGTCGAAGCCGCGCGCCGCATGCTCGAACAGTCCGCGCGCAACTTCGAACAGATCGCACGGCAATGCGGCTTCGGCGACGAAGACCGGATGCGCCTCACCTTCCAGCGTCATCTCGGCATGACGCCATCCGAATACCGCCGCCGCATGGCCGAGCTACATCAGGATGTGGCCGCTTGACGGGGCGGCGCGCTGGCCGGGCAGTCCCAGCAGGCCGCGCAATTCCTGCTCGATCGCCTGCGACAGCCAGGTGATCGGCACGTCGTTGGCGCTGCCTTCGAACGGGTTCTCGGTACTCTCGCCAACCTGGTCGAGGGCCAGGTACATCCAGGCGATCAGCACGCTGAAAGGCAGCGCCAGCCAGCCCATCTGGCCATGCATGAAGCCGGGCGCGGGCAGGGCCGCGAATTCCTTCACCATCGCCAGCGGCAGCAACAGGGCGAACAGCCATACGAACAGCGAATTGACGATCGCGTACTGGCGCGGGTAAGGAAAATTCTTGATGCGCTGGGCGCGGGCGTGCTGGTCGATCAGGTCCTTGAGGGTCTTTTGCATTTCGGCGTAATGCAGCACCTGCAGGCTCTGGGCCAGGAACAAGGTATGGATGGCCCGGCTTTGCAAGCCCATCAGGGCCGCTGGAATGTCGCTGCCTGCCAGCAGTTCGGCGATGGTCTGCGGCGCCAGGTATTTGGCCAGCTCGGCTTCGAGCGGTATGCGGCGTTCCGCCACGTCGAAACTGCGTTCCCGGTATTCGGCATTCTGGGCGGCCGCGGCCGCTTCCCAGACCCGCGGCGCGCGCAACTCGTAACGCACTGCCGCCAGCCAGGCCAGGTGCCTGGCCACCAGCTCCTTGACGGCCTCGCCGTCAGCGGGGAAATCGCGGCTGATCAGACCCCAGTAGCGGCTGGCAGCGGTAATCGAGGACCAGATCTGCTGCGCTTCCACCGTGCGGCCATAGCTCTGCGAATTCTTGAAGCCGACGATGAAGGAGGCGGCGGTGCCGAGCAGCGCCAGCACCGGCCACGGCAAGGCCAGCCAGTGCCAGCCGCCCAGCTGGTACAGCGCTGTCACCGCGCCGGCGCTGGCCGCGACAAGGTAGATTCTGCGCCGGGTCCAGTAGAGAAACTCGGCCAGGCCATAGGATTTTCCGACGTGCATCCGTCTTCACTCCCCGTGCTCGACCAGCGTGACGATGCTTTCGATACCCTGGCGCGCCATCTTGGTATAGGGGCAGACCCGTTCGGCATTGCGGACCAGTTCCGCGGCGGCGATGCGGGGTGTGCCCGGCATGCGTACGCGTACATGGGATGCCAGCATGAACAGGCCATCGCTCGGATCGCGGCCGAAGCTGACCGAGACAGCGACTTCGGCGCTGTCGGCGGCAATGCCGCGGTAGGACGCCAGCAGCACCAGGGAACCGTGGAAGCAGGCGGCATAGCCGGCTGCGAACAGCTGTTCCGGATTGATGCCGCCCCCTTGCCCGCCCAGTTCGGGCGGCATGCGCAGCTCGAGTTCCAGCGCTCCGTCGCTCGATCGCACGAGGCCGGAAACGCGGCCGTGTCCGGCCGCGCCGCCGGTGACGGACACGGAGGCGACGTACAAGTCGCCGTCGCCTGCTAGCCCGCGCTTCATCGATGGCATGCCGGGTCAGTGGGCCGGCGCCTGCGTCTGCAGCCAGTTCTGCAGCCTGACCGCCCCCAGGCGCGCCGCCCCGTGCGGCACCAGCGTGTCCTCCTTCAGCTCGGCGCCGAAATAGCGGGCGTGGACATCGGCCCGCACGCTACGCGGGTCCTTCTTGACCGTCAGGTACTGCTGCACCAGCTCGGCAAGACGGAAGCGGTCCGGACCGGCAATCTCGACGATCCCGTTGACCGGCGCGCCCAGCGTGAGGTCGGCCATGGCGATTGCCACGTCATCCGAGGAAATCGGCTGCACCAGGGCCGGCGACAGGACGATGGCATCGCCCTGGCCGGCGGAGGCCGCGATCCCGCCCAGGAACTCGAAGAACTGGGTCGAATGCACGATGGTATAGGGCAGGCCCGACTCGCGGATCAGCTTTTCCTGGGCGATCTTGGCACGGAAGTAACCGCTTTCGGCAAGGCGGTCGGTACCGACGACGGACAGGGCGACGTGATGCTTCACGCCCGCCCTGGCGGCCGCCGCCAGCAGGTTGCGCCCGGAGACCGTGAAGAATTCCATCACCGCGTCGTCGGCGAACGAGGGCGAATTCGCCACGTCCACGACGACGTCGGTGCCGGCCAGCGCCTGGTCGAGACCTTCGCCTGTGATCGTGTTGACGCCCGAATTGGGCGATGCCGCGATCGCTTCGTGGCCGCGCTCGCGCAGGATGTTCACCAGTTTGCTGCCGATCAGGCCGGTGCCGCCGATGACGACGATTTTCATGCCGTTCTCCTCAGGACAGATTGGCTTTGTCGAGACCCCATTCCTTGTCGAAGGCGCCTGGCACCACCTTGAACGCGACGTTCACGCGGTTCCACGCATTGATGGCCATGATCTCGTAGGTCAGGTCGGTCAGTTCCTTTTCCGACAGCTGGGTGCGGACGCGCTCGTAGATCTCGTCCGGCACGCCCTGCGGTGACAGCGTCGTCAGCGCTTCGGTCCATGCCAGCGCGGCGCGTTCGCGCGGGATGAACAGGGTCGACTCGCGCCAGGCCGCAAGGTGGTGCAGGCGCAGCGGGCGCTCGCCGTGCAGGGTGGCCTGCTTCACGTGCATGTCGAGGCAGAAGCCGCAGCCGTTGATCTGCGAGGCGCGGATGGCCACCAGGTCGCGGATGCTTTCCTCGATGCTGCCGTCGTGCACGAGGGTGTTGAACTCGACGAATTTCTTGAAGAGGTTAGGGGCCTGCTTGATGTAGTCGATACGCTGGGTCATGATGTTTCTCCTTGGTTTGGGTACTGCGGTGCAGTGAAAGCAGTGTAGGCAGCATCGCGCCGTCGCAGTAGAGCCATGGCAGGCCGCACGCTGGTGCGCAAAACGCACCAATCGGCGGTTTACCTTGCAAGGCGCACGCCGCCCAGCACGAGCAGCAGCGCGGGGAGCAGGCGCCACCAGGCGCTGCCGGCGAGGGCGCCGGTGGCGGCAAGCGACAGCGTGGACAGCACCGGCGTCAGGTAGGACAGCGAACCGATGGTCGAGGCGCTGCCGGCACGCATGGCCCGGTCCCACAGGACGAAGGACAATCCGAGCGGACCGACGCCGATCGCGGCCATGCCCGCCCACTCGCCGGCGGACGGACGGTAGGGCGCTTCGAACAGGAAGTGGGCGCCGAGGGCCAGCAGGCCGGCGCCCAGGCAGAAGCCGCCCGTCGCCCATGAGGAATACGCGGCCATGTAGCCGGGCGCCACCGAGTACACGGCCCAGCAGAGCGCGGCAAGGAGGGCGAGCGCGTAGCCGCCCAGATGGTCGCTGGACAGTCCGGACGACGAGGGTGCGATGACGACGGCGCAGCCGGCGAAGGCGATCGCGCAGCCCGCCAGCTGGCGCGGCATCAGCCCGGAACCGGCAGGGCCGCAGGCGGCCAGCACGACGATCAGCAGCGGCCACAGGTAGTTGAGCAGGTTGGCCTCGGCGATCGGCGCCATGCGGAAGGCCGCGACCAGGCAGGCGTGGTAAAGGAACAGGCTCGCCACGCCGAAGCCGAAGACGGGCGCCGATACCCGCCACTCGCGCCATCTGTGCGCGGAAGCGGCGCTGCCGCAGCACAGCGCAACGCCGGTCAGCAGCAGTGGCGGGGCATCGCCGGCAAAGCGCACCAGGGTCGCGAACAGCGCCCACAACAGGATCGCGCCGAGCGCACAAGTCCACGCGGTCCTACTCATGCGGGACTCCCGTCTGGCCAGCCAGCAGGACGTCGAGGCAGTGCAGGTCGAGCGCGCGGATGCGCTCCGTCATGTAGTCGATGAAGACGCGTGTGCGCATCGGCATGTGATGGCGGCTGAGGTAGCACAGGTAATGCCCGCGATCGTCCGGTGCATGCTGCGCCAGGACCGCCTGCAGGCGGCCCGCACGCAGGTGTTCGCAGATCTGGTAGCCGGCCATCTGGGCGATGCCTTCGCCATTCAGGACCGATTGCAGTACGAGGTCGGCGTCGTTGAAGCACAGCCAGCCTTTGGGCAGGTGCTTGTGCACCAGCCCGTCCACCTTGAATTCCCATTCGAATATCCGGCCCGAGGCAAAGCGGAAGTTGACGCAGGCATGTCCCGCAAGCTCGCCTATCGTGCGCGGCACGCCGTGGCGGCGCAGGTAATCGGGCGTCGCACAGAGCAGCATCTGCATCGGCACCAGCTTCTTGGCCACGATCTGCGCGTCTTCCATGCGGCCGTTGCGGAAGGCGACATCGATCCGGTCGGAGGTGAAATCGGTGGGGCTGTCGTCCAGGATGAGGTCGAGCGTGATCTCGGGGTACTGCAGATGGAAATCCTTCAGCAGCGGCGCGACGACTTTGCGCCCGAAGCCGACCGTGGAAGAGATGCGCAGGCTGCCGCGCGGGATGCCGGTGCGCAGCTCGTGCATTTCCTCGACCGACTGCAGGATGCGGTCGACGCCGGGCCGGCAGTTCTCGAAAAACAGCTCGCCTTCCGCCGTGAGCGTCGTGCTGCGCGTCGTGCGCAGGAACAGGCGGGTATCGAGCTGGGTTTCCAGCTTCTGGACGCTGCGGCTGACCGCCGAGCGGCCGATGCCCAGGCGTTCGGCGGCCCTGGCGAAACTGCCTTCGTGGACGACGGCAATGAAGGCGACGACGCCGGCATAGGTCGTCGCAAAGCTCGAGGCCAGAGCGTCGTTATGCTCTGCGGCCATCCTCGGCGGCAGCGGCATGTTACCCATGGCTGACCTTTGCAAACGGGACTGTAAGGAAATTCAAATGCACGGGCAAATGGTAGTGGTGCAGGCAGGCACCAGCAATGACAAAAATCCCCTGTTTTCTGCCAGACGGAAGCGCGGGGCGTCGCCGGCGTGGCGCTCAGTCTTCCTCGGCAAGCAGCGCGGCGCGGACGGCCGGGTCGAGCGACAGGCGCGCATGGAAGGATGCCAGCGCGTCCAGGCCCGTCATGTCGACGCCTTTGGCATGCGCCCAGCGCAGGACCACGTACAGGTAGGGGTCGGCGATCGAGCGTTGACCCGCAAGCCACTCGCGGCCGGCCAGCGCCGCATCGATGCGCTCGAGGTAGTCGCGGATATGGCGGCGCGCGTTGTCCGCCAGCTGCTCGTCGAGGTCGCGCCGCTCGAGGAAGCGCGCCGGCGAGAACAGGGGCTTGAAGGCCTTGTGCACATCGGAGTTGAGAAAGGCAAGCCAGCGCATGACCTCCGCGCGCCCGCGCACACTGCCGTCGCCCGCGAGTTGCGCATGCGGGTAAAGGTCGGACAGGTAGGCCAGGATGGCGACGTTTTCCGTCAACACGAAATCGTCGTGGACGAGCAGCGGCACATTGCCGCCGGGATTGATCGCCAGGTAGTCCGGCGACTTGATCGAGTCCATCGTCATCGGCACGACTTCGTGCGGCGCGCCGACCCAGCGCAGCACGATCAGGTCGGCGAGCGAGCAGGCGCCCCGCATGTGATACAGCTTCATGGTTTCCCCTTTGTTGTCGATAGCGGCCATCACTATCGCACCCGCGGGGAAGGCGGATTGGTGCTTTTCCTGCACCAGCGTGCGTCCCTGCGCACGGCTAGCCCGCAGGCTTCACCCTCCCTAGACTGAAGCTGCTGCGGATACCGCGGCCGGTTCTCAGCCGCACTGAGCTCATCTCGTGAAGGACTGCATCATGTTTCAATCGACCCGGCGTATCCGCGCCCTTGCTTTCTCCCTCATGCTGGCTGCCGGCGCACAGGTCCAGGCCGCGCCGCCGGGCCCTGCCGTGACGGCGCTCATGAACAAGGCGCTGGAAGACTATCCCGGCAAGGAGGTCCTGATGATCACCGTCGACTTCCCGCCCGGTGCGGTCGATCCGCTTCACCGGCACGATGCCCATGGCTTCATCTACGTTCTCGAAGGATCGATCGTCATGGGCGTGAAAGGCGGCAAGGAGCAGACGCTGACGCCGGGCCAGACCTTTTATGAAGGGCCGAAGGACCTGCACACGGTGGGGCGGAATGCCAGCAAGACCAGGCCGGCAAAGTTCCTGGTGTTCCTGCTGAAGGACAAGAACAAGCCGGCCGTCATTCCGGTCAAGTAGCTATAAATGAAACGGCCCGGACCGCTTTCGCAGTCCGGGCCGTTCTCCTTTGCAGGAGCGCGTATTACTTAGGCAGCGTTGGCAGCACCGTTGGCGGCCTTGCCGGCAGCAGCGGTGAACTGCGAGACGGCGGCGTTCATGTTCGACTCGATGGCTTCGGCAGCCTGCTTGGTGGTCTTGGTGAACTGCTCGTAGCCGGCATTGGCGTTGCTGATAGCGGTCTTCAGGGCCGACACATAGGTTTCCGAACCGGCCGGGGCGTTCTTGGTCACTTCGTCGACCAGCGAGATCACCTTGCGGTTGACTTCGGCGATCTGGCTTTCGGCAGCGCGCGAGAACTCGGCGCCGGTGTCGGCGGCGATGGTCGCCACTTGACGGCCGTAGGCCAGGGCTTTTTCAGCGCTCGGCTGGGCCTGGGCGGTGGTCACCGAAAAGAATTCCTGCGGATCTTTCACGGCCAGCAGCTGGCGTGCGGTTGCCGACGAGTTTTCCAGTGCGGCTTTAGCCGTGGTGATGTTCAGGTCCACCAGCTTCTCCACACCCTCGAAAGTTTTGGAGGTCAGGGCCGACAGCAGGGCGAATTGGGATTCCAGGTTGGCTTTGGTCGCGTTCGAAAACTGCTCGGGGAATGCAAACATGTAGTTCTCCAGTATTGGATGAATATTGAACTTGGTGGTAGACCCGGATGTTGCTCGGATTCTCTCGCGGCTAGTTTCGAACAGCTCTTGTGCGCCGCAACATGAACAGATTTTACCGGGTTCCGATTATGCGTCAAGCACTTTTGATGCGGCGCACAATACAAATGCGATGTTTTGATATATATCAATCCATACAATCGTTTGCGTGCTTGTTTGTTTGCACCGATACAACAACCAGGGCGGGCAAGGGCAGGCCGGCAGGGACCCGGACAGCATGCTAGACTGGCAATCCGATGAGCCACGACACTTCCCCAACCCCCGCCAAGCCTTTGCCCGCGGCCCCGGCGCACGCCGGCTGGCTGGCCCCGGTGCCGCTGTTCTTCGTCGTCCTGTGGAGTACCGGTTTCATCGCCGCCAAGTACGGCCTGCCGTATGCGCCGCCCTTGAGCTTCCTGATCCTGCGCTGCCTGGGCGCGCTGCTGGTCCTGATCCCGATGGTGCTGGTGGGCGGCGCACCATGGCCGCACGGGCGCATTCTGCACGTGGCGGTGGCCGGGCTTTTGCTGCAGGCCGGTTACCTGGGCGGGGTCTGGAGCGCCATCAAGATCGGCATGCCGGCCGGTCTGTCCGCCCTGATCGTCGGCCTGCAGCCTATCCTCACCGCCTTCGCCGCGCCGCTGATCGGCGAGCGCGTCACGCCGCGCCAATGGCTGGGCCTGCTGCTCGGCCTGGGCGGCGTCGGCCTGGTGGTATATGCCAAGATCAGCCTGAACGGCCTGTCGCCCGCCGCCATCGGCTATTGCGTGCTGGCGCTGCTGGCGATCACTTGCGGCACGCTCTACCAGAAGCGCTTCTGCCCGCAGTTCGACCTGCGCACCGGCACCCTGATCCAGTTCGCGGCCACGGCCCTGGTGCTGCTGCCGCTGGCAGCCGTGTTCGAAGATTTCGGCCCGACCCTGTCCAGGATTCACTGGACCGCGCAATTCATCGGCGCGCTGCTGTGGTCCATTCTCGCCCTTTCGATCGGCGCCATCTTCTTGTTGTTCAGGCTCATCAGCCGCAACGACGCCACCAAGGTGACGAGCCTGCTCTATCTGACCCCACCGACCACGGCCGTGATGGCCTGGCTGATGTTCGGCGAAGCGCTCAGCCCGCTGGGGCTGGTGGGCATGGTGGTCGCGGTGACGGGCGTTGCCTTCGTCGTCAGAAAATAAAACTCAGGAGAACCGAACATGATCAGCAGCCAGCAGCAACAGGACGTCGACGCCGCCATTACCTCGCGCCGCTCGATCCGCGCCTACCTGCCGACGCCGGTGGCGCGCGAAGACATCGAAGCGCTGCTCGAGGTGGCGGCGCGCGCGCCGTCCGGCACGAATACCCAGCCGTGGAAGGTGTATGTGCTGACGGGCGCCGCCAAGGAGCGATTCAGCGACGCGATCCTGGCCGCCTATGCCGACCCGCAGCAGGCCAGGGAGCATACCGAGGAGTACGCCTACTATCCGCGCGAATGGGTGTCGCCCTTCATCGACCGCCGCCGCAAGGTCGGCTGGGACCTGTATGCGCTGCTGGGCCTGACGCGCGAGAACAAGGCCGGCATGGCGGCCCAGCATGGCCGCAACTACCGATTCTTCGACGCGCCGGTCGGCCTGATCTTCACCATCGACCGCGTGATGGAGCAGGGCTCCTGGCTCGACTATGGCATGTTCCTGCAGAACATCATGGTGGCCGCGCGCGGCCGCGGCCTCGACACATGCCCGCAGGCGGCCTTCACCCAGTTCCACCGCATCATCCGTGAACAGCTGGGCTTGCCTGAGAATGAAATGGTGGTGTGCGGCATGGCGCTCGGCCATGCCGACCGGAACAAGGTCGAGAACACCCTGATCACGGAACGTGAACCGCTTGCCAATTTCGTGCGCTTCGTCGAGTAGCTTGTTCGATATACTTGACGCCAAGCTGTTGAAATATCAAGAGATTTCTACAACGCGAGCAACCTTGCGTTGTAGCAAAATGCGGGCGCAGATGCTACATTCTCTTGCGCTTCACTCGTCTTTCGCTACACTGCATTAAGTGCTCATCAGTTCGCGTTCAAGGATTTACAGATGCTCAAGCTTGCGTTGGCTGCCGCCATGTCCATGATGTTCCTGCTTGCTCCGCCGGACGCTTCCGCCAGGACCAAGCACAAGGCGCACACGACTTCGGCGAAAAAGGTCAAAGCCAAGCGCGCCGACCTGGCCAAGGTCATCGCCGACGATAACCGCGAACGCATGGTGCGACGGATCGAGATGGTGCACGGCAAGCGCCGGGTGGTCTACCAGCATGTGCGCCGCGCCGCCCCGGCCATCGCCATCCTCAGCGCCGGCGACCTGGTCGGCCTGAACAAGACCCAGGATCCGCTGGCCCTGCGCTCGTCGGTGGCCTATGTGATGGACCAGAACAGCTCGGAAGTGCTGTTCGAAAAGAATTCCACCGTCGCCCTGCCGATCGCCTCGATCACCAAGCTGATGACGGGCCTGCTCGTGGTCCAGGCCCAGCAGAACCTGGACGAGGTGCTGACCATCACCGATGCCGACGTCGACAAACACAAGTACACCAGTTCCCGCCTGCCTGTCGGCACCCGCATGACGCGCGGCAACCTGCTGCACATCGCACTGATGAGCTCGGAAAACCGCGCTGCCGCCGCACTCGGCCGCAACTATCCGGGCGGTATCGACGCCTTCGTCGCGGCGATGAATGCCAAGGCCAGGGAACTTGGCATGAACGATACGCATTATGTGGATTCGAGCGGCCTGTCGAGCCAGAACGTCTCTAGCGCGCGCGATCTGGCCAAGCTGGCGATGACGGCCCACCAGGAGCCGCTGCTGCGCCAGTACACGACCGACCCCAACTATGCGGTCCAGGCCAGCGGCCGGACCCTGCAATACCACAACACCAACTACCTGGTGGCCATGCCGGACTGGAATATCGGCCTGCAGAAGACCGGCTTCATCAACGAAGCGGGGCGCTGCCTGGTGATGCAGGCCATGATCCAGGGACGCAACGTGATCATGGTGTTCCTGGATTCGAAGGGGAAACAGTCGCGGACCGCGGATGCGGGCCGGATGCGCAAATGGCTGGAGGCCTTGAAGCCGGCCAGCGTCCCGGCGGCGGCTGCCGCGGCGGTGCCGGTGACGGTGTCGGCGGTGGTGCCGGGGACTTCGGCACAATAAAACAAGGTCATTCCCGCGCAGGCGGGAATCCAGGTTAGTTTGCAGACTGCTTGCGCAACTTGGATTCCCGCCTTCGCGGGAATGACGGTTTTTGGGCTAACGATTCTTTAAACGCCCGCACCAACCCTGTGCCCCAGCGTCGCCGAAATCTGCGCCGCTGTATTCACCAAGTCTTCCAGCCATTCTTCCTGCAGCCGGTCCGCCGGCGCCGAGATCGACAGTCCCGCCACCAGCTTGCCGCTGTCGTCATGAATCCCGGCGGCCATGCAGCGCACGCCCAGTTCCAGTTCCTCGTTGTCGCGCGCATAGCCGCGTGAGCGCACCAGCGCCAGCTCGCGCTCCAGGCGGCCGAGTTCAGTGATCGAGTTCTTGTTGTGGCCGGCCAGACCGGTGCGGGTGGCGTAGGCGCGGATGGCCTTCGCTTCGTCGACGGACAGGAACAGCTTGCCGGTCGAGGTCAGGTGCAGCGGACCGCGGCCGCCGATCGCGCGCACCACCTGCATGCCGGAACGCTCGGAGAAGGCGCGGTCGATGTAGACGATCTCGTCGCCCTGGCGCACCGACAGGTTCACGGTCTGGCGGGTCTTGTTGTGCAGGGCGCGCATCAGGTCGACCGCCGCTTCGCGCACGGATAGACGGCTCTTCACCACATTCCCCAGTTCCAGCAGGCGCATGCCGAGGCGGTAGGTGCCCGGCTCGACGCGGTCGACAAAGCGGGTCACCACCATATCGTTCAGGATCCGGTGCGCGGTGGACGGATGCAGGCCGGATACCTTCGACAATTCCTTCAGACTGACGGGATCCGAGTAGCTGGCCAGGACGTCGAGCAGGGCGACCATGCGTTCGATCACCTGGATGGAAGTTTTCGCGGGTTCGAGAGTTTCCATTTTCATGATGTGGTTGCTGCGGTGCGGTATATTTCTCTACTTTATACCATAATGTGAAAATTGTGTTTAACGTGTTGTTGCAAGCTGCGGCATAATGCCAATCCTGCAAGCAACCACGACATCCATGGATCAACCAAGCAGCGAGTTCAAGAGCAAGGGCGGCCTGGCGCGCATCGCCGCCGCCACCGGCTATTCGATCGCCGGTTTCAGGCATGCCTGGCAGCACGAGCATGCCTTCCGCCAGGAGCTGATGGTGGCAGTGCCGGCGGCCATCGTGGCGCTGTTCCTGCCGATTTCCGCCTTCCAGAAACTGGCGCTGATCGCCGTGCTCGGGCTGGTGCTGCTGGTCGAGCTGATCAATGCCGCCATCGAGGCGGTGGTCGACCGCGTGTCGCTGGAACGCCATCCGCTGTCCAAGGCCGCCAAGGACCTGGGCAGTGCGGCGGTGGCGCTGGCGATCGCGATGGCCGGGGCAACCTGGGCCGTGGTGCTGTACAACCGTTTCTTTTGATGTACTAACCTGAAGGAGATCAGCATGACTTTACGCCTGGGCGACACCGCTCCCGACTTCGAGCAGGATTCCACCATCGGCCGCATCCGCTTCCATGACTGGGCGGGCGATTCCTGGGTGGTGCTGTTCTCGCACCCTGCCGACTTCACGCCGGTGTGCACGACCGAGCTGGGCCTGACCGCCAAGCTGAAACCCGAGTTCGACAAGCGCAACGTCAAGGCCATCGCCCTGTCGGTCGACCCGGCCGAGCAGCACAAGGCCTGGATCAAGGACATCGAGGAAACCCAGCAGACCGTGGTCGGCTTCCCGATCATCGCCGATGCGGATAAATCGGTCTCGCAGCTGTACGACATGATCCACCCGAACGCCTCGGCCACCGCCACCGTGCGCTCGCTGTTCGTGATCGACCCGGCCAAGAAAGTGCGCCTGATCATCACCTACCCGATGAGCACCGGCCGCAACTTCGACGAAGTCCTGCGCGTGATCGACGCCCTGCAGCTGACCGACGGCTATACCGTGGCCACCCCCGGCAACTGGAAAGACGGCGATGACGTGATCATTCCGCTGACCATCCAGGATCCGGAGCAGCTGAAGCAGAAGTATCCGAAGGGTTTCACCGCGCCGAAACCCTACCTGCGCCTGACGCCGCAGCCGAACAAATAAGCAAATAAGAAAGCTGTTGTTGGCTTAACGGCTGAGGCGCTTTACCCTTGGAGTCAATCTGGGGGTAAAGCATGTCTATTCAGTATATTTTGTCGGGCTTCGCTGTCGGCTTGCTGGTCGGAATGACCGGCGTCGGTGGCGGCTCGCTGATGACGCCGCTGCTGACGCTGCTGTTCGGCGTCACGCCGTCGGTCGCCGTCGGCACCGACCTCGCCTTTGCCTCGCTCACCAAGAGCGCCGGCACCGTCACCCATCGTTCGCGCGGCAATGTGCACTGGCACATCGTCGGCCGCCTGTGCCTGGGCGCGCTGCCTGCCGCGCTGCTGGCCACCCTGGCCCTCCAACACTTCGGTCCGCTGAACGCCGCCATCGGCCAGACCATCCGCTATTCGATCGCCGTCTCCGTGATGCTGACCGTGGTCGCGATCCTGTTCCGTTCGAAGATGCTGGCCTGGGTCAATGCCAAGCCCGGCCGTCAGCTGCAGGGGAGGGTGCTCACTGCCGCGACCATCGCTTCCGGCGCCGTGCTCGGCATCCTGGTCACCGTCTCCTCGATCGGCGCGGGCGCGATCGGCGCCACGCTGCTGGTGATGCTGTACCCGAAGCTGAGCCCGGCCGAAGTGGCGGGCACCGACATCGCCTATGCCGTGCCGCTGACCGCCATCGCGGCCGCCGGCCATTGGTGGCTGGGCTCGATCAACTGGCTGCTGCTGGTGACCCTGCTGGTCGGCTCGGTGCCCGGCATCACGCTCGGTTCCTGGGCCGCCAAGGCCGTACCGGAAGGTTTCCTGCGCGGTTTGCTGGCCATGACGCTCGCGGGCGTGGCGTTCAAGTTGATTTCCTAATACCGGAATCGTCTATGCAAATGAGGAATGCTTCGTTTGCATTATGAGTTCTGAGTGCGATTATGTCGCGTTATTAGAAGAATTTGTAATAAGGACTCCATGAATACGCTAGTGACCAGCCGCAGCAGCGCCAACCGGGTGATCCCCGGTTTCGGGCTGTCGCTCGGCTTCACGATCTTCTACCTGGCGCTCATCGTGCTGGTGCCCTTGTCGGCGATCTTCCTGAAAACCTTCACCATGACCTGGGACGCGTTCTGGAACGCCGTCACCTCGGAACGGGTGATGGCGTCCTACCGCCTGAGCTTTGGCGCGGCCCTGATCGGCGCCGCCATCAACGTCGTGTTCGGCGGCATTGTCGCCTGGGTGCTGGTGCGCTACCAGTTTCCCGGCAAACGCTTCGTCGACGCCCTCGTCGACCTGCCGTTCGCGCTGCCTACCGCCGTGGCCGGCATCACGCTCACCGCGCTGTACTCGAGCAACGGCTGGATCGGCAAATACCTGGAGCCGCTCGGCATCAAGGTCGCCTTCACGCCGCTGGGCGTGGTGGTGGCGCTGACCTTCATCGGATTGCCCTTCGTGGTGCGGACCGTGCAGCCGGTGCTGGAAGACGCCGAGCGCGAGCTGGAAGAAGCGGCCGCCAGCCTTGGCGCCAGCCCCTGGCAGACATTCACCCGCGTGATCCTGCCGGGCATCGTGCCGGCTCTGCTGACGGGCTTCGCGCTGGCCTTCGCGCGCGCGACCGGCGAGTACGGCTCGGTGGTCTTCATCGCTGGCAACATGCCGATGGTCTCGGAGATCACGCCGCTCTTCATCATCACCAAGCTCGAGCAGTACGACTATACGGGCGCCACCGCCATCGCCGTGGTCATGCTGGTCGCTTCCTTCATCCTGCTGCTGGCAATTAACCTGCTGCAGGCCTGGACACGCAAGCGGGCGGGTAAATAACATGAGTGCAGTCCTGGAAAAACTCGAACCCGCCAAGGCCGCCGCCACGCAGGCGCCGCGCAAGGCCACCAACACGCTGGAACCCAGCTGGGTGCGCTACGCCTTGATCGCCGTGGCGCTGCTGTTCCTGACCCTGTTCCTGTTCGTGCCGCTGGTGGCCGTGTTCTTCGAAGCCCTGAAGCATGGCTGGGCCACTTACAAGGAAGCCGTGATCGAGCCGGATGCGCTGGCGGCCATCAAGCTGACCCTGATCGCGGCCGGCATCTCGGTGCCGCTGAACCTGGTGTTCGGCGTGGCCGCGGCCTGGGCCATCGCCAAGTTCGACTTCCGCGGCAAGAGCGTGCTGCTGACCCTGATCGACCTGCCGTTCTCGGTCTCGCCGGTGATAGCCGGCCTGATCTACGTGCTGCTGTTCGGTTCGCAGGGCTGGTTCGGTCCCTGGCTGATGGACCACGACATCAAGATCCTGTTCGCGGTGCCGGGCATCGTGCTGGCGACCGTCTTCATCACCTTCCCCTTCGTGGCGCGCGAACTGATCCCGCTGATGCAGGCCCAGGGCAGCGAGGAAGAAGAGGCGGCGCTGGTGCTGGGCGCGTCCGGCTGGGCCACCTTCCGCCGCGTGACCCTCCCCAACATCAAGTGGGGCCTGCTGTACGGCGTGATCCTGTGTAATGCCCGCGCGATGGGCGAGTTCGGCGCCGTCTCGGTGGTGTCGGGCCACATCCGCGGCGAGACCAACACCATGCCGCTGCAGGTCGAGATCCTCTACAACGAATACAACTTCACGGCGGCGTTCGCGATCGCTTCGCTGCTGGCCCTGCTGGCGCTGGTCACGCTGGCGGTGAAATCCTTTATCGAGTGGCGCCTGCACCAGAGCCGCAAAGCCAACATCACGGAGCAATCGGCATGACGATCGAAGTCCAACACATCCGCAAGCAGTTCGGCCAGTTCACGGCCCTGGATGACGTCTCGCTGCAGTTCGCCGACGGCGAGCTGACCGCGCTGCTGGGCCCTTCCGGCTGCGGCAAGACCACGCTGCTGCGCATCATCGCGGGTCTTGAATTCCCGGATGCCGGCCGCGTGCTGCTGGACGGCGCCGATGCCTCCGCCAGCCACGTGCGCGAGCGCCAGGTGGGCTTCGTATTCCAGCACTATGCGCTGTTCAAGCACATGACCGTGTTCGAGAACGTCGCCTTCGGCCTGCGGGTGAAACCGCGCAAGGAGCGCCCGTCCGAGGCGCAGATCCGCGAGAAGGTCAAGAAGCTGCTCGAGCTCGTGCAGCTGGACTGGATCGCCGACCGCTATCCGCCGCAGCTGTCCGGCGGCCAGCGCCAGCGCATCGCCCTGGCGCGCGCCCTGGCAGTGGAGCCGCGCGTGCTGCTGCTCGACGAACCCTTCGGCGCACTGGACGCCAAGGTGCGCAAGGAACTGCGCCGCTGGCTGCGCCAGCTGCACGACGAGCTGCACGTGACCTCGATCTTCGTCACCCACGACCAGGAAGAAGCGCTGGAAGTGGCCGACCAGGTGGTGCTGATGAACAAGGGGCGCGTCGAGCAGCTCGGCACCCCGGACGCCGTCTACAACCAGCCGGCTTCGCCCTTCGTCTACGGCTTCCTCGGAAACGTCAACCTGTTCCACGGCCGCGTCAACGACGGCGTGCTGGCCAGCGGTGAAGCGAAATTCGATGCGCCGCAGTACGCCGGCGTGCAGAACGGCGAAGGCATTGCCTACGTGCGCCCGCACGACCTCGAAGTCGAGCGCTATGCGCCGGGCCTGGAAGGCGTGGCGGTCAAGCTGCGCCGCGCGCATGCGATCGGCCCGCTGGCCCAGCTCGACCTGGAGCGCGCCGACAATGCTCAATTGATCGAAGCGGTGATCCCAAATGAGCAGTACCGTGCGCTCAATCTGCGCGACGGCGAGACCCTGCTGGTGAAGCCGCGCCGGATGCACGTGTTCGTTGACCAAAATCTTGTAGAGCAAGGCGGGGGCATATGAACTTCCAGCAGCTGCGTTCGGTGCGCGAGGCGGCGCGCCGTAATTTCAACCTGACCGATGTGGCGAACGCCTTGTTCACCTCGCAGCCAGGGGTGTCGCGCCAGATCCGCGAACTCGAGGAAGAGCTGGGCGTGGTCATCTTCGAACGCAACGGCAAGCGCCTGACCGGCATGACCGATCCCGGCAAGGGCATTCTGAAGATCATCGAGCGCCTGCTGGTCGAGGCCGAGAACCTGCAGCAGGCCAGCAGCGAGTACGCGGCCCAGGACAGCGGCACGCTGACGGTGGCCGTGACCCACACCCAGGCGCGCTACGCGCTGCCGCAGGTGGTGCAGGCCTTCCGCAACAGCTATCCGGAAGTGCGCATCGCCCTGCAGCAGAGCGCGCCGGAACACATCGCCGAATGGGTGCTGTCGGGCCGCGCCGACATCGGTATCGCCACCGAAGGCCTGTCGACTTTCCCGGACCTGGTGTCCTTCCCCTGCTACCGCTGGAGCCACCTGGTAGTGGTGCCGGACGGCCACCCGCTGCTGAGCCGCAGCCCGATCAAGCTGGCCGACCTGGCCGAGTTCCCGCTGATTACCTACGACGTCGGCTTCACCGGCCGCGGCCACATCGACGCGGCATTTGCGAGCGCCGGCGTGAGCCCGGACATCGTGCTGACGGCGATGGATTCGGACGTGATCAAGCAGTATGTGTCGCTGGGGATGGGCGTGGGGATCGTGGCCTCGATGGCCTTCGATCACGGTCGCGACCGGGGTTTGCGGGCGATCGAGTCATCGCACTTGTTTGCGCCGAATGTGACGCGGCTGGCGGTGCGGAAGGGGGCCTACCTGCGGGCGTATGCGTATGATTTTATTGAGCGGTTTGCTCAAGGATTTACTCGCGCCGATATTGAGCGCGCCTTACATCCCGTTGTGGCCGATTAGCCACCTCGTCATTCCCGCGTGCGCGGGAATGACGTATACAAGCCGCGGGTCACTGGCCCGGGTTGGTGTAGCGCGAGTGAATTTCATCAATCGCCTTCATCACCTCGACTGGCAAGATGACGCTCTCCGCATCGATGTTCTCCTTCAGCTGCACCAGATTGGTCGCGCCGACGATGGTCGACCCCACGAACCAGCGCGAATAACACCAGGCCAGCGCCATCTGCGCAGGGCTCATGCCATTCGCACGCGCCAACTCCGCATACTCCTTCGCCGCCGCCAGTACCGACGGCCTCAGATAGCGCGGGCTCCAGGTCGGCGGATAGATCGTCAGGCGGCCGATGGCCTGCGGATTGTCGATGTACTTGGCGCTCAGCTGGCCGAAGGCGAGCGGGCTGTAGGCCAGCAGGCTCACGTCTTCGCGGTAGCAGACTTCGTCCAGCAAGGTGGTCTCGAAGGCGCGCGCCGTCAGGTTGTACAGGTTCTGGATGGTGGCGATGCGCGGCAGGCCCTGCATCTCGGCCTGCTTGATGTACTCGCACACGCCCCACGGGCTCTCGTTCGACACGCCGATGTGGCGGATCTTGCCTTCCTTGATGAGTTCGCCCAGCACGGCCAGCGTGTCTTCGATCGGCACGCTGGTGCGTTCCTTCTTCGGCTCGAACTGGTTGGCGCCGAAGATCGGCACGTTGCGGCTCGGCCAGTGCAGCTGGTAGAGATCGATGTAGTCGGTCTGCAGGCGCGCCAGGCTGGCGTCGACGGCGGCGCGGATGTTCTTCGCGTCCAGGTTGTGCTTGCCGCCGCGGATCCAGGTCTGGTTCGCATTCGGGCCGGCGGCCTTGGTGGCCAGCACGATCTGGCGGCGCTTGCCGGATTTCTTCAGCCAGCTGCCGATGAAGCGCTCGGTCGAGCCCTGGGTGTCGGCCCTGGGCGGCACCGGGTACATCTCGGCAGTGTCGATGAAGTTGATGCCGCGCTCGATCGCATAATCGAGCTGGCTGTGGGCGTCGGCTTCCGTGTTCTGTTCGCCGAAGGTCATGGTGCCCAGGCAGATGCGCGAGACGGACAGGTCGGTGCGGCCGAGCTGGTGCTTCTTCATTTGATGCCCTTGAGCGCGTCCGCACACTCCTTCACCAGCGCCGGCCCACGGTAGATCAAGCCGCTGTACAGCTGCACCAGCTGCGCGCCGGCCGCGATCTTGGCCTTGGCGTCGCGCCCGCTCAGGATGCCGCCCACGCCGATGATGGGCACGGCGTCGCCGACTTCCTTCTTCAGCGCGCGGATCACGATGTTCGACAGGTCGAACACCGGTGCGCCGGACAGGCCGCCCTGCTGTTGCGCGTAGCGGTGGTTTTCGACGTCGCGGCGGCTGAGCGTGGTGTTGGTGGCGATCACGCCGTCGATGCCGTGGCGCAGCAGGGCCGCGCCGATGTCGCGGATCTGGTCGGCATCCACGTCCGGCGCGATCTTCAGGGCCAGCGGCACGTAGCGGCCGTGCTCGTCCGCCAGGCGCGACTGCTCGCCCTTCAGCTGGGCCAGCAGGGCGTCTAGTTCCGACGCGCCCTGCAGCTGGCGCAGGTTCTTGGTGTTCGGCGAGGAGATGTTCACCGTCACGTAGCTGGCATAGGGATAGACCTTGCGCAGGCAGTGCAGGTAGTCCTCGGCGGCGCGTTCGATCGGGGTGTCGGCGTTCTTGCCGATGTTCAGGCCCAGCACGCCGCGCTTTTCCTGGTAGAAGCGAGAGGCCTGCACGTTGGCGACGAAGGCGTCGACGCCGCCGTTGTTGAAGCCCATGCGGTTGATGATGCCGCGCGCGGAGGGCAGGCGGAAGATACGCGGCTTCGGATTGCCGGCCTGCGGGCGCGGCGTGACCGTGCCGACTTCGATCGAGCCGAAGCCCAGCGCCGCCAGGCCGTCGATGTAGGCGCCGTCCTTGTCCAGGCCTGCCGCCAGGCCGACCGGATTCGGGAAGGTGATGCCCATGACGGTGCGCGGATCGGGTTTGGGCCTGCTGACGAGACCGGTCAGCCCGAGCGCGTTCGCGCGGCGCAATGCGGGCAGGGTGACGTTATGGGCCGTTTCCGGGTCGAGGGCAAACAGCAGCGGGCGGGCGAGGGCGTACAGGAGTTTGTCGGACATGGTTACCTAAACGTGAATTGCCGACATTTTACCCTGTAAGATTGAGATCCCGTGTAAATACACCCTAGCGTTCGAGCACTCCCCACACGCCGTCGATGCGCGCTTCCAGCGGCCGGAAGTTGATCTTGTACGCCATCTTCGGGCTCTGTTCGATCCAGTAGCCGAGGTAGACGTAGGGCAGGCCCAGCTCGCGCGCCTGCTCGATCTGCCACAGGACGTTGTAGGTGCCGTAGGAGGCGCCTTCGACGTCCGGATCGAAGAAGGTGTAGACCGAGGACAGGCCGTCCGACAGCACGTCGATGATCGACACCATGCGCAGCGTGCCGTCCGGTTCGCGGAATTCGACCAGGCGCGTGTTCACGCGGCTCTGCAGCAGGAACTGGGCGTACTGGTCGCGGCTGTCCTGGTCCATGCCGCCGCCGACGTGGCGGGTGGTCTGGTAGCGCAGGTAGAGCGCATAGTGCTCGTCCGAGAACGACAGGTTGGCCACCATTGCCGACAGGTCGCCATGGCGCTTCCAGGCGCGGCGCTGGCTGCGGTTGGGGCCGAAGTCGTTCACGGCCACGCGTACGGGTATGCAGGCGCGGCAGCCGTCGCAATAGGGACGGTAGGTGAAGATCCCGCTGCGGCGGAAACCGTTGCGCACCAGCTCCGAATACACGTCCGCATTGATGAGGTGCGAAGGCGTGGCCACCTGCGAGCGCGCCTGGCGCGCATCGAGGTAGCTGCACGGATAGGGCGCCGTGGTGTAGAACTGCAGCGTGGAAAAGGGCAGGTCATTTAAGTGCGTCATGCAATGCTCTCGAGACGACGTGTTTGACCCATTGTAGCCAAAGACGGCGCGGCGCACCGTTAGGTGGTCAACGGTGGCGCAACTTCCCAACGTTCGATGGCGGGCTCGGCGATCGCCTGGCGCAAATGATCGAGGAAAGCCTGGCGCGGAATCGGGACGGCGCCCAGCGAGGCCAGGTGGCCGGTCTCCTGCTGGCAATCGAGCAGGCGCACGCCCTGGCTGCGCAGGAAAGCCACCAGGTAGGCCAGCGCCACCTTGGAGGCGTCCGACACCCGCGCGAACATCGATTCGCCATAGAACATGCGGCCGATGCAGACGCCATAGGCGCCGCCAACCAGTTCGCCGTCCAGCCACACTTCCGCCGAATGCGCGTGGCCCATGCGATGAAGGCCGGTGTAGCCGGCGATGATGTCCTCGGAGATCCAGGTGCCGGGGCCGTCCTTGCGCGGCGCGGCGCAGGAGCGCATCACGGATTCGAAGGCGCTGTCGAAGCGCACCACCCAGGGGCCGCCTTCGAGGCGCGAGCGCTCGACCTTGCGCAAGGTTTTCTTCAGGCTGTCGCTGACCTTGAAGCGTTCCGTGTACAGCACCATGCGCGGATCGGTGCTCCACCACAGGATCGGCTGGCCTTCCGAGAACCAGGGGAAGATGCCGTTGCGGTAGGCCTGCAGCAGGCGCTGGGGCGACAGGTCGGCGCCGGCCGCGAGCAGGCCGGGAGCGTCCGTGGTCAGCGCCTCGGATACGTCGGGGAAGGGCGTATTCGCTTCGAGCCAGGGGATCATGTCGTTGCGTCAGTCTGGTTCGACGGGAGCCCGCATCGGCTTGGTGATGTCGCGGCTATGAAAACCGTAGCTGCCGCCTTCGAGCACCTTGCGGCGGTCGGCGAAGAACAGCTCCAGCGTGGTGCGGATGGTCGGGAAGGCCAGGTCGTCCCAGGGGATCTCGTGCTCGGCGAACAGCTGCACGTCCAGACTCTCGACCCCGGCTTCATAATCGAGGTCGAGCAGGCGCGCCAGGTAGAACAGGTGGACCTGGTGCACGTGGGCGACGTTCAACAGCGTGAACAGGTCGCCCAGTTCGACGTTGGCGCCGGCTTCCTCCTCGGTTTCGCGCACCGCCGCCTGGCCGGTGGTCTCCTCGTTTTCCATGAAGCCGGCCGGCAGCGTCCAATAGCCATAGCGCGGCTCGATCGCGCGCTTGCACAGCAGCACTTTCAGCTCGCCATCCTGCTCCCAGACGGGGATCGAGCCGATCACCATCTTCGGGTTCTGGTAATGGATGGTGCCGCATTGGGTGCACACGTAGCGCGGACGGTTGTCGCCTTCGGGGATGGCCACCGTCACCGGATGGGCGCACTCGGAGCAGAATTTCATGGAATCTGTTGGTAATGACGTTGCCCTTACTTTACCACCGTATCGGGCCAACTGTGCCGCAATCCGTACACCACGCAAGGCCCCGATCCGGGTGGCTTATGCTGCGATCCGCTGGGGAAATGGCATTGGCATTGCCTAAACCGGGGAAGCTGCGTATAATACGAATCATCAGACGCGGGGTGGAGCAGTCTGGCAGCTCGTCGGGCTCATAACCCGAAGGTCACAGGTTCAAATCCTGTCCCCGCAACCAGATTCGGAGGCCGTTGATTCTGTTTAGGATCAGCGGCCTTTTCATTTTCGCTGCCGGTCCCGGCCGCGCCTGAAGTGCCTCAATCCCCCTCTCCCTTGCCGCAACGTATGCGGCCCAGCCCGGTCGAATACCTGTCGCGATTAACCTTGCGGAGGCCATTTCTATGATCGATGTCGACGAGATTAACGAGGCATGGGGCTGGGTGGGCTTGAACGCGGAAGAGGTGCTGGGCGAGAACGCCTTCGGCAACCTGATCATCCGCGACGACGAAGGTAGGTACTGGCGCCTGTCGCCGCAGGACCTGTGCTGCGAACCGGTGGCCGAAGACCGCGCCGCCCTCGATGCGCTGTCGTATAACCAGGAATTCCTGAACGAGTGGTACATGCTGGAGCAGGTGCACCTGGCCGAATCCGCGCTGGGTCCGCTGAGCGCGGGCCGCAAGTACTGCCTCAAGATCCCGAGCGCACTCGGCGGCCACTACCGGCGCGACAACCTGGCCACCGTGCCACTGGCCGAGCTGATCCGCTTTGCCGGCGAGAGCGCCCAGCAGTTCGAGGGCCTGCCGCGCTGGAACTAGCTTAAAAATCTTTCAGGAAGCCTACCTGGAACAGGTCGCGGTCGTCGGTCTGGCGGAAGGTCTTCACGCGGTTGAAGTTCGCGAACACGCGTGCGTGGCGCGTCAGCGCATGCTCGGCCTGGAAGGTGATCAGCAGGTTGCCGTGGGTGATGTTGTCGGCGCGCCGGTTCCGCGCCACATATGGGCCAAGCCCGGCGCTCATCGCGAAGCGCGGCGTGACCCTTTGCACGTAGAACAGCTGGGCGGCCAGGCCGCGGCGGTCGACCCGGGCGCCGTCGTCGCCTTCGAACAGGAACTTGCCCGACACGGCCCAGTGCTCCATGCGCTCGCCCAGGTAGCGGCGCGCTTCCAATACGGCGGCCAGGGCGCCGTCGGTACCGGACATATTGGTGATCGAGTTGCCGGCCGAAATGCCGAACCAGGTCTGGCCGTCCGCCGGGTCGGTTTCGGGATCGGCCTCCGAGCGGCCGAACTGGCGGCCGATGCCGATCATCAGCGCATCGGAGCGGTGCACATTGCGCATCTGCACATGGTTGTAGCCGATGCGCAGGTGGGTGCCGTCCGGCATGAAGCCCAGCGGCAGCCGCAGGCCCAGGCTGAGCAGGGCGCCGACATTCGCGTCGTCGATCTGGCGGCCGTCGATGACGGTCGTGTTCATGCTGAGATAGGGACCGATGCCCAGCTCGACGGCGCTGCGTGCGCCCAGCTGGCGCACCATCAGCCATTGCACCGCGAAACCGTCGCGGTGGTTATTGTCTGGATGGCCTTCGTTGTAATGCACGAAGTCGATGCGCTCGCTGAGGCTGTCCGGCAGCGTCGAACCGAACAGGGTGCGCTGCTGGCGTCCCGCACGGATTTCGAAGGTGCGGCCGCGCATCCAGACATTGCCTTCGGCGTTGCCGCCATGGATGCGACCGTTGCCGAATACCGCCGACAGGTAGGCGCCGTGGTCATCCGGGGCATCGGTGACGTCGGTGGGTGCGGTCTGGGCCTGGGCCATGCCGGCGCAGGCCAGCAGCAGCGCGGCCAGGGAGCTAGAGAGGGTCGGTACGATTTTCATTATCGAAGTGTAATGAAAATCGGGGTGTAGTGCAGCGTCTGTTTTCAGGCGCTCAGGCTAGCCCACAAGTGGGCCGCGGTCATCGTCCGGTGTGGACGATAAGCCGCGAGAAAAGCTGCCGCCTCCGCCAGGTTCGGGCGTTCTTCCTCACCGAGCAGGCGCCCGATGGCGGTCCGTACGGCCACGTCGCCTTCGAGCGAGCAATCCGCGAACCCGTAGCCGCGCAGCAGCGCATAGTTCACGGTCCACGGGCCGATCCCTTTCACCGCCAGCAGGCGCTCGCTGACCGTGGGCAGGTCGGCGTCGCGCGCCAGGTCCAGCGCGCCCTCGTCGGCCAGGCGCGCCAGGCGCAGCAGGGTCTCGGCTTTGGCGCGCGAGAACTTGCGGCTCGTAAGATCCTCGAGTTCGAGGCGGGCCGCATCGCTCGCCTCCGGATAGCACCACAGGCCGTTCGGATGCGCGCGTCCGGCCAGCGAAATGAAGGTGCGGCGCAGGGCGATCGCGAAACTGAGGTTGATCTGCTGGCCGATGATGGCCCAGCTCAGGGCTTCGAAGATGGTGGCGGACTGGATCACGCGCAGGCCGCGTTCGCGCTCTACCAGCCGCGCGAACAGCGGGTCTTCGCGCACCGCAGCCTCGAAGGGTTCGGGGGCGATGCGCAGGCCCAGTACGTTGAGCAGGATGTCGTCGCGCTGTGCGGGCGCCAGCGCGCCGTCGGCGTCGACGGTGCACAGGGCCTGGCCCGGCCGCGCGCCGAGCTCGATCGACAGCGCCACCGGCACGCCGTCCACCATCACGCCCTTGCGGATGCACTGGCCTTCGATGCGCTCGGCCAGGCCTTCGGCATCGCGGCCGTGGAAGTTGAAGACGTCCTGCCGGCGGTAGTCCGGCGGCAGCTCGATCGCGAGTTCGACCCGGCTCATTTGCTCGCGGCCGCCGCCGCAGCCCTGCGCCCGAAGCGCGGCACGAAGCCGGTCACCAGCGCGGTCCCGACCAGGGTGATCGCGGAGCCGGCGATGGTGTACCAGCCGATGGTCTCGCCGAGGAAGAGCGCGCCCCACAGGATGCCGAAGACCGGATTCAGGAAGGTGACGGTGAGGGCGGAGGTGGTGCCGACTTCCTCGATCAGGCGGAAGTAGAGGATGTAGGCGATGCCGCTGCACAGCACGCCCAGCGCCACCACGGCGCCGACGATGCCGGCGGTCGGCTCGCCCGTCATCGGGAAGAAGGGCAGTGCCGGCAGCACCATCAGGCTCGAGGTCCACATGGTGCCGTGCGCATTCGCGAAGGGTTCGACGCTTTTCGCGGAGCGCGCGTACTGGCTGGCGATGCCGTAGCTCAGGCTTGCTGCCAGCGCGGCCGCCACGGCAAGGCCGGCGCCCGGCTTGCTCGACACGTGATCGAAGCCGACCAGCAGGGCAACGCCCGCGGTCCCCAGCAGCAGCCCGAGGGCGGTGCGCAGGCTGATCGCATGGCGGGTCCACACGGCGCCGACCAGTGCGCCCCACATCGGCGCGGTGGCGTTCAGCACCGACAGCACCGAGGCCGACAGGGTGCGCGCACCGAACGCAAACAACAGGAAGGGCAGGGCCGAGTTGAAGAAGCCGAGGATGAAGAAGTGCTTCCAGTTGGCGCGCAGGTCGAGGCGCTTTTTCAGCACGAAGCCGACGACTGCCAGGAACAGCGCCGCGAACAGCACCCGGAACTCGATCAGCACCGCCGGCCCGAGCACGGGCGCGCTGATGCGCATGAAGAGGAAGGAACCGCCCCAGATGGCGGCAAGCAGGATGAGGCGCAGCAGGTTGGCGGTGTTCATTGCGTTCTTCTCGGTTGGAGCGGCAGGCATGATGGCCTGGCTCGGCGCCCGGACGCTTCCTGTTTCTTGCTGCCGAATTCAGGGAGGTCCGGTGATGAACTGACAATGATACAAAAAACCGCAGCAGCCTGCTGACGGCGGCTTAGGGCACCAGCGCCTTCTTGGCCCGCTTGTCCGCCTTGATTTCCGCCTGCGCCTTCCCGATCGCCGCCAGCCTTGCCGCCAGCGAGGGATGATTCGCGTTGTACCCGTTCAGCACCGTGGCCGGGACGGTTTCGTTCAGGCGCTTCCAGAAGTTGTCGGCGTCGTCGACGTCGTAGCCGGCGCGGGCGGCCAGGTAGAGGGCGAGGCGGTCGGCGGCGGCGTCCATCTCGGGCGGCATCGCCTTGATGCCGCCGCTGCCGATCAGCATCGAGGTATCCGGCGTGACGCTCTTGAGGTTGTCAATGATGCTGCCGATGGTGCTGACGTTGCGCTGCGCGGCGGCGTGGCCGAGCATGTTGTGGGCCATGGTCTTGGCCAGCACATAGGCCAGTTCTTCGTCGTTGCGGGTGAAGTTGATCATGCCGCGCGTGACCAGCACGCGCGAGCCGTCGGCGTAGGCGTTGACGTTGTCGGCGTTGCCCAGTTCGATCGCGAAGGCGCAGGCGCGCGTGACCGGAATCGACAGCTGGCGCTCGCTGTTGTGGCGTTCGATCGTCATCGGCAGCGCGGCCTGGGCGGCGACGATCTTGCCGAAGACGGAACCGGCCTGGCTCAGCGCATGCTGGCCGGTCGGCAGCGGCTTGCCGGCGGCGGCCAGCAGCACGTCGCCGGTCTGCAGGCCGGCCTTGGCGGCGCCGCTGCCGGCCAGCACGCTGGTGACTTGCAGGCGTTCGTCCATGCCGAAGGCGACATGCGCGGCTTCGTTGTAGTCGCCCGGGTAGGACCAGCGGTTCTTGGCGGTGAAGCCGAGCAGGTTGCGGGCTTGGCCCTTGCACAGTTCGGCGTTGTGGATGAGGAGCGGGGAAGCGACCTTGTACAGGCGGTTCTGCAGGTCGGCCATCTTGCTGAGCGTATCGGCGGCGGCGGCCATCTGTGGATTCAGGCCGGGCGCTTCGGGCGTGCGTTCGACGACGCGCGGCGCGGTGCCGGCTTGCTGCGGCGCCTGGGTGGCGCAACCTGTCAGCAGAAGGGCGGTGGCGGCCAGTATGGCCGCGAGGCGATGGGCGCTCATAAACTCCTCATGTCATATTATTGTTTTCCGGTGCTGCCGAAACCGCCGGCGCCCCGGTCGCTCGATGCGAACTCCTCCACGACGTTGAAACCGACCTGAACGACGGGAACCACGACCAGCTGCGCGAGCCTGTCCATCGGCTGCAGCGTGAACGCGGACTGGCCCCGGTTCCAGGTCGAGACCATCAGCTGGCCCTGGTAATCGGAGTCGATCAAGCCTACCAGATTGCCGAGAACGATGCCGTTCTTATGGCCGAGCCCGCTTCGCGGCAGGATCATGGCTGCATAGCCCGGATCGGCGATGTGGATGGCGAGGCCGGTCGGCACCAGCACCGTCTGTCCCGGTTCGAGGGTCAGCGGGGCATCGATGCAGGCGCGCAGGTCCAGGCCCGCGCTGCCGCCGGTGGCGTAGGCGGGCAGGAAGTCCTTCATGCGCGCGTCGAGAATCTTGAGGTCTACTTGTTTCATTGAGAGTGAAGCGTTGATGCGTTGATGGGGTGGTCAGGTCAGCAGTGAACGTTGTTCGAGGCGCTTGGCGATTTCCGAAACCAGCTGGCGCGCCAGTTGCAGCTTGCCCGCCTGCGGCAGCACGGTGTGGCCGCCGTCGTCGAACAGCACGATCGAATTCTCATCCTGCCCGAAGGTATGGTGGCCGATATTGCCGACCAACAAAGGGATGCCCTTCTTTTCGCGCTTGGCGGCGCCGTATTCGATCAGGTTTTCCGACTCCGCCGCAAAGCCCACGCAGTAGGGCCAGCCGTTGAGCGAGGTGGTGCCGGCCACGGTGGCGAGGATGTCCGGGTTCTGCGCGAACTGCAGCTGAGGCGTGCCGCTGCCGTCCTTCTTGATCTTCTGTTCGCTCGCGTTCTCGACGCGCCAGTCGGCGACGGCGGCCACGCCGATGAAGACGTGCTGGCCATGGATGCCGGCCATGACGGCGTCCAGCATCTGCTGGGCGCTCTGGACGTCGATGCGGCGCACGCCATGCGGGGTGTCGAGCGCGGTCGGTCCGGACACCAGGGTGACCTCGGCGCCGGCTTCGCGCGCGGCGCGCGCCACCGCATAGCCCATCTTGCCGGACGAGAGATTCGTGATGCCGCGCACCGGGTCGATCGCCTCGTAGGTCGGGCCGGCCGTGATCAGGACGCGCTTGCCCGCCAGGACCTTGGGCTGGAAGGACGCCACCAGTTCCTCGAGCAGCTCGTCCGGCTCCAGCATGCGGCCCATGCCGGTCTCGCCGCAGGCCTGGGAGCCGGCGGCCGGGCCCAAGATGCAGACGCCGTCCGCGCGCAGCTGCGCGACGTTGCGCTGGGTGGCCGGCTTGTCCCACATCTCGACGTTCATGGCCGGCGCCACCAGCAGCGGCACCTGGTTCGGGCGCGCCAGGCACAGGGTCGACAGCAGGTCGTCGGTGGCGCCGTGGGCCAGCTTGAACAGGAAGTCGGCCGAGCAGGGCGCGATCAGGATCGCATCGGCGTCGCGCGTCAGGTCGATATGGGCCATGTTGTTGGGGATGCGTCCGTCCCACTGGTCGGTGTAGACGGTGCGGCCGGACAGGGCCTGCATCGTCACCGGGCCGATGAAGTGGGTGGCGGCCTCGGTCATCACGACCTGCACCGTCGCGCCTTCCTTGGTCAGCGCGCGGCACAGCTCCGCGGCCTTGTAGCAGGCCACGCCGCCGGACAGGCCGAGGACGATCTTCTTGCCCTTCAGGTCCATGCTCATTGCTTGTCTCCGATGCTCAGTGCGTGCTCAGCGCTTGTTCACCCGGCGCAGCTCGTCGAAGATGAAGAGGATTGCGCCGATGGTGATCGCCGTGTCGGCGATGTTAAAGGCCGGGAAGTGGCCGACGCCGGACAGGTGGAAGTCGAGGAAGTCGATCACGTGGCCGTAGGCCAGGCGGTCGATCAGGTTGCCCAGCGCGCCGCCCATGATCAGGGCCAGGGCCCAGCAGAACATGCGCTGGCCGGCGTGCTTGCGCAGCAGGTAGATGATGAAGACGACCGCGGCGATCGCGATGCCGGCGAAGAAGTACTTCTGCCAGCCGCCCTGGTTGGACAGGAAGCTGAAAGCCGCGCCGGGGTTATACGCCAGCACCAGATTGAAGAAGCCGGTGATCGGCTTCTCTTCGCCGTGCATGAACATGCGCGTGATCGTGATCTTGCTGATCTGGTCGAGCAGGATCACGATGAAGGCGATGCCCAGCCAGGGCGTCAGACTGGCGCCCCCGCTGGATTTGACGGCGCTGAAGCTGGCGGGTTTCGATTTTTTCGTGGCCATGGTCTACCTTGAATTACGCGAAGCGGCGCGGTTCGCCGGCGCCGAGCAGGTTGCTCGTGCAGCGGGCGCACAGACCCGGGTGGGCTGCGTCGTGGCCGACGTCGCGGCGGTAGTGCCAGCAGCGCTCGCACTTTTCCGCTTCCGACGGCGTCACGGCCACCGCTTCCTGGGCCGCGTCCTCGACCTTCTCGACGGCTGCCTGCGAGGTGATGAAGACGAACTTCAGGTCGTCGTCCAGGCTGGCCAGCGCGGCGTACTTGTCGCCGGCGGCTTTCAGCGCCAGTTCCGCCTGCAGCGAGGAGCCGATCGCACCCGAAGCGCGCACTTCTTCCAGCTGCTTGGTGACGTCGGTACGGACCGCGCGCAGCAGCGCATACTTGTCCAGCAGGGTGGCGCCGTCCGGCACTTCCGGGAAGGTCCACAGGGTCTGGGTGAAGATGGTCTCATCACTGTCCGCGAAAGCCTTTTGGCCCGCGAACACGGCCCAGGCTTCCTCGGCGGTGAAGGACAGGATCGGCGCCATCACGCGCAGCAGGCTGTGCGCGATGTGCCACAGCGCGGTCTGGGCCGAGCGGCGGGCAAGCGAATCGACGCCGGTGGTGTACAGGCGGTCCTTCAGGATGTCGAGGTAGAAGCCGCCCAGGTCTTCCGAGCAGAAGTTCTGCAGGCGTGCGACCACCGGGTGGAACTCGTAGCGCTCGAAGTGCGCGGCGATGTCGCTTTGCAGGCGCGCGGTTTCGGCCAGCGCGTAGCGGTCGATCTCGAGCATCTCGGCGACCGGCACGGCGTTTTTGGTCGGATCGAAGTCCGAGGTGTTCGCCAGCAGGAAGCGCAGGGTATTGCGGATGCGGCGATAGGACTCGGTCACGCGCTTCAGGATCTCTTCGCCGATCGACAGCTCGCCGGTGTAGTCGGTCGAGGCCACCCACAGGCGCAGGATGTCGGCGCCCAGGGTATCCGAGATCTTCTGCGGCGCCATCGTGTTACCCAGCGACTTCGACATCTTCTTGCCGTTCTCGTCGACCGTGAAGCCGTGGGTCAGCAGCGCCTTGTAGGGCGGACGGCCGTTCAGCATCGAGGAGGTCAGCAGCGACGAGTGGAACCAGCCGCGGTGCTGGTCCGAGCCTTCCAGGTAGAGATCGGCCGGGAACGCGGACTGCTCTTTATGCGAGCCGCGCAGCACGGTCTGGTGGGTGGTGCCGGAATCGAACCAGACGTCCAGGGTGTCGCGGTTCTTTTCGTAGGTCTCGGCGTCGTCGCCCAGCAGCTCGCGCGGGTCGAGCTGGTGCCAGGCGTCGATGCCGTTCGCTTCGATCAGCTTGGCCACCTGCTCCAGCAGCTCCGGGGTGCGCGGGTGCAGGTCGCCGGTCTCCTTGTGGATGAAGAAGGCCATCGGCACGCCCCACTGGCGCTGGCGCGACAGAGTCCAGTCCGGACGGTTGGCGATCATGCCGTGCAGGCGCGCCTGGCCCCAGTCCGGGAAGAATTTCGTTTCGTCGATACCGGCCAGCGCGGTCTCGCGCAGGGTCGGGCCGCCATCCTTCGGGGTGACGTCCATGCCGGCGAACCACTGGCTGGTGGCGCGGTAGACGATCGGGGTTTTATGACGCCAGCAGTGCATGTAGCTGTGGTCGAACATTTTGAGTTCGAACAGGGCGCCGGCTTCGGTCAGCGCCGAGCAGATCGGCTTCGATGCTTCCCAGATCGTCATGCCGCCGAACAGCGGCAGGGTGCTGGCGAAGCGGCCATCGCCCATCACGGGTTTGAGGATCTCGTCGTCCTTCATGCCATGGGCTTTGCAGGACTGGAAGTCTTCGAGACCGTAGGCCGGCGCCGAGTGGACCACGCCGGTGCCGCTCTCGGTGGTGACGTAGTCCGCCAGGTAAACCGGCGACATGCGGTCGTAGAACGGGTCGGCTGCGTGCAGCGGATGCTTGAAGCGGATGCCTTCCAGTTTCGCGCCTGCGGTGGTCGCGACGATCTCGCCTTCCAGCTTGTAGCGCGCCAGGACCGATTCGGCCAGGTCTTTCGCCACGATCAGCAGGACAGGCTTGCCTTCGCGTTCGGTCTTCACCAGCGCGTACGTCACTTCCGCGTGCACGTTCAGCGCCTGGTTCGACGGGATGGTCCACGGGGTGGTGGTCCAGATCACGATGAAGCCGTCACCCGCCGGCGGTTCGGCCAGGCCGAAGGCGGCGGCCAGCTTTTCCGGCTCCGCAAAGGGGAAGCCGACGTCGATCGCCGGGTCGCGCTTGTCCTGGTATTCCACTTCCGCTTCGGCCAGCGCCGAGCCGCAGTCGAAGCACCAGTTCACCGGCTTCAGGCCGCGGTACACGTAACCCTTTTCCAGCAGCTTGCCGAGGGCGCGCAGTTCGTCGGCCTCGTTACCATAGGCCATGGTCATATAGGGATTGTCCCATTCGCCCAGCACGCCCAGGCGGATGAAGCCGGCGCGCTGGCGGTCGATCTGTTCGAGCGCGTAGGCGCGTGCTTTCTGCAGCACTTCGGCGGTCGGCAGGTTCTTGCCGAACTGTTTTTCGATCTGGATCTCGATCGGCATGCCGTGGCAGTCCCAGCCCGGCACATAGGGCGCATCGAAGCCGGCCATGGTGCGCGACTTGACGACCATGTCCTTCAGAATCTTGTTGACGGCGTGGCCCAGGTGGATGTCGCCGTTGGCGTACGGAGGACCGTCGTGCAGGATGAACTTCGGACGGCCGGCGGCGGCCTTGCGCACGCGCTCGTAGATTTTCTTGTCCTGCCACTGCTTGACCCAGCCCGGCTCGCGCTTGGCGAGGTCGCCGCGCATCGGGAAGGCGGTGTCGGTCATGTTGACCGGGTATTTGCTGTCGGGTTTATTGCCTTGCTTGGCGCCTTTCGGGCCGTTCTTCGTATCGGACATAGGATTCTTCTAGAGTGAAATGCGGTTGTACGTGATTGGCTCAGGCCGCGGCAGGCGGCGAGGCCGGGTGGCTCACGTTCAAATTCGGTCGGTGGCGGTGAGGGCAGACCTGCGCTGGGCGAACCAGGCACGCGCCTGCTGGGCGTCGCGCTCGATCGCCGCCGTCAGGGTCGGCAGGTCGATGTATTTTTCTTCGTCGCGCAATTTGTGCAGGAATTCGACGCGCACCAGCTTGCCGTAGCAGGGCTGGTCCCAGTCGAACACGTGGACTTCGAGCAGCATGCGGCCCGCATCCTCGACGGTCGGGCGCACGCCCAGGCTGGCGACGGCCGGCAGCGGCTGGTCCGCCAGGCCATGCACCTGCACCACGAAGATGCCTGCCAGGGCAGGGCGGTGGGCGACGCGCAGGTTCAGGGTCGGGAAGCCAAGGGTGCGGCCCAGCTTGGCGCCATGGATCACGTGGCCGGACATGGAATACGGGTGGCCGAGCAGGGCGCGGGTGGCCTCGAAATCGCCGGCCGCCAGCGCGGCCCGCACGGCGGAGGACGAAATGCGGGTCGAATCGTGCAGCACGGCCGGCAGGCTGTGGACCTCGAAGCCGAACTCCTTGCCGGCCTCAAGCAGCTGGGCGACGTTGCCGGCGCGCTTGGCGCCGTAGCAGAAGTCGTCGCCGACCATCAGCCATTTCACGTGCAGGCCGTCGACCAGCACGCGCTGCGTGAAGTCCTGCGGCGACATGGAGGCAAAGTGCTCGTTGAAATGTTCGACGATGACGCGGTCGACGCCGGCCTCGGACAAGGATTCCAGCTTGTCGCGCAGGTTGGCGATGCGGGCAGGGGCCTTGGACAAATCGTTGGTGCGGCGCGCGAAGTATTCGCGCGGATGCGGCTCGAAGGTCATCACGGCGGATTCCAGCCCGAGGCGCTGCGCAGCTGCGGTCACGTGCGCCAACAACGCCTGATGTCCGCGGTGGACACCGTCGAAGTTGCCGATCGTGAGTGCGCAAGGGGCGCGCGCCCTGTCGTTGGGAAGTCCGCGAAATACCTTCATTGGATGATTCGTGCTCCGAGGCGAAATACCAGATTATACGGCAACCCGGAGGAAACAAAAAAAGCGCCCCCTGCTGGGCAGGGCGGCGCTTTTCAGCACAAGCGTGGCTAAGTGAGGCTTAGGCCGCCGGCTTGTTGATCGCCATGATGAAGTAACGGGCCAGTTCGGCAGTACCTTCCTTGCCGCCCACACCTTTCAGGGTGCTGATGGCCTGCTGCTTCTTGCCGGCCACGGCATAGGCTTCGCCCAGGTGCAGCTTGGCTTCGTCCGGATACTTCAGGTTGCCGGCCTTGATGGCTGCTTCCATCATCTTCAGACCCTTGTCGCTCTGACCCGACTGGACCAGCGCATAGCCCATGGTCGCCAGGCCGTCGTTGTCGCCGGCCTTGGTCAGCTCGGCTTCGTCGGCGGCCAGGTTCTTGTTCTGCTCGGCCAGGGTCTTCTCGGCCAGGTCTTTCAGACGCTGGTGACGCGCGGCATCCGGGCCGGTGCCCAGTGCGCCTGCCTTGTAGCCCTTGTCGATGACCTTGATGGCTTCAGCCGGGGCCTTAGCCTGCAGGACGAGCTGGCCCATTTCCATGAACTCGCTCGGCTTCTTCATCAGGTTGTTGGCCAGCTTCAGGCGCCAGACGTCGACCGACAGGCGGCTGGAGAAGCCAGGCTTGCCCTGCACGCGGTTCAGCAGGTCGGTCCAGTACTGGGCCTTCGGATAGTTGGCGGCCAGCTTCTCGATGGTGTTGACGTAGCCAGCCTTGTCGTTCTTCTTCAGCTGGATGTTGGCCAGCATGCCCAGCATGTCTTCGTTCATCGTGCCGCGCTTTTCGGCGTTGCGCAGTTCGTTCTCGAGCGCGGTGACGTTGCCCTGCTTGTAATAGTTCTGCAGCAGGTAGGCGCGCAGCTTCGGATCGTCGTGTTCCTTCAGCTGCTTCTCGATGGCGGCATTCGCCTTGCCCAGGTCGCCGGCACGCATGTAGATGCCGATCAGGCCTTCCGAGATCTGCGCCTTTTCGGAGCCGGACAGCTTGCCCGAGGCGATCAGGGTTTCGGAGGATTTTGCTGCGGTGTCGTAGTCGCCCGCTGCCACGGCGGCGCCGAGGCGGGTACGCTCGATCAGATAGGACTCGTTAGCGGATTTGCCGCTGACGCTGTCGAGCTGACGCAGCTTGGCCAGGGCATCCTTGTTCTTGCCCGACTTCATCAGTTGCTGCGCTTCTTGCAGCGGCTTGCCGACTTCCGGACGGAGCGTCTCGGCGGCGTAGGCGGGGGCCAGGCCAACCACGGGGGCGGCGGCGGTGAAACCGAGGGCGGCCAGTGCGAGGCCGAGGTGTGCGAGGCGGAACTTGGACATTATCGGAATTCTTTCATTCAAAATAGACACGGCAGGGAATCCCTGCCGTGTTCATTATAGCCAAAGCTAATTACTGGAACTGTTCGTTACCGACCATACCGATCTTGGTTACGCCCAGACGCTGAGCCGAAGCCATCACGCCTGCCACAACCTTGTATTCGACCAGTTTGTTCGGACGGAGGTGCACTTCCGGCTGATCAGCTTGGGCTGCCACGGCGGACAGCTTCGACTCGAGGGTGGCGCGATCGGGGACGGGGACGTTATCCCAGAGGATAGTGCCGTCGAAGTCCACGTCGATCGTGATCACTACGGGTTCCTTGGTCGGCGGCGGCGGATTGCCAACCGGCATGTTCAAGTTGACCGAGTGATTTTGCTTCGGAATGGTGATGATCATCATGATGATCAGCACCAGCATGACGTCGATCAGCGGCGTCATGTTCATTTCCATCATCGGTTCCGGATCTGCTCCTTTAGCTCCGGAAGAACCAACGTTCATAGACATGGTGTTTCCTTTCAAATCTTGGGGATCCGCCCGATGCCGGCAATGCCGGTATCGAGCGGAAGGGTTGGGCCTTTGTCAGGTTTAACCCTTATCAGGCGGTTCGGTGATGAAACCGACCTTCTGAACCCCGGCACGCTGGGCCGTGTACAGCACCTTGCCAATGAACTCGTAGCGGGTAGCTTGGTCGCCACGAATCTTCACTTCCGGCTGCGGCACCTTCACCGATTCCTTGCTCAGGAAATCGAACAGTTCGTCGGTGTTGGCCAGCCGCTTCTGGTTCCAGTACATCTCGCCATCTTTATTGACGACGATGTTCACGTCTTCAGGCGTGGTTTTAACAACCTGGTTGGTCTCGATCGGCAGGTTAATCTTCTGCAGGTGGAGGACAACCGGGCTGGTGATCAGGAAGATGATCAGGAGAACCAACATGATGTCCACGAGGGGCGTCGTGTTGATCTCCGACATCACGGTATCTTCATCTCCGCTATCGGAGCCGACACTCATCGACATGGTTTAACCAACCTTTTTAGTACCAGCTGCGCGGGCAGCTTCCGAGGTGTGCATGGCGCCCGAGATCAGGACCGAGTGAACGTCGGCGCTGAAGGAACGGACGTCTTCCATTGCGGTCTTGTTACGACGGACCAGCCAGTTGTAGCCCAGAACGGCCGGAACTGCAACGAACAGACCGAATGCGGTCATGATCAGTGCTTCACCCACCGGACCTGCAACCTTGTCGATCGACGCGTTACCGGACATACCGATACCGATCAGTGCGTTGTAAATACCCCAGACGGTACCGAACAGACCGATGAACGGTGCGGTCGAGCCGACGGTTGCCAGGAACGACAGGCCATCTTGCAGACGCGACTGGACTTTGTCCACGGCGCGCTGGATCTGCATGGTGGTCCAGGTCGACAGGTCGATCTGCTCGAGCAGGGCGCCGTCGTGGTGCTGGGTTGCCTTGGTGCCGGTTTCAGCGATGAAGCGGAACGGCGAGCCGTTGCTCAGCTGTGCCGAGCCAGCAGCGATCGACGGAGCTTTCCAGAACTTCTGGTTGGTTTCCTTCGACTGCTTGAAGATCTTCATCTGGTCCAGCAGCTTGGTGACGATGATGTACCACGAACCCATCGACATCAGGGCCAGGATGATCAGGGTGCCGCGCGACACGACGCCGCCAGCCCACACGGCTTCGAAGCCGTACGGGTTCTCGACTTCTTCGGTCTTGCCGGCTGCTGCCGGAGCGGCTGCTGCCGGAGCTGCAGCGTCGGCTGCCGGGGCTGCAGCAGGAGCAGCTGCGTCAGCTGCCGGAGCGCTTGCCGCTGCAGATGCCGGGGCGTCGGCGAAGGCCGGTGCCGACACCAGCGCCGAAGCGGCCGTAACCGAGAACAGGACAGCCGCCAGCAGAGCGGACAAACGGGTATTCTTAAACATGCTTCCTCCAAAAATTTAAAATGAACTGTTCGCTGAACAGATGACAACGAAAATCACAGTTTGAGACGATCCTACTGCCTCGGGTTAGTCCAGCGTCCAGACGTACTGCACAGGCTGCGAGGATTCTACCGCTTGGCCGTTCTCAGTTGCCGCTTTGAATCGGCATTTGCTCAAGGCTGCCATTGCGGCCTTGTCCAGGTCACGGAAGCCACTCGATTTTTGAATCGAAGCTCCCTGCACCGAACCGTCTGCCGCGATCTTGAACAGGATGGTCGAGACACCTGTTTCTTCGTTACGCAGCGACGATTTCGGATATTCCGGTTTCGAACACGTATTGAAATCCACCACCGCTGCAGTCCGTGCCGGGCCTTTCGCTGCGGGCGGCGCCGGCGGCGCCGTAGGCGCTGGCGGCGTGCGGTTCAGTTCGGTCGTCGCCGGTTTCGCTTGCGTCGTGTTAGCGATCACATTCTGTTGCGGCGGCGGCGTCTGCACCTGCACTTCGACCGGCGGGATAAACGGAGGCGGCGGGGCCTTCATTTCCGGCGGCGGAGGCGGTGGCGGCGTTTCCGGCGGTGGCGGCGGTTTCACGTCTTCGACAATCTTGGTTTCCACTGCCTCGGCCATCTTGGTGACCATTCGCTTACCGAGACCAGTAACGATCCCGTAAGCAACGATCAGGTGCAAGATGACAACAATGGCGATACCAGTGACGTTTTTCCCGGGGTTCTTCTCGTGCGAAAAATTCATCCTGCTTTCTCCAATACCAACCTTTTTTGTTGCTACCAAACCCACAAAACACGACAAAAAGCTAAGAGCCGCATCCGGGACATCGGCGAATTATACCTACGAATTCTTTTTTGCACATACATTTTTATACCTTCAAAGAGAGGCTAACTGCCTGTAAAAACAAGCAAACAAGCTCATCAGTTATGAGGGTGCGTAGGGTGCATGATGGGGAATGTAGTTAGTTATTTTGCAATTTTGGCAGGAACCCTTTCTTGATGTGTGGAAGATGAGGCAAGGCTACCCTATTCGCCGAATTTTCCATGCTGATTTTGCCATCCGGCAAATATCATATGATCCATTCATGGCGTTTCTGCAAACTATAGCCAGATTCATCAAGGGGGGGCGTACTGTTGAAACGGATTGCGCTCTGTTAGAAGGCCTGGAGTCATAAGAGGCACTTATGTGCAGACACCTGTTTGATATGGCTCAGCGACCACGAAGAAAGATTTTTGCGTTGACACAGAAAAAAAGCCTGCCAGGGGAGGGCAGGCTTCTTGACACCGCGCACTCGGCGCGTTCTCAATAGCGGGCGCGCTTCTCGCGGCGGCACTCGAGGCTGCTGACCACGCGGCCGGACGGGTCCACCGTTTCCAGCCGGACGTCGAAGCCCCAGAGCCGGGCCACGTGCTTGAGAACTTCGTGCGCCTGCTGGTTCAGCGGACGGCGCTGGAACTGGGTATGGCGCAGCGTCAGGGCGCGGTCGTCGCGGGTGTTGACCTGCCAGACCTGGATGTTGGGCTCGCGGTTGCCCAGGTTGTACTGCTCGGCCAGCTGCTGGCGCACGTAGCGGTAGCCCTGCTCGTCGTGGATGGCCGAGATCGTCAGCTTGTCGCTGCGGTCGTCGTCCAGCACGGCGAAGAAGTGGAAGTCGCGGATCAGCTTGGGCGACAGGTACTGGGCGACGAAGCTCTCGTCCTTGAAATTGCGCATCGCAAAGTCGAGAGTCTTGATCCAGTCGCTGCCGGCGATGTCCGGGAACCAGGCGCGGTCCTCGTCGGTCGGGTCTTCGCAGATGCGTTTTATATCGGTCATCATCGCAAAGCCGAGCGCGTAGGGATTGATGCCGTTGTAATAGGGGCTGGTCGCGGGCGGCTGGTAGACCACGTTGGTATGGCTCTGCAGGAACTCGAGCATGAAGCCGTCGCCAACGATCCCCTCTTTATATAGTTCCTGCAGGATGGTGTAGTGCCAGAAGGTGGCCCAGCCCTCGTTCATGACCTGGGTCTGGCGCTGCGGATAGAAGTACTGCGAGATCTTGCGCGTGATGCGCACCAGCTCGCGCTGCCAGGGTTCCAGCAGCGGCGCATACTTCTCGATGAAGTAGAGCAGGTTTTCCTCGGGCTCGGCCGGGAAGCGCAGCGGCTGGGCATCCCGCTGGGCTTCTTCGCGCCGCGGCAGGGTGCGCCAGATCTCGTTCACCTGCGACTGCGCATATTCCTCGCGTTCCTTCAGGCGATTCTGTTCCTGGGCCACGGACAGCTTGGCTGGACGCTTGTAGCGGTCGACGCCGTAATTCTGGATCGCGTGGCAGGAATCGAGCAGCTCCTCGACGGCGTCGATGCCGTGCCGCTGCTCACATTCGGCAATATAGTTCTTGGCGAAGACCATATAGTCGACGATGGCGTCGGCGTCGGTCCAGGTGCGGAACAGGTAATTGCCCTTGAAGAAGGAGTTGTGGCCATAGGCCGCGTGCGCGATCACCAGGGCCTGCATCGTCAGGCTGTTCTCCTCCATCAGGTAGGCGATGCAGGGATTCGAGTTGATCACGATCTCGTAGGCCAGTCCCATCTGGCCGCGCTTGTAGCTCTTTTCCGTGCTCAGGAAGTGCTTGCCGAAGGACCAGTGGTTATAGGAGACTGGCATGCCCACCGAAGTGTAGGCATCCATCATCTGTTCGGCGGTAATGATTTCGAGCTGGTTGGGGTAGGTGTCCAGGCCGAACTTCCTGGCCACCCGGCGGATTTCTTCGTGCGCCTGCTCGATCAGGTCGAAGGTCCACTCCGACTGATCAGGCAAGGCGCGCGGGTTTTTCGGATCTCTTGGCATGAGCGGGCCTCGTCTACTTGGGCTGCTTCTTGAACAATTCGCGGAACACCGGATAGATGTCGGCCGGCGTGACGATCTTCTGCATCGCGAAGTTCGCATGCGTGGTCGCGACCTCGGAATACTGCTCCCACAGGTTTTGTGGAGGGCCGTCCGTGATCTCGACATAGGTGTAGTACTGCACCCGCGGCATGATGGCGTTGGTCAGGATCTGTTTGCACAGGACCGAGTCGTTGTCCCAGTTGTCGCCGTCGGAGGCCTGGGCCACGTAGCTGTTCCAGTCGCCGCTGCTGTAGCGCTCGCTGATCACCTTGTTCAGCAGGTGCAGCGCCGAGGACACCACGGTGCCGCCCGATTCGCGCGAGTGGAAGAAGTCGTTCTCGTCGACCTCGGCTGCGGCGGTGTGGTGGCGGATGAAGACCACGTCGATCTTCTCGTACACGCGCTTGAGGAAGAGGTAGAGCAGGATGAAGAAGCGCTTGGCGGTGTCCTTGCGGCTCTCGTCCATCGAGCCGGAGACGTCCATGATGCAGAACATCACGGCGGCGGTCGAGGGCTTCGGGATCTTGATCCGGTTGCTGTAGCGCAGGTCGATCGGATCGATGAAGGGAATCGCCAGCAGCCGCGTGTGCAGCGCGTGGATCTTGTGCTTCAGTTCGAGCACGCGCGGGTCGTCATCCTCGGCGCCGAGCGCCTTGATTTCCTCGAGCTCTTCTTCGAGTTTGGCCAGGCTTTTCCGGCTGGGGCCGCCGACGGCGATGCGCCGGCCGAGCGCGCCGCGCAGCGAGCGCAGCACGTGGATGTTGGAAGGCGTGCCGGAGATGTTGTAGCCGGCGCGCTGGTTCTTGAATTCGACGACCTGGGTCAGCTGCGTCTTGACCATGTTCGGCAGTTCGAGGTCCTCGAAGAAGTAATTCATGAATTCTTCGCGGCTCAGTTCGAAGATGAAGTCATCCTCGGTGGTCTGCTCGCTGTTGCCGGCACGGCCGCGGCCGCTGCCTCCGCCACCGCCGCGCGGGCGGTTGATCTGGTCGCCTTTCTGGTATTCGGTGTTGCCGGGATTGACGACTTCCCAGACACCCCCGTGGGCGTGTCCGAAATGCGGCTCGCTCACGTCCTTGACGGGAATCGAGACCTTTTCGCCATTTTCGATGTCGGTGATCGAGCGACCCTTGATCGCCCGGCCGACCGCATCCTTGATCTGCGCCTTGTAGCGGCGCAAGAAGCGTTCGCGGTTGACCGCAGACTTGTTCTTGCCCTGCAAGCGTCGGTCGATGAGGTAAGTCAAAACAGGCCTCCTGCTCAAATTCGCGGCGGGCCGGATGCTAACCGGTACCCTATATTAACGCGCCGCGCATTAACGTGGTTGGCGTCCCTGAATTTTGGTGGGACAAAGCCTACGGGCGGACCAGAAAACGGTCCGCCCGGCCACGCACCTTGGTGCCGCGGGCCTTCTTACGAGGACTTACGAACCCTCAGGTACCACTCGCACAACAAACGAACCTGCTTCGGCGTGTAACCCTTCTCCACCATGCGCGCCACGAAGTCGGCGTGCTTGGTCGCGTCTTCCGTGCTGGCTTTTGCATTGAACGAAATGACGGGCAGGAGTTCCTCGGTATTCGAGAACATTTTTTTCTCGATCACGGTGCGGAACTTTTCGTAGCTCGTCCAGGCCGGATTCTTGCCGCCGTTCGTCGCACGGGCGCGCAGGGCGAAGTTGACGATTTCGTTTCGGAAATCCTTCGGATTCGAGATGCCGGCCGGCTTCTCGATTTTCTCCAGCTCGGCGTTCAGCGATTCGCGGTCGAAGCTTTCGCCGGTGTCCGGGTCGCGGAATTCCTGGTCCTGGATCCAGAAGTCGGCAAAGGTCACGTAGCGGTCGAAGATGTTCTGGCCGTACTCCGAATAGCTTTCCAGGTAGGCGGTCTGGATTTCCTTGCCGATGAAATCGACGTAGCGCTGCGCCAGGTGTTCCTTGATATAGGACATGTAGCGCTGCTCGGTCTCGCCCGCGAACTGCTCGCGCTCGATCTGCTGTTCAAGCACGTAGAGCAGGTGCACCGGATTCGCCGCAACCTCGGTGTTGTCGAAGTTGAAGACCTTGGACAGGATTTTGAACGCGAAGCGCGTCGACAAGCCGTTCATGCCTTCGTCCACGCCGGCGTAGTCGACGTATTCGTGCATCGACTTGGCCTTCGGATCGGTGTCCTTCAGGTTCTCGCCGTCGTACACCAGCATCTTCGAATAGATGCTCGAGTTTTCCGGGTCCTTCAGGCGCGACAGGATCGCGAACTGGGCCATCATGCGCAGCGTGCCCGGGGCGCAGGGCGCTTTGTCGAGCGAGGAGTTGCGCAGCAGCTTGTCGTAGATCTTGATCTCGTCGGACACACGCAAGCAGTAGGGCACCTTGACGATGTAGATACGGTCGAGGAATGCCTCGTTGTTGCGGTTGTTGCGGAAGGTCTTCCACTCGGATTCGTTCGAGTGCGCCAGGATGATGCCCTCGAAGGGAATCGCGCCGAAGCCCTCGGTGCCCTTGTAGTTGCCTTCCTGGGTGGCCGTCAGCAGCGGGTGCAGGACCTTGATCGGGGCCTTGAACATCTCGACGAATTCCATCAGGCCCTGGTTCGCCAGGCACAGGCCGCCGGAGTAGCTGTAGGCGTCCGGATCGTCCTGGGAATAATCCTCGAGCTTGCGGATGTCGACCTTGCCGACCAGCGAGGAAATGTCCTGGTTGTTCTCGTCGCCCGGCTCGGTCTTGGCGATCGCGATCTGCTTGAGGATGGACGGATAGCGTTTGACCACGCGGAACTTGTTGATGTCGCCGCCGAACTCGTGCAGACGCTTGACCGCCCATGGACTCGGCACGTTGCGCAGGTAGCGGCGCGGGATGCCGTAGTCCTCTTCTAGGATGGCGCCGTCTTCGTCTTCGCTGAACAGGCCGAGCGGCGATTCGTTCACCGGCGAGCCCTTGATCGCGTAGAAGGGGATCTGCTCCATCAGGTGCTTGAGCTTTTCGGCGATCGACGATTTGCCGCCGCCAACCGGGCCCAGCAGGTAAAGGATCTGCTTACGTTCTTCCAGGCCCTGCGCCGCATGGCGGAAATAGGAAACGACCTGTTCGATCACTTCCTCCATGCCGTAGAACTCGCGGAAGGCGGGATAAATCTTGATGACCTTGTTGGCGAAGATGCGCGACAGGCGCGGGTCGAGGCGGGTATCGACCAGGGTGGGGTCGCCAATGGCGGCCAGCATGCGCTCCGGAGCGCTGGCGTAAGTCAGGGGGTCTTTCTTGCAAAGCTGAAGGTACTCCGTCAGGGAGTATTCCTCTTCCCGGGTACGCTCATAGCGGGCTGCGTAGTTATCAAAAATGGTCATGTGAATGTCCTCTAATGTGCTAACACTGATCACTGTCGCGGCAGCCGATGAAAGACGGCTGCCCAGGCCCCGGTTTAGGCATCGAGCTGTGTGGGGGCGCCGTCTGCATTCGAGAGGTCAGGCCGTGCAGCCTGACGTGGAAGCGGAGGGCGATTTTCTTGTTCTCATCCGGTATGGCCACCGGTTTGTTAGCGCCCGCTGAGAGCGTCTTCTTACGCTTATGAAATTTATTATGTGCCTATTAGTTCCCGAAGTCAAAACCGTGTCGTGCGTAGCATGGTCCTAACGATAAGTCGCTGAAAACAAAGAAAAATAAGCCATTTTGACGAGCCTGCCGAATCGTTCTTGACGCCGCTTTTCGGAGTCCTGACGAGCTCATGTTGGCGGGGCTTTTGACCCCGTTTGACAACGTCATGTTTATCAAAAGGTAAGTAGATAGTGCACCAACTTGCTAAGCAGTGGCGCACGCATATCGTGCCGTCTTTCTATAAAATTCCAGAGTGAAATGACCCTCGGCGGCGCATGCGCTACACTTTCCTTTCGAGGCGTTTATCGCCGGTCCAACGTGGAGATCCCGATGCTGAATGAAGAGCTGCGCCGCACCCTGACGGCGATGCCGAAGGCAGAATTGCACATCCATATCGAGGGCTCTTTGGAACCCGAGCTGATTTTTGAGCTAGCGCAAAGGAACGGTGTTTCCCTGGCTTACCCCTCCGTCGAAGCGTTGCGCCAGGCGTACGCCTTCAGCGACCTGCAATCCTTCCTCGATATTTACTATGCAGGGGCCAGCGTGCTGCTCACCGAGCAGGATTTCTACGACATGACCGCGGCCTATCTGAAACGGGCGGCCGCGGACAACGTGCGCCACACCGAGATCTTCTTCGACCCGCAGACCCATACCGCGCGCGGCGTCGCCATCGAGACCGTCATCAATGGCATCTGGCGCGCCTGCCAGGATAGCCCGGTGAGCGCGAGCCTGATCCTGTGCTTCCTGCGCCACTTGTCGGAAGAAGAAGCCATTGCCACGCTGGAGGAGGCGATTCCGTACCGCGACAAATTCATCGGCGTGGGCCTCGACTCGTCCGAGGTCGGCCACCCGCCGGAGAAATTCGCGCGCGTGTTCGAGCGCGCCCGAAACCTCGGCCTGCATCTGGTGGCACATGCGGGCGAGGAGGGGCCGCCAGCCTATATCGAGAGCGCGCTGGACGTGCTGAACGTGGAGCGCATCGACCACGGCGTGCGCTGCCTCGACGATCCCGCACTGGCCGAGCGCCTGGCGCGCGAGCAGATGGCGCTGACGGTGTGCCCGCTGTCGAACATCAAGCTGCGCGTGTTCGACGTGATGGGCGAGCATAACCTGCGCCGCCTGCTCGACGCCGGCCTGGCCGCCACCGTCAATTCCGACGACCCGGCCTACTTCGGCGGCTACGTCAACGATAATTACCTGGCCGCGTTCGAGGCACTGCCGCTGGACGTATCGCATGCGCGCCAGCTGGCGCGCAACAGCTTCAATGCAGCCTTCCTCGAACCCGAACAGAAGCGCGCCTACCTGGCCGAAGTCGACCGCTTTTTCAGTGAGATCCAATAAATGTTGATGCAATCCCTGCGCATGACCGCGCGCGACTGGCGCGCCGGCGAGCTGCGCTTCCTGCTGGTGGCCCTGGTGGTCGCGGTATCGGCCCTGACCGCGGTCGGCTTCTTTGTCGACCGCATGCGCGCAGGCCTGAACCGCGACGCCCACCAGCTGCTCGGCGCCGACCTGCTGATCAATGCCGACCAGCCGCTGCGCCAGGACTGGCGCGATGAAGCCGTCAAACGCGGCCTGCTGCTGGCCGATACCGTCACCTTCCCCAGCATGGCGCAATCGGGCCAGGGCGATGATTCGCAAGCCGTGCTGGCGTCGGTGAAGGCGGTCTCGCCCACGTATCCGCTGCGCGGCCAGCTGAAGATCACCACCAGTCTTGAGGATGCCAGCGAGGCGCTCGGCGACGCCACCCACGAGACGCCGGCGCCGGGCACGGTCTGGGTCGACGTCAACCTGCTGCCGGCGCTGAAGATCAAGCTGGGCAGCACCATCCAGCTGGGCGACAAGAGCTTCAGGGTCGCGCGCCTGATCGCCTCCGAACCCGACCGCGGCGCCTCCTTCTCGAACTTCGCGCCGCGCGTGATGCTGGCCATGGCCGACCTGAAGGCGACCGGCCTGGTGGATAACTATGCGCGCATCACCTACCGGATCCAGGTGGCCGCGCAATCGCTGAACGACCGCGCGACGGTGGCAGGCTACGAGCAATGGCTGCGCGAACGCATGGCCGCCGACAACGTGAAAGGCGTGCGCATCGAAACGCTGGAAAACGGCCGCCCCGAAATGCGCTCGACCCTCGACCGCGCCGAGCGCTTCCTGGCCCTGGTCGGCCTGCTGTCGGCGATGCTGGCGGCAGTCGCCGTCGCGATGGCGGCGCGCCGCTTCATGCAGCGCCACCTGGATTCGGTGGCCATGCTGCGCTGTCTTGGCATGACCCAAAACCAGGTCGGCATGCTGTTCCTGATCGAGTTCGCGCTGGTCGGCCTGGCGGGCAGCGTGCTGGGCGTGCTGGTCGGCTTTGGCGCGCACTACGTGCTGCTCGAACTGATCGGCAAGCTGATCCCGACCGAGCTGCCGCCGGTGTCGCTGCTGCCGGCGCTGCAGGGCGTCGCCACCGGCATGCTGCTGCTGGTCGGCTTTGCGCTGCCGCCCGTGCTCCAGCTGCGCAACGTGCCGCACAACCGCGTGATCCGCCGCGAACAGTCGCCGCCCAAGCCGATGGCGCTGGCCACTTACGGTCTCGGCACCGCGGTCTTCATCGGGCTGCTGCTGTGGCAGGCCGGCGACCTGAAACTGGCGCTGATCACCGCCGGCGGCTTCCTCGGCGGCCTGGCCGTGTTCGCGCTGGTCGGCTGGCTGGCGCTGCTCGGTTTGCGCAGCCTGCGCGGCGTCTCGAAGAACCAGGGCTGGCGCTTCGCCATCACCTCGCTGCAGCGCCGCCCCGGCGCCACCGTGGTGCAGATCGTCTCGCTGTCGCTGGGCCTGATGGCGCTGCTGGTGCTGACCGTGGTGCGCGGCGACCTGATGGAGGCATGGCGCGTGGCCACCCCGGCCGATGCGCCGAACCGCTTCATCATCAACATCCAGCCCGACCAGAAGGCCGGCGTGGAAAAGAGCATCCGCGCGGCCGGCGTCGACAACCCGATGCTGTACCCGATGATCCGTGGCCGCCTGGTGGCGGTCAACGGCAACCCGATCACGGCCAGCACCTACACGGACGAGCGCGCGAAGGGACTGTCGGACCGCGAATTCAACCTCTCCAGCGTGAACGATCTACCGGAAGGGAACGACGTCGTCGCCGGCCAGTGGTACCGCGACGCCCCCGGCGTGGCCGAAGCCTCGGTCGAGCAGGGCATCGCGCAGACCCTGGGCCTGAAGCTCGGCGACACCATGCGCTTCGACATGGGCGGCCTGCTGGTCGAGGCGAAGATCACCAGCCTGCGCAAGCTCGAATGGGGCTCGATGCGGGCCAACTTCTTCGTCATCATCAACCCGGCCGCGATGGGTGACGCGCCCACGACCTACATGACGGCCTTCCACCTGCCGGCGCGCGGCGTGGGGCTGGCGAACGCGCTCACGCGCCAGTTCCCGAACCTGACCGTGATCGACGTCAGCGGCATCATCCGCCAGCTGCAGGACGTGCTGGACCAGGTCGTGACCGCGGTCGAGTTCCTGTTCATGTTCACCCTGGCGTCCGGCGTGCTGGTGCTGTACGCGGCGCTGATGGGATCGACGTCCGAGCGCACCCGCGAAGCCGGCCTGCTGCGCGCGCTGGGAGCCACCCGCGGCCAGCTGGCCAGCGCGCAGCGCATCGAATTCGTGCTGGTGGGCGGCCTGTCCGGCCTGCTGGCGGCGAGCGGCGCGGCGGCGCTGGGCTGGGCGCTGGCCGAGTACCAGTTCAAGTTTCCCTGGCACTTCGAACCGCAGGTCTGGGCGGCCGGACTGCTGGTGGGCGCGGTGTGCGCATTGGTCGGCGGCTGGCTGGGACTGCGCAATGTGTTGCGGCAGCCACCGCTGCAGACGCTGCGCGAGGCCTGATCGGAACGGCGAACGCGGGCACGGGGTGCCCGCCCTACGGCATATCGGTAGGGTGGGCACCCCGTGCCCACGCGCTGTTGCGAATCGCCGACCTTGGACAAAAGGCCCTCCCACGGGTCTTGGCCGCTGCGCTATCATGGGCAAATGCAAGAATCCCAGAACACCCAACAAGACGCTGGTCAGGAACAGGATGAGCGCACCGCATATGAACTGATCGGCGGCGAAGCCCGCCTGCGCGAACTGGTCGACCGCTTCTACGACATCATGCAGCTGGAAGCCGACTTTGCCGGCATCCACGCCATGCACCCTGTGCCCAACGACAGCTCGCGCGACAAGCTGTTCATGTTCCTGTCCGGCTGGCTGGGCGGGCCGAATCTGTTCATCGAAAAGTACGGCCACCCGATGCTGCGCGCGCGCCACCTGCCGTTCGCGATCGGCACCACGGAGCGCGATCAGTGGCTGCGCTGCATGGCGATGGCGCTCGAAGATCTCGGCTACGACTACGATCTGCGGCTGCGCCTGATGGGCGCCTTCTACCAGACCGCCGACTGGATGCGTAATCGTCCACACTGACACCATCATGTCCACCATCGAGTTCATCGTTCTCGCGCTTGGCCTGCTGGCCGTGCTCGGGCTGCAGTTCGTCCTGTTCTCACGCGGCCGGCGCACCGACGGCTCCGCCCACGCCCTCGAACGCCTGGAGCGCGAGCTGCGCCACGAACTGCAAACCAGCGCGCAAGCCACGCGACAGGAACTGGCAAACCACCTGGCGCAAAACCAGGCCGCCACTGCCCAACAGCTGGAGGCGATGCGTCAGCAGATCCAGCTGCAGTCCGCCGGCGGACGCGAGGAACAGGCGCGCACACTCAAGCGCTTCGCCGACAGCATGAGCAGCGCGCTGGCGAACCTGACGGAATCGAACGCCCAGCGCATGCTGGAAGTGCGCGGCACGCTCGAGACCAAGATCCGCGACCTGCAGACCGACAATGCGCGCCGCCTGGAAGAGATGCGCCAGACCGTCGACGAAAAGCTGCACGCGACGCTGGAAACGCGGCTGACCGAATCCTTCCGCCAGGTGTCCGACCGCCTCGAGCGCGTGCACCAGGGCCTGGGCGAGATGCAGCAGCTGGCCGTCGGTGTGGGCGACCTGAAACGCGTGCTGACCAATGTGAAGACGCGCGGCACCTGGGGCGAGGTCCAGCTCGAGATGCTGCTCGAGCAGGTGCTGACCGTCGAGCAGTACGCCAAGAACGTCGAGACCGTGGCCGGCACCAACGCGCGTGTCGAATTCGCGATCAAGCTGCCCGGCACGGTCGAGGGCGGCCCGCCGCTGTGGCTGCCGATCGACGCGAAATTCCCGAAAGAGCAGTACGAGCGCCTGGTCGAAGCGGCCGACAGCGCCGATGCCGATGGCGTCGTGCGTTATGGCGCCGAACTCGAACGCGCGGTGCGCAACGAAGCGAAAACCATCTGCGAAAAATACGTCTCGCCGCCGCAGACCACCGACTTCGCGATCCTGTTCCTGCCTACCGAAGGCCTGTACGCCGAGGTGATGCGCCGTCCTGGCCTGGCCGACGATCTGCAACGCACGCTGCGCGTGACCATCGCCGGTCCGTCGACGCTGACAGCGCTGCTGAACAGCCTGCAGATGGGCTTCCGCACGCTGGCGCTGGAAAAGCGCTCGTCCGAGGTGTGGCAGGTGCTGGGCGCGGTCAAGACCGAGTTCGGCAAGTTCGGCGACGTGCTGGCAGCGACCAAGACCACTCTGGAGCGGGCAGCGAAAAACATCGAGAACGCCGAGGTGCGCAGCCGGCAGATGGCGAGGAAGCTGAAGTCGGTGGAGGCGCTGCCGAGTGAGGCGGCGCAGTTGATGCTGGGTGGTGCGCCCGCGGACGGCGACGACGTGGCTTAATTATTCGCCACCGTAATCGCCTGTCGTCGGAATCAATGTCGCGCCGCACGTCGTCTTGTGGCCGTCGTGTGCAACTTCGATCCCATCGATGACGTGATGCGGGTCGCCCTCGGCGATCGTGCAGTTGTCGTGGCCCTTGATGGGACAACTGCACTTGTCGCCGACGCGGGCGACCGGGATGCCGCCGACTGTGAAGTGCGTTGCGCTGACGCTTTCGACCTTGCCGCCGTGTGAAGTCGGATCGCCGAGACGGATTACGTTGCGCATCGCTCAGCCTTTCTGGTTGGGTGAGCCTTGTTCCTTAGTGCTGCCGTTTGCGGCGGCAACGTCAGTGGCTGCCGGGGCGGGCGCGTCGCCATGCGCGACCAGCTTCCACACCGTGGCCGTGTGGCGCGCTGCTTGTTCCCCTTTGAGCTTCTGCCATAGCGATGGCGCGACGTGCGATACCACGTGCGGCATCCGCTCTCCTTTCTTGATGTGCTGACGCCCGCCATCCTTGACGCCGCTTTCCTCGTCGGGTGCCCACCAGCCGGTCTGCGGGCAGGTGCGCCCGGTTGCGGCCAGTTCGCCTAAGGGCAAGCGCGGGCCGGCATCGGCGGACTTGATGGGGGTGGCGCTTGTCGGGCGAACGCGGATGGTGCTGGTGATTTTGTCCCAGACTGCGATGGCTTCTTCGTCAGTGAGGCTGGCCTTGGTGCTGCCAGCGGCGTTATTGCCGACGCCGGTCTGAAACTGGATGTCAGCGTAGGGTTTGTAGGGGTCGTGGGGGACGCCGGTGAATCTGACCTCGAAGTCATGGTAAGAGTGCACGCCTTCCTCATCGGGATTGCGCAAGAGAAGTTCGTATCCGGTTTTCCAGTCATATATTTCACGTGGGCTTTCACGGAAATATTTGATTTGGGCGAGTGCTTTTTTCTCTTCGGGAGTTGCTGGATCTTCGATGACGCGTTGCCATTGCCTCTTTAGTGACGTGCTTTCCGGATCGTGAGGATTCGATGGATGGGTTCGAATTGAAAAATGCGCGTCCGGGAACTCTTTCAGACGAAAGCCAATGCTGATCAGTTCGCCAGGATGATTTTTTTCGTCATCCGGCGAGTCTGGCAAAAAGAAATTCTCTATGCAGTTGCCCGGCTCAGTGGGGATTTCGTTTTCGGCACGTTGGCGCAGACGGCGTGCGATGCTTTTTATGTCTGCTATCGTTCCATCTCTGTCTGGACTCAAGGGTCTTGCGTCAATGACAACGCCATCGTTGTTTATTTTGAAGTATCCATTGATCTTTAGGTCATTGATTGACTGAAAATCTTCGTAGCCGGTCACAATCTTGCCTTCGGGCTCGGCCATATCTTCTACTGCCAGCAGTAAGGGGACATCATCGTGGTTGATGGCCTTGTCACTTTTGAGGTCATCGATGAACTTCCGTGCCAGGCCCTTCACTTCATCCACGCCGTCAGGGTAGACGGTCAAACCCAGCGGAATATCGCTACCACCCCATGCAACGGTGGCGGTTGCCGGAACATCGACTATGAAGCGCCCGAAGCAGACGGTCTTGGTTTTCGCAAACATCGGTTGTAGGCGGGGTGTAAGAGTCGTCATGTTCGGAGTCTTCCATTGTCCGGGATTGCGGTCACAGGCTGTAATCAACACCATCGTAGTCGCGATAGCAACAAGGGACAGGTGCTTCAAGGCGGTTATGTGCATGGGTAATCCTTTCAGCATTTCCAGGTTGCTTTCTGGGCGATGCGCACGATGCTGTACAAGGTCGAGGCAATCGCGCGGGGATCTTTATAGCTGGACTGATGTTCGTAGCCCGTCTGGCGGAACACGCCCTTGAATGCTCCGCTGTGCAGTTGATCGTCGGCGGATCTGGCGGGAACGGTCTGGTCGCCTGGCGCCGAAGGCGGAAGTATCGTCGCATGCAACGCATCGTCAAAGGGCAGGGCGCCGATATTGTCCTCCCGATGCTCGTCCCATGAGGTGAAGTCCAGCCGACCTTGCCGGCTATCGCTGACAATGGTCCAGTTTTGCCAGCCAGTTGGGTTCGCACAGTTCCGGATGTCCCATACCACTTCGCCGAAGCTCTGATGTCCAGGATCGGCGCCGTAGTGCCCGTAACTGTTGGGGTGATATGTGCCGGCAATCTGTCTATGAAAACTTTGGGCCTTGTCGAGATAGTTGCACGTCCGTGCAAACGTTCCACCCCCTTTCCTCTCGGTATAGTTGGAAGGGTTGATCCAGTCTTCCCGGAACAGCGCATACCATTTTCCCCTCACTTTGTAGATTTCCTTGTAGGGATCTCCCTGTTTCGGCCACGCTTCCAAGTCGTGTCCATTGTGCCGCACGCGCAGCCAACCGTTGCCATACGCCTCTGAGGGCAGTAACTCCAATCCACCTCGCGAATTGGCCAGCACCGCCGTAACCTCGTCGCCAAAATTGCCGAGCACTTTCGAAACGACGCTGGCTTCAATAATGCTCTTAGTGGTGTGCATCAGTCCGGGGTCCTCGAATCCCGCCCGCATGCGCTTGTAGGCCGCTGGGGCGCCGATGGCGGGCATTACGCCATGAACGATGCCCAGTATTTTGTCTTGCAAGTTGCCAATCTTTGGATGAACCAACGCCCGTCCGACCAGTCCACCCATGGAGTGAGTCACAATGATCACTTGGTTGCATTCATAGCCGGTCCCGTTAAGCTCGTCGATGACCTTGTTGATGCGAGCGGCGATGATGCGTGCGCTGTCACCGTTCGATTGCAGCCAGTTATAGCCGAAGGCGTACACAGGGAACCAGCAGCCGGTAGCCACCTTTTTGAACTCATCCTCCGTCATGGCCTGCTGGGGTAGTTTCGTTTCGGCGCCCCATGCCTGTGGGTTAACGCCAATAACATCACGCCACTCGGGACGCATTTTGCCTTCGGAGAAAGTGTTATTCAGACGGGATTCGAGGTGCTGGAGCAAAACGCCGTAACTTTTGAAGAAGACTTCACCCCAGCCGCGCGCCCGCGCTTTTTGTACTCGGCTACGCGAATTCGCTTTGACCAGCGGGTCGCTCGCCAACATTGGTGAATTGAAGTTTTCGTCAAGTTCGACATTGCCATGCCGTCTATCGCCGCTGACGTCGGACGGCCCAGAGGGATCGTAAATGTCGACCGTCGTCTGCAATGGATCGAGCCGCAGCTGGCGTTCATCTGGCGGACTCTTCGCATTCTTACTGACATTCGACGCCCCAAGCGCATCCGGCCGCCAAGCAATATTGTCCTTCTGCTTCAACTCCTTCTGCCGCTCCGCACTCATCCGCAGATTCGATCCCATAATCCCCGGCAGAAAAATAATCGGCAGCACCCGTTTGGGCAGCATCCGTGCGCACTGCGGCTTCTTGTCCTGCTTCGGTGTAACAAACCCTTCAGCCTTTCGAGCGGCTCCAGCACTCGGTTGCGCAGGCAAAGAATGTTCGGCAGTCGTCATCAGGTGCTCCCTTTAAAATCAGTCGTCCAGCGCCTCGATGCTGTAGCGGCCAAACGGAATCGCGCTGGTAAAACGCTCTGTCAAGCCATTGGCATCAGTGCGACCCTCGAAGGTGCGCCCGTCTTCGGTGGTGATGCGATAGCGCTGGTTCTTCATAGGCTCATCGGTTCCGATCCAGCGCAGCACGGTTTGCTGATCGTGGGCGGCCTCGCTTTTCGGCAGCGTGACGGCGGCCGGTTTGCCGTCTCCCGGTCCGACATGCGCGAATTTCGACGACTTGATGGTGTGATCGCCGCTGCTTTGCTGTGTGATGGCGCCGCCGCCGATATCTACCTGCGCACCCTGGGCGACAACGCGGACTTTGGGCGCCTGCAGCACGATCTCGTCGGTGGCGGTCAGGACGATGCGTTTGGAAGCGGTGACTTCGATATCGTCGCCGTGGGTTTGTAATTCGAGCTTGCCGCTGGCGGCAATGAGCTTGATGCCGAGCCGGTGGGCAAACAGGCTGATGCTTTCCGACGCACGGGCAAGCAGTTTCCTGCCGACCGACAGCTGGGTATTGCCGATGCTGAGAATATCGACATGCGTTTGCGCGCCGATCGCGATGTTGTCCTGGCTGGTCATGGCGACGCCTGCTGGCGCGGACAGCGCCACCACAGGATGGCCACCGGCGCCTTCCTTTTCGGTATTGCTGCCGGCTTCCCACTGTTTCAGGTAGCCGATCAGTTGCTCGAGCTCCTGGTGGTCGGTACCGTCCGCATGGTGCGTTGACGCCAGTTCAGCCAGTTGCTTCTGCACCCCCTGCAGAGCCTCGGCCAGGCCGAGGAGCTCGCTCCGGTCCAGCTGTTTGCCGCTGGCTTGTTGGCGCGACGCAGCGCTGATCAGGACACCTTGCGCGCCGCGGACCGCAACGGCGTGGTCGCTGCGCAGTTCAGCGCCTTCGCCGCGCGCTTCGCCCTTGCCATCCTTGCGTGGGTGGGTCAGCCAACCCAGGTTCAATTCACTGTGGCCGTGCTGCGAGGACAGCTGCGCATTGATCTGGCCAGGCGTGTCGTCCAGCCGCAGCTGGTTGTAGCGGATGCCGTCTACTTCCTTACTCTTGATGCCGGCCAGGTACTTGTTTCCCGGCAGTGCACCGACGTGATTGAATGCAGGTGGCGGTGCCATGCCGCCATAAACCTGCCCCACGATGATAGGCTTGTCCGGATCGCCGCCCAGGAAGCCGATCAGGACTTCATCGCCCACGCGCGGCAGCGTCATCGTTCCCCACTGATTGCTGGCCCAGGTGCTGGCGACCCGTATCCAGGCGGAGTCCCGGTCGCTGCCGCTGGCCCCGGCGCCTTGTGCATGGTCGTGGTCTTCCATTCGCGTGCCGGGAAAGCGCACCTTGACCCGCCCGTATTCGTCGCAATGCACTTCCTCGCCGGGTGGGCCGACCACGATCGCGCTTTGCAGTTGCGGATGCGGCAGATCGGTACGCGGATCGAAAGCCGGCACGATCGGAATGCTGCGGCGAACGCAGGCAAAGCGGTTCGTATAGCGCATGCCGCGATCCGCGCTTGCTTGCCGCAGGGTGGTGGCGGAATGGACTTCGTTCCATCGATTGAGCGCAAACAGGCGCTGTATCCGATCGTCGAGCGTCTTGGGTAGATTGTTCTCGGCATCGACCTCCAGGCTCGTGATGAGAAATTCCCGCTCTTCCGTCGAATGCATGTCGATTTCGGGATGGCCGCTTAAAGCGATCCATTCGCCGATACAAAGCGCACGCACACTGCCTTCACCGTAAAAGCACTTCGATTCATACTCATGGCGCTTCATGCGCAGTTCGCCAAGATTGCGGTAATCGTCGCCGTCTTCGCCCGCATGGGGGACGTCGATCAGGTAATCGTCGAGGCTGGCGGCGAAACGGTTCCCCATCGTCCCCTGGTCGATTCGCGAAGGTAGATGGCCCGTCATCGGCCGGCCTTGCAGGTAGTCGGAGCTAAGGCGGCTGACATTGCCGGGCCTGAGTCTGCGGACCGGGCTCCATGCGAAAATGGTGTCGCTCTGTTCGGTGCCGTCGTCCCGGTGATAGCGCACTAAACCGGCGGTATTTTGCGGCAGTGTGAATCCATCATCGAACAGCACCAGCGTATGCGTTGGAATGTCCTGGCTCTGCGCTTGACTGGCTTGGCCATGCCGCATGAACCAGGCAATGCCGCGCCGTTTCCACAAGCGGCGCAGGAAATCGGCATCCGATTCGTTGTGCTGCATCGTGAATTCCCGCGCGGGATAGGAACCCGTTAAATGCGACCAGTCCACGTCGAAAGCCTGGGCCAGTACGGGATTATTCCGGCGCCATTCATCGAGGATGACCTGGCTGACTTCCAGTTCATTCAGGTTGCGAAAGACGCGGGTATTGGTGCGGTATTCCATTAGCGACAAAGCATCGCGCAGCACCAGTTCGTAGGTCGCCAGGCCGCCATCGCTTTGTCCGGCCGACGCTTGCGCGACGATGCCGCAGACGGCGCGCATATCGCCGCAGTCGGTGACGAACTGCAGTTCGACCGGCAGAGCGATAAATTCCTTCAAAGGGAGATCGGCGCGGAGCGATACGCATAGGAGCCGGTATTCCAGGGCGCCGCATAGTGCTTCCGTTCCGGTGACGCGCTTGACCAGCAGGACGTCGCTGAGCACTTGCTGACCTTGTGAGAGCCGCACACGAATCGGGCGATTCGCCTCTGTCAGCTCGCCGAAGCCTGCAGCCAGATCCTTGAAATGCATTCAGATTCCCCAGATTACATTGAGCACAAAGCCCAATGCTAGGAACCTGAACATTCATCACATTGATATCAGTAAAAGTTTTGCTTGATACCAATAATGCATTTTTGACGCCGAGTCACAGATCGGGAAGGCAGAAGCTTCATACCAGCCCCTCGAACATCAGCACATCCACCATCTCCCCAGCCTGCACGCCACCCTGCTCATCGTGCAGCACCACCATGCAGTTCGCCTCCGACATCGAGCGCAGGATCCCCGAGCCCTGCGAACCGGTGATCTGCACTTCGGGTAGCCCGTCCGCACCACGCGACAGCACGCCGCGCTGGTACTCGGTACGCCCCGGCTTCTTGCGAATTGCAGCGACCGATCGGGCGCGAAGCAGAGGCAAAGGCGCCTCCGCCCCCATCATGCGCAGCAAGGCCTCGCGCGCGAAGAAGTAGAAGGAGACCATCACCGCCACCGGATTGCCCGGCAGTCCAAACAGGAAGGCACTGTGACCGTTGGAGGCGATGCGGCCGAAGGCCAGCGGGCGGCCAGGGCGCATGCCGATCTTCCAGAAGGTGACGTCGCCGAGGCGCGCCATGATCTGCTTGGTGTAGTCGGCGGCGCCGACCGAGACGCCGCCCGAAGTGATGATGGCGTCGGCGTTTTCGCAAGCCTCGCGCAGCGCGGCTTCCAGGGCGGCGGGGTCGTCGCGCACCACGCCCATGTCGATGATGTCGCAGCCCAGGCGCTGCAGCATGCCGTAGATGGTGTAGCGGTTGCTGTCGTAGACGCAGCCTTCGTCGAGCGGCTGGCCGATCGAGCGCAGCTCGTCGCCGGTCGAGAAGAAGGCGACGCGCAGGCGCCGCTGCACCGGCACCTCGGCCACGCCCAGCGATGCCAGCAGGCCCAGGTCGGCAGGGCGGACGATCTTCCCTTTGCGCAGGGCGGTGCTGCCGGCCTTCAGGTCTTCGCCGGCGAAGCGGCGGTTGTCGCCGGCGCGGATGGTGCCGGGGGCCATGAAGATGAGGCCGTCCTCTTCACGAACGAATTCCTGCGGCACCACGCTGTCGCAGCCGGCCGGCATCACGCCGCCGGTCATGATGCGCATGCATTCGCCTTTTGCAGGAACCGCAGAGGATGCACGGCCCGCATACACGGTATCGATCACGCGCAGGCGAACGTCGGCATCGAGCGATAAATCCTCGCCGCGCAGCGCATAGCCATCCATCGCCGAATTGTCGTGTGCCGGCACGTTGATAGTCGAGACGATGTCCGCCGCCAGCACGCGTCCCAGCGCAGCGCGCAGCGCCACCTGTTCCGTCGCGCGCACGGGCGCGACGAAATCGCGGATGATCTTCTGGGCGTCGCGCACCGGCAGGGCGTCCGGGTCGTAGGCGGAAAGGCAGCTCACGACTTCGGCCAGTTTCAGGGGCCGCGCGGGATCCAGCGCTTGCAGCTCGTCGCGGGTATTGATATTGCGGAAGGCCGCGGCATCCTCGAACAGCACCTCGGCCACCTTGATCTGCGGGTACCAGCCATCCATGCGGCGTCCGCCGGCCGCAAGATACGCCGATAAAACTTCCGCCTTGTCCGCCTTCACCAGGCAGAACACCGGATGCGGCTGGCGCAGGCCGTTCTCTTCGGTCACCGCCAGCGCCAGGTCGGCGCCGGCCGACTGCAGTCCAGCCAGCAGACGCTCGGCCAGGTCGACAGGCAGGAAGGGCGAATCGCAGGGCGCAGTCAGCAGATACTCGGTGCCGCAGCGGCGCAGGCCCGCTTCCAGTCCGGCCAGCGGACCGGCAAAGCCCGGCGTATCGTCCGGCCACACCGGTACGCCAAAGGCGCCGTAGGCATCCAGGTTCTGGTTGGCGTTGATGGCAACGCTGGCCACCTGCGGGCGCAGGCGTTCCAGCACGTGCGCCACCATGGTCGAGCCGCCGAAAGCCTGCAAGCCCTTGTCGACGCTGCCCATGCGCGTGCCGCGTCCGCCGGCCAGGACCAGGCCGCTGATCGATGCAGTGTTCATTTTATTTATTAACCACCGATGTAAGACATTTCGATTTTCTTCGCAGCGCCGTCGCGCGACAGGCCTTCCGTGTTGATCGTGCGCGTTTCGGAGTAGCGGTCCGCGCGCCGGCTCCACAGCTGAGCGATGGAAGACTGGATCTCGAGGTCGCTACGGCCCTCGCGCAGCAGGGCGCGAAGGTCGTGGCCGCGGGTCGCGAACAGGCAGGTGTACAGCTTGCCCTCGGTGGACAGGCGGATGCGCGAGCAGTCGTGGCAGAAGGCCTGGGTCACGCTCGAGATCATGCCAACTTCGCCGCTGCCGTCCACGTAACGCCAGCGCGCCGCGGTCTCGCCCGCGTAGTTGGCGTCGATCGGTTCGAGCGGCATCTCGGCGGAAATGCGTCGCACCACTTCGCTGGACGGGATCACCTCGTCCATGTTCCAGCCGTTCGAGGCGCCCACGTCCATGTATTCGATGAAGCGCAGGATGGTCGGCGAGCCCTTGAAGTGGCGCGCCATCGGCAGGATCTGGGCGTCGTTCATGCCGCCCTTGACCACCATGTTGACCTTGACCGGGCCGAGGCCGGCGGCATGCGCGGCATCGATGCCTTCGAGGACGTCGGAGACCGCGAAGTCGACGTCGTTCATGCGCTTGAAGACGTCGTCGTCGATGGCGTCGAGCGAGACCGTGACGCGGTCCAGGCCGGCGTCCTTCAGGGCTCTGGCCTTGCGCGCCAGCAGCGAGCCGTTGGTGGTGAGGGTCAGGTCGAGCGGTCGGCCGGAGGGCGTGTCCAGCGTGCGCAGTTGCGCAACCAGGCGCTCGAGGTCCTTGCGCAGCAGCGGTTCGCCGCCGGTCAGGCGGATCTTCTCGACGCCGTGGGCAATGAACAGGCGCGCCACCCGCGTGATCTCTTCGAAGCTGAGCAGCGAGGAGTGGGGCAGGTAGGCGTAGTTCTTGTCGAAGACTTCCTTCGGCATGCAGTAGACGCAGCGGAAGTTGCAGCGGTCCGTGACCGAGATGCGCAGGTCGTGCAGGGGCCGGCCGAGCGCGTCGGCCAGCAGCCCTGTCGGCGCCTGCAGATCCGCCGGGATCGGCATCGCCGGAGAGCGGGCGTCGCCGAGCATGATGATTTTTTCAGACATGCCAATACGATAGCACGAGGCCAGCCAGCGCACAGGCGAGGATCAGCGGGATAGTGCCGACCTTGTAGCGCAGCAGGGCGACCGTGGCAGTAATGCCGATCGCGATCGCCTGCCAGTGCGGCTTGCCGCCCGCCAGGAAGACCTGCCCGCCGAAGAACACGGCCAGGCTCGCAATCACGCCGACCACCGCCGCCGAGATCGCCGTCAGCGGCGCCGTCATGCGCACATTGCCGCGCGTGGACTCGACCAGCGGCCCGCCGGCCAGGATGAAGACGAAGGACGGCAGGAAGGTGAACAGGGTCGCCACCGCCGCTCCCGCCGCGCCGGCGGCGAACAGCGCATCCGGTCCGAACAGCGCATGGGTCCAGCCGCCGACGAAGCCGACGAAGGCCACGATCATGATCAAGGGGCCGGGCGTGGTTTCGCCCAGTGCCAGGCCGTCGATCATCTGGCCCGCGCTCAGCCAGCCGTAATGGTGAACAGCCCCTTGCACGACATAGGGCAGCACCGCGTAGGCGCCGCCGAAGGTCATCATCGCGGCCTTGGTGAAGAACCAGCCCATCCGGGCCAGCGCACCCGTGGGGCCGTAGAGCGCCGCCAGCAGCAGCCAGGCCGCCAGGCCGAGGCCGATGCCGGCCAGCGCCACCCGCGTCAGCCCTGCCCAGGAAAAGCGGGCGTGCGCGGGCGTGGGCGTGTCGTCGTCGATCAGTGCCGGCCCGTAGGACTTGCCGGCGCCGGCATGCGCGCCGCCGAGCTGGAACAGGGCGGGGCGCAGCCGTCCGCCAATCAAACCGGCGAGCGCCGCGCCCAGCACGATCAGCGGGAAGGGCAGCTCGAGCACGGCGATGGCGACGAAGGCGCAGGCGGCAATCGCGGCCAGCAGGCCGTTGCGGATGGTGCGGCTGCCGATGCGCCAGGCCGCGCCCAGCACGATGGCGACCACCGCCGGCTTGATGCCGTTCATGATCCCGGCGATGGCGGGCAGGTGACCGTAAGCCATGTAGGTCCAGGACAGCGCGATCAGGATCAGCAGCGAGGGCAGCACGAACAGCACGCCGGCCGCGATGCCGCCGGCCGTGCGATGCAGCAGCCAGCCGATGTAGACGGCCAGCTGGGTTGCCTCCGGACCCGGCAGCAGCATGCAGTAGTTGAGCGCGTGCAGGAAGCGCTGCTCCGAGATCCAGCGCCGCCGCTCGACCAGCTCGGCGTGCATCATCGCGATCTGGCCGGCGGGACCGCCGAAGCTGATGAAGCCGAGCTTGAGCCAGTAGCGCAGGGCGGTGCGAAAGGTGGGAGCAGGTGGCACGTCGATATGGATGAGCGTTAGGGTTGCTTATCTTACACGCAAAGAAAAGGGGAGCCGAAGCTCCCCCTTTCTCACAAGCTGCACGGCGGCAGCTCGAACCAGCTTACTGACGCGTCGTATCGACCTGGATCAGCGGCTCCTGCGCCGGCGGCGCCACAACCTTGCGGGCGCGGCCCAGACGGACCGGCTGCTGGGACTGGGCAGCCGCTTCCTGTGCGGCGCGCAGTTTTTCCGGATCGGTGGCAGCCAGTTGCAGGCCGGCCTGGGCGAGCACTTCACCCAGATCGGCGGCCGGCGCCTGTGCAACCGGCGCAACCGGTGCCGGCATCACGACAGGCTGCGGTGCCGGAGCGGCAACCGGAGCAGCGGCTTCAACCGGCGCCGGTGCAGCTGGTGCAACCGGAGCGGCGGCAACTGGAGCCGGAGCGGCAGCAACCGGAGCAGGGGCCGGGGCGACCGGAGCAGGAGCCGGAGCAGCCGGAGCAGCCGGCGCCTGAGCGGCAGCAGCACGGGCAGCGGCATCGGCCACCGACTGCGAGGTCGGGAACGGCCACGGACCCTGGCTCGATGCGGTCGCGATCTCGGCGGCAGCTTTTTCGGCAGCAGCTTGCAGCGCAGCGGCGGCAGCTTCCTCGGCACGCGCCTGGACGGCGGCCTGTTCGGCGGCAGCCTTGTCGGCAGCGGCTTTATCGGCAGCGGCTTTCACGGACGCAGCGGTCGGGAAGGGCCACGGACCCGGCGTGGCAGCCTTGGCCGGCTTGGCGCCCCTGGTCTTCGCAGCCTTGGACTCGGCCTGGAACTTGGCGGCTTCCTCGTCGGCCACCGGCGCGAAGGCCGGTGCGCCTTCTTCACCGCTTTCGTTGTCGACGATATCGTTGCCGTCGCGGTCGCGGCGGTTACGGTTGCGGCCACCACGACGACGGCGGCGGCGCGGCTCGTCGCCACCTTCGGCGTCAAGCTCCTCGCCGCTCGGACCGGTCGAGGCGACAGTCTTCATGGCTTGATCCTGAGCGGTTTCCTGCTCGCCGGTCGGGCCGGTCGATGCGACCGCGACGCCGGTGGCGGCGGTCGCCTGGACCACGTTCAGTTCGTCGGTTTTCACCTCGGCAACCGGCGCGCGCTCGGCACGCTCACGCGGCTGGCGCGGCTGGCGTTCGGCACGCTCGGCGCGTTCCGGACGCTCGGCTTTTTCCGCACGCTCGGCGCGCGGCGCCAGCTGGGCTTGCAGCTCGGCTTGTGCCTGATCGCGGGTCTCGCGCGGCTCGCGGGCTTCGCGCGGTTCACGCGGCTTGCGCGGCTGGCGTGCCGGCTTGCCTTCGGCGTCGACCGGCTTGGCGGTCTCATCGACCGGTGCGCCTTTCGCGACCTGTTCGCGGTCCTCGCGCTCACGGCCCTTGCCGGTGCCGGTGCGGCCGCCACGGCCGTTGCGCTGGCCACGGTTGCGTTCGCCACGCTCGGCTGCCGGTGCCGGTTCGGCCGGCTTGACCGGCGCTGCGGCCGGGGCCGGCGGCGGGGTCATGGCAACCGGGGTGCCGAAGAAGAAATTACGCAGCTTGGCAAAGAAACCTTGTTCCGCCGGCGGCTGCACGATAGGCGCGGCCGGAGCGGCGGCAGCGGCAGGGGCTGCCTCGGCCTTGACGGCCTGGCGTTCGACCACCGGCGCCGGCTGGGCCGGGGTGATGGTCTTGACCACGGCTTCCTGGCGCGGCTTGGCTTCTTCCTTCTGGCGCTTGGCGTAGGCCATGTCGGTATCGGCCGACTCCGCCATCGTGTAGCTGGAGGCGGCGTCTTCCAGGCGCGGATCGTCGTGCTTGATGCGCTCGAGCTTGTAGTGCGGGGTCTCGAGGTGCTTGTTCGGGATCAGGATGACCGTGATGCGGTGACGGTTCTCGATCTTCAGCACTTCGCCGCGCTTTTCGTTCAGCAGGAATGCGGCGACGTCGACCGGCACTTGCACGTGGATCGCGGCCGAATTCTCCTTCATCGCCTCTTCCTGGATGATGCGCAGGACTTGCAGGGCGGAGGATTCGGTATCGCGGATGTGGCCGGTGCCCGAGCAGCGCGGGCAGGTGACGTGCGAGCCTTCCGACAGCGACGGACGCAGGCGCTGGCGCGACAGTTCCATCAGGCCGAAGCGCGAGATCTTGCCCATCTGGACGCGTGCACGGTCATGGTGCAGGGCGTCCTTCAGGCGCTGTTCGACTTCGCGCTGGTTCTTGGCGACTTCCATGTCGATGAAGTCGATCACGATCAGGCCGCCCAGGTCACGCAGGCGCAGCTGGCGGGCCACTTCGTCGGCCGCTTCGCAGTTGGTGTTGAAGGCGGTGGTTTCGATGTCCGAGCCGCGGGTCGCGCGCGCCGAGTTGACGTCGATGGAAACCAGGGCTTCGGTGTGGTCGATCACGATCGCGCCGCCCGACGGCAGCGGGACGGTACGCGAGTACGCGGTCTCGATCTGGTGTTCGATCTGGAAACGCGAGAACAGCGGGACATCGTCGGTGTAGCGCTTCACGCGGTGCGCCATGTCGGGCATCACGTGGCTCATGAACTGCTGGGCCTGGTCGAAGATCTCGTCGGTGTCGATCAGGACTTCGCCGATGTCGGGCTGGAAGTAGTCGCGGATGGCGCGGATGACCAGCGAGGACTCTTGATAGATCAGGAAGGGGCCGGGGGCCGATTTGCCGGCGCCTTCGATCGCGCGCCAGAGTTGCATCAGGTAGTTCAGGTCCCACTGCAGTTCTTCGACCGTGCGGCCGATGCCGGCAGTGCGGGCAATCACCGACATGCCTTGCGGCAGGTCCAGCTTGTCCATGGTCTCGCGCAGTTCCTGGCGCTCTTCGCCTTCGACGCGGCGCGAAACGCCGCCGCCACGCGGATTGTTCGGCATCAGGACCAGGTAGCGGCCGGCCAGCGAAATGAAGGAGGTCAGTGCCGCGCCCTTGTTGCCGCGCTCCTCTTTCTCCACCTGGACCATGATTTCCTGGCCTTCGCGCAGTGCCTCCTTGATGGTGCAATTGCGGACATCGACACCATCACGGAAATAAGAGCGGGCGACTTCTTTAAAGGGGAGGAAACCGTGGCGGTCTTCGCCGTAGCTGACGAAGCAGGCTTCAAGGGAGGGTTCGATGCGGGTAATGACACCTTTGTAGATATTCGATTTGCGCTGTTCGCGACCAGCGGTTTCGATATCGATGTCGATCAGTTTTTGGCCGTCGACAATCGCTACGCGCAGCTCCTCTTGCTGCGTAGCGTTAAACAACATACGTTTCATTTTTATTAACTCCGCGGCCCGTAGACCGTTGTAATTGCTAGAAACGTACGCGGGGAGGGGAGTGTTGGCGGTGGTATGCCCGGGGTGTGGCACGGCATTGCCGGCCACAGGGCGCAAATGGCATCGAACGTCATTGTCGCGCGCACGCCGCAACCTTGTTCGGCCGGCGCGGCCCGGTCAGGGCGGCGCAAGGGCCTGGGGGGCGGGTGCTAACAGCGACCTCAGCCAGACCGCGAGGCGGCCGGATCGGGAACCTGGACCAGGCGATCTATCAGCCTTGGCCTGCGGGTTCCTCGAGGGCACCTTACAGCGGGTCCGGCGCAAACGACAAGCGTTATCGACGCCATCACCCGGCGAGCCGAAAAAGCCGGCTTGCCGGTACTTATCCTTAAGATTCCAAACAATCCAATCCTGCAGTCCTGTGCGCTACCCGATTACAACTGCGGTGCAACCCTGATACTCACAAGACCGTGCGTACACTTTTTCTTCATCGAATTCGCATTATTGCGGGGCCGACGAAGGCGCCCCTGTGTAAAATATCGTTTTAATTCTTACACCTGCAGAGGTTTGACCGCCGCCTGTCGATTATATATTCAAAATGAAGGACTTAGAGAAGAATTCTGTCCAGCTTGTAACGATCGCCGAAGAAGAAGCTGGACAGCGCATCGACAACTACCTGCTGCGCGTCTGTAAAGGTGTCCCGAAAAGCCATATTTACCGCATCCTCCGCTCCGGCGAAGTGCGTGTGAACAAAGGACGTATCGATCAGTTGTACCGCCTGCAAGCCGGCGATGTGGTGCGGATTCCGCCGATCCGCATTGCCGAGAAGGCTGCCGGCAGCGTCCCCGTGCCCGGCGCCGAGTTCGCCATCGTCCATGAGGACAGCCACCTGCTCGTCATCGACAAGCCGGCCGGCGTTGCCGTGCATGGCGGCTCGGGCGTGTCGTACGGCGTCATCGAACAGCTGCGGGCGGCGCGTCCGCAGGCCAAGTTCCTGGAACTGGTGCACCGCCTCGACCGCGAAACTTCGGGATTGCTGTTGCTGGCCAAGAAGCGTTCGGCCCTGACCCACCTGCACGACCAGATGCGGGAAGGAACGACCGACAAGCGCTACCTGACCCTGGTGAGCGGCAACTGGACCAATCCGCGCCAGCACGTCAAGCTGCCCCTGCACAAATTCACGACCGCTGACGGCGAGCGCCGCGTGGTGGTGCAGGCCGGTGGCCAGGAAGCACATACCGTGTTCAACCTGCTGCGCAAGTGGCAGGACTTCGCCCTGCTCGAAGCCGAGCTCAAGACCGGGCGCACGCACCAGATCCGCGTGCACCTGGCCTCGAGCGGTTTCCCCATTCTAGGGGACGAGAAATACGGCGATTTTGCATTGAACAAGCAGCTTCAGAAGGCAAACGACGCGCGCGGCGCCCTCAAGCGCATGTTCCTGCACGCGTACCGGATCACCTTCCAGCACCCGGAAACCGGCAAACCGATGACCCTGACGGCGCCGCTTCCGGCGGAGTGCGAGCGTTTCTTGGTAAGCTTGGGGCAACCAACAGGCAAACACTCATAATGTCACGCAAGCAATTCGATCTGATCGTCTTTGACTGGGACGGCACGCTGATGGACAGCACCGCCACCATCGTCAAATGTATACAGTCGGCCGCCAAGGACCTCGGCCTCGGCGTTCCCAGCGATGCCGCGGCCGCGCATGTGATCGGGCTCGGCCTGTCGGAAGCCATGCAGGCGGTCATGCCGGACATCGATCCGGCCCTGTATCCGCGCATGGTGGAGCGATATCGCTACCATTTCCTGACAAAAGACCACGAACTGGTCCTGTTCAAGGGCGTGCCGGCCATGCTGGAAGAGCTCTCGCAGCTCGGCTATTTCCTGGCGGTCGCGACCGGCAAGAGCCGGGTCGGCCTGAACCGTGCGCTGAACGCTTGCAGCCTGCTATCGACCTTCGATGCGACCCGTTGCGCGGACGAGACATTTTCCAAGCCCCATCCTGCAATGTTGCAAGAATTGACAAGGGAACTGGGGCAGGACATGCGTCGTACCGTTATGATCGGCGACACAACGCATGACTTGCTCATGGCCAACAATGCAGGCGCTGCCGGCATCGCGGTCGAGTACGGCGCGCATCCTGTGCAGCAACTGCAGGCATGTCACCCGATCTTCACGGCAAAGAACGTGCCGGAACTCCATCAGTGGCTGATCGAGAACGCATGAGCGAGGCGAGCGAAGTCTTCATCTGCGGCTCCGATGCCTTGGTCGACGGCGGCAATGGCGTGCGCTTTCCCGTCCTCGCGTATGGAGATGAAGCGACCGGTTTCGTGGTGCGTTATGGCGGCAAGGTCTATGGCTACCTGAACCGTTGCGCCCACGTTCCGATCGAGCTGGACTGGTTCAAGGGTGAGTTCTTCGAGTCGAGCAAGCTGTACCTGATGTGTTCGACGCATGGCGCGATTTATGTGCCCGAAACCGGCGTCTGCACCGGTGGGCCATGCAGGGGCGGCAGGCTGCGCCCGATCGCCGTGCGCGAAGCGGGGGATGGCGTCTATTGGCAGCCGGACCAGCATTTCCAGCCGCCGAAGTAAATCAAGCAGACATTTATGAGCGAAAACAACAGCAACGAGAATCAGAAAGCCAACGACGGCCCGGGCACCGTTCGCAACTGGGAGCGCGAAACCCTCGAACGGCTCGTGTTCGCCACGGTGCGGGAGCAGCGGGCTGCGCGGCGCTGGGGAATCTTCTTCAAATTTTCCTTCTTGCTGCTGGCATTGTTCGCGATCTGGGCCTATTTCGACTTCAACACCGGCTCCGACATCGAATCGCTGGGCCGCCACACCGCCCTGATCGAGATCGACGGCACCATCGACGATGAAGGCAGCGGCGCCGCCGACACCGTGATCCCGTCCCTGAACAAGGCCTTCTCCGATGCCGGCTCGGCCGCGGTGGTGCTGCGCATCAACAGCCCGGGCGGCAGCCCGGTGCAGGCCGGCATCATCGTCGACGAGATCCAGCGCCTCAAGAAGGGTTATCCGAACAAGCCGCTGTACGTGGTGGTGGACGAGATCTGCGCCTCGGGCGGCTATTACATTGCGGCGGCGGCCGATAAGATCTATGTCAACAAGGCGAGTATCGTCGGCTCGGTCGGCGTGCTGATGGACGGCTTCGGCTTTACCGGCCTGATGGACAAGCTGGGCGTCGAGCGCCGCCTGCTGACGGCCGGCGAGAACAAGGGCTTCCTCGATCCGTTCAGCCCGCAATCGGACAAGCAGAAGCAGCACGCGCTGGCCATGCTGAACGAAATCCACGAGCAATTCATTTCCGTGGTGCGCGCCGGCCGCGGCAAGCGCCTGAAGGAAAACCCGGAAATCTTCTCCGGTCTGTACTGGACCGGCGCCAAGGCGGTCGAGATGGGCCTGGCCGACGGTTTCGGCACGGTCGACACCGTGGCCCGCGACGTGGTCAAGGCCGAGGACATCATCGACTACACCGCCCACGAAGGCCTGCCTGAGCGCGTGCTGAAAAAATTCGGCGCTTCGGTCGGCGCGGGCGCAGTGAAGTCGGTTTACCGTGGAGCTGTTCCCAGCCTGCGCTGATCAATCAATATTCGCCTTGAAACTTCGGGAGTGTCGTCTATAGTTGTTTTGTAGCTTACAACTACAGACCCGCATACGTGCGGTATCGAGTGAACTTCATTCCTCAGGTTGGATCCCGCAATGGGAGGAAACGACGGCGAAAGCCGTCGTTTTCATTTACTCAGCATGAAAACCGCCATCCTCGAGCCAGGCCTGGAACTGGCGCTGGGCCTGGGCATACCACGCGGCACGCATGGATATGTGTCGGGTGGACGAGAAGACATGCGGGATGTCGCCGCCCCGCGTCCAGCGCGCAAGGGCGAGGCGGGTCGGAAACACGGCGGCGTACTCTTCTGCGGGCCGGTAATAGCGGCTCGGGCTCGTCCTCAGCGGGTAGGGTTCGCGGTTTGGATGCTGATCGATATGCACTTTATCCTCATTTCTCTTATGTAGTCGTAGTCCTACGCTTAAAATTTGTAGGTCGATTCCTAATGAGGTTTCAGTGTAACAACAGGATTCGCGACGCTCTTGAGCTGTGTCAAACGTGTTCTTGCCGCTGATTCAAACTGTGGAACCAACTGAGCTTTGCCATACACATCGGTTCTGTTAAAGTCGCGGCCCATGAGCAAATTATCCCTAGACCGCATCCTGCAATCGCAAGGCTTCGGTACGCGCAAATACTGCCGCGCCCTGATCGAGGACGGCGACGTCGCCATCAATGGCGAAGTCCTGGACAATTACAAGACGACGGTCGAGACCGACGGCCTGGTCCTGACCGTATTCGACGAGGAATGGGTGTACCGCGAACGCGTCTACATCGCCCTCTACAAGCCGGCCAACTTCGAATGTTCGCGCAAGCCCAGCCACCATCCGGGCGTGCTGACCCTGTTGCCTGAGCAATTTACCTGGCGCGAAGTGCAGCCGGTCGGCCGCCTCGACCACGACACCACCGGACTGCTGCTGATGTCGGACGACGGCCCCTTCATCCACGCCCAGTCCTCGCCGAAACGCCACGTGCCCAAGGTCTACCAGGCAACGACCCAGGAGCCGGTGACGCAGGCTCTGGTGGACCAGCTGCTGGGCGGCGTCCAGCTGCACGACGAGCCGGCGCCGCTGGCGGCCGTGACCTGCATCCAGCGCGGCGAGCACCAGCTCGAGATCGTGCTGGAGCAGGGCAAGTACCACCAGGTCAAGCGCATGCTGGCGGCTGCGGGCAATCATTGCCTGGCACTGCATCGTTCGCAGATCGGCGGCCTGACGCTGGAGGCGCTGGGCTTGAAGGAAGGGGAGTGGTGTTTCCTGGAGCAGGCGCAGCTGGATCTGCTGGTGCCAGCATAAGTCACGCCGGAGGCTGCCGTGCGACGTAGTTGAGGCATTTCCGCGACACTCGTCATCTCAGTGCTTGTCACCAAGATAACGACTCATGCCTACGAAATCATATAAATATCTCTCCGTTTTAACACTCCTCGTCATCAATCCGGCCCTGGCCCAGCAGGGCGCTCCCGACATCTCCGGCTGCGCACGCATCGCGGACGCCGTCGTGCGCCTTGCCTGCTATGACCGCCTGGCCGGGGTCAACACGACCCCGGCCACCGATGCGGCAACGGCGCCCGCGGTCGCCAAAGTTGAGGTCGATCGCGAAGTCCAGGCCTCGCTCGACCTGTCGCCGGAAAAGATTCGCGGCTTCAGCCTGGCCGACCACTGGGAGTTGGACCAGGAGCACCGACGCGGCGTCTTCAATTTCCGGCCGCACAACGTGAACTACCTGATGATCACGCGCACGGCGCATCCGAACAACGAGCCTTACCGGCCCTTCCGCGACCTCGCCGACTTCAACACCGACCTGGCGCACAACGAACTGGTGTACCAGCTGAGCTTCAAGGCCAAGCTGGTGGAAGGCATCGCGAAGAAGCCGGTCGACCTCTGGTTCGGCTACACCCAGAACAGCTTCTGGCAGGCCGGCAACCGCCAGGCTTCCAGCCCCTTCCGCGAAACCAATTACCAGCCCGAGCTGATGGCGGTGACGCCGCTGAACTTCGACGTGCTCGGCATGCACGCGAGCTTCCTCAACCTCGGCGTGGTGCACCAGTCGAACGGGCAGGCGTCGACACTGTCGCGCAGCTGGAACCGGTATTACGCCCAGGTCGGCCTGGAACGCGCCGGCTTCACGGTGCTCGGCCGCGTCTGGAAACGGGTCAACGAATCGGCCAGCGAGGATAACAATCCGGATATCGTCGACTACATGGGCCGCGGCGACCTGAACGTCACCTATCGCAACAATGGCCACGATTATTCGGCCCTGCTGCGCCGGAACTTCTCGACCAACCGCGGCGCCGTCCAGCTCAGCTGGGCATTCCCGCTGGCCGGCCACTTCAAGGGCTATGCGCAGTACTTCTCGGGTTACGGCCAGAGCCTGATCGACTACAACTACTACCAGAACGTGGTCGGTATCGGCCTGCTCGGTACATTCTGAGCTGCATTACAATGGCGAGATGAAACTTGCCACCATCAAGGATGGATCGCGCGACGGCCAGCTGGCCGTCGTCTCGCGTGACCTGAAAACCGCCCATATCGCCGACGGCATCGCGCCGACCCTGCAAGCCGCCCTCGACGACTGGGCCTTCATCGCCCCGCAATTGCAGGCGCTGTACGAGGAGCTGAATGCAGGGCGCACCCGCCGTCCCTTCGACTTCGACCCGGCGCGCTGCATGGCGCCGCTGTCGCGCGCTTACCAGTGGGCGGACGGATCGGCCTACGTCAACCACGTCGAACTGGTACGCAAGGCGCGCGGCGCCGAGATGCCGGCCTCGTTCTGGGAAGACCCGCTGATGTACCAGGGCGGCAGCGACGACTTTATCGGCCCGACCGACGACATCGTGCTCGCGCACGAGGAGTGGGGCATCGATTTCGAGGCGGAAGTGGCGGTGATCACCGGCGACGTGGCGATGGGCGCGACCCCGGATGAAGCGCACCAGCAGATCCGCCTGCTGATGCTGGCAAACGACGTCTCGCTGCGCAACCTGATTCCGGCCGAGCTGGCGAAGGGCTTCGGCTTCTTCCAGTCGAAGCCGGCGACCGGCTTCTCGCCGGTAGCGGTGACGCCGGACGAACTGGGCGATGCCTGGAAGGGCGGCAAAGTCCACCTGCCGCTGCGCTCGACCTGGAACGAGCGCCTGGTCGGCCAGCCGGATGCCGGCGTCGACATGGTCTTCAACTTCCCGCAGCTGATCGCCCACCTCTGCAAGACCCGCAACGCGCGCGCCGGCAGCATCATCGGCTCGGGAACGGTGTCGAACAAGGACACATCGCGCGGCTACTCGTGCATCGCCGAACAGCGCTGCCTGGAGACGATCGAGTTCGGCCAGCCAGTGACGCAGTTCATGCGCTTCGGGGACACGATCCGCATCGAGATGCTGGACGAGAAGGGCAAGTCGATTTTCGGGGCGATCGAGCAAAAAGTAAAACGTCTGGAACGCTAATGTAGGGTGGGCACCCCGTGCCCACGCGATTCACTCCAAAACTCGCCGCTCACTTCTTCGCCCCGTAAATCCACCTCCACTGGCCGTGAAATCCTGCGCGCCGCATCCGCGATGCGCAGCGTCCCATCCGGCTCGTGCACCCGGTACCAGAGGAAGGCCACGCCGGACAGTCGCAGTTTCTGCCCCGTGAACAGCGAATCCTTCACGATCGTCATCCCCTCCAGCCGCAAATCGAAATCCAGCAACAGCATGCCCTCGGTGCGTGCCGCATAGCCCAGGTAGCGCGCGGCGTTATATAAAGGGCTACGATCACCGGTCTCGCCGGCATTGAGCGAATCGATGAAGGCGTCGACGGTCTTCAGCAGCGCGCCGGCGCCCGACGCCACCGCCGCCAGCTCGCGCTTCTCCTCGCCCTTGGTCGCATCCGCCAGGCGGTCGACGGCGCCGATCCGCTGCGCGAACTCGCCGCGCTGAGCCGCCAGCGCACGTACGCGCGAGAGCAGGGAGGTGTACTGCCTGCCATCCAGCTCACCCAGGTAGCCCGCGCCTAGTCTATTGATCTTGCCTGGACATGCACGCGCCAATAGGGTCGCGAACAGGCTCCTCGCGCCCTCGCCATAGGCCATGCCCTGCACGGACACATCGCTCTTGAACAGCGAGGACAGGTCGGCGCCCGCTTTGAGCGTGGCCGGCACCGCCGTAAGCAGGGTAAAGGCGATGGCGGCGCTGCTGCCCTGCGGCGTGTGCGCCTCGATCACCTGCTGCAGCGCCTTGTTCTGCTTCGTCAGGTCATCCTTCAGGCGCTCGATGGCATCGACGACCTGGCGCGCGGCCAGGATGCCCTGGGTGGCGGCGGGTTCATAGATGGCGGTCTTGCGGTCGGCGGGGAGGGCGGTGCAGATCTCGTGCGCCAGGTCTTTGGCCAGATCGAAGGCCTGGACCAGGCCGGCGGCGCCGAACTGCTTCGTGTCGATGCTGCCCTGGAGCGGCTTGATGGAGGAGGGCGGCAGGCGGGCGAGGAGTTCGGCGCGTTCGGCTTCGGCGATCGCGGCTCGGGCTTCGGCGTTATCGCTTGCGCCATATGCCGAGTGTGAAATTGTTGCAAATGCTAGGCAAATCGAAATAAATTTCTTTATATCAGATCGTCTATTCATATTAATTAGATTTCAACGTATGTGGTGTTCTGTTAATTGGAGTGTGATTATGGTAATTGTTCACAATCTCACCAAAAGTCACGCGGTGTTGCATCTGCAGGTTCAATCTATCCATAGGTAAACAAAGAGTGTTTTGCGCTCTTGCCAATCCCCCATCGAAGGGGTATTTCGATTGTGGTGAATATGCCGAATTCCACATCCATGGCGACGAATTGAGTGGAAACGGAGACAACAAAAGGGTTCCTATCCCCATTGCCCTCGGGTAAAATGGCAGGCTGTTTGAATCGCGTCCACGCCCCATCCCTTCCAAGACCAATGTTCAAGTTCAACAAGAGTTTTACAGCCGCCGCGCTGGCAGTGACCGCTATTACCGCTTCTGCACAGGAGGCCAGCAAGGCCGATATGTTTAGCCAGGAGACGCCCTCGTCCGTTGCTGACTCGGCAGTCGCGCCCGCGTCTGCGGCGCCCCGCAAGCTGTCGATCACCAACACGGCGGCAGGTCTGGCAAGCGGTCAAGCTCAGGGGCAAGGCCGTGCGGCAGCGAATGGTATGAACCAGGCCGGCCGTTTTGAGGCGCCGGCCAATGGTGTGGATGCTCGCCAGCTTCAGAAGCAAATGGCTGAGCAAAACGCGCCCTTGAGCGAATTCCAGAAATTCATCGCAGATAATACCGGCAGGGTATTGCCGATTTTCGGTTCCGAATTCTTCGCCAATGCGCCGTCGACTTTCGCGCCTATCCTGAATTCGCCGGTCCCCAGCGATTATCCGCTGGGTCCGGGCGACGAATTGATGATCCGCGGCTGGGGTACGATCGATATCGATTTCCGCGCCACCGTCGACCGTAATGGCACGATCAATATCCCGACCATCGGTTCGGTGGTGCTGGCAGGCGTCAAGGCCGGCGATGCCGAAAGCGTGATCCGCAATGCCGTGGCGCGCTTGTACAAGGGTGTGACGGTCAGCGTCAATTTCGGCCAGTTGCGCGCGATCACCGTGTACGTCGTGGGCCAGGCCAGCCGTCCGGGCACCTATACCGTGTCGAGCCTGTCGACCCTGGTGACCGCGCTGTTTGCAAGCGGCGGTCCGAACGCCAACGGCAGCATGCGCCGCGTGCAGGTCAAGCGCGGCGGCAAGGTCGCGGCGGAGCTGGACCTGTATTCCTTCATCGCCAAGGGCGACAAGTCGGCCGACATCAAGCTGCTGGACGGCGACACTATCTACATCCCACCGGCGGGCGGCTATGTGGCGCTGGTCGGCAAGGTCAACAGCCCGGCGATCTACGAACTGAAGAACAGCAGCGACAGCGTCGCTTCCCTGCTGGATGTCGCCGGCGGCTTGCCGGTAGTGGCCGATCCGCGCCGTGCCTACCTCGAGCGCATCGATCCGACCAGGAGCCATCCGCGCAGCGTGGAAGAGTTTGCGCTGAACACTGAAGGCCTGCAGCGTCCGCTGAAGAATGGCGACGTGCTCAACGTGACCTCGATCACCCCGGATTTCTCGAACGCCGTGATCCTGCGAGGTAACGTCGACCAGCCGGTGCGCGCGCCGTTCAAGCAGGGCATGCGCGTCAGCGACTTGATCCCCAGCCGCGAATACTTGATTACCCGCGAGTCGACCAGGCGTCAGAACAATGTGGTGGCGGCCGGCGACCTCGAAAAGGACACGACCGAAGACGCGGAAAAGATCGCTTCGCGCATCGGCAACCTGATCGCCCCGATCAACTGGGATTACGCCGTCGTCGAGCGCGTCAACCGCGCCGACCTGAGCACCAAGCTGATCCCGTTCAACCTGGGCGCCGTGTTCAGCAACCCGAACGGTGCGGACAACGTCCAGCTGCAGCCGGGCGATACTGTGACCATCTTCTCGCAGGAAGATGTGGCGGTGCCGATGGACAAGCGCCAGGTGTTCGTGCGCGTCGAAGGCGAGGTCAAGGTGCCGGGTGTGTATCAGATGACTGCCGGCGATACGCTGCAGAGCCTGATCGCCAAGGCGGGCGGCCCGACAGGCAATGCCTACCTGTTCGGTACCGGCTTCTACCGTGAAGATGTGAAGAAAGAGCAGCAGGCGAACCTGCAGCGCGCGGCAGATCGCCTGGAAACCCAGCTGCGCAGTGAACAGTCGCGCCAACTGGCGAACTTGCGTGGCGCGAACTCGGCCGAGGCTGCGGCCCTGACCGCCCAGTTCGAAGGCGAGCGCCGTACTGCCGAAGAGCGTATCGCACGTTTCCGCAAGCTGCAGCCGACCGGCCGTATCGCTTTCGGTCTCGATCCGAAAGAGCGCTCGTTTGCCCGTCTGCCGCAGGTGACACTGCAGAACGGCGATCGCCTGGTGGTGCCGTCGAAGCCGGCGTTCGTGCATGTGTTCGGTGCCGTCAATGTCGAAGCTTCGCCGCTATGGAAGCCGAATAGCCGCGTCAAGGATTACCTGAAGCTGGCCGGTACGACGGCGGATGCCGACATCGACAATACCTTCGTGCTGCGGGTCGACGGCACCGTAGTGTCGGAGGACTCGCAAAGTTGGTTTTTCGGCAAGATCGGTGGTCTTGAGGTCATGCCGGGAGACACGATCGTGGTGCCTGAGAAGCTGGACAAGCAGACTGCCTGGACGAAATTTACGCAAGGTGCGCGCGAGTGGACCCAGATTCTTGCGAACTTTGGACTTGGCGCAGCCGCAATTAAAACGCTTCGCAATTAACCCGATTAGCCCAATCAATTACGGCATCTATATAGCATGAATCAAATAGGTAACATGGATCGTCAACACGATGCTTCAGCGCTTGAAGGTGAGAGCGCGATGATCGATTTGCTGATCGCTCTGGCGAAACACAAGAAAGCAATCATAGCCGTGACCTTCGGCGCCGCGGTTCTTTCCGCGGCCGTGAGTATGGCGCTGCCCAATGTCTACAAAGCCACTACTAAACTTTTGCCACCCCAGCAGAGCCAGTCGAGCGCAGCCGCCCTGTTGTCTCAATTGGGTGGTGTTGCCGGTGCGGCAGCGGGCGCTGCTGGTGTAAAAAACCCGAACGAACTTTACGTCGGCATGTTGAGGAGTAGGACGGTTGCCGATCGCCTGATCGCGCAGTTTTCCTTGAAGAAAGCTTACGACACCGATTCGCAGGAAAAAGCGCGAAAGTTGCTTGAAGCAGGTACGAGTATCACGACCGGAAAGGACGGGTTGATCGTCATTGAATTCGAAGACACCAACAGGCAACTGGTCGCACCTTTGGCGAATGCGTATGGGGGCGAACTGTTCCGCTTGATGAAGCTGATGGCCGTAACCGATGCTTCGCAGCGGCGCCTGTTCTATGAACGCCAGCTTGAAACCGCCAAGGATAATCTTGCGAAAGCCGAGATGGCGTTGAAAGGCAGGCTCGATACACGCGGTGTGATCAGTGTCGACATCGAGAGCAAGGGCATCGTCGAAACCATCGCCCGGCTGAAAGCGCAACTGTCTGCGAAAGAAATTCAGCTTGCTTCGATGCGTGCGTTCCTGACTTCTAACAATCCGTCATATCGTCGGGTAGAGGAAGAGTTGAACGAAATGCGCGCTGAACTTTCGAGGCTCGAAAACGGCAGTGGTTCCGAGTTGACCACCTCGGAGAAACAAGGCGGGCTCGAAAACATCAAGCTGCTGCGCGACCTGAAGTATCAACAGATGCTGTACGAGGCGATCGCAAAACAATACGAAGTTGCGCGCCTCGATGAGGCAAAGGATCCTTCGATCATCCAAGTTCTGGACACTGCTGTCGAACCGGAATTTAAAACAAGGCCAAAACGTGCTTTGATGGTTCTGCTGGCCACGCTGACTGCCGTGATTGGTGCCATGTGCTGGGCGCTGGTGGTCGAGGCCAAGAAAAAGGCACTCATCTCGTCTAAAAATGCTGCGAAATGGGCGGAATTGAAAACCCAACTCGGACGCGTAAAACGCTGAAAAGCCGGGAGTTTACAGTATTGTCAACAGAGTGCTGCGATGTGAAATCGAGCGCATAAAGAAGAAAATTAGCGGCTTTAAATATGAAAATCGCCATTGCCGGTACCGGTTATGTAGGTCTCTCAAATGCCATCTTGTTGGCGCAGCATAATCAGGTTGTTGCGCTCGACATCGTTCCCGAAAAAGTTGCCATGCTCAACAGGCGGCAGTCGCCGATCGAAGACAAGGAAATAGAAGAGTACCTGGCTTCTAAAAACCTCGATCTCCGAGCTACGATGGACCAGAACGAGGCTTATGGCGGGGCAGACTTCGTCATTATTGCCACGCCTACCGACTACGATCCGGAAACCAATTTCTTCAATACTAAATCGATCGAATCGGTGATTCGCAGCGTTCTCGCTATCAATAAAACGGCAACGATGGTGATCAAGTCCACGGTTCCAGTCGGCTACACGGAGAGGGTGCGGCAGGAATTCGGTGTCGATAATATCATTTTCTCGCCTGAATTTTTGCGGGAAGGCAAGGCTTTGTTGGATAACCTTCACCCTTCGCGTATTGTGGTGGGTGAGCGCTCCAAGCGGGCACAGGTTTTCGCAGCGTTGCTGCAAGGCGGTGCAATCAAGCAAGACATTCCAACGCTGTTCACCGACAGTACCGAAGCCGAGGCAATCAAGCTGTTCGCCAATACATTCCTGGCGATGCGCGTAGCCTACTTTAACGAACTCGATACGTATGCATTGACACACGGACTGGATACTCGCCAGATTATTGATGGGGTCTGCCTGGATCCTCGCATCGGCAGTCACTACAATAATCCCAGCTTTGGTTATGGCGGCTATTGCCTGCCTAAAGACACCAAGCAGCTCCTCGCAAACTACCAAGACGTTCCGCAAAACCTGATTCACGCCATTGTCGAGTCGAATACGACGCGCAAGGATTTCATCGCGGCGGATATCCTCAGGCAAAAGCCAAAAACCGTTGGAATTTATCGTCTGGTAATGAAAACCGGTTCGGACAATTTCAGAGCCTCCAGTATCCAGGGCGTGATGAAGCGATTGAAAGCCAAGGGCGTCGAAGTCATCATTTTCGAGCCGGCTTTGCAAGAGGACAGTTTCTTCAATTCGCCGGTCGTGCAAAATCTGGGTGCTTTCAAGGAACGAGCGGACGTGATTATCGCAAACCGGCAAACAGACATGCTGGACGATGTTCAGCACAAGGTTTACACCCGCGATTTATTCGGCAGCGACTGAGACGACATCGCAGAATCGCGATTTGTCAGTTCGAAAAAATTTAATAATTGAAAGGACGTAACATGCTTAATTTTGCTCTCGTGGGTTGCGGCAGGATCGCCAAGAGGCATTCTGAATTGCTTGGACTGGGACAAATCGAGGGAGCGCGTCTCGCTGCCGTGTGCGATCTTGTCGAGTCGAAAGCCAAGGCGATCGGCGAACAGTTCTCCGTGCCTTATTACACCGACATGCACGAAATGATGTTGGCCGGCGGTATCGACGCCGTGGTGGTGCTGACCGAGAGTGGAAATCACGCCAAGAACGTTGTCGAACTGGCCCGGCATGGGAAACACATCATCGTTGAAAAGCCGATGGCGCTCACGCTGGACGATGCCGATGCGATGATTCGCGCCTGCGACGATGCCGGCGTCAAACTTTTCGTCGTCAAGCAGAACCGTTTTAATGTGCCGGTCGTAAAACTGCGCAGCGCCATGGAAGAGGGCCGTTTTGGCAAACTCGTGCTGGGTACCGTGCGCGTGCGCTGGTGCAGGACGCAGGAATACTACGACCAGGCTCCTTGGCGCGGTACCTGGGCAATGGACGGCGGCGTGCTGACGAATCAGGCCAGCCACCACGTCGATATGCTCGAGTGGATGATGGGCGAAGTGGACAGTGTTTTCGCGCGCAGTGTTAACGCCTTGGCCCGCATCGAAGCGGAAGACACGGCTGTGGTCACGCTCAAGTTCCGTAACGGTGCCCTTGGCGTCATCGAGGCCACTACTGCTGCACGACCGAAAGACCTGGAAGGATCGATTTCCATCCTCGGCGAGGGCGGGACGGTAGAGATCGCCGGCTTTGCGGTAAACAAGATGAAGACCTGGCACTTCGTCGAGCCGCAAGCTGGCGATGAACACGTCATGGAGCAATATTCGGTCAATCCGCCGAATGTATATGGCTTCGGGCACCAGGCGTATTACGAACATGTGGTCGACAGCATCAGCAATAATAGCCGCCACCTGGTGGATGGTCTCGAAGGCCGGAAGAGCCTCGAACTGATCAACGCAATTTACGAGTCGATCGAAACCGGCAAGGAAGTCCACCTCCGTTTCCGTCCTCAGCATTGCAAACTGGGGGGGAACAATTGACCGCGCCGACGATTCGCGAGGCTGGCATCCATAACGTCTCGTTCGGCGAAAACGTTACCATCGTTAATCCAGTCAACATGTACGGATGCTCGATCGGCAACAACGTCTTCGTCGGTCCGTTTGTCGAAATCCAGCGCGACGTGAGCATCGGCGACCGGACCAAGTTGCAATCGCATGCGTTCATCTGCGAACTCGTGGATATCGGCAAGGATTGCTTTATCGGGCATGGCGTCATGTTCATCAATGATTTGTTCGCGACAGGTGGTCCTGCACGCGGTAACAAGTCGCTCTGGAAGAGCACGAAGATCGGCGACAACGTGTCCATCGGCAGCAACGCGACCATCCTGCCGGTCACGGTGTGCAACAACGTAGTAATCGGTGCCGGCGCTGTCGTCACTAAAGACATTAACGAAGAGGGCGTCTACGCGGGAAACCCGGCACGTCTGATCAGGAAAGCTAATTGGTAAATATATGAATACTTCAGTTCCTTTCGTCGACCTTCACGCTCAATATCTGACCATCAAGAGCGACATCGATGCTGCAATCAGCGACGTCATCGAGAAATCCTTGTTCATCCGCGGCCCATATGTGGAAAAGTTCGAGCAGATGTTCGCTCAGGCCATGGAGCGCAAATATTGCGTCTCGTGCGCCAACGGCACCGACTCGCTCTACATCGCAATGGTGGCGCTCGGCATCAAGCCTGGAGATGAGGTCATCGCTCCAGCCCATTCTTGGATTTCGACGACCGAAACGATTACCCAGGCGGGCGGCAAAGTCGTGTTCTGCGATACCGATCCGGACACGATGACGATCGACCCGCGAGCGATCGAAAGCAAGATCACGAAGAATACCGTTGGCATCATCCCGGTGCACCTGTACGGTCAAGCGGCAGATATGGGCGCTATCATGGATATTGCCAACAAACACAAGCTGTGGGTTCTGGAAGATTGCGCCCAAGCCCACTTGGCTCGCTACAAAGGCCAATTGGTAGGCACCTTCGGCAATGCCGCGTCCTTCTCTTTCTATCCCGGCAAAAACCTCGGCGCCATGGGCGACGCCGGTGCGGTCGTGACAAACGATGTAGCGTTGGCGGAAAAAATGGCGATGTTCGCCCGGCATGGTGGTTTGAAAAAAGGCGATCACCAAATCGAAGGCATCAATAGCCGGATGGACGGACTTCAAGCGGCTATCCTCTCGGTCAAGTTGCCGCATCTCCCGGCATGGACCCGTGCCCGTGCAAATCTGGCGAACAACTATACCGAAGCACTTTCCAATACGCCTGGGTTGACCACGCCTTATGTCGCTGAGGGCCGCGATCCAGTCTGGCACCTGTACGTCATCCGCCACGAAAAGCGCGACGAATTGGCGAAGTTCCTTGGGGCCCGTAGTATCCAAACTGTGATCAATTACCCTGTCGCGCTGCCGTTCCTTCCGGCGTACAAGCACTTCGGGCATGTGCCTGATGATTTCCCGAATGCGCATCAACATTCGTCGGAAATCCTGTCGCTTCCGATTTTCCCGGAACTGACGATCACCCAGTTCGACACGGTGGTCAGCGCGGTTCGCGAATTCTGCAAGGATTGCTAAGTCGTCGCCCGGCCTATGATTTCTATACTCTCTTATGGTTGCGGGAACATCAGCTCGATCGCCAACATGTTTCGTGTATTGGGTATCGAGACGCGTATCGTCCAGACGCCAGAACAGGTACTGCAAGCCGACAAGTTGATCCTTCCCGGTGTCGGAGCATTCGACTATGGCATGGGGCGTCTCGATGAAGCAGGCCTGATCGATGCTTTGAACAACGTAGCTCATCAGAAGCGTATTCCAATCCTGGGAATTTGTCTGGGTATGCAATTGATGTGCCGCATGAGCGAGGAAGGAAAACGGCCGGGCCTGAACTGGATCGATGCTGAAGTAAAGCGCTTTGTTTTCCCTGAACAGCAACAGCACCTCAAGGTGCCGCACATGGGGTGGAACAATCTGCAAATCGCCCGTGAAAATCCGATCGTTGTGCCGGAAGACGAGCGTCAGCGTTTTTATTTTGTGCATTCGTACTTTGTCCGCTGCAACGACGCAAGCGACGTTTTGGCGACGTCTCACTACGGCCATGATTTTGTTGCTTCTTTCAAAAAAGAAAATTTGTACGGCGTACAGTTCCATCCTGAGAAGAGCCATCGTTACGGTCTCGCACTCATGAAGCGTTTCGGAGAACTTTGAACATGCTTCGACAAAGAGTAATCCCGAGCTTGTTGCTCAGCCGTGGCGGCCTCGTCAAGACCAAGAAGTTCGCGAATCAAAAGTACGTCGGCGATCCGGTCAACGCGATCCGAATATTCAACCAGAAAGAGGTCGACGAACTGATCGTGCTCGACATCGACGCGAGCAGAACCGGAAAGGGCCCGGACTACGCGCTGATCGAGCTGTTCGCAGCGGAGTGCTTCATGCCGCTTTGCTACGGCGGCGGTATCGCAACGGTCGACCAGGCGCGCATCCTGTTCGAGATGGGGGTCGAAAAAGTCAGCATCCAGACCGGCGCTTTTCAGGATCTGAATCTCATCGGCGATATTGCGAGCCGCTTCGGCAGCCAAAGCGTCGTCGCCTCGATCGATATCAAGAAAGACCTGTTCGGCAGGTTGCGCCTTTACGAAGCCAGTACCGGCAACGTGCGGCGCCAGAACTGGCAAGAACACTTGAAAGCGGTTGAGCAGGCTGGCGCCGGCGAAATCTATCTCAACTCTGTGGACCGCGATGGCATGATGGCCGGAATGGACACGCAATTGATTTCGACTGCCACCGCCCAGTCTTCTGTCCCGATCATCGCGTCCGGTGGGGTGGGAAGCCTTGCCGACATTTCTGCAGGTTTGCGAAGCGGCGCGAGTGCGGTCGCGGCAGGTGCGTTTTTCGTTTTCCATGGTCCGCACCGTGCGGTACTTATTACTTACCCGAGCCCCGACGAAATCGATAGTGTGCTTGGAATCTCATAATTCATAATGAATCAACATTACAAGATGTGCACTCGCTGTGTTATGGACAGTACAGCGAGCGATATTCAATTCGACACCCAAGGGACTTGTAATTACTGCAGCGAGTTCGCATCCAGCGTTCACGGCATGCTGACCCGCACTCAACAGGACCAACGGGCGGTCTTGGACCAGTTTGTCGCTACGGTAAAACACGAGGGGCGCAACAAACCCTACGATTGTATCGTCGGGGTATCCGGTGGCCTGGATAGTTCCTGGACGCTGGTGCAGGCCAAGCAACTGGGCCTGCGTCCGCTTGCGGTGCACATGGATAACGGCTGGAATTCCGAGCTGGCACAGAGCAACATCGAAAATCTCGTTAAAAAACTCGGTGTCGATCTTTACACACACGTGATCGATTGGCACGAATATCGCGGCCTGATGCAGGCATTTTTCGACGCTGATGTGATCGATGTCGAACTGCTTTACGACAATGCAATGCTGGCAGTGAACTACCAGCAAGCCTTGGCTCACGGTGTGAAATACATCTTGGCCGGCACCAATCAGTCCACAGAAGGCCTGCGGATGCCCTCGGAGTGGAACTGGTTCAAGTTCGATGCGCGTAACATTCACGGCATTTCGCGGCAGTTCAATGGTCCGGCGCCGAAAACCTTCCCGTCGCTCGGGGCATTTAGGCATTTCTGGTACCAGAGCATCCGGCGTTACCGCTGGGTATCGTTCCTCGACTTCCTTGACTATACCAAGGCGGGGGCGCTGGCAGAGCTGCAGGCGAATTTCGGCTACAAACCGTACCCATACAAGCATTACGAGTCGGTTTTCACCCGCTTCTACCAAGGCTACATCTTGCCGCGCAAGTTCAAGGTCGATAAGCGGCGCGTTCATCTCAGCGCTCTGGTAGTAACTGGCCAGATGTCTCGCGACGACGCCATCAAGATGCTGGAAGAGATTCCGTATCCTTCCGAGGCCGATATGGCAGCAGACGTCGACTATTTCCTGAAAAAGATGGGTTGGACCCGCGTCGACCTGGACGAATACCTGCGGCGCCCGGTGAACTCCCACGCCGGCTACCCTTCCGAACGGGAAGCCTGGAACTCGTTCGCGAAGCTGTACGGCCAAATGAGGCAAGTCGTCCGCAAAGCCCATGCGTAATACCTCTGCGAATCACTAATGGTCTTTGTTAGACGCCTTTCTTCGTTTCGGCAGATGCTCAAAGGGGCACCAGCCATCTTTCTTGGCGCCATCTCTGCGCAGGCGATCGCGTTCCTTGCCAGTCCGGTACTGACACGCGTATACGCGCCTGAACAGATGGGAACGTTCGCAATCTACACGTCTGCGATTGCGGTTCTCGCGCTCGTGTCGACGGCCCGCTACGACTTCGCCATCATCAGCCCGAACACCGATGCAGTCGCTCGTGCCTTGGTTGCCGTCGTCAACGGCGTCGCATTGGCCATGTTCGCAGTAAGCATGACGGTTGTGACGGTCGGTTTGGGCGTCGGATTCTGGCGTGGCGACGCGCTTCAGCATCTCTGGATGCTGGCAGTCCCGGTCGGCGTATTCTGCACGGCCGTTCAACTCGGCTACTCGGCTTACCTAATGCGGCACGTCCGGACCGGAGCAATTGCTATCGTTCGCATTTCGACGGCATTATGTTCCTCCGTCCTGGCAATCGCGTTCGGTCATTTCGGCTTCGGCACGTGGGGCCTGCTTTCCTCGTCTCTTGTCGCGCTTGCGATCGCAGCCCTGCTGGCGTGGAGCATGTCCGGACTGAGCATTGGTGCGGATATCCCGCAGCACCGCGTGCTAAGTGCCGCAAAACGCTACCTGGACTATCCCAAGGTCGATCTGCCTTCCTCGCTGTTCGGCGTGGTTGGTGGCCAATTACCGACCTTACTGCTCGGCAGTTTCTTCGGAACCTCGTTCTTGGGATTTTATGCACTTGTAGACCGTGTGCTGGCAGCCCCCCTCAATATTATTGGCAGCGCCATCGGTTCTGTGTACCGGGTACGGGCAACCCAAAGCAATGCGGCAAACGGGAATTTTCGTAAAGAATTTCTCCGGACCTTTTTCCAGCTCTTACTTGCAGCATGCTTGTTTTTTTTGCCAATGATGATTTTAGGGGAAGAAATTTTCAGTTTCGTTTTCGGCGCCAAATGGCGCGTTGCCGGAAAAATTGCACAAATGCTTTCGCCGCTTTATTTCATCAGGTTCGTTGCCTCACCTCTTTCCATGAGCCTTTATGTTCGCAATAAGATGAAATTCGACATGAGGGGGCAGATGGCGCTATTGTTCACGGCTGCGATATCGATGCTGGCTGGATGGAAGCTCAACAATCAATGGCTTGCATTGAAAACCATGGTTCTGCTTAACAGCATTTTGTATCTCTTGTATTTAGTGTATGCCTACCGGCTTTCTGGCGGTGAGATGAAGGAAATTTAAAATGGGAATCAAGCGTAAAATCGCCGATCTGTTGACCTTCATCCCCATCATACGCGCCGTACTGGAAACGCGAGAGACCCATACGCCGGTCACTTTGCGGATGTGGGTCATTCAAAAGCTGTTCGGTGAGAATCGCAGCGCATATTGGCCAGTGCACCATTCCAGTATGGTTACGTCACCTCACCGCATACTCGCCGGTATCGAGACCTCGCCGGGTATTATGCCCGGCTGTTACATTCAAGGACGCGGCGGAATCCTCATCGGCGATTACACGCAAATCTCGTGCAACGTCGGTTTGATCAGCGCAAACCATGATGTGTACGATTGCCGAATTCATCATGAGGAAACATTTCCAAGCGTGGAAATCGGTTCGTACGGCTGGATCGGTATGAATGTGATGATTCTTCCCGGCGTCACTCTTGGCGACTTTACGGTCGTTGGTGCCGGCTCCGTGGTCACCAAATCCTTCCCTGAAGGTTATTGCATCATTGCCGGAAATCCTGCAAAAGTCATTAAAAAGCTCGATCCGGAAAAGTGTGTCCGTTATCGAAGCCAGCATGAGTATCGGGGCTATATACCTGAAGCCGAATTCGATGAGTTTCGCCGGAAGAATCTGGAAATTTGATGGTAAAGAATGCGTTATCGGGGTTGTCCCAAAGCAGGTCACTTGACTTCGCCTCGGCACTTCAGGTCTTCGTATTCGTCGACCTGCTGTTCCTGCCTCGCCTCCTTTTTGCATTCGGCATTCCGCTGTCGTTGCTTTTCGTCATCTTCAGTCTGGCAAAAGGAAAAATCCCGGTGCCGCGGCTGCTTTGCGCCTTGCTTCTGTTCGCAATCATGACTGCAAGCGCGCTTTATGGCGCCTACAGCGGAAAAAATGTAGTTCCCGAGGAAAGCCTGAAACGCGCCATTCAGTTGTTCTGTATTCTCCTTTATTCCTTCCTGCCGATTAATACGGAGGTGGTTCGCCCGGTACTCGTAAAAGTTTTCAGGGCCTTTTATTTCTGGGTTTTCCTCACGATGCTGGTATTTTTCTTCCAGCCTGCGCTTTTTGGTGAACTCGCCGCACGAATTTATCCGGAAACGCTCGATATGCTCGAGGCTACTCTGGAAATTTTCCGGTTTGCCTACCTTTATTCGGATCCTAATTCCGCAGGTTACATGATTTGCCTGACGTTGGTCGGATACCTGTTCCTGGAATACGAGTTCCGCTGGTCTGTAATTTGCACCACATTGGCGATCGCGGTCATTTTGGCCACGCAGTCTCGTGGCGCGTATATCGGTGTCGTTTTTATTCTGCTTTACCTCTGCTTCGTTTCGAAAGCATCGGTTTTCAAGAAAAGCATGGTGCTGCTCGGCTTCGCAACAGTATTGGCGGGTTTGGCGGCCTATTACAGCGAAGACATCGACCAGGCATACACGGTCTTCGAAGCGCGCTTCGATCAGGAAGAAGACCTCGGCGGTGGTCGCTCTGGCAAGTATAAATACATGTTCGAAAACTTCAACCTGCTTCCTTTCGGTACCGGCTATCATTTGAGGCGGGGCGGCGAAGAATTCAGACCGCACTCGGATTTCATTCGTATCAACCTTTCGTATGGAATTCTCGCATTCCCTCTGCTCATGTATTTTGTGTTCCCTAGGCATAGACGACAACTTCTGTTGTTTGCGGTGTTCCTGATTCCGTTCCTGATCAATACAGTAATTGACGACTTCCGCTTATTCGGACTATATTTGCTCCTTTTCGAGATATTGGCACAGCCTTCCTTTGCCATGCCGAGAACTGGTCAGACCTCTCCGGCTCAGGTTGTAAGAAACGAAAGACAACTCGACCATGAATAACTTCGATTCAAGCCGGCAGGGCGTTGTCATATTAACGATCAGCGATTGGGATGAGCCCAAGCGTCTTCGCAAACAATTGGCGGAGGTTCTTGCGCTCGACATGAATGTGACCTATGTAACCCTTCCGATCGGGTTTCGTAATCCGCAGGTCGATTCCGACCGCATGGACGGGAACATTCGCGTTATCAATCTCGCAGGGCCACATATTCCTTTTCGTTTGCTGCATCGATTCGGCGTCGTACGCTGGTTGTATGAACGCCTGCTTGCCCACCGTCTGAGCAGCTTCCTGAAAGGGAGCTCCGTCGATTCGGTGTTCTGTTTCACCCAGATGCATCCAGGCTTGGTGGCTCTGTTCCCACGCGAGAAGGTGATTTATGTCGCGAACGATGACCATGCATCCATGGCGCCGAACGAGCGTGTCGCAAACCAGATCGCCCGCGACGAAGCTCGCGCCATCGCGTCGAGCAGCCGTGTCCTGAGCGTTTCTGAAGTCATTGCACGACGACTTTCGCAGTTCGGCAGACCGGTGCATGTGATGTATCCAGGCCACGATAGCGATGTCCTTCCGCTTGCGCGATTTAAGTCCGACGTACGCTTGCCACGTTCGGCATGTTTTTTCGGTTACATAGACTGGAGAATCGACTTCGATCTGTTGGCAGAAATGCTGGAAGCCGGGTGGGTAGTCAGTCTTATTGGCCAGGTAGTGTCCACGGGCAAACAGATTGCAGAGCTGGCGTCCAGGTTTCCGCGACAGTTCGAAGTTCATCAACCGGTGCCGAGTGAACTGGCGCCGGAGATGCTTGCACGTTACCAAGTTCTGATCATGCCTTATCGCTATCGGAATGCGGCGCAGGCGGCGGTCATGGAACTTCCGAACAAAACCTTCGTGTACTTGTGTGCCATGCGTCCTGTTGTTACGACTTGGATGCCGAATCTCAAGCTGGTAGAGCCTGGCCTCATTTATCGCTCGAGAACGCACGAGGAATTCATCGAAGCTTGTGAGCGCGCGGTCCGGGAAGATAATGAAGAGCATGCGATCCGTCGCAGCGAAATTGCGCGTCAAAATCGTTGGGATGGACGTCGATCGTTGTTGAAGGATCTTGTGGATGGCAAGGCCGTCGTATTTGGAGAGGGTGCCCGATGAAGTCCGTATTCATCGGCCACTTTTCGCCTGCTGAACAGGCCGGCGGGAACGCGAGTTCCGCCGCAGGTAACCAGGTCCAACGGCAGATTCTGAAAGAATTGCGAGATCAGGGCGAAGACGCGCTTTGCTATGCAATGCAACCCCTGCCGGCCTGGCCCAAGGGGCCGTTCCTGGCGAAGTCCTTGCGTGAACAAGGTACTGAATTCATCGGGTATATCAATGTTCACCTGATCAAGCATATCGTGTTTTCGCTGTGTGTCCTGGCGCGGCTCCTGGCAACGCGTCCGCGCCTGTGTGTGCAATACAACTCATACTTGTTCGAGAATCTGGCGCTCTTGTTGTTCCGGATCTTGAGCCCTCGTGCTTTCCTTGTCATCCTGATACAGGATATTCATGCGGAAATCACGGCTTCGTTGTTGTCCAGGCGAAGCATGCGTGGATTGTCGGAGCGTCTCTCGATTTTCCTGTCGCGGGAATTCGATCTTGTTGTTCCGATCAGTAATGCGATTGTTAGCGATTTTGGCTTTGCACCGAAAAAATGCATTTTGTTCCAGGGCGGGGTGACTGCGTTCGCCGAAAAACTCATATCCGCCGAGCCTGTGCCGCTGGAAAATATTGGCGTGTTTGCAGGCGCGTTGGAGCTGCATAACGGTATCGACCGTCTTGTCGACCAATGGATCGCCTGCGGCACCGAGCACACGCTGCATGTGTTCGGACGCGGCTCGCTCCAGGAGCATGTGGCTAATGCTGCCAAACGTTCGCAGCGCATCATCTATCATGCGCAGCAGCCGGAAGAGATCATCCTGCAATGGCAGGCCAGAGCGAAATGGAATTTCTGTCTTCGCTACAGCGCGGGTCTCAACCAGCAATATTTTTTCCCGTCAAAAATGTTCAATGTCGTCTGCGCACCAGGCACCGTGATCGTGAATGACTTTTACGCACTTCCAGACGCGCTTCGCGAGTATCTTGATATCGTGGCAGACGACCTGTCCGATCTTGGCAGCGTGCTGGAAAACAGTAAGCAGAGATGGGCGATCGAGCGTGTAAGGAATCGGCGCGAGATTGTGCGGTCCAGCCATAGCTGGCGCGCCTGCGTCGGACGGATCATCGCACGTGCAGGCCTGACCGTCAGAGAAGCAACATGATCGATATAAACGACGCGTTGACCGAGCAGATCGATGCCGATTTGACCCCTTGCAGGTTCATGGCCGGGCCGGGAAAACTGATGGTGTTGGTTTTTGTCAGGTATTACTTGCCGGGCTATAAGGGTGGTGGTCCGATCCGGACGATCGAGAACATGGTAAACCGGCTGTCGGACCATTACGAATTCCTAATCGTGACGTCCGATCGGGACCTCGGCGATGCACAGCCATATAAAGGCATAACGACCGACGCCTGGAATCGGGTCGGAAAAGCAAAAGTTTTCTATGCGAGCGGCGGCGCAGGATTTTTATCGCGCATGCAGCGCCTGGTCCGTGATACGCCGCATGATGTTGTGTACCTCAACAGTTTTTTCGATCCGCAATATACACTGACCCCCCTGTTGGCGGCGAAAATGCGGAGTTTGCGATCGAAGAAGCCAACCATCGTGGCGCCGCGCGGCGAATTTTCGAGAGGCGCTTTCGCAATCAAGACTTTCAAAAAGAAAGTGTACTTGTGGGTGGCGCAGCAGCTCCGCTTGTTTGAAGGCGTGATCTGGCAGGGATCTACCGATTGCGAGATAGACGACGTAAAACGCATGGCGCCGAACCGCGATATCGTCAGTGCCCGGGCAGGAAACCTGCTTGTGGTGCCGGATCTGGCTGCGCGTACCAACAAGATGGGGCCGGCGCAAAGCGGCGAGCGGGGCGGCAGAGCCGAGTGCTTGCGCGTCTGTTTCGTAGCGCGAATCGCGCCGGTAAAAAATCTCGATTTTGCATTACGCGTCCTGGCGAAAGTAAAAGTCCCGCTGCATTTTTCGATCTACGGACCGAAGGAATCGCCGCAGTATTGGGACGAATGCGCTGCGCTGATTCGGGAGTTGCCGGATCATGTGAAAGTCGAGTATCGGGGCGGCTTGCAAAACACGCAGGTTTGCAAGACCATCTCCGACTATGATTTGTATTTTGTGCCAAGCCGCGGAGAAAACTTTGGACACGGTTTCATAGAGGCGTTCTCGGCAGGCGTCCCGATCCTCGTGAGCGACCAGACACCGTGGCGAAACTTGAAGCATCAGGGCTTGGGCTGGGATATTTCGCTCGACACGCCCGACGAATTTGTCGCTGCGATCGAAGAGGCCGAGGGCTTCAAAGATCCGGAGCGTAAAGAAATGCGTTCGCGCTGTATTGAATTTGCTTATCAAATCGCGAACGATTCCGAAGCATTGCAGGCGAACGAAGCTATGTTTCGCAAAGCGATTGAGATTTTTCATCAACAAAATTCTGGAAGATAAATGGACCGTTTTACCGGCAAGACTTTATTGATTACTGGCGGCACGGGCTCGTTCGGTAACGCAGTTCTCGAGCGATTCCTGGACACCGATATTTCGGAAATTCGCATTTTCAGCCGCGACGAGAAGAAGCAGGACGACATGCGAAAGAAGTACCATAGTCCGAAGCTGAAGTTCTACATCGGCGACGTGCGCGATTTCTCGAGCCTACTCAACGCTACCCGCGGTGTCGACTACATTTTCCATGCTGCCGCGCTGAAACAGGTGCCGTCCTGCGAATTCCACCCGATGGAAGCAGTCAAGACCAATATCATCGGTACCGACAATCTGCTCGAAGCCGCGATTCAGAACAGCGTCCGGCGCGTCGTCTGCCTGTCGACCGACAAGGCGGCCTATCCGATCAATGCGATGGGCATTTCCAAGGCCATGATGGAAAAGGTCATGGTGGCGAAGTCGCGCGGCTTGGACGACAACAAGACTGTCATCTGCGGCACGCGTTACGGCAACGTGATGGCTTCGCGCGGTTCGGTCATTCCGCTGTTCGTCAGCCAGATCAGGGCTGATAAGGCGATTACCGTCACCGATCCTGAGATGACGCGTTTCATGATGACGCTAGAAGACGCGGTGGACCTGGTGCTGTATGCTTTCGAGCACGGCCGTAATGGCGACCTGTTCGTGCAAAAGGCACCGGCTGCGACCATCGAAGTGCTGGTCGAGGCGTTGTTGTCGATCATGGAAAAGCCAAAGCATACGGTGAACGTGATCGGCACCCGCCACGGCGAAAAACTGTATGAAACCCTGCTCAGCCGCGAGGAAATGGCGGCTGCAGAAGACCTCGGCGAATACTACCGCGTACCGCCGGACCTGCGCGACCTGAACTACGGCAAATTTGTCGAGGAAGGCGAGCAGGAAATCTCGAAGCAGGAAGACTACAACTCGCACAATACCGAGCGTCTCGACAAGGACGGCATGAAGCGCTTGCTGATGAAGCTCGAGTTCATCCGTTCGATTTCGAACGGCGAAACGCCGGATTTGCGGGACGCTTGATCGATGAAGGCCCTCGTTACCGGCGCCAATGGTTTCATTGGCAAAAACATCATCGTCCACCTGCAGGAACGCCCTGAAATCGAGGTTCTGCGTTTCGTTCGCGGTGAATCTTTCGACGACCTGTCCGCCAAAGTGGCGCAGGCCGATATCGTCTTCCACTTGGCAGGTGTGAACCGGCCCCAGAACGACGCCGAATTCGAACAGGGGAACTGCGCGTTGACGGAGGCATTGTGCGATGCGATCCGCGCGGCCGGCAGGCCGGTCCCGGTCGTGTACACGTCCTCGATCCAGGCCGAACGCGAGAACCCCTATGGCGTCAGCAAGCGCGGTGCGGAAGATGCCTTGCGTGCGCTGGCAGATCAGACTGGCCAGCCGGTCTGGATCTACCGCCTGCCGAACGTATTCGGCAAGTGGTGCCGCCCGAACTATAACTCGGCGGTGGCGACCTTCTGCCATAACATCGTGCACGGGCTACCGATCAGCATCAACGACCCGGATGCACAGCTGCGCCTGGTGTATGTGGACGACGTCGCCCGCGCCTTCCTGTCGCACCTTGGGCAGGATGCGCAGGGCGTCAGTGACGCCGCCGTCGAGCCGGTTTACGAAACCACCGTCGGCAAGCTGGCGGACCAGTTGCATGCGTTCAAACGCAGCCGTACCGACATGGTGACCGAACCCGTGGGCGAGGGACTCGTGCGCGCGCTGTACGCGACCTACATCAGTTACTACCCGCCCGAGCAGTTCGCCTATCCGCTGGTGAAGCATGAAGACCCGCGCGGCAGCTTTTCGGAAATGCTGAAGACGCGCGACTCCGGCCAGTTCTCCTACTTCACGGCCCATCCGGGCGTGACCCGCGGCGGCCATTATCATCACACGAAGAACGAAAAGTTCCTGGTCGTCCACGGCAAGGCATCCTTCAAGTTCCGCCACGTCGTCACCGGCGAGGAGTACGAACTTTTCACGAACGGCGACGAGCCGCAGGTGGTCGAAACCGTCCCCGGCTGGTCGCACGACATCACCAACATCGGCGAGCACACGATGGTCGTGCTGCTTTGGGCGAATGAAATCTTCGACCGCGAACGCCCGGATACCAAGAACTATAAGGTGAGAAATTGAAAAAACTTAAGATCATGAGCGTCGTCGGGACGCGACCCGAAATCATCCGCTTGTCGCGCGTGCTCGCCGCACTGGATGAGCACTGCGAGCACGTGCTGGTCCACACCGGCCAGAACTATGACTACGAGCTTAACGAGATCTTTTTCCAGGATCTCGGCGTGCGCCGTCCGGACCGCTTCCTGAACGCCGCCGGCCCCAATGCGGCCGAGACCATCGGCAACATCATCATCGCCGTCGACGGCGCGCTGGCCGAGATCCAACCGGACGCCATGCTGGTGCTGGGCGATACCAACAGCTGCCTCGCCGCGCTGCCCGCCAAGCGCCGCAAGGTCCCGATCTTCCACATGGAGGCCGGCAACCGCTGCTTCGATCAGCGCGTGCCAGAAGAGACCAACCGCAAGATCGTCGACCATATCTCCGACATTAACCTGACGTACAGTGACATCGCACGCGAATACCTGCTGCGCGAAGGCTTGCCGCCGGACCGCGTCATCAAGACCGGCAGCCCGATGTACGAAGTGCTGACCCACTACCGTCCGGGCATCGACGCCTCGGACGCTCTCGACCGCCTGGACCTGCAGCAAGACGGCTATTACGTCGTCAGCGCACACCGCGAAGAGAATATCGAGTCGGATTACAACTTCAATCGCCTGGTGGGCATCCTCAACGCCGTGGCCGAGCAGTTCGGCAAGCCGGTAATTGTTTCTACCCATCCGCGTACGCAAAAGCGTATCGATGCGATTGGGGCGACCTTCCACCCGCTGGTGCGCCTGCTCAAGCCGATGGGCTTCAAGGACTACGTCAAGCTGCAACTGGAATCGACGGCCGTGCTGTCCGATAGCGGCACGATCAATGAAGAATCGTCGATTCTGAATTTCCCGGCCTTGAACTTGCGCGAAGCGCACGAGCGACCGGAAGGAATGGAAGAAGCGGCCGTGATGATGACGGGACTCGAGGTCGAACGCGTCCTGCAAGGGCTCGCGATTCTCGCGACCCAGTCGCGCGGCGGCGAGCGCAGCCTGCGTCTGGTTGCGGACTACAGCATGCCGAACGTGTCCGATAAAGTTGTGCGAATCATCCACAGCTACACCGACTACGTGAATCGGGTGGTCTGGAAGAAGCACTAAGGAGAAGCCTGTGCGCTTGCTCGTCGTCACACAGTATTTTTGGCCCGAGAACTTCCGCGTCAACGATCTGGTCGCGGAACTCGTCCGCCGTGGGCATGAGGTCACCGTGCTGACTGGCCACCCGAACTATCCTGCCGGCGAGTTCTTTTCGGAGTTCGTTGCCGATCCGGCGAAGTTCAACAGCTATGCTGGCGCGGCTGTCGTGCGCGTGCCCCACACCGCGCGCGGCAAAGGCGGCATTCGGCTGCTGACGAACTACTTCACCTTCGCCGCGAGCGCTACGGTGCTGGGGGCATGGAAGCTGCGTGGTCGCGGGTTCGACGCCATCTTCTGCTACGAGCCATCGCCGATTACAGTGGGCCTGCCGGCGGCTTTCTTACGTGCCTTGAAGAAAGCGCCGCTGGGCTTCTGGGTGCTGGACTTATGGCCGGAAACGCTGCACGCCATCGGCGTCGTCAAGTCGGCTTCGGTTCTCAAGCTGGTCGGCAAACTGGTGTCCTTCATTTACCGTCGTTGCGACCTGATCCTGGCGCAGTCGCGCAGCTTCATCCCCCAGATCAGGAAGTACGCTGGTCCGAACAGCCAGGTGGAATACTTCCCTAGCTGGGCTGAAGCATTGTTCGACATGGGTGGCGTCGCTCCAGCACCGGAGCTGGACGCCGCGCTGGACAAGTTCACGGTGATGTTTGCAGGAAACGTCGGCGACGCCCAGGACTTCCCGGCGATCCTTGCCGCTGCCGAAGAGTTGAAACACGACAAGCGTATCCGCTGGGTCATCGTCGGCGACGGCAGGATGAGCGACTGGCTGGCGCAGGAAGTCGCCAAGCGCGGCCTGTCCGAATGTTTCCTGCTGAAGGGTCGTTATCCGGTCGACCGCATGGCCAGCTTTTTCAAGCATGCCTCGGCCCTGCTCGTGTCCCTGAAGGATGAACCGATCTTTTCGATGACGATTCCGGGCAAGCTGCAGTCCTATCTCGCCGCTGGCATTCCTCTGCTTTGCATGCTGAACGGCGAGGGCGCGGATGTGGTCGACAGAGCCGAAGCGGGAATGACCTGCAGGGCCGGCGATTCGCACGGACTGGCTCAGGCAGTGCTGCGTCTGGCCGCGATGACGCCGCAGGAGCGCGAAGTCATGGGCAACAATGGACTGGCTGCCAGTGCGGCACAGTTCGACCGTGACCGCCTGATCACGCATCTGGAATCGATGTACGCGCGGCTAACCGACTGCGGCGCCGCATCCAAGATAGAGATGGCTCAATGATTCTTGTCACTGGAAGTAATGGGTTCGTCGGCCGCGAACTGTGCCAGACCTTGGCGCAGCGCGGCATCCCCTTCATGGCCGCCGTTAGAACTGCGGCAACGCAGGGACAGGTTGCTGTCGGCAATCTCGACGGTTCGACGGACTGGCGCGAGGCGCTAGCCGGCTGTTCGGCGGTCATTCACCTGGCGGCGCGCGTGCACGTGATGTCCGATACCGTCGAGGATCCCCTGCGCACCTACCGTGAAGTCAATCTGGACGGCACGCTCCGCCTTGCGCGCCAGGCCGTGGATGCCGGTGTCAAGCGCTTCGTCTTTGTCAGCAGCGTCAAAGTCAACGGCGAGGCCACCGGCAGTAAGCCGTTCAGCGCCGCCGACCGTCCCGCGCCATGCGACCCTTATGGTCAGTCCAAGATGGAAGCGGAAAGCGCGCTGCTGGCGCTGGGCCGCGAAACCGGACTGGAAGTCGTGATCGTGCGTCCGCCTCTTGTCTATGGGCCTGGCGTGAAAGCCAATTTCCTCAACCTCGTTAAGCTGGTACGGCTGGGCCTGCCGCTGCCCTTCGGACTGGCAAATGGCTACCGCAGCATGGTTGCCGTGGAAAACCTGGTCGACCTGCTCATCACCTGCACCACGCATCCGGCTGCGCCGGGGGGCGTGTTCATGGTATCTGACGGGCAGGACATGCATGTCGGCGACCTGGTCCGGATGATAGGGAAGGCGATGGGGAAAAACGTGTTCCTTCTGCCGGTTCCACCCGTGCTGCTGCGCTCGGCAGCGCGACTGGCCGGGAAGTCGGCGGTTGCCGACCGGCTGTTTGGTTCGCTACAGGTGGACATCGGCGCGACGTGCGAGCGCCTGCAATGGAAACCGCTCGTCCCGCCGCAGCTAGCCATTGGCAGAACCGTCGACCATTTCTTGACGTAGCCGTTCAGCCCGCGGGCAGACGGATCCAGAAAAAGACTGGGGCGCATCGAGCACCCCAGTCTTTTTGCTTTTCAGTGCGTCACGCCTTCGCGCCGTGCCACTTTGATGAAGGTAAGGAACATTACCTTTGCATCGAAGAACAGCGATTGCATGCGCAGGTAGTCGGCATCGAGGCGGACCTTGTCAGGAATCGGCAGTTCGTCGCGGCCGTTGATCTGCGCCCAGCCTGTCAGGCCGGGACGGATCGTGTGCACGCCATGCTCGGTGCGCAGTTCGATCAGATTCTGCTGGTTGTACAGGGCAGGGCGCGGACCCACCACGCTCATGTCGCCGGCCAGGATGCACCACAGCTGGGGCAGCTCGTCCAGGCTGGTACGGCGCAGGAAGCCGCCGACCGGGGTCAAGTACTGGTTAGGATCGTTCAGCAGATGGGTCGCCACCACCGGCGTGTCGGTGCGCATGGTGCGCAGCTTCGGCATCGAGAAAATGCGGTTTTCCCTGCCGACGCGATCCGACCAGTACAGCACCGGGCCTTTCGAAGTCAGCTTCACCACGACCGCGAGCACGGCCAGCAGGGGAAGGAAAATCAACGATGCGATCAACGCCAGTACAAAATCAACTACACGTTTCATGTGATACCAACCTTTAACTCTTGATGTTCAGGCACGCGCTTCTTCGAGCGGTTCATCGATGCTGGGGGACGCCAGGTCCTCGCTGCGGGTCTTCCAGAAGTGGTCGTCGATCTCGGATGACGGCACAAACTCCGGCACGATCTTGCGCAGCTGCGCACGGATCGCCGCCTGGTCGCCGCGGATGCAAGCCTCGTCCAGGTGTTTCAGCATGATTTCCAGGAAAGGCCAGGCGATCTCGGCTTCCTGGGCGCGCATGATCAGTGGATGGTCGGTGCCGCTCACGTTGTCGCCGATGAGCAGTTCTTCATACAGCTTTTCGCCCGGGCGCAGGCCGACATAGCGGATCTCGATACCGCTCTCGGACATGGGCGAGCGCACTTCATTGCCACTCAGCTGGATCATCTTCTTCGCAAGATCGGCGATCTTCACGGGTTCGCCCATGTCGAGCACGAACACGTCGCCGCCCTGGCCCATCGAGCCCGCCTGAATGACCAGCTGCGCTGCTTCAGGAATGGTCATGAAGTAACGCGTGATTTCGGGGTGGGTCAGGGTGACCGGGCCGCCGGCGGTGATCTGCTTGCGGAACAGCGGGACGACCGAGCCGGACGAGCCGAGCACGTTGCCGAAGCGGACCATGCAGAATCGGGTGCTGCTGTGCTGGCGCGCGAAGGCTTGCAGGATCAGTTCGGCCAGGCGCTTGGTCGAGCCCATTACATTGGTCGGGCGCACCGCTTTGTCGGTGGAAACCAGCACGAAGCATTTCACCTTGGCCGCCACCGCCGCGCGGGCGAAACTGAGCGTGCCGAACACATTGTTGCGAATGCCTTCGACCGGATTCTGCTCGACCAGTGGCACGTGTTTATAGGCCGCCGCGTGGTACACAGTGTCGATTTCGAAATGCTGGAAGATGTCGTGCGCCTTGTCGAAGTTCAGCACGGAGCCGATGAAGGGCACGATGTCTGTCCCCTGGCCGCTAGCTGCCACTGCGGCGCGCAGTTCCTGGTCGATCGCGTACAGGGCGAATTCGGAGATATCGAGAAGGACCAGGCGACGCGGCTTCAGCTTGATGATCTGGCGGCACAGTTCCGAACCGATCGAACCGCCGGCGCCGCTCACCGCGACGGCCTTGCCGGCAATGCAGACGGAGAGCAGGGCCTCGTCGGGTGCAACCGGGTCGCGGCTGAGCAGATCCTCGATTTCGACCTGGCGTACATCGTCGACGCGCAACATGCCTTTGACCAGGTTCTTGACCGGCGGCGTGACCTTGATCTTCACCTTGAGGGACGCGAGGCGGTCAATGATCTGCTTCTGTTCGCCGCGGCTGAGAGAAGGCATGGCCATTAAGACGGTGCCTACTTTATGACGCTGGACGAGATCGGCAATGCGCTCCGAGGCATACACTTTGATACCGGTAATCGTCGCCTTGTGCAACTGAGGATTGTCGTCCACGAAGGCGACCGGAAGGTACTCTTTTCCAGGGAGCAGGGCATTGGCCAACTGGACGCCAGCATCTCCTGCACCGTAGATGATCACATTGACGCGGTCCGCTGTACGGCGGTCGCCGAGAAAGAACCCGCGCGCCAGGAAGCGGCTTGCCAGCAGGTACAGGACCAAGTTAGCGGCAAAGATCACAAAGGGAGTGGGCGAGAACGCATTGCCGAGCGACAACAGCGCCAGAAGGCCCAGCATTCCAACGGACACGGCTGCACCTTTTACTACTGTCGCGACGATCTGATGGTCGATATAACGGATGATCGCGCGATAGAGCCCGATCCGCGCATAGACGGGAATGGATACGATCGGGGCAGCCAGGATCAGCCACGTGTACGCACCGATTTCAGCCGTTTGAAAGCCGTTGAAGTGTAGCGCCAGCGCTACAACAAAAGTCAGTGGCACAAAAAATAAATCTGCCGCGGCCGCGACTGCCTGCTTTTGACGACGAGGTAGGTCGAGAAATGTTTTCTTCATATTTGTATAAAGATGACTTTTTGTTTCACCTAAATGTCATCAATTATTCGGCGCAGCGCTTTTTTGAATAACCAACCGATTCTTTCGGCGAGCGCTGTGGATTTTTTTATTCCTGAAGTCGGGTGCATTCTCACCATTTGTAACGGTTTTGCGAGTGCAGACTTGGAAGTTTGTTGCAGTACTTGATGTACTCAGAATGATACTTTATTGCTGAGGAAAAAGGCAGGCTGGAGTAGGAATATTCCTGGCTCAGTGGGGGGATTTTGAGGCTTGCATGAGAGTCAAGTAGAATGGTCTTTTTGACGATGACTAATGTGTTTCACTAGGGAGGGAAGTCACACTAATGAGGTTCTGATTACCGAAACTCAAGGTGAATATTGCTGTTCCTGAAAGACCCGTAAGCAGGAACAGTCTTATCGAACTGTTGCGCTGGCGCGTCAGCGGAATTTGAACGAATCACAGAAATGGAATGACTCGTTCTGTCTAGACATCATGAACGCCGCGCATTCACGAATTATACGATTCCGTGTTGTCTGTTATTCACCGGCCGGCTGCGCGCGTAGTTGGCTCCTCATGGTTGAGCTGATAAACTCTTACATTTGCGATTGTCATTTGGACGAGATTTCGGGTTAGAGGTCGATCGCGTCTTTGCCGGACTATTTGATGATCGCTACCGCATTCAGAAACCCATTCAAGCTTTCCCTGTGCAGTTCACTGGTCCTTGCCGCCACCAGCGCCTTGGGCGCGACGCCCACAGTGCAGGGCCAGTCGGGTTATATCAACATGCCAAGTGCCTGGGTCGAGCCGGACGGCACCTTCAGTACGGGCTATGGCTATGACAGCCCCTACGGCAGCACCTGGGTTTCGGCGACCTTCCTGCCGTTTCTCCAACTGACCGGGCGTTACGTATCGATCACTGGTACGCCAGCGTTCACGTCGATCGACGATCCGAGCTACGGCAAAGGATACGGCCGCTTCAAGGACAAGGTCTTCGACGCCAAGCTCAACGTCTGGAAGGAGTCCGGCTGGATGCCGGCCATTTCCGTTGGCGCGACCGACCTGCTCGGCACCGAGCTGTTCAAGGGCCAGTACGTCGTTGCCTCCAAAATCTTTGGACCGGCAAGGAATTTCGAAGCCAGTATCGGCTATGGACGCAAACGCCCGCACGGCGTGTTCGCTGGTGCCCGCTGGGCCCCCACCTCGCTGCCCGGCTGGGCAGTGGTTGCCGAATACGACGCCAACGAATACAAAAACGATTTTCATGCCGCTGAAACCGGCGCCGCCCTGCGTGAAAAAAGCCCTGTCCTCGGCCTCGAATACCGTTGGGGCTGGCTAGGCGCCCAAGTCGCCCGCCACCGCGACCACTTCAGCGCCAACGCCTACATCAGCATCCCGTTCTCGGAACGCGAATTCATCCCGAAACTGTACGAACCGGCGCCTTTCGACCCGAAAAAAGCGCCGCCGCGCGCTACCGCCGCCGAGTGGCAGCAGGACGGCAGCCGCGGTGCGGCGCTGGCGCAGGCCCTGGTCAAGCAGGACTTCAAGAACGTGCGCGTCGAACTCGACAGCAACGTTCTCAAGCTCACACTGACCAACAACCGGATCTCGAACATGGGCCGCGCCATCGGCCGTGCGGCGCGCACTGCGCTCGCATTTGCGCCGGAAGGCACGCGCGCGATCCACATCACGTATACGAAGCTCGAACAGCCGATCGCCACCTACGAGTTCCAGGACCTGCAGCGCCTCACCGACTATCTGACCGGCCTGGTGAAGCGCGAAGATTTCCTGCAGACGGTGGCGGTGCGCTACGCGACCCCGGCGGACCGCATCGACGACCAGCAGGGCCTGCTCGCCGCAGTCCGCGAGGAGGGCAACGGCCTGGCGGTGCAGGTCGGCCAGGACGGAAATATCGTCCAGGTCGTGTCCGAAGACCGCGAGGCAAACCGCTTCAAGACCATTCCGAAGATTTCCTTCTTCTTCAACGACCCGAGCGGCGCGTTGCGCTATGAAGTCGCGGCCGCAGCCAACTATGACAAGCGTCTGGGTCAGGGCACGTATCTGAACAGCGCATTCAAACTGAACATCCTGGAAAACGTCTCGGGCGTGACCCAGAAGTCCAACAGTCTGCTCCCGCACGTGCGTACCGATGTTGCGGAGTATAAGCGCGGCAGCCGCCTCAAGCTGAATCGACTGCTGCTCAACCAGTACCTGACCCTGGACGAAGGCCTTTACGCGCGCGCCTCGGCCGGCTTCTATGAAGAGATGTACCGCGGCCTGGGCGGCCAGGTCCTGTACCTGCCGAAGGACAGCCGCTGGGCGGCCGACCTCAGCGTCGATGCCGTACAGCAGCGCGGTTACAAAGGCTGGTTCGACAAGCTCGATTACCAGACCGTCACCGCGCTGGGCGCGCTGCACTACAAGCTCCCCTACGACGTCACCGCGACCGCACGGGCAGGGCGCTTCCTGGCGAAGGACGCAGGCGTGCGCCTCGAATTCAAGCGCCGCTTCCAGTCCGGCGTCGAAATCGGCGCCTGGTACACGAAAACCAACGGCAAGGACATCACTAACCCCGGGACCCCGGCCAATCCTTACAACGACAAGGGCGTGTTCCTCTCTGTCCCGCTGAACATCATGCTGCCGATGGATTCTCAGGCCAATGCCGGCATCGGCCTGTCCCCATGGACCCGCGACGTCGGCCAGATGGTCGCCAGCCCCGGCGACCTGTACGACCTGTTCGAGCAGCCGCGCCGCGACCTGACCACCTACGACGGCCTCGGCAACTTCGCCGAGCGCCGCGACGAGCAGAACCTGCCTGCGGTGAACCCGCCGGTTCGGCCGATGCCGAACATGTGGCCGATCTTCCGCTATCGCGTGGAGCAGTCCTTCTCGAACACGCCGACCCTGCCGCAGTGGGCCAACGGCACCATCCTGGGCGGCGGCGCGATCCTGGCCGGCGCGCTTCTCGACAAGCCGGTCGACCGCTTCATGCAGAAGCATGCAGGTTCGCGCGTTGCGCGCGCCTGGGATAGCGTCGGCAAGGGCATGCCGGTGGTGCTGGCCGGCGCCGCTGCCGGTGCGGTCGTATTTGGCGATGCGCGCGCCCAGAACATGGGCATCATTTCGCTCGAGTCGATCGCCGGCGCGGTTGCGGTGTCAATGGCCACCAAGCGCATCGTCGGCCGCGCGCGTCCCAACGAAGGGATGGGGCAGTGGAGCAAGACGTCGGACCGCTCGAACGCGTCCTTCCCGTCGAATCACAGCACGGTCGCGTTCGCGGCGGTGACGCCCTTCGCGCAGGAGTACGATGCGCCCTGGCTGTATGGTCTCGCCGCCGCCAGCTCGATGGGCCGCGCCGCGGGCCGCGAGCATTGGGTGTCCGACGTGGTCGCCGGCGGCGTGCTTGGTTATGCGATGGGCAGCTGGCTGTGGCAGAGCCAGCGCAATAACACGGGTTCGAGCTTTTCCGTCGCCCCGGGACCGAAGTCGGTCAGCGTGGCCTGGAGCGGCAGCTACTAAGGGCCCTCATGTGGCGCGTACAATACTGTCCATGTACGCGCACACAGGAGCACCATTTCCATGATCTTGACGACCGGCGGCGCCGGCTTCATCGGCAGTAACTTCGTGCTGGACTGGCTCGCCGGCTCGGACGAGCCGGTTGTCAACCTGGACCGGCTGACCTATGCCGGCAATCCCGAGAATCTCGCCAGCCTGCGCGGCGACCCGCGCCACGTCTTCGTGCAGGGCGATATCGGCGACGCCGCGCTGGTAGCCAGGCTGCTGGCCGAGCACCGGCCGCGCGCGGTCATCAACTTCGCGGCCGAAAGCCATGTCGACCGCAGCATCCACGGCCCGGAAGACTTCATTCAGACGAACATCGTCGGCACCTTCCGCCTGCTGGAAGCGGTGCGCGCGTACTGGAGCGGCCTGCCGGCGCCGGAACAGGCGGCCTTCCGCTTCCTGCACGTGTCGACCGACGAAGTCTACGGTTCGCTGGGCAAAGACGATCCTGCCTTCCGCGAGTCGAATCGCTACGAACCGAACAGCCCTTACTCGGCCAGCAAGGCTGCCAGCGACCACCTGGTACGCGCCTGGCACCACACCTACGGGCTGCCGGTGCTGACCACCAACTGCTCGAACAACTACGGGCCCTGTCACTTCCCGGAAAAGCTGATCCCGCTGTGCATCCACAACGCGCTGACCGGCAAGCCGCTGCCCATCTATGGCGACGGCCAGCAGCGGCGCGACTGGCTGTACGTCGGAGACCACTGCGCGGCGATCCGGCGCGTACTGGAGGCAGGACAGCCCGGTGAGGTCTATAACGTCGGCGGCTGGAACGAGAAGGCGAACCTGGAAGTCGTGACGACGCTCTGCGATATGCTCGACGCCTTGCGCCCGCGCGAGGATGGCCGATCCTATCGCGAGCAGATCACCTTCGTGGCCGACCGCCCCGGCCACGACCGCCGCTATGCGATCGACGCCGGCAAGATCGAGCGCGAGCTGGGCTGGAAGCCGCGTGAAACCTTCGAGAGCGGCATCCGCAAGACCGTGCGCTGGTATCTCGACCACCAGGACTGGGTGAAGAACTTGACCAGCGGCGCTTACCGCGACTGGGTCGGCAAGCACTACGGAGAATGAATGAAAATTCTGTTGACGGGGAAGGACGGGCAGGTCGGCTTCGAGCTGGTGCGCGCGCTGGCGCCGCTGGGCGAGATCGTCGCCGTCGGCCGTGCCGATTGCGACCTGGCCGACGCTGAAGCGCTGCGTGCGCTGGTGCGCCGTGTCGAGCCCGGGCTCATAGTCAATCCGGCTGCTTACACCGCCGTCGACAAGGCCGAATCCGAGCCGCAGCCGGCCTTTGCTGTCAACGCACGCGCGCCAGGCATCCTGGGCGAGGAAGCCGCGCGGCTTGGAGCGCTGGTCGTTCACTACTCTACCGACTATGTATTCGACGGCGCCGGAAACATGCCCTGGACGGAAGCCGATACGCCGGCGCCGCAGAGCGTCTACGGCAGCACCAAGCTGGCCGGCGAGCGCGCACTGGCCGAAGCGTGCCCGCGCCACCTGATCCTGCGCACCAGTTGGGTGCTGGGTGTCCACGGCGGGAACTTCGCCAAGACCATACTGCGCCTGGCGGCCGAGCGCGAGCGCCTGAGCGTCGTCGACGACCAGTTCGGCGCGCCCACCTCCGCCGCCTTGCTGGCCGACCTCACGGCCCACCTTGTCCGCCAGTATGCGCGCGAGGGCGCGCAGGCTTTCCCCTACGGGACCTATCACCTCGCGGCGGCGGGCGAGACCAACTGGCACGATTACGCGCGCTTCGTACTCGAGGCCGCGCAGCGGGCCGGCATGCTGCTGCGGGCAGGACCCGCGGACGTACTGCCGGTGCCGACGGCGGCCTATCCTACCGAGGCCAGGCGTCCCGCCAACTCGCGGCTCGACACCAGCCTTTTCGGCCATACCTTCGGCCTCCGGCTGCCGCCCTGGCAGGACGGCGTACACGAGGTATTGCGGCACCTTCTCCGGAGAGACAACGATGCTTGATCCCCAACGCAAAGGCATTATCCTGGCCGGCGGCACCGGCACCCGGCTGTATCCCGCGACCCAGGCCGTCAGCAAGCAGCTGATGCCGGTCTACGACAAGCCGATGGTGTACTACCCCCTCAGTACCCTGATGCTGAGCGGGATCCGCGAGGTTCTCCTGATCAGCACACCCCAGGACGCGGCGCGCTTCAGCGAACTGCTCGGCGACGGCAGCCAGTGGGGCATGAACATCCAGTACGCGGTGCAGCCGACGCCGGATGGCTTGGCCCAGGCCTTCATCATCGGCCGCGATTTCATCGGCAACGGCCCGTGCGCGCTGGTCCTCGGCGACAACATCTTCTATGGTCACGAACTGGCGACCCACCTGAAGCGCGCCAACGAACAGGTCGACGGCGCCACCGTGTTCGCCTACCACGTGCAGGACCCGGAACGCTACGGCGTGGTCGAATTCGACGCCGAACGCCGTGTGGTCAGCATTGAAGAAAAGCCGAAGGCGCCGAAGTCGAACTATGCGCTGACGGGCCTGTACTTCTATGACAAGAACGTGTGCAACATCGCCGCCGATATCAAGCCGTCCGCGCGTGGCGAACTGGAGATCACGGATGTTATCCAATCCTATCTCGATCAGGGCAACCTGAACGTCGAGATCATGGGGCGCGGCCTGGCCTGGCTCGATACCGGCACCCATGACAGCCTGCTGGAGGCGGCCAGCTTCATCGCCACGCTGCAGAAGCGTCAGGGCCTGCAGGTATGCTGCCCGGAAGAGATCGCGTATCGCCAGGGCTGGATCAGCGGCGCCGACCTCGAACGGCTAGCGTCTCCTCTATCGAAAAACTCCTACGGCGACTATTTATTAAAGCTGCTGAAATCTTCCTGAAACCCGACACCGAAACATGCCTTACACCGTAACACCCACCGCGATCCCCGATGTGCTGCTGCTGGAGCCCAAAGTCTTCAGCGACGACCGCGGTTATTTCTTCGTCAGCCATAACGCACACGATTTCCGGGAAGCGACCGGCTTAAATGTCGAATTCGTGCAGGATAACCACAGCATGTCCGAGAAAGGCGTGCTGCGCGGCCTGCACTATCAGATTCAGCATCCCCAGGGCAAGCTTCTGCGGGTAGTGCAGGGCAGCGTGTTCGATGTCGCCGTCGACCTGCGCAAGTCCTCGCCGACCTTCGGCCGCTGGGTGGGCGCGCTGCTCAGCGCGGACAACCGCAGGCAATTATGGATTCCACCCGGCTTCGCGCATGGCTTCCTGGCTCTGAGCGAGAAGGCCGAAGTGCTCTACAAGATCACCGATTACTGGCATCCGGAGCATGAGCGCACGCTGTTGTGGAAAGACCCGGTCTTAGGCATCGAATGGCCCATCGACGGCGAACCGCGCCTGGCGGCCAAGGATGTGGAAGGGAAGCTATTCGGGGAAATAGAAGTGTTCGAGTAAAAAAATCGGCTGCCCTTGAGCAGCCGATTTCTTTGCAACCAGGCGCACGAGGCGCCCACGCACCGATTAGTGGTGGGTGGTGGTCGAGTGGTTGGTGGTCGAATCGTTGTCCGAAGCGGCAACGGCGACAGCAGCAACAGCGGCGCCAACGGCGACCAGGGTGCCGGTCGACAGGCCAGCGATGGCGCCGGTGCCCAGGAAGCCGCCCGACGAAGCAGCACCAGCAGCGGTACCGGTAGCACCGGTCGATGCAGCGCCGGTCTGGCCAGCAGCAGCGTTACCTGCGTTCGACGTAGCCGATTGAGCGGATTCTTGTGCCAGCACTTGTGCCGACATCAGGGCCAGGATTGCGCCAGCAGCGATGATTTTTTTCATGATGGGTCCTTGTTCAAATAGGGGCGATGCAGCAATACTCTGTCGCTACGCGATTATAACAACGAAATGTTGCCTTGATTCATTAGAAACCTGCTTGTACGGCAACTCCCGCGAAAAGTGTGAGTAATTTTCCACTTGTCCGCGACACAATAGTCTACAGCAAATATTTTTGAACAATCTCACGTTTTCTAACCACAACGTCCACCGTTTGAAGGGGAAAAGCTACACCTTTCCCCTCCTGTTCCCCGTATAGCCCTACGGCAACATCTGGAATAATCCTATCCTGAACCAAAGCCGGTAGCGCAGCCGGCCAACAGGAGCGGGGAATGGCGGAAGCAAGCAACGCAGAAAAGACAGAACCAGCGTCAGCCAAACGGTTGCGCGACGCACGCAACAATGGCGACGTTCCCCGTTCGCGCGAAGTCGCCACCTTCACCGTCCTGATGACTGCGGGCGCCGGCCTGTGGATGCTGGGCGGCGGCGTCGTCAACAAGCTGTCCAGCGCGCTGGAGCGCGGATTGTCGCTCGACCGCGAGCAAATCTACAACCCCAACGTCCTGATCGAACGCATCGCCGCCGACATCGCGGGCGTGATGCTGGCCTGCCTGCCGCTGGCGATTGCGATCATGTTCGTCGCCGTGGGTTCCTCGCTGCTGATCGGCGGCTGGAACTTCACCGCCAAATCCTTCATGCCGAATTTCGCCAAGCTCAATCCCATGAATGGCCTTGGCAACATGGTCTCGAGCCATGCGCTGGTCGAGCTGCTGAAAGCCTTTGCCAAGACGCTGCTGGTCGGCGCCGTCGCCTGGTACGTGGTGATGAGCGAAAAGGATGCCGTGGTCGGCCTGGCGGTCGAGCCGCTCGGCGTCGCCATGTCGCACACGGCCGGCCTGGTCGCCCGCGCTTTCCTCATCATGACCGCCTCGCTGGGTGCGATCGCCGTGCTGGACGGTCCGTATCAGAAATGGCACTACGCCAACAAGCTGAAGATGACGCGTCAGGAAGTGATCCAGGAATCGAAGGAATCGGACGGTAACCCGCAGATCAAGGGCAAGATCCGCCAGATGCAGCGCGAGATGGCGCGCAAACGCATGATGAGCAACGTCCCGACCGCCGACGTGGTCGTGACCAACCCGACCCACTTTGCGGTGGCGCTGAAGTACGCCGAAAACGGGCGTGGCGCGCCGCGCGTGGTGGCCAAGGGTACCGACGAAGTCGCGGCCAAGATCCGCGAGATCGCGAAGGAAAACAAGGTCGCGCTGCTGGAAGCGCCGGCCCTGGCCCGTGCGCTGTACAAGCACACCGACATCGACGACGAGATCCCGGAAGCCCTGTACTCGGCCGTGGCCGAAGTGCTGGCCTACGTGTATCAGCTGCGCGCCTACAAGAAGGGCACCAGCGACCACTATCCGGACCGTCCGAACAAGCTGCCGGTGCCGCCGGAGATGGATCCGTTCAACCCGGCTTCGCAGCAAAAACACTAAGAGTAAGCAAGGAATCACGCAATGAACGGTTTCAAACTGCCGGCCTGGGCCAAGGCGATTCTCGGACGCGGCAACGCGCTGGCTGCGCCTATCCTCATCATCCTGCTGTTGTCGATGATGATCCTGCCGCTGCCGGCGTTCGCACTCGACCTGTTCTTCAGTTTTAACATTGCGATGTCCGTCATCGTGCTGCTGACCGCCCTGTACACGGTCAAGCCGCTCGACTTCATGGCCTTCCCGGCCGTGCTGCTTGTGACGACCCTGCTGCGCCTGGCGCTGAACGTGGCCTCGACCCGCGTCGTGCTGACCGAGGGCCATACCGGCGGCGCCGCGGCCGGTAAAGTGATTGAAGCCTTCGGCCACTTCCTCATCGGCGGCAACTACACCGTCGGCCTGGTGGTGTTCATCATCCTCACCATCATCAACTTCATGGTCGTCACCAAGGGTGCCGGCCGTATCGCCGAAGTGGGCGCGCGCTTTGCCCTGGACGCGATGCCGGGCAAGCAGATGGCGATCGACGCCGACCTGAACGCCGGCCTGATCGCCGAAGCGGAAGCCAAGCAGCGCCGCTCGGACGTGGCGATGGAAGCGGAATTCTACGGCGCGATGGACGGTGCCTCGAAGTACGTGCACGGCGACGCCGTGGCCGGCATCCTGGTTACGCTGATCAACGTGATCGGCGGCCTGATCGTCGGCATGATCCAGCACGACATGGCTTTTGCCGACGCCATCAAGAACTACACGCTGCTGGCCATCGGTGACGGCCTGGTCGCGCAGATCCCGTCGCTGATCATCTCGATCGCGGCCGGTATGGTCGTCTCGCGCGTGGCCAGTGACCAGGACGTCGGCGACCAAGTCGTCGGCCAGCTGTTCGGCCGTCCTATCGTCATGTACATCACAGGCGGCATCATCGGCGGCATGGGCATGATCCCGGGCATGCCGAACCTGGTGTTCCTGCTGCTGGGCAGCGCCCTGTTTGGCGCCGGCTACCTGGTGGAAAAGCGCCAGAAGAACGCGCCGGCGAACGGTGCACCGGGCGCGGCGGGTGCGGCCGGGCAGGGCGGTGCCGCGGGCGCCGCGGGTGGGGCAGGCGGCGCCGCTGCCGCTACCACGCCGGCCGAGCAGGAAGAAGCGACCTGGCAGGACGTCATGCCGGTCGATACCCTAGGCCTGGAAGTGGGCTATCGCCTGATTCCGCTGGTCGACAAGGGCCAGGCCGGCGAGCTGCTCAAGCGCATCAAGGGCATTCGCAAGAAGTTCGCGCAGGAAGTCGGCTTCCTGGCGCCGCCGGTGCACATCCGCGACAACCTGGAGCTGAAGCCCACCGCCTACCGCATCTCGCTGAAGGGCGTGGAAGTGGGCAGCGGCGAGGCCATGACCGGCCAGTTCCTGGCGATCAACCCGGGCATGGCGAGCGGCACGCTGCCGGGCCTGGTGACCACCGATCCGGCCTTCGGCCTGCCGGCGATCTGGATCGATGCCGGCCTGAAGGATGAGGCGCAGAGCATGGGCTATACCGTGGTCGACGCCGGCACCGTGATCGCCACCCACCTGAACCACCTGATCACCACCCACGCCTCGGAATTGCTGGGCCGTATGGAAGTGCAGGCACTTCTTGACCATTTGGCAAAAGATGCACCCAAGCTGGTCGAGGACCTGGTGCCGAAGGTCGTGTCCCTGTCGACCTTGCAAAAAGTGCTGCAGAACCTGCTGCAGGAAGGCGTGCACATCCGTGACATGCGCACCATCATCGAGACGCTGTCGGAGCATGGCGGTTCGACCCAGGATCCGAACGATCTGACGGCACTGGTGCGTATCGCGCTGGGCCGCGCCATCGTCCAGCAGCTGTTCCCGGGCACCAATGAGCTGTCGGTGATGACCCTGGACAACCGTCTCGAGCGCCTGCTGGTTCAGGCCCTCAACGCCGGTGGTGACGGCACCGGCATCGAGCCTGGCCTGGCCGACACCATCGTCCAGCAGGCCGCCAACGCTGCCCAGCAGCAGGAGGCGATGGGCTTGACGCCGGTGCTGCTGGTGCCGGGTCCGCTCCGTACCTTGCTGTCGCGCTTCCTGCGCCGTGCGCTGCCTCAACTGAAGGTGCTGTCGCATTCGGAGATTCCGGAGACGAAGACGATCCGGGTGACCAGTCTGGTTGGCACCGCCTGATGAGTAAGCAATGACCGTCGAATCGCCCGCGCAACGCGGGCGATTCTTCTTGTGGCGGTTCAATATCACTCTCTGGATGTCCTGCCTCGGGGAAATAAGCACCTTTCCCCTTCCTTTTCCCGCGATGGTTTCCCTGCGGCATCGTCAATAATCCTATCCGTGAATGGGCCAATATGCCCGCCAAGCCGATAGCAACCGACTGACGTAACACCTGCCTGCAAGAGCGGAGACCAACGATGAACGTGAAGAAATTTACAGCCCCGACTTCCCGTGAGGCCCTGCGCAAGGTGCGCGATGCCCTGGGGCCAGACGCGGTCATCCTGTCGAACCGCCCGGTGGATGGCGTGGTCGAGATCCTGGCCCTGGACAACGACGACGTCGCCTCGCTGTCGTCGCCGTCGCCGGAATCGGAAATGGCGGCCCCGCGCCCCCAGCTGCACCACCTGGACGACATGCCGGCCGCACCGGCTGCCCCGGCCGCCCGCGCGCTGCACGAAGCCGGCGCACCGCGCCCCTACGACGCCCCGGAGGCCCGCAGCTTCAGCAACATCCAGGCCGAGCCGATGCCGCGTGCCGCAGCCGCAGCCCGCCCGGCCATGCCGTCTTTCAATGATTTCGAAGAGCCGGCGCCGGCTCCGCAAACCTACGCCAACCGCCGCGCCCAGCCGGAAACGCCGTCCTTCGACATGGCCGCGATGACCGCCATGATGTCGGCCGCGATCGCCCAGGCCAAGGAATCGGCTGCAAGCGCGGCCGCCGCCGAGATCCAGGGCATGATGGGCGAGCTGCGCGCCATGCGCGGCATGATGGAAACCCAGCTTTCCGAGCTGTCCTGGGGCAGCACCCAGCAGCGCGAGCCGCAGAAGGCCACCGTGCTGCGCGAGATGCTGGCGGCCGGTTTTTCGGCCAGCCTGTCGCGCTACCTGATCGACAAGCTCCCGGCCGGCAAGGATGCCGCCGAAGCGATGCGCTGGATTAAGACTGTCCTGGCGCGCAACATCACCAGCATGTCCGATGAGGACGCGATCCTCGACCGCGGCGGCGTGTTCGCCCTGGTCGGTCCGACCGGCGTCGGCAAAACCACCACCACTGCCAAGCTGGCCGCGCGCTGCGTGATGCGCCACGGCCCGGAAAAGCTGGCCCTGATCACCACCGACGCCTATCGTATCGGCGGCCACGAGCAGCTGCGCATCTACGGCAAGATCCTGGGCGTGATGGTGCACTCGGTGAAGGACGAGGCCGACCTGCGCATCGCACTGAAGGAACTGCGCAACAAGCACACCGTGCTGATCGACACCATCGGCATGTCGCAGCGCGACCAGATGGTGACGGAACAGGTGGCCATGCTGACCGAGAGCGGCGCCAACGTGCAGCGCCTGCTGTGCCTGAACGCGACCTCGACCAACGAGACCCTGAACGAAGTGGTGCGCGCCTACCAGGGCACCGGCCTGGCTGGCTGCATCATGACCAAGATGGACGAAGCCGCTTCGATCGGCAACGTGCTGGACGTGATCATCCGCCAGAAGCTGAACCTGCACTATATTTCCAACGGCCAGCGCGTGCCGGAAGACCTGCACCTGGCCGACCGCGCCATGCTGGTCGACCGTGCCTTCCGCACCAAGAAGGACGCTGCCGCGCAATTCTCCGATGCCGACCTGCCGCTGATGATGTCCGGCCTCGGCAACCTGAACAACGACCGTTCGCTGCGCGAGGTGTACGTTGGCTAGTTTTGATTTCGACCAGGCAGAAGGCCTGCGCCGGATGCTGGCGGGCCCCAAGCCGCGCATCGTGACTTTTCTCTCGGCGACTCCGCAGGACGACAAGGGCGCCATGCTGGTGAACCTGGGCGCCTCGCTGGCCCAGAGCGGCAATGACGTGCTGATCGTCGACGCCTGCGAGCACGACTATGGCGTGGCCCAGCGCCTGGGCGTGGACCGCGGTCCCGGCCTGCTGCAGGTGGCGCGCCAGGAGTGCGCGCTGAACCAGGTGATCCATCCGGCGCCGCAGGGTTTTTCGGTGGTCAAGATGAGCCCCGGCCGCACCGCCGACGAAACCCGCCGCCTGGCGAAAGCCTTCGACGTGCTGGTCAAGCAGTCGGCCGGCAGCATCGTGATCGTCGACGGCGAATTCTCCGACGACGGCAGCTTCCCGGTGCCGATCATGGAATCGTCCGAGATCGTGGTGCAGGTCTCGACCGGAGCCACCTCGATCACCAACGCCTATGCATTGGTCAAGCGCCTGTCGCAACACCTGGGACGCCGTCCTTTCGGTATCCTTGTCACCGGCGCTACCGAAGCCGAGGCAAAGGTGGTATACGATAATATGTCATCTGCGGCAACACGTTACTTGGCAGTAACGCTGAGCTCCATGGGCTCGGTGCCTGCCGACGAGTACCTGCACCGCGCCGCGCGCCTGGGCCGTGCCGTGGTCGACGCCTTCCCGCTGGCGGGCGCATCGGTGGCATTCCGCCGCCTGGCCGGACGTTTTGCAACGGGCATGAGAGCTATTTAAAAAGAATGTACACGGCCAAAGGGAAAGCGGACAAGAATCATTTGCTGACGGAGCATGCGCCGTTGGTGAAGCGTCTCGCCCACCAGATGAAGGCGAAACTGCCGCCGTCCGTCGAAGTCGATGACCTGGTACAGGCAGGCATGATCGGCCTGCTCGATGCGATCAGCCGTTACGAAGAAAACCACGGCGCCCAGTTCGAGACCTATGCGGTGCTGCGCATCCGCGGCGCCATGCTGGACGAATTGCGCAGCAACGACTGGATGCCGCGCTCGACCCGCCAGAACATGCGCAAGGTGGAGCAGGCGATGGCCACCCTGCAGCAGCAGCTCGGCCGCCCGCCCAGCGAATCCGAGATCGCCAAGTCGCTCAAGCTGTCGCTGGCCGATTACCAGGAAATGCTGGGCGATTCCGGCGGCCACCAGCTGGTCTATTACGAAGACTTCCATGACGAGGACGGCAACGACAGCTGGCTCGACCGCTATGCCGTCGACGACGACGATCCGCTGCGCGCGCTGTTGGAGACCGACTTCCGCCAGGCCGTCATCGATGCCATCGACAACCTGCCGCCGAGGGAAAAGATCCTGATGGGCCTGTATTACGAGGAAGAGCTGAACCTGAAGGAGATCGGGGCGGTGATGGGCGTGTCGGAATCGCGCGTGTCGCAGCTGCACAGCCAGGCCGTGGGCCGCCTGCGTACCTATCTGCGGGAGCTTGCGTGGACATAGCCAGCCTGCTCGGGCTGCTCCTGGCGATTGCCGGCATACTGGTCGGCCATACCCTCGACGGCGGCAAGTTCTCTTCGCTGGTGCAGCCGGCCGCGTTCGCGATCGTGGTGGTCGGCACCTTCGGCGCCGTGCTGCTGCAGACCAAAAAATCCGCCTTCATCCGCGGCCTGCGCATGCTGCGCTGGGTGTTCGCGCCGCCGCCGGACCGCCGCAAGGAGCTGGCGCGCGAGATCCATCTGTGGAGCCTGTCGGCGCGCCGCGACGGCCTGCTCTCGCTGGAACAGTACATGGCCAAGGCCGATCCCTTTATCCAGAAGGGCCTGCGCCTGGTGGTCGATGGCATCCAGCCGGACAAGCTGCGCAGCCTGCTGTTCACCGAAATCAACACCTACGAAATGCGCGAGCGCCAGGCCGCCCGCATCTGGGAATCGGCGGCCGGCTACGCGCCGACGGTCGGCATCCTCGGCGCCGTGCTGGGTCTGATTCACGTGATGGAAAACCTCAGCGACCCTTCGCGCCTGGGCGCCGGCATCGCGGTTGCCTTCGTCTCCACGGTGTACGGCGTGGGCCTGGCCAATCTGCTGTTCTACCCGGTGGGGAACAAGATCAAGAGTATCGTCGCCGAGCAGGTGCTGCAGTACGAGATCCTCACCGACGTGTTCCACGACATCGCCACCGGCGACTACACCCGGGTGCTCGAAGAACGCATCGCCTGCCTGACGGCGCCGCACTGAGTCGGGGCCGTTGATGACGCGCCGAAAACGCTACGTCGAAGACAACGAAAACCACGAGCGCTGGCTGATCTCCTACGCCGATTTCATCACGCTGCTGTTCGCCTTCTTCGTCGTGATGTACGCGGTCTCGGTGGTCAACGTCGGCAAGTACAAGGTGCTGTCCGATGCCCTCGGCGACGCCTTCGGCGGGCGCGGCGCGGCAACGAAAGTCAATACCTCGGTCGACGTCGAACCGCTGCCGCTGGCGAACATCATCGCGCGCAAGCGTGCGGAAGAGGCCAAGCGCGACCGCGTGCGCCTCGAGCAGCTGGCCCGCAAACTCAATAGCGTCCTCAAGCCGCTGGTCGACAGCGGCAAGGTGCGCGTCACCCAGACCGCGCGCGGCGTCACCGTCGAGATCAACGCCAGCGTGCTGTTCGACGAAGGCGATGCCGGCCTCACCGGCAACGCGAGGGAAACCCTGGGCACCGTGGCCGGCCTGCTGAAGATTGACACCCACGCCATCGAAGTCGAGGGCCACACCGACAACACCCCGATCGCCAACGCCGCCTTCCCTTCGAACTGGGAACTGTCGGCGGTGCGCGCCAGCACCGTGGTGCGGCTGTTCGTCGAGAGCGGTGTGGCCGAGCGCCGCCTGGCCGCGGTCGGGCGCGGCGCCAACAAGCCGATCGCCTCCAACGACGACCAGATCGGCCGGGCGCGCAACCGGCGCGTGGCGGTCACCATCCTGGCCGAATAGCAGGGCTCAGCACCGCACGCTTGGCATTTCTCCCCTGGCAGCGCACAATCGTTACGACCCGACAGGAGCTGTCGAATGCGACGACGAACGATGCTGTGCGCCGCGCTGTGGGCCGTGACGGCCGCGGCCGCGGCCGCGGGCGCCGATGGAGAACGATTGATGAACGTGCATGCGAGCCTGAGCGTCGACGCCAGGCATGACAAGGTGCTGGTGACTTTCAAGATCGAGAACCGCGGCGAGCGGCGGGTCGGCCTGCCGCGCGAGATCGCCGCCGACACGGCCTTGACGCGCCGCCTGTTCGACCTGCGCCAGCACCCCGGCGACGTCCAGGTGCCCTACACGGGCCGCATGGTCAAGCGCGGGCCTTTGACGCTGGACGACTACGTCGAGCTGGCCCCGCACTCCGCGCACACGCATACCATCGACATCACGCAGGCCTATGCCTTCAGCCCGGGGACGCATACCTATGTGATCCGCTATGAAGGGGCGGCGCTGGGGGACGTGCGGCAGCTGGAGTCCTCCGCCGATTTCGCGACCGAGGCGGTGATGTTCAGTCACACGCAGAAGTGACGTAGGGTGGGCACTCCGTGCCCACGCAGACGTCGGCGGATTGCAAACGGCCGCGTGGGCTCGGAGAGCCCACCCTACAAGATCATTGAAGTGCCGGGGTATTCTCGCCAAAGTACTCATGCGAATCGGCGTTGTCGATCGCCTTCGCCGGGTCGCTGACCGCCAGGCTGGCCGCGCCCGACTGGCCATACACCCAGTCGTCGGTGCTCGCCACCACGTTGAAGTGGCTCATCTCGTGCACCAGGGTGCCGCCTTTGGAGTCGGTGCCGGTCATCGGCGCGGTCCAGAAGGCCTTGCACACGTAGATGGTGTAAGGCTGGGTCGGATAGACGTAGGCGTAATAAGTCTTCTTGCAGCCGCAGTCGACGGTGATCGGCTTGGTGGCAAAGGCGTCCTTCAGCGCCGCGAAGTGGGACTTGATGGTGGCGACGCGGCCGCTGTCGACGGCGCCGAACCACTTCGTGTAACGCGTGCCCATCGTACCCGCGCTCATGTAGGCGTCGCCATTGCTCGCCATCGACAGCGCGGCCGAGACGGCCGAGGTGATGTCGGCCTGCTGCGCGGTCGTGCACTTGTTGAAGGCGAGGGCGCCGCCCGCCGCCGTCACCACGCCGGCCTGGGCCTGCATCTCTGCCAGGGTCTTGGTCTCCTCGTTCGAGCCGCGCGGACGGATGCCGTCGATCCAGACGCTGGCGGCGTTGGACTTCAGCTCGTCGTCGTTTTTGCCAGTGTGGTAGCGGATCGCGTAATCGCCGGTGGTGGCCATGTCGTACAGCGCCGACAGCTCCACCTTCGCGGTATAGGAAGCGCCGGGCTTGAGCAGGAAGTAATCGGCCGCGGTGGGCGCGCCGCGCTTGGCGATCGCGCCCATGTAGCGCACCTTCTGGCCATCGCGGGTGATCTCGAACAGCGGCGTCTCGATCTCCTCGAAGGGGGTGTGCGACTTCAGCACGTACTGCGGGCTGCCCGAGGTGTTGGTGAAGATGACCTTGACGACCACGTCGTCGCTCTTGCCCAGCGAGGCCTTCTCGGGCGCGACCGAGACGACGACGCCGTTATTGACCGCCTGGGCCGACAGCGACAGGGCCAGTGCGGCGGCGCCGGCGGCGAGTTTCAGCAGATCTTTTTTCATGTGATTCTCCATGGATGTAAGCGTGGGCTCGGAGAGCCCACCCTACGTAGGTATCTGTCTTATTGAAGCGCCGGATTGTTTTCGCTGAAGTACTCGTGCGAGTCGGCGTTGTCGATCGCCTTCGACGGATTGCTGATCGCCAGGCTGGCGGCGGCGGACTGGCCGTAGGCCCAGTCGTCGGTGCCGGCCACCACGGTGAAGTGGCTGGTCTCGTGGATCAGGGTGCCGGCCTTGGAATCGGTGCCGGTGAGCGGCGCGCTCCAGAAGGCCTTGCACACGTAGATGGTGTAGGGCTGGCTCGGATACACGTAGGCGTAGGAGCTGTCAGTGCAGCCGCAGTTCACGTTGATCGGCTTGGTCGCGAGGGTGCTCTTGATGCTCGCGAAGTGCGACTTGATGGTCGCCTGGCGGCTGCTGTTCACGGCGCCGAACCACTTGGTGTAGCGGGTGCCCATCGTGGTCTTGGCCATGTAGGCGTCGGCGTTGGTCGCGTAGGTCTGCGCGGCGCTGAGGGCCGAGGCGATGGTGCTTTGCTGCGAGGCCGAGCAGCTGGTGGTGGACAGGCTGGCGGCCGTCACCATGCCGGACTGGGCCTGCATCTCGGCCAGCGACTTGGTCTCTTCGCGCGAGCCGCGCGGACGGGTGCCGTCGATCCACATCGAGGCGGTGTCGGACTGCAGCTCGCCGGCCTGCTTGCCGCTGTCCGCGCCGGCGCCTAGGGCGCTCACGTGTGCGTTCAGGCCATTGTCGCCGAACAGCTGCGGCGAGGCGGCGTGGTAGGTGACCGCGTAGTCGCCGGTGGTGGCCATGTCGTACAGCGAGGACAGCTCCACCTTGACGGTATAGGAGGCGCCCGGCTTGAGCAGGTAATAGTCGGCGGCGGTGGGCGCGGCGCGCTTGACGAGCTTGCCCATGTAGCGCACCGGCTGGCCGTCGCGGGTGACTTCGAACACCGGCGCGCTGACGCCGTCGAACGGGGTGTGCGACTTCAGCACGTACTGCGGGCTGCCCGAGATATTGGTGAAGGTGACCTTGACCACCACGTCGTCGTTCTTGCCCATCGAGGCCTTCTCGGGCGCGACCGAGACGACGACGCCGTTGTTGGCGGTGGCAGCCTGGGCGGCCATGGACATGGCGAGCACGGCGGCGCCGACAGCCAGTTTCAACAGATTCCTGCTCATGTGTTTTTCTCCGTAGATTTCATTATTGCTGCTAAGCAGCGCTTGTTGTGATGGGCCGCCGCCGCATCCTGAACTTGCTACGGATGTAAGCAATAGCCCGCAGTCATCCTCGTGGAATTCATGAGCGGGCGCAAACGAAATTCGTTACTGTTGTATATACGTTTGATGCTCCTCAAACTCTTCAATCGTGCGCTGGAAAATTTGTTAAAACCATGTTAAATGCACGCGGGCTCGGGGAGCCTGCCCTACTGTAGGGTGGGCACTCCGTGCCCACGCATGCATCATTCAACGGAGGTCCAGACGCGGCGTATTCTCCCCAAAATATTCATGCGAATCGGCATTGTTGAGCGCCTTGGCCGGATCGGTCCGCGCCAGGTCGCCGGCCGCCGCCTGCCCATAGGCCAGGTCGTCGGTGCCGGCGACCACCATGAAGTGGCTCATCTCGTGCACCAGGGTCCCGCCCTTCGAATCGGTGCCGGTCGTCGGCGCGCTCCAGAAGGCCTTGCACACATAGATCTTGTATGGCTGGTTCGGATACACGTAGGCGTACCAGGATTCGTTGCAGCCGCAGTCGACCGTCACCGGCTTGCTGGCGAAGGCATCCTTGATGGCCTGGAAGTGCGCCGTCACCGTGGTCGAGCGGGTCGGATCGAGGGCGCCGAACCAGCTGGTATAGCGTGCGCCCACGGTCTTGGCCTGCAGGTAGGCGCCGGCGTCCTGCGCCATCGCCTGCGCGGCCTGCGCGGCGCCGGTAATCGCTTCCTGCTGGGCGTTCGAGCAGCGGCTGAAGGACAGGCCGGCGCCCTCCGGCGTGGCGGCAACCGGGTCGGAGGCGCCGCGCGGCAGGCGGCCGTCGATCCATACCGAGGCCACTGCCGGATCGGGCAGGGCGGTGGCGCCGCCAGGCACGGCGGATTGGCCGTCTGCGGGAGAGGTGGCGACGCGCGCCACGCCCGGACGGCTGAACAGCTGGGTCGCGCCGTCGCGCCAGCGCACGCTGTAGGCGCCGGTGACGCCCATGTCGTACAGCGCGGAGAGTTCTATCCGCACGCTGCGCGAGGCGCCCGGCTTGATGGCAATATAGTCGGCGGGGACGGACGCGGCCCGCTTGACCTGCATGCCCAGGTAGCGCACCGGCAGGCCGTCGCGCGTGATCTCGAACAGTGGCGCCTCGATGGCGGCGAAGGGCGTCTGCCACTTCAGCAGGTATTGCGTGACCGCGGTGGCGTTGGTGACGGTGACGTTCACCACCACGTTGTCGCTTTTCGCCAGGCTCTGGCGTTCCGGCGTGACCCTTACCGTGACCTCGCCGGTGGCGGCCAGCACGGCGCCGGCGTTGACGAATGCGCCTGCCGCGAGCGCAGTCCGCATGATCGACTTCCAGTCCATATGCTTCTCCCTAGGCTAGTCCAAAGCTCGGTTGTAGCAAGCCGGGAGCCAGCAATATTGCCGCTTCGCAAGAAACCATGCGGACTGTGCGGCTTTCATGCAACAAATGGTGAGAATTGATTCTCCGTTACAAAGATATGTGAGTTCGTATAGACAACGATTGCTAGAATTGAATGATGCTGGAAGAACACAAGAGTTTCACGGCGGAATAAATCCCTTGAACGCTCATGCGCCGCCCAAACAATGCGCGCGCTGGCTCACACGATGCGCCCCACAGCACCTCCCGAAACACCACGCCAACGCTGCCGACGGCCAGAAGGCGCATTCATCGAATAAATGTGTATGAGCGGATCAGACAATTCAGCGGCGGCGCTTGCCACCCGCAAGCGCTTCCTGGAACTCGGCAAGGATGACATGCTGCAGGTCATCGACGGCATGCCAGCCGGCTTGCTGGTGGTCGATGCGCAGCGCCGCGTCCGCGCCATCAACAAGACCATGAGCGCCATGCTCGGCGTTCCCGACGATGCGCTGGCCAACATGCCGGTACTCGAGTCCCTGCTCCCGGCCGTGGAACTGGGCGAGCGCGTGACTGCTGCGCTGGAAACCGGTGCGCCCCAGGATGCCGTGGTGGTGCCGGTCGACGGCCACGCGGAGGGCGTGCGCTGGTTCGAGTTCAACATCCGCCGCACCTCCCGGGCCGGCGCCATCCAGCTGCTGCTGATCGGCCAGGACGTGACCTTCCGCCGCCAGGCCAGGCAGCGTCTGCAGGAAAGCGAGGAATTCTTCCGCCTGACCTTCAGCCAGGCCGCGATCGGCATCGCGCTGCTGTCGCGCGAAGGGCGCTTCCTGCGCGTGAACCGCAAGCTGTCGCAGATCGTCGGCTACAGCGAGATCGAACTGCTGCAGCGCTTCTTCCACCAGGTCACGCACCCGGACGAACTCGATGAGGACAAGGCCCAGGTGGCGCGCCTGGTCGCGGGCGAGGTGCGCGACTTCCGGCGCGAGTCGCGCTACCTGTGCAAGGACGGCCGGGCGGTGTGGGTGGCGCTGAGCGCGTCGACCATGCGCGAGGCCGCTTCCGGCCAGCTGCGCCTGATCGTCGCGGTGCAGGACATCTCGCGCCGCAAGGAGGCCGAGGAAGCGCTGCTGCGCATGGCCACCCACGATACCCTCACCGGGCTGCCGAACCGCCTGCTGCTGCAGGACCGGCTGGCGCAGGCCATAGCGCATGCGCAGCGCGGGCGCCGGCAGGTGGGGGTGATGTTCATCGACCTCGACCGCTTCAAGCACGTCAACGACAGCCTAGGGCACGAGGCCGGCGACCAGCTGATCGTCGAAATCGCGCGCCGCCTGTCCTCCGCGCTGCGCGAGAGCGACACCGTGGCGCGCCAGGGCGGCGACGAATTCGTGGTGGTGCTGGCCGACCTGGCGAGTCCCGACGACGCCGCGCTGGTGGCGGCCAAGCTGCTGGAAAGCCTGTTCGAGCCGCTGACGCTGTGCGGCCACGAGGTGTTCCCGTCCGGGAGCATCGGCATCGCCATGTATCCCGGCGATGGACGCGACAGCGAAGCCTTGTTGAAGGCGGCGGACAGCGCGATGTACCGCGCCAAGGCCGGCGGCGGCAAGCGCTTTGAATTCTACGCCGCCGACATGGCGGCCGAGGCCCAGGCCCACCTGCGCATCGAGCACGGCCTGCAGCGCGGCCTGCTGCGCGGCGAGTTTGTGCTGCACTACCAGCCGCAGGTCGACGCCGGCAGCGGCCGCATCGTCGGCGTCGAGGCCCTGCTGCGCTGGCAGCCGGAGGGCGGGGCGCTGGTGCCGCCGAACGACTTCATTCCGCTGGCCGAGGAAACCGGCCTGATCGTGCCGATCGGCGAGTGGGTGCTTGGAGAGGCGCTGCGCCAGCAGGCCCGTTTCGCCCAGCTGCTTGGCGGTACGCCGCCGCGCATGAGCGTGAACATGTCGGCGCGCCAGTTCCGCGAGCAGGACGTGGCGGCCAAGGTCGAGCAGCTGCTGCTTGAGACGGGATGCGAAGCGTCCTGGCTGACGCTGGAGATCACCGAGAGCGTGCTGGTGGAGAATCCGTCCGCCGCCGCCGCGACCATGGCGCGCTTGTCGAGCATGGGCGTGCACCTGGCGGTCGACGACTTCGGCACCGGCTACTCGAGCCTGGCCAACCTGAAGCGCTTCCCGATCCACTGCCTCAAGATCGACCGTTCCTTCGTCTCCGACATCGCGGACGGCGCCGGCATCGACGGCGACGACGCGGCCATCGTCAAGGCGGTGATCGCGCTGGCGCAGTCGATGAAGCTGGAGGTGATTGCCGAAGGCGTGGAGAGCGCCGCCCAGCTGGACTTCCTGGGCGCGCACGGCTGCAAGCAGATGCAGGGGTTTTACTTCAGCCGGCCGGTGACGGCCGAGCAGGTGGAAGTGCTACTGAAGGCGCAGGGGGCGGCTTAACCGACCAGGTAGCGCTTCGAAGGACCCGAGGGCGCGGTGTGCCCGCCCGGGCCATACACGCCGGCGCCGCCATTGCCCGCCGGGCGCAGCGCATTCAGCATGCCCTGGGTGTGGGCCATCTGCTTGTTGACCAGCATGCCGTTCACGCGGTTCAGCTCCTTGGCTTCGCGTGTCATGGCGAGGAGGTGGTTCCACTGGCTGCGCAGCTCGTCGTTGCCGCCGACCGCCAGCCAGGACTCCATGCCGCTTTCCGCGGCCGGGAAGCCGGCGGCGCCCAGGGCCCTGTGGCGCAGGCGCGACAGCTCGGCCACCTTCTGGGCCAGCTGCAGCTTTTGGGGATTGATGGTGGAGAGGCCATCGGCATCCGCACTGACCAGGAACTGCTGTTCCGTTTTCATCAGCTCCACGATGGAGCCGATCAGTTGCTGTTCATCGCGCAGGGTTGCGCCGGGGGATGCTATGGCCATGTCTACTCTATCGTTTGCGGGAGTGCAGCAGGTCGCGTACCGTTTCCAGCAGGCCGTCCGCCACTTTCTCCGAATTTACCTGGAACTGGCCATCGGCGATGGCCGCCTTGATGCGTTCGACTTTCTTGCTGTCGAACACTTGATTCGTGCTGCCGGCAGCCAGTGCCTGGCCTTGCTGGGACAGGCGCACGGTGTCGGTGGCGGCAGGCGAGGTCGCTGCAGCAGTCGCCGCGGCCGCGTTGTCGGCGGTTTTCGCGGTCGCCGGCGGCGTGGTGTTCGCCTGGACGCCAGGGTTGTTCTTGAGGGTATCGTTGATTTTCACAGCATCATCCTTTGCAGGTCGGAACAGAAAGCCCGGGATCTGCTTGGGTTATCGGCCTTGTAAGTGAAAACTTTAGTCCCTATACCGTTAAAAGGCCACCTCGACCATACCGCCGGTCCTGGCCGTGCCGCTGACTACCGTGCCAGACGCGGTGCGCACCTGCACCACCTGGCCTTCGCCGGCGGTGCCGATCGCGCGGCCCTCGGACGACACGGAAAAACCGTTGCCGTTCAACACCAGGCGCACGGCCTGGTTCTGCTGCACCACCGGCTTGCTCTTTAAAGTGTCCAGCCGCAGCGGGGTGCCCGCCGCCAGCGAAACGGTCGGGGTGCGGCCGATCGCCTGCGCCATGTCCGTGATGATTCCGTTCGGCATCGCCGCGATGTCGCCTTTAACCAACATCAGCTGGCCTCCCTCGACCGGCTGGCCCTGGGCCAGCGGCACCGCCGCCGCCACGTAGTCCGCTTTCACGTTCACCTGGGCCTGGATGAAGATCGTCCATACGGAGGGCGCGGTGCAGCGCACGCCCACCGTGGTCTTGCCCCAGGCGCGCGCGCCTGGCTGCAGAAATGCTTCCGGCGCGGGGCAGCCCGCCAGCGCGGTGCGCGGATCGACTGCGCCGACCTTCACCGATACCTCGCCCGGCAGGCCGGCTGCCTGGGTCAGCAGGAACTGTTCGACCACGGCGCGCAGCGCGTTCGCGTCCTGGCGCGCCGGCACAGCGGGCGCAGCCTGGCTTAACAGCGGAATGAGCGACAAAGCGGCAAAAAGAGTACGGATGAGGCTTTTCATAAGAGGGAAATCCTGTTCGACCCTGCCATCTTAGGCGGCTTGAATCCGCATCGAAACTTGGAATAGCCCCCATTTGGGTCCCTTTATTGCCCGATTGGAAGACTCTGCAGGCTCGTATGATCGATCCTGTCCAATAAAGTAAAAGCCCCGGAGGCAGCATGATCGGCAAACTTGACGAGTACCTGCGTTTCAACGAAACCGCGCTGGGCCTGCGCTCGCAGCGCCAGGAACTGCTTGCTTCGAACATCGCCAACGCGGATACGCCTAATTACAAGGCGCGCGACATCGACTTTTCGAACGCCCTGCAGGGCGCGCTGGCGCGCGGCACCCAGCAGCAGGGCGGCATGACGACCACCAGCCAGGGTCACATTGCCAACGGCCCGGTGGCGGCGGACGGCAAGGCGCTGACGGACGGCACGCCGGTCCTGTACCGCAATGTGGTGCAGGGCGCCGTCGACGGCAACACGGTCGACATGGATACCGAGCGTACGCAGTTCGCGGACAACGCGCTGCGCTACGAAGCCGGCATCACCATGATCAATCACCAGATCCACAACCTGCTCGCCGCCATTCAGAACAACCAATAAGGTAGCCAATAAGCATGTCGCTCTTTAACGTCTTCAACGTCGCCGGCTCGGCGATGAGCGCCCAGTCCCAGCGCCTGAACACCACCGCCAGCAACCTGGCGAATGCCGACAGCGCCACCAGCGCCACCGGCGAAGCCTATCGCGCCAAGCAGGTCGTGTTCGAGGCCGTGCCCGTCGCCGCCGGCTCCACCGCCGTCAAGGTACGCGAAGTAGTCGAGGACCCGTCGCCGATGAAGCAGGTGTACGACCCGAAAAACCCGCTGGCCGACGACAAGGGCTATGTGACGATGCCGAACGTGAACGTGGTCGACGAGATGGTCAACATGCTGTCGGCTTCGCGCTCCTACCAGACCAACGTCGAAACCATGAACGCGGCGAAAACCATGCTGCTCAAGACCCTGACCATCGGTCAGTAAGCACTGAAAGCCCCCAACTATGACTACCGTAAATACCAACGCCGGATCGACTACCACCATCAACGACCTGATGTCGACCATGAACGCCAAGCCCGCCACCACCAGCGGCGACAGCGTGCAGGCCGACACCGACAAGTTCATGACCCTGCTGGTCACCCAGCTGAAGAACCAGGATCCGCTGAACCCGCTCGACAACGCCCAGGTGACCAGCCAGCTGGCGCAGCTGCAGACCGTCACCGGCGTAAACAAGCTGAACGAGACCCTGAACACCCTGAAGGCCAGCTACCAGAGCACGGAAGCGATGCAGGCGACCAACCTGATAGGCCACGGCGTGCTGGTCGAGGGCAGCAACGTGACCCTCTCGGGCAGCAAGGCGATCATGGGCGTGGAGCTGGCCAGCGACGTCGACAGCATGAAGGTCGTCATCAGCGACAAGAACGGCAAGGAAGTGCAGACCATGGATCTCGGCAAGCAGAAAGCCGGCGTGATCCCGCTGGCCTGGGACGGGGTCCCCGATGCCAACAAGCTCGACAGCAACGGCAAGCCGGTCACGCTGGCCGACGGCAATTACACCTTCCAGGTCGTCGCCACCCGCGGCGGCGACAAGGTCACCGACGCCAAGACGCTGGCGTTCGACAGCGTGGCTTCGGTCACCACCAATAGCACCGACGGCGTCAAGCTGAACCTGCCCTCGAAGGGCGGCGTCACGCTGGCCGACATCAAGCAGGTCTTGTAAAAAATACGAATCTTTAGGAGCAGAACATGTCTTTCCAACAGGGCCTGAGCGGCTTGAACGGCGCCGCCAAATCGCTGGACGTCATCGGTAACAACATCGCCAACGCCAGCACGGTTGGCTTCAAGGGCTCGACCACCCAGTTCGCCGACGTCTACGCACGTTCGCTGAACGGCGCGGGCGGCAACCAGGCCGGTATCGGCGTGGCCGTAGCCGGCATCGCCCAGCAGTTCACGCAAGGTAACATCGAGACCTCGGCGAATCCGCTGGACATCGCCATCAACGGCGCCGGCTTCTTCCGCACCGAGACTTCGGGCCTGGTCCAGTACACCCGCAACGGCCAGTTCTCGCTCGACAAGAACGGCTTCATGGTGACCCCGCAGGGCGCCAACCTGACTGGCTACAAAGTCGGTCCGAGCGGCCAGATCCTGGCCGGCTCGCCCACGCCGCTGCAGATCAGCACCCAGGACCTGAAGCCGGTCCCGACCTCCAAGGTCGATACCTCGCTGAACCTGGATTCGCGCACCGAGCCGCCGACGAACTACCCGTTCAACGCCAACGACCCGACCACCTACAACAAGCAGACCCCGGTCGACGTCTACGACACCCTGGGCAATGCGCACGTGATGTCGATGTACTACGTGAAGACCGGCGCCGGCAGCTGGGACGTGTACGCCGGCAGCGACGGCACCGAGCTGACCAACGTGAACGTGGCCGCGGCAGGGCAGAAGGACGCCGGCGTGACCGCCGCGCGCGACGCCTGGCTGACCGCCACCAAGGCCGTGCCGCCGGATGCCGCCGACATCGCCGCCAAGCTGAAGGATTACGCGGACAAGAACTCGGCCGTCGTGGTGGCCGCCGCCACCGCCGCTGGCGCCAGCGCCGCGACCATCACCGCAATCCAGACCGCGGCCGCCAGCGCGGGCACCACCGCCGGCTACAGCCCGGACCAGATCGACAAGGACATGACCGCGGCCGTCTCCGTGCCATCGGTCCCGATCGGCCACCTGAACTTCGACACCAACGGCGCGCTGTCGGCCACCCTGATGAGCCCGCAGACCCTGCCGCTGACGGTCAACCTGCCGATCTACCCGCCGACCGGCGCCAAGGATTCGCTGGCGATCAAGCTGAACTTTGCCGGCACCACCCAGTACGGCGCCGACACCAGCGAGAAGAAGACCACCCAGGACGGCTACACCGCCGGCCACCTGCAGCGCTTCTCGGCCGCCGCCGACGGCACCATCCTGGGCCAGTACAGCAACGGCCAGACCAAGCCGCTGGGCCAGGTCGTGCTCGCCAACTTCACCAATCCGGGCGGCCTCGAACCGCTGGGCAACAACTCCTTCGCCGAGACCTCGGAATCAGGCACCCCGCTGGTCGGCACCCCGGACACCGGCAGCCTGGGCGTGCTGCAATCCTCGGCCACCGAAGCCTCGAACGTCGACCTGACCGCCGAGCTGGTCAACATGATCACCGCGCAGCGCGTCTACCAGGCGAACGCGCAGACCATCAAGACCCAGGACTCGGTGCTGCAGACGCTGGTGAACCTGCGCTAATAAAAATCGGGGTCAGAGCACATTTCTGGAAATTCGGGGTCAGAGCACTTTTTTCAGCAATGTGCCTGTGGCAAAAAAAGCGTGGCGCCGGAAGGCGCTGCACTGGGGAGCCTGAACGCTTCGATGCCAGAAAGATCTAGCCTCAAAAAGTACTCTGACCCCGAATTTCGACAATAAAGTGCTCGGACCCCGAATTTAGGGAAAAAAATATGGACCGGTTAATCTACACAGCAGCCAGCGGCGCCAAGCACATCATGGAGCAGCAGGCGACCACTTCGAACAACCTCGCGAACCTCAGCACCACGGGTTTCCGCGCGCAGTTCGATACCTTCCGTGCGGTGCCGGTCCAGGGCGAGGGCTTGCCCACGCGTGCTTTCGTGGTCGATAACACCACGGGCGCCGATTTTTCTTCCGGTCCGCTGCAGGTAACGGGGCGCGATCTCGACGTCGCGGTCAAGGGCAAGGGCTGGATCGCGGTCCAGAACGCGGACGGCACCGAGTCGTACACACGCAACGGTTCCCTGCAGCTCAGCCCCAACGGCATCCTGCAGACTTCGAACGGCCAGACCATCGCCGGCGAGGGCGGCCCGATCACGATCCCGCCGGACGTGACCGTGGCGGTCGGCGCCGACGGCACCATCTCGACCCTGTCGACCACCACCACGCCGGCCGCGCCTACCGTGCTGGGCCGCATCAAGCTGGTGAATCCGAACGAGGCCGACCTGGTGCGCGGCGACGATGGCATGTTCCGCCTGAAGGATGGCAGCAGCGCCCAGTCCGACCCGGCCGTGACCGTGGCCGGCGGCGCCCTCGAAGGCAGCAACGTGTCGGCCGTCGACTCGATGGTGAACATGATCTCTTTGGCACGTTCCTTCGAAACACAGATGAGCCTGTTGAAGAACGCCGAGAATAACGCGACGAAAGCCACCCAGATCCTCGCTTTGACTTGATTGCTGCTGGGACATAATTTCATGGTGGGCGATGGAGTTCCGTCGCCGTCAGGAGAACTCCACCATGATCCGTTCGCTATTCATCGCCAAAACCGGTCTCGAAGCCCAGCAGACCAACCTCGACGTCATCACCAACAACCTCGCCAACGTCAGCACCAACGGCTTCAAGAAGTCGCGTGCCGTGTTCGAGGACCTGCTGTACCAGAACGTGCGCCAGCCCGGCGCCCAGTCCTCGCAACAGACCCAGCTGCCGTCCGGCCTGCAGATCGGTACCGGTGTCCGCACCGTCGCCACCGAGCGCATCCACACCCAGGGCAACCCCCAGCAGACCGGCAACTCGAAGGACGTGATGGTCAACGGCGCCGGCTACTTTTCGGTGCTGCTCCCCGACGGCACCCAGGCCTACACCCGTGACGGCTCCTTCCAGTCCGACGCCAACGGCCAGCTGGTGACCTCCAGCGGCTACGTACTGCAGCCGCCGATCACCGTTCCGAACAACGCCCTGAGCCTGACCGTGGGCCGCGACGGCACCGTCTCCGTGACCACCCCGGGCCAGACCGCGCCGACCCAGATCGGTTCGATCCAGCTGGCGACCTTCGTGAACCCGGCCGGCCTCGAATCGCGCGGCGAGAACCTGTACGTCGAAACCGGCGCCTCCGGCACCGCCAACAACAACACCCCGGGCACCAACGGCGCCGGCGCCCTGATGCAGGGTTATGTCGAAACCTCGAACGTCAACGTGGTCGAGGAAATGGTCAACATGATCCAGACCCAGCGCGCCTACGAGATCAACTCGAAGGCGATCACCACTTCCGACCAGATGCTGCAGAAGCTTGCCCAGTTATGAAAAACGTTTTTAAAGCGATCGCGCTGACGGCCCTGCTGGCCGGCTGCGCCGCCACCCCGACCTCGATCGTCAAGGGCCCGACCTCGGCGCGCCCGATGATCGCCGACGCCGGCGCCCCGACCGAAGGCGCGATTTACAACACGAGCACCTTCCGCCCGATGTTCGAAGACCGCCGCGCGCGCCATATCGGCGACATCCTGACCGTCAGCATCGTCGAGAAGACCTCGGCCAACAAGAGCGGCGCCGCGACCGGCAACAAGTCGGGCAGCGCGGAGTTCGGCCTGCCAGGTCCGCTGCAGGGCCGCCTGGGCACCGACATCAAGACCAGCAGCGCCACCAAGTACGCGGACGGCGACACCCAGACCGCGTCGAACGCCTTCACCGGCACGATCGGCGTGACGGTGTCCGAAGTGCTCGCCAACGGCAACCTGATCGTGGTCGGCGAAAAGCAGGTCGCAATGAACAAGGGCGTCGAATTCATCCGCTTCTCCGGCATGGTCAACCCGGACACGATCCAGCCGGGCAACGTGGTGTCGTCGACCCTGGTGGCCGACGCCCGCGTCGAGTACCGCACCAACAGCCAGATCGACCGCGCCGAGATGACCTCGATGATGTCGCGCTTCTTCCAATCGATGCTGCCATTTTAAATATTCGGGGTCAGAGCCCGAATTTCACGGGTGGGCTCTGACCCCGACTAACTAGATTATGCGACTTAATTTCAAACTGATCGCCCTGTGCGCCGCCCTGGTCGGCCCCATCCTCGCGACCCCGGCCCACGCCGAGCGCCTGAAGGACATCGCCAGCTTCGGCGGCGTGCGCCAGAACCAGCTGTCCGGCTACGGCATCGTGGTCGGCCTCGACGGTACCGGCGACCAGACCACCCAGACCCCGTTCACCGTGCAGTCGATCATGGCGATGCTGCAGCAGAAGGGCATCAGCCTGCCGGCCGGCACCCAGCTGCAGCTGAAGAACGTGGCGGCCGTGATGGTCACCACCTCGCTGCCGGCTTTCGCCCAGCCTGGCCAGACCATCGACATCACGGTCTCCTCGATGGGTAATGCGAAGAGCCTGCGCGGCGGCACGCTGCTCATGACGCCGCTGCAGGGCGCCGACGGCCAGGTGTATGCCATGGCCCAGGGTAACGTGCTGGTCGGCGGGGCAGGTGCTTCCGGCGGCGGCGCCGCGGTGCAGGTGAACCAGCTGGCGGTCGGCCGCATCTCGGGCGGCGCCACCGTCGAACGCGCGGTCGCCTCGAACCTGGGCGCCGACAACCAGGTCAAGCTGGAATTGAACACCACCGACTTCGCCACCGCCAGCCGCGTGGTGGAAGCGGTCAACGACAAGTTCGGCCCGGGCATCGCCACCGCGCTGGACGGCCGCGTGATCCGCGTACGCGTGCCCTCGTCGAGCGACCAGCGCGTGTCCTTCCTCGGCATGCTGGAGAACATGGACGTCAAGCCGTCCGAAGCCGCCGCCAAGGTAATCCTGAATGCGCGCACCGGCTCGGTCGTGATGAACCGCGCGGTGACGCTGGACACCTGCGCCATCTCGCACGGCAACCTGACGGTGACGATCGGCGCCGACACGCAAGTGAGCCAGCCCGCGGCAGGTTCGCGCGGCGCCACCGCCGTCACCCAGACCCCGACCGCGTCGGTGAAGAAGGACGGCGGTAAGGTCATCATGCTGAACAACGGCGCCTCGCTGGCCGAAGTCGTCAAGGCGATGAATGCGATCGGCGCGACCCCGCAAGACCTGCTGTCCATCCTGCAGTCCTTGAAAGCGGCCGGCTCGCTGCGCGCCGAACTCGAGATCATTTAAAAAAGAAGGCCCATCATGCTCGGCTCGACCTCTGACCTGTCCGGAAAATTCGCGCTCGATACCAACAGCCTCGGCGACCTGAAACAGTCCGCCAAGGCCGGTTCGCCCGAAGCACTGCGCGGTGCGGCGACGCAGTTCGAATCCATGTTCGTCAACATGATGATGAAGAGCATGCGCGACGCCACGCCGCAGGACGGTCCGATGGACAGCCAGGAGACCAAGACCTTCACCACCATGCTGGACCAGCAGATGAGCCAGAAGCTGGCCAAGCGCGGCATCGGCCTGGCGGACGTGCTGGTGCGCCAGCTGACGGCGCAGCAGAGCGGCGCGGCGCTGGCCAAGGAAATGCAGTCGGGCGCGCTGGGGATCGGCTCCAACCCGGGCGCGGAGCAGGGCGCCTCGCGCCTGAAGCTGGACGCCGACAGCCTGTCGACCGACGGCGCCGCCGCCGCATCCGGCATCAAGGGCACCGCGCGCAGCACCACCGACAGCGGCAAGCCGGCCCACGTGCGCGCCTTCCAGGACAAGCTGGCCGACGCTGCCGAGGAAGCCGAGCAGGCCACCGGCGTGCCGGCCAAGTTCATGATGGGCCAGGCCGCGCTGGAAACCGGCTGGGGCAAGCGCGTGATCCGCAACAGCGACGGCACGTCCAGCAACAACCTGTTCGGCATCAAGGCCGGCCCAGGCTGGAAGGGCAAGGTCGCCACCGCCGTCACCACCGAGTACGTGAACGGCAAGCCGCACAGCCGCGTCGAGAAATTCCGTTCCTACGCGTCGCACGCTGACGCGTTCAAGGATTACGCCAAGATGCTGAGCAATAACCCGCGCTACGAAAAAGTGCTGGCCCACGGCGGCGACGCGAGCACCTTCGCCCACGGCCTGCAGCGCGCCGGCTACGCCACCGACCCGCAGTACGCGGCCAAGCTGTCGCGCATCATCAAGCACTCGCTGGCGTGATTGAAATGACAACAGTAAAGTTTTGGCGCGTTTTGCCGAAAACAACATAAGAGGGGCCTCGGAAACCGTAGCGAGCGGAAGTAATTTTGGTCGAGGAGCGGAGCTGTACGAGAGTACAGCGAGCACCGCAGACCAAAAGTACGACGCGCAGTAGGTTTACGAGGTCCCGGAATAGGAAGAAGAGCAAATGTCCCTCCTCAGCATCGGCAAATCCGGTCTCTACGCTGCCCAGGCAGCCTTGTCGACGACCGGCCACAACATCACCAACGCCAACGTGGCAGGCTACAGCCGCCAAGTGGTGGTGCAGGAGACGTCGATCGCGATGGGGGGCAGCAGCGGCTACATCGGCACCGGCACCCAGATCGCCCAGGTCAAGCGCTATTCGGACGAGTTCCTGAACGCCCAGGTGCGCACCGCGCAGGCCAGCAGCAGCGGCCTCGAAGCCTACGAAGCCCAGGTCACCCAGATCGACAACCTGCTGGCCGACACCACCTCCGGCCTGTCGCCGGCGCTGCAGGATTTCTTTGCGTCCGTACAGAACCTGACCGGCGACCGCGCCGGCCTGCCTTCGCGCGGCGCCCTGATGACCTCGGCCGACACCCTGGCGGCGCGCTTCCAGAGCATGAACGGCCGCCTGGAAGAGATCCGCAAGGGCGTCAACACCCAGATCACGTCCAGCGTCAACCTGGTCAATACCTACGCGTCGCAGATCGCCGAGCTGAACGACCAGATCGGCAAGCTAGCCGCGGGCGACAACCTGAACCTGCCGAACGACCTGCTGGACAAGCGCGACCAGCTGATCATGGACCTGAACAAGCAGGTCAAGGCCACCGTCCTGCCCGGCGATAACAACATGCTGACGGTCTCGATCGGCAATGGCCAGCCGCTGGTGGTGGGCGCCGACCACTTCGAGCTGGCGGCCATGAATTCGGCCACCGACCAGACCCGCGTCACGATCGGCTACGTCACCGCCAACAAGATCTCGCCGCTGCCGGAGAGCGCGCTGACCGGCGGCGCCCTCGGCGGCGTGCTGGAATTCCGCACCAAGTCGCTGGACCTGGCGCAGAATTCGCTGGGCCGCATCGCACTGGGCCTGGCCCAGACCTTCAACGACCAGCACCACCTGGGCCTGGACGCGAACGGCAATCCGGGCGGCGACTTCTTCACCATGGCCGCGGCCGCGGTGACCAAGAACGTCAACAACAACCAGACCAGCACCACCAAGATCTCGGCCAGCGTCAGCGACGCGACCCAGCTCACCACCAGCGACTACAAGGTCGACTTCGACGGCAGCAACTACAACGTGATCCGCCTGTCGGACAACAAGAAGACCATCATCTCGCCCTTCCCGCAGACCACGCCGCAGACCATCGACGGCCTGGACTTCTCGGTGAGCGGCGCCGCCGCGGCCGGCGACAACTTCCTGGTGCGCCCGACCATCAACGGCGCCAGCGGCCTGAAGCTGGCCCTGACCGACACCTCGCAGGTGGCGGCGGCCGCGCCGATCGCCACCAGCGTGCCGCTGACGAACAAGGGTACCGGCAAGATCAGCGAAGGCTCGGTCGACAAGAACTACCTGGCCTCGCCGCTCACCGCCAAGGTGAACATCGCCTACGACGGCGCCAGCGGCAATCTGACCGGCTTCCCCAGCGGCCAGGCGGTGACGATGACGGTGGGCGGCGTGACGACCACCATTGCCGCCGGCGGCAACGTGCCCTTCAAGGACGGCGCCAGCTACACGGTGGCCGGCATGAGCTTCACCCTGAACGGCGCGCCGGCCAACGGCGACACCTTCGGCATCGAGCGCAACACCGGTACCGGCGACACCCGCAACGCCGGCCTGCTGGGCGACCTGCAATCGAAGAACATCCTGGACAACGGCACCGCGACCTACCAGTCTGGCTACGCCCACATCGTCAGCGCAATCGGCAACAAGACCCGCGAAGTGCAGGTCAACGGCGAAGCCGCCGCGGCCCAGCTGGAGCAGGCCAGCGTGGCGGCGAACAACGTCGCGGGCGTGAACCTGGACGAGGAAGCGGCGAATCTGCTGAAGTACCAGCAGGCCTACCAGGCGGCCGGCAAGATCATGCAGGTGGCCGACACCATCTTCAATGCCCTGCTGCAGATCGCTCACTAAGCGCGCACCAAGCACACCGAGGAATAGAACATGGCCATTCGCATCAGCACCAACGCGACCTTCAACACCGGCACCACCCAGTTGAACACGCTGCAGAGCCAGATCGCCAAGACCCAGATGCAGCTGTCGACCAACAAGCGCAACCTGACCGCGGCCGACGATCCGATCGCCGCCGCGCGCGCGTTAGAAGTGACGCAGTCGCAGTCGATGAACACGCAGTTCGCCACCAACCGCAGCAACGCCAACGCCTCGCTGTCGCTGGTCGACAAGACGCTGTCGGACGTCACCGGCCAGATCCAGGACATCCAGACCCTGATCGTCAACGCCGGCAACGGCGGCTACACGCTGAGCGACCGCCAGGCCCTGGCCACCGAACTCGAAGGCCGCCTGACCGACATGATCGGCCTGGCCAACACCGCCGACGGCACCGGCGGCTACCTGTTCTCGGGCTATAAATCGACCACCCAGCCGTTCTCGCAGACCCCGACCGGCGCCGCCTACCAGGGCGACCAGGGCCAGCGCACGCTGCAGGTGGGCTCGGCGCGCAAGATGGCGACCAGCGAAACCGGCAGCGCCATCTTCGAAGCCATCCCGACCGGCAACGGCAAGTTCACGACCACGGCCGCCGGCACCAACACCGGCGCCGGCATCGTCTCGCCGGGCTCGGTGGTCGACGCCAGCGCCTACACGGGCCACGACTACGCGATCAAGTTCGCGGTCACCGGCACCCCGGCCGTCACCACCTACACCGTGACCGACAACACGGTCTCGCCGCCGACCGACGTGCTGGCCAACCAGCCCTATACCGAAGGCGCCTCCATCGCCTTTGGCGGCATGTCGATGGACGTCAAGGGCGTGCCGGCCGACGGCGACAGCTTCAGCGTCAAGCCGAGCGAGAAGCAGTCGGTGTTCACCACCATCACGGACCTGATCAAGACCCTGCGCTCCCCGGGCGACGGCTCGAGCGGCAAGGCGGCCCTGGCCAACGGCCTGAATACCGCCAGCTCAAACATGAAGAATGCGCTGGACAACGTGTTGACGGTGCAGGCCTCGGTGGGCGCGCGCATGAAGGAAATCGACAACCTGAACAGCACCGGCGACGACCTCGACGTCCAGTATCAGACCACGCTGAGCAACCTGCAGGACCTGGACATGGTCAAGGCGATCTCGCTGTTCTCGCAGCAGCAGCAGACGCTGCAGGCCGCGCAGATGTCCTTCAAGACGATGTCAGGCCTGTCGCTGTTCAACTACATCAGCTGACTCATCTAGGTCGATATCGAGGTCCACGCCGAGCTCCGACAGGATCTCGTCCTTCATCTGCTGCAGCTGGGTGTTCGACAGCCTGCGCGGATGCGGCTGCGTCACGTGGAAGCTGCGCTGGATCGTGGTCGGGCGTTGCGACAGCACGACCACGCGGTCGGCCAGGTAGAGCGCTTCCTCGACGTCGTGGGTGATCAGGATGACGGTATGCCGCTCTTCCTGCAGGATGCGCAGCAGCTCGTTGCGGATGCGCAGATTCATCAGCGCGTCCAGGGCCGAGAAGGGCTCGTCCATGTACAGGATCTGCGGCTTGACCACCAGGGCGCGCGCGATCTCCACGCGCTTGAGCATGCCGCCCGACAGCTCGCGCGGATAGGCGTTCTCGAAACCCTTCAGGCCCACCATCTCCGCATAGTGATCCGCCAGCGCGTGCTTTTCCGACGACGTGCCGCGGTTCAGCCCGAACATCAAATTCTCGCGCACGGTCAGCCAGGGGAACACCGAGCCGTGCTGGGAGATGACGATGCCTTGCGGCCCGGGTCCGCGCACGATGTCGCCGTCGATGCGCACCGCGCCGCTGTCCGGCATGGCGAAGCCGGAGATCATCTTCATCAGCGTCGACTTGCCGCAGCCGGAAGGGCCGACGATGGCGACGAATTCGCCGTCCTTCACCTTCAGCGTCAGGCCATCGATGACCTGCAGGGTCTTGCCGTTCCTGGTGAAACCCTTGCTGATATTGTCGATGACGATCTTATCGTCCATAGCGCCACCTTACCGAGTTGAGTCCTTCGAGCCTGCGCATCGCCACGTCCAGCAGCAGGCCGATGACGCCGATGATGACCATGGCGGCGATCACCAGGTCGTAGCGGTTGCCGGCATTGCGCGCGTCGATGATCATGAAGCCGAGGCCCGAGCTGCGCACGATCATCTCGGCCGCCACCACCACCAGCCAGGCGACGCCGAGGCTGATGCGCATGCCCACCACGATATCGGGCAGCACGGCCGGCACCACCACCTGGCGGAACATCTTGCGGCGCGAGACGCCGAAGTTGACGGCCGCGTCCAGGTAGCGCTGCTCGATCGTGTGCACGCCGTTCGCGGTCTGCACGATGATGGGGAAGACGGCGGACAGGAAAATCAGGAATACCGGCGACACGTCGCCCACGCCGAACCACAGGATGGCCAGCGGGATCCAGGCGATCGGCGAGATCGGGCGCAGGATCTGGAACAGGGGATTCAGCGTGTCGTAGGCCGCGCCGACCCGGCCCATCCACAAGCCGAGCGGCACCGCCACCAGGGTCGCCAGCATGAAGCCGGTGGCGACACGCTTGAGCGAGGCGCCGATGTGCTGCCACAGGGTGCCGTCTCTCGCCAGCTCGAGGGTCCCGTCCAGCACCTGCTGCGGGGTCGGGAAGATCACGGTCTGGGTCGTGACCACGGCGTAGTGCCACAAGCCGATCAGGGCGATGATCAGCAGCAGCGGCGGCCAGGCTTTATGTAACTTATTTTGCAACTTATCCACGTGCGCTTGCTTTCTTCAATTGCTGTCCCAGTTGCGCCAGCCGCCATTGCAGGCGCGGCAGTCCGGGTGCGGGATGGGGCTCGACGATGACCTTCATCGTGCCGGTAGTGTGTGCGGTGCAGTTGAATTCGTTGACCGAGACCGTATCGAAGGGCAGGCGGAAGTCCTGGCCCGGCATGATCAGGACCGGCCCAAACACCTGCGGCACGCTGTCCTTGTTGCGCAGCAGGAGCGTGTCGTTCACGCCCAGCGTCAGCACGATCTGCTGCGGCAGGATGTCGACCAGGTCGCCGGCCATGCGGCGCGCCCAGGTGCCCTTCGGGATTTCGAACAGGGCATCGCGGCTGCCGGCGGCGATCGGCGCGAAGGCCGCCCACGCAAGCAGACCGGCCAGGCAGGCCAGCAGCAGCCAGGGAAGAGGGTGTCGCAGGCGCTGCATGCATCAGGGCCCGAGCAGGATCGCCAGGTCGTGGGCGATGTCGGCGGCCGGCCGACCGAAGGGCATCATGGCGCGCTGCCTGCCCTGGCGGTCGATGAAGTAGAGGTAGGACGAGTGGCTCATCGAATAGTCGCTGCTGCCCTTGATGGGCTGCTTGGCGGCGCTGATGCCGTAGTCCTTCAGCACCTGGGCGATCTGCGCCTCGCTGCCGGTGATGCCGACGAAGCTGGGGTCGAATTGCGCCAGGTAGCTGCGCAGGCGCTCGGCCGTGTCCCGCGCCGGGTCGACCGTGATGAACAGCACCTGCACATCCTTGCCGCGCGCGCCCAGCAGCTGCCTGGCCTGGGTCAGCGAGGCCAGCGACACCGGGCACACGGCCGGGCAATGCGAGAAGCCGAATTCCAGCACCACCACTTTGCCGCGGTAGTCGGACAGTTTCACCGGCGTGCCGCTGGAGGCGGGCAGGGCGATCTCGGGCGCGGGGCGGGGCGGGTCGAACACGCCGGCTTTCAGCTGCTCTGCCGAGACGGCGCCCGCGCACAGGAGCAGAGACAAGAACAGTGCTTTCACAGGATCAGCTTCAGGGGTTGGATGGACTTCACAAAACTGTCGTCCACATAGCGTTCGTAGGCGATCGGCTTCTTGAGCGTGCGCGCTTCCAGCGACAGCTGCATCAGCTCGTCGAACTCTTCGCGGATCATGCGCAGGTCGCCATAGGTGACGCGGTCCTGCGGGTTCTCCATCACGAACTTGATGATCTTCGGGTTCTGGTTGAAGAAGGCCTTGCCGGCGGCGATGTCGGCGGCCTTGTCGCGGTTGACCGGGCTCTGGTCGAGCCAGGAGCCGGCGGCCTGGATGTGGTTGACCAGGTCCTGCACCAGCGGGCGCTGGGTCTGGATCACGTCCTCGCGCACCGTCAGCACGCAGCAGATGTAGTTGCGCCATTCGTCGCGCGTCATGGCCAGCGGCCGCGCATAGCCGGCGCGCTGGGCCGAGGCGCCGAAGGGCTCGCCGGTGCAGTAGGCGTCGACCGCCTTGGCGTACAGCGCGGCCGGCATGTCGGGCGGATTCATCTCGATGACTTCGATGTCCTTCAGCGTCATGCCTTCGCGCGCCAGCATCTTGCGCAGGAAGAGGTAGTCGACCGCGAAGCGGCTGGGCACGGCGATGGCCTTGCCGCGCAGGTCGCGGAAGCGCCGGTAGGAGGAATCGGTGCGCACCATGATCACCGCGCCGGAACGGTGCCCGAGCGAGACGATCTTCATCGGAATGCGCGTATTCACCAGGTCCATCACCAGCGGCGCCAGCATGTAGGCGGCCTGGATCCGGCCTGTCATCAAGGACTCCTTGATCTCCGGCCAGCCGCTGTACTTGTGATAGACGAAAGGCGCGGGCCCGAGCCCGGCGCGCGCGTTGGCATTCGCCTTGGCGACGCAGGCGATCGGCAGGGTCAGGTTGCAGGTGACGGGCAGACCGCCCACGGCCAGCGGCGGCGCGGCGTTCTGCGCGAAGGCTTGCGGCAATCCCAGCGGCAGGGAAGCGGCCAGCGCCCCTTTCAGGAGCTGGCGTCGGCGCAGCAGGTGCATGGCAACAGGTTCTGCTTGCCTCATGTCGGAGTGATAGTGGCGGGAAATATTTTTTGATTGTACACCACCCTATGCGGCCCTTGGTCTTGCAGACCGGACACCGCATTTACATGATCGGCGTTACAATTGCATTGCTAACATGCAACACGAGCAGGGGCTTGATCAAGGCATGAAGAATTTAAAAGCACGAGTGGCAAAGCATCTCGGTTACGTCGCCCTTACTTTCCTCGTTTTCCTCGCCCTCAACTGGGTCAATGAATTCATATTCATTCAGTTCGAGCACACCAAGGGGATCAACTGGGTGTTCATCCCGGCCGGCATCCGTCTGCTGGCAACGCTGCTGTTTGGGCTTGCCGGCTTCGAAGGCCTGCTGCTGGCGGGCCTTTACCTCAATTTCCACCATTTCCACTTCGACAGCGAATTTCGCGCATGGAGCGGCGCCGTGGCCGGTGCGCTCGCTCCTTACCTGGCGTCGCTGTTTGCAAAGCACTGGTTCGACTTGCGGGCGCGTTTGAAGGGCTTGACCCCGCAGCGGCTCTTGTTCACCGGGGTGCTGTGCGGCCTGATGAGCCCCATCTTCCACCATGTCTTGATGTGGGTTCTGACCGGGAGCGTCGACTGGAATGCGCTGGCAGTCATGATCGTTGGCGACACCCTGGGCATCCTTGTCGTGCTGACGATCGCCAAAGGCGTATTCGCGCTGAGCGATCGTTATGGTCCGATTGCCGGTCTTCTCCGCCGCTGGACCCCCTGAATGCCCTTGCGGTGCTTCAGGGAATGCGCTCGGCGCCTTCCGGCGGATGCACCCATCCATGCATCCGCTCTTCGTAGACCGATACGGTGGGTGCAGGAAAACCAGGATCCGCAAACACGCCGACGGGAATGCCGATAAACGCATCCATGTCTTTGAGCTCGTAATAGACCGTGGCCGTCAGCTGGCCGCAACTGCAGGATGCGAGTCGAGTCGACACCGTCGTTCTCCCGTTTGCTGAAACGCTGTGATTAATTTACCTCGTTTTTACACCGGCTCGCATACACTGGGGAAAATTTCATAGTCCAGGCCAGCCATGACCACCGATTCCATCGCCGTTCGCGCCAGCTTCAACCCGCTCATCAAGCCCTTCCTGGTCATGAAAATCGGGCTCACGATGATGTGCACGGTGGTCGGCATTCCGCTGGCGATCGTCTGGTTCCTGGGTGTCGGCCGCTGGTGGGCCCAGCATTATTTCGACCGGCTCGAATGCCAGCTGGGCGAACGGAATCTACGCTTCCGCAAGGGCATCCTGGTCACCACCGAAAAAACCATCCCGCTCGAGAACATCCAGGACGTGACCTTCGTCGAGGGGCCGATCCTCAAACACTTCAACCTCAGCACCCTCAAATTCGAAACCGCGGGACACAGCGTGGGGCAGGCCTCGGACATGCACCTGACCGGCATCATCGACGCCCAGGCCTTCCGCGCGCAGATCATGCGGGCGCGCGAAGCCTTGCGTCATCCGCCGCAGGACAAACAGAACGATGCGCAGATGGTGGTGCTGCGCTCGATCGAAGCAAAGCTGGGAGAGATAGCGGACCTGCTGCGCGCGAAGCAGTAAGGCGCGTCAGGACGCCGGCACGATGGCCGCCGGCGGCGCGGCCGGTTTCGGCTGGCCCAGGCGCTCGCCGCCGGTGCGGGGGATCCTGCGGCTGGCCTCGATGCCCTGGTTGAACAGGTTCTGCATCGGCGTGTTCAGGTAGGGCAGGGTCAGGCTGATCACCAGGAAGCCCGTGCCCAGCGTGATCGGGAAGCCGATGCCGAACAGGTTCAGCTGCGGCGCGGCGCGGGTCAGGATCGCCAGCGCGAGGTTCGTCACCAGCATGGCGGCGACGATCGGCAGGCCGATCTGCAGGCCGGCCGAGAAGATGCGGCCGCCCCAGCGCACCATTTCGAGCGGCGCCGCCAGCGACATCGGGGTGGCGGAGATCGGCAGCGTATAAAAGCTCTCGACCAGCGCCTGGATCAGCACCAGATGGGCGTTCATGGCCAGGAAGGCCATCGTCGCGACCAGCGCCAGGAACTGGCTGATGGCCGAGTTGCGGCCGGCGGAAGTGGGGTCGAAGAAGGTGGCGAAGCCGAAGCCCATGGTCGAGCTGGCGACCTCGCCGGCGAACTCGATGGCGGCGAACACCAGGCGCAAGGCGAAGCCCATGGCGGCGCCGATCAGCATTTCCTGGGTCAGGATCAGGATGCCGGCCCAGGAGGTCGGGTCGACGGCGGGCATGGCCGGGATGGTCGGCGCGACGATGGCCGCCAGCAGCACGCCCAGGCTCAGCTTGATCAGCATGGGCACGCCGGTATTGCCGAACACCGGCGCGGACGCCACCAGGCCGAGGATGCGCGTCAGGGGCCACAGCAGGCCCCCGATCCAGGCATAGAGTTCCGTTGTGGTGAACGAGATCACCGCAGGATCAGCCGATCATCCCCGGAATGCCGGTGAAGATATTCCGCATGTAGTCGGTCATCACGCTCAGCATCCACGGACCGGCCAGCACCAGGGCGACGAACACTCCGACCAGCTTGGGGATGAAGGACAGGGTCTGCTCGTTGATCGAGGTGGCGGCCTGGAAGATGCTGACCACCAGGCCGATGATCAGGGCCACCAGCAGCAGCGGCGCGGACACCATCAGGGTGACTTCCATGGCCGCGCGGCCCATCGCGATGACGCTTTCCGGAGTCATGTTCTGCAATCCTTCATTGAAGCTCTGGCTAATTGAAACTTTGAGACAGGGAACCCAGCAGCAGCTGCCAGCCGTCGACCAGCACGAACAGCATCAGCTTCATCGGCAGCGAGATCACCGCGGGCGACATCATCATCATACCCATCGACATCAGCACCGACGCCACCACCATGTCGATGATGAGGAAGGGGATGAAGATCGCGAAGCCGATCTGGAAGGCGGTCTTCAATTCGCTGGTGATGAAGGCCGGGATCAGGACCCGCAGCGGCACGTCGTCCGGGCCCTGCAGCGCCGGGGTGCGCGAGATCTTGACGAACAGCGCCAGGTCCGACTGGCGGGTCTGCTTCAGCATGAAGCCCTTCAGCGGTGCGGCGGCCTTGTCCATCGCTTCGCCCATCTGGATCCGGTTCTCCTGCAGCGGCACGTAGGCTTCGGTATAGATGCGGTCGAAGGTCGGGCCCATCACGAACAGGGTCAGGAACAGGGCCAGGCCGACCATCACCTGGTTCGGCGGCGCGGTCTGGGTGCCGAGCGCCTGGCGCAGCAGCGATAGCACGATGATGATGCGGGTGAAGCTGGTCATCATCAGCAGCGCGGCCGGGATGAAGGTCAGCGCCGTCATCAGGAGCAGGGTCTGGACCGGCAGCGAATACGCGGTGCCGCCGCCCGGCGCGGGGCTGGTGGTGAAGGCGGGAATGGCAGGCGCCGCGATGGCGGCGGCAGCTGCGGCCAGCGACAGGACCATCAGCCCGGCCGCCAGCAGAATTCTTTGTTTGCGCATTTACTTACGTTTGTCGATGGTCTGCTTCAGCCAGTCGGCGAAGCTGTTTGCTGGCTGCGTATGTGGCGCCAGCGTAGCACCGGTCGCGCTCATGTCGGCGCTCTCTTGTTTCGGCATGGTGGCCAGTGCGTTGACGCGGCCGGGCGAAGCGCCCACCACGATCCACTGGCTGCCGACTTCGACCACCAGCAGGCGCTCGCGCCCGCCCAGGTTGAGCGAGCCGACGATGCGCAGGTTGGCGCTGCCGCCCATCGCTTTCGGGCCGTAGCGCTTCAGGAACCAGGCGAGGGCGCCGAGCACGCCCAGCACGACGATGAGTGCGAACAGGGTCTGCAGCAGGCTGCCGGTGGCCGAGCTGGCAGGCATGGTCACCGGTGCGACGGGAGCGGGGCGGTTGGCGGCACCGCCGCCGACCGTGGTCTCGGGCGCGGCCGGGCTGGCCGGATTCAGGACCGGCGCGTTGGCTGCCGGCGCGGGGACGGTGGCCGGCTCAGTGGCTGCTGCTGTTGTTGCCGCTGCGGCAGGCGCGGTGGTGCCGGCGGCGCGGCGCGGCTGTGCGGCTGCGGCGCCGGATTGCGCCGGGACGGTGTCTGCGGAAGAGGGTTGCGAAGGCGCCGGAACCGGCGTCGCAACAGCGGCGCCCGCCTGCACATCCTGGACCGGTTTCGCGGCCTGTACCGCCGGCGTCTGCGCAGCGGAAGCGGCCGGCGCCGGCTGCGCCGCACAGGCGGCCAGCGGCAGCGAAAGGAAGAGGATGGTCAGCAGGCGCGCGCTTGTCGTCATTTATTCAGTTTGCGGATACGCTCGGATGGCGTGATGATGTCGGTGAGGCGGATACCGAACTTGTCGTTCACGACCACCACCTCGCCCTGGGCGATCAGACAGCCGTTCACGAGCACGTCCATCGGCTCGCCGGCCAGGCCGTCCAGTTCCACCACCGAGCCCTGCGCGAGCTGCAGCAGGTTCTTGATGGCAATCTTGGTCCGACCCAGTTCCACCGTCAACTGTACCGGGATATCGAGAATGAAGTCGATATCGTTGGGCGTGTCCGGGCGCGCGCCCTTGTTCGAAAAGTCCTGGAACACGGCGGTGCTGGCCGCCTGCTGCTGGCTGGCGAGGGCGGCGGCCTCCGCGGCGGCCTGTTCGGCAATTGCCGCGCCCCAGTCGTCGTCGAGTGCGCTCTGGTCGTCTTGGGTGTCGGACATGGAAGTTCTCCGATATTCCTAATAGGTATTACTTGTTGAAGGTATCGCTGTTGGCGATGAGTTTTTCGACTTTCAGGGCGTATTGTCCGTTGGACACGCCGTAGGTGCAGTCCATGACCGGCACCCCGTCGACGGTTGCCTGCAGGGTTTCCGGCACCGAGATCGGGATCACGTCGCCGACCTTCATGTTCAGGATTTCGTCGAAATTCGCCTTGCCATGGCCGAGCACGGCCACCAGTTCCACCTCGGCCACCTGGATCTGCTGGGTCAGCAGACGGATCCAGCGCTTGTCCACTTCCAGGGCCTCGCCCTGGATGCTGGAGGTCAGCGCATCGCGGATCGGTTCGATCATCGAGTAGGGCATGCAGAAATGAATCTGGCCCGACACCGAGCCGAGCTCGATGGTGAAAGTGGACGATACCACGACTTCGTTCGGGGTGGCGATGTTCGCGAACTGCGTGTTCATCTCCGAGCGGATGTACTCGAATTCGATCGGGTAGACCGGTTCCCAGGACTTGGCATAGGCCTCGAACACGATGTCGAGGATGCGCATGATGATGCGCTGTTCGGTCTGGGTAAAGTCGCGGCCTTCCACACGGGTGTGGAAACGGCCGTCGCCGCCGAACAGGTTGTCGACCAGCAGGAACACCAGGCCCGGATCGAAGACCATCAGCGCGGTTCCGCGCAGCGGCTTCATGTGGATCAGGTTCAGGTTGGTCGGCACCACCAGGTTGCGGATGAATTCGCTGTACTTCGAGACCCGCACCGAGCCCACCGACACCTCGGCGCTGCGGCGCAGGAAGTTGAACAGACCGACCCGCAGATACCTGGCGAAACGCTCGTTGATGATCTCGAGCGTCGGCATGCGGCCGCGGACGATCCGCTCCTGCGTTGCCAGGTTGTATGTGCGGACTCCCGAGGTGTCTTCAGGCGTCGCTACATCGTCCTGATCGCCGTTGACCCCTTTTAAGAGGGCATCGACTTCTTCCTGTGAGAGAAAATTATCGGCCATGCTCTATCAAGCTTACTGAATGATGAACTCGGTGAACAGGACGTCCGAGACTTCCTGTTCGTCGCCGTGTTCTGCGAACGGTGTTTTTACCACAGCCAGGATTTCGCCGGCCAGCTGCTGCTTGCCTTCGACCGTGTTGATCTCGGAAGCTTTCTTGCCGGACAGGAGCAGCAGCACGCGGCTGCGCACCTTGGCCATATTGGTCTTGATGTGCTCGGCCTGCTCGGCGCCGTCGACCTGCAGCGTGAACGCGACGCGCAGGTACTGGTCGCCGTTTTCCGGCTGCAGGTTGACGGTGAAGGGCTCGATCGCCAGGAACTCGGGCGGATGCTCTTCCTTTTTCTTTTTCTTGCTGCTGCCGTGATCCTTCTTGGCCGGCTCGGACGATTCCGTGTCGCCACTGCCGTGCATGAAGTACCAGCCGGCGCCACCGCCTAGACCGAGCACGAGCACAGCCGCGCCGATCATGATGAACAGCTTGCTCTTTCCGCCTGCCGCCGGCGCCGCTGCTGCGTCCGCTTTCGGATCAGCTTTCATTTTTGGATTCGCTTTCAAGATACCTCGGTCCCGCTGTGGATCGTCCCGTCATTATGTCATTATCGGGAAAAAGTGAGCAGAAGCAATTGTGGAAAAGAAGGAGGAACGCGGCCTATCTCGTTGTTTCTTGACGGTTTTGATGGCGATGTAACCACGTTCGGGGCCGTTTGGCGTGGGCACGGTGTGCCCACCCTACGGCGCCATGGTCACGTAGGGTGGGCACTCCGTGCCCACGCAAACATTAAGCAAAGGTGTCGACCATCCCGCGATCGCCCAGCACCGCAGTACGGGTCACCGGACGAGTTGCCACTTCCTCGACGCCGCCACCGTTATCGCCACGGCCGCGATTGTTCCCGCCAAAGCCGCCATTGTTGCGCGCCGCCTGTTCCTGCGCCTGGCGGTTGTCCGGCATGCCGGCATTCACGCTGGCGTTGTTCAGCGCGATGCCGCTTTCGCTCATCATTTCGCGCAGGCGCGGCAGGGCGTCCTCGAGGGCCTGGCGGACTTCTTCCTGGTTTGCCGAGAAGGTCACGCTGGCCTGGTCGTTGGTCACCGACAGCACCACCTGCAGCGGGCCCAGGTCCGGCGGGTTCAGCGTCAGCGAAGCGGTCTGCTCGTCGTTGCCGACCATGTAGACGACCTTCTGGCCGACCTGGTTTTCCCAGGCCTCGGTGCCGACCCGTGCGCTCAGCTCGTCGGCCGCGGCGGCCGCGGCCTGCACGGCTTCCATCACGGCCGGCTGGGCCTGGGCCAGGGGGGCGAGCGCGACCGGTTCGCGCGCGGCGGCCGTGTCGCGCGCCTGCTGCAGGGCCAGTGCGGCCGTGTCGAGCTGTGCTTCGGCCTGGGCCTGGCCGGCGGTGGCGGCGAGGGCCGCGCGCAGGTCGGCGCCCAGCTTCGCGCCCGCGTCCGTGGCGGCAGGCTTGTCGTCCGCGGCGATGCCGGCGCCGGTGGCCGCCAGCGCCGGGTTGCCCAGGGCCTTGGTGTCGCTGAAAGCCTTGCCGGCCGTGGTCGCAATACCGGAACCGTCCTTGGCCACCGATTTCATAGCCGCCTGCAGGGCCGCCAGCTGGGCGGTCTCGCCGCGCTTGCCCTTGGCGCCGGCGCCGTTCAGGGCGTCGAAGGCCTGGCTTGCCGCGCCGGCTGCCGTGTCGGTTTTGCTGTCCTGGGCCGGCTGCTGCAGGCTTGCCATCAGGGCCAGCATGGCGCTGGCCGGGTCGGAGGACTCAGCCGATTGCTCGTCGGCGGCGTCCTTGTCGCTGTCGGCCTTGTCCGCATCCTTGGCATCGGACGCTTTGTCGGCGCCGGCCGGCTTGGCGGCTTCTTCCGGCTTCGCGGCCTGCGGGGCGGCGTCGTCGGGCTGGGCCGGCTTGTCGGCGGCCTGCGGCTTCGGCGCTTCCGCTTTCGGGGCGGCCGGACTTGGGGCTGGGGCCGGCTGGCGCGCTTCCATTTCGTTGGACAGCATGGCGCTGAACTGCGCGCCGTCGCTGTTGCCTGATGCGCCGTTGCGCTGGCCCGGGGCCTGGGCGTTGGCGTTCAGCTGGATGGTAAGGGAATTGGTTTGCATCGTCGTCTCGTCAACGTTTGGTTCAGCTTTGCGTGCGGCGTGCCGAACGGGCCGCGAAATCGTCCATCATCTTCTGGTCGCGCTTGGTCTCGATCGCCAGGGCCTGGGCCGCCGCGCGCTCGTTCAAAGTGCGGTAGGAGAGGCGCTTGCGCTCGCTCTCCTGCAGGGCCGTGCGTTCGGTGTCGGCCTTGTACTGCGCATGCTTGATCACTTCCTTCTGGCCGTTGACCGCGTTGTCCAGCTTGCCCATGAAGGCCACGAAGTTCGCATAGGCGAAAGGCGTAATCCCGTTCATCTGGGCCTGGTCCAGGCGGTCCGCATAATCCTGGCGGTAACCGATCAGCATCTGCAGCTTCTGCTCCGCTTCCTCGACCGCCTTCAGGGCCGCGCCCAGTCGCTTGGCGCGGTTGTCCGACTCGCGTTGGGCGAGGTCGATCAGGGTCTGGAGTGCGGATTGCTGGGCCATAATGACTTGCAGTATAGCGGCCGTTGCCGCCAATCAATCAGCCGAACAGAGAGGTCAATTCCCCCAAACTCTGCAGCATGTTGGTGTTGTCGTAGATTTCCTGGCAAAGGAAGGTCTCGATGCGCTCGTGAAGCTGGATCGCCTTGTCCAGCACCGGGTCGGTGCCGGGCACGTAGGCGCCCACGCTGATCAGGTCGCGCGAGCGCTCGTAGCGCGAGTACAGCTGCTTGAGCGTGCGCGCCGCCTGCTGGTGCTCGCGCGAGGTAATGCCGTGCATGGCGCGCGAAATCGACTGTTCGATGTCGATGGCCGGGTAGTGGCCGGCTTCGGCCAGGCGGCGGTTGAGGACGATGTGGCCGTCCAGGATACCGCGCGCGGCGTCGGCGATCGGGTCCTGCTGGTCGTCGCCCTCGGACAGCACGGTGTAGAAGGCGGTGATCGAGCCGCCGCCTTCGTGGCCGTTGCCGGCGCGTTCCACCAGCACCGGCAGCTTGGCGAACACCGAAGGCGGATAACCCTTGGTGGCCGGCGGTTCGCCGATGGCGAGGGCGATCTCGCGCTGCGCCTGGGCGTAGCGGGTCAGCGAATCCATGATCAGCATGACGTTCTTGCCCTCGTCGCGGAAATGCTCGGCGATGGTGGTGGCATAGGCGGCGCCCTGCATGCGCAGCAGCGGCGGCGAGTCGGCCGGCGCCGCCACGACGACGCTTCGGGCCAGGCCTTCCTCGCCCAGGATCTGCTCGATGAATTCCTTCACCTCGCGTCCCCGTTCGCCGATCAGGCCGACCACGATCACGTCCGCAGTGGTATAGCGCGCGATCATCCCCAGCAGCACCGATTTACCGACACCGGTACCCGCGAACAGGCCAAGACGCTGGCCGCGGCCGACGGTGAGCATGGAGTTGATGGCGCGCACGCCCACGTCCAGGGTTTCCGAAATCGGCGAGCGCTCGAGCGGGTTGATCGGGCGCGCGTTCAGCGGCCCCATTTCGGTGGTGGCCAGCGGGCCCTTGCCGTCCAGCGGGCGGCCGGCGCCGTCGACCACGCGGCCCAGCAGGCCCCAGCCCACCGGCAGGTGGCGCGCACGGTCCATCGGGCGGCGGCGCGGGTGATCCACGCTGCCGGGCTTCGGCACGCTCGGCTCGATCGGGAATACGCGCGAGCCGGGCACCACGCCCTCGACGTCGGATTGCGGCATCAGGAACAGGCGCTCGCCTTCGAAGCCGACCACTTCCGCTTCGATACGGGCGCCGGAGGCCACGGGAATGGTGCAGGCGCTGCCCACAGCCAGCTTCAGGCCGACGCATTCCATCACCAGGCCGGCCACGCGCGTGACGCGGCCCGAGACCTGCATCGGCTCGACGAAATCGAGCACGTTGCCGCAGTCCTTCAGGTAGGACTTCCAGCGCGCGGTGTGGCGGTCGGTCACCCCAGCCACTCCACGTTGCGGCCCAGCGCATGCGCCAGGCGCTGCCAGCGCGAGGCGATCTGGGCGTCGATCTGGTTGCTGGCGGTGTCGATGCGGCAGCCGCCGCGCGCGACGTTGGTGTCTTCGACGATGCGCCAGCCGGTCTTTTCGAGTTCGTGGCCGATGCTGCCGCGGACGATCAGGGCGTCTTCCGGATTCAGGATCAGCAGGGCAGGCTGCTGCAGGGTCGGCAGGTAGTCGACCGCTTCGCGCACCACCGGCAGGATCAGCTCGGGACGCACTTCGAAGGCGGTGCGCACCATGTTCCTGGCCAGGTGCAGGGCTAGTTCGAGCACGTCGGCGGCGATGGCTTCGTCGGCCTCGGTGACGGCGTGGCCGAAGCTGGTGGCCATCTCCTGCAGGTGGGTCAGTTCGGAAGCCGCTTCGGCGCGGCCCAGGGCCAGGCCGTCTTCATAGCCGCTGGCGTGGCCGGTGGCCAGGCCGGCTTCATGGCCTTCGGCATAGCCCTGCTGGCGCGCCGCTTCGCGGATCGCTTCCAGCTCTTCCTCGCTGATGCTCGGTGCCGGCGGCGCTTCCATTGCGCGCTGCGCCATGAAGCGCGCCTGCGCCTCGGCCTGTGCTTGCGCGGCCGCCGCTTCGGCAGCCTGGCGCTCGGCCACGGCGCTGGCGCGCTCGTCGCCGAAGGAAGTCATTTCCCAGCGCTTGAACATGGGCTGGAAGTCTTTCGAATTCACCATCAGACGAACGAGTCCTCACCTTTGCCGCCCAGGACGATCTGGCCTTCGTCGGCCAGGCGGCGGACGATCTGCAGGATCTGCTTCTGCTGGGATTCCACTTCGGACAGGCGCACCGGACCTTTCGATTCGAGGTCTTCGCGCATCATCTCGGCCGCACGCTGCGACATATTCTTGAAGACCTTCTCGCGCAGGTCTTGCGAGGCGCCTTTCAGCGCGATGATCAGCATCTCGGACTGCACTTCGCGCAGCAGCAGCTGGATGCCGCGGTCGTCGATGTCGATGATGTTGTCGAACACGAACATCTCGTCCATGATCTTCTGCGCCATGTCGTTATCGTAGTTCTTGATGTTCTCCATGACCGAGCTTTCCTGCTCGCCGCTCATGAAGTTCAGGATCTCGGCCGCGGTGCGCACGCCGCCCAGCGAGGACTTCTTGATGTTCTCGTTACCCGACAGGAGCTTGGTCAGCACGTCGTTCAGCTCGCGCAGCGCGGCCGGCTGGACGCCGTCCAGGGTCGCGATACGCAGCACCACGTCGTTGCGCAGGCGGTCCGTGAAGTTTGCCAGGACCTCGCAGGCCTGGTCGCGCTCGAGGTGGACCAGGATGGTGGCGATGATCTGCGGGTGCTCGTTGCGGATCAGTTCCGCCACCGACGGCGAATCCATCCACTTCAGGCTTTCGATACCCGAGGCGTCCTTGCCGCCCAGGATACGGTTCAGCAGCACGGCGGCCTTGTCGTCGCCCAGCGCCTTGGTCAGCACCTGGCGGATGTACTCGTCCGAATCCAGGCCGACGGTCGACTGCAGGTCGACGCGCTCGCGGAAGTCTGTCAGCACGCTTGTGACTTCCTCGTGCTGCACCGACTTCATCTGCGCCATCGCCGCGCCGAGTTTCAGCACTTCGCGCGGGCCGAGGAAGCGCATCACTTCCGCCGCTTCCGATTCGCCCAGGGCCAGCATCAGGATGGCCGCCTTGTTGATATTGTCTTTGTCCTTGTCGCTCATGTCTTATTCGGCGCCCAGCCATTCCTTGATCACGTTTGCCACGATGCGCGGGTCGTTCTGCGCAAGGGTCTTGGCCATCTCCAGGTTGCTCTTGTAGACGATGACCTTCTTCTGTTCTTCCGCTTCGCGCTCGATGCGCGCGATTTCCTCGTAGTCGGGTTCCGGTTCCGGCTCCGGCTCTTCCGGTTCCGGCTCCGGCGGCATCTCGACCGCTTCGTCGAATTTCTTCATCACCGGCTTCAGCACCGGACGCAGGATACGGTACCAGAGGAACAGCAAGACCAGCGCAATGAACACCCACTTGGCCACATCCTTCGCCATCGGCAGGTTGTTCGGGTCCTTCCACCAGTCGGGGACCTCATCGGCCGGCTTGTCGACGCCGTCGAACGGGGCGTTGGCCACGTTCAGGGTGTCGCCGCGTGCCTGGTTGTAGCCCATGGCCTGCTTGACCAGCTCATTGATCTGCGTGACTTCGGCGGCGGTGAGCGGCTTGACCACGACCTTGCCGGTCTTCGGGTCGATCAAGCGGCGGTAGTTGACCACCACGCCCACGGTCAGGCGCTTGACGCCGCCCATCGGCTTCTGCTCGAAGCGCAGGGTCTTGTCGACTTCGTAATTGGTGGTGGCGTTCTTGCTGCTCGGGCCCGTGGTAGTCTGCTGCTGGCCGGCTGCCGGTGCGCCGCCTTCGATCGGCGCGGTGGCCACGCCCGGCGGCTGGTTCGACAGCGCGCCCGGGATGCCCGACGGGTTCTGCGAGCCGGGGCCGGTCTGCTCCGAGGTCTGCTGGCTGCGGATCGCCTGCGGTTCCGGCGGCGAATTCGGCTTGTACATCTCGGCGGCGGTATCGACCTGGGCGAAGTCCACTTCGGCGGTCGCTTCGGCGCGCACGTTGTTCTGGCCGACGATGGGGGCGATCATCGACTCGACCTGCTTGACGATGTTCGCCTGCAGGGCTTCGACGTACTTCAGCTGGTTCGGGTCGAGCTGCTTGCCGTTCTTGGCGCTGGTGTCGGACAGCAGGGTGCCGTTCTGGTCGACCACGGTCACGTTGGACGGGGTCAGTTCCGGCACCGAGGAGGCCACCAGGTGCACGATGGCGCTGACCTGGGCCTGGTCGAGTGCGCGGCCCGGCTGCAGGTTGAGCAGCACCGAGGCGGTGGGCTTCTGCTGCTCGCGCACGAACACGGACGGTTTCGGCATCGCCAGGTGCACGCGCGCCGAGGCGACTGTGGACACGGCCTGGATCGAGTTGGCAAGTTCGCCTTCCAGCGAGCGCTGGTAGTTGACCTGTTCGACGAATTGCGAGGTGCCCAGCTTCTGGTTCTCGAGCAGTTCGAAGCCGACGTTGCCGGCGCGCGGCAGGCCCTGCGAGGCCAGCTTCAGGCGCACGCTCGGAACCTGCTCGGCCGGGATCAGGATCGCGGTGCCGCCTTCGGAGAATTTGTACTTGATCCCCATCTGGTCGAGCGAAGCGGTGATCGCGCCGCCGTCGCGGTCGCTGAAGTTCGAGAACAGCACCTTGTAGTCAGGCGCCGAGCTCCACAGCCAGATCGCGGCGATGACGGCCATGGTCAGCGCGACGGCGCCGCCGATGACGACTTTCTTGCCCATCGGGGTTTCCCAATACTTCGGCCTGGGGTTGGCCTGGGCGCCGAGGTCATCGTCGAGGAGTGGTTCCGCTGCTGTTGCCATGGTGGTCGGGTCGGGGGTGTAGGGTAGTTGAACGCTATTATGAAGCCGTAGGGCAACATTCAAACCCTTGAAAAGGGGGATGTTTACGGTGCTGCTCGACGCCAGTCCTTGCTGGGGCGCTGATATTCTGACAGCCTGAATGAACCTGTTGGGAAGAGGCACACATGAATATCGGCGGAATCGACAGCAGCCGTATCGAAGCGATGATGGCGCAACTGAAGGCGGCGGCGCAAAAGCCGGCCACGCCCTCGGGCGGGTCTGCCGCGTCGGCGCTGGCGTCCGGCGGTATCGGCGGAATCGGCGGCCTTGGAAAGCCGGGCGGCGCGGAAGGCGTGGAGTCCTCTTCCAAGGTCAGCTTCTCGGACGCCCTGAAAGCCCAGCTGGACAACGTCAGCAATGCCCAGAACCAGGCCGAAGACATGGGCAAGAAATTCGCGTCCGGCGACGACTCGGTCAGCCTGTCGGACACCATGATTGCGATGCAGAAGGCCAGCATCACCTTCCAGGCTACCGTCCAGGTGCGCAACAAGCTGGTGTCGGCTTACCACGACATCATGAACATGCAGGTATAAAATGCTGTAAATACATTGCTTCTCCTGTATCGTTACGCCTTTTGCAACGCGGCGGACATGGAGAAGGCAAGGATGACGGTGTGTGGATGGACGATGGCGAGCCGGGTACTGTGCCTTGTGCTCCTGTTCGCGATGAATGCCGATGCCGCGCCCTTGCGCGTGACCCATCCGAAGGCCCAGTCCGCTTCCGACCAGTACTTCATCCGCCTGCTCCAGCTCGGCCTGGACAAGTCGGAAAGCCCTTACGCGATGCGCGAGTGGGCGGTGCCGTTGAAGAAGGGCCGCGCGCTGGCGGAGGTCGTTCGCGGTGAGCATCTCGATGTCGCGTGGGCAGTGACGACCCGCAAGCGCGAACGCGAGCTGCTGGCAATCCGCATCCCGCTCGACAAAGGCCTGTCCGGCTGGCGCATTCCCCTCGTACATCCCCAGGATCACGACCGCTTCCGCAAGGTCCGCACGCTGGCCGACCTGAGCGCGCTGTCGGCGGGGCAGGGCTTCGACTGGGCCGACACCACCATCTTCCGCGCCAACGGCCTGCCGGTGGTGACCGGCGACGACCTGTCCAGCCTGGTCAGGATGCTGGGCGTCAGGCGATTCGACTACATCGCCCGCTCGCCCGCCGAATTGCTGGCCGAGCGCGAGCGCTTTGCCACGCTGGCGGTCGACCCGCACATCATCCTGACCTACCCGTCGGCCGTGTACTTTTTCGTACGCCGCGACAACGCCGGGCTGGCGCGGGCGCTGGAAAAGGGTTTATTGAAAGCAGTGGAAGACGGTTCCTTCGACCGGCTCTTCCACGCGGCCGCAGACCGCTCCCTGGCGCTGGCGCACATCGAAGCACGCACGGCCATCACGCTGGCCAATCCGGAAATGCCCGGCGACATGATCGCGCGGCATCCGCGGCTGTTCCTGCACATCGAGGATTTCCAAAAGGCGCCGGCACACCCATAAATTCGGGGTCAGAGCACTTTTTCGGACAATATCGTTCAGGCAAAAAAAAGCCGCCCTCGTTGCCTCCGCAGTGGAGAAAGCGAGGGCGGCTTCGTTATTTCTTGCCGCAGCAGAGTTGATCAGAAAAGTGCTCTGACCCCGAATTTACTGACCCCGAATTTAGACGATCAAACCAGGCCGGCCAGGCGGGCGTTGCGTTCGCGCTCGAGCTTGGTGATGTAGCGCTGCACCGCGGCCAGGTTGCCGCGCGAGATGTCGACGAACTGGCAGCCGAGGCGGCGGTTGGTTTTGTTGTTCAGCAGGGTCAGGTCCAGCGAGTTGCGGATCTGCAGCGAGGTCATGACCGGGCCGATCTCGGGCAGGTCGAGGCGGCAGCCGGCCAGGGTGTCGCCGATGGTCGTGCCCAGCACCTGCTTGTTGTCCAGGATCGCGATGCCGCCGCAGCTGATGTCGGCCAGCGGGAAGGTCTCCAGCGTGCCGCCCAGTTCGGCCGGCATCGGGATGGTCACGCGCACCGGATTGCTGACCGGGGTCGCCATCCGGTAGAACTCGCGCCGTTGCAGGCGGATCAGGCTGGCCGGGATGTCCGCCCGGATCGCGGTGCCGCCGTCGTAGTTGATTTCCCGCAGCGCGCTGGCGCCGAACAGGATGCGGATCTTGTCGAGCGAGGTTTCGCAACGGACTTCGCCGGCGGCGACGATGCGTTCGATCTGGTCGCGGCTGACGGGGCGGTCGAGAATGAGGGTATTACTGTCCGGATCGACGTTCAGGATCGAGGTGACACAGACGTCGGCCTCGCCCCTGATCAGTACGCGGACGAGCTGGTTCTTTTCGGAGATCTGGCGCAGCAGCGCGACAATTTCCCTGCGAGACTCGACTTCATAGTCGTGCCAGGCTTCAAGTTCGGCATCAGTGATTGCTTGCATCTGTTCCAACCGGTGATTCTTCTGGTTGCAGGAGTCGCGTCGTGTCCGGTGGCGGGGGTTTGGCCTGGCCGGATGCTTGCGCTGACTCAATATAATAAAGCCATGCCAACAGTTCGGCAATGGCGCGATACAGGGCGGGCGGAATCTGCCGGTCGAGGTCGACCTCCATCAGCAGCGACACCAGTTCCTTCGATTCGTGCACGAACACGCCGGCATTGCGCGCGCGCTCGATGATCTGCTCGGCGACCAGGCCCTGGCCCTTGGCCACGACCTTCGGCGCGGGCTCGCCGGCGCCATAGGCCAGCGCCACCGCGTGCTGGCGCCGCGTCGTGGCGTCGCTAGCCATGGCCGTGGATCGCCAGGGTGTTCAGGGGCGTGCCGGCGGCGTCCAGCGCCTCGGCCAGGCGCGTGCGCCCGGCTTCCAGCAGGGCGCCGGTCGAGGAGGGCGCGTCCAGGCGGATGTGCAGCTGGCCGCCGGACAGCACCACCTTCGCCGCCACCTCGCCCAGCTGGCCGAAGCGCAAGGTCAGGCTGCTCTGCCAGCTGGCGTGTTCGCCTTCGCCATGGCCGGCATTGCCATCCGAAGCATCGTCACGCGAAATCTCCCAGCGCATCTCCTGCCCCGGCCACAGCTGCCCTTGCCAGGCCACGCGCGCCTGTTCATGCGCGTTCAGCTGCAGGTTGATCAGCTGGGCGGTATTCGGGTCCGAGGGCGGCGCCATGCCGCGCGCCTGCGGTTCGGCCGCCAGCTCGGCCTGCGTCCGCGTTCCCTGCGCCCATTCGGCCACATGGGATTCGTAGAACAGGCCGCTCTTTTCCATGCCCTGCTGCAGGGCTGCGGCGATCTGGCCGGCGTCCGCGCCGGGGCCGCCCAGCAGCGGCGTGCGGCCGAGCGCCGCGGTCTGCTGCGTGCCGCTGCTCTGGGCCGCGGCGATCACGTCGCCCAGCGCCTTGCCGGCCTTGCTGAGCGAAGCGCCGGCGGCGGCGCCATCCGCGCCCAGCGAAGCGGCCGGCATCTGGGTCCTGGCGAGCAGGGCGCTGGCGCGGCTCAGCGCGGCGGCTTCCTTGCCCTCCAGCCAGGCCAGCGGCGAGGCAAGCGGGTTCGCGCCTTCCGCCAGCGGCGGCCCGGCTTCGGCGAAGGCCTGTCCGCCTTGAGCAGTGCTCAGCTGGAAGGTGGGGCGCGGGTTGATGGCGACCAGGGTCAGCGGCACCTGGGCGCCGACCTGCACCGTGGACGGCAGCGGCATGCGGGCTGCCATGTCGGCCACTCGCACCACGAAGCTGCCGTCCGAGAGTTTGCCCAGGACCTCGGCCTGCAGCGACTGGCCGAGCTGGGTCGCCATGGCGCGCTGGAAGGCCTGCTGGCGCGGATCGGCAACCGACTGGACCGGCCCGGTGCGCGCGACCGGAGTCAGGGACAGCTGGTCGCGCGGGATCATGGAAGGATTTAGACGCCGTAGGCACGCGCGAGGCGGCGCTCGGTCGCGTTATTGTTCATCAGGGCCGACAGTTTGGCCATCCACGGCTGGGTCAGGTCGCGGATCTGGCGGTCGCTGGCCAGCATCTTGCGGATCGCGTTCACCTTGCGCACGCGTTCCGGCGCGGCGAGCGGCTGGCCGTCGCCGTTGGCCTTCAGCTGGCGCACGCAGGCATTGCACTGCTGCTCGAGCTGGACCACGCGGTCCCAGTCGTTGTCGGTGGCGGCGGCCAGCATCTGGTCGGTGATGCCGGCCATCGCTTCATAGACCGATACGATGTCTTGTCCGGTCATCATGGCTCAGGCACCCGCGAAGGCAGGGGCCGGCTGGGCTGCCGGGGCGGCGGCGGCAGGCTGGGCGACCTTGTCGCCGATCGCGACCCAGGCTTCGCGCAGGTCCGTCAGCAGGCGGTGCACTTCCTCGATGGCCGGCACGTCGTTCTTCAGGTTGGCGTGCAGCAGGCGGCGGCTCATGTAGTCGTACAGGGCGTCCAGGTTGGCCGCGATCTCGCCGCCGGCATCCTTGTCCAGCGAAGCGCGCAGGCCGTTGTCGATGATCGTGATCGCCTTCGAGATCGACGTGCCCTTCGCCGCGATATTGTTCGCGGCGATATTCGTCTTGGCGCTCAGCAGCGCAACCAGGGCGCCGTCGTACAGCATGACGATCAGCTTGTGCGGCGAGGCCGAGGCGATGCCGGTCTCCAGGCCCACGTTGGCATAGGCGTTGACGCCGCGTTTCATGGTTCCAAACATCTTGGTTCTCCGATAAATCCAGGGTTAGTTGTTGGCGGCGATGGCCGCCAGCTGCTGAGTAAGGTAGCTCTGGGTCGTCTGCATCGAGGAGAGCATTGAGTCCAGGGCGGTAAATTGGGCGCGGTAGCGCGCTTCGATCGCGGTCAGGCGCGTGTTGAATGTATCCGTCTGTTTCTGGATCGACTTCACGGTCGCGTTCAGGCCAGCGGTCTTGCCGGTGACCATGCCGTCGGTGCCGATGAAGCCGCCCGCCAGCGTATTCAGCTGGAAGGCATAGCCCTGCGAGAAGCTGATGGTGCCGCGGTCGCCGGTGGCGCCGCCGTTGACCTTCAGCTGCAGGCCTTCGACCGCCGAGCCGGCCATCGCGGTCAGGGTCTGGCCATTGCCGGTGGCGGCCAGGCCGCCGATGGTGCCGGCCACGTTCAGGCCCTTGGCCGGGGTGGCGGCGCCGAACAGGTCCTCCACCTTGGTGCCGGTAACGCTGGCGATCGCGATGTTCGAGGTGTCGCCGTATTTGCTGGACGAGATCGACAGCTTGCCGTCGGCGTCGACCGAGGTCTCGACCGTGTCGCCGGAACCGGCAAAGTCGCTGTCGCCGTTGATGGCCGAGCGCAGCATGGCGGCCAGTTCTTTCTGGTTATAAGTCCCGGCCGGAATCGCGATGTTCTGCACCTTGCTGGTCGTGACCGGGTCGGTCTGGTTCAGCGTGACGGTCCAGGTGGTGTTGGCGGCAATCGTGGTGCTCGCCGCCAGCGCGTTTTCCGACTTCAGCGCGCCCTGGCTCGCCATTTGCGTGATGTTGACCGCGTAATTGCCGGCCTTGGTCTTGGTCGAGTTGCTGGACACCGAGATCAGGCTGTCGGTGGCCTTGCCGACCGCCGCGAAGACGCCGGCGATGTCGTCGTATTTCTCGGTCATCGCCTTGCTCAGCTTACCGGAGTCGAGCGCCAGGCTGCCGTCTTTCTGGAAGGCGATGCCGACCTGGCTCAGGGTGGTCAGGCCGCCGCCCAGGCCCTGCACGGCCTTGCCGAGCGCGGCACGCAGCTGGCTCTGGATGCCGCGCGCGGTGGCGTCGCCCTGCAGCGGACCGGCGGTCTTGGTGTCGGCGTTGTAAGCGGTCAGGCTCGAGATCGTCGAGTTCAGCGTGTTGTAGGCCTTGACGAAGCTGTCGATCGCGGTGCGTACCGAAGCAGTGTCGCGGGTCACGTTCAGGGTGCTGGTGCCGGTGTCCTTGACGCTGATGGTCAGGCCTTCGACGGCGCCGGTGACGTCCATGCTGTTGCTGCTGACCTCGATGCCGTTGACGTTGAGCTTGGTGCTCTGGGCGGCGCTGGTCTGGGTCAGGCCCTGGGCGCCGGCCGGGTCGTAGCCCAGCAGGCTGGCGATGGCCGGGTCGGGGGCGATGCCGTCGGCGCCGGCCACGCCGATCTTCATCGCAGAGCTGGCGCCGGTCTTGTTCGAGGTGATCACCAGGTGGTACGGCGCATCGCTGCCGTCCGAGATGATGCTGGCGGTGACGCCGACGTTCGCCTTGTTGATGGCGTCGCGGATGCCGGCCAGGCTCTGGTCGCCGGCTTCCAGGGTGACGCTGCCGCTGGCCTGGGCGCCGTCCTGGGTGAAGGTCGAGCCGACATAGCTGCCCTGGGTACCGGCGGCCAGGCCTGCCAGCGCCGGGTTGCTGCCGCCGACCAGGATCGAGGTGCCGGAGGACGAGCTGAGGCTGATGCCGGCGGTCGCGGTAAGGGTGGAGCCGTCGTTGGCGGCAGCGTCGAGCGTCTTGATGCCGCCCTTCACGCCGGTACCGGTGACGGTTTCGGTCACCGCGATGTCGGCGCCGTCGGCGGCCGAGAAGCGCAGGGTGCCGTCCGAGGCCTTGCCGGTGAAGGTAATGCCGGCCGCGGTCAGTGCCTGGGTCGTCGGGTTGGTGCCGGTCAGGGCAGTGTCGATGTCGCCCGCGGCCAGCGGACCGCCGGTACCGGTATTGTCCAGGGCGGCCAGCTCGATGCCGCCGACGGTCAGCGAATAGCTGCTGCCGGCAGCCGCCGAAACGCTACCGAAGCCGCTGAACAGGTCGGCGGCGGTGCTGGTGGCGGCCGCGGTGGCGGTAACGCCGGTCTTTTCGGTCTGGGCATTGATGGCCGCCGCCAGCTGCTTGGCGCTGCGGGTATTGCCGTCGGTGGCGATGGCGGTGCCGTTCAGGGTCAGCGAACCGGCCGCGATGCCGCCGGTCGGCACCGAGGCGCCCAGTGCGCTGCCGGTCACGCCGAAGCTGCCGCCGCCGACGTTGCCGAACTGGAAAGTCAGCACGGTCTTGGCGCCGGCGCCGATCATGGCGCTGGTGCTGGCGCGGCCGGTGGTGGTCAGGCTTTGCGCCGAGGCCAGCTGGGTGACGTTGATCTTGTAGTTGCCGGGCACGGCCGTGCCCGAAGCCGAACCGCTCAGCACGTCGGTGTCGCCGGCGGTGACGCCGAGGGCGCGGAAGGTCGAAACGTTGCTGAGCGAGGACAGGGAGCCCTGGAAGCTGCCGATCGCGGCGCTAAGCTTGCCATAGGCGGTGATTTCGGACTGTACCGCGGCCGACTTCTTGGCGTAATTGGCCAGCGGCGCCGACTCGGCCGACATCAGCTTGCTGACGAGCCCGTCGACGTCAAGACCTGATCCGATACCTGATGAACTGAGTCCCACGTGGCCTCCTCGAGAAAGGGATAATGTAAGTCATTAACGGCCGCGCCAATTCGTACTTGAGAGTGGGAAATACTGCTTTATTCCGATTCAGAACGGTTGAGCAGCGTTTCGAGGCGAGAAACGATATGAAAAAGAAAAGACCGCTGCGGCTTGCGGCGGCAGCGGTCTTGTCAGGGAAGCACTGGACGCTTTTACGCGGTCTGCCGGATCAGCAGGCCGCGCATCTTGTCCAGCGATTTTGCGATCTCGAGCGCCTCTTCCGTCGGAATCTGGCGCACGACTTCCTTGGTGCTCTGGTCAATCACCTTGACCACGATGTCCTTGCTGTCTTCGTCGATCGAGAACTGCAGGCTCTGTGCCGAGGCCGGCATGGAGTCGTTGATCTTCTTGACGGCGGCGTCCAGGTCTTCGCGCGAGGCCTTTGCCGCGGCTGCCGGGGCTTTATTGGCCACAGCGGACACGGCGCTTCCTTGCTCGGCCTGCGTTACCTGGCGCTCTTCGAGCTTCGTGGTGACGGGTGAACCAACTGGCGGAATATTCATAGTGAATTAAGTTCCCTAGCGAAAATTCCCCGACTGAATTTCTTCAGCCGAGGAATCGGTTACACCACTACGGTGAGCTGTTTCAGCGATTAGCCACGCAGCAGCGACAGGACACCGTTCGGCAGCGAGTTCGCCTGGGCCAGCATCGAGGTACCAGCTTGCTGCAGGATCTGGCCGCGGGTCATGTTCGCGGTTTCCGAAGCGAAGTCGGTGTCGGTGATGCGGGACTTCGATGCCGACAGGTTCTCGGTGGTCGATTGCAGGTTCGAGATTGCCGAATCGAAGCGCGACTGCAGTGCGCCGTACTGAGCGCGCTGGCCGTTCACTTTCGACAGAGCCGCGTCGGCGATCTTGATCGCTTTCTGGGCGCCGTCAAAGGTGGTGATGTCCAGCTTGGCAACGGAATCCAGGCTCGAAGCCTTGGTGGTACCGGCGCCGCCGCTCAGGTTGAAGCCGGTCGCGGTGGCTTCTTTCAGCGAGAAGCTGCTGTCCGAATCGAAGGTCACGCGGCCTTGTGCGGTGGCGGCAGTGTTCGTCGCGTTGAGCTGGAACGCTGCGGCGGTCTGCTTGGTGCCGTCGGCCTTGTAGTTCTTCATGTCGACATCGCCGCCGCTCTTGTAGCCGAGGTTGATGTCCGAACCGTTCGAGTTGGTCAGCTTGATGCCGCCTTCTTTCGAGTCGTACTGGGCGGTCACGCCGGTCTTGGCCGACTGGGCGTTGATGGCGTTGACTGCCGAAGCGTAGTCGGTGGCGCCGTTGCCGCTGCTGCCGATCGAGAACGACACGGTGACTGCGTCGGAAGCTGCGTTATCCGAATTCAGGCTGAACGAGTACGAACCGCTGGACATCGACAGGTTGACGTCGGACTGGGCAGTCGCGGTCACGCCGGTCTTGGCGGTGTTGTTGTTGATATCGGCAACGATCGACTTGGCCGACGACGAGGTCGTGGTGCTGATGTCGACCGAACCCAGCGAACCGGAAACGGTCACCGAGCCTGCGGCTGCTGCCGAGCTGGCGGCGACGTCCGCGCCATCCACGGCTACGGTGTTGTTGCCGTAGGTGTTGGTCTGGAAGTTCGAGCCGGTCATCGAGATCAGCTGGTTGGCGTTGGCGCCGACCTGGAAGTTCGCGGTGCCCATCGTGCCGTCCAGCAGTTTCTGGCCGTTGAATTCGGTGGTGTTGGCGATACGGCCCAGTTCCGAACCCAGTTGGGTGACTTCAGTTTGCAGAGCCTGGCGGTCGCTTGCCGAGTTCGACGAGTTCGACGACTGCACTGCCAGTTCGCGGATACGCTGCAGGATGTTGCCCGAGCTCGACAGAGCGCCTTCGGCGGTCTGCGCCATCGACACGCCGTCGTTAGCGTTGCGGGTCGCCTGATTCATGCCGCGGATTTGCGAGCTCATACGATCCGAGATCGCGAGGCCGGCAGCGTCGTCCTTGGCGCTGTTGATGCGCAGGCCCGACGACAGGCGCTGGATCGAGGTGTTCAGGGAAGCGGACGAGGAAGCCAGGTTACGCTGCGAGTTCAGGGATGCAACGTTGGTATTGATTACGGATGCCATGGTGTTTCTCCAGACTTGGTCTTGCAATTGTGTGGCGACGTGCCACTCGATCACTTTGGTGTGCCACGCTGTTCCGTGACATTCACACCGCTGTTGAAGCAGGTAACGTACTGCTGCCAGAAAACTTTATGGGTGGAAGCTAAAAAATTTTCGTGAGGCAACGATATTTTTTCAGGGTAGGGGTGTCTTGGCGGCGTCGGAACCGGGAACTTGAGGGCTAAAAAAAATAATTTATTTTCTGAACCCGATACAAAAAACGCCGGCATGCCGGCGTTTTCGTATCATATTAATAACTCTACTCACTCGGCGACCACCACCCGGTTCTTGCCGCTGGTCTTGGCCTGATACATCGCCCGGTCCGCACGCAGCATCAGCGCCTGCTGGTCTTCGTTCTGGTGGCGCAGCGCGACGCCGCAGGAGAAGGTGATCAGCATTTTCTCGTTATCGTGCAGGAAGAAGTGCCTGGTCAGCTCGCGCTGCACCCGCACCATGGCCGCGGCCGCCGCCTCCACACTGGTTTCCGGCAGCAGGATCAGGAATTCCTCGCCGCCGAAGCGCGCGATCACGTCCATCGAACGCAGCGTGTCCTTGACCACCTTCACCAGATGGCGCAGGGCCTTGTCGCCGGCCAGGTGGCCATAGGTGTCGTTGAGCTTCTTGAAATTGTCGAGGTCGAGCAGGGCCACGCACAGCGGCGTGCCGCGGCGGTCGGCGCGCGCGCTTTCGCGCTCGAACACGTCGTCCAGGCCGCGCCGGTTCAGGCTGCCGGTCAGCTGGTCTTCGCGCACCAGCTCGCTCATATGCTGCAGCTTCGCTTCCAGGTCCTTGATGCGCGCTTCGGCTTCCTGCACTTCCTGGTGCGCGGCCACCATGCGGTCGCGTGAGGCCAGCGCCTCGGCCTGCACCGCGCGGGTCTCGCGCAGCACTTCTTCGAGCACCAGGTTCAGTTCCTCGATGTTGGCGGCGCCACGGATGCGCTCCGAGAAGCCGCCGATCTTTTCCTGGTAGTCGCCGGTGGAGGCGGCCACCGAGCCGAGGCGGTCGATGAAGGTCATCATCATGTTCTTCATGGTCAGCTTGACATCGGCGATGCCGTGCTTCAGCTGGCCCTGCTTGTAGATGACGTCCTTCAGGCTGCGCGTGGCGTCTTCCAGCGCGCGCTGGTCGAGCGGGCCGGCAATCAGATCCTGCACGGCGGCGATCTGGCCGCGCATCCAGCTGTCGTCGTCGAGCAGCTCGCTGACGTTCTCCAGCAGCAGCTTGAACAGGCGCAGCAGCAGCTCCTGCTGCTCGGCCGTGTCGCCGCTCTTCAGCTCGATCTGGTAGCAGAGTTCCTTCAGACGCGCCCCGATCTCGTGCAGCGCCGCCTCGTCGTGCGCGCTCTTGACGGCGGCGCCCAGCGATTCGGCCTCGCCCGCCAGCGGCGAACCGGCCGGCAGCAGGGTAGCCACTGCGAAGGTGAGGGTACGGCTGAGCAGATCGCGCATCTGCCGGGTGTCGTCGTTTTCGACGCCCAGCGCCATCACCGGGTGGGTATGGCGGCGCAGGTGCTTTTCGGTAAGCTGCGACAGCATCTTCGAATAGCCGTCCCAGTCGCGCTGCTTGACGGCGCGGTTCAGGCGCGAGCCGATCTCGGCCAATTCTCCCGGCGTGTCGGCCAGGCGGTAGGCGAAGCCGGACAGCACGTGTTCCGCGCCCGGGTCGGCTTCAGGCGCCGCCTCGGCCACCGCGGCGAGCGTGACCACGCCGGCGATCTCGTCATAGATCTCGCGGTAAGCGTCGGGCGTGGGCGCGATGCGGCGCGTGGCGAGCCGGCGAAAGGCTTCGCGGGCGATCTCCGCGGGATTCTGGGACGAGCTGGACATGTTGGACATTGCTACTTCGATTAGTTATGTCTGCCATGTTAGCTAAATTCGGTGAATTTGATCAGCGGAAAAAGCGGCATAACACTGCTCAGTTATGCGGACTGTATTGATGCAGCAACAATTCAATCTATCAATTGATTACGGATCGCATAATGCGTGAGTTCCGCGCTCGTTTTCAGGTTCATTTTTGCTAACAGACGCGAGCGGTATTCGCTGATGGTCTTGACCGACAGCGATAGCTCCTTGGCAATCTCGCTGACCGTCTTGCCCGAGGCGATCATCATCAGCGTCTGGTATTCGCGGTCGGACAGGTTTTCGTGGGCCGGCTTGTCGTGGTCGTCGCCGATCTGGGCCGCCAGCACCTGGGCCAGCTGGGCGCTCACGTAACGCTGGCCGCTGGCCACCTGGCGGATCGCGTTCACCAGCTCGCGCGGCGCGCTCTGCTTGGTCAGGTAGCCGGAGGCGCCGGCCTTCAGCGAACGGATCGCGTACTGGTCTTCCCTGTGCATGGACAGCATCAGCACGGCCAGCTCCGGCTTGTCATCCTTGATCTGCTTGAGCACCTCGATGCCGTTGCGGTCGGGCAGGGAGATGTCGAGCAGCAGCACGTTGCAGCGGGACTTGCGGAACAGCTTGATGGCGTCCAGGCCCGTTTCCGCCTCGCCGACGACACTGATGTCGCGCTCTTCGGCGAGGATCTGTTTCAGGCCTGCACGCACGATGGCGTGGTCGTCGGCAATAAAAACGCGGATGCTGGCTTTTTCGGTCATGCTCGGGTGGTTTCGGGTTGCCGGGACGCTAAGGATGGAGCGGCCAGCCTGATCTTTACGGCCACCATCGTGCCACCTCCAGGGGCCGGCGACAAGCTCAGCGTGCCGCCGAGAGCCTTGGCGCGCTCCTTCATGCCGCGCAGCCCGAAGGATTGCGGCTTGAGGCGGTCGGCCGGGGTGATGCCGCGGCCATTATCGCAGATGGTGAGCGTCAGGTGCTGGCGCTGGCGACGCAGCGTGACCGTGACCCGGGTCGCGCCGGCGTGCTTGGCGATATTCGTCAACGATTCCTGGAAAATGCGGAACAGGGCGCTGGCATGGTCCGGGTCGAGTTCGCCCTCGATGTCCTCGATCTCGTCGCCGTCGGCGCGGAACACGCAGGCGATGCCCATCTGCTTCTCGAACTCGCGCGCCTGCCATTCCAGCGCGGCGACGATGCCCAGGTCCAGGGTCGAGGGGCGCAGGTCCAGCGAAATCCGGTGCACCGCCTCGATGGTGCGGTCGACCAGGCTGTCCAGGTAATCGGCCTTTTCCTGCAGCGCCGGCTCCTGCGGCAGGCGCGCCGCCAGCATGGCCAGCGCCATCTTGATGGCCGTGAGGTTGCCGCCGAGGTCATCGTGGATCTCGCGCGCGATACGGGTGCGCTCCTGCTCCTTGACCTGGGCGCTGTGCTCGGTCAGCTCGGCCAGGCGGGCGCGCGAACGCTTCGTTTCTTCCTGCTCCAGCTTGCTGGCCGTGATGTTGGTCATGATGCCGTCCCACTGCATGCCGCCGCCGTCGAGCGGGATCGGGGTCGCGCGCAGGTTGATCCACTTGACGTCGTTCCAGGTGTCCTCGATGCGGATCCGGCCTTCCCAGTTCCACATGCAGGCGCAGTCTATCGAGGCCTGCATCGTCTCCTGGTAGCTCTTGCGGTCTTCCGCCAGGATCAGCTGCTGGAAACGTGCCGGATCCTGCTGCAGCTCGCTCACCGACAGCCCCAGCAGGGCGCTGCAGCCTTCGCTCAGGTAGGGGAAGGCCGTGCAGCCGTCCGGGTGCCGCACGAACTGGTAGACCAGGCCCGGCGTATGGTCGACCACGGCGTTGAAGCGCGACTGGTATTCCTGCAGCGCGGCGCTGGCGGCGTGGGCGAGCGACTGGTCGTCGCCGATCGCCAGGAACAGCGAGCGGCCGTCGCGCACGATGCGCAAGAAGCACAGCTTGATCGGATAGCGGCTGCCGTCGGCGCGCACGAAGCGGGTCGATACGCTCACCTGGGCGCCGACCTCCTGGCCCAACGAGGCCAGCAGGGCCTTCAGCTCGGCGGCGTCGAGTCCCGGGGCGAGGTCGAGCGGCGTCATGCCGTTCAGCCGGGCCAGCTCGTAGCCGAGGTTCTGGCGCGCCGCCTGGTTGACGTCGACCAGCAGCAGGGTGTCGGCGTCGAGCAGGTAGATCTCGGTGGCGGCGGCCTGCATGACAGGGGCTAGTTTGGTCTCATTGTTCATGTCATTGATCCGTCAGCGGCGCCGTGCGCGCCATAGTACGACGAAGCGGCGCAGCACCCGCGACGCGCGGCTGGCGTGGCGGCTGCCGAAGGGCACGCCGGAACGCCTGCCGCGCACGAGGCGGGCGAGTCGAAAACGCCACTGGCGCAGTGCGCGCTGCGAGGCCCGCACCATTCTCCCTGCCTGCAAAAAGGCCTGGCTGGCGCGCAGCCGGCCGACCCAGCGGTTCTTCAGCGTCATGAACCAGCCGTGGCAGCGCGCAAACCAGCCCACCGCCAGCAGCGTCGGCAAAGTCAGAGCGTAGATCCGCGCCACGACCAGGGCGCCGCCCAGCTTGGCGATGACGATGGTGGCGATGCCGGAGAAGGCATGGCCGTGCGCGATCGCCATCAGCGCCAGCAGCTTGACCGGCAGGAGCAGCAGCCCGGGCAGCACGAACAGGCATAGCGCGCCCCAGGGCGGCAGCAGGCGCACCCGCGCTTCGATCGCCGCCAGCAGCGGCCAGCGCGCCAGGCCCGCACCCAGCCGCGCGCCCAGGTCCCAGCACCACTCTTCGAGCAGCAGGAGCAGGGCGGCCAGGTGCACCAGCGGCGCGAACAGGCGGGTGCGCGCATTCGTCATGGCTCGTGTCATGTCCGAATGATACGGGAAAAGGCGGGGCCCACCGCCGCAGCCGTGCCGTACATGCATCACGCTTGTGCGCTTGGCGCTACAATGTGACCTATGAACAAGGCATTTGTAAAAGAGTCCGACAACGAGGACGATGACGAAGCCCTGGCGCTGGCCCAGCAGATCCCGGCCGGCTCCAAGAACTACATCACCCCGGCGGGCCACAAGGCCATCAAGGACGAGCTGCTGCAGCTGATCGACGTCGACCGGCCCGAAGTCGTGCGCGTGGTGCACTGGGCCGCCTCGAACGGCGACCGTTCCGAGAATGGCGACTATATCTACGGCAAGCGCCGCCTGCGCGAGATCGACCGCCGCATCCGCTTCCTCACCAAGCGCTTGGACTCGGCCTTCGTGGTCGACCCGTCCGTCCATTACGGCAACGACCAAGTCTTCTTCGGCGCCACCGTCGCCTACCTGAACAAGGCCGGCGAGGAGCACACCGTCACCATCGTCGGCATCGACGAATTCGATCCGCTGAAGGGCAAGATCAGCTGGGTGTCGCCGGTGGCGCGCGCGCTGACCAAGGCGCGCGAGGGCGACCTCGTCATCCTGCAGACGCCGCTGGGCACGGACGAGCTGGAAATCCTCAGCGTCGACTATCCCGAACCCGTTGCCGACTGAACCATGAACCGTCATACCGAGGCCACGCATCGGGCCGCGCATCCGGGCGACCCGCTGGCCGCGCTGCGCACGGCCACGGCCAGCCGCCACCAGGAGCTCGACAGCGGCCTCCCGATCGGCGCCGCCGATGCCTCGCTGGGCGACTACGCCGTCCACCTGGCGATGCTGCGCGCCTGGCTGGCGCCGCTGCAGGACTGGCTGGGCGGTTTCAGCGACGGTCCGCAGTTCGATCAGGCCGGCCGGCTCGACCTGATCGAGCAGGACCTGGCCGAGCAGGGCATGCCCCGCGCACCGGTCGTGACGAATGCCATCGAAGACTGGCCGGCCGCCTCCAGCCCCGCCTGGCGCTGGGGCGTGTGCTATGTGATCGAAGGCTCGCAGCTGGGCGGCGCCGTCCTCTACCAGCGCCTGCACGAACAGCTGGCGCCACATCCGCTGCGCTACCTGAAGGGCGTCGACGCCGGCCCCGGCCCGCGCTGGCGCGCCTTCATGCAGGCGCTGCGCGAGCATGTGCACAGCCCGGAGGAGATTGCCGAAGCCAGCGCCGGCGCCTGCGCGGCCTTCGACAGCATCCTGGCGCTGGGCTTGCACAGGCGCTAGCCTGGCTATGCACCTCTACCGCGAATTCCCGCCCCATCCGGCCCTGGCAGGGCATGTCGCCTGCCTGTGGACCAGCCATTCGCTGCCGAGCGGCGCGCCGGTGCGCCATCGCGTGCTGCCGGATAACTGCATCGACATCCTGTGGCAGGACCGCGCGCCGCTCGGCTTCGTGGCCGGGATGATGTCGCGCCCGCACCGGGTCGAGGTCGCGGCGCCGGTGCTGACGGTGGCGGTGCGTTTCCTGCCGGGCGCGGCGCGGGCCTTCTTCGGCCTGCCGCTGCATGCGCTGCAGGACGGGCATCCTTTATTGTCCGAGCTGTGGCCGCGCGATGAGGCCGAGGCGCTGGCAGCGGCGCTGTGGGAGCGCGAACTGCCGGTCGCACAGCGCCTGGCGGTGATCGAGCGTGCGCTGCTCGGGCGTCTGCGCGTGCATGAGGCGGACCGCGCCGACCGTTTGGCGCGCACGGCCGTCGGATTGATCGAGCGTGCCGGCGGGGCAGTGCGGATCGAGGAGCTGGCAGACAAGCTGGGCGTCTCGCGCCAGCACCTGGCGCTGCAGTTCCGCGAGCGCGTCGGCCTGAACGCCAAGACCTTCGCCATGGTGTGCCGCTTCCGGCGCGCCAGTGCGGCCTTGCGTGCCGAACCGGGCGCCATCGACTGGGCCGTGCTGGCGGGAGAATGCGGGTATTACGACCAGTCGCACCTGATCCACGAGTTCCAGCAGTTCGCCGGCGAGACGCCGCAGGCCTTTGCGCGGCCACAGTCCAGCCAGCCCGGCTAGAATGCCGGCATGGCCAAGAAAACTCCCATTTTCCCCGGTCCGCGCACAGGGCGCGGCCAAGTCCTCGCAATCCTGCTTTCCAACGCCGACCAGGCCGGCGCCGAGCCCCTGCGCGGGCGCGTGACCCTGGCGGCCATCGTGCGCTCGCTGAAGCGCAAATACCACTGGCCGATCGAGACCACCAGCTTCCCGTCGAATGCGGCGGATGGGCGGGCGACCTGGGCCACGGTGTACAGCCTGCCGGCCGACGTCATCGAGAAGGCGCTGGACGGGCGGGGGCGGGACTGGTTGCGGAGCAGCCTGGGTTGACTACGATGGCGCGCTGGCTCATCCGGGCAGGCATCTTCTTTCTTGTCCTCGGCCTTGCCTTGCTCTCGCCGCTGGCTGAGCTGCTGCCTGTCGATATGTTCAGCTACATGCGCCAGCGTGGGGGGTATGTCCGGATCGTGCCGACGGAAGGTAATGGCGGCCAGCTTGCCATTGCGATACAGCTCTTCGGACTGGTGCTCTTGTGTGCGGGCCTGATGGCGAGGCGGCGATGAGAGCCTTCGTTGCTGTCTTGCTGGCAGTCGGCGGCATCCTCGCATTGCTGTTTGCTTTGTCCGACAAGCCGTCCGACGCCGAGGTCTCGCAGGTCCGCATCCGCAACCAGACCGGCGTGCCGCTCGGGCAGGTCGAGGTGAACGGCATCGACTACGGCGATATCGCGTCCGGCGGCGTGACCGGCTATCGGGACATGAAATCCGCCTATGGCTACCCGAAAATCCAGTTGCTCATGAACCGGCAACGCGTACGCCTGCAGCCCGACGATTATGTGGGCGAGCAGCCCCTGGGCCCCGGCCATTTCACTTATGTGCTCGTAAAAGAGCAGGGCGCGACGATGATCCTGATCGATATCCAGGCCGTCAAGGAGCCGGATTAGCGGCTGCGCTCCTGAAGCAACTGGCAGTGGAGACAGACACGAGACGCCGCGCCAGAATTCAGGCATAGCTGCGGGCGGAACAGTAATAGTCCAGAGACCGGCTTCAAGGCACTGCATCCCATGCCTCGATCGCGGTGGTATATTCACCTTATCGAAATTGAATTGTTGCACAATCAATCAAATCGCAAAGGGCCGACGCATGAGAATGCATAGCACCACTCCCATACTCCGCATGTTTGATGAAGCGAAGGCCAGAGAATTCTATGTGGATTTCCTGGGATTCAAGGTCGACTGGGAGCACCGCTTCGCGCCTGATCTACCGCTTTACCTGCAAATCTCGCGCGAGGGCTGCATCCTGCATCTGTCCGAACATCACGGCGATTGTTGTCCCGGCTCGGCCATGCGGATTGCGGTGGACGGGATCGACGAGCTGCATGCCGAGCTGATCGCAAAGCAGCATAAGTATGCGCGTCCCAGCCTGGACGATACCCCATGGGCTACCCGCGACATGTCGGTCAAGGACCCATTCGGCAATCGCCTGACCTTTACCACCGCAATCAGCACCTGACACGGCTATCTTCGACTTTCCCGAACTTGATCATCAGAATTTCCTGATGTTTTTATGAATTCCGCCGCTATACACTTTGTTGGTCGTTCATAAACATGACGGCCTGCCAGCACAGTGTGATTCGGCAGAACTCATCGAAAGGAAATTGAAATGAACAGGTTGCCATTGAAGGTGATCGGTATCGTCGTCGCACTGATCCTCGTGGTATCGCTCGCGCCCTTCGGCACCGTACCGTCTGGACACCGGGGCGTGATGACGACGTTCGGCAGCCCGAGCAGCGAGGTGCTGAGCGAGGGTATCCACTTCCGCATTCCGCTGGCGCAGAAGCTCAACCTGGTCAACGTCTCGATCCAGAAAGGTGAAGGCGACGGCGATGCCGCCTCGCGCGACCTGCAGATCGTGCATACCCGCGTGGCGCTGAACTACCACGTGCAGCCTTCGGCGGCGGTGACGGTGTTCCGCGACCTCGGTAACGAGCCGGGCACGCGCATCATCATCCCGTCCGTGCAGGAAGCCGTGAAGGCCGTCACCGCGCGCTTCACCGCCGAGGAGCTGATCGCCAAGCGCACCGACGTGCGCGACCAGATCATGGTCCAGCTGCGCGAACGCCTGGGCCGCCACGGCATCGTGGTCGACGAGTTCTCGATCGTGAATTTCAACTTCTCGCGCTCCTTCAATGAAGCGATCGAAGCCAAGACCACGGCCGAGCAGTTGAAACTGAAGGCGGAACGCGACCTGCTGCGTATCGAAGTGGAAGCCAAGCAGCGCGTTGCGCAAGCCAGGGCCGAGGCCGAATCGCTGGCCATCCAGCGCCAGCAGGTGACGCCGGAACTGATCCGTCTGCGTGAAATGGAGAACCAGCGCCTGGCCATCGACAAGTGGGACGGCAAGCTGCCGAATGTGGCGGGCGGCGCAATCCCCTTCATTAACGTGAACGGCGCGAAGTAAGCCTGGAGGCGGCCATGAAATTCAATATCTATGGCCGCTTCCAGGTCGAGGTCCGGCGCGAAAACGGGGAATGGCTCGTTTATCGCGCCGACTCGGGGAAGCGGACAAGACTGAACGATGTGATGATTCCGGCGGATGTCATGGCGCCGGACATCGCCATTTATCTCGACGATGTATTCCACGAGTATGCTGGCATCGGCCAGAGCGTCGAGCAGCTGGCCGATTAATGCGCCGACAGCTTCATCAGCACGAGGCCGCCGATAATCAATACCGCGGCGCACACGCGCATGAGGCTGATCTCCTCGCCCAAAAAGACAATGCCGACGATGAATGCGCCAATCGCGCCGATGCCGGTCCAGATGGTATAGGCCGTGCCTAAAGCGAGGCTGCGCATGGCCACCGACAGCAAGCCGAAGCTCGCCATCATCGTGACGATGGTAACGATGGAATAGGTGAGATGGGTGAAGCCATTCGACAGTTTCATCGAATAAGCCCACACGACTTCGAACAGACCGGCGACGAGCAACAGGATCCAGGCCATGACGGCTCCCTTGATAACCGGGCCGTCCCGCGTGTGTTCCCGGATGGGGGAGGTCGTCCTCCTGCAGCGATATTGTAGCCGAGCTTCCATTTTTCCAATACCTTGCCCTCGCGGGATGGCATGATGTCGTTTTGACAGGGATATCAGGAGACCAACATGATCAAGGGACTGCGTACCGTGAAGTACCCCGTGTCCGACCTCGACAAGGCCAAGGCCTGGTTCACCGAGGTGTTCGGCACGGCGCCTTACTTCGACCAGCCGTTCTACGTCGGCTTCGCCATCGGCGGCTTCGAGCTCGGCCTGGTGCCGGATGGGACGCCGGGCACGGCGGGCTCGGTGGTGTACTGGGGCGTGGACGACATCGAGGCGGAGTTCGCGCGCATCGTCGGGCTTGGCGCGAGCTCGCACGAGGCGATCCAGGAGGTGGGGGAGGGGATCAAGGTGGCGGAGCTGAAGGATCCGTTCGGGAATGTGCTGGGCTTGATCTACAACCCGGTGTTCGATCTGACGCAGGTACGGTGATGCATACGCGGGCACGGGGTGCCCGCCCTACCGATAGCCGTAGGGTGGGCACACTGTGCCCACGCGTGAAAATTACGTCCGCTCGCGCTCGACCCGGTTCACGCCCGCCACACGCCGCAGGTTGCGGATCAGGTGGGCCAGGTGCACGCGGTCCTTCACCTGGATGGTGAAGCGCAGCTGGGTCATCATGTGTTCGTCGTCCTCGTCCATGCCCACATAGGTGATGTTGGCGTCGGACTCGCCGATCTCGGCGGCGACTCTGGCGAGGATGCCCTTCTCGTTGTTGATCAGGAGACGGATGCGGCAGTCGAAGCGGCGGTTCAGCTCCGTGCCCCACTGGACCGCGATCCAGCGGTCCGGTTCCTTGTTGCGCAGGCGCTTGGCTTGCGAACAGTCGCCGGTGTGGACCACCAGGCCCTGGTCGCGCCGCAGCTGGCCGACGATCTGGTCGCCCGGGATCGGCAGGCAGCAGGGCGCCAGCTGCACCGACACGCCTTCGCTGCCGTAGATCGTGACCGGATTGAGCTCGGGACCGCCGGTGCTGTCCTGGGCCGGCACGGTGTCGACGGCGCCATCCATCAGGCCGAAGATGTGGCGCGCCACCAGCGCCGGCATGCGCTTGCCGATGCCGACGTCGGCGTACAGTTCCTCCATCGACTTGGCCGAGGATTCGGCCAGCAGCTTCTCGATGGTGGACTGCTGCAGCTCGCCCTTGACGCCGAGCTGGGCGAGCGCCTGCGCCATCAGTTCCTGGCCCAGTTCCACCGATTCGTTCAGGTTGATGGTGCGCAGGTAGTGGCGGATCGCGGAGCGCGCCTTGCCGGTGCGGACAAAGGACAGCCAGGTCGGGCTCGGGCGCGAGTCGGGGTCGGTCTCGATCTCGACGATGTCGCCGTTGCGCAGTTCCGTGCGCAGCTGGGCCGGCTCGTGGTTGATCTTGACCGACACGGTATGGTCGCCGATGCCGGTGTGGATCGAGTAGGCGAAGTCGAGCGGCGTGGCGCCACGCGGCAGCGCGATGATCTTCGACTTCGGCGTGAACACATACACCGAGTCCGGGAACAGGTCGACCTTGACGTGCTCGAGGAACTCGGCCGAGTCGCCGGTCTGCTGCTGGATGTCGAGCAGCGACTGCAGCCAGGCGTGGGTACGCTGCTGCAGGTCCGACATGTTCTGGTCGCCGGTCTTGTACAGCCAGTGCGCCGCCACGCCGCTTTCCGCGGTGCGGTGCATTTCCTGGGTGCGGATCTGGAATTCGACCGGGGTGCCGTAGGGGCCGATCAGGGAGGTGTGCAGCGACTGATAGCCGTTGATCTTGCGGATCGCGATGTAGTCCTTGAACTTGCCGGGCATCGGCTTGTACAGGGCGTGCAGGGTGCCGAGCGCCACGTAACAGTTCGGGACGGTGTCGACGACCACGCGGAAGCCGTACACGTCCAGCACCTGCGAGAACGACAGGTGTTTATTCCGCATCTTCTTGTAGATGCCGAACAGGGTCTTCTCGCGGCCATAGACTTCGGCCTGGATACCGGCGGCGGCGAGCGTGTTCTTGACCGCGTCGAGGATCTTCTTGACCACTTCGCGGCGGTTGCCGCGCGCGGCCTTGATCGCCTTCGCCAGGGTCTGGTAGCGCAGCGGGTACAGGTGCGAGAAGGACAGGTCCTGCAGCTCGCGGTAGATGTCGTTCAGGCCCAGCCGGTGCGCGATCGGCACATACACTTCCATGGTCTCGCTGGCGATGCGGCGCTTCTTCGCGGGCGCCATCACGCCCAGCGTGCGCATGTTGTGCAGGCGGTCGGCCAGCTTGATCAGGATGACGCGTACGTCGCTGGCCATGGCCAGCAGCATCTTGCGGAAGTTCTCGGCCTGGGCCTCGACCACGCTCTGGAATTCGATCTTCTCCAGCTTGGACAGGCCGTCGACCAGGTTCGCGACCTGCGGACCGAAGCGCTCGATCAGCTCTTCCTTCTTGACGTCCTGGTCCTCGATCACGTCGTGCAGCAGCGCGGCCATGATGGCCTGGGCGTCCAGCTTCCAGTCGGCGCAGATCTCGGCGACGGCGATCGGGTGGGAGATATAGGGTTCGCCCGACTTGCGTACCTGACCGAGGTGCATCTCGTCGGAGAAGCGGTAGGCTTCCTTGACCTTCTTGAGTTCGGCGGGCGTGAGGTATTCGGCCAGTTTGCTGGCGAGGTGGGAAATCGACGCGACGCCAGGAGCAGGCGCGGGTTCGGCTTCGTGCGGCTTGCTTGCAGACCGGCTGGGCCGGCCCTTGGTGGTGCCTGAGTGGATGGAATCCGGGGGAGACAAGGTCATACTCGAAGATAATCAGCCGCTGTGTGGGGACAGCATATCAGAATAAAGAGGGGTCAGAGCCCGGTTCATGCGGATGGGCTCTGACCCCGACTTATTCTGGCCTAACTGATTCTGACCCAAGTAGTCAGTTGGGGTCAGATCCCACCCGTAAGATTCGGGATCTGACCCCAAAAAATTACATAGGGACCTTTTTCAGCATCTCCAGGCCGACTTTACCGGCAGCGATTTCGCGCAGCGCGACGACGGTCGGCTTGTCCTTGGCTTCGACCTTCGGGGTGTGGCCCTGCAGCAGCTGGCGGGCGCGGTAGGTGGCGGCCAGGGTCAGCTGGAAACGGTTCGGGACGTTTTTCAGGCAATCTTCGATGGTGATGCGGGCCATGGTCTACTCCAAAAAAATGATCGATCGCTAATCCGGGAGGATTAGCCTTGCGGTTGATGCGCGTGGATTCCCAACTGTGCAAACAGCGAAGCATTGCGGGCCGCCTGCTGGGCGAAACGTGCTCGTGTCGCTTTGACAATCGCCTGCAGCTCGGACAGGGCGACATTGAACTCTTCGTTGATGATAGCATATTCGAACTCGGGAGCGTGAGCGATCTCGCCGCCCGCAGCCAACAAACGCCGCGTGATGATGTGCGGCTCGTCGGTGCCGCGCTTGTGCAGGCGCTCTTCCAGCGCCGCGATCGACGGTGGCAGGATGAAGATGCCGGCCGCATCCGGGAACAGCTTCTTCACCTGGCGCGCGCCCTGCCAGTCGATCTCGAGCAGGATGTCGACGCCGTTTTTCATCTCCTGTTCGACGCTCAGGCGGCTGGTGCCGTAGTAATTGCCGTGCACTTCGGCCCATTCCAGGAACTCGCCGCGGTCGGCGCGGGCGACGAAATCGTCGGCGGTCGTGAAGTGGTAATGCACGCCGTCCTGCTCGCCCGGGCGCGGCGGGCGCGTGGTGGTCGAGATCGACAGCTTGATCCCCGGCTCCTGCGCCAGCAGGGCGTTGACCAGGGTCGATTTGCCGGCGCCGGACGGGGCGGCTACGATGAACAGACTGCCGGAGAAGGCGTTGGTGATCATGGTTGTTCCTTTTGCTACGTTTGCGATGTTCATAAATCGGCGTGGGCACGTGGCGCCCACCCTACATCCATCGTAGGGTGGGCACCCCGTGCCCACGACAGGAATACCGCGAAAAGCGATTATTCCAGATTCTGTACCTGTTCCCGCATCTGCTCGATCAGCAGCTTGAGCTCCATCGATGCATCCGCCAATTCCTTGACCGAAGCCTTGGCACCCAGCGTGTTCGCTTCGCGGTTCAGTTCCTGCATCATGAAGTCGAGGCGCTTGCCGACCTGGCCGCCCTTTTTCAGGATGTGGCGGGTTTCGTTCAGGTGCGCAGTCAGGCGCGACAGCTCTTCGGAAACGTCGATGCGGATGCCATACAAAGTGACTTCCTGGCGAATCCGCTCGAAGACTTCCTGTCGCGTCAGCACCTGCGGGTTGCCGTGGCCAGCCAGGCCCAGCGCATCCTGCATGCGTTCGACCGCCTTCTGCTGGAACTGCGAGATCACCTGCGGGATCAGCGGCGTGATGCGCTTGACGATGGCTTCCATCGATTCGATACGCGACAGCAGCATCGCTTCCAGGGCCGCGCCTTCGCGCCTGCGGCTGTCGACGAAGCCGGCCACCACCTGCTTGGTGAGCTCGGCGACATCGGCCTGCAGCGATTCCTGGCCCACTTGCGCTTCCTCGATCACACCCGGCCAGCGCAGCAGCTCGGCCACCGTCATCTGGGGCGCGGATGTGAAGTGGCGCGACACTTCGGCCTGCAGCCGCGCGAGGTCGGCCAGCAGTTCCTGGTTCAGCGCCTGGGAGCCGCTCGCGGCCTTGCGGCCGAAGGAGAGGCGGACTTCCACCTTGCCGCGGGTGATCGCAGCCATGATCGCCGAGCGCAGGTCGGGTTCCAGCGCACGCAGCTCGTCGTTGATGCGGAACTGCAGATCGAGGAAGCGTGAATTGACGCTCTTGATCTCGATCGTGAGGGTGCCGGCAGCGCCTTCGCTGGTGGCGACCGCATAACCTGTCATGCTAGAAATGCTCAATTGGATCCCCGGATAATCACAGGGCCTTGATGGCCCGTTTATTCTTTACAAAGCGGTGATTTATCCACACAATCGCCGTGTTACGCAAGGAATACTTCCCAAATGGCTGCACAAAATAACGCTCCCCTGCCCGAAGGGCTGGAAATTGGCGGATATCGCATTGTAAAGAAAATTGCGTCCGGCGGGTTCAGTATTGTTTATCTTGCATATGACGGCGACGGCAATGCGGTCGCGATCAAGGAATACCTCCCCAGCGCCCTGGCGCTGCGCCAGCCCGGCCAGCTCATTCCCATCATCTCGAAAGCCAATCTGCCGGTGTTCCGCATCGGCCTGAAGTGCTTTTTCGAGGAGGGCAGGGCGCTGGCCAAGATCGTCCATCCCAACGTGGTGCGTGTCCTGAACTTCTTCCGCGCCAACGACACCGTTTATATGGTGATGGCCTACGAATCCGGCCACTCGCTGCAGGAGCAGATCTCGCGCCTGATGGCCAGGAGCCAGCGCGCCAGCGAAGGCTTCATCCGCCAGGCCTTCAACGGCGTCTGCGGCGGCCTGCGCGAGGTCCACGCCAACAAGCTGCTGCACCTGGACCTGAAGCCGGCCAACATCTACCTGCGCACCGACGGCACCCCGCTGCTGCTGGACTTCGGCGCCGCGCGCCAGACCATCAACACCGACTCGCCGACCCTGGCGCCGATGTACACCCCGGGCTTTGCCGCCCCCGATCTGTACGCCAGGGGCGCCACGCTCGGCCCCTGGACCGACATCTACAGCATCGGCGCCGCCATCTATGCCTGCATGGCCGCCGCGCCGCCGCAGCCGGCCGACCAGCGCAAGGCGCGCGATGAAATGGAATCCCGCTTCGCCAAGCTGGATGGCGCATACTCGCCGGACCTAGTGGCGATGGTGAAGTCCTGCCTGGCGATGGACCCGCTGGCGCGCCCGCAGAGCGTGTTCGCCGTCCAGAAGGTGCTGCAGGCCGGCCTCCAGGCTGCCCGCGCGCCGGCCCAGGCCGAGGAGCCGCCGCCGTCCGGCTGGCGCAGCCTCGTCAGCCGCATCAATCCATTCGCTTAGGACTACCATGCAGTTTTCCGTCTACCAGCAAAGCCATATCGGTGGCCGCAAGGTCAACCAGGACCGCATGGGCTACAGCTACACGCGCGAAGCCCTGCTGCTGGTGCTGGCCGACGGCATGGGCGGCCACCAGCGCGGCGAGGTCGCCGCCAGCATCGCCCTGCAAACCATGTCGGCCCTGTTCCGCAGCCAGGCCACGCCCTATGTGAAGAAGCCGGAGCGCTTCCTCGAAGACGCGTTCGAACAGGCCCATGAAGCGATCCAGCGCTACGCCCGCGAACACGGCATGTCGGACAGTCCGCGCACCACGATCGTCGCCTGCCTGGTCCAGCACAACTGCGCCGTATGGGCGCACTGCGGCGACTCGCGCCTGTACTGGCTGCGGCGCGGCCAGATCCTGGCGCGCACGCGCGACCATTCGCACATCGAGCACCTGATCGCCAAAGGCCTGGCCGACCCCAGCGAACGCAGCACCCACCCCGACCGCAATAAACTCTACAGCTGCCTGGGCGCGTCGACGCCGCCGAAAGTCGAGCTGTCGCGCCAGGCCAGCCTGGAACCGGGCGACGTGCTGCTGCTTTGCTCGGACGGCTTGTGGGGCATCCTGCCCGACACCGAGATCGTGCACCAGCTGTCCACCCACACCATCGTGCAGGCGGTGCCGGACATGATCGGCATGGCCACCGCCATCGCCGGCCCGCGCGGCGACAACACCACGGCCCTCGCCATCCAGTGGCAGGGTGCGCACGACGCCCCTTCGAGCGGCGACGACGGCATGGTCTCGACCATGATGCTGCCGGAAGGCGAGGTCACGACCCGCCTGGCCGAGGAGCCGGCCGCTGCTTCGCTGGACGACTTCGGCGACGAGGACATCGAAAAGGCGATCGCAGAGATCCGCGACGCGATCGAGAAATCATCCCAGCTACTCAAATAAAAAAGGATTCATCATGACTTTCACCACGCGTCCAAGCAACCGCACGGTCGACCAGCTGCGCGCCGTCCGCATCACCCGCCAGTACACCAAGCACGCCGAGGGCTCGGTGCTGATCGAATTCGGCGACACCAAGGTGATCTGCACCGCCAGCATCGAAGAGAAGGTGCCGGGCTTCCTGAAAGGGAAAGGGCAGGGCTGGATGACGGCCGAATACGGCATGCTGCCGCGCTCGACGCACACGCGCATGGACCGCGAGGCCGCGCGCGGCAAGCAGTCCGGCCGCACCCAGGAAATCCAGCGCCTGATCGGCCGTTCGCTGCGCGCCGCGTTCGACCTGGACGCCTTCGGCGAGCGCACCCTGCACCTGGACTGCGACGTGATCCAGGCCGACGGCGGCACCCGCACCGCCTCGATCACGGGCGCGATGGTGGCCGCCTACGACGCCTTCAATGCGCTGGTCGGACGCGGCCTGATCGCCTCGGTGCCGGTCAAGCAGTTCGTGGCGGCGGTCTCGGTGGGCGTCTACAAGGGCATGCCGGTGCTGGACCTCGACTACATCGAAGACTCGGACTGCGACACCGACATGAACGTGGTGATGACCGACCTCGGCCACTTCGTCGAAGTGCAGGGCACGGCCGAAGGCGCGGCCTTCTCGCGCGCCGGCATGAACCGCCTGCTGGACCTGGCCGAGCAGGGGATTCGCGAGCTGGTGACCTTGCAGAAGCAGGCGCTGGGCCTGGCGGGCTGAATCGCGTAGGGTGGGCACGGGGTGCCCACCCTACGACAGCTTGGGCGCCGCCGGGAACAGGTTGTCGACATCGAAGACTTCCGAACGCGCCCCGCCCACCACCATACTGAAGGGCGAGATATCGCGGCTGCCGCCGCGCGAGGTGGACAGGCGGCTGCTGAACAGCCCGAATTCCGTGGCGATCTGGCGCGGCCGCTTGTCGAAGCCATCGTAGCCGCGATCCTCTTCCCGCTCTTCCAGTTCTTCCACCCGGGCTTCGAGCTTCGCAATCGTCTCGCGCAGTGCGGCCAGCTCGCGCTCCTTCTCGCGCAGCGCCTGTTCATGCGCGGCCTCGAGCCGGCGCATGCGCTGCTGGGCGTCGCCGTGCAGGCGGTCGGCCAGCTGCTCGACGAAGTCGTGCAGGCTGCGCGCGGTGTCCTCGCGCCGGAGGCCGGCCTCGAGGCCCTTGTCCTCGTCGGCCAGCTCCTTCAGGAAGCGGTGGATGGTCGACTTCGAGCCGGTATTCCCGAGGGCCAGCCGCACCGCGTCGACGGAAGGGTAGCGTCCCTCCGCCAGCAGCTGGTCGCGGCAGGTCCTGACCTGCGATTTCGTGAGTCCGGTTCTCGCCATATCGTTTATTTAGTTTTCAGGAACTGGCCTGGTTCACAAGCCCTCGGTGCTGCTCCCGGTGCAGCTTGGGATGCACGACCGGGATCGTCAACATGGTACTGCCGACCGCCATCAGCAGCAAGGCCGTGAAGGTTTCGCTGGTGATGATCTGCTTGTCGAGCAGGATGTTGGCGAAGATGATCTCGATCAGGCCCTTGGTTTGAAGCAGCCAGCCGATGATCGATGCTTCGCCGTCCTTCCACTTGAGAACCTTGCCGGCGATGTGGGCGCCGGCCAGCTTGCCGCCGACGGAGGCGAACAGCAGCAGGCCGGCGGCGAAGAACACCTGGTAGCCGCCCAGGTCCCACTTGGTGCGCAGCCCGGTGCTGAGGAAGAACACCGGCATCAGTACCAGCAGCACGTGCTTGAACAGCGCGTCCAGCTGCTCCTGGCCGAACCATTCGACGTCCATTACCACGCCGGCCAGGAAGGCGCCGACCATGAAGTGCAGGCCGGCCCAGTCGGCGCCGAAGGCGCAGGCGATCAGCCAGATCGTCGCGACGTACCAGCGGTCGCTGCGCGGCAGGCGCACCATCAGGCGACGGAACACCAGGGTCAGCACGGCGAAGGCGGCCAGGAAGCCGAGCTGGCGGCCGACGCGCTCCCAGTCCAGCATGATCAGCGCCAGCACGCCCCAGATCGCAACGTCGTCCAGGCTGGCGTAGCGCAGCAGGCGCTGGCCCATCGGCTGGCGCAGGATGTCCAGCTTCTCCATCAGCAGTACCAGCACCGGCAGCGCGGTGACTGCGCAGCCCATGCCGGTGCCCAGCAGGAATTGCCATGGCGCGGCCTTGGTGCCTATCCAGCCAGGATAGTTCAGCAGCAGCAGGGCGGCGGCGCAGCCGAACAGCAGCGGCATGCCGAGCGACAGGCCGGCCGTGGTCGCGCTCTCGCGGCGGTATTGCCAGACCTTCTTCAGGTCGAGTTCTATGCCGGCCAGCATTACGAACAACATCACGCCCCATTGCGCGATGCCGTTCAAGGTCTTCACAACGTCGGGATTGAAGACGAACTTGTGATACTCGGGAAAGAAAGCGCCGATCACGCCCGGGCCGAGGATGATGCCCATGATGATCTGCACAATGGCCAGGGGCGCAAAATAATCGGTCCGGCCCAGCCGCCAGACCAGGTAGGGTGCAACAAAGATCAGCAGCATCGCCAGCAGGAAGATTTCTGTCGTGCTCATAGGTCTCCTTTTCCTTATGTAATTATGTAATGAACAAGTGATGCGTATGCTAGCAGGAAATGGGATCGTTTCCACGGTACCTAGCCGATCTGATAGGCAGGCAGCTGCGTTTACGCGCTTCCACGAAACAGGCCTGGGCGCGCGGCGTTTTCGGCGCTCCCGGCTTCTTCGTCGGAGATAATGTTTCAGCTATTTACTTGGATGAGAACGATGAAGAAAAATCCACGTTTCGTAACGCGCGCTGTCATCTCGCTGTTGATGGCCGCCGCCGGCACGCTCGCGCAGGCAGCCAATCCCATCGTCCCCGGTTGGTACGCCGATCCCGAGATCCGTATCTTCAAGGGCCAGTATTGGATCTACCCGACTTATTCCGACGATGTCGGCAAGCCGGCCCGCGCCAGCAAGTTCACGCCGCAGCAGAAGGAGATGCGCGCCCGGAAGGACCTGATCTGGGAACCCTACCTGAAGCAGACCTTCCTCGACGTGTTTTCCTCGCCCGACCTGGTGCACTGGACGAAGCACGAGCGTGCGCTCGACGTCGAAAACGTCGCCTGGGCCGCCTACGCCATGTGGGCGCCCTCGGCCATCGAGCACAAGGGCAAGTACTACCTGTTCTTCGGTGCGAACGACATCAAGACCAACGGCCAGCTGGGCGGCATCGGCGTCGCCGTCAGCGACGGTCCCGAGGGACCGTTCAGGGATGCCCTCGGCAAGCCGCTGATCGGCGAGATCGTGAACGGCGCCCAGCCGATCGACCAGATGGTCTTCAAGGACGACGACGGGCAGATGTACATGTATTACGGCGGCTGGAAGCATGCCAACGTGGTCAAGCTGGCGCCCGACCTGCTCAGCCTCCTGCCTTTCCCGGACGGCAGCACCTACAAGGAGATCACGCCCGATCCCGAATACGTCGAAGGCTCCTTCATGGCCAAGCGCAAGGGCGTGTATTACCTGATGTGGTCCGAAGGGGGATGGACCGGGCCGGACTACCGCGTCGCCTACGCCATGGGCTCGACGCCCTTCGGGCCCTTCAAACGCGTCGGCACCATCCTCGCGCAGGACGGGAAGATTGCGCGCGGGGCAGGGCATCACTCGGTGGTGAACATTCCCGGGACCGACGACTGGTACATCGCCTACCACCGCCGGCCTTTGAAGGATGACAACGGCCACCATCGCGAGATGGCCATCGAGCGGCTTTACTTCAATGAGGACGGCACGATCCGGCCGGTGGTCATGACCAACGAAGGCGTGGCGCCGCGGCCGCTGAGTTCAGGCGGCCGATAGCGCGGTGTCGTACCCGGAGAGGTCAAGAAGGCTAAAATAACGCCTTCCACGCCTCTCCAAGAACGACCATGACCCAACGCCTCATCCTTGCCTCCAACAACGCGGGCAAGCTCAAGGAATTTGCCCAGCTGCTGGCCCCGATCGGTTTCGAACTGCATCCGCAGGGCGAATTCAAGGTGCCGGAAGCCGAGGAGCCCTTCGGCACCTTCGTCGAAAACGCCCTGCAGAAGGCCCGCCACGCCGCCCGCCTGACCGGCCTGCCGGCGCTGGCCGACGATTCCGGCGTGTGCGTGAATGCCCTGGGCGGCGCCCCGGGCGTGTATTCGGCGCGCTATGCCGGCGAGCCGAAGTCGGACGCCCGCAACAACGAGAAGCTGATCGAGGACCTCGCCAGCCACGCCGACAAGTCGGCCTATTACTATTGCGTGCTGGTCTACGTGCGCCATGCCGACGATCCGCAGCCGGTCATCGCCGACGGCGTCTGGCGTGGCCAGATCGTCGACACCCCGCGCGGCGCCAACGGCTTCGGCTACGATCCGTACTTCCTGATCCCGGCACTGGGCAAGACCACCGCCGAGCTGGAGCCCTCCGAGAAGAACGCCATCTCTCACCGTGGCCAGGCAATCCGCGCGCTGGTCGAAAAGTTGAAACTGAAATGATCCCGATTAAACCCGTCGGCAACGGCATCCCGGCGAATACCGAGCCGCGCAATCCGGCCGCCGCCGCCCTGCAATACCTGCAGCCCGGTGCGCTGAACCTCACTGCGCTGCCGCCGCTGTCGCTGTACATCCACTGGCCCTGGTGCGTGCGCAAGTGCCCCTACTGCGATTTCAACTCGCACGAATCGAACGGCCCGATCCCGGAGCAGGCCTACCTGGACGCGCTGCGCGCCGACCTCGAACAGTCGCTGCCCCTGATCTGGGGCCGCAAGATCCACACCGTGTTCATCGGCGGCGGCACGCCCAGCCTGATGTCGGCGGCCGCGCTGGACCGCCTGCTGTCCGACCTGCGCACCCTGCTGCCGCTGGAGATCAATGCCGAGATCACGATGGAAGCGAACCCCGGCACCTTCGAGGCCGAGAAGTTCAAGTCCTACCGTGCCAGCGGCATCACCCGCCTGTCGATCGGCATCCAGAGCTTCAACGGCAGGCATTTGCAGGCGCTGGGCCGCATCCATGACGAGAACGAGGCGAGAAAGGCCGTCGAGATCGCGCAGGCCAACTTCGACACCTTCAACCTCGACCTGATGTACGCGCTGCCGGGGCAGACGCTGGAAGAAGCGCGACGCGACATCGATACCGCGCTGTCGTATGCGCCGCCGCACCTGTCGCTGTACCACCTGACGATGGAGCCGAACACAGTGTTCGCCAAGTATCCGCCGCAGCTGCCCAGCGACGACGAGAGCGCCGACATCCAGGACATGATTGCGGAGACCATGAAAGCTGCGGGGTACCAGCACTACGAGGTCTCGGCCTATGCGAAGCCGGGACACCAGGCGCGCCACAACCTGAATTACTGGAATTTCGGCGACTATCTCGGCATCGGCGCCGGCGCCCATTCGAAGCTGTCCTTCCCGCACCGCGTGCTGCGCCAGGCGCGCTACAAGCAACCGGGCTCCTTCATCGAGGCGGCGCAAAAGGGCAATGCGGTGAGCGAGGAACACGAGATCACGCGCGCCGAGATGGGCTTCGAGTTCATGCTCAACACGCTGCGCCTGACCGGCGGCTTCGACCCGAACCTGTTCGGCGAGCGCACCGGCATGTCGATCACGGCCATCGAAAAAGCCCTCAACGAAGCCGAGGGCAAGGGCCTGATCTACCGCGACTTCAAGCTGATCAAGCCGACCGAACTGGGGCAGCGCTTCCTCAACGATTTACAAGAGATGTTCCTGACGGACTAGAATCAGCGCAGGGCCAGCGCCTTGCCCGGATCGGCGACCCGGAAGCGGCGCATCAGTTCTTCCAGCCGTGCCGACTGGTCCTGCATGCTGGTCGCCGCCGCAGCGGCTTCCTCGACCAGCGCCGCGTTCTGCTGAGTGGCCTGGTCCATCTGCGTGATCGCGGCATTCACCTGATCGATGCCGGCGCTCTGCTCGCGGCTGGCGGCGGTGATCTCGGCCATGATGTCGGTCACGCGCGCCACGCTGGCCACCACTTCCTCGATCGTCGCGCCGGCCTGCTGCACCAGCGCCGTGCCGGCATTCACCTGGGTCACCGAGTCGCCGATTAAACCCTTGATCTCGCGCGCCGCGGTGGCCGAGCGCTGCGCCAGGTTGCGCACTTCGGAGGCCACGACCGCGAAGCCGCGGCCCTGTTCGCCGGCGCGCGCCGCCTCCACGGCCGCGTTCAGGGCCAGGATATTGGTCTGGAAGGCGATGCCGTCGATGACGCCGATGATGTCGACGATCTTGCGCGAAGCGCCGTCGATGGCGCCCATGGTCTGCACCACCTGGCCGACGATCTCGCCGCCGCGAGTCGCCACCGCGGATGCCGCCTGCGCCATCTGGTTGGCCTGGGTGGCGTTGTCGGCGTTGTGGCGCACGGTCGACGTCAGTTCTTCCATCGATGCCGCGGTTTCTTCCAGCGAACTTGCCTGCTGCTCGGTGCGGCTCGAGAGATCGAGGTTGCCGCTGGCGATCTCGGTGCTGCCGGCGGCGATCGTGCGCGTGCCTTCCTTCACTTCCGCCACCACCTTTGCCAGGCCATCGTTCATGGACTGCATGGCGCGCATGAGATCGCCGATTTCGTCTTTGCGGCCATGGTGGAAGGAGCCGGTCAGGTCGCCGCCCGCCACCGTTTCGGCCACCTTCACGGCGCGCGACAGTGGACGGATGATGCTGCGCGTGATCGCTACCGCGCCGAAGACGCCCAGCACCACCATCAGCACGTTCAGCAACAGCACCAGGCGCGCCCGTTCGTCATAGGCGGCGCGGCTGGCGGTCGTCATCTGGTCGATGGTCTTGCGCTGCATGGACAGCAGTTCCTGCAGTCCGGCGGAATAGGCCTGGGCGGCTGGGGCGAAACCTTCGTTGTAGCGGCGCTCGGCGGTTTCGGCGTCGCCGGCCTTCTTCGCATTCATGACCTCGACCTTGGCCGCCTGGTATTTGGCGCGCAGGTCCTGCACCTTGGCCAGCTGGGCTTTCTCTTCCGGCGAGTCGAGCAGGGGTTCGACCTGCTTGATGATCTCGGTGCTGCGGGTCACGCTGTCGGCGATGTCCTTGGCGAACACGGTGCTCAGGGTCCCGTCCGTGCTGCGCGCGATCAGGGAGGTGCGCACGATGGCGGAGTAGGTGTTCACATTCCAGTCCGATACCAGGCGCTCCTTGGCGAGCGGGACGGCCAGCATCCTTTCGGTGGCGTTCGCATTGGCGCGGGCGGTCAGCAGGGCGGAAGCGGTGGCGATGGTGGCGAGTACCAGGATCGATGCAAAGGCGACGGCCAGGCGGGTGCCTATGCGCGTGTGACGCAGGAAATACTTCATGTGTCCCCTCTTGTTTATTTTTTATTAAGCTAGTGCTTGGGCGCACTATCCGAGGAAAGTATGCGATATTTACTTGCGGTATGGAAAAACTTTTTACACGGCGGCGGTGGTTTGTCGCAAATATGCACCGCTCAGGTGCGCGCCCCTGAGGCGAGCCGGACGATGGTACGGGCCAAGCCCTGCACCACGCGCGCCGTGCTGTCGTAGTCGAGCTTTTCCAGCGTGTCCCCGGCCCCGTCCTTCGTTGTCGTCTGGTAGTAGGGGTAGCGCAGGAATCCCGTGTCCGTGATCATGATCGCCGGATAGCCGAAGCGCTGGTAGGAGGCGTGGTCGGAAAAGGTCACGCCCTGCACGTAGGCCGGGGTGGCCAGGCCATGGGCCGGGAAGTCGGAGATGGCGCGGAAGGCCGATAGCGCGTCCTGCACCCGGCGCGAGGCTTCCAGCGTGCCGACGAAGGCGATGAAGTTGCCGGTGTCCGGGTAGCCGGTGTCCGGATAGCAGTCCGCCATCGCCTGCGCCAGCTTTCGGCTCTGGCGCTGCGAATACCAGCCGATGGCGGCCAGCACCGGCGAGGCATCGTCGTGCTCCACGCTGCCCAGCGCCTCGTCCTCGGACGAAGACGAGGACGGCGCCTCGTCGACAAAGAACACGAACTTCACTTCGGTGCCATGGCTCGGACGCATGTCCTTCAACAGGCGCGCCAGTGCGAGCACGGCTGCGCTGCCGCTGCCATTCCGGTCGTAACGGGCGCCGACGATGAAGATGCGCGCCGGCTTCGCGTTCGGGGCAAGGTTGGCCACCGACGCCTCGATGTTGTCCACCTTCCTGCCGCCGAGCCGGTAGGCCTGGCGCCGCACCGCATAGCCCTCAGCCTGCAGTACGCCCTCGATATAGTGCGTCGGGTCCTGTTCGCTGGACGCGATGGCGGCCGCGTCGGCGCGCAGGCGCAGCGCCAGCGAAGGTTCGGCCACGGCGGCCCCCGGCGTCACGGTGAACAGCGCCAGCAGCACCAGCAGGACGATGGCGACCAGGACTTTCCAATGTGAGCGCAGAAAGGTTCGCATGGCATGAAAGACGCCGCAAAAAGAGACCGGGGCCGGCCTGCGATTTCATCATACCGAAATCGCAGTCCGGCCCCGGCAGGGCGCTTTCAATTATGCGAAGTAACTCAGCGTGCGGTAGTCGCCGTCGCGTTGGCAGGCTCGCTCCAGCCGCCACCGAGCACGCGGTACAGCGTCACCTGGTTCTGCAGGCGCGCCAGGTTCGCCTGGATCGCCTGCTGCTGGGCGGTGAACAGCGAACGCTGGGCGTCCAGCAGGTCCAGGTAGCTGGCGGTGCCGTTGCGGTAGCGCAGGTCCGACAGGTTGAAGCGGTCGGCTTCCGCGGCGGCCACGGCCTGCTGGGCGCGCAGCTGCTCGCTGAAGGTGGCCTGGCCGGCCAGCGCGTCCGAGACTTCGCGGAAGGCCGACTGGATCGACTTCTCGTAGCGGGCCACGGCGATGTCGCGGCCGGCGCGGGCGCTCTCGACGCCGGCGCGGCGGGCGCCGAAGTCGAACAGCGGCAGGATCGCCTGCGGCGCGAAGGTCCAGCCGTAGGAACCGGACTTGAACAGGCCCGACAGTTCCGAGCTGGCGGTGCCGCCGCTGCCGGTCAGCGTGATGCGCGGGAAGTAGTTCGCGCGCGCCGCGCCGATGTCGGCGTTGGCTGCGATCAGCTGCTGCTCGGCGGCGCGGACGTCCGGACGCGAGACCAGCAGGTCCGACGGCATGCCGGCCGGCAGGTCCGGCAGGTTGGTGCTGGCCAGGGTGCCGCCCGGCGGCAGGGTGTCAGGAATGGTCTGGCCGACCAGCAGGGTCAGCGCATTCGTGTCCTGCGCGATCAGGCGCTGCTGCTGCGCCAGCACGGTGCGGGCCTGTTCGACCAGCGAGACCGCCAGCTGCAGGTCGAGCTTGGAGATCACGCCGTTCTCGAAGCGCAGCTGGGAGAGGCGCAGCGATTCCTCGCGCGTCTTGAGGGTCTGCTGGGTCAGGTCCAGCAGCTCCTTGTCGGCCAGCAGGGACAGATAGGTGTTGGCCACCGTGGCGATCAGGCTGATCTGCGCGGTCTTGCGCGCTTCCTCGGTCGCCAGGTACTGCGCCAGCGCCGCATCGCTCAGGTTGCGCACGCGGCCGAACAGGTCGAGCTCGAACTGGCTGACCGACAGGCCGACCTGGTAGCTGCTGGCCAGCGGCGCATCGCCGGGCGTCGAAGCGCGGCTGGCAGTGATGCCGCCATTGATCGCCGGGAATTGTGCCGCGCGCTGGATCTGGAAGGCGGCGCGCGCCTGCTCGATATTCAAGATAGACACGCGCAGGTCGCGGTTGTTGGCCAGCGCCATCTGGATCAGCTGCTGCAGGCGCGCATCCGCAAAGAAGCGCTGCCAGGCGATGGTGGCCGGGGCCTCATTCGCCACCGGATTGCCGCTGTTGACGGTGCCTTCCACGGTCGGGAAGGCGCCGGCCACCGGGGCGGCCGGGCGCTCGTACTTCGGCGCCAGGTTCACGCAGCCGGCCAGGGACAGGGCCAGGACCAGGGGAGTCAGGACGTTTTTCATTTTTTTCATTTAATCTCTTCCTTCACAATGCCGGCGCTGTCGGCGTGGTGTTCGTAGACCTCCTGCTGGCGCTTGCTGCCCTTGAAGAAGCTGCGGATGACCACGAAGAACACCGGCACGAAGAACACGCCGAGCGCGGTCGCGGTGATCATGCCGCCCATCACGCCGGTACCGATGGCGCGCTGCGAAGCCGCACCGGCGCCGCCCGCGATCACCAGCGGCAGCACGCCGAGGATGAAGGCCAGCGAGGTCATGATAATCGGACGGAAGCGCAGGTGGGCAGCTTCGATGGCCGCTTCGATCGGCGACTTGCCCTGCGCCTGCAGATCCTTCGCGAACTCGATGATCAGGATCGCGTTCTTCGCCGCCAGGCCGATCACGGTGATCAGGCCGACCTTGAAGTAGACGTCGTTCGGCATGCCGCGCATGGTGGCGGCCAGCAGCGAGCCGAGCACACCCAGCGGCACCACCAGCAGCACCGAGACCGGGATCGACCAGCTTTCATACAGCGCGGCCAGGGCCAGGAACACGGCCAGCAGCGAGAAGCCGATCAGCACGAACACGGTCGAACCGGACAGGATTTCCTCGCGCGACTGGCCGGTCCATTCGTAGGCGAAGCCCGCCGGCAGCTTGGCCGCCAGGTTCTGCATCTCCTGCAGGGCGTCGCCGGACGAGTAACCCGGCTTCGGTTCGCCTGTGATGCTCATCGCCGGATAGCCGTTGTAGCGGGTGGTCTGCTGCGGGCCGTTGATCCACTTCGTGCTGGCGAAGGCCGACAGCGGCACCGGCTGGCCCTTGGTGTTCATGGCGTTCAGGCGCAGCAGGTCTTCCGGCTGCATGCGATCCTTCGCATCGGCCTGCACCACCACGCGCTGCAGGCGGCCGGCGTTCGGGAAGTCGTTCACGTAGCTCGAACCCAGCGAGGTCGAGATCGCGGTGTTGATCGCATCGAAGGTCACGCCCAGGGCCTGCGCCTTGTCGCGGTCGATGTCGAGCTGCAGCTGCGGTGCGTCTTCCAGGCCTTCCGGACGGATGCCGGTCAGGACCTTGCTCTGCATCGCCATGCCCAGCAACTGGTTACGCGCTTGCAGCAGGGCTGCGTGGCCGAGGCCACCACGGTCCTGGAGACGGAAGGAGAAGCCGGCGCCGCGGCCCAGTTCCGGGATCGGCGGCGGGCTCACCACGAAGATGAAGGCGTCGCGCAGGCCCATCAGGTGACCCGTGATGCGGCCGGCCAGGCTCTGTGCGTCCGAGCCTTTCGCCTTGCGCTCGTCCCAGGACTTCAGCGGGATGAAGGCGAGGCCCATGTTCTGGCCCTGGCCCGAGAACGAGAAGCCGGTCACGGACACCATGTCGGCCACTTCCGGCTGCTTCATCACATAGTCTTCGGCGGCCTTCAGCACGGCGCTGGTGCGCTCGGCGGTGGCGCCCGGCGGCAGCTGGATGTTGGCGATGACGTAGCCCTGGTCTTCGTTCGGCAGGAAGGAGTTCGGCATCTTGGTGAAGATGAGGCCGACGACGCCCAGCAGCAGCGCGAACACGATCAGCGCGCGGCCGGTGCGGCGCAGGATCTTGCCGACAAAACCTTCATAGCGCTTGGCGCCGGTGCTGAAGGTGCGGTTGAACCAGCCGAAGAAGCCGCGCTTCTCCATGTGGTGGCCGGCGTCGACGGGCTTCAGCAGGTGCGCGCACAGGGCAGGGGTCAGGGACAGCGCCAGGAAGGCCGAGAAGGCGATCGAGGACACCATCACCGCCGAGAACTGGCGGTAGATGTTGCCGACCGCGCCGGCGAAGAAGGCCAGCGGCACGAACACCGAGATCAGCACCACGGTCACGCCGATGATCGCGCCCGAGATCTGGCCCATGGCCTTGCGGGTGGCGGCAAGCGGCGGCAGGCCTTCCTCGGACATGATGCGCTCGACGTTCTCCACCACCACGATGGCATCGTCGACGACGATACCAATGACAAGGACCATGCCGAACATGGTCAGCACGTTGATCGAGAAGCCCAGCGCCAGCAGGGTGGCGAAGGAGCCGAGCAGGGCGACCGGCACCACGATGGTCGGGATCAGGGTGTAGCGGATGTTCTGCAGGAAGACGTACATCACGATGAACACCAGGATCACGGCCTCGATCAGGGTCTCGATGACCTGGCTGATGGAGATCTGGATGAACTTGGTGGAGTCGTAGGGAATCGCGTACTTCATCCCGTGCGGGAAGTACTTCGACAGCTCGCCCATGCGGGCCTTGATCAGGTTCGCGGTTTCGAGCGCGTTACCGGTCGGCGACAGCTGCACGCCGATACCGGTGGACGGCTTGCCGTTCAGGCGCGCGGAAGTCGTATAGGCCTGGCCGCCGATCTCGATGCGGGCCACGTCCTTCAGGCGCACGGTGGAGCCGTCCGGGTTCGCGCGCAGCACGATGTTGCCGAACTGTTCGACGTTCGACAGCTGGCCGGTGACCACCACGGTGGCGGTGATCTGCTGGCCCAGGTTCAGCGGCAGGTCGCCGATGGTGCCCGAAGCCACCTGGGCGTTCTGGGTGCGGATCGCGTTGTTGACGTCCGCGGCCGACAGCTTGAAGCCGACCAGTTTGGCCGGATCGATCCAGACGCGCATCGCCTTCTCGGTACCGAACAGCTGGGCCTGGCCCACGCCCTTGATACGCTGGATCTCGGGCAGCACGTTACGCGAGGCGTAGTCGCCAAGCGCGATCGGGTCCCAGTTCGGGTCGTCCGAGGAGAGGATGGTGAACAGCAGGAAGTTCGAGCGGGCTTTATCCACGCGCACGCCCTGCTGGGTCACGGCCGCCGGCAGGCGCGGGGCCGCGCGCGACAGGCGGTTCTGAACGTCGACCTGGGCCAGGTCGGGATCGGTGCCGGTCTCGAAGGAGATCGTAATGGAACCGGTGCCGTTGGCCTGGCTGGTCGACTCCATGTAGACCATGCCTGGGGAACCGTTCATCTCGCGCTCGATCACGGAGATGACCGAGTCCTCGAGGGTTTGTGCCGAGGCGCCGGGGTAGGCGACGCTGACCACGATCGACGGTGGCGCCACGGTGGGATATTGCGCGATCGGCAGCTGCTTGATGGCGACAGCACCAAGCACCATGATGAACAGCGCGATCACCCAGGCGAAAATTGGGCGGTCAATAAAAAAACGAGCCATAACGAATTCCTGTTTCTCTTATTTAGCCGCGTTTGCCTGCGCACCTGCAGGAGCGGCGGCCGGCGCTTTGCTCTGCGTCCCGTCGGACACCGGGGTCCAAGGCACCGGCTGCACCGGCGTACCCGGCGGCAGCATCTGCAGTTTCTGGAAGCCGTCGACCATCACTTTCTCGCCTTCCTTCAGGCCGTCGGTGATGACCCAATTGCTGCCTTCCTGGGATGCGATCTTGACGGTGCGCGGGGTCGGCTTGTTGTCCGCGCCGATCACCATCAGGGTATCGCCGGTCTGGCCGCCGCGGGTCACGGCCTGTTGCGGCACCACGATGCCGGCCGGGAGTTCGGCCTGGGCCAGGCGCACGCGCACGTACTGGCCCGGCAGCAGGGCGTTGTCCGGGTTCGCAACCTGGGCGCGCAGGGTGACCTGGCCGCTGGTCGGGTCGACAGTCACGTCGGAGAACAGCAGCTTGCCTTTACGGCCGAGTTCCGTGCCGTCGTCGAGGACCACCGACACCGGAATCGCCGAGTCGATGCCGCGGTTGCCGGCGCTCTTGCGCAGGCGCTGCAGGTCGGCGGCGGACTGGGTGATGTTCAGGTAGACGTTGTCGGTCTGCTGGATCAGCGCCATCTGGGTCGCTTCCTGGGCCGAGACGAGCGCGCCTTCGGTCACCAGCGCGCGGCCGATGCGGCCCGAGATCGGCGCGTACACGTTCGCATAGCCGTAGTTGATCTGGGCGATGCGCAGCTGGGCCTTGGCGGCGTTGACGTCGGCCTCGCCCTGCTTGGCGGCGGCGACCGCGTTGGTGTACTCCTGCTTGCTGACCGCATTCGCTTCGACCAGCGGCTTGTAGCGCTCGACGGTGGCGGCGGCCGAAGCTTGCGTGGCCTGGGCGCGGCCGAGTGCGGCCTGGGCGCTGTTGACCTGTGCCTGGTAGGGTTCCGGATCGATCTGGAACAGCGACTGGCCCTGCTTGACCATGCTGCCTTCGGTGAACAGGCGCTTGAGGACGACGCCGTTGACGCGGGCGCGCACTTCGGCCACGCGGATCGCTTCGACGCGGGCCGGCAGTTCGGTCTCGAGGGCGACCTGCTGGAATTTGGTGGTGATCACGCCGACTTGCGGCGGAGGCATCTTGCCGCCCGCGGCGCCGGCGCCGGCTGGGGCGTCGTCCTTCTTGCCGCAGGCCGACAGCAGGGCCAGGGCGGTCAGGGTGCACGCAGCGATCCTGGTCAGATTCAAGGTTGAGGAGTGGGCAGAGCGCATTAAGCTTCCTTTTGTTAAGAAAAGGACAAGACCGCCCGCGGCACTTCGTTGGCGCCACAGTCGATTCGTCACTGGCTTTTGGATAAACCCAGATATACTATCACGAGTGTATGTTTAATGTTTTCAGACCACAAAAAATTGGAGAGAGGCGCCGATGGCCCGCAGAACCAAAGAAGAGGCCGCTGCCACACGTGACAGCATTCTTGATGCCGCAGAAAAATTGTTTGTTGAACAGGGCGTGTCCCGAACAACTTTGCAGCATATCGCAAGCGCCGCCGGTGTGACGCGCGGCGCAATTTATTGGCATTTCGACGACAAGGGCGCGCTGTTCAACGCGATGATGGAGCGCGCGACCCTGCCGCTGGAAGCCGAGCTGCAGTTGCTGGACGAGGCCGAATCCAGCGACCCCTTGTCCGACCTGCGCGACTACATGCTGGCCGTGCTGCGCCGCACCGTCGAGGATCCGGGCGCGCGCCGCGTGTTCGAGATCGCCACCCTGAAAGTCGAATTCGTCGACGAGATGGACGCAGTGCGCTTACGCCGCCAGGTCAGCATGAGTAACTGGATGGCGCGCGCCGAGCGCCGCATCAAGCTGGCGGCCGACAAGGGCCTGATCGGCAAGGACGCCGATCCGTCCAGGATCGCGCTGGCGATGTGGGTGATGATCGACGGGATGATCCGCAACTGGATGTTCGCGCCGCAGAGTTTCGACCTGCTGCAGCTGGGGAAGTGCGTGATCGATCCGTATATGGAAGGCTTGCGGGCGGGGCGCCGATGAGATTCCTGTTCGCGATGCTCGCCGGCCTTGCCTGCGCCCCGTCCGTCCTGGCGCAATCCCTGCCGTTCGAAGGGCGCTGGCTGCTGGACGATGGCTCGGGGCCGAAAGCGGTCTACACGCGCCTGAACATCGAGGGCGGGAGCATGACCTGGACCGGCGCGGATAAAAGGGCGTCGCCCTGCGTGCAGCAGTTCGAGGTGAAACAGGAGCGCCCCGGCACGGTCTACGTGGACGGCCGCGGCACCCGATTCCTTGCCGGAGTCAAGGGCAGCATCCCGACGTATCTGCTGCAGTTGCGCGCCAGCACCTGCGGCCGCGCCGGCGAGGAAACGCGGATCCGCTATCCGCTGGTCTACGATACGCAGCACATCGAAGTCATCGGCTACGTGAACGGCAAGCCCGTCAGCTCACGACGGTTTCATCGCAAGCCTGGCGCCAAGCGAGGTCCTTGAAAGCGGCGTGGACGCCAAGTGCTCCATTGGATCAGCCACAACAAGGAAAGCTGGATCGGCAAACGCAGCCATAGCGCCCACAGCGGTATGTGGAACAGTTCCGGCCGCTGCAGCATGTAGATGTGGACCGGGGTGACGGCCACGGTCAGCAGAAACAGCCCGATGCCGGCCGCCCTGCGTACCCGCGGTATCAGAATGCCGGCCGCACCCAGTAACTCGGCGACGCCACTGACCAGCACCGCCGCCACCGGCCAGGGGATATAAGGCGGTACGACACTGGCTTCGAGGCGGGTCGCGGCAAAATGCATGATCCCGCCGATGAAAAACCAGACGAACACGGTCGACAGGCCAAGCGCCTGCTTCTTGCTGATCTGGCGATTTGCCCAGGCGTTTCGCAAGATCATCACAGTTCGGCGACCGCAGGATGCGCAGCCTGGACGACGGCTTCTTCCTTGCCGGCGCTATCGCGCAATATCGTGATCAAGCCCTCCAGCGCCAGCGAAGGCTCGCCGCGCCACACCAGGTGCGTGCGATTCTCCGCGATCCGCGCCGGCAGCTTGTGCTGCCTGACTTTGTCCGAAGCCTGCAGCGCGCCCAGCACGCTCTGCGGCACGACGGCAAAGCCGGTGCCCGCCGCCACGCAGGCGATCATGCCCTGGTAGGAACCGAATTCCAGCACCCGCTCGGCCACCACGTCCTCGCTGCCCAGCCAGTCGTCCAGGCGCCGGCGGTAGGAGCAGCCGTGGGCGAATGCAATCATCGTCAGGCGGCCCAGGTCCTTGGCGCTTCGGATAGTCCCGGCATTGCGCGGCGTGATCAGGACCAGCTCTTCGCGGAACACCGGCAGCGACTGCAGTTCCGGCGCCGTGAAGGGTTCGGACACGAAGGCGGCCTCGATCTCGAAATTCCTGACCTTGTTGAGCATGGCGCCGGTGGTGCCGGTGACCAGTTCCACCACCACGCCTGGATGCGCATCGTGGTAGCGCGACAGGATGGGCGCGAGGCGGCTGCCGGCCGTGCTCTCCAGCGAGCCGAGCCGGAACACGCCCTGCGGCTTGCCGGTGCGCAGCTCGTCGACGGCTTCGTCGGCCAGGCGCAGCAAACGGGTGGCGTAATTCAGCAGGGTCCCGCCCTCGCTGGTAAGGCTGAGCGAGCGGCCGTCGCGCCGGAACAGGCGCACGCCGAGGTATTCTTCCAGCTGGCGGATGCGGGTGGTGACGTTGGACGGCACGCGGTGCAGCTTTTCCGCGGCCCGGTTCACGCCGCCTTCGCTGACGACGGTGCGGAAGATCAGCAGGGCTTCAAGGTCGATTGTTCTCATGGAGAGAATGATAGTCCACTTTTATTCATTAGTCAGCGCGCGCCGGCTGCGCTTTAATACAGGCATGGACAGCACAATACTTTCGACAAGCGCCAGGCCCGGGCGTACCGCGGCGGCAGTCTGCGCGGCCGCCATGATCTCGCTGGCGGTGGCCATGGGCATCGGCCGCTTCGCCTTCACGCCCCTGTTTCCGCTGATGGTGAGGGATGGCCTGATCGACAGCCATGCCGGCGCCATGCTCGCCGCCGCCAACTACCTGGGCTACCTGGCCGGGGCGCTGGTGGCCGCCCGCATCCGCATCAAGCCGGCGCTGCTGCTGGCGCTGGGCCTGGCCGGCACCGTGATCATCACCGCGGCGGTCGGCTGGACCGCGTCCGGCTTCTGGTGGGCCGTGCTGCGCTTCCTGGCGGGCGTGATGAGCGCCTGGACCCTGGTCGCGACCAGCGCCTGGGGCCTCGGCTGGCTGGCGGCGCTCGGACGGCCCGACCTGGCCGGCGTGCAATTCTCCGGAGTCGGGATCGGCATCGCCGCCGCCGGACTGTTCTGCCTGCTGCTTGGTTCTTCATTTCCGTCGCCGCAGCTGTGGATCGGCCTGGCGGCGCTGGGCGCGCTGGCCTCGGTGCTGCCGCTGATGCTGAGCCGCAGTCTGCCTGCGCCGCCTTTGTCGCCTGCTGCGGCTGCGGCTGCGGCGCCCGCCGTGGCAGCTGCGCCTGCAAAGACCGGCGGCCTGGTCGCCTGCTACACCCTGTTCGGCTTCGGCTACATCCTGCCCGCGACCTATTTGCCGGCGCTGGCGCGCCAACTGGTCGACGATCCGCACGTGTTCGGCCTGGCCTGGCCGGTGTTCGGCGCCGCAGCTGCCATCTCCACGGTGCTGGTATCGTGGCGCCTCGCGAAGGCCAATCGCATCGGCGTGTGGGCGGCCGCGCACGTGCTGATGGCGATCGGCGTGCTGCTGCCGGCGGTGTGGACGTCCTTGATGAGCGTGACCCTGGCCGCGCTGCTGGTCGGCGGCACCTTCATGGTCATCACCATGGTCGGCATGCAGGAGGCGAGGGCGCGCGCCGAAGGCCAGGCCACGCGCGTGCTGGGACGGATGACGGCCGGCTTCGCGCTCGGCCAGCTGGCCGGGCCGCTGGTCAGCGCCGGCATCGCGCGACTGACGGCCAGCGAGGCCGGTGCATTGAAGCTGGCGCTGACCCTGTCGGCGCTGGGACTATTGGCGAGCGCCGTCTACCTGTGGCGCCTGCGCAGCCACGATCAACCATCTCGATAAGGAGCAAGCATGAGCACCCCACAGGGCTTCGGCCCGATGACCAACGAGCGCCTCCCGCTTCCGTCCCGCGACGGCATGAGCGAGGCCCAGCAGGCCGCCGCCGACAGCATCATCAACGGGCCGCGCAAGGCCATCTTCGGGCCCTTCGTGCCGCTGCTGCAGGTGCCGGCGCTGATGGAGCACATCGGCAAGACCGGCGAGACCCTGCGCTTCCGCGGCAGCCTGAAGGATGCGATCCGCGAACTCGTGATCTGCGTGGTGTCGCGCGAGACCGGCAACCAGTTCGAGTGGCAGACCCACGCGCCGGCAGCCATCAAGGCCGGCGTCAAGGAGGAGGCGATTGCCTCGCTGGGCGCGGGACGCCGTCCGCGCGACCTGCCGGGCGACCAGGCTTGCGCGGTAGATTTCGCGCACGAGCTGATGCTGCGCCAGGGCGTGAGCGATGCGACGTACGCCGAGGCCGTGGCCCACTTCGGCGAGCCGGGGACTGTGGAGCTGACCGCGCTGATCGGCTACTTCACGATGGTGTGCTGGGTGATGAATGTGGCGCGCACGCCCGGGCCGGCGGGGTCGAATACGCCTGGGATGACGGCTTTCCCGGGCTAGAAAAGCAAAACGGCGGCTCGAGGCCGCCGTTGTTATTTGTGACGCTGAGTCACAAATCGATCAGCGCAGTTCCTCGATCATCTTCTTCAGCTTGACCGAATCCGCCACGAAGGCACGGATACCTTCGGACAGCTTCTCGGTACCCATCGCATCTTCGTTCAGCATGAAGCGGAAGGTCTTCTCGTCCATCGCGATCTTCTGGAGATCGGCGCCGGCATCGGCAGTCAGCTTGCGCTCGACCGGCGCATCCGCATCGGCCAGCTTCTGCAGCAGGTCCGGCGAGATGGTCAGCAGGTCGCAGCCGGCCAGTTCCAGGATCTGCGAGGTGTTGCGGAAGCTCGCGCCCATCACCTCGGTCTTGTAGCCGAACTTGCGGTAGTACTGGTAGATGCGCTTGACCGACTGCACGCCCGGATCGTCCGCACCCTGGTAGTCGGTGCCGGTCGATTTCTTGTACCAGTCGTAGATGCGGCCGACGAAAGGCGAGATCAGCTGCACGCCCGCTTCGGCGCAGGCGATGGCCTGGCACAGCGAGAACAGCAGGGTCAGATTGCAGCGGATGCCTTCCTTTTCCAGGATCTCGGCGGCGCGGATGCCTTCCCAGGTCGAGGCGATCTTGATCAGCACGCGCTCGCGCTTGATGCCGGCGGCTTCGTACAGGGCGATCAGTTCGCGGCCCTTGGCGACGGTCGCTTCGGTGTCGAAGGACAGCGCGGCGTCGATCTCGGTCGAGACGCGGCCCGGCACGAACTTCAGGATCTCGACGCCGAAAGCGATCAGCAGGCGGTCGACGATCTCTTCGACGCCGGCGCCCTTGGCTTCGGCGACGGCCTTTTCCAGCAGCGGACGGTATTCCGGCTTCTGCACGGCCTTCAGGATCAGCGACGGATTGGTGGTCGCGTCCTGCGGGGCGTAGGCCTTGATCGACTGGAAGTCGCCGGTGTCGGCGACGACAGTGGTGTACTGCTTGAGCTGTTCGAGTTGGTTCATGATGCTTGGAAAGTGATGTGAGATACGAATTCCGTGATTGTACCGTACCCGCAGCCGGCGATTTATTCGAAAAAGCGCATGCCGGCATATGGCGCCGCGCGGCATTCGGCCAGGCGGCTGGCCAGGCTGCCGACGTGGGCTTCGAGCTGGTGGCCGTCCGGATCCAGGAAATAGAAGGAATCGCCTTCGCTTTTGTTCCGGCGCCACTCGACCGTGCCGGCTTCGAGCAGGCGCGCGCGGAAGGCCGCGAAATCGTTCTGGGCAATGTCGAAGGCGACATGCGTATAGTCGGGGTCCTGGCCGGCGGCGCGCTTGCCGTCGAGCGATAGGCACAGCCATAGCTCGCCCAGGCGCAGGTAGGCGCCCGTGTTCCAGATCGCGGCCGGCTTGAAGCCGAGCAGGTCTTTATAAAAGGCGAAGCTGCGGTTGAGGTCGGCAACCGCCAGGGTCAGGTGGTTGAGTCCGGTCAGCAATCGGTGGCGTCCAGGAAGGCCGCGATCATGGCTTCCAGGCCGGCCTTGTCTTCGTCCGAGAAACGGTCCAGCTTCGGGCTGTCGATATCGAACACGCCGACCAGCTTGCCGTTCTTGATCACCGGAAGTACGATTTCCGAAGCCGAGGCTGAGTCGCAGGCGATGTGGCCCGGGAAAGCGTGGACGTCCGGCACCACGATGGTCTCGCGCTTGACGGCGGTGGTGCCGCAGACGCCGCGGCCGAAGGGGATGCGGGCGCAGGCCGGCTTGCCCTGGAAGGGGCCGACCAGCAGGTCCTCGCCTTCGCCTTTCTTGCTCGGCACGGTCAGGTAGAAGCCGGCCCAGTTGAGGTCGGCGAGGGTGTCGTAGACCAGGGCCGAGAACTGCGAGGCGTTGGCGGTGAGGTCGCGCTCGCCTTCGAGGACGCTGGCGACCTGGCGTACCAGCAGGTCGTAGTCGGGGCGGGTGCTGCGTTCGGGATTGATGTGCATGGCGGTGACGGCGTCGGTCGATGTCGAAACGCGTATTTTACGGCAGGGTGCGCCGTCACGCAGCGCGCCCCCGGTGCATTATAATTTTGGCATTCGGCGCCACTCTCTCAGCCATGAACCAATTTTCCAAGATCACCCATCCGGACGGACTCGTCGAGCTTTCCTCGGAAGCGGGCAGCTTCAGGTTCCGGCGCCTGCGCCCGGGCGTCCTGCTCGTCACGATCAGCGGCCAGGACAACGGCCAGTTCGGCCAGGCGGCCCTCGACGAGATGCGCATGGAAATCCTGCGCACCCAGCCGCTCGAGTTGCTGGTGGACGCCGAACAGACCACGCTGGTGTCGACCGAGGTCAGCAAGGAGTGGACCCAATTCTTTTCGAACTGCCGCACCCAGCTCAAGCGCGTATCCGTGCTGACCGGCTCGCGCTACATGAACCTGGTCGTATCGATCTCCCAGCACCTGTCCCAGACGGGCAATCTCATCACCGTCACCTCGGATCGCGCCGCCTTCGATGCCGCGGTGGAGCGCGCCCGCCAGGCCTGAACCTGGCTGTCAGGCGGCCAGCTTCTTCAAGGCCGGAACGATCTCGTGCAGGCTGCCCACTTCGCAAGTGGGCACGGCCTCCGATTCGTTCGCCAGCTGCGTTGGATTGAACCAGCAGCTGTCGATGCCGAAACGGTTGGCGCCGAGGATGTCGGCATCCAGCCGGTCGCCGACGATCACGGTCTCGTGTTTGGCAAAGGCGCGCGCCATCCTGGTCGCGTAGTCGAAGAAGCGGCTGTCCGGCTTGGCGTAGCCGCAGGCTTCGGAGGTCGAGACGAAGGAGATATGGTCTTTCAAACCCGAGCTGGCGATGCGGCGGGTCTGGATATGCTCGACACCATTGGTGATGATGCCGACTTCGCCGATCGCGCACAGGGCTTCGCAGACCTGCCTGGCGCCGTCGATCAGTACCACGGTTTCGGACAGCGACTCGAGGTAGAGGTGGCTGGCGGCCGCCGGATCCAGCTCGAGGCCGTTCTGCGCGAAGGTGCGGCGGAAGCGTTCGACCTTCAGGAAGTCCTTCGAGACGGCGCCCAGCTCGAATTCGCGCCAAAGGGCGATGTTGATTGCCTGGTATTGCGGGAACAGGGTGGCTATGCCTTCGCGCATGCCGAGCGCCTCCAGCGTGCGCACGAAGGACAGCTGTTCGGAGGCCTTGAAGTCGAGGAGGGTGTCGTCGAGGTCGAAGAGGAAGAGAGTGTGTTTCATCCGCACTAGTTTAGCCCAGCACGCGATTCAAGTGGTCAGCGGGGTCATCACCGTTTTGCGGAAGGCCGGACGTTGAGCCAGGCGCTCGAACCATCGCTGCAGATTGGGCAGCGGCGCGCGCGCGATCGGCAGGGCAAACCAGCGCCAGGCCGCGCAGCCGGCCGCGATGTCGCCCACCGTGAACGCGTCGCCGCCCACGTAATCGCGCCCGGCGAGATGATCGTCGAGGATGCGCATGGTAGCGAGCGCGGCCAGGCGCTGCTCTTCGATCCGCGCCGGATCGCGCTCGCCCGCGGGTGTGCGCATGTAGGCGCGGAACAGCGGCAGCAGGGCCGGCCACAGGGTCGAATTGGTCCAGTCCATCCAGCGCTCGGCGTCGGCGCGCGCGCGGGGCTCGAGCGGCAGCAGGCTGTCCGGCCCATAGCGGCCGGCGAGATAGCGGACGATGGTGTTCGACTCCCAGACCACGTAGCCGTCATCGGATATGGTCGGGACCAGACCGTTCGGATTCAGGCGGCGGAATTCCGGCGTGCCGACCAGGCCGAAGTGGCGGCCGGCGTCAATGCGTTCGTACGCGAGCGCCAGCTCTTCGCAGGTCCATAGGACCTTCTGGACGTTGATGGAGTCGGCATTGCCCCAGACGGTAATCACGGCGGCAGATTAGCCGATGAAGGAATCGAACTGCATGTCGAATTCCTGCAGCGCCTTCTGCGCATTCTGCATCTTCTTGCGGAACTCCGGACCGCGCTGCAGCGCCAGGCCGACGGCCAGCACGTCGATCACGACCAGGTAGGCCAGGCGTGCGGAGATCGGGGTGTAGGGGTCGGTCGCGAACACGAGGTCGATCGGGATCAGCAGGCTGGCCATGTCCGCCAGCGGCGTGCCGGACGGCGCCAGCACGATCACCTCGGCGCCGCCGCGGCGTGCCAGCTTGGCCGAGCGCGTGAGCGCGGGGTTGTTGCCGCGCTGGGAGATCGCCACCACCACGTCGCCTTCGCGCAGCAGGGCCGCGGCAATCGAGTGGATCGCCGGGTCGGTGTAGGCGATGGTCGGCACGCCCGAGCGGAAGAACTTGTGCTGCGCATCGGCGGCGACGAAGCCGGAGGTTCCCTGGCCGTAGAACTCGATCTTGTTGGCGCGCGACAGGATGTCCAGCGCCTTCTGGATCAGTTCCGGTTTCAGGTTGTTGCGCAGGTCGAGCAGGGTGTTGATGGACCGGCTGCAGATCTTGTTGACCAGGTCGGCGGCGAGGTCGTCCTGGGCCGGCTGCTCGCTGGCGCCAGGCAGGGCCAGCGCCAGGCCCTGGGCCAGCTTCAGCTTGAACTCGTGCCAGCCGTCATAGCCGAGGGTGCGGCAGAAGCGCACCACGGTCGGCTCCGAGACCTGGGCGGCGCGCGCCAGCGCGGTGATGTTCTGACTGACGGTGCCGTTGGGCGAGGCCAGCACGGCGAGCGCGACCTTACGCTCGGACTTCGACAGCGAATCGAGCTGGGTGCGGATGGAGTCGAGCAGCACGGTTATCAGGTCCTTAGTCTTCCGGCAGCGCTTCTTCGCGCCACTGCAGGCCGTCGCGGCCGATCAGGGCGCTGGACGCGGCCGGGCCCCAGGTGCCGGAGGAATAGGGCACCGGCGAGGTGTCGTCCTGTTCCCAATGGTCGAGGATGGGTTCGACCCATTCCCAGGCCGCTTCCAGTTCGTCGCCGCGCATGAACAGGGTCAGCTGGCCGCGCAGCACGTCGAGCAGCAGGCGCTCGTAGGCTTCCATGCGCGGCGCCTTGAACTGCTCGCGGAAGTCGAGTTCGAGCTCGGCCTGCTTCAGGCGCATGCCGTCGCCCGGGGTCTTCGACATCAGGTTCAACGACAGGCCCTCGTCCGGCTGCAGGCGGATCACCAGCGAATTCGGCTGGAAGCTCGAAGTCGGCTGGTTGAAGATCGAATGCGGGATCGGCTTGAAGCGCACGACGATCTCGGCCAGGCGGTCAGCCATGCGCTTGCCGGTGCGCAGGTAGAAGGGCACGCCGGCCCAGCGCCAGGTATCGATCTCGGCCTTCATGGCGACGAAGGTCTCGGTCTTCGACTGTTTGGGCGCGCCCGGTTCGTCGCGGTAGCCCGGCACCGGCTGGCCGTCGACAAAGCCGTTGCGGTACTGGCCGCGGATGATGTTCTGCGACAGCGTGGTCGGGGTAAAACGCTTCAGCGAGCGCAGCACCTGCAGCTTGGAGTCGCGCACGGCGTCCGGCGCGATCGAGGTCGGCGGCTCCATCGCGACGATACACAGCAGTTGCAGCAGGTGGTTCTGCAGCATGTCGCGCAGGGCGCCGGAATTGTCGTAGTAGCCGAGGCGGTTGCCGACGCCGATCTTCTCGGCGATGGTGATCTGCACGTCCGAAATCCACTCGCGGCGCCACAGCGGCTCGAACAGCACGTTACCGAAGCGCAGGGCCAGCAGGTTCTGCACGGTCTCCTTGCCGAGGTAGTGGTCGATCCGGTAGATCTGCGACTCGGCGAAGACCTTGCCGACGTCCGCATTGATCTGCTTGGCCGATTCGAGGTCGCGGCCGAGCGGCTTTTCCAGCACGACGCGCGAATTCGGCGTCGCCAGGCCGCTGGCGGCCAGGTTGTCGCAGATCGTCGCGAACAGCGAGGGCGGCGTCGCCAGGTAGTAGACGCGGGTTAGCGACTCGTCCTTGCGCAGGGCGTCGACCAGTGCGGCGTAGCTCGGCAGTTTGACGGCATCGACGGCCACCCAGGTGATGCGCTCCAGGAATTTCTTCCATGCGGCTTCATCGACGCTTTCCTTGATGTGCGGCTTCGAATTCGTCTCGATCATTTGCAGGAACTGCTCCTGCGTCATGTCTTCGCGGCCCACGCAGATGATGCGGGCGGTGGCCGGCAAGTCGTTGGCGACGTCACGCGCGTACATCGCGGGCAAGAGTTTGCGCATCGCGAGGTCGCCGGAGCCGCCGAAGAAAACGAGGTCGAAATCGGAAAGAGCCATGGGTGTCTGATCGTAAGATGAGGGGTGTGAGCTTGATTGTAAATTTACTACACAATTATTGGTTGCGCAAGTAAATTTACTACGTCAGAGGATGTGCTGCTGGTATATGGTGCCACATCCATTTGAGGGTTGGCGCAGACGTGGGCACGGGGTGCCCACCCTACGAACAGCGGCAATGTAGGGTGGGCACCCCGTGCCCACGAGCATGCCGATCAGCCGCGATATTCGGGCATTTCAAGCCCAGCCACATCCACCCGGAACGCCAGCACCTTCCCGCTATGCGGATACTGCGCCAGCTCTTCCTGCGGGCGTCCGCCGCAGGCACTGGTGACATACATGGTCCGCAGATCCGGCCCGCCGAAGCACACCGCAGTCGGACATTTCAAAGGCAGATCGACCTGCTGCAGTAACTCACCACTAGGCGACAGCTTCAGGATGCGTCCGCCTTCATACATGGCGATCCAGTAGTTGCCTTCGCTGTCGATCGCCGCGCCGTCCGGGCGGCCGCCGTAGGTGCCGGTGGTCTTGTCGGCTTCGAAGGTGACCAGGTTGCGGCCGTTCGACTGGGTACCGGTAGCGAGGTCGTAGTCGTAGACGTCGATGCGGTGGCTGGTGGTGTCGGCATGGAACATGGTCTTGCCGTCCAGGGTCCAGGCCAGGCCGTTCGAGTTGGTCATGCCGCCGGCCCAGGCCTGGCGCAGCTTGCCGGCTTCGAGCACGTACATCTCGGCCTTGGGCTGGTCGCGCGGCTCGTACAGGGTGCCGACCCAGAAGCGGCCCGCCGGGTCCACGCGGCCGTCGTTGAAGCGCATGATCTTGGTGTCGTAGGGCGCGGGGGCGATGTCCTCGCGCTCGCCGGTGCTGGTGTTCAGGTAGACGAAACCGTTGCGGGTGGCGACGACCAGGTTGTTGTCGACGTCGATGGCCAGCGCCGACGGCTCGCTGTCCATCTTCCACGAGGAATACTTGCCGCTAGCCGGGTGCAGGCGGTGCACCATACAGTCGGGCACGTCGACCCAGTACAGCGCGGATTCGACCGCGTGCCAGACCGGGCATTCGCCGGTCTTCATCGGTTCGTCATGGACGACCACGAATTGTTCGCTCTTCATATGCAGTCCTCCCTTACACCGTGGCCTTGGCGCGCGCGATCAGGCCGTTGGTCGAGCTGTCGTGCCCGGCGGGTTGCGCCTCGCCGTTGAGTTCCGCCTCGATCTTCTTGGCCAGCACCTTGCCCAGCTCGACGCCCCACTGGTCGTAGCTGTTGACGTCCCACAGCGCGCCCTGCACGAAGACCTTGTGCTCGTACAGCGCGATCAGGGCGCCCAGCGTGGCCGGGGTCAGGTACTCCATCAGGATGGTGTTGCTGGGGCGGTTGCCCGGGAAGGTCTTGTGCGGCACCAGGCGCTCGATGTCGTCGGCCGGCTGGCCGGCCAGGTCCTGGCGCACCTCGTCGGCCGTCTTGCCCTTCATGAAGGCTTCCGACTGCGCGAAGCAGTTGGCCAGCAGGGCCGCGTGGTGGTTGTGGAATTCGTGGGCCGGGCGCAGGGCGGCGATGAAATCGATCGGCGTCACGTCCGTGCCCTGGTGCAGCAGCTGGAAGTAGGCGTGCTGGCCGTTGGTGCCGACGTCGCCCCAGATCACCGGGCCGGTTTCGTAGTCGGTGATGGTGTCGCCGGCGCGCGTGACGCGTTTGCCGTTGCTTTCCATGTCGAGCTGCTGCAGGTAGGCCGGGAAGCGGTTCAGGTCCTGGTGGTAGGGCGCGATCGACACCGACGGGCAATCGAGGAACTCGCGGTTCCAGAAGCCGACCAGGCCCATGATCATCGGCAGGTTCTGCTCGATCGGGGCGGTGCGGAAGTGCTCGTCCATGGCGTGGGCGCCGGCCAGGAAGTCCATGAAGTAGCCATGGCCGACGGCCAGCGCGACCGGCAGGCCGATTGCCGACCACACCGAATAACGGCCGCCGACCCAGTCCCAGAACGGGAACATGTTGGCCGGGTCGATGCCGAAGGTCTTGATCGCTTCGACGTTGGTCGATACGGCGACGAAGTGTTTTGCCAGCGCCGCTTCAGGCGCCTGCTGCAGGAACCAGGCGCGCGCGGTGTTCGCGTTCATCATGGTCTCGGCCGTGGTGAAGGTCTTCGAGGCGATGATGAAGAGGGTGGTTTCCGGATTCACGCGCGACAGCGCAGCGTCCATGTCGTGGCCGTCGACGTTCGAGACGAAGTGCATGGTCAGGCGCGGATGGGTGAACTGGCGCAGCGCCAGGCAGACCATCTTCGGGCCGAGGTCGGAGCCGCCGATGCCGATGTTGACGACGTCGGTGATTTCCTTGCCGGTGTGGCCTTTCCACGAACCGTTGCGCACGCTGTCGCTGAAGGTCTTGACGTGGTCCAGCACGCCGTGCACATCGGCCGTGATGTTCTGGCCGTCGAGCTCGAACGGCTTGCTGCGCGGGGCGCGCAGGGCGGTGTGCAGGACGGCGCGGTTTTCGGTCAGGTTGATCTTCTCGCCGGCAAACATCGCATCGCGCAGGCGCTCCACGCCGCGCTCGCGCGCCAGCTGAGCCAGCAGTTCAAGCGTGCGCCCGTCAAGACGGTTTTTTGAATAGTCTAGGAACAGCCCGGCGGCTTCGACGGACAGTCGCTCGAAGCGCTGCGGATCCTGTGCGAACAGCTCGCGCATCTGCCATTCCCTGGCTTGGGAAGCGTGATTACGGAGCGATTGGTAGCTGGTGGTGCTGGTGAGAAGAGGTTGGCGCATAGTATGGACGGTATGATGTCATTTTGTGCAGATTATCGAATCATACAGGAAGCGGGCGTAAAATCACTACATAAAGTGAGCGTGAAGCCGTGGGCACGGGGTGCCCACCCTACCGTAGGGCGGGGCGGAATGCGCAGCATTTTGCGAACGTGCCCGCGATCAACATTCGAATCTCTCGGGGCTGACATGAAAACGGGGCGCCAGCATGCGCCCCTTCAGCTTTTGTAGTAAAATTTCAGAAATCCAATTCACAAGGAACGATCATGGTGCATCCCGTAGTAGAGAAGGTGACCCAACGCATCATCCAGCGTAGCCGGCCGTCGCGCCGGGCCTATCTGGCGCACCTGGACGCCGCGCGCGTGCAGGGCGTGCAGCGCGGGACGCTGGCCTGCACGAACCTGGCCCACGGCTTCGCCGCGTTCCCGGCCAACGACAAGCTCAAGCTGCGCGAGCAGAAGCAGCCTTCGGTGGCCATCGTTTCGTCGTACAACGACATGCTGTCGGCCCACCAGCCTTTCGAATACTTCCCGAAAGTGATCAAGGACGCCGTGCGCGAAGTCGGCGCCGTGGCCCAGTTCGCGGGCGGCGTGCCGGCCATGTGCGACGGCGTCACGCAAGGCCAGCCGGGCATGGAACTGTCGCTGTTCTCGCGCGACACCATCGCCATGTCGACCGCCATCGCGATGTCGCACAACATGTTCGACTCGGCGCTCTACCTGGGCATCTGCGACAAGATCGTGCCGGGCCTGCTGATCGGCGCGCTGCACTTCGGCCACATCCCGGGCATCTTCGTGCCGGGCGGCCCGATGACCACCGGTATCTCGAACAAGGAAAAGGCCGCGGTGCGCCAGCGCTACGCGAAAGGCCTGGCCACGCGCGAAGAGCTGCTCGAAGGCGAAGCCCAGGCCTACCACGGCGCCGGCACCTGCACCTTCTACGGCACCGCCAACAGCAACCAGATGCTGATGGAGATGATGGGCCTGCACCTGCCGGGTTCCGCCTTCATCACCCCGGGCACGCCGCTGCGCGACGCCTTGACGCGTGCCGCCTCCCAACACGCCGTCAAGATCTCGCAGCAGGGCGGCGAGTACATGCCGATCGGCCACATCGTCGACGAGAAGAGCATCGTCAACGCCATCGCCGCGCTGCACGCCACCGGCGGCTCGACCAACCACACCATGCACCTGATCGCCATCGCGCGCGCAGCCGGCATCGTGGTCGACTGGACCGACTTCGACGAGCTGTCGAAAGTGGTGCCGCTGCTGGCCCGCGTCTACCCGAACGGCGACGCCGACGTGAACCACTTCCAGGCCGCCGGCGGCCCGACCTTCGTGATCCGCGAGCTGCTGGACGCCGGCCTGGCCCACGACGACGTCAACACCATCCTCGGCCGCGGCCTGCGCGCCCACTGCAAGGAACCCTTCCTGGACGGCGACAAGGTCGTGTGGAAGGACCTGCCGGAACAGAGCGGCGACGAGAACGTGCTGCGCAAGCACACCAACCCGTTCAGCGACAACGGCGGCCTGATACTGGTGCAGGGCAACCTGGGCCGCGCCGTGATGAAGGTCTCGGCGGTCAAGAAGGAACACCACATCGTCGAGGCCCCGGCCAAGACCTTCGATTCGCAGGAAGACTTCATGCATGCGTACAAGGCCGGTCAGCTGAACACCGACTTCGTCGCCGTGATCCGCTTCCAGGGCCCGCGCGCCAACGGCATGCCGGAATTGCACGCGCTGACCCCGGCGCTGTCGAACCTGCAGGACGCCGGCTACCACGTGGCGATGGTTACCGACGGCCGCATGTCTGGCGCGTCCGGCAAGGTGCCGGCGGCGATCCACGTGTCGCCGGAAATCCTGGCCGGCGGCCCGCTGGGCCTCGTGCGCGACGGTGATATCATCCGTGTCGATGCGACCCAGGGCACGCTGGAAGCGCTGGTGCCGTCCGATATCTGGGCCTCGCGCAAGATGGCGACGGCGGACCTGAGCAAGAGTCACATCGGCATGGGCCGCGAGCTGTTTGCCATGTTCCGCGAACACGTCAGCGCGGCAGAGGAGGGCGCCGCCCACTTCCCGCTGCCGTCGCCGATCGAGACCACCGTTCCCCTGCACGAAGGCACCGACACCGGTGAGATCATGCCGGGTTCCGACGAAGACTTCCTGTTTCGCAAATCCAAATAAAACCTGAGAGAGCAAAACGATGAGTACTGATATGAGCCTGCTCGACATCATGAAATCGGCTGTCGTGATCCCGGTGATCGCGATCGACGATCCGGACCACGCCGTCCCCCTTGCCAAGGCGCTGGTCGCCGGCGGCATCCGCGTGCTCGAGGTCACCCTGCGCACCAAGCACGGCCTGGAGGCGATCCGCGCGATGGCCCAGGTCGAAGGCGCGATCGTCGGCGTCGGCACCCTGACCCAGCCGGAAGAATTCGCTGCCTCGCGCGATGCCGGCGCGGTATTCGGCGTGTCGCCGGGCCTGACCCCGGCCCTGATCGAAGCCGCGAAGAAGAGCGGCCTGCCGCTGCTGCCGGGCTGCATGACCCCATCCGAAGTGATGGTAGCGCGCGAAGCCGGCTTCAAGCAGCTGAAGCTGTTCCCGGCCGTGCCGGCGGGCGGCGTCGGCATGCTGAAAGCAATCGGCGGCCCGCTGCCGGACGTGACCTTCTGCCCGACCGGCGGCATCTCGATCGAGACCGCGCCGCAGTTCCTGGCGCTGAAGAACGTGGCCTGCGTGGGCGGTTCCTGGCTGACCCCGGCGGATGCGATGAAGGCCGGCGACTGGGATCTGATCACCGAGCTGGCCAAATCGGCGTCTTCGCTGCGCGCCGCTTAAAGCTTGAGCTTCAACTAGGCATGTCTCGCCTGGCGCGTGCTCTGACCGCGGGCGAGATAGAGATGGCGTCGCTGCTGTTCGGCGACGCCATCGACTACACGCGCGTGCGGGTCCACAACCGCCGTTACCTGCCGCTGGTGCAGCCGAAGAACTGCGCCATGACGCCCAACGGCAGCATCTACTTCCACCACTCCTGCTTCCTCCCTGATTACAGCGAGGGCAACCCGACCGTCATCCACTGGTTCATGCACGAGATGGTGCACGTCTGGCAGCACCAGCTGGGCTACCCGGTGCGGCTGCGCGGCGCGATCCGGTTCGGCCTGTCCTACCACTACGAGCTGCGCGAAGACGCGCGTCTTTCCGACTACAACATGGAAGCCCAGGGCGACCTGCTGGCCGATTACTTCGCGCTGAAGTTCATGCAGCAGCCGCGCGTGGTGCGCCAGCGCCGCCATGCGCATCAGCTGGGCTTGTACGAATGCGTGCTGGCGGGCTTCCTGGCCGATCCGGCCGATCGCGAGAATCTGCCGCGGGGCGGGGCGCGCAAGCTCCTTCGCCTCTAGCATTGCGATTCATCAAGCCCCAGCCGAGCCCGCCAACGTAGGCTCTCGTTCGTGCGCTCGTTCCCCAAGAGACCGTCATGCGATTCCCATTCCTTGTCTGCGCCCTGTGCGCGCTGGTGTTCACGCTGCCGGCGGCGAAAGCCATTGCCCGCATCGGCGCCGCCGAAGTCCGCGAAGGCCCGCGCGGCGGCCCCTGCTTCACCATCAGCCCGCGCGAAGAACGCGAGGGTACGCCGGATTTCCACTCCGTCACCGTGTCGGACGGCCAGCGCCTGCTGTGGAAAATGATCATGCCGCCCGAACGCACTTTTCCCCTGAGCTTTTCGATGTGCGTGCCCTACGGCGGCCAGGTCGCGTCACTGCCGCGCAGCCAGGCTGCGGCGCTGGAAGCCGGCAAGGTCTACTACCTGCGCATCGACGCCCGCCCCGGCAAGACGCGCGGCACCGCCCAGGCCTACGAGGCCCGCTTCTGCCTGGCGAAGCAGCGCGACGGCAGCGCCGTCGTGCACCAGATCTGGGAAGGCGAACGTCCCGGCAAGCGCATGTTCGGCTGCCTGCCGCCGGGCGAGTGATTACACTTCGGTGCGCCCCGTGTCCGGGCGATCGCGCTCGTAGTGCCTGGCCAGCGGGAAGGGCGGCAGCCAGGATTCGCGGCGTATGGTCCAGAGTTCGTAAGTCGGCTTGAACTGGTCCGGGCTGTCCAGCGCGCCCAGGCTGATCTCGATTTCATCCCCGCTTTTCGAGAAGGTAGACGAGCCGCAGCGCGGGCAGAAATAGCGCGTGCCGTAGTGGTGGGCTTCGCCTTCGATGGTCACCGCGTCTTCGGGATAAATCGCGGAGGCGTGGAACAGCGCGCCGTGGTGCTTGCGGCAGTCCATGCAGTGGCAGAGGCCGACGCGGTAGGGCCGGCCTGTTGCGGTGACGCGCAGGTCGCCGCACAGGCAGCCGGCAGTGAGTTGGTCCATGCTGGTCTCCTTATCGTTCGATGTACACCTGGCCGGAGATGTCGGCCTTTTTCGGCGACAGGCCGTGTTCGATGAGCACGCAAGCGATGGCATCCCGCGCGTAGCCCGTGGTGTCCAGGCGCCGGTTCGCATACAGCGAGGAGAATTTGTCCTTCAGCTCCTCGAGCGACAGCGGCGCAAGAAAATCGCGCGCCGCCTGAAGCTCGGCCTCGGAATACCTCGACGGGATATTGTCCAGCGCCGCTTGCTGCTGAAAGCGGAAAACGTGGTCCTCGGCCTGCAGGGCAAACTTGACCGCCCTGGCGGAATCGGCGGCGTCATATCCCAGCTGGAGTTCGTGGTGTATCGCGCCCAGCAGGAAATTCGCCGTGGTGCAGACCTGGCGAGCCCGTCCCGTCCGTGCATCGACGACGGTGATCAGCACATAGGAGGGCGAGGTCGACATCACGCGGAAGGCGTCCTCGTAGCTGGCGCGCGGCTGCATCGGGACGTCGTCCCGGGCCGCCACGCCGATGCTGGAGGCGCCAATAAGGAGTGCAATAGCTATTTTCGCTAACATCCCGTGCTCGCTTCGGTTTCCCGGTTAACCCCGCACCGCGGCTTCGATCTTCGCGACGTCGATCTTGCGCATGTCCATCATCGCCGTGAAGGCGCGCTTGGCCGCGACCGGATCGTCACCGGCCACCGCGTCGGACAGCACGCGCGGCGTGATCTGCCACGACAAGCCCCATTTGTCCTGGCACCAGCCGCAGGCATTTTCCTGGCCGCCGTTGCCGACGATGGCATTCCACAGGCGGTCGGTTTCTTCCTGGTCCTCGGTCGCGATCTGGAAAGAGAAAGCCACGCTGTGGCTCGGGCCGGGGCCGCCGTTCAGGCCGAGACAGGGAATGCCGGCCACCGTGAACTCGACCGTCAGCACATCGCCTTCCTTACCGGCGGGATAGTCGCCCGGCGCGCGGTGCACGGCCTTGACCTCGCTGTCCGGGAAAGTCTTGGCGTAGAAATTCGCCGCATCCAGTGCATCGCCGTTGAACCACAGGCAAATCGTGTTTTTGTTGGCCATCATCGTCTCCTCAGGGTGTATGATTGTTGAACAATTAACGGCACGTCAGTCTAGCAGCCTTGCGCCCCGCAAGGCACTGTAAGTTCTTGCAGGTTCGTGGAGGGTAGTCCCTTGCAGCAGTTTGAGGTGGAAGGACATCAAGAGTGGCTGCATGGCTTTGCGCAAGCGAAGACCGAGGCAGCCTTGCTGGAACTTCTGGCGAAGGCCGCCAACGAACTCGGCTTCGACTACTGCGCGCTCGGGATGCGCTTGCCGCTGCCGTTCTCGAATCCGCGCACCGTCATGTTCAACAATTACCCGCAGGCCTGGCAGCAGCGCTACCAGTCCGAGCAGTATCTGCGGATCGATCCCACCGTCGCCCATGGCATGACCTCGACCCGGCCCATGCTGTGGTCGGAAGCCCTGTTCGCGTCCAGCCGTCCGCTGTGGGAAGATGCGCGCGCCCACGGCCTGCAGATCGGCTGGGCCCAGCCGACGCACGACCTGAAAGGCGTCGCCAGCCTGCTGACCTTCGCGCGTTCCGGCGAATCCATCGGCCGCAGCGAATTCCAGGCCAATTCTCAGAAGATGCAGTGGCTGGCCCAGGCGGCGCATGCGGCGCTGTCCAACATCCTGGCCGCAAAGCCGGATGGCGTGGCCTCGATCAAGCTGACCGAGCGCGAAATCGAGGTGCTGCGCTGGGCCGCGGACGGCAAGACGGCCTCGGATACGGCCGAGATCCTGTCGATTTCCGAGCGCACGGTGATCTTCCACATCGATAACGCGTTGCGCAAGCTGGGCGCGGCCAACAAGACGGCAGGCGTACTCAAGGCGGCGATGCTGCGCTTAATCTGAGGTAGGAATTCGCGGACCGCCCACGCGCATCCGTTAAAATGGCGGCATTTTTCACCTTCCAACATCATCATGACCCAGGACGAACTCAAGCAGGCCGTGGCCCGCGCCGCTATCGATTACGTGGTCGACGGCGAAATCATCGGCGTCGGCACCGGCTCGACCGCCAACTTCTTCATCGACGAACTCGGCAAGATCAAGGACCGCATCAAGGGCGCCGTCGCGTCTTCCGAAGCCACCGCGGCGCGCCTGCGCAGCCACGGCATCGAGGTGCGTGACCTGAACGACGTCGAGTCGATTTCCGTCTACGTCGACGGCGCCGACGAGATCGACGCTTCCGGCGCCATGATCAAGGGCGGCGGCGCAGCGCTCACCCGCGAGAAGATCGTCGCTTCGGTGTCCAGGAGCTTCGTCTGCATCGCCGACGGTTCCAAGCTGGTGCAAACCATGGGCAAGTTCCCGCTGCCGGTCGAAGTCGTGCCGATGGCGCGCGCGGCCGTGATGCGCAAGCTGGCCGCCCTGGGTGGACAGCCGCGCCTGCGCACCAAGCCGGGCAGCGACGAGGCCTTCGTGACGGATAACGGCGGCCACATCATCGACGTCGCCGGCCTGTCGATTACCGACCCGGTGGCCCTGGAAAGCGAGATCAACCAGATCGTCGGCGTGATCGCCGTCGGCCTGTTCGCCCAGCGCGGCGCCAACGTCTGCCTGCTGGGCATGGCGGAAGGCGTCAAGACCCTGACTTTCTGATCCGGAGAGCGGCATGCAGCGTCTGCCAGTCACGATGTTCCTTGCCGCACTTCTCGGCGGCTGTGCGATGTTCCACCAGCCGCTGCCGCCGGCGCCCGCCGCGGCGCCGCTGGCGTCCAAGCCCGCCGGACCGGTGGACGCGGACGGCACGCCCATCCAGAAGCTGCCGTTCCGCCTCGGCGTCTCCTCGAGCACCGTCGAGAAGATGGCGAAGCAGCAGGCCTGCATGGGCGGGCAGGGGGCCGGCCTGGTCACCGAACAGGGGCCGGTCGAGGTCTACCGCATGCAGTGCGATAACGGCAAGGTGTTCATGGCGCGCTGCGAGATGCGCCAGTGCCGGCAGATGTAAGCAGCCTTGATTTCCTCCCTATCCCATTTCAAGCGTGCGCCGCGGATTTTTGCAGTGCAGCATCCTATCGTCTTGACATAACTTTACGAACTCTTACAGTTGATTTGCATTTTTTGCTGGTAATTGCTCATAGAATTTTCGCATCGTCTTCTGTGTAGAACGGAACAACATGAAAGTTTTAGCTGGACAGTCTCTCAGGCTCGATGCGATCCATTTCGAGGCGCCGGCCGTAACGGCCCCGCTGGTTGCGCCGGCACTGCTGCGGCAGGCCGACAAGATCCTCTTCATCGCCCACCTTGCCCTCGGCGACTTCACTTATCTGCAAGGCTGCTTCCAGGCCTTTGCGCGGGCGTATCCGCACCTGAAGATCCATTTGTGGGTCGACGAGCGCCGCCGCACCAGCCGCTCCAGCGAGTGGGCCCACCTCAAAAAGTATGCGCTGTACGACTGGCTGGCCGAGTGCCCGGCCATCGCCAAGGTCTATGACGAAACGTACAGCCCGCAGGTCTATCGCGAATCGCTGGAGCAGGCGCGGCAGGAGGAGTATCTGATCGTGGTCTCGCTGGCCGTGCTGGAGCGCCACAAATACGCCAGCCTGGCGCGCAGCATCAGCCCGCATGGCTTCGTGGTCGGGCAGAAGAAGCGCGTGCGGCCCTGGGACCTGCCCAAGCGCCTCATCTACCGCAAGCTGGACGCCTTCATTCCGGCCTATACGCCGGCATCGCATCCGGACCAGCACATCAGCGACATCTACGCAGGCTGGTTCACCCAGCTGTTCGGCATGGAGATCCCGCGCGCGGCGCGCTTCCCGGTGCTGCGCATCGCCGACCGCTGGATCGCCTATGCGCGCCGGCAGTTTGCCGACTGGGGCTTCATGGACGTGGACGGCAGGCCGTCCCGCGTCGTGTTCGTCAACGCGTTTTCCAAGTCGGTGGAACGCAGCTGGCCGCTCGAGCGTGTCATCGGGCTGATCCGGACCATGCGCTGCCGGCCGGAGTGGGGCGACGTCGGCTTCGTGGTCAACGTCGTGCCCGAGGAACTGGCGCGCGCCCGCGAGCTGTTTGCCGGCGCGGGCCTGGAGCGGACCCACCTGTTCAGTGCCGAGGACAATTTCTTCCAGCTGCCGGCCGTGCTGAGCCTGTGCGAACTGATCATTTCGGTGGAGACGGCCGTGATGCACCTGGCGAATGCCGTGCACGTGCCCGTCATCGCACTGATGCGGCAGAACAATCCGGAATGGGCGCCCATCGACCGCGCCAACAGCACCGTGATCACGGCGCCGGAACATGGCGACTGGGTCGACAAGATCGGCGTGCAGGATGTGATGCGGGTGCTGGCAGCCTTCGGCAGGCTGTAAGGGTTCAGGCAGCGCCCGCGGGCCCCCCTTCAGCCGGCGGCACCGCCGGCAGGAGCCGTGTGCGGCTGCGGCGATCGACCAGCGTCCAGCCGGTCGGTTGCTCGAGCCGGTAGCTGGCCTGGACGCCGCGCAGCTTGTTCCACAGCGATTGCGGCCGCGACAGCAGGGCCTGCGGCATGCGCTGGCCCTTGGTCAGGAACTGGCGCTGGCCGCCCGCGACCCTGGCGCCGTTGCCGCCGTCCTGGCATTGCCACCAGCCTGATACGGGACAGGTGTCGCCTGCCGAGGCCGTGTCGCCCGGCTTTGGCCCTGGCGGCACGTCGCGCTTTGCCGGCGGCGCACCGGTCGGGCGCACCCGGATGCTGGACGAGATCTTGTCCCAGAGCTGGAGCATGGCGTCTTCGCCGAGGAAGCTCGTCACCGGCCGGGCGCCGGCATTCACGGGATGGCCGGTCGACATTTCCAGGTGCATGAAGGGGACGTAGACATTGTCCTCGGTGCCGTTCACTTCCCAGTTGAACCCGAAGGTGTGCACGAAGTTCAGCTCGGTCCACCGCTCCGCCACTTCGCCGCCTTCGATGCCGTCGATGCTGCGCTTGCCTTTTCTGAGCTTGTCCATCAATGGCTTTTGCCACAGCGGCATTTCTGCGTCGACTGCCGTATCGCGCGCCAGACGGTCTTCCTTGTCGGGTTTCGTGCCGGCGCGTGTGGTGAGGGCCAGGGCAAGGTCGGGATGATCCTGGAAGCCGGCAAAGATCGTTACCCCTTCGGTGTCGTCGGCTGACAAGGGTTCCACGAACATGCCGGGACCAAAGCAGAAGCCCGCGGCCATAGGAATCTCGTTCGCCGGGACGAGCCGCAGTTTGTCGATCAGCTTGCGCAAGTCGCCGACGCGTTCTGCGTCATAGCCATCGGCCTTAAAGTTAAAACTTTTCCCATTCGAATGGACATAGGCTTCCAGCTTCACGTTTATCCATTCCACCGGTTTCCCATTTTCTTGTCCTTTTGTAATGGTCCTGCCGAATATGAAAATTTTTCCGACAAACCCGTGATTGTCATATTGGTCGAGCTTTTCCAGGCTTTTCTTGCCAAGTTCGTTTTGTTCAGCCTCGATCTCGGTTTGTCGTGTCAAGACACGTGCGTCAAAGGTTTCCCTTGTTTCCTCCTGCCCTGAAATCCACAAGCCATCCACGAAAACTTGACTATATGAATAGTCCATCTTGGCTGGGAGATCGATAAGGAACCTGCCAACACAAACTGTTTTCATCTGCTCAGTGAGTTGTCCCACTGTATAACGGTCCATCATCGAATTTCCTATGCCGTAAAGAAGATAAATCCCATAGAGTGTCGCCAAGACACCGAAAAATGGATGCACCTTCTTTTTTGGCTTATCCATTCTTGCCGAATTCCTGGACAACTTTGACGATGCAGTAGCAGGTCAGCAGGATGCTGTCGTGATGCTTGTAGCTTTCCTGATGACGATAGCCATGCGTGGCAAATAAGGTCTTGACCTTGCCTTTCGGGCCCGCGCCGGATTGGTCCGACACAGTATCGTCGCCCGTCGATTCCTGCTGCTCGATGGAAAAAGTAAGAACCATCTTGCCCTCGACTTCCACCGTCCGGCTACCGTCGGGTCCATGGGCCAGACATTTTGCGCTTCGAATATTTGCGGCAGTAACTGGCACTGGTGAATACACGCTGGAGGCCTGCGCCACCCAGCGGATCTGTCCGTAACTCGGATGATTCTTATCTGCGCCGTAGTAAGCGAAGCTGAGAGGGTGGTAATAGTCCGAAAGCCATTGGTGAAACTTTTCTGCGATTGAAATGGCCTCGTTAATTTTTTTGCCCACCTCGCCTTCTTTCTTGTATAGCTTGGCAGGATCGGCCAAACCCGGATTGATTAACCTATACCACGAGCTCATATCGCGATATAAATCGTAGGGATTCGGCTGAGATTCACTTGGTAAATGCAGGCAGTCGTTGGATGCGTCACGGCGTTCGCCATGAGCAGGCGCGTTCACGACGCTGGCGTGCAGCCAGGGCCGCGGATGCATCTGGTTGGGCAGCAGTTCGAGCGCACCAGGCGACACCGCCATGACCGGCGTCGTATCCTCGGGCCGCCGGCCGGCGATGTCGGCAAACTTGCCTGCCTTGAAGTTATCGACCTTGCCGTTGACCGGACCTTCGCATTCGGTGCCGCAGGCCAGGCGGCGGTAGGCCAGAGGCGTCCCTAGCGCTGGCATCACGCCATGGATCACCCCTGCAATCTTGTCGGGAATTCGTTTCGCACAGGCACGCGCAACCAAGCCGCCCATCGAATGGGTGATAAGAATGACTTTCTCGCACTGATGTTTGCGCTTGTTCCACCAGTCGATGATGTCCTGAATACGCTTTTCCAGGCGCTTTGCCGATTCGCCGCAAGATCGTAACCAGTTGTAGCCGCAGGCATAGATTGGATATTGGTACTCGGCATATTTTTCCAATTCGGCTTCAGTCAAAGGCGCCACCGAGCGCACCCCCCAGCGCTTGAGCGTATCGCCTTCCATTGCCTGCATGACTTCTTTCCAGCGGCTACGGATGTGCCGTTTATTCAGCGCGTCGAACTGGAAAGTCATTTCCAGATGGCTCTGCAGTTCGAACAGCAAGGTGCCGTAGGAGCCATTGAAGATTTCTCCCCAGCCGCGTTCGCGCATGACGCTGCGTTCCAGATAGCAAGAACCGATATCCAGGTCGCCGCTATCGTCGACTTCTACATAGTCCGGATGAAGAATCAGCTGGCGCATTCTCGGGCTTCGCTTTTTCCAATCGGTAGCATAAAGCAGGGCGGCACTATCGCTGTTCGGCGGCCGCCATGCCGGTTCGCCGGGTCTGAGCGGATAGCCTGCTGGCAAGGGTACATCGCGCCTGACCCGCAGATTAGTTCCCATAGTTCCCGGAATAAATATGACCGGAACAACTTTGTTAGAACCTTTGTACACCAGGCCGCGTGTCTTCAAACTGGTCGGCGTCAGAACCGTGCGTACATGCAGGCTCCCGTCTTCATTGATTACGGGATCTTTTAATCTTCGCAATGGATCAGTCATGTTTGCCTTTCGCGATAAACGTGCAGTGCAGGCATGACAGACGCTCGGCGCTCCTGTTCGGTTCCGGGCTTTACGAGGCGCACTTTAGATCGCGGGCAAAGGATGACTTGCGTAATCTGCAGTGCACCAATTCCTTGCGAGCAGTACCGGTTTTATTTGAAATATTGCGAAGAAAAACTATTCACCGATCTATTGAGTAAGACGCGGCAGCAAAAAAGAATGAAAAGAAATTTGCCGGCTGGCGGCGCAAAGGCGGCAGGGTTGGGCGACGCAGGACACGCCGCCCGAAGAACTTCTGGGTACTTAGGCGGTCGGCGGCACGTAGCCGGCAGCCTGGTCGGCGCCTTCGCCGAAGAAATGGCGTTCCATCTGGGTTGCCAGATACTTGCGTGCGCGGGCGTCGGCCATGTTCAGGCGGTTTTCGTTGATCAGCATGGTCTGGTGCTTGAGCCAGCCCTGCCACGCTTCCTTCGACACGCTTTCGTACAGCTTCTTGCCCAGTTCGCCAGGGTAGGGCGGAAAGTCCAGTCCTTCGGCTTCCTTGTTCAGTTTGACGCAGTGGACGGTGCGGGCCATGTTCTTGCTCCTGGTTCGATTCGGGAAAACCTAGATTATAAGGTCTTGATGAAAATCTGCGACCGGCGCTGCCAGTTATACATGTGGGCGCGGTCCTTCGGCAGGTCGTCGACGGTGGCCGGGACGAAGCCGCGCTTCTTGAACCAGTGCGCGGTGCGGGTAGTCAGCACGAAGAGTTTCGTGAGGCCGGCGGCGCGCGCGCGGTTCTCGATATTCTTCAGGATGCGTTCGCCGTCGCCCTGGGTCTGGGCGTCCGGGCTCACGGTCAGGCAGGCCATCTCGCCCATCTTCTCGCCCGGGAAAGGGTAGAGGGCGGCGCAGCCGAAGATCACGCCATCGTGGTCGATGACGGAGAAGTGGTCGATCTCGCGTTCGATCAGCTCGCGCGGGCGCTTGACCAGGGTGCCGTCGGCTTCCAGCGGCTCGATGAGCTTGATAATTCCGCCGACGTCCTCAATTGTGGCCTGTCGCAGGCTTTCCAGGTTCTCGTGGCTGATCATGGTGCCCACGCCGTCGTGGGTGAACAGCTCGAGCAGGGCCGAGCCGTCCATCTCGTAAGGCACGATGTGCGAGCGGTCGACGCCGCTGTTGCAGGCCTTGATCGCATGCTGCAGGTAGAACGAGGCGTCGGCCGGCAGGAAGCCCGCCTGCAGCACGGCTTCGGCCTGGTGCGAGGACAGTTCGCGGATCTCGGCGCCGGCGGCGTCCTTCATCATCGGCGTTTCGGTAATGAAGATGAGCTTTTCGGCATGCAGGGCGATGGCGGCCTGCGCGGCCACGTCCTCCATGGTCAGGTTGAACACCTCGCCGGTCGGCGAGAAACCCAGCGGCGACAGCAGCACGATATTGTCTTCGGTCTGCAGGATCGGGTGGATCTTTTCGGCCGCGATCTTGCGGGTGACGCCGGTCAGTTCGAAGTCGACGCCGTCGATCACGCCAAGCGGGCGCGCGGTCACGAAGTTACCCGAGACGACGCTGATATGCGCATTCGACATCGGCGTATTCGGTAAACCCTGGCTGAAGGCCGCTTCGATATCCAGGCGCAGTTCGCCGGCCGCTTCCTTCGCGCACTCCATCGCCGCGCTGTCGGTGATGCGCACGCCGTTATGGAAGCGTCCCTCGACGTTGCGCAGGCCGAGCTGCTCGGCGACCTGGGGCCGCGAGCCGTGCACCAGCACGACGCGGATGCCGAGGCCGACCAGCAGGGACAAGTCCTGGGCCAGCACCGGCAGGGCGCCGGAGGCGACGAGTTCACCGGGGAAGGCGACGACGAAAGTCTTGCCGCCGAATGCATGAATATACGGCGCGACCGAGCGCAGCCACTGGACGAATTGGGTAGGGTTTTCCATTTGCCGCATTATAATTGGCTGCGCGACTTGCGCACCAAATACCTTGTAAAAATCAATGTCTGAACAGAGTAACAAGCCTTCGCCGAGCCCGGCGCGCGCAGCTTCCCCCGACCGCAATCCGAACCAGCCACGCAAGGATGCCGGCGGCGCCGACATGCGCGCGCCGCTGACTAAGACGCCGGAGCTGCAGGCCAAGCCGGAACGCGTGCACCGCGAGGCGGGCGAGCGCCGTGGCGGCGATGGTCGCCAGGGTGGTGGACGCAGCCCGCAAGGTGCGCTGGCGAACGCGCTCGCGCAGGCGAAGGTGCGTGCGCCGGCCGCCGCGCCGCAAGGCGGTGAACGTGGCCAGCAACGCAAGGCCGGTGAGGGTGAGCGTCGTCCGCGTGAAGAAGGGCGCAAGGAGCAGCCGCGCGGCGAACGCAAGCCGCCGATGCGCACGCCGCTGCCGACGATTACCTTCCCCGAAGACCTGCCGGTCTCCGGCCGCCGCAAGGAGATCGCCGAGGCCTTGTCGAAGCACCAGGTCATCATCGTCTCCGGCGAAACCGGTTCCGGCAAGACGACCCAGCTGCCGAAGATCTGCCTGGAGCTGGGCCGCGGCGAGAAGGGCATGATCGGCCATACGCAGCCGCGCCGTATCGCCGCATCGAGCACCGCCAAGCGCATCGCCCACGAACTGGGCACGCCGCTGGGCGAGCACGTCGGCTACAAGGTGCGCTTCAACGACACGCTGCAGCCGGGCGCCTGGGTCAAGCTGATGACCGACGGTATCCTGCTGGCCGAGACCCAGACCGACCCGCTGCTGAAAGCCTACGACACGATCATCATCGACGAGGCCCACGAACGCAGCCTGAACATCGACTTCCTGCTCGGCTACCTGAAAGAGATCCTGCCGCGCCGCCCGGACCTGAAGATCATCATCACCTCGGCGACCATCGACGCCGACCGCTTCGCGCGCCACTTCGGCACGCCCGAGAAGCCGGTGCCGGTGATCGAAGTCTCGGGCCGCCTGTACAAGGTCGAGGTGCGCTACCGCCCGGTCGACCGCGACCCGGTGGCCGCCGCTCCTGCCAGCGACGGCAAGGCGGTCTCGAAAGCCCAGGCCGCGCGCGACAAGCGCGACCTGATCGACGCCGTGGTCGATGGCGTGGATGAACTGTGCCGCCTGGGGCAGGGCGACGTGCTGGTCTTCCTGCCCGGCGAGCGCGAGATCCGCGACTGCGCCGAAGCCTTGCGCAAGCAGCATCCGCCGCACGTCGAGATCCTGCCGCTGTTCGCCCGCCTGTCGGTGGAGGAGCAGGACCGCGTCTTCAAGACCACCAACGCGCGCCGCATCGTGCTGGCGACGAACGTAGCCGAGACTTCGCTGACCGTGCCCGGCATCCGCTACGTGGTCGACTCCGGCCTGGCCCGTGTAAAACGCTACAGCTACCGCAACAAGGTCGAGCAGCTGCAGGTGGAAAGCATCGCGCAGTCGGCGGCCAACCAGCGCGCCGGCCGTTGCGGCCGCGTGGCCGACGGCGTCTGCATCCGCCTGTACGAGGAAGACGATTTCCTGCAGCGTCCGAAATTCACGGACCCGGAGATCCTGCGTTCCTCGCTGGCCTCCGTCATCCTGCGCATGAAGTCCCTGCACCTGACGGATGTGGAGACCTTCCCCTTCGTCGAACCGCCGCAGGGCCGCGCGATCGCCGACGGTTACCAGTTGCTGCAGGAACTGGGCGCGGTCGACGATGCCAACGAGCTGACCGCCATGGGCCGCAAGCTGGCCAAGCTGCCGCTCGACCCGCGCGTGGGCCGCATGATCCTGGCCGCCGTGGACAACAACTGCCTGACCGAGATGCTGATCATCGCCTCGGCGCTGTCGGTGCAGGACCCGCGCGACCGGCCGATGGAGTACCAGCAGCAGGCCGACGAGAAGCACAAGAAATTCGCCGACGAGAAGAGCGAGTTCCTCAGCTATATCAAGATCTGGCGCTGGTTCGAGCAGGCCATCGAGCACAAGAAGTCGAACCGCCAGCTGATGGAAACTTGCCGCGAGAACTTCCTCTCGCAGCTGCGCCTGCGCGAGTGGCGCGACGTGCACTCGCAACTGCTCACCATCGTCAAGGAGCAAGGCTGGCGCCTGAGCGACGCCGCGGCTACCTACGAGCAGCTGCACATGGCGCTGCTCACCGGCCTGCTGGGGAACATCGGCTACAAGATGGAAGACGATTCGGGCGCCTACCTCGGCGCGCGCGGCATCAAGTTCCACATCTGGCCGGGTTCCTATCTGGGCAAGAAGGCGGGCAAGTGGGTGATGGCGGCGGAGCTGGTTGAGACCACGCGCCTGTATGCGCGCACGCTGGCGCAGATCCAGCCCGAGTGGATCGAGAAGATCGGCGGGCACCTCCTGAAGAAATCCTGGGGCGAGCCGCGCTGGGAAAAGCGCAGCGCCCAGGTGACGGCGAGCGAGCGCGCGACCCTGTATGGCATCGTCGTCTACAGCCAGCGCCGCATCAACTACGCCAACATCAATCCGCAGGAGGCGCGCGAGATCCTGATCCGCGACGCGCTGGTGGCGGGCGATTACGAAACCCGTGCGCCCTTCTTCGCGCACAACCACAAGCTGATCCGCGAAATCGAGAACCTCGAGCACAAGTCGCGGCGCCTGGACGTTTTGGTCGACGACCAGCTGATCGCGGCCTTCTACGACAAGGAGATCCCGGGCGACATCGTGAACGGCGCCGGCTTCGAGAAGTGGTACAAGGACGCCTCGCGCGACAACCCCAAGCTGCTCTTCCTGAACAAGGAGGAGCTGATGCGTCACGAGGCGGCCGGCGTCACCACCGAGCTGTTCCCGAAGACCATGAACGTGACCGGCATCGAGATGGCCTTGAGCTATCACTTCGAGCCGGGCAGCCCGCGCGACGGCGTCACTTTGAGCGTGCCGCTGTTCGCGCTGAACCAGATCCCGCAGGAGCGCCCGGGCTGGCTGGTGCCGGGCATGCTGAAGGAAAAAGTGCAGCTGCTGCTGAAGTCCCTGCCGCAAAAGCTGCGCCGCCACTGCGTGCCGCTGCCGGACTACGCGGCCGGCTTCTTCGAGCGCAACCAGGACCCGGTGCGCTTCGGCCGCGGCGACCTGATCGACGCCCTGATCGCGGACATCCACCAGCACACCAGCGCGCGCGTGCTGACCACCGACTTCAAGCTGGAGACCCTGCCGGCCCACCTGGCCATGAATTTCAAGGTGGTCGACGAGCATGGCCGCCAGCTCGAGATGGGGCGCAACCTGGCGACCCTGCAGGCGGAGCTGGGCGGCCAGGCGCGCCAGAGCTTCCAGCGCATGGCGGAATCGACGCCGGCGGCCGTGGCCAGCGGGCAGGCGCGGGCGCAGGCGGCGTTTGGCAAGCCCGGTGCCGCGTCCGGCTCGGCTGCTGCCCCGGCCCCGGTTGCGAATGCGCCGGCTGCGAAGGGGAAGGAAGCGCCACAGGCTCCGGCCAACACCGGCGTCAGCCAGCACACCAATATCACCAGCTGGACTTTCGGCGAGCTGCCGGAGCTGCTGGAGATCAATCAGGGCAAGCTGACCCTGATCGGCTTCCCGGCCCTGGTCGACAAAATTACCCATTGCGACCTCGAAGTCTTCGACGACCCCAACGTGGCCGCGCGCACCCACCGCATCGGCCTGCGCCGCCTGTTCGCGCTGCAGTTCAAGGACCAGTTGAAGTTCGCCGAGAAGAACATCCCCGGCCTGCAGCAGATGGGCATGCAGTTCATGTCGGTCGGTTCGCAGGACGACTTGCGCGAGCAGATCGTCAACAAGGCCATCGACATCGCCTGTTTGCAGGACCCGCTGCCGATTGATGCCGCCACCTTCAACAAGCGCAAGGACGAGGGCAAGGGCCGCATCGGCCTCTTGATCAACGAGATCGCGCGCCTGGTGGGGCAGGTGCTGGCCGAGTTCCACGGCATGCCCAAGCGCCTGCAGAACCTGCCGCCGGCGGTGGCTGCGGACATGCAGGCGCAGTTGAAGGAGCTGGTGCACAAGCGCTTCATCGCCGAGACCGAGTACAGCCAGCTGGCCCACTTCCCGCGCTACCTGAAGGCGATGAACGTGCGTCTCGAGAAGCTGCGCACGAATACGGCGCGCGACGCCCAGCTGATGGCGGAGTGGCAGACGGCAGCGACCCAGTTCCAGCGCACCATCAAGAACCAGCCGCTGAAAAACCTGGATCCGCGCATGACGGATTTCCGCTGGATGCTGGAAGAGCTGCGCGTGTCGCTGTTCGCGCAGGAGCTGAGGACGCCGATGCCGGTGTCTTCCAAACGTTTGCAAAAAGTGTGGGAGTCGATGCTGCGATGAAGTTACATACCCTGGCGCTGGCCGCGATGCTGGCCTTTGCGAGTACCGCTGCGCCGGCGGCGCCGGTAACGGCATCCGCAGCCGTGCCGCTCTCGATCGGCGACACCTGGACCATCGCCTCCACCGCGCTCGGCGAGATCCGCCGCATCAACGTCTACGTCCCGGCCGGCATCCCGGCAGGCACGCCGCTGCCGGTGCTGTACATGCCGGACGGCGGCATGCTGGAAGACTTCCTCCACGTGGCCGGCCTGCTGCAGGTCGGCGCCGGCAATGGCACCATGCGGCCCTTCCTGTTGGTCGGCATCGAGAACACCCAGCGCCGCCGCGACCTCACCGGCCCCACCGAGGTCGCGAAGGACCGCACGATCGCGCCCGTGGTCGGCGGCTCGCAGGCCTACCGCAACTTCATCCGCACCGAGCTGATGCCGGAAGTGGAAAAGCGCTACCGCGTCACGGGCGAGCGGGCGATCGTCGGCGAATCGCTGGCCGGGCTGTTCGTGGTCGAGACGCTGGCGCTGGAGCCCGACCTGTTCGACACCTACATCGCCATCGATCCCAGCCTGTGGTGGAACGACCGCCAACTGGCGAAGCGCCTGACTGCGCAAGCGCCCAGGATCACGGGCAGGAAGGCGCTGCACATCGCGTTCAGCGCCGATGGTCTGCCGGACGTCGATCCGGCGATGAGGTCCAGTCTCGGCAAGGCGCCGGGCCTGGACTTCAGCTACGAAGCGTGGCCGGGCGAGACCCATGCCACCATCTACCATCCGGCCGCATTGAAGGCCTTCCGCGCGCTGCTCAAGCCTCGCTGAGCAGGTAGCGGCCGATCGCCTCGCCGACTTCGGTGGTGCTGGCCGCACCTTGCATGTCCGGCGTGCGCGGCCCCTCGACCAGACACCACTCGATGGCGCGCAGGATGGCGTCGTGGGCCGCGGTGTAGCGGGCCTCGCCCTGGCCGAGGAAGTCCAGCATCATCGCGCCGGACCAGATCATCGCGATCGGGTTGGCGATGTTCTTGCCGTAGATGTCGGGCGCGGAGCCGTGCACCGGTTCGAACAGCGAGGGGAAGCGGCGCTCGGGATCGAGGTTGGCCGAGGGCGCGATGCCGATCGTGCCGGTGCAGGCCGGGCCGAGGTCGGACAGGATGTCGCCGAACAGGTTCGACGCGACCACCACGTCGAAGCGCTCCGGCGACAGCACGAAGCGCGCGGCCAGGATATCGACGTGGTACTTGTCCCAGGCGACCTCCGGATAGGATTCGCCCATCGCGGCCAGGCGCTCGTCCCAGTAGGGCATCGAGATCGCGATGCCGTTCGACTTGGTGGCGGCGGTCAGGTGCTTCTTCGGACGCTTTTGCGCGAGCTCGAAGGCGTACTTCAGGATGCGGTCGGTGCCGTGGCGGCTGAAGATGGCTTCCTGCAGCACGATCTCGCGCTCGGTCCCTTCGAACATGCGTCCGCCGACCGAGGAGTACTCGCCTTCGGTGTTTTCACGGACCACGTAGAAATCGATGTCGCCCGGCTGCTTGTTGGCGAGCGGGCAGGGCACGCCCGGCATCAGGCGCACCGGGCGCAGGTTCACGTACTGGTCGAACTCGCGGCGGAACTTGAGCAGCGAACCCCATAGCGAAACATGGTCCGGCACCGTGGCCGGCCAGCCCACGGCGCCGAAGTAAATGGCCTCGAAGCCGTCGAGCTGCTGCTTCCAATCGTCCGGCATCATCTGGCCATGTTTGGCGTAGTAGTCGCAGTCGGCCCAGGCGAAGGTCGTGAGTTCGAGCGGGATATCGAAACGGCGTGCCGCGGCTTCCAGCGCGCGCAAGCCTTCGGGCATGACTTCCTTGCCGATGCCGTCCCCGGCGATCACGGCGATCTTATGCGTTTTCATACTGTTTCCTTCCTGGCGATTGAACGAATATGCTCAGGATAGCCAGAAACGCTGCGTTTATAATCGTGCCAAATGTAGCTTCAGGAAACACGAATCGTGAATAATCTGCTCGAAAACGAAGATCTCAGGGTATTCGTGACCGTGGTGCGCAAGGGAAGCTTCGCCGGCGCGGCGGCCGAACTCGGCATGTCGGCCGCTTATGTCAGCAAGCGCATCGGGGTGCTGGAGGGGCTGCTGGGCGTGCGCCTGTTCCAGCGCACCACCCGGCGGGTCGTGATCACGGAAGACGGCGAGCGGGTCTTCGCGCGCGCCCAGGCCATCCTCGAGAACCTCGACGACCTGGTCGACGAAGTCTCGGAGCGCCGCCGCGAGCCGGCCGGGCGCGTGCGCATCTGCAGCAGCTTCGGCTTCGGCCGGAATATCGTGGCGCCGGCGATCGCGAAGCTGGTCGCCGCCTATCCGGCGCTGCAGATCCGCTTCGAGGTGTTCGACCGCCTGGTCGATCCGGTGGCCGAAGGCTTCGACCTCGACGTGCGGATCGGCGACGATATCGCGCCCAAGCTGATCGCGCGGCGCCTGATGGACAACCACCGCATCCTGTGCGCGGCGCCGGACTACCTGGCGCGCCGTGGCGTGCCGAAGAACCTGCAGGAGCTCACGGGCCACCAGTGCCTGGCCATCAAGGAGCGCGACCATCCCTTCGGCGTGTGGCGCCTGCACGGGCGGCATGGCGAGGAGACGGTCAAGGTGTCGGGGCCGCTGTCCACCAACCACGGCGAGATCGCCCTGCGCTGGGCCGTCGAAGGCGCGGGCATCGTGCTGCGTTCCTTGTGGGACGTCCAGCCGCACCTGGACGCCGGCCGCCTGCTGCCGGTGCTGCCCGAGTACACGCAGGAGGCCAATGTCTGCGCCGTGTATCCGCAGCGTTTGGCCGGTTCGGCCAAGCTGCGGGTGTGTGTGGAGTTCCTGGAAGCTCAGCTGGCCTGAGCCGCGGCGCCTGCAGCCACCGGCATGCCGCGCAAACCCGCCACGTCGCGTGCCAGGCGGCCCAGGAAGCAGCCGCTGAAGACGCCGAACAGGGCGCACACGGCGGCTGCGACCAGCGCATCCTGGCGCGCATGCGGCATTACCGCCAGCAGCACCGAGGCCGCGTACTTGGTGAAGAAGATCGCCATCATCATCGCCAGCGGCACCCAGCTGCCGCGCACCATCACGCTGCCGGGCGTGGCGGCAGGCGCGGTGCGGCTGCGGCCGAACTTCCACACCAGCAGCGCGGTGGCGGCTGCAGCGGCGGCCCATGCTCCCAGCGGCAAGGCGTTCGGGCCGAACTTCGCGACCACGTCCTGCAGCGACAGCGCCAGCATGATGGCCGGGACGATGAACAGGCTGCGGACCGTCATCTCGCGGTCGCGCAGGGCGGCCGTGCCGCGCCAGACCAGAACGGCGAGGATGATCCAGACGTAGGCGGGGGTATGGGTCAGGATTTGCTGCAGCATGGCGTTCTCCGTAGTGTGCGTTGAGGTGCGCCCACTTTGCCCCACGCGGGGCAGCGGTGAGAAGCCATGCGACGAAGCGCAGCCGGGCGGCGCGAGTTGCGCACCGGCGGCGCGAGTTGCGTGTCAGGCAGGGCGCACGTCGCCGAGCCGGCGCCAGACCGCGTAGAACACCAGGGCCCCGGCCAGTCCCTTCAGCCCGGCGAGCAGCACACCCTCGCCATCGCCCAGCCACGCCGGCAGCGCCCCGATGACGAAGCCGCCGATGGCGACCGTGGCCCAGCCGAGGCGTCCCGTGCGGCGCAGTAGCAGGAAGAGCGGCACGCCGACGACGAACACGCAGACGGCGGCAAAGGCGAAGTGCATCGCGAGGACCAGGGCCACCGTCGGCGCTTCCAGGACCGACATAAAATAATGGGCATGCGCCGCGGCGTAGATCAGCGGCTGGATCAGCGTGGCCGCCATGCCGGCGATCCAGAGGCGCAGCGGCGTCTTCATCGTCCGAACCTTTCACGGAACCAGTCGCCGGACGTCGCATCGGCCGGGAAGAAGGACTCCAGCCGCAGCTCGTGCACCGTGACGTCGTGCGGCGTGCCTAGGGTGGTGATGGTGGTGAACAGGTTCAGGCGCACGCCCTCGTGCGCGATCTGCAGCGGCAGGAAGGGTAAAGCGCGCCGCTCCAGGTTCGGAACATGGCCGACGGAAGGCATGCCGGGCAGGCCGGACAGCTCGGCCAGCAGCGCGGTGGCTTCGCTGCCCGGGCCGTCGGCCATGGCCTCCCTCTGGATCCACAGCAGGCTGTCGGCGCACACGGCTTCCCAGTTGAGGAGGCGCGGGCGCAGGCCGTCGGGGCTGAGCATCAGGCGCAGCACGTTGATCGAGCCGTCGCGCGGGATCGCGGCATCCGCGGGCATCCCGAGCAGCCACTTCATCATCCCGGCGGCGGGCTCGTTGAACATCACCAGGTTCCACAGGCGGTCGACCACCAGCGCGGGGAAGGGCGCCTGCTGGCGCAGCATGAATTCGAGGGCCTGCATCACGCTGGCCAGCTCGGGGTCGGACAGGCTGCGTTCCTGGTAGGCGGGCGCGAAGCCGGCCGCCAGCAGCATCGCGTTGCGCTGGCGGAGCGGGACGTCGAGCGCAATGCCGAGCTTCAGGATCAGGTCGCGGCTGGGCTGCGAACGGCCGCTCTCCAGGAAGCTCAGGTGGCGCTGCGAGACCCCGCTGTCCGCGGACAGCCGCAGCTGGCTGACGCCGCGCCGCGTGCGCCAATAGCGCAGCGCGGAGGCGAAGTCGCTGAAGTAACCACTCCCATAGCCGGCGCCGCTGCCGGCGCGGCCGTCCATGTCGTCCATGTGCGCTCCTGTTCAGTCGCGCCCAATGTAACCGGGCTCCTTGATGAACTCAAGCAGATCCGCATTCACGCGCTCCACATGGGTCAGGAACATGCCGTGCGCCGCGCCTTCGATCACGTGCAGGCGCACGTTCGGGATCAGGGCCGCGCTGCGGCGCGCGGTCAGATCGAGCGGGGCCGAGACGTCGCGGTCGCCGGCCACGATCAGCACCGGCACGTCGATCGAGCGTAGTTCATCGGCCATGTCGGCGCCCTGGACCGCGGCGTGGCAGTCGTGCAGGGCCTGCAGCGAGGTATCGAGGGCCATCGCGGCCAGCCAGGCCCTGGTGGTGGCGTTCGCGCCCGGTACGAAACGCTCGATGTTCTCCTCGATCCAGAGCGGAAAATCGCGCAGCAGCTGCAGGCTGCGGAACTGCTCCAGCAAGGTCGGGTCGACGCCCTCCGGGTTGGCCTGCGACAGCGTCACACCCGGCGTCATCGGCCCGAGCAGGGCGATGCGCTCGACGCGGCTGCTGCCGAAGCGGCTCAGGTAGCGGACGATCTCGTTGCAGCCCATCGAGTGGCCGACCAGCGTCACCTTGCGCAGGTTTAGCGCGTCGATGACGGCGGCGATGTCGCCGGCCAGGGTATCGAAGTCGTAGCCGCCGCCCGGATCGCTGGAGCGGCCGTGGCCGCGGCGGTCGAAGGCGATGCAGCGCAGCCCGCGCTGGTGCAGGGCCATCATCTGGTAGCCCCAGGAGCTCGATGCCATGGACCAGCCGCCGACGAACAGGACGGTGCCGGCCTGCGCCTGGCTGCCGGGCCAGTCGCGGTAGAACAGGTGGACGCCATCCGGGGTGGCAACATGTGCATTCATGGCCGTCCCCTCAGGCAGCGTCGAGGAAACCGGTCACCTTGACCAGGCGCCCGTGACCGTCGACGTAGGCGACATCGCTGCCCTTCGCGACCGGCGCGCCGGGACCTTCCGGGGCCAGCGTCCACGAGAAGCGCACGACGTCGTTGTGCCCGTCCGGCGTGCCGTGCAGGCAGAAGCGGTGGCCGGGGAATTGCCGCTGGGCGGCGGCGATCATGCTGTCGATGCCTTCGATGCCGCTGCCGCGCATCATCGGATCGGTGTAGGTGGCGCCGGCCGCGAACAGCTGGGCGATGCGGGCGCGCCGGGTGATGTCGTCGCGCTCATTCCAGACGGCGAGGTAGCGGTCGGCGATGATGGTGGCGTGGTTCATGCTGGTCTCCTGTGGGTGGTGAATCGATGGAGACCAGTGTGCCGGGCAAAGCGCCGCGCGGCGATTACGTCCCAGGTAATCACCGCCGCGCGGCGCCGCCGCGGTTGGCGTGTCAGCCGATATTGCTACCGCGGATCTTGCTTATATCCTTGTCGCCGCCCACGTTGCCGGCACGCGGATCGGTGCTGATGCCGGCACCACTGCCAGCGCTACTCCCGCTGCCGCCGGCGCTGCCGGCCCCGAGATCGCCCGCACCGGCGCCGCCGCCCACGCCCGAGGCAAGGCCCGCGCCCGTGGTACCGGTGCCGCCCGCATGGCCGGCGCCCAGGCCGCCCATGCCCGCGCCCGTCCCGGACATCGAGCCGGCGCCGCCCGGCGTGCCGCGCATGCCGACGTCAGGGCCCATGCTGGGCGCGCCGCTGCGGGTCGGGTCGGTGCCGTAGAAGCTGTGGACCGAGCTGGCCCACCGTTCGTCGGCCATGTCGGGCCAGGCGTCCTTGTTGAAGCCGGGCGCGTTCTGCAGGCTTTCCTTTTCGACGTCCAGCACGAAGCGTTTGTTGACGGTGTCCAGGTGGAGTGCCTGCCAGGGCACGGCGAACAGCTTTTCGCCCATGCCGAGGAAGCCGCCGAAGGACAGTACCGCATAGGCGACCTGGCCGGTGTTCATGTCGAGCATGATTTCCTTGATGTCGCCCAGGTCTTCGTTGGCGGCATTGACGACGCCGTCGCCGAGCAGGGTGTCGGCACCCATCAGCGAGGGGCCGGGGCCGGCGCGGCCGGTGGTGTCCTTGTACATGCCGTATTTGTCGCGTTCCGAATAGGTCATGACAGTTCTCCTGGTGGTGTGGTTGTCGGTACAACCCAATCAGGGTAAGAGGCAGGACTTAAGCGTATCTGAGGAGGATCAATTGTGCCGGGTTGATCTCCTTATGCGAGGTGGCGCACAGAAGGCCTCATGCAGTGTGATTATTCTGATAAGAAATTGGAGACAATCAACATGCCCATCACCCAGCGCTGCAACTACGCCGGCCCACTCGGCCAGGCGATCCCGACCCGTTCGTTCGCCCATACCCTGTACACCCGTCTGCTCGGCGCGCTGATGCCGCGCCGATCCCGCTAGGCCCGCCCAGGACTGCCCGCGAACCCAGCCGGAAACGGGACCGGAAAATCAGTCCAGGTCGGACGCGTCGTGGCGCTCGGCCACCTGCTCCTCGGGCTTGCCGCGCACCCGGTTGACCCTGCGGCCGCGGGCGACCGCCGGACGCTGCGCTACCTCGTCGGCCCAGCGCCGCACCTGCTGGTACTTGTGCACGGACAGGAATTCGCCGGCCTCGTACAGCTCGCCCATCACCATCAAGCCGTACCAGGGCCAGATCGCCATGTCGGCGATGGTGTACTCGTCGCCGGTGATGAAGCGGCGCTCGGCCAGCAGGCGGTCCAGCACGTCGAGCTGGCGCTTGGTTTCCATCGCGTAGCGGTTGATCGGGTACTCCAGCTTTTCCGGCGCATAGGCGTAGAAGTGGCCGAAGCCGCCGCCCACGAAGGGCGCCGAGCCCATCTGCCACATCAGCCAGTTGAAGGTCTCGGTCCTGGCCGGCAGCTCGGTCGGCAGGAAGGCGCCGAATTTCTCGGCCAGGTAGACCAGGATGGAGCCGGATTCGAACACACGCACCGGTTTGTCGCCGCTGCGGTCGACCAGGGCCGGGATCTTCGAGTTCGGGTTGATCTCGACGAAGCCGCTGCCGAACTGCGCACCCTCGTTGATCTTGATGAGCCAGGCATCGTATTCGGCGCCGCTGTGGCCGGCGGCCAGCAGCTCCTCGAGCATGATCGTGACCTTCTGCCCGTTGGGCGTGCCCAGCGAATACAGCTGCAGCGGATGCTTGCCGACCGGCAGTTCCTGCTCGTGGGTGGCGCCGGCGATCGGGCGGTTGATGTTGGCGAAGGCGCCGCCCGACGGCGTGGCGGGCGACCAGACGCGCGGCGGGACATAGGTCGAGAAGGGGTTCGAGCTGCTGGTCATCGATTTCTCCTTGTTGGTGTGCTATCGAGGAGATAAATGATGCCGTAAATCCGGCACGCTTGCCGGAGGCGGCTACGGTGCACGCCTTGTCGTCTCAAGCTGCAGCCTTCCCGGCCTTCTTCTTCGGCTTTGGCAGCGGCATCAGCGCGGCAGTCTCCTCGATCAGGCGGCGCAGCTGCGCGGGATCGTCGAGCAGTTCGTCGGCGATCGGGTAATCCTTGGCGCCGGGGTAGGGCGGACCCTGCGGCAGGTCCGGCGCCAGGCTGGCCACGGCCTTCGAGGGCTTGATGAAGAGGCTGTTGTCGCAGGCGAAGGCGACGACTTTTTCGTCGAGGTAGAGCGCGTATTCGCCGAACAGCTTTTTGTACGTCAGGCGTTCGCCGAGACGCGCGGTTTCAAGGACGTACTCGACGAAACTCAGTTCGGTTGCCATGCTTGCTCTCAAGGATATCGATCCCGAAAGCGTAGCAGATAGCCGGCCTAGGCAACAGCTTTCCGCGGCGGCAGCGGCGCCTCCTGCGGCACCAGCCCCTCGGCGCGCAGCTCTTCCCAGAACGCCGCCGGAATCTCGGTGTGCATCAGGGTCGCATTGCGGCGCAGGTGCTCCGGACTGCTGGCGCCGGGGATGGTCGCCGCCACTACGGGATGCGCGACGCCGAACTGCAGCGCCGCCGCGGCCAGGTCGACGTGGTGGCGGCTCGCGACCTGGCGCATGTGCTCGCGGCGCTGGCGCTGCTCAGGGCTGGCCGGCTGGTAGTCGTAGTGCTCGCCGCCGGCCAGGAAGCCGGAATTGAAGGGACCGCCCAGCACCACGTGGGCGCCTCGTTGGGCGCACAGCGGGAACAGTTCCGCCAGCGGCGTGGTTTCCATCAGCGTGTAGCGGCCGGCCAGCAGGAAGATGTCGGGATCGGAATCGCGCAGCGCGCGCAGGCAGGGTTCGACCGTGTTCACGCCCAGGCCCCAGGCCTTGACGATGCCTTCTTCGCGCAGCTTGACCATGCCCTCGAAGGCGCCGCCCTTGCCGGCCGCGACCCGGTAGTGGCGCTCGAATTCGCTGCCGAACATGTCGGGCGAAAGGTCGTGCACGTAGGCGATGTCGATATGGCCGAGCGCCAGGCGCTGCAGGCTGTCCTCGACCGAGCGGCGCACGCCGTCGGCCGTGTAGTCGATCACGCGTTTGAAGGGCAGGGCGCCGACAAAGGGCGCCTCGATTTCGCCGGGCAGGTGAGGCGCCAGCAGGCGCCCGACCTTGGTCGACAGCGTGTACTCGTGGCGTGGATGGCGGCGCAGGGCCTGGCCGAAGCGGTGCTCGGACAGGCCGGCGCCGTAGTGCGGCGCGGTGTCGAAGTAGCGGATGCCGGCTTCCCAGGCGGCGTCGACGGTCGCATGGGCCGCGGCATCAAGGGTGGTGTGGTACATGTCGCCCAGCCCGGTACCGCCCAGGCCCAGGCGCGTGATCGGTCGATAGCGCTGGTTCACGGTGGATCCTTTCTCGTTCGTCGCCTGCGGTGCATGCTACACCGCGGGCGCGGCCGCACGATTGAAAGGATTTGCCGGGCTGCGCCGGCGCTAGCGCAGTCCCAGCTGCTGCAGGATCTCGCGGCCGATCGCACCCAGCGGCATGCTCTTCTCGACGCCGCCGCGCTTCACGGCTTCCTTCGGCATGCCGTAGACCACGCAGCTTTCCTCGTCCTGGGCCACGGTGCGGGCGCCGGCCTTGCGCATCTCGAGCAGGCCGGCGGCGCCGTCGTCGCCCATGCCGGTCATGATGATGCCGAGGGCATTCGCGCCGGCTTGCTTGGCCACCGAGCGGAACAGCACGTCGACGGAAGGACGGTGGCGGTTCACCAGCGGGCCGTCGATCACGTCCACGTGGTAGTTGGCGCCGTCGCGGCGCAGCAGCATGTGGCGGCCGCCGGGGGCGATCAGGGCGCGGCCCGGGTGCACGCGGTCGCCGTGGCGGGCTTCCTTCACCTCGAGCTGGCAGATTTTGTTGAGGCGCTCGGCAAAGGCGGCGGTGAATTTTTCCGGCATGTGCTGGACGATGACGATGCCGGGCGTGACGCGCGGCAGCGCAGTCAGCACTTCCTCGAGCGCCAGGGTGCCGCCGGTGGAGGTGCCGATGGCGACCACGCGCTCGGTGGTCTTCAGCGGCACACGCGTGTCGGCACCGGGCGGCAGGATCGCATCCGCGCTCAGCTTGGCCGCAACGGCAACCGGCGCCGCCGAAGCCGAGGGCACGCGCACAGCCAGGCGCCGCACGTTGACGTGGCTTGCGGCGCGCACCGCGGCCACCAGTTCGTCGGCGCTCTCGTTGAGGAAGTCCTTCAGGCCCAGCTTGGGCTTGGTGATGATGGACACCGCGCCGGCAGCCATCGCCGCCATGGTCGTCTCCGCCCCTTTTTCGGTGAGCGTGGAGCAGATCACCACCGGGGTCGGGCGCTCCGCCATGATCCGCTTCAGGAAGGTGATGCCGTCCATGCGCGGCATCTCGACGTCCAGCACGATCACGTCCGGCCACGCCTGCTTCATGCGCTCGATCGCCAGCAGCGGATCGGACACCGCATGCAGCAGCTTGATATCGGGCGCGCTTTCGAGGATTGCGCCCACGACCTTGCGGACGACCGCGGAGTCGTCCACCACCATCACATTGATTGTCTTCATTTACTTACGATATACCGAGGGCATCACGGTGGTCAGCGTGTCGTTGATCTCGTGCAGGCTTTCCGAGTGGCCGATGAAGAAGGTGCCGCCGGGCTTGATGTGCGAGGTCACGCGCGCGACCACCTGGCGCTTGGTGTCGCCGTTAAAGTAGATCATCACATTGCGCAGGAAGACGACGTCGTAGCTTCCCAGGTCGGAGGGCAGGTCGGTATTCAGGTTCACCTGGCGGAACTGCACGCGCTGGCGCAGCGCTTTATGTACCAGCAGCGTGCCGGCCTGCTCGCGGATGCCCTTCAGGCAGAACCGGCGCAGGTAGTCCTGCGGCACGTGGGTGGCGCGTTCCATCGGATAGTGGCCGGTCCGGGCGCGCTGCAGCACGCGGGTGCTGATGTCGGAGGCCACGACTTCCCAAGGGGCGTTGCCCAGCACGTCGGCCAGCACCATCGCGATGCTGTAGGGCTCTTCGCCGGACGAGCAGGCCGCGCTCCAGACCCGGAACGGCGCGCCGGCACGCAGATTCGGCCGCGCGCTTTCCGCCGCGTCGCGCAGCAGGTCGAAGTGGCGCGACTCGCGGAAGAAATAGGTCTCGTTGGTGGTCAGGAGGTCAACCGCCAGCTGCACCTCGTTCGCGTGCTGGCCGCTCTGCAGCAGCTTGAAATAGGCGTCGTAGGTCTGCAGCCCGTAGTGCTGCAGGCGCTTGGCGAGGCGGCCGCTGACCAGCGCCTTCTTCGAGTCCGACATCGTGATGCCGGCCATGTCGAAGATGAAGCGTCGGAAGCTGGCGAACTCGCTCTCGTTGATGGCGCAGTGCTGCACGCTGTCCTCAGGCGGCTGCCATTGCGGCTTCGGTGGAGGCCAGGTCCGGCAGGCCGTCCAGCGCCAGTACCTGTTCCACGTTCAGCAGGATCACGAACTTGCCGTTCAGCTTGCCCATGCCGGCGATGAAGTCGCCGCGGATGCGCGTGCCGAACGAAGGCGCCGGTTCGATCTCGGACGCGGGGATGTCCAGCACCGCGCTGACCGCATCGACCACGATGCCGGTCACCTGGCGCTCGCCCTCAAGCTCCAGTTCGACGATGACGATGCAGGTGCGCTTGCCTGGCACCGATTGCGGGCGGCCGAAGCGCGCCGCCAGGTCCATCACCGGCACCACCGCGCCGCGCAGGTTGATCACGCCGCGGATCGAGTCCGGCATCATCGGCACGTCGGTGATGCCGCCGAATTCGATGATCTCCTTCACCGCCATGATGCCGATGCCGAAGGACTCGCCGCCCAGCATGAAGGTCAGGTACTGCTTGATCGATTGTTCCATGTCCAACCCTCAGAAATGGGTGAAGTTGTTTTCGTCAGGCTCGGCCTGGGTGGCGAAGCTGTCGGCCAGGCGCAGGGCGCTGCCGCGGCGCACCGGGCGGACCACGGGCTGGCGCGCTGCGATGACCGGCTTGCGCAGGACATTGGCGGCGGCGTTACCGTCGATGCGGAAGAAGGCCATGGCGGCCTGCAGTTGCTCGGCCTGGCTGCTCATCTCTTCGGCGGTGGCCGCCAATTCTTCCGAACTGGAGGCGTTCTGCTGCGTGGTCTGGCTCATCTGGCCCACCGCGGCATTGATCTGGCCGACGCCGGCCGACTGCTCTTCCGAAGCCGCCGTGATTTCCTGCACCAGGTCCGAGGTCTTGCGGATGTTCGGCACCATGCGGTCCAGCAGCGAACCGGCGCGCTCGGCCAGCTCGACGCTGCTGGTCGCCACTTCGCCGATCTCCTGCGCCGCCACCTGGCTGCGTTCGGCCAGCTTGCGCACTTCGGCCGCAACGACCGCGAAGCCTTTGCCGTGGTCGCCGGCGCGCGCCGCTTCAATGGCCGCGTTCAGGGCCAGCAGGTTGGTCTGATACGCGATGTCGTCGATGATGCCGATCTGCTTGGCAATCTGCTTCATGGCCGTCACGGTCGCCTTGACCGCTTCGCCGCCTTCGGCCGCTTCGCGCGCGGCCTGGGACGCCATGCCGTCGGTGACGCGGGCGTTCTCGGTGTTCTGGGCGATCGAGGCTGTCATCTGTTCCAGCGAGGCGCTGGTCTCTTCGACGCCGGCGGCCTGCTCGGACGCCGCCTGCGACAGCGACTGCGCGGTGGCGCTGACTTCTTCCGATGCCGAGGCCAGCGACTGCGCGCTGCCGTTGACTTCACCGACCACCTGGGACAGCTTGTCCATGGTGTCGTTCGAATAGTCCTTCAGCTGCGCGAAGGCGCCCTGGTATTCCTTGTCGATGCGCTTGGTCAGGTCGCCCTCGGCCAGCGCGGACATCACGCGCACCACGTCGTCGACGCTGGCGCCGGTGGTCGCCACCAGCTGGTTCAGGCCATCGCCCATCTCTTTCTGGAAGCCCTGCATGCCCACGGTGTCGACGCGGACCTCGAAGTTGCCGCGGTTGGCGGCTTCCACCACGGCCCGCTGGCCGGCGATTACCTGGCGCAGCTTGCCGACCATCTGGCCGACCGCGAACAGCATGCTGCTGTCGTCGCCCTTGCGCGTGCTGACTTCGCCGGACAGGTCGCCGTCGGCGATGCGCTTGAGCAGTTCGGCTGCGTAGGCCGGCTCGCCGCCCAGGGTGCGGGTCAGGCTCAGCGTAATCCAGAAGGCCATGACGATGCCGATCAGGACAGCCGCCGCGCCCAGCACGATCAGCTCATTGCGGATCTCTGCGTATTCGATGGTGGTGGCCTTGCCGGTCTGTTCCATCGAGGAGTGCTGGTAGGCGATCAGTTTTTCGATCGCGCGGATGTAGGCGATCTGCTGGCCCTCGATCTGGTTCACCAGCAGCTCGCGCGCTTCCTGCGTCTTGCCTTCGTTGGCAAGGCGGATGAACTGCTCCTGGCCGCCCAGGTATTTATTGCGTTCGTCGACGATGGCGGCAAACAGCTGCTTGCCGTGTTCGGAACGGATGCGCTGCTTCAGCTGGTCCATGCCGTCGACGATTTCCTTGCGCGATTCTTCGATGCGCGCCAGTTCGCGGCGGCTGGTGTCCGGGCTGCTGGACACCACGATATTGCGCATGGCGATGGCGATGTCGTGGAGGTCGCCGATCAGATCGTAGCTGAGCACCACTTTCGGATACTTGTCGCCGACCATTTCGTCGACATTGTCCTTGACGTTGGCCAGGCTGCGGATGCCCAGCAGGACGACGGCCGCCAGCAGCAGGCTGACGACGCCGAAGCCCAGCGCCAGCCGGGTGCTGACTTTCAGATTACGGAACATGCTGTCCTCAGAAATGGGTGAAGTCCGATTCGTCGACCGAGGATTCGGCGGCGAATACCGGATTCTGCATCGCGATGCCCTGGCGCTTCGGCGCCGGATTCGCGCGCGGGGCGTGCAGGCGGGCGGCCGGCTTGCGCGCTGCGCCGCCGTTCGCGCCGTCGATGCGGAAGAAGGCCATGGCGGCTTGCAGTTGCTCGGCCTGGCTGCTCATCTCTTCTGCAGTCGCTGCCAACTCTTCCGAGCTGGAGGCGTTCTGCTGCGTGGTCTGGCTCATCTGGCCGACCGCGGCATTGATCTGGCCGACGCCGGCCGACTGCTCTTCCGAAGCCGCCGTGATTTCCTGCACCAGGTCCGAGGTCTTGCGGATGTTCGGCACCATGCGGTCCAGCAGCGAACCGGCGCGCTCGGCCAGCTCGACGCTGTTGGTCGCGACTTCGCCGATTTCCTGGGCCGCCACCTGGCTGCGTTCGGCCAGCTTGCGCACTTCGGCCGCAACGACCGCGAAGCCCTTGCCGTGCTCGCCGGCGCGCGCCGCTTCGATGGCCGCGTTCAGGGCCAGCAGGTTGGTCTGGTAGGCGATGTCGTCGATGATGCCGATCTGCTTGGCGATGCGCTGCATCGCGGTTACCGTGGCTTTCACCGCTTCGCCGCCTTCGGCCGCTTCGCGCGCGGCCTGGGCCGCCATGCCGTCGGTGACGCGGGCGTTCTCGGTGTTCTGCGAGATCGAGGCCGTCATCTGTTCCAGCGAGGCGCTGGTCTCTTCGACGCCGGCAGCCTGCTCGGAGGCGGCCTGCGACAGCGACTGCGCGGTGGCGCTGACTTCTTCCGAGGCCGAGGCCAGCGACTGCGCGCTGCCGTTGACCTCACCGACCACCTGGGTCAGTTTCGCGATCATGTTCTTCATCGCGGCCAGCAGCAGGCCGGCTTCGTCACGCGAATTGGCGTGGATGTCCACGGTCAGGTCGCCGGCGGCAAGGCGGTCGGCGGCGTCCACCGCCTGGCGCAGCGGGCGGGTGACGGACAGGGTGATCATGGTGGCGATCAGCACTGCCAGCAGCGCGGCGCCGGCAGTGATGCCGATCACCAGCTGGCGCGTGTCGGCATAGGTGCGGTCGGCTTCGTCGGCCAGCTTCTTCATCTTCTCGCTCTGGTGCTTGGCCAGCTCGTTGATGGCTTCCGTGAATTCGCGGTTGGCAGGCATGACGTCCTTGCTGACGAATTCGGCGGCGCGCTGGCGGTCGCTGTCGACCAGGCCGTAGAACTGGGCGTAGGTCGGCTCGAGGGCCGCATGCTTGTCGACGATCTGCTTGAGCAGCTTCTTGCCGCTCTCGCTGGCGACCAGCTTGGTCAGGTCGGCGATGCGGCCGTTGGCATCCGCGCGCAGCTGCTCGATCTGCTTGCGGTAGCGCTGGTGTTCGGCCGCGTCGCTGGTCAGCAGCATGCCGCGCATCTGGCGCGGGATGTCGACCGCATCACGGATCAGGTCCTTGGCCAGCACGACCTTCGGATAAGCGTCGTCCGTGATGTTCTGGGTGGCGTCGTTCATCGACGACATGCGGTTGATGCCCAGCATGGCGATCGCCACCAATAACAAGAGTACCGCGCCAAAGCCAAGGCCCAGGCGGATGCCGATTTTCAGGTTCTTAAGCACGATGGCTCTCCAGGTCAGATAAGGAAGTAAAAAGTGCTGCAATGTCGAGGATCAGGGCGACGTCGCCATTGCCCAGGATCGAGGAGCCGGACAGGAAGCGGGCGCCGGCGAACACCTTGCCGAGCGGTTTGATCACGGTCTGGAATTCGCCGAGCAGGTTGTCGACCACCAGGCCGGCCCTGCTGCTGCCGTAGCGCACCACGACGATGCTCTGGCGCCGCGCCGGCGCGCCGGCCAGGTCGAAGCGTTCGCGCAGGCGCACGTAGGGCAGGGGCTTGCCGCGCAGGTCGACCCAGTCGCAGCCCGGCTGTTCGCGGAATTCGATGCATTCCTCGACCATCTCCATCGGGATCACGAAGGTCGACTTGCCGACACCGACCTGGAAGCCGTTGATGATCGCCAGCGTCAGCGGCAGGCGCACGGTAACCGTGGTGCCCACGCCTTCGCTGCTGCTCATTTCGACGCTGCCGCGCAGGGCGAGGATGTTGCGCTTGACGACATCCATGCCGACGCCGCGGCCGGACAGGTTGGTCACCTGTTCCGCGGTCGAGAAGCCGGGTTCGAAGATCAGGCTGAAGATTTCCTTGTCGGTGTAGCTGCGGCCGGGCTCCGCCAGGCCGCGTTCGATGCCCTTGGCCAGGATGCGGTCCCGTTTCAGACCGCCGCCGTCGTCGGACACTTCGATCACGATGCTGCCGGAGTCGTGGTAGGCGTTCAGCGAGACCAGGCCCTGGGCCGGTTTGCCGCGCGCGGCGCGCACCTCGGCCGGCTCGATGCCGTGGTCCATTGCATTACGCACCAGGTGGGTCAGCGGGTCGCCGATCTTCTCGACCACGGTCTTGTCCAGCTCCGCGTCCTCGCCGTTCACTTCCAGGCGGATGTCCTTGCCCAGCTCGCGCGAGACGTCGTGCACCACGCGCTGGAAGCGCTGGAAGGTGGCGCCGATCTTCACCATGCGCAGCTGCAGCGCGCTGTCGCGCACTTCTTCGACCAGGCCGGACAGGGTCGAGGCGCATTCGAGCAGCTCGGCGTCATGCACGCGGCGCGCCACCACGTTGGTGCTGGCGCCGGCGATGATCAGTTCGCCCACCAGGTCGATCAGGCGGTCCAGCTTGTCGGCGTCGACGCGGACCGTGCGCTTTTCCTGCTGCGGCCTGGCTTCCTGGGCCTGGCGCTGGCGCGCAGGCGGCGCTTCGGCGGCGGGCATGGAAACAGGTGCGGGAGCCGGTTCCGGAGCAGGAGCGGGCGCGGCGGGCTGCTCGGCCGGCGCGACACGGATCTCGCAGTCGTCGCGCACGAAGTCGAACACGCCGTCGATCGTGGCCTGGGTTTCAGTACTGGCAAAGCCGATCTCGAAGCCGAGGTAGCAGGATTCGGGATCGAACTCGTCGGCCGCCGGCAGGCGGTCGGCCAGCAGCTCGATGGAGGTGATGCTGCCCAGCTGGGCGAGGTAGCGGATGAAGGACAGCGGGTCCATGCCGTTGCGCAGCACGTCCGCGCCGAAGCGCAGCGAGATGTTCCATTGCTGCGCGCCGGGTTCCGCCGATGCCGCCGCGGGCGCGGCCTCGGCCTTCGCGGCCGGAGCGGCATCGCCGTCCAGGTAACCCTGCAGCGCGGCGACCAGCGGGCCGCCCGCATCGGCGAGCGCAGCGTCCTGGCCCAGCGTGCCGGTTTCGACGGCATCGACCAGCGCGCCGATGTGGTCGCAGCAGGCCAGCAGCAGCGCCACCAGTTCGTCGCAGAGGGGCACGTGGCCGTCGCGCACCTTGTCGAGGACGCTCTCGGCCACGTGGGTGAAATCGACCACCGGATCCAGGCCGAACATGCCGGCCGAACCCTTGATCGTGTGCGCCGCGCGGAAGATCGCATTGACGGCGTCCGGGCCCTCGTGGGCCACGGCCAGCAGGGCGTTCTCCATCTGCTCGAGCAGCTCTCGGCTCTCGGCGATGAAGGTGTGCATCACCTGGTCGATGTTCATGCCGGCGCTCCCTCGAGATCCATGCCGAGCAGGGCGCATACGTCGCGCACGGCGGGGCTGGCGGCGCAAACGCTCAGGCGGCGGCCGAGGCGGGCCGCTTCCTGGCGCGCCATCAGCAGCAGCTGCAGGCCGGCGCTGTCGAATTCGGTAACGGCCGACAGGTCGAGCGCCGGCGCTTCATGCGCGCGCACGGCGTCCAGCAGCGCGGGCTTGAGCTCCGCGGCGCGGTAAATCGTCATCTCGCCTTCGACCCTCATGATCAGCCCATCGTCAGCTTCTGGACCGCCGCCAGCAGGGCTTCCGGCTTGAAGGGTTTGACCATCCAGGCGCGCGCGCCGGCGGCCTTGCCCTGTTCCTTCTTGTCTTCCTGCGACTCGGTGGTGAGCATCAGCACCGGCGTGAACTTGTAGGCTGGGCGGGTCTTCAGCTCGCGCACGAAGCTGATGCCATCCATGTTCGGCATGTTGACGTCGCTGATGATCAGGTTGATCTTCTGGCCGGTCAGCGCGTTCAAGCGGACCAGGGCATCGTTGCCGTCGCAGGCTTCGATGACTTCATAGCCGGCCTGCTTGAGGGCGATGCCGACGACCTGGCGGATCGAGATCGAATCGTCCACCACCATGATGGTTTTTGCCATTGTTATTCCTAGAAAAAGGTGATTTCTTCGGCCTGCTGCTGGGCAGGCTGCGCGTGGGTTCGATGGAGGCTGCGTTCTTCGGCCATCGCGTAGGTGCTTTCGAGTTCGGCCAGCAGCGCGCGCGCATCGATGGGCTGCAGCGATGCGCCGGACTGGCGCGCATGCTCGTCCAGGTAGGACGGCAGGCGCGCGATGTTCTGCTGGACGTGCGACAGGATCTGGCTGACGCGGTCCTGGAACTGCAGCTGCACCAGGGCTTCGCCCACTTCCGACTGGATGCCGGCGCTCTCGCGCTGCAGCAGGTCGGAGGACTGCACCAGCGCTTCGGTCACGCCGCGCAGCGAGGACAGCACGCTGCCGATCTTCGCTTCCGACGCCTGCACGGCGCAGGTCTCGGCGCGCATCGATTCGCCGGCGGCCTTGCAGGTCGCTTCGATCGCCGCGCTGATCTGGCCGACCTGCTGGGCGATGTGCTTGCCGGCGTCGGCGGAGCGGTTGGACAGGGTGCGCACTTCGTTGGCGACCACGGCGAAACCGCGTCCCGCCTCGCCTGCGCGCGCCGCCTCGATGGCCGCGTTCAGCGCCAGCAGGTTGGTCTGCCAGGCGATGCTGGCGACGTCCGCCGCCATCTTCTGCAGCTGCTCGGTGATCTGCTGCAGGCCTTCGATCTTGCCCAGCATTTGCTGCTTGCTGGCGGCGGCGCTGGCCAGCATGTCGAGCAGCGAGCGCAGTTCCTTCTCGCTGGCCGCGAACACGTCGACCAGGTCGCCGCCTTCATGGCTGCGTGCGGCGCCCGAGGCGGCCAGCGCCTGTTCGAGCTTGACCACGATGCCGGAGAAGCGCTCCACCAGAGCCACGACCGCCGTTTCCATCTGCGAGCGCGAGGCGTCGATGTGCGAAGCCCACACGCCGGCGACTTCTTCGCCGAACTGCTGGCGGCTGGAGAGGTAGCCGTCCGACGAAGCGGCCGGGATAGCACCCTTGGGCGCGAAAGCGACGGCCGCGGCGCCGGCAGCCAGGAGGGCAGCGCCGATCAGCCAGCCATGCCACTGCCAGCCGGCCAGCGGCACGATGGCGCAGGCGGCGAGCAGTGCCACGAACAGGGGGGAATACGAGTGCAGGGAGTGTTGGCGCATGGCGGTCACAATTATCTTTTCTCGTAGGAAATGTCCTACGGAAGAGATCATTGCAGATGGCGTTGCCGTAGCGCAAGCTTTTAGAAAATGATTTGTGGCGCGCGCTGCAAATACGCGACACATTTCTTAGCGATGAGCTAACACATTGTTTTATTTCGAATTTTTTTCGACAACTTCAGCGCAGCAGTTTCAGTCCCGGCGGCAGCGCATCGCCGAACATGCGCGTGGCGCTGGCCTGGTCGAGTTCCACGACCTCGCGCACCATGGCCGCCCAGCTGGCCGGCGCGCCGCTGGCGGCCAGCTTGTGCAGCACCTGCTGGCGGAGTAGTTCGCCGATGTCGCGCGAGCGGTCGCCCGTCTTGCGTGCGATGTGGGCGGCCGCGAAGCCAGCCGGCTCGATGCGTTTCCAGTCCAGCTGCAGCAGGATCTCCAGCCAGCGCTCGGCGGCCGCTATGGTCGCCACCTCATGCGCGCTGGATTGCAGCGACTGGCGCGCGCCGACGCGGGCCAGGGCTGCTAGGAACCGCGCATAGGTGGCGGCGGTCTTCGGATCGGGCTTGGGCATGCTTGGGATGGCCATGATCTGCTGCAGCATCCAGTCGCCGATCTCGACCTTGTAGGCCGAGGGGATGCGCTCCAGCGAGGCGCCCAGGCGCAGCATGTCGTCCTCGCTGCCGTCGACCAGGGTGATGGGACGCTTCGCGCGGTCGGCCGGCTCGGCCTGCAGGTTGAAGGCGAAGTCATCGAGCAGGCGCAGTTGCGACTCGGTCGACAGGCCGCCGGCCACGCGCCGCCACAGGGTCCACCACTCGGCGCGCACCTGGCTGTCCTTTTGGTACTGGACGCCGGTGTCGAACAGGGCCCACAGCTGCTCGATGCGCCATTCGTCGAGCGGGTGGCCGAAGCCCGGCCGCAGGCACCAGCCGGCCAGGTTGAGCCAGACTCTTTCATGTTCGCTGCTGCGGCGCCGGCCTTTCGCGCGCTCCATCAGGGCGTCGAACAGGCGGCGCAGCAGCGGCGTCTCCCAGCGTTCGCGCGCGCCTAACAGGTGTTCCAGCGTGCCGCGCAGCTGGCGCACCTCGCGGCTCTCGACCTGCTGGTTGCGGCTGCCGAAGATGCGGTCGATGCGCTGCAGGGCTTCGTCGAGGCGGGCCGGCAGGGCTGCGTTGTCTTCATCGTTGTCCGGCGTATCGGCATCGAGGCCGCGCAACTGGAATTCCAGCTTCCAGCGCTGGCCGCTGCCGTCTTCGGCCACGCAATGCACCTCCAGCGTGCCGACCTCGGACAGCGAGGCCGCCAGCTGCACCGGCATCTCGGTTTTTGCGCCTGCCGTTTGGGCGCGCAGCACGGTTGCGATGGCCGGCAGGCGCACGACCTCCGCCGGGTCCAGCGCCACCAGGTCGCCGGGCCGCGGCGGCTGGCCTTGCGGATCGGCGGTCGCCGACACCAGATGGAAGCGCACTGGCCTGCCCAGGCGCAGGCCGAAGCTGCGCTCCGTCAGGCGCACTTCGACACCGGGCTTTTCGCCGCGCGGCAGCAGGCAGACGGCGTTCAGCCGGCCGCCCTGCAGGGCGTCGTCCAGCAGCAGGAAATAGCTGCGCGCAGAGCCGCTTTCGATGGCCGGGGCCTGGCCCTGGCGCGCCAGCGAGTAGGCAACCGCGCCGCGCGCCACGGCGACGTCCGGGTTGAGGTTGTGCAGCACGCGGATGGCGGCGCCGCGCCATGCGGACAAGGTATCGGTCAGGCGCTGCGCCAGCGCGGCGCCGCGGAACACGCCGCCGTTCAGTAGCAAGGTGTCGGGGATGGGCAGGCTGCCATCGTCATCGATGACTAGCGCTTCGCGGGCCGCCTGCGCGTGCTGGCGCAGGAAGTCGGCCAGGTGGCGGGTGATGGCCGGATCGCTGGCATAGGGCAGGCCGAATTCGACGATGCCGGCGCGTGCGCGTTTCGCGCCGTCCTGTGTTTCGTTGAGCGGGAAGAAGCCGTCCAGCACGATGCGCGCCATGTCGTCGCGCGTGAGCGGGACCGTGCGGCTGGACCCGATCAGGCGCGAGCCGGCGCCCAGCAGGGTCACGTTGACCTGGTCCGGCGCATCCGGTGCCAGCAGCTGTTCCTTGGCTGCGCGGCAGCGTTCGGTCAGCTGGGCGAGGCGCGCGGCGGACAGGCGCGCCTGCGGCGCCTGCTGGCCGTCCTGTGCGGCCAGGCGCGATTCGACCAGGTGGGCCAGCGCCAGGTCCATGTTGTCGCCGCCCAGGATCAGGTGGTTGCCGACGCCGATGCGGGTCAGTTTGGGGATGCCGTCTTCGAGTTCGACCTTGACCAGGCTGAAGTCGGTGGTGCCGCCGCCGACGTCGGCCACCAGCACCAGGCGCGAGCCCGCCAGTTCGTCGGTGAGGGTATCGCGGTGGCGCTGCAGCCAGTCGTACAGCGCGGCCTGCGGTTCTTCCAGCAGGCGCAGGGAAGGCAGGCCGGCCAGGCGCGCCGCCGCCAAGGTAAGGGCGCGCGCGCCTTCGTCGAAGGACGCGGGCACGGTCAGGACCAGGTCCTGGTTTTCCAGAAACTGCGAGGGATGGCGCGCGTTCCACGCTGCCCGCAAATAAGCGAGATAGCTGGCGCTGGCGGCCAGCGGCGAGACCTTGGGCACGTCCTCGGGCGCGCCCCAGGGCAGGATGGGGGCGGTGCGGTCGACGCCATGGTGGGACAGCCAGCTCTTGGCAGATGCAACTAACCGACCAGGAGTATGGGCGCCCAGCAGGCGGGCAAGCCGGCCGACCACGGCATCCGGCACGCCGGCCAGGTCGGCAGCCTGCCAGGGCAGCTGCAGCGCGCCTGGCGGCAGCTCGCCGGGGGCCGGGTGGTAGCGGCTTGATGCCAGCAGCGGCGCGGGCGCGACTTCACCCGGCGCCACCAGCTGCTCGATGGCGAAGGTCTCGACCTGCTGCGTATTCGGCGCCGCATAGGCCAGCACCGTGTTGGTGGTGCCGAGGTCGATGCCGACCAGCCAGGCCGGCGCTGCTGCCGATGAGCCCACGAGCGCTTTACTGCTGCTCGGTGGCGCGGACGTCGAATTCGACCTTCCAGCGCTGGCCTTCGCGCGAGACCGCGATCAGCTCCAGCGTGCCAGCCTCGGTGGCCAACGCGTGCAGCTTGACCTGGGCGACGTCGCCCGGGGTGCGGCCTTCCGCCGGCAGCTCGGCCTGGATCTCGTTCAGTTCCTGCAGCTCGTCCGGGCCCCAGAACTCCAGCACGTCGCCGATGCGGTCCTGGCGGCGCACCGTCGAACCGAAGAAGCGGAAGTGCACCGGCTCACCGACCACCAGGCCGAATTCCTGGCCCGGCAGTTCCAGCTCGCTGCCTTCTTCCATGCCGAAGGGCGCAACGCACAGGGCCGTGATCGGCGGGGCCAATCCGGGGATGGCCGGCATCGACGATTCCACGCCGACGTAGTAGGAACGGGCCGTGCCGCCGCGGATGCGCACGCCGCCGCCGCGCCGCGCATAGCCGTAATAGGCCGCGCCGCGCGCCACTGCCAGGTCGAGGTCGGCGCCTTCCAGCATGCGCGCCGGCTCCGCGCCCTCCATGTACAGCCAGTCGTTGATGGTGTCCATCACGCGCCGGGACAGGATCTCGGACTTGAACACGCCGCCGTTGAACAGCACCGCAGTCGGGTGCAGGAAGCTGTGCTCCGGATTCACCTGCCCATTGAAGCCTTCCAGCTCCGCGGTGGCGCCGGCCTGGCGGGCCAGGAAGGCGGCCAGGTGGCGGGTGACCGCGGCGTCCTGCGCGTAGGGCAGGCCGAGCTGGGTCAGGCCGGCGCGCGTGCGCACGGCCGGGCGGGCGGACGCTTCCACGCGCGGGAAGAAGCCGTCGGTGATGAAGGCGGTGACTTCGTCGCGCGTGAGTTCGGTGCGGATCGAGCCGCCGATCAGCTTCGAGCCACGGCTTGGCACCACGATCGGCCAGGTCGTGGCATTCGCATCGGCCAGCAGGTGCTCCTTGGCGCCGCGGCAGGCGTAGGTCAGGGCACGCATCTGCCAGGCGTCGAGCTGGGTGCCGCTTGCCTGCAGCTTGCGGGCGACCAGGTGCGCCAGTGCCAGGTCCATGTTGTCGCCACCCAGCAGAATATGGTCGCCGACCGCCACGCGGTGCGGTTCCAGCTTGCCCTCGCGTTCGAGGATGGCGATCAGCGAGAAGTCGCTGGTGCCGCCGCCGACGTCGACCACCAGCACGATGTCGCCTGCCTTGACCTGCTTGCGCCAGCGGCCTTCGCTGCCCTGGATCCAGCTGTACAGGGCCGCTTGCGGTTCTTCGAGCAGGGTCGGCGCGTTGTAGCCGGCGTCGCGGGCGGCTTCGGCGGTGAGTTCGCGCGCCACCGGATCGAAGGAGGCCGGGATGGTGACGGTGACGGCTTGCTGGTCGAAGGGCGCTTCCGGATGCGCGGCGTTCCAGGCGTTGCGGATGTGCTCGAGGTAGCGGGTCGATGCGGCCAAGGGAGAGACGCGTTCGACTTCTTCCGGTGCATCCGGCGGCAGGATCGCGGCGCGGCGGTCCACGCCCGGATGCGAGAGCCAGCTCTTGGCCGACGAGACCAGGCGGATCGGGGTGCCGGCGCCGCGCGAGCGCGCCATTTCACCGACCACCGGGGCGGCCTGGCCATCGGTCCAGGGCAGGGCCAGCTCGCCCGGCGCCAGTTCGTCCGGGTGCGGCAGGTACATGAAGGAGGGCAGCAGCGGCAGCGCCTCGACGGTGCCGGGGGCGCTCAGCTGCGGAATCGGCAGCACGCCCTGGTCGGCCTTTTCGCCGTCGCTGGCCTGCAGGTCGACATACGAGAGGGCGCTGTGGGTGGTGCCGAGGTCGATGCCGATGGCATAGCGCGCGGTTTCCATATTGGCGCTCACAGCTCCACCTCCGCCGGCGCGATGATGCTGGCGTCGTGCTTGTCGGCCAGCTGCGGCAGGCTCACCTTCGAGGCGCGCCAGCCGCGGTGGCTCAGGGTGCCGGTAAAGGGCGCCTTGCCGACTACGTTGCCGGTCAGGCGCACGCTGGCGGCATCGAAGCCTTCCGGCAGGGTCAGGCGCGCGCCTTCGAGCTCGGCGCGCACCGGTTCGATGGTGAAGTGCTCGCGCAGCACGCGGGCGCAGCCTTCGTGCACGACGCGCGCGGCGGCGCCGATGTCGGCGTCGCTGTACACGGTGATGTTTTCGTTGGCGAAGTCGATCAGGCGGGCTTCGCGCTGCAGCAGGGACAGCAGCTGCAGGGCGGCGTCGGGCGTTGCCACGCGCAGCGGGGCAGGTGCGGGCGCCGGGGCTGGTGCCGGAGCCGGGGCGGGCGCGGGTGCAGGCGCCGGGGCAGGCGCGGCGATCGGGCCGATCTGGTCATCGCGCACGCGCGCGGCGAATTCGGCGTCGCCCAGGGTCTTGAATAAGGCGCCGAAGGCGAGGGAAAGCCGGCTCCAGAAGGAGGGCAGGTTGGTCGGTTGGCTCATGTTCTTGTGTTGTCCGGTCCATGAAAGCGCGCATGATACCAGTTAGGCAAACATCGATGGCGCGCTGCGGCAATCAGATGGCAGGGTCGCCTGCAGCCGGCACGTCTGCCTCGGGCGCCGATGGCGTCTCGGCCGCCCTGGCCAGCAGCGCGCGCGCATAGGCGTCGAAGTCGTCGAGCCCGCGCTTGATGATGGTGACCAGGGCCGGCAGCGGCGAGGCCTGGTAATCCCAGTCGGCGCGGCAGAATTCGCCGGTGCGCTTCAGGTCCTCGCCCAGCGCCGGGTCGATCCAGCCATTGTCTTCGAGCAGCGAGATCACCTCGCGCTCGTCGTGGGCCGGGCCCAGGCCCGCGTGGGCGAGCACGTAATCGCCCATCTCCACCGCCGCTTCCCAGGCGCGGATCACGTTCAAGGTGGCCGCGTCCTGGCGCGTGATGTCGCCCACGAAGGTGGTCGGGTCCTTTTCGTACTCGTCGCGGGCACGCTTGATGCAGCGCTCGATGGTGCCCGTCTTGCTGACCAGCAGATCGTTGTCCATCGCTCTTTTCCTTGTTGTCCGACGCTTTACGTTACAACAAGAACATGATGGCTGCCGCACAGGTGGGGCCGAGCGCACCCAGCAGCAGCCAGACGGCGCCGATGGACTCGTCGGCGAAGCCGTGGCGCAGCAGGGCCGCGCCGGCCGGATTCGGGGCGTTGGCGATCACCGTCAGGCCGCCGCCGCCCACCGCCCCGGCCATCAGCATGTACTTCTCGTGCTCGGACAGGCCGGTGATCAGCGAGCCGAGGTAGGTCAGGGCGGCGTTGTCCGTCACGGCCGTCAGGCCGAGGGCGCCGAAGAACAGGGCGGTCGGGCCGAGGCTGGAGACGATGGGCTGCAGCCACCACTGCTGCATGCCGCCCAGTACCACCAGGCCGGCCAGGAAGAAGCCGACCAGCAGGCCTTCCTTCAGGATCAGCGGCGACTGGTAGCGCTCGTAGGCCTGGGTAAAGCCGAGGAAGAGCAGGAACAGGCCGAGGAAGAGCACCGGATGGTGGGCCAGCAGCACGACGGCCGCCAGGAAGGCCAGGTGGATCAGCGCCACCAGCGGCGGCACCGGCGCCGATTCGCCGTCGACGGAGGCATCCAGCGGGCGCAGGTGGGCGCGCAGCAGCAGGGTGATGACGGTGGCGTTGAGCAGCACCGCGAGCAGGGCGCGCCAGCCGAAGTGCGTCAGCATGTAGAGGCTGTCCCAGCCCCAGGTGCCGGCGACCATCAGCACCGGCGGCGCGGCATAGGAGGTCAGGGTGCCGCCGACCGAGACGTTCACGAACAGCACGCCCAGCGCACCGTATTTCAGCCATTCGGGCATACCCTGGCGGAACACGGTGGGCGCCAGCATCAGCGCGGCCAGGGTCATCGCGGCCGGCTCGGTGATCAGCGAGCCGGCCAGCGGCACCAGGGCCAGCGCCAGCCAGGCCTGGGCGACCTCGGATCGCACCGGCGCCAAACGGGCCAGCTTGCGCAGCAGGGCGCGCGCCGCTTCCAGCACGGGGCGCGAAGCGGCCACCACCATCACGACGAACACGAACAGCGGTTCGGTGTAGTGGCGCGACTCGGCGTAGTCGACCGCCGCCGCGCCGCCTTCGACCACGGCCATGAAGATCATCAGCACGAAGGCCCAGAAGCCGAACACGACTTCGACCTCGCCCAGCAGGTGGAACAGGCCGGCATGGCGCGGGTGTTTATGCGCCAGCACCTCGAATAAATGGGTCGAGAAGGTGTGCAGCAGGGCCAGGACGAAGAGGACCAGGCCGATGGTGTGCATGGTGGTGGTCATGGCTGGGCTCCGCTCAGCACGATCCTGGTGACGAAGAATCCGAGCTGCCTGTGATCCGCACTGGCCGGCGCCGGGGCTTTGCCAGGCACCTGGCGCAGCTCGACGATGGATCGTCCTTCCTGGTTCCGCAAAGCGCCTTTCACGGGAATCGGAATGCCGCGGTCCAGGGCAAAGCGTCCCAGGTGGACGCCATTCACCGACACGTCGGTTTCCATGCCGGCGGCGACGTACTGGCCGTGGATGACCAGGGTTTTATAGGGCAGGTTCGAGGGCGGCGTGATGTCGAATGCCGCGACCGGCGCCAAGGTCCAGATGCCGTCCCAGTTGGCGCCGCCGAATTCCACGCTGCCCCAGCCCCTGGTGAATTTGACGGCTGCTGCATCGGCGAAATCCTTGGCGCCATAGACCGCATCTTCGGTCAGGCCCGGCGTGCAGACCGGCGCGGTATTCAGATAAGCCCAGCCATCGTCGACGGGTACAAGGCCTGCGTCGAGGGAGAGCTCCCTGTTCTTGCCGCAGATTGTGAGGGCGGCGTTCTTGTTCTCCAGGTTGAAGGCGATTTTCGTGACCCTGCCTGCGACCGTGTAAAACAGGATGGTGTCCTTGGGCAGCGAGCCTTCGCGGTTGCGCAGGCGCTCCGAAAAGACTTCGAAGACCGGGTTATAGGCTGCCGGGAATTTCGCGAGGAAGAATTTGGCGACGCGGCTGAATTCCACATAACTGTATTGCCGCTCCATCCAGGTGGCCCCGGCCTGCGCCAGCAGCACGGCCAGGATCAGGGCTTTGGGCACCGTGTTTTCCCTGGCGTAGAGCAGGCAGCCGAACAGGATGGGCATGGCGGCCCAGAAAGCGTAGCGCATCATGCCCGATGCGCCGGAATTCCAGTTGGCGGCCGATAGCGCCGGCAGCGCCAGCGCAATCGAAAAGAGTAGGGCGCAGCATGCCAGGAGGCGCATCGATGCGGTGTTCGCGAACAGGACGATCAGCGCCAGCGCGGCAAACAGCGCCGGCACGCCGATGAGCATGCCCTGGTTGAGGTCGAAAAAGAAGGACAGCAGGCGGTTCACGCCGATCAGGCGCGGATCGGTAGCCACCTTCGCAATCAGGCTAGGCACGCCGAATTCGGCCAGGCTGAAGAGAACCGGCAGGGAAAACAGCAGGACGACAATGGCAAGCGAAACGATGTCGCGCGCCGATGGCAGGCTGCGTTGGTGGAAAAACTTGAAGACGGGCGCGAAACCTGCAAACAGCACCAGCGATGGGTTCTGCATGGCCGCGAGTCCGGCCAGCACGGCGGCCGCAATCGGCGATTGCGTGGAATACCGCATCAAGCCTGCGAGGAGGGCCGCGGCCGTCATCGCTTCCGGGCTGCACCAGTCCCAGTAAAGCAGGCCGCCGCAGCAGAAGAACAGCGCAATCGTCAGCGCAGCGCCATTGCGCGACCTGAAAAAGTCGAAGGCAGCCAGGCCGAGAATGAAAATGAAGGCCAGGTTGACGAACTGGTAGCACTTGAAAGGCGGAATGCCGAGTTTGTCGAACACCGCGAACGGGACGGCGGCCAGGGCCGAGTAGGCAAAGAAATGCAGGGAGTAATAGCCGCCATCGTGGCCGCGATACATGGCGGGCGCGGGATTGTCGGCGTTCTTGCGGATGCCGTCTTCGAGTTGCTGGTAGAAGGCGGAAAACGTGGGCTCCGGATTCAGGCGTTTTGCTTCCTGAATATCCGACAGGCGGATCGCTGGCGTGCCATGCGATGCCAGGGCGATGGTCATGACGCCGTATTCGGCAAAGTCGCCGGTCTTGTTTGGCGGCCTGAGACAGAACAGCAGCAGGAAAACGGCGAACAGGGCGATGCCGAATAGGCGCCGCCCGGAAACGGATGGGTGCTCGAGGACTGGGGATGTCTGGTACTGCCTGCTGAGGGTCTTGAACATGGCCTGTGATGACGAAACTGATGCCGTCATCATAACCCGGCAGGGCGGCAATCCCGCCGGAAAGCTTACCTGGCCTGTTTCGGCTGCAGGGTGGCGCCGGCGCCGAGCATCGCCGGGTCGTATTTCGGCACCTGCTTCAGGAATTTGCGCTGGAATTGTTCCTGCGCCGCGATGCAGGCCTTGCCGAAGTGGTCGCGCGTGCAGATCTCATTGATCTTCTGGGTCTCGTCCAGCATTTCCTTGAATGCCGCCTTTTGCTGGCTCTCGGCGCCCCTGGCGGCCGGCGGCGCTTCCTGCCTGAGGGGGGCGGCTTGCGCGGCGGGCGCGAGTGTCGGGTTCAGGCCGAGGAAAGAGGCTATCAGCAGATTGATCAGGGAGGTCATGGGGGATGGGTCCAGGTTGCACGAGGGGATTGCGGCAGTCTAGCCATCCGCTGCGGCGCCGTGCAGCCCCACGGATGGGGGAGCACGATGCTCACATACGATCCTCAGCCCTGGAACTGCTGATCGCGGAGTAATTTGGCCGGCGTGCTGCCGTAGCGGCGCTGGAACGCCTTTGCCAATTGCTGGGGATTGGGATAGCCGCAGGTCGTTGCAATGATCTTTGCAGATAGGCCCGATGACAAGAGCCCATGCGCATGTTGAAGGCGCAAGGTCTCGACAAAGCGCGCCGGCGGCTGACCAAGGCAAGCATTGAACTTTCTTTGGAAGTTACGCGGCGACATCATGGCGCGCGCCGCCAGGGATTCGACGCTCATCGGCTGCGACAGGTGCGCCTTGATCCAGCCGATCAGCTCGGAAAAATCGCTGTCAGCCTTCTTGAGAGCGGCAACCACGCCGCTGACCTGCGTTTGATAGCCGGGCCGCCGCGTATCGAGCACGAGGCGCCTCGCGATTTCATTGGCGACGCTTTCCCCGAGGTCGCGGGCCACCATCTGCAGGGTCATGTCGATGCCGGTGCTGACGCCGGCGGACGTCCACAGCCGCCCATGCTCGATATAGATCGCATCGGCGACGACGCTGATGCCAGGTACGTCGCGGGCCAGGCTGGCGCATGCCGACCAGTGGGCCGTGACACGCGCCCCGTCGAGTAAGCCGAGCCGGCCCAGGGCCAGGGTTGCCGGGGCGCTGCTCGAGCCAAAACGGCGGCAGGCGGCAATCGCGCGGAGCGACCACTCGCGCATGGCCTCGTGTTCGAAGGCGTCGGCCGCGGCATGGTCTCCGCTGCCGGTAAATAACAGGGTGTCGACGCTGTCGGGATCGAGGGTGGCAATCGACTCGGTCGAAATGGTAATTGCCGACATGCTTTTTATCGGCCCACCCGTCGGTGAAAGGATGTGGATGCTGTAGACCGGCTGCTTTACGACGTTATTGGCAGCGGCAAAAACCGCCGCGGAACCGGTGATGTTGAGAATTTGGGCGCCCTCGAAGACCAACAGGGCGATTGTTCTGGGCGACTGCGACATGGCGCAATTTGACCAGAATTTGTCGTTTTTGGCCATCGCCTATGAGGGTTAGACTAAGCGCGATGAAAACAGATCTGTCGGCGATAGCGGATTACGTCATGCCGGACATTCCCGAGAAAAGAGCGGATCTCGGGTTTTTGTTCGGGACGCGCCAGGGCGTCGAGGAATTCTGTTTGACGGCGCATTCGCTCTGGCAGCGCAAGATGTTCGACAGGCTGTTGATATCGGGCGGTGCGACGCATGGAAAACCTGAAACCGAGGCCGAGGTGATCTGCGAGAGGCTGCTCCAGCTGGGCCTTCCCCGGGACGTGATGATCCTGGAGACATCGGCGACGAATACGGGAGAGAACGTCGTGTTCTCGCGGCAGAAGCTTTCCGAAACCATGGCGCTGGACGACATAAAAAGCGTTCTCGTGATCGGCAAGATCTGTTCGCTGCGGCGTTACCTGATGACCCTGGAACGCCATTGGCCCGGCCTCGTGCTGTCTGCCTCACCCGTCAATTTTTTCGGGGTCGGCAAAGAGCACTGGCACACGCATGCGGACTTCCGTGCGAGGGTGCTCGCCGAATTCGAAAAAATACCGGATTACCTGAAACGCGACTTCCTGCGCGAACTTGCAAGCCTTAACCAGTGAAAGAAAGCTCGATATGTTGAAAAGGAATTCCACCATCGCAGTGATTGCCCCGGCGGGCATTCCGGAGATGGAGCAGGTGCAAAAAGGGATAGCGTTGCTGCGCGACTGGGGCTACCGGGTCCGGGAGGGCAGGCACCTGCGCGAGCGCTTTCGCTATAACGCGGGCACTGGGGCGCAAAGGACCGAGGATTTGCAATGGGCGCTGTCCGATCCGGAGATCGACGCGGTATGGCTGGCCCGCGGCGGTTTTGGTTGCATCCACTGCCTGGCGGGGCTTCCCGATACGCTGCCCAGGGAGCGGATCGTGATCGGCTTTTCCGATGCGACGTCCTTGTTCGGCGCCTTGCATCGCAAGGGCCACGTCAGGCTGGTTCACGGGCCAACGCTGGAGAATCTCGCGACCACGATCGACGACCTCAGTCGGCAAAGCGTCCTGGCATTGCTGGCTGGAGAGGAGCGCGTGCCACTTCGCGGCACCCATGTCTGGGGGCCTGCACACGAGATCGCGGCGCCTGTCATCGGCGGTAACCTGACCGTGTTTGCCAGTATCGCGGGGACCGGCTCGGCCATCCGCGCCAAAGACGCGATCCTCGTTCTGGAGGACGTCACCGAGCTCGCGTTCCGAATGGACCGGTCGGTTCACCAGCTGCTCGCCAGCGGATTCTTTGACGGGGTCAAGGCGATTGCGTTCGGGGAGTTCGTCCGGTGCCCCGTGCCTCCGGGCAGCGATTTCACCGTCGAGGAGCTGCTGACGGATCTGCTGAAGCCTCTGGGCGTGCCGATCGTCGCGGGACTGGGTGTGGGGCACGGCGAACGTAATCTTTCGTGGGTCATCGGGGAGCGTGGCACCCTGCGCGACGGCAGCATCTACTTTGAAGAGGCATAATGAAAATTCTTGTATCGCGACTCTTGATTGGCCTCGTTACCGGGGTCCTGCTTGTCGCTTGCGCCAGCGGTCCGCGCATCGACCGTTCGTTGTCCACGCCCGACCAGCGCAGCCGTGTGAAATACCTGGTCCTGCATTACACCGTCACCGACACGCCGCAATCGATCCGTATTTTCACCCACCAGGCCGGGGTCGAAGCCAGCATCCATTACCTGCTCAGCAACGATCCGGAACCCGTCATTTACGGCATCGTGGATGAAAGCCGCGCCGCCTACCAGGCAGGATCGGATTCGGGCTGGAAGGGAGACCGCAATCTGAACAATATCTCGATCGGCATCGAGATCGTCAATGCCGGCTGGGTCGACGGACCGAATGGGCGCAGCTGGGCGCCTTATCCGCAAAACCAGATCGAGACACTGATCCCGCTGATCAAGGACATCATGGCGCGCCACCACATCGCACCCGAGAACGTGGTCGGCCACGCGGACGTCGCCCCCCAGCGTAAGGAGGACCCTGGCGCCCTGTTCCCGTGGAAGCGCCTTGCTGCAGAGGGCATCGTGCCATGGCCGGACGAGGCCCTGGTCGCGCTCAGGCGGGCCGAGTACGAATCGGCGCTGCCCGATATGGCCTGGTTCCAGCGCAAGCTGGCAGCCATCGGCTACGTCGTGCCGCAGGATGGGCTAGCCAGCCAGGAAACGCGCAATGTCCTTATTGCGTTCCAGACCCGCTATCGGCCTTCGAAGATCGACGGCGAGCCGGATGCGGAAACTGCGGCGCTGCTGGATAGTCCCATGCGGGTAGCCGTTCATTACAAAAGATAAACCTTGTCAAAACCTGATGAGAAGAGTACTGTATAAACATACAGTATTTCTTCGCATCACCATGATCAACTGCTCAGATTCCACCTCAGCAGCGCCGGAATCGTTGCATCCGTCGCTCTGGCGCGCCTCGCAGCTGGCGCGTTCTTCAAACCGCTGCGTCGACACCGGCCATGCGGCCCTGTCGGCGCAGCTGCCTGGCGGCGGCTGGCCGACCGGCGCCCTGGTCGACCTGCTGCTGCAGCAGCCCGGCATCGGCGAGATGCGCCTGCTGCGTCCCGCCCTGGCTGAGGTGGCGGCGCGCCGCATCGTGCTGCTGCAGCCGCCGCATCCGCCGCAGGCGCTGGCCCTGGCCGCGCTGGGCGTGCCGCCTTCGCAGCTGATCTGGCTGCGCGCCAGCCGCACGGCGGATGCGCTGTGGGCGGCCGAGCAGGTGCTGCGCAGCGGCAGCTGCGGCGCCATCCTGTTCTGGCAGAACCAGGTGCGCAGCGACAGCCTGCGCCGCCTGCACCTGGCGGCGCAGGGCGGCGAGACCCTGTTCTTCATGATGCGTCCGCTGGCGGCGGGGCAGGATGCCTCGCCGGCGCCGCTGCGCCTGGCGCTGCGGCCCCAGGCCGGCGGCATCGAGATCGACTTCGTCAAGCGCCGGGGGCCGCAGCGCGATGCGCCGCTGTTCCTGCCGCTTTCCTCCAACCTCATTCAAACGCACATTCACCGCCATGCGCCTGTGGATCGGCCTGTCACTGCCCCGGCTCCCGCTGGAAGTATTCAGCCCCAGCTGGTGCACTGACGCCGGCAGCGTCGTGCTCGAGCAGGAGCGCGTGCTGGCGGCGTCCCCGGTGGCGCGTGCCGCCGGCGTGCAGCCCGGCATGCGCCGCGGCGGTGTGCTGATGCTGATGCCCGAGGCCCAGGTCCACGAGCGCTCGCCGCCGCGCGAGGCCGAGGCTCTGTACGCGGTGGCGATGGCGATGCTGCAGTACACGCCGCAGGTGACCGAAGCCGAGGAGGGCACGCTGCTGATGGACGTAGGCGCCAGCCTGCGCCTGTTCGGCGGCGTGCGCGCGCTGTGCCGGCGCGTGCGCGAGAACGTGCGCGCGCTGGGTTTTTCCGCCTCGCTGGGCTGCGCCCCGACGGCGCGCGGCGCCTGGCTGCTGGCGCGCGCCGGTAGCGGGACCATGCCTTACCGGCGCACGGTCAAGATGCCCTCGCTGGTGCGCCGCCTCGACCTGCTGGAGGTGCTGCTGGCGCCGCCGGCGCGCCCGTACGCGGCCTGGTTCGAGGGCATCGGCTGCATCAGCTTCGGCGAGCTGCGGCGCCTGCCGCGGCCCGGCCTGCAGCGGCGCTGCGGGCGCGCGCTGCTCGACCTGGTGGATGCCGCCTATGGCCTGAGCCCGGAGCTCTACGAATGGATCGCCGCGCCCGAAACCTTCAGCGCGCGCATCGAGCTGTTCGACCGCATCGACGACGCCGAACTTTTATTGGCCGGCGCCCGGCGCCTGCTGCTGCAGCTGACCGGCTGGCTGTGCGCGCGCCAGCTGGCGGTCGAGCGCATCGTGCTCAAGCTGGAGCACGAGCGGGGCAGGGAAGCGCGCCCGCCGACCAGCGTCGAGGTGGCGCTGGCCGAACCGGCCTGGCGCGACGAGCACCTGGTGCGCCTGCTGAAGGAGCGCCTGGCCAAGCTGGTGCTGGAGGCGCCGGTGATTGGCATCGGCCTGGAAGCCAGGCAGCTGCAGCCGATGGCGCCGCCGAACGAGTCGCTGTTCCCGGAACCGGGCGGCACCGAGGAAGACCGCATGCGCATGCTGGAGCTGCTGGTGGCACGCCTGGGCGCCGAGAACGTGCTGCAGGCCTTGCCGATGGCCGACTACCGCCCGGAGCAGGCCAACATGTGGGTGCCGGTGCAGCAGAAGGTCAGCGACCGCGCGCGCAATGCGCAGATGCCGCCCGACGTGATGAGCCTGCCGCGTCCGACCTGGCTGCTGGCCAAGCCGATCGCACTGCTGATGCGCGACCACCGGCCCTTCTACGGCTCGCCGCTGCGCATGGCCTCGAACCCGGAACGCATCGAGGCCGGCTGGTGGAACGGGCCGCAGACCCGCGACTACTTCATCGCCGAAGGGCAGGACCATGCGCTGTACTGGGTCTACCGGGAGCGTATCGGGGCCGACGAAGAGGAGCCGCGCTGGTATCTGCATGGCTTGTTTGGCTAAGGAAAAACCGAAGCAAGCTATCGAGAAAAGCTGATAAATTCTGAGCAATTCGTCATTAGAATTCCGGACAGACTTCATCACCTCTGGAACGATATGAACCTTGAAACCCTGATGTCCTTTCTCGCTTCACTGTTCGACGGCAGCATGGGCTGGGCCATCCTGTGCCTGGCGCTGGCGCTGCGGTTTGCCCTGCTACCGCTGACGCTGCACATGGCGCGCAAGGCGCTCGCCAACCAGCAGAAAATGAAAGCCCTGCAGCCGCAGGTTGAGGCGATCAGGGCGCGCCTGAAGGACAAGCCGCAGGAGGCATTCGCAGCCGTCGCCGTGCTGTACAAGGAAAACGGCGTGCGCCTGCTCGACCGTTCCACGCTCCTCGGCGCACTGGTCCAGCTTCCCGTGTTCGGGCTGCTCTACAGGACGGTCAGCCATGCGAGCGCAGGCAGCGGGCCTTTCCTGTGGATGCGTAGCCTGGCATCGCCCGATGCCGCGCTCACGGCGCTCATCCTGCTGCTGACGGGCCTCGCGGCCTGGTACTACCCCTCGGCCTCGGATCCGTCCATGCTGATGGTGGCAATGCAGGTGACGGTGATGGCCTTCATGGTGTGGAAGCTGTCGGCCGGCCTGGGCCTGTATTGGGCGGCATCGTCCGGCGTCAACGCCGTGCAGACCCTCATGCTCCGCCGGGAGCGGAGCCGTTCGCAAGCGCTTGCAGACAGCCGGCAAAGCGCTCGCCGATAAGCCGATGGCTGGCCGCGTCCGGATGCAGTTCGTCCGGCAGCGGCAGCCGCAGGTTGTCGTTCGGGCCGTACAGCTCGAGACCATCGACGTAATGGAGGTTGATGTCGGAGGCGCGCCGCTGTTCGACGATCGCGCGCAGCTGCTCGCGGATCACGCCAAGCGTCAGCTTGCCCTGCCGGACCTCGTCCGCATTGCCGCCCGCCTTGAACAGCAGGCGCCCTTCGGCCAGCGCATCCATGTCGTACACCGAGGGACCGGGCAGGGTTTCGTGGATGGGACAGAAGATCGGCGACATCACAAGCAGCGGCGTGTCGGGATGGCCTTCGCGTATCGTGTCGAGAAAGCCGTGCACAGCCGGGCCGAAGGCGCGCAGGCGCATCAGGTCCTTGTTGACCAGGTTGATACCGATCTTGAGGCTGATGAGGTCCGCCGGCAGCTCGCGGATGCCGCGGGCGACGAAGGGATCCAGCAGGGCGTTGCCGCTGTAGCCCAGATTCAGCAGGTCGTAGCCGGTGCGCAGCGCGGCCACCGCCGGCCAGGTGCCAGAAGGGTGCGTGGTGTTCGAGCCCTGGCTGATCGAGCTGCCATGATGCACCCAGCGCCGCCGTCCCGCCGTCGGTACCGAAGACAGCGGCGCGTCCGAACGCAGGAACACGAGTTCCGTCACTTCGTCGTGCGGCAGCCAGATCTCGATCGTCTTCTGCTTGGGCGGCAGGCCCTCGAAGCGCAGGGTCTGCACCTCGCCTTCGGTGACGCTCGTCGCGCCGGTGGCCATGTCGATCTGCAGGGTCCGGCCGCCCTGCACGCTGCCCTGGCGCGCCAGTTGGCCGCCGATGAACAGGTCGTAGATGCCATCCGGGCGCGGACCCAGGCCGCTGTAGACGCGCTTGGTCGCGAGCACGCCCAGTTCCACGGCCGTCGCCGCGGTCTGGAACAACAGGCGCACGCCGGACGGCTGCGATTCCGCCATCGCCAGCTGCGCATCCGGGCATTGCGCGCGCGCCCAGGCGGGCAGGCGGTGCGGCAGCAGCCCGGCTGGGGTCTGCTCGATGTCGAGCGCGCCGTGGATGAAGTCGCGCGTCAGCGGGGTACCGATAGGAAGAGTGGTCTCATGCATGGATGGCATTCTACGCATTCTTGCCGCGCCACGCCGCCGCGCTCAGCCACAGGGCCGACACCAGGAAGTAGAAGGCGCCGAAGCCGGCATAGCCGATGACGGTGGCGATCGAGGGCATCATGGGCGTACCGGCCTGGTAGATGAAGAAGGCGCCCGCCAGTGCCGACTGCGCGCCGCTCAGGACCATCGCCCATTGCGCGCCCACGCTTTTCCAGCGGCCCAGCGCCGCGCCCAGCTGCAGCAGGCCGGAGAGGATGGCCCAGGCGCCGAACACGGCCAGCACCCGGTGCATGTCCGGCAGCGCGAAGGCCACCGCGGCGGCGACCGCCAGGCTGACGACGACGTTGAAAGCCTGGCTGCGGTTCTTCGCAAGGCCGCCGCTGCGGCTGCCGTCGGCCAGGTTGGCCAGCGCGTCCCAGACCGGGTAGCCGACCAGCAGAATCGCCGCCAGGCTTGGCGACTGTCGTCCCGGCCCCAGGGCCGCAAGCACCCAGACGATCGAGAATGCCGCGCGGGTAAAGTAGTAGCGCTTCAGCCAGGCTTCCTGGGCGGCGTGGTCGATGGCGGTGGAGGAGGTGTTCATGTCGTTTCCTTTGTGGACGAGTATTCTATCTACTAGTTGGTAGATATCTGGCGTAAAAAAATGCGCAAGCCGAGGATGAAGCTTGAGAGACAATGCGCTCCAATCCTACCGACTGGTAGGTTGGCTGTCAAGCGGGGATGCCGAGCGAACGCGCGACCGCCGCTTCCGCATGCAAACCGGTGGTGTCGTACAGCGGCACCGGGCTGTCTTCCGGCCCTATGAGGAGCATGATTTCGGTGCAGCCGAGGATGATGGCCTCGGCGCCGCGCGCGACCAGGCCGGCGATCACCTCGCGGTAAGCCTGGCGCGAGGCGTCCACGATCTTCCCCTGCACCAGCTCTGTATAGATGATGCGGTGGACCGTGGCCCGATCTTCCGCTTCCGGCACCAGCACCTCGAGGCCGTGCTCGTCCTTCAAGCGGCCCTTGTAGAAATCCCGTTCCATCGTGAAGGCCGTGCCGAGCAGGCCGACCCGGCGCAGCCCGGCCGCCTTGATGCGTTCGGCAGTGGGGTCGGCGATATGCAGCAGCGGCAGGCTGGTCGCCGCCTGAACCTGGGGCGCGGCGATGTGCATGGTGTTGGTGGCGATGACGAGGAAATCGGCGCCGCCGCGCTCCAGGCGCTGCGCCGCGTCGACCATCAGGGCGGCGGCTTCATCCCAGCGATCGAGGCGCTGCAGGACCTCGATGTCGGCGAAGTCGAAAGACCACATCAGGCAGCGCGCCGAGTGCAGGCCGCCGAGCCGCGTGCGCACGTCTTCGTTGATCAGGCGGTAGTATTCGGCGGAGCTTTTCCAGCTCATGCCGCCGATCAGGCCGATGACTTGCTGGTTCCTGGTCGATTCGCTGTGTGAGGACATGGCGCATTTCCTGTCAGGGATGGGCTCATGAGTATAGCGCGCGTCGCCAACTTGCACAGGCGGCCGATCCGGTGCAAAGTGGCGCTTATGATTACTGAACGCATGGATTTCCAGGGGCCGCACGGCACGATCTCGGCCAAGCTCGACGCGCCGGACGGCACGCCGCGCGCCTACGGCCTGTTCGCCCACTGCTTCACCTGCAGCAAGGACGTGCTGGCCGCAACCCGCATCTCGCAGGGCCTGGCCGATCTCGGCATCGCCGTGCTGCGCTTCGATTTCGCCGGGCTTGGCGACAGCCAGGGCGAGTTCGCAGACACGAATTTTTCGTCGAACGTGGACGACCTGGTCGCCGCCGCCGACTTCCTGCGCGATAAATTCGCGGCGCCCAAGCTGCTGATCGGCCACAGCCTGGGCGGCACCGCAGTGCTGGCCGCGGCCCACCGCATCCCGGAATCGACCGCAGTGGTGACGATCGCCTCGCCGAGCGAGCCGCACTACGTGGTCGACAAGCTGCTGTCCGAGCACCTCGACACCATCGCGGAGCTGGGCGAGGCGCGCGTAAAACTGGCCGGCCGCGATTTCGACATCCGTCAGCACTTCGTCGAAGACGCGGCCAAACACCAGCTGCACGAGCGGATCGCCAATCTGGGCCGCGCGCTGATGGTGATGCATGCGCCGCAGGACGGCACCGTCGACGTCGACAACGCCGGCCGCATCTTCGGCATCGCCCAGCACCCGAAAAGCTTCGTGTCGCTGGACGGCATCGACCACCTGGTGACGGGCAGGCAGAACGCAGCCTACGTGGCCGGCGTGATCGCGGCATGGAGCGCCCGCTATGTTTGATCATTCGAGTTTTGAACGCCGGCGCGACCGCTTCGATTTCTTCGACCGCATGCAAAGCCCGGCGGTCAACCTGTGCTTCCGCCTGGACCTGCCGGATTTCCGGCCCTGGTGCAAGGAGCAGGGCTTGGCGCCTTTCCACGTGCTGCTGTGCAGCGTGCTGCGCGCCACCCTGCAGGTCGAGAACTTCCGCTACCGCGTGCATGAAGGAGAGGTGATCCGCATCGAGCGCCTGCAGCCGTCCTTCACGGTGGTCAACCAGCACTTCGACCTGAATTTCGCCCAGTTCGACTGGTCCGACGACGTGCGCGAGTTCGTCGCCAGGGGCCTGGCAGCCCGCGAGGCAGCGGGGAACATGCTGGCGCTGAACGAGCATTACCTGCGGATGTCGCCGCGCGACGCCAAGGACCAGGTCTTCGTCACCTGCATGCCATGGCTGGACTTCACCTCGATCCAGCATCCGATGGCCTCGCTGGCCACGCCGGACATCCCGTCCCTGGCCTGGGGCAAATTCCGCGATCGCCCAGATGGCGGCCTGCAGCTGCCGTTCTCGGTGCAGGCTCACCACGGCTTCGTCGACGGCTACCACATCCACCTGCTGGCGCAGCAGATCGCCGCCGAGCTGTCGGCAATCATGGCGAGCTGACGATCTAGTCGCCGCCTCCGCCGCAGCCGCCGCCGCAGGAACTGCCGCAGCTGCTGCCGCCGTCGCCCCCGCCGTCGCCGGCAAAGGCGAAGCCCCCGTCCGCGGAGGAACCGCAGCTGCTGCCGCTGTTTGCCAGCGCGGCCTGCCGCAGCTGCATGTGGGCCAGCACCATGTCGGCATCGACCAGGCCGGCCGCGAGCAGGGCTGAGGTGAGCAGTTCGGGATGGGCCTGGGCCCGCTGCAGGCACAGGCCACGCTTGTTCAACCTGGCGTAGACGATCTCGTCGCCGCGATTCCAGTAGCCATGCCCGCCCGGCATGCGCAGCCGCGCGTCCAGCCCGAACAGCTGCGGCAGGCGCGGACCCAACGGGGTAATCCCTTCCAGCCTGCGGCCTTTCAACAGGGTGTTGCCCAGCGCGCCCGAGCCCAGGCCGGCGCGCTCAACGTGCGGGATCGTGCGTCCGAAGTGCCTGCGGCAGTAGCGTTCCAGGCCGATCGGGTCATGCCGCAGCCAGGCGTGCCAGACCGAGTCCGCCGCTTCCGAGGGAAGGGCGCAGGGCGCTTCGCTGTGCGAGACCGTGTCGAAGAAGCGCAGCAGGCCGTCGGCCGCGCGGACGAAAAAAAAGGCATCCGTGCGGATGCCTGGGTATTCTTGCGGTGCGCTGTCCCGCCAGCTGCGCTCCAGGCCTTCCGGCAGGCCTTCGAGCGCAGTGCAGTACGTTGACGCCCGCATGAAGCGGCGGGCGAGCATTTCCTTGATGCTCCTGCTGATCCAGTTCATTGATGCCTCCTGTCTTGTTATGGTTTTGTCGGCAGCGTCAGCTTACGGTTTCCATATGACAGTTCGATGACATGGATCAGCGCCAGGTGTCACTTCAATGCGGAGTAGATATTCTCCAGGCGATCCTTGGTGCCCGGGATGCGTTCCAGGCGCGGATAGCGCAGGCCGCCGTGGTAGTCGAGCGGGATGGTGCGCAGCACATTGCCCTTTTTGACCAGCAGCTGGATCGGCGCCGATGAGTCCTTGGCCTCCTTGATCGCCTTCTTCAGCAGCTCCGGCTTGAAGGCGCGGTTGTTGACGGCGACGATGCTGGTGTTGGCGGCCAGGCCGGCGCGGAAGCCCGGACCGTCCCAGATCACGTTGCGCACATTGCCTTCCGCGCTCACGGTGAAGCCCACCGAATAGCTCAGGTCCGCGACCTTGTTGCGGTCGTCGGCGCCCTTGATGTAGTCGGTCGGGGTGTCGGTGTAGACCAGCTTCCAGCCGGCGCGCGCCAGGCCGTCCAGCGGTGCGCCCGGGCCGTGGCCGTCGACGCGGGCGCGCAGGAAGCTGGCCCAGTCGTAGGGTACGATCTTGTTGAGCGTCGCGACCACGTCCTCGAAGGTGTAGAAGGCCGGCAGGAAGCTGCCGTCGTTGATGCCATAGAACGCCTTGGCGAAATCGTCCAGCGATTTCTTGTCGCCCGATTTTTCGCGGATCAGGGTGTCGACGTCCAGCCAGATCAGCTGGCCTTCCGAATAGTAGTCTTCGCTGCGCTGCCAGTTGGCCCAGCCGAGCGGACGGCGGGCATTCAGGATCGGGTCGTTGACCGTGTCCTGCATCGCGCGCCAGCTGCGGCCGGCGATGCTGTCGTAGCGCGCGGCGGTGGCGGCCAGCGCATCGCGCGCACCCGCCATCGACACCAGGGTCGAGCGCGCGCCCAGCACGCTGCCCCAGTACTGGGTCTGGCCTTCGTAGACCCACAGCAGCTCGTTCTGCAGCGGGGTATTGAAGTTGGGGACGTTCTGGCCGGCCGGGCGGCGGAACTTGCCGTCCCACGAGTGGGTGTACTCGTGCGGCAGCAGATCGCGGCCCGACTCGCCCTTGGCCCACTCGGTAAAGTAGCCCGGCTTGACGCCGTTCTCGCTCGACTGGTGGTGCTCGCGGCCGATGCCCCCGAATTCGTCGGACAGCGCGAACAGGAAGTCGTAGTGGTTGTAGTGGTGCGAGCCAAACAGTTTATACGCTTGCTTGACCAGCTTGCGGTGGGCTTCGATCTGCTCCGGTTTCGCTTCCAGGCTTTCCGGCGAGTCGGCGAAGACGTTCAGGCGCACCGGCACCTTGGCGCCCGGGTCGAGGTCGAACTGCTTGTAGTAGTGGCCGGCGAACAGCGGCGAGTCCATCAGGGTCTCGAGGTCGTGGGTCTTGAAGTGGACTTCATCGCCCTGGCGGTCATTGGTTTCCAGCGCGGTGGCGTACTGCCAGCCTGCCGGCAGCTTCAGGTTCGGCTGCACGTTGATGCCGCGCGCGACGTAGCCGGCCGGGTACAGCGCCACCGACACCCATTGCACGCCGAGGATCTCGTCGGTCATGGTGATGCGGCCCTGCGAGCTGTCCAGCGGCGACAGGTACTGGTACTCGGCTTCGAGCACGGTCGCGCCTTCGGGCACGTTCACGTGGAAGGCGAACACCTGCACCGGGTCGCGGGTCCATTCGACCGGCTTGCCGTTGGCCGTGAACTTCAGGCCGGCCAGCTGGGTGATCGGGCCGTTCGGGCCGTGATTGGCCGGCAGCCACTGCGGATACAGCAGGGTCAGCGGGCCCGGCTTGACCGGAATGCTCATGCGCATCTGGAAGATCTGCTGCGTCAGATTGGTCGCGTCGACGTTCAGGACGATGGTGCCGGGATAGCTTGGTTGGACAGGCGCAGGGACGTCGGCACGGGCCGGGAAGGCGAGCGTGAGCGCCAGTGCGACGGCAGTGGCGGAACGGGTGGCCAGGGTCTTGAAACGACGATGCGAATGGTGTGCGGTCATGGCTGAGGAAGCGGTCGATGGTGAATCAAAAATGCAACAAACGGCGAGTGTAGCACCCGCTGTGAATTGAAAATGCTCAGCCGCATGGATGCAAATAAAATTTGCAAAACGAGATTAAAAACGATATTTCGTATGCCTTGAAAACGAATGAGGCGGGCATTAGATTGGTCCCAACGGATGCTCACGATGAGGTCCGTCAACTTATCGCTTAACTTTGAAAAGGATATTTCATCATGCGTACTTTTGACCTGACTCCCCTGTATCGTTCCGCCATCGGCTTCGACCGCCTGGTGAATATGCTCGAGCAGCGCGCCGAAACCGCGCCGAGCTACCCTCCGTACAACGTCGAACTGGTCAGCGAAGACAAATACCGTATCGTGATGGCGCTCGCCGGCTTCAGCCGCAGCGAAATCGAGATCGTCGCCGAACGTGACACCCTGCACGTGACCGGCCGCAAGCAGAAGGACGAGGTCCAGCGTCACTACCTGCACCGTGGTATCGCCCAGCGCGATTTCGAGCAGCGCTTCCAGCTGGCCAACCACGTGAAGGTCGTCAGCGCAGGCTTCGACAACGGCATCCTCACCATCGAACTGGTGCGCGAAGTGCCCGAGGCCCTGAAGCCGCGCAAGATCGCGATCGCCGATGCGAACGGCAACACCGACAATGTGCAAGTGCTGGAGCAGCCGCAACAGCAAGCTGCATAATCGGGTAGGGTGGGCTCTCCAAGCCCACGATAAAAAGGCGCCGAGGCGCCTTTTTTTACGTCCGTGGGCACGGGGGTGCCCACCCTACTTAAGTCCGCTGTAAGCATCAATAAGCTCGTCCTTAAGAGTGATTTAAGGGTCTTGCGAGAAACTAGCTACATCAAAAAAGCAGTCATTAAAAACCACTTTCCCAATCTAGGAGTACGTATGGCTAACGAAGGTGCAGTCACCGCCATCACCGCAAAGCGTCTCACCCTGGCCCTGTGCGCGGCCGGTGTCATTGGCGGAGCGGTTGGCGCGGTCGCAGTCAATCACAATAACGCCACCGCTGCCGCCGAAGCTGCCGCGCTGGCGGCGCAGGCCCCGGCCCCGGTGGCAGCTGCCCCGGCCCCGGTGGCGGGCAATCCGGTCGGCACAAGCCTGCCCGACTTTACCAAGATCGTCTCGCACAACGGCCCGGCCGTGGTGAACGTGCGGGTCGTCGGCAGCCACAAGGTGGCGCAGCGCCAGATGCCGCAGTTCGACGAGGACGATCCTTTCTATGAATTCTTCCGGCGCTTCCAGCCGCAGCAGCCCCAGCAGCCGCGCGGCAACGGAGGCGGCCGGGAACTCGTTTTCGGCGCTGGATCGGGCTTCATCGTGAGCCCGGACGGCGTCATCCTGACGAACGCGCACGTGGTGCGCGATGCCGACGAAGTCACGGTCAAGCTGCAGGACCGCCGCGAATACCGCGCCAAGGTCCTGGGTTCGGATCCGAAGACCGACGTCGCCGTGCTGAAGATCGACGCCAAGAATCTGCCGGTGGTCCCGATCGGTAACACTCGCAACCTGCAGGTGGGCGAATGGGTGCTGGCGATCGGCTCGCCCTATGGCCTGGAAAGCAGCGTGACGGCCGGCGTGGTGAGCGCGAAAGGCCGCAACATCGACACCAACGGCGTGCAGTTCATCCAGACCGACGTCGCCGTTAACCCCGGCAACTCGGGCGGCCCGCTGTTCAACACGCGCGGCGAGGTGGTCGGCATCAACTCGCAGATCTACAGCCAGACCGGCGGCTACCAGGGCCTGTCGTTCGCGATCCCGATCGACGTCGCGGTGCGCATCAAGGACCAGATCGTCAGCACCGGCAAGGTGCAGCACGCCAAGCTGGGCATCGGACTGCAGGATGTCGGCCAGGACTTCGCGGATTCGTTCAAGCTGGACTCGCCGGACGGCGCGCTGGTCAGGAACGTCGAGCGCGGCAGTTCGGCCGACAAGGCCGGTCTCAAGTCGGGCGACGTGATCCGCAAGGTCAACGGCCAGCCCATCATCTCCGGCGGCGACCTGAGCGCCATCGTGTCGGTGGCCAAGCCGGGTGACAAGGTGCAGCTCGACGTCTGGCGCGATGGCCGCGCCGTCCAGCTGAACGCGACGCTGGCGAACGCCAACGACAAGCCGGAGCCGGGCGATCGCGACAACCTGGCCAGCGCCGACAAGGGCGCCAAGCTGGGTCTGGCCCTGCGCGCGCTGGACCCGCTGGAACGCCGCCAGTCCGGCATCATGTCCGGCCTGCTGGTCGAGGATGCGGGCGGTCCGGCCCAGGTGGCCGGCGTGCAGCCGGGCGACGTGCTGTTGTCGGTGAACGGCAAGCCGGTGACCTCGGTCGAGCAGGTGCGCGAGATGGTCGGCAAGTCGAGCAAGTCGGTTGCCTTGCTGATCCAGCGCGGAGATGACAAAATCTTTATTCCCGTGCGGATTGGCTGAGAAGCGGGTTAAGGATGGCCTAAGGGTATGTTTAAGGGGAGTTTAAGCTCCCCTTAGTACACTAAAAGCTCGAAAGATTCTTCTATCCGCATGGTTTTCTGAGAATCGGGGGATTTGATGCGGCTGTTGCTGGTGGAAGACGATACGATGATCGGCGAAGTGGTGCTCGACCTGCTGAGGGCCGAGCACTACGCCGTCGATTGGGTCAAGGACGGCGAGATGGCCGACACGGCCCTGATGCAGAACCAGAACTACGACCTGGTCCTGCTCGACCTGGGCCTGCCGCGCAAGGACGGCCTCGAAGTCCTCCGCTCGATGCGGGCCCGCAAGGACCGCACCCCGGTACTGGTCGCCACCGCACGCGATTCCGTGGCCCAGCGCATCGCCGGGCTCGATGCCGGCGCCGACGACTACGTCCTCAAACCCTACGACCTCGACGAACTTCTGGCGCGCATCCGTGCGCTGCTGCGGCGTTCCGCCGGGCGCGCCGAACCCATCTTCGAATACAAGAACATCTCCATCAATCCCGCCACCCGCGAGACCCTGGTCGACGGCCAGCCGGTCGTGCTGTCGGCGCGCGAATGGGCGGTGCTGGAAGCGCTGGTGGCCCGCCCGGGCGCGGTGCTTTCGCGGGCCCAGCTCGAAGAAAAGCTGTACAGCTGGCGCGATGAAGTCAGCAGCAATGCGGTGGAAGTCTACATCCACGGGCTGCGCAAGAAGCTGGGCAGCGACCTGATTCAAAACGTGCGCGGCGTCGGCTACATGGTGCCGAAGGTATGAGTCCCAAGAAGGCGAGATCCCGGCTTACTCACTCCTTGCGCGGCCGCCTGCTGTGGTACCTGATGGCCGCCATCACCATCGCCGCCGTGGCCCAGGCCTCGATCGCCTACCGCACGGCGCTCGCCGACGCCGACCAGATCTTCGACTACCACATGCAGCAGATGGCGCTGTCGCTGCGCTCGCGCGTCCCGCTGGCCAACAGCGAGGAAGCCGGCAACGTCGACACGCCGCTGAGCGGCAGCGACGACCTGGTGGTGCAGGTGTGGTCGCCGGACGGCGTGCAGGTGTTCCGCAGCGCTTCGCATGCGCGCCTGCCGCAGCGCGCGGTGCTCGGCTTTTCCAACGTGCGCGCCAACGGCACGACGTATCGCATCTTCTCGATCCAGACCAGCGCCCAGACCGTGCAGGTGGCCCAGGACCTGGCCGTGCGCAAGAGCATGGCCAGCAACCTGGCCTTGCGCACGCTGGGGCCGATCGCGGTGATGATGCCGATCCTGATGCTGGTCGTGTGGTGGGTGATCAGCGGTTCGCTGGAGCCGGTCGCACGCGTGCGCAAGCAGCTGGCCTCGCGCCAGGCGGACGATCTGTCGCCGGTGTCGGACGCCGGCCTGCCGGACGAGGTGCGCCCGCTGGTGCAGGAACTGAATCTGCTGTTCGGGCGCGTGCGCACGGCCTTCGACACCCAGCAGAACTTCGTCGCCGATGCCGCCCACGAGCTGCGCACGCCGCTGGCCGCGCTCAAGCTGCAGGTGCAGAGCCTGGAGCGTTCCGAGCAGCGTGCCGACAGTCTTGACGCGCGCAAGCTGGCGATCTCCCGCCTGTCGGCCGGCATCGAGCGCGCCACCCGCCTGGTCGAGCAGCTGCTGGTGCTGGCGCGCCAGGAAGCCAGCGCCGCGCCGCGCCAGCCGGTGGTGCTGGCCGACCTGGCCAAGCGCGCGGTGGCCGACCTGATCGGGGTCGCGCAGAACAAGCATATCGACCTCGGCCTGCAGCGCGCCGACGGCGGCGAGGTCGAAGGCCAGCCGGAAGCGCTGATGATCCTGTTGCGCAACCTGATCGACAACGCGATCAAGTACACCCCGACCGGCGGCACGGTCGACGTCTCGGTGCTGGCGGACCAGGGCGGCATGAGCGTCACGGTCGAGGACAGCGGTCCCGGCATCCCGGCGGAAGAACGCGAGCGCGTGTTCGACCGCTTCTACCGCGTGCCCGGCAGCGAGGCCGCCGGCAGCGGCCTGGGCCTGGCCATCATCAAGTCGATCGCCGAGCGCCATGGCGCCGTGCTGGAGCTGGGCGCATCCGAGCGCCTTGGCGGCCTGGCAGCCACCGTGCGCTTCCCTGCCTGAATCCGAAAAACCGGCCCGTTTGCATTTGGATGTCGACCGACATATAATCGCCTGAATAGATGTCGATCGACATCTAAATCAGACAGGGCGGAGGTCGTCATGCGGGTCAGTCGTGAACAAGCCGAGGAAAACCGGCGCAAGGTGGTGGAGGCCGCGGGGCGGCTGTTCAAGGAACACGGTTTCGACGGCGTCGGGCTGAACGAGCTGATGCAAGCCGTCGGCCTGACCCGGGGCGGCTTCTATAAACAGTTCGCGTCGAAGGAAGACCTGGTGGTCGAGGCCTGCGAGTGCACGCTCGCCGCCGGCGCCGAGCGCTGGCGCCAGACCGCGGACGCCAATCCCGCCGATCCCTTCGAGGCCTTGGTCGCGCGCTACCTGACGCCGTCCCACCGCGACCGCATCGGCGAGGGCTGCGCCTTCGCCGCCCTCGGCTCGGATACCGGCCGCCACAGCGAGGCCTTGCGCGCCAGCTTCGGCGCGGGTGTCAAGGAACACCTGGCGATCCTCCAACAGGCGGCCGGGGCTTCGCCACCCCATCCCGGCGCACCGGATGCGCTGGCCGCATTCTCGACCATGGTCGGCGCCCTGGTCCTGTCGCGCATGGTCGACGATGAAGCGCTGTCGCGCCAGCTGCTCGATTCAGCCGCCGCCAGCCTGCTCGGGAGCCCATGATGCTCTCACATCGTCTTGCCAGATGGATGGCGGCGCGCGGCCTGCACTACGGCTGGGTCGTGGTTGCGGTCACCTTCTGCACCGCCTTGTCCTCGTCGGCGGCGCTGGGCCTGCCCGGTGCGCTGCTGCAGCCCTTGAGCCGCGAATTCGGCTGGAGCGTCGACCAGATCTCGACCGCGCTGGCGGTGCGCTTCGCCCTGTTCGGTCTCCTCGGTCCCTTTGCCGCGATCCTGATCGAGCGCTTCGGTCTGCGCCGCGTGATGGCGACCGCGCTGGCGCTGATCGCCACCGGCCTCGCGGCCGTACGCCACGTTCAGGCCTTCTGGCAGCTGGTGCTGCTGCTCGGCGTGGTGCTGGGCATGGGCTCCGGCATGACGGCGCTGGTGCTCAACGCGGTGGTTGCCAACCGCTGGTTCGAACAGCGCCGCGGCCTGGTGATGGGATTGCTGACCGCGAGTTCGGCGACGGGCCAGCTGATCTTCCTGCCGGTCGGCACCTGGCTGATCGAACACGCCGGCTGGCGCATGGCCCTGCTGCCGGTCATGGCCAGCTGCCTGCTGGTCGGCATACTGGCGCTGCTGCTGGTGCGCGACCATCCGCAGGAGCTGGGACTCGCTCCCTTCGGCGCCGCGCCTTCGCCGGCTCCGGTCACGCTGCCGGCGCGCGCCCCGGTTTCGGCCTGGACCCCGTTCGCCGTCCTCGCCAAGGCGCGCGGCGACCGCGTGTTCTGGGTACTGTTCGCCAGCTTCTTCATCTGCGGCCTGAGCACCAATGGCCTGATCCAGAGCCACTTCATCTCCCTGTGCGGCGACGCCGGCCTGGGCCCGGTGCCGGCGGCCTCGGTGCTGGCGATGATGGGCGCCTTCGACCTGATCGGCACCATCCTGTCCGGCTGGCTGTCCGACCGCTACGACAGCCGCTACCTGCTGTGCTGGTACTACGCGCTGCGCGGGCTGTCGCTGGCCTGGCTGCCGTCCGCCGACTTCACCCTGTACGGCCTGTCGATGTTCGCCGTGTTCTATGGCCTGGACTGGATCGCGACCGTGCCGCCGACGGTGCGCCTGGCCGGACAAGCCTTCGGCAAGGAGCGCGCGCCGATGGTGTTCGGCTGGATCTTCGCCGGCCATCAGCTGGGCGCGGCGGTGGCGGCCTATGGAGCAGGGCGGATCCGTACGCTGACCTTGAGCTACGATCCGGCGGTCTACGCCGCGGCCGCAGCCTGCGCAGTCGCCGCGTTGCTGGTATTGATGGCGCGGCGCCGCGCGACTGGCGCCGCGGCAGTGGCCTCGGGCGCCCTGCAACCCTGATGGCATCGGCGTCACACCACGGGTGGGGGAAAGGCCGGCAGCGGTGTCCGCCCAGGGAAAAGCGGCCGTAGAATCGCGCCTTTCCCTGAACCGAACCAGTACAGCCATGACCATCCACCGCTACCGGCGCGAACTCGCCCATCCCCTCGCCGACACCACTTCCATCCAGCCTTACGTGCTGCGGACCTTCCGTTCGCGCGCCGACGTGCCGGCCCTGCATGCGCTGCTGCAGGAGAGCTATGCGATGCGCGGCGCCATCCTCGGACCCTGCGACGAGTGGTGGCAGATCCTGTCTTCCGATCCGGAATTCGACGTGCGCCTGGTGTTCCTGGCCGAGACGCCGGCCGGCACGCTGGCGGCCGCCGCCATCGCCTGGAACTCCGGCTTCGTCAAGGACCTGGCGGTGGCGCCGGCATTCCGCCGCCAGGGCCTGGGCACGGCGCTCATGGGGCACGTCTGCCGCGTCTTCGAGCGCCAGGGTGCGCATGCGGTGGACCTGAAGGTGGAGGCGGGCAACCAGGCCGCGATCGCGCTGTATGAGGCGATCGGAATGCGGCGCGTGGAGACCATGGCGGCCTGAGGCGGCTGTTATTTTGCTTGCGGAGCCGCCTTGCGCTCCTGCGGCAGGAGCTTGTCGAAGTCGCTGTCCAGCCTGGCCAGGGAAGCGTCGATCCGGCTGCGCTTTTCCTTGATCCATGCATCCTGCTGCGCCAGCCTTTGCTGCGCCTCCTTGCGCATGCGCGCCATTTCGGCGGGCTGAGGCCCACCGGCGGTAGCGCGGTGGCTGACGATGGCAACCGGATCCAGCGCCGCACGGAATTCCTTTTCGCTCATCGGCAGTTCGCCGCTCGCGTAATCCCTGGTCGCCTCCTTGTAGATGCGGCGCGCCTGAGCATACGGAAAATCGCTGGGCCGGAAGTTGTGCGCCTTGGCGTAATCGACGATCTCCGACGCAAAATGGTGGCCCTCGCGGAAGGGCAGCTTGTAATTGCGCATCAGCAGATCGGCGAGTTCCTGCGATGCGGTCCAATCGCTGTTCAGCTCTTCCAGCGCGCGGTCCTTGTCGATGACGAGCGACTTCAGGATCCTGTCCCAGTTGGCCAGGACCTTGACCGCGCTGTCCACCATCTCCGCGTTCGGCTTCACCTCCTTGGCGTCGCTCATGCCCGGCGGGATGTTGTGCGCTTCCAGGACCGGCGCCATGGCCAGCGTGATCGCCATCGATGCCTCGCGGCGGGTCGAATTGAGCAGGCCCGGATTGCGCTTCTGCGGCATCGCGCTCGACACATAGGTGTTGCCGCCGCCTTCGCGCAGCAGGATCCAGGGCCTGGCCTGGCCGTATTGCGCCATCACGTCCTCGATGAAGCTGCCGGCATGCAGGGCGATGCCGGTGACGATGGAACCCACCTCCACCGGATAATCGGCGGCCGCGATCTGGTGCGCATCGTAGGCGTTGTCGACGATGCCTGCGAAGCCCAGGTAATCCGCCATCCTGCCGCGGTTCAGGGGCCAGCTGCTGCCATTTAGTACCGTGGTGCCCATCGGCGACTGGTCGATGCGGGCATAAGCCTCGCGGATGCGCTGGGCGTCGCGATCGAGGCCGGCGGCATAGCCGAGCAGGTAATGGCCGTAGCTGTTCGGCTGCGCCGCGACGCCGTTGGTGTAGTTGGGGACGACGGTCTTTTCATGCTGCCCGGCCAGCTGAACGATCGTGCCGGCGGTCCGGTACAACTGCTCCGCCAGTTTCAGCATGTTGTCGCGCATGATCGCGGCGCGGTAGGTCGCATGCATGTCCTGGCTCGAGCGGCCGGCGTGCAGCAGGGTCACGTCCGGGCCCGCGGCCTTGATCATCAGCGGCTCGAAGCTGATCACGGTCGACGGCCGCTTGGCGCCCGGCTGCTTGCCGGCTTCGATCACCTCGTTCAGGCCGGCGGCAATGCCCGCCACCTTCGATTTATCCAGCAGGCCTTCCTGCGAATTGATGACCGCCGAGGCCTTGTTGATCTCGCCGAGCCAATAGAACTCGTCGCGCTCGTTCTGCTGCTGCGCCTGCGCCTGCGCCATATTGGCAAGCAGCAGGACGGCGATGGGAAGAATCTTCAGTTTGAACATGGTGGGCTGTCTTAGAACATGTGCATGATGCCGGCCGCCATGCCGCTCTGGCGGGTCTGGTTCAGCTTGGTCGTGCCGCCGGTGGCGAAGCCGCCTTTCAGCTTGGTGCGGTCGACTTCGGCGTACAACGTGGTGCGCTTGGACAGCAGATAGGTAATACCGGTGATCAGCATATCCTTTTGCGCATCGCCGAGCGCCGCCGCGGCGCTCGCCTTGGCGTTATACGCCTTGTTGCGGTACCAGGCGGCGGTCAGGTCGAAGCGCGGCGTGAACTGCCAGCTGCCGCCGAACCAGTCCCAGGTCGAGGTCGTGTCGCGCGTGGTCGTTTCCTGGGTCTGCTTGATGTGGCCGACCGCCAGCGACAGGTCGCCGAAGTCGTAGGACGCGCCGAGCGCCACGTGGTCGTAGTCGCGGTAGTTCGGCGCGCTGCTGGTGCCGACGTTCTGCTTGGCGATCGAATAGCTGGCGCCAGCCTTCAAGCCGCCGTGGGCGTAGTTGGCGCCCACCGCCTTGGTGGTGCCGTAGTCGGCGTCGCCGGCGACTTCGCCGAGCGCCCATTCGGCGCGCGCGGTCCAGTCGCCGAAGCGGCCGGTGTACTGGACATCGTTGTCCTTGCGGATGCCGTTGGTGGAGGACAGGACGTAAGTGATGCTCGGGTAGCGGAACTTGAAGGGATCGAAGGCGAGAATCGTGCGGTAGGCCACCGTGTAGTTGCGGCCGGCGTCGAGCGAACCCCATGCCCCCGACATGCCGACGTGCGCTTCGCGCTGGAAGATCACGTTGTTGGTGTTGTTCAGCGCGCCGGTGCCGGAATTGAAGCCCATCTCCAGCACGTAATTGACCTTGTTGCCGCCGCCGATGTCCTCGCTGCCTCGGAAGCCCAGGCGGTTGGAGCGGAAGGTGCCGTTCGAGCTGATGGTCGTGTCGCTGTTGCCCTCGGGGTCGACATTGGTTTCGTGGCGCAGGCCGCCATCGATGGAACCGTAGATGGTGACGGCGCTGCTGCCGGCGCCGGCGCCCGTCTTGGGCGTTTCGGCCGTGCCTTCCTCGGACTGGGCATGGGCGTGCAGGGACAGGGCGGCCAGGGCGGCCGCCAGTAAAGTGTGTTTCATGGATGTCTCCGGGTTGTGATTATTTGTGTACGAAGATGCTACCGAGAAGCTTCTTCAATGTAAAATATCTCGAAACAGCATTCTCAATACTTAATAAATATAGACATTGCATGGAACTGAGACACCTGCGCTACTTCGTCGTCGTCGCCGAAGAAGGCCATTTCACCCGCGCGGCCGAACGCCTGGGCATGCAGCAGCCGCCCTTGAGCCAGCAGATCCGGGCGCTCGAGCAGGAGCTCGGCTTCGAGCTGTTCCGCCGCCACCCGAAAGGCGCGACGCTGACCGCGGGCGGCGAAGCCTTTCTGCTCGAAGCGCGCGCCATCCTCGACAACGTCGATGCGGCCGTGGTGCGCGCGGAGCGCGCCAGCAGCGGCACCGTCGGCCGCCTGTCGGTCGGGCTCACCAGTTCGGCGGCCGCCCACCGCTTCATCCCGGAAGTGATGCGCGCCTACCGTGACGCCTGGCCGCAGGTCGAGCTGGAATTCCGGGAAGGGAATGCGGCCGAGCTGACCGATGCGCTGGTACAGAACCAGCTGGACGTGGCCTTTCTGCGGCGCCCCGTCAGCCAGCCCGAAGGCTTGTCCTTCGAATGCCTGCTCGAAGAAGAACTGCTGCTGGTGCTGCCGGTCGGCCATCCGGCGCTGCCGCGCAAGCCTGGCCGCGGCCTGCCGGCGGTGCCGCTGTCGGCCTTGCGCGACGAGCGCTTCATCCTGGTGCGGCGCAGCGGCGCGCCCGGCATGTACGCGAACCTGGTCGAAGCCTGCGTACAGGCCGGCTTCGTGCCGAACGTGGCGATCGAGGTCGAGCGCATGCTCACGAATATAAGCCTGGTCGCCGCCGGCGCCGGCGTATCCGCGGTGCCGGCGTCGATGCAGGGCTTCCATGCCGACAATGTCGTGTATTGCTCGATCAAGAATGCGCCGCCTGCGCTCTCCGCGCCCTTGACGCTGGCCTGGCGCGCCGAAGCGGAACGGCCCACGCTGCGCCACTTCATCGCGCTTGCACGCAAGGGACAGGCATAGGTGAAGGGCTTCCTGCCGCTGGCAATGCCAGTCGCTGCGGGCCTGGGCCTGGGCTTGTTCGCGCCCTCGCTCGCGGTGCAGATGCAGCCCCTGGCCCAGGCATTCATTCACCTGCTGGGCTGGCTCACTTATCCGCTCATTTTCTGCATGCTGGTGTCCAGCGCCTCGACCCTCGGCCGCCATCGCGAACTGGGACGCATCGGCGCGCTGGCCTTTGCCTATTTTGCGGCGTTGTCCGTGTTGTCGATGCTCTTCGGGCTGGCTGCCGGCTGGGCGCTCGAACCGGGCGCCGGCGCGGTGTTCGCGAGCGGCCCTTTGCCGGCCACGGCGCCGCCTGCAGAAACGTCGGCCTCCATGCTCGGCTGGCTGGACCGGCTGCCCGCACTCAAGGCCAACAACCTGCTCCTGCTGGCAGCAGCCTTGCCCGCCGGCCTGCTGCTCGGCCGCTTTCCGGGCACACGCGCGCCGGCATTGGTAGAGCGTTGCCGCTTCCACCTGTTCGGCGCCATCAAGCTCCTGCTGATGCTTGCGCCGCTGGCAGCCTTCGGCGCCATGGCGGCCGCGGTGGGGCGCCATGGCCTGGCGCCGCTGCTGCCGCTGCTGAAGTTCATTGCCGCCATCAACTTCGCCAGCGCCTTGTTCGTGCTGGTCGTGCTGGGCGGCGCGGCCTGGCTGGCGGGCATGTCGCTGCTGCGCTTCATCGCCTACATCAGGGCCGAACTCTATCTCGTCTTTTTCACGAGTTCCTCGCTTGCCGGCCTCGTGCCCCTGAGCGAAAAGCTCGAAGGCCTGGGCTGTCCGCGCCCGGTCACCGACGTGGTGCTGCCGTTCTCGTATTCGCTGAACCTGGCCGGCACCTATCTCTACATCGCCATGGGCCTGACTTTCCTTGTCCAGGCTGCGCAAGTGCGGCTGGGCTGGCAGGAACTGGCGTGGATGCTGGGTGTGGCGCTTATCAGCAGCAAGGGCGCCGTCGGCGTGGCGGGATCGGGCGCGGCGACGCTGGCGGCAACCGTCGCGCTGCTTCACGTGGTGCCGCCGGAGATGATGGCCATCCTGTTCGCGATCGACAGGACCATGAAGTGCCGGCTGCTGACGAACGTGATCGGACATGGCGTCGCCTGCGTCGTGGTCGCCGCCGGCGACAAGAGCCTGGACCGCAAGGCGCTCGCGCAGGCGCTGTCGGCGCCACGTTCGCTGTGATTCAGGCTGGCATCAGGCGACGAAGCCGCGTTCACGCAGCCAGCGTTCGAACCAGGCGGGCCATTCTGCGCTCGGCGCACCAGGCTTGCCCATCCCGAATCCGTGCCCGCCAGCCGATAGCGGATGTGATTCGATAGTCACACCCGCCTGGCTGGCCGCTTGCGAGAGGATGGCCAGGTTCGCAGGATCGGCGATCGGATCGTCCTGGGCCTGCACGGCGAACAACGGGGGCATCTGCTTGCCGATCCAGGTTTCGACCGACCAGTCCGCGCTTTCCCTGGCGGTCGGATGATTACCGATGAGTACACGCCTTGTGGATGTGCGGTCATAGGGCGGGCGCAGGGTCACGACCGCATAGATCAAGGCCGCCGCCGACACCTGGGCCGACAGCTTGTCGATATCGTCTTGCGGGGGATAGGCGGCGAAGTCCGGACGCGCAGCCGCCATGCCCATCAAGTGGCCGCCGGCCGAAAACCCGAGCGCCAGGATCCGGGATGGATCGAGTCCATCTGCGTGCGCACGGGCGCGGATCACACGAATGGCGCGCTGGGCATCCTGTAAAGGCGCAATCGGCCCGGCAGTCCAACCGTCGCCGGGCAAGCGGTAATCGAGCACGAAGGCAGTAATGCCTCTTTGCGCCAGCCAGCGCGCGGCCGGATACGCTTCCGACTCCATCTGGATGCGCTTGTAGCCGCCGCCGCCCGCGATCAGGGCCGCGCTGCCGTTCGGCCGCGCCGGTTTGAATACCTCGAGCATCGGCGTCACGACGTGGCTCAAGGCTCCCTTTGCCGAGCGCTCGGACGCGCCGGCGATCGTTTCGCCGCCGGGCATGCTGTGGTCCCACAGCGGCAGGGTAAAGGTGGCGGCTGCAGGCGCAGTCGCTTCGGCTGCGGCAAGGCGCAGCGGTCGCGCGAGGGTCAGAGCCGAACAGGCAAGGAGATGGTGAATCAGAATGCGGCGCTTCATGATGTAGTCCAGGAGACGTGTCACATCATGGTATGAGGAGAGTTCATATATGTAAAATATTTAAAACTATAGTTTTTAATACTTTTTGTATATCGGACTTCCCGGTGATCGCCGCGTGTGTGCAGGGCTAAAAGAAACAGGCGGGATAGTGCGGGACACTATCCCGCCTGCGCGGGTGGCGATAGAGCGGGGCAGCTTAGAACTTGTGCGACACGCGCGCAAAATACGCCGCGCCATTCAGGCCGAACTGCACGCTCTCATACTTGAAGCCATTGTCCGTCTCGTCCGGATTCTGGGCCGTCGGATGCACGTTGAAGATGTTCGTGCCGCCCACGGTCAGCTTGGTCTTGTCCGTGAAGGACCAGGTGAAGGACAGGTCGGCCGAGGTTTTCGATTCGTAGTGCTGGTTCGGCACCGGCGGACCCGAGAAGGTGCCCAGGGTCTGCGGACCGTAGTGAACGATGCGGAAGTCGGTTTCCAGCTTGCCCTGGGTGTAGTCGAAGTCCAGCGTGGCCTTGCGGCGCGGGCCGCCCTGTTCGATGAACAGGCGCTCGCGCTCGGACAGCAGCACGTCTTCGAAGCCGGCCAGCGCGCTGGGTGCGTGCACGCCGGTCACTTCGGTGCGGCTGAAGTTCATCGCCAGGTAGGTGGCCAGCTTGCCGGCGCCGAGGCTCATGCGGTGCGAGGCGGTCAGGTCCAGGCCCTGGGTGCGGGTGTCGATCGAGTTCACGAAGAACTGCGCCTGGCCCACGCCCAGCTTCTGCAGGGTGGCGCCGAGGGCAGGGTAGTTGTCGGCGTCGAAGCGGCCCGACAGCACGATGCGGCCGTCGATGTCGATGTGGTACAAGTCGGCCGTCACCGAGATCGATTTGTCCGGGGTCCAGGTCAGGCCAAAGGTGTAGCTCTTCGACTTCTCTTCCTTCAGCTGCGGGATGCCGGCTGCGTTGGCGACCGGGCCGCCGTTCGGCGCCAGCACCACGTCCATCGGCACGCCGCTGATGAAGTCGGTGAAGGTGGACGAGAAGAAGACCTGCTGCAGCGAAGGCGCGCGGAAGCCGGTGCTGGCGGAGGCGCGCAGCAGGACGTCCTTGTCGACCTTGAAGGAGCCGGCCAGCTTGCCGGTGGTGGTCGAGCCGAAGTCGGAGTAGCGTTCGTGGCGGAGGGCGGCCTGCAGCTTGGTGCGCTCGTTCAGGTCGGCCTCGAAGTCGAGGTAGGCGGCGCTGCTGTGGCGGTTGCGGTCGGCCGCATCGCCCGGCTGGAAGCCCGGGAAGCCCTGGCTGCCGGCATTGCCGCCCACGCCCACGCCGTCGGCGTCGATGTAGGAGCCCGGTTCACCGGCGAAGATCTTGTAGTTCTCGGCGCGGTATTCGAAGCCGAAGGCCGCGTTCAGGCCGCCCAGGACTTCAGGATAGTAGCGGCTGAAGTCGGCGTTGGTGGTCAGCTGGCGGAAGGAGAAGCCGCCGGCGTCGAACTGCGAGGGGCTGATGCCCTTCGGGTCGAGATCCGCGATCGAGGCGTTCAGCGTGTGCGCGATGGTGTAGCGCATACGGTTGTAGCCGTAGGTCTGCGAGAAGTCGCCGGCCCATTCGCCGAGGCGGGTGCGGTAGCCGATGATGCCGTAGCGGTCGTCGATGTCGCCGTTGATGTAGGGGACGAAGCCGGCCGGGTACATGGCGGCCGAGTTACGCGAGGGGATGTCGTCGGAGCCGATGCCGCCGCGCGCCCAGGCGGCCGAGGAGGCGTCGCGGGTCTGGGCGCCGGCCGTCAGGTACAGCTTGCCCGGACCGGCCGGGAATTCGCCGTTGACGTAGACGGTCTTGTTCTGGCTCTTGGTGTCGCCGATGGTGCGCGGGTTATCCGGCTCGGCGCGGTTGGAGCGGCCGCGGTCGTAGTATTCGCCGGTGATGCCCAGCACGCCATCCGCCACTGCGACGCCGCAGTAGGCCGAGGCCAGCCAGTTCTTGCCGTCGTGCTTGGAGTACTCGCCGAAGCCGGCGATCGATTCGCAGCCCAGGCTCTTCTTCAGTTCGACGTTGATCACGCCGGCGATGGCGTCGGAGCCGTATTGCGCGGCGGCGCCGTCGCGCAGCACCTGCACGTCCTTGATGGCCAGCAGCGGCAGCGCGTTCATGTCGGTGCCGGTGTTGCCGCGGTTGCGCGCGCCGAACAGGTTCACCAGCGCCGTCGTGTGGCGGCGCTTGCCGTTCACCAGCACCAGGGTCTGGTCCGAGCCCAGGCCGCGCAGCGCAGCCGAGTCGACCAGGTCGGCGCCGTCGGCGCCCGTCTGGCGGGTCGAGTTGAACGAGGGCGAGATGTTGGTCAGGGTCTGCGCCAGGTCGAACTGGCCGCCTTGCTCGGCCGCCTTGTTCAGCGGGATGTAGTCGACCGGGACCGGGGTGTCGGTGGACGAGGTGTTGCCAACGCGGCGCGAGCCGACGATGTTCACGCTCTGGATGCTGCTGTCGGCGGCGCTTGCGGGCGCCGTGGTCTGCGCGATTGCGCCGGACGGGAAGGCGGCAAGGGCGGCGCTGCCGTACAGGGCGAGCAGAAGGGATTGACGGATCGCGGTGGGTTTCAAGTGCTGGCTCCTAGGGGGAAAATGTCACTTCCATGAATTTACCAGTTGGCAACCTTGTACAAGAAGTTAAACGTCTCATAACTACAACATTGATAACCATAATCGGTATTCATACGTAGAGACACCATAGTATTGACGTTATTTTGGTACATTGGTAACATGCGCAGCCATATTCAGAGGTATGCCATGACCGACCAGGAATTCATCGCCGCGTTCACCGCCGGACGTCTCGCACCCGACGGATTCGACCATCGCGCCCACCTGCGCGCCGCCTTCATGCTGCTGCGCTCGCGCCCCTTCCTCGAAGCCTGCATCGCCATGCGCGATGGCCTGCAACTGCTCGCGGCCAGGCTGGGCAAGCCGGACCTGTATCACGAGACCGTCACGGTGGCTTTCATGGCGCTGGTGGCGGAACGAATGCCCGCGGGAGACTGGGATAGCTTCATCACCGCGCATCCGGAGCTGTGCGAGCGCGGCCTGCTGGACGGCTGGTATTCGAAAGCGCTGCTGGCTTCCGGCGCCGCGCGCAAGACCTTCGCCATGCCGGATTTGAATGGAGGACGCCATGGCTGAAAAGCTGACGGTAGAGCGCGTGCAGACCGGCCTGCGCATCGAGAAGCAGATGCTGAAGGTGCTGAAGGGGCTGGCCGAGTACCACGACATGAGCCTGGGCGACCTCGTGGAGGGGATCGTCCTGCACGCCTTCGAAGGGAAGAGCGCGTTCGGCGAGGAGAGCCTGGCGCGCATTCAGGATTTGAAGCGGATCTACGGGATGAAGCTGGAGGCGAAGGATGCGCACCGGCTGCAGGAAAGCATTCGCCTTGCAAAACCATGATCCGCCGCTAAGCTGATTAGTGGAAGGAGTCTTCAAGTGATGACACCACTGAGCGCACCGGTCGGCCGAGGCGGCATGAACCGCCTTGACGACATCATCCGGGTACAGCGGGTTCTATTGCGCCGAGGTTTTCGCATTGGCACGGCGGATGGGAAATGCGGACGCCGGACCCAAGCTGCCATCGACACCTTCCAGCGGGGATTCATGCAAGCCCCGGACGGCCGGATCGACCCCGACGGTGTCACCTGGCGACGCCTCAGCGACGAGCCGGAGCCCATTGCACCTGTCGACGCCAGCCTCACGCGGCTGGTTCCCACGCCGGACAAGTCCACGCTCAATAAGGGGCTGACACCGGTCAGCAATGCTTTGATGACCCGCCTGCTCGGCAATCCTCGCGACACGTACAGCAGCAACTGCCAGTCCATTACGGAGCCGCGTCTGCGACGCAGCATGCAGCGAGCGAACGTCGGTCCGTTCACGGTGACCGGGCTGCGACCCGCGGTGGAGAGCCTGGCGACGGTCCTGTCCGATGTAAGGTCTCTGCTGCCCGATGTGTATCAGGCGCTCGGTACAGCGGGGATGTTGTGTTGCCGCTATGTCCGTGGATCGAGCTCTACCATCTCCAACCACTCATGGGGAACCGCCATCGACCTTACGCTCAATGGCAAGCTGGACATACGAGGCAACGACATGGTGCAGCATGGGCTGTGCCTTATTGCTCCCGTATTCAACAAGCATGGCTGGTATTGGGGAGCCTCGTTCCGCACCGAGGATGCGATGCACTTCGAGGCCGGCAGATCTCTTGTGGAAAAATGGAGCGGCTCCCTTTGATGGCGCTCGCCCGCGCCGCAGCCCGATCGCTGGCAGTGGTCGCCGCGGCTGCGGCCTGCAGCCTTTCGGCCGCGGCCGACACACCGTTCTCGGCCGCGCCCTGCGATTTCAGCGCACCCGCCGAATGGCAGGGGTACAGCGTGCGCTGGGCCGGCACATGTGCGAACGGCAAAGCAGAGGGCTTGGGCGTCCTGCGCGCCTATCGCGACGGGCAGGTCCAGCAGATCTACTTTGGACGCTTTGTCCAGGGCGAACCCACCTCCGGCGTCATCGACCATCCCGAGGGCTTCATCGCTGGCCGTTTCAAGAACGGAAAGGTGGTCGCTAACGAGGAGCGACAGGACGTGATCTCGGCCTTCCGGGCCGGCGAAGCCGCCGCCATCGCCTTTGCACAGCAACTAAAGCGCAACGGCAACGCCGCATCGGCCCGGTTCTACCAGGACAAGGCTCACCAACTGGCGACACAGATGGAGTGAGCTATTCCTGATGAAACTCCTCCGCCGAAGCGAACAAATCCCACGAGGCGATAAATAAAGCCGCAATCACCGGCCCGATCACGAAGCCATTCAAGCCGAACAAGGCCATGCCGCCAACGGTCGACAGCAGCACCACATAATCCGGCATCTTGGTGTCCTTCCCGACCAGCACAGGGCGCAGGATGTTGTCGACCAGGCCGATCACGAACACGCCGAACAGGATCAGCACCACGCCCTGCCACACCGAACCGGTGACGAGGAAGTAGACCGCCACCGGCGCCCACACGATGGCGGCGCCGACCGCCGGCAACAGCGACAGGAAGGCCATCACCACCGCCCACAGCAGCGGCGCCTGCACGTGCAGGATCCAGAAGATCAGGCCGCCCAGCGCACCCTGCGCGATCGCCACCAGCACATTGCCCTTCACGGTGGCGCGGATCACGGTGGTGAAATTGCTGAACAGGCGCTTCTTGTAATTCATGCTCAGCGGTACCGCGGTCTTGATGCGTCCCGCCAGCGAATGGCCGTCGCGCAGCAGGAAGAACAGCAGGTAGAGCATGATGGTCATGCTGACCAGGAAGTCGAAGGTATTGCTGGCGAAGTTGATGGCGTACTTGGCCGCGACCTGGCTGACCTGCGACGCGGTGCTGGTGAGCTTGGCCTGCAGCGAGGCGATGCTGGTGAGGTCGAAGCGTTCCAGCAGGCCGACCAGCCAGTTCGGCAGCGCGCCCATGATCTGGCTGAAGTAGCGGCCGAAATCGATGTGGCCGGACTTCATCATGTCGTAGACCCCCACAGCCTGCTGCACCAGCGAGGCGCTGATCAGGGCCACCGGAATGATCACCATCACCACGATGGACAGCAGCGTGAGCAGGGCCGCGACGTTGGGCTTCTGATTCGTCGCGCGCAGCAGGCGCCGGTACAGCGGAATGAACAGGATCGCCAGCACGATGCCCCAGAATACGGCGCCGGAATAGGGCGTCAGGATCCAGAGGAATCCAATGGTGACGATCGTCAGGAGAAAGAGGAAGACTTTTTGCTGGAGGGTGTATTGGCTGGCAGGTGGGTTCATGTTTTCATGATAACGCCAACTGCCTTTCGATGTAATCCTCGAAAGCGTCGCGCGACAGCGCCTTCGAGTAGTACCAGCCCTGGATGAAGTCGCAGCCGAAGGCCGCCAGCGTGTCGCGCTGGGCGCCGTGCTCGACGCCCTCGGCAATCACTTCGATGCCGAGGCGGTGCGCCAGGCCGATGATCGCTTCCGTCAGCGCCTTGTCGCTGCCGTCCTCGGCCAGGTGCTTGATGAAGGATTTGTCGATCTTGAGGTAGTCGACGTCGAAATGCTTCAGGTAGGCCAGCGAGGAGAAGCCGGTGCCGAAATCGTCGATCGAGACCTTGGCGCCGACGCTGCGCAGCGCGCCGAGGCAGCGCGCGACCTGGTCGGCGTCGCTCACCAGCACGCCCTCCGTGATTTCGATCGTGAGGCTGTTGCTCGTCGGGCCCGTGTGCAGGATACGGTCCAGCCAGGCGAGACGGCCCTGCCGCTCGAACTGCATCGGCGAGATGTTCACGCTCAGTTCGATCGTGCAATCGTATTTCTGGCGCCAGCGCTCGATGCTGGCGATGGCTTCGCTCAGCACCCATTCGCCGAGTTCGTCGATCAGGCTGCTTTCCTCGGCCAGCGGGATGAAGCTGGCCGGACTGATCGGGCCGAGCTCGGGATGGTTCCAGCGCAGCAGCGTCTCGGCCTTGCGCAGGCGCCCGGTGGCCGCCTCGACGATGGGCTGGTAGAACACCTGCAGCTGCCGGCGCGCCAAGGCGGTGCGCAGGTCGTTGCTGAGCCGCAGCTTGAGGGAAGCCTGCTGCTGCAGGTTGGCAGTGAAGTACTGGAAGTGGCCGCGCCCGGCGCGCTTGGCCAGGTACATGGCTTCCTCGGCGTGCGCCAGCAGCTCCTCCGCTTTGACGTCCGTGGCATCGGCCACATCCTCGGGATACAGGCTGATGCCGATGCTGGCGGACGGGTAGGCCAGCGCGTCGGCGCCGAGCCGCAGCGGCGCCGCCACCGCCTCGATCAGCGCGCCGGCGATGGTCTCGAGGTGCAGTCCCTGTTCGCCTTCCGCAATCGCGATCGCAAACAGGCCGCCGCCCAGGCGCGCGACGGTGGCGTCGGCCGGGACGCAGCTCGCCATGCGCCGGGTCAGCTCGACCAGGGCCTCGTCGCCTCTGGCGTAGCCGTAGCTGTCGTTGATGTCCTTGAAGCGGTCGATGTCGAGCAGCAGCACGCCCAGCCGGCGGCCGGCGCCCTGGGCTTTCTTCATGTCCTGCTGCAGGCGGTCGAGGAACAGGCGGCGGTTCGGCAGCCCGGTCAGCGGGTCGAAGTTGGTCTGGCGCCAGATCACCTCGTCCTTTTGTTTCTGCTCGCTGATGTCCTGGAACTGGATCACGTGGCGGTAGATCCGGCCGTCCGGATGGCGGATCACGCGGACGTTCACGAACTTGGCCGTGAAGCGGCCGTCCTTGTTGCGGTCCTGGATCTCGCCCTGCCAGTGGTCGTGGTCGGCCAGGGCCTTCTGTATGGCTTCGTAAAAACCGCTGTCGTGCATGTCCGAATCGAACAGGCGGGGCGAATGGCCGCTCACTTCTTCCAGCGTGTAGCCGGTCTGCGCGGTGAAGGCCGGGTTGGCGTCGACGATGCGGTTGTTTTCGTCTGTGACCATGACCGCTTCCGAGCTGGTCCGGTAGATCAGATTGGCCATCCGCATCGATTCTTCGAGGTCTCTGCGCTGGGTCACATCCTGTACGGTGCCGCTCAGGATACGCCGGTCATCGACCACGATGGGATTGCAAAGCATCCTGATCCACTTGCGCTTGCCGGCCGGCGTCACGATCTGGATCTCCAGGTCGAAGGTTTCGCCATGGAGCGTCGCCATGCGCAGTGCATGCTCGGCTTCGTCACGGTCTTCGCCCAGGCAACAGTCCAGGCAGTCGCTCATCACCAGCGCCTGCGATGGCGGAAAGCCGTAGATCTGCAATACCTCGTCGGTCCACTCCAGACGGCCGGCGGCGCAGTCCAGCTCCCAGGCGCCGATCTGCGCCAGGGCGCTCATATCCTTCAGCATCCGCGCCTGCTGGCGCATCATGCGCTCCTGCTCGATGCGCGCGGTCAGGTCGCGGGCCACGCCCAGTACGCCCAGCACCTTGCCATCCGGCTGGGCAATTGCGGTCTTGATCGATTCATACACGTGCAGCCTGCCATCGCCCGGCTTGGTCAGGCGCTGTTCATGGGCCAGGGGCTTGCCGCTCCTGAGCGCCGCGAGGTCGGAATCGCGCATGTGTTCGACGTGGGCAGGCGCAAAAAAATCTGCGTCATGCTTGCCGATAATCTCCCGTCGCGGCTTGCCTACCAGCTCTTCAAAGCGCGCATTGCAGGTAAGGTAGACGCCATCCGGATCCTTTAGCCAGATCACGTCGGGGCTGCTTTCGACCAGGGTGCGCAGATGGACCTTCTCGCGCTCCAGCTCGGCAGTGCGTACGCGAACGGCCTTGCGCACCGAGCGCAGCCAGACTGCCAGCAGCAAAACCACCACGCCCAGGACGAGCAGAGCTTCCAGCAGCCGCTCGGTGTAGCGCAAGAAGGGCAGGGGCTGGCCCATCCATTTGTCGCGCAGCGCATCGAGCTCGGCGGGTTCGATTCTGTCCATGCCTTCTTCGACCATGGCGAGGGTAGCGCTGTCGCCTTCGCGCACCGCGCGCCTCAGTTCATTGTGCGTAACCTCGAAGGCCTTCACGTATTGGCGTTGCAAGCCGAGCTGGTAGAGACGGTAATCGGCCGAGTTCTGGTCCATGCACAGCAGCTTGACCGACTGGCTCGCGGCGGCGTCGACGAGGGCTCGGTAGGTCGGGTAGATGCGCACGCCGGTAATGCCTGCGCGTAGCAGCTCTTCGGCACAGGCGTCGCCGGCCTGTACGGCCACTTCGAAGCCTTTCAGGTTGGCAATGTCGTGGATGCCGCGCAGCGAAGCGTCGGCATAGACGGCGGTGGCGACCGTGCCGTAAGGTGCGGAGAAATCGAGGGTCGCGGTGCGCCCCGGCGTACGGAAGATCGGATCGATCACGTCGGCCCGGCCGCTGATCAGCATCGGCTGGACCTCGGACCAGTTGGCGGCGATGAGCTCCACCGGCCGGCCGGTTTTTTTCTCCCACAATCGCCAGAGGTCGACCGTATAGCCTTCCAGCTTGCCGTCCGGGTTGCGGTAGACGTAGGGCGGGTAGTTCTCGTCCATGACAACGCGCAGCGGTGCAGCCCCGGCAAGCAGCGGGACGCACAGAAGCACGAGCATCAGAACGCGCACGACAGGCATGAACATGACTCCGATGGGAGGGTCGTTAGCAAGATATCACGAAGTGTTTGGAGCGGTCCGGCGCACGCGCGCGCAAGCGCTTCGGACACATAATTGCCACGCTCAATTGTCCTGGACGGCTTCCAGCGGACCCGATGCGCTGTCCTTGCCACTTCGTTTGCGCAGGCTGCGATTGGCGGCCACCACGCCCACGCCGACGATCGCCAGGCTCAGCATGGCGCCGAGCGAGGGCGCGGCCAGCCAGCGCAGCGACTGGTCGGGCAGTTCGGACGGCGCCTGCTGGGGCGGGTCGGAATCGGCCTGCAGCACGGGGTCGTCTTCGTCGAGCTCGCCGGCAAGCAAGGGCAGCAGGGCGCGCACGAAGGCGGCGGCGTCCTGCGGGGTCCGGCTGGTCAGGACGCGGCCGTCGCGCACGGCTTCCTGGTTGCACCAGACCGCGCCGGCGTTCACCAGGTCGTCGCGCACTCCCGGCCAGGAGGTCAGGGTGCGTCCGGCTGCCAGCCCGCACGACACCAGCACCAGGGCCGCGTGCGACATCGCCGCGATCGGCTTGCCGGCGGCGTCGAAGGCGCACACGAAGGCGCGCGCCTGGGCCGACTGACGCAGCAGGTCGGGCGCGATGTAGCCGCCGGGAATGAGCAGGCCGTCGTAGTCGGCCGCCTGGACATTGTCGACCTTGCTGTCGACCTTCACCAGGTCGGACGGCTGGTGACCGTGCATGCTGCGTATCCGGCCCGGGCGCAGGGCGATCAGTGCGGCCTGTGCCCCCGCATCCTTCAGCGCCGCCAGCGCGGCGTCCAGTTCCGTCCCCTCGACACCGTCCGCCGCCAGCACGGCAATCCGCTTGCCGGCGAGTTTTCCGGTTGCGCTCATGGTGATCTCCCTTCGACAGCCTTCTGCTACCAGAGTCGGCAAGCCTGGCTTTAGTTCCGCTTGACCGATTCATAACCGGTTGGTTATACTTTTTTTCATGACACCTGACATCATCTTCAGGACGCTGGCCGATCCCACCCGGCGCGCCCTCTTCGAACGCCTCTGCCGCGAAGGCGAGCAGACGGTCGGCGCCTTGACGGCCCAGGCCGGCATCTCGCAGCCGGCCGTGTCGAAGCACCTCGGCATCCTCAAGCAGGCCGGCCTCGTCAGCGACCGGCACGCAGGACGCCAGACCCATTACACCGCCCAGCTGGATGCGCTTGCCCCCCTGGTTGGCTGGACCCAGCAGATGGCCCGGTTCTGGGAGAGCCGGTTCGACGATCTCGATGACCTCTTGAAAAGGATGGACCAATGAACGCTTCTTCTCAGCAGCAGCTCGCATCACAGCTCCGTACCGTCACCGTCGAACGCGAGTTCGCGCATCCGCCGGCAAAGATCTGGCGCGCGCTCACCCAACCGCACCTGATCGAAGCCTGGCTGATGAAGAACGACTTCGTGCCGGCCCTGAACCAGCGCTTCACGCTGAGCGGCGACTGGGGCTCGGTCGACTGCCAGGTGCTGGAAATCGAGCCACAGCGCAGCCTTTCCTACACCTGGGCCGCGATGGGCCTGGACAGCGTGGTCACCTGGACCCTCACGCCCACCGCCGCCGGCACGCACCTGCGCATGGAGCAGAGCGGCTTCCGTCCGGACCAGGACCAGGCCTTCCACGGCGCCCAGTATGGCTGGAACAAGTTCTTCGGCGGCCTCGAGCAGGTGCTGGCCGGGCTGGAGGCGGCGGCATGAACGAAGCCTCCGTCCTGATCGACCAGCGCATCGCCGGCCTCGGCGACTGGCGCGGCGCCACCCTGGCCCGGATGCGCGGGCTGATCCGGGAAGCTATCCCCGACGTGGTCGAAAGCTGGAAGTGGATGGGCACGCCGGTCTGGGAGCACGGCGGCATCCTGTGCACCGGCGAGTCCTATAAATCCTGGGTCAAGCTGACCTTCCTGAAGGGCGCCTCGCTGGCGGATCCAGCCGGCTTGTTCAATGCCAGCCTGGACGGGAATGCGCGGCGCGCGATCGATATCCGCGAGGGGGAAGAGGTCGATGCCGAAGCCTTCAAGGCCCTGATCCGGGCAGCGGCGGACCTGAATGCCGCCGGCAAGGCGAAGCCGAAGAAGCGCTAGCTTTTCCTGGGCGCCGCCGGAATCTCGGGCAGCGTGCAATGCTGGGAAACGGCCAGGCCTTTCAGGAAGGCGCGCCGCACCGAGCCGGCCGTGACGCATGCCGACACGTGCTTCGAATGCCGCTCCGCGCCGCTGAGCTTGCGGATCCAGCTGCGGAAGGGGAGCAGGCCCTCCGCGGTCCGCTGCACCGCGCCGACGGCCTGGTCCTCGGCGACGTCCGAGGCCTTGTCCATGAAGGATGCTTCCTGTTTGGCGGCGGCCGCCTGCACGTCGTAGTCGGGTCCGAGCACCTTGTCGAGTTCGTGGAGTTCCTGCGCGATCGCCACGCAGCTCTGCCCGGCCGGCATCAGATAGGGATTTTGCTGCGCCTTTTCGAGCACGGCCGGAACTTCCTCTTTCCGAATGCCGAGGTCACTGAGCGGGGCCGTGGCGGCCGTGCCCATGCGCGAGGCCGTGCGCGAGGCGCAACCGCCCAGCGCAAATACGGCAAGTGTCGGAACCAGCAGGAATTTGAGGATGGAATGCATTTTCGAATTATTCTACTGTGTTCGGAGGGAGAATAATGAACAAAACGGTGATTGCATGAGCGCTGCGCGGAATGTGCTGTTCCTGCCCGGCGTGACCGGCGATGGCGGCTTCTGGAAAGGCGTCGGCGACCTGCTGCCGGCGTCGTGGACCAGGCGCTACCTCGATTGGCCGGGCCTGGGCAGGCAGCCGGCGTCGCCGGACGTGAATGGCTTTGCAGATTTGCTGGCGCTGGCGCAGGCGGCCCTGGATCGTCCCTCCGCCATCGTGGCCCAGTCGATGGGCAGCATCATCGCGACCCAGCTGGCCTTGCAGCATCCGCAGCTGGTGACCCACCTGGTGCTGGTGGCCACCTCGGGGGGCATGAACGTGTCGGCCTTCGGCGCCGCCGACTGGCGCGAGGACTTCCTGAAGGCATTTCCGGGAACGCCGGCCTGGGTCCTGAACGAGAGGCCGGACCTGGGCCGGCAGTTTGCGGAGGTGGCGGCGCCGACCCTGCTGGTCTGGGGCGACGCGGATCCGATCAGCCCGGTCGCTGTCGGGCAGCACCTGGCGGCGACGATGCCGAAGGCCGAGCTGCATGTGGTCCCTGGCGGCACGCATTCGATGGGAGCGGAGCTGCCGCAGCTGCTGGCGCCGCTGATCGAGGCGCACATCGCGGGCGCCTGAGCGAGGCGGGGACTGTCCCCTCAGGCCGGTTCGGCCGCGCCGCCGACCAGGATCGCACCACCCTCGACCCGGGCCCTGATCAGGCAATCGTGCCCGCTCGCGCGGCCCTGGCGCACTATCAGGCTGCGTTTCAGCGCCACGGCCAGTGCGCCCGCCGCGACGCCGGTGGCGCCGTCTTCCAGCGCCGGATCGAGGTGGTTGAAGTTGCGGCCTTCGACTGTGTCCTCATCCACCCGGGTGTAGACGTAGAAGCCGTTCACGCCGTGCGCCTTGCCCCAGGCGACAATGCCGGCCAGGTCGGGCTTCAGCGCGTACAGCGCGTCCGTGTCGCGCACCTCGACCAGCAGCTTGGGGCTGCCGACCGAGGCCACTTGCGGCTTTGACGCCAGGACCAGGCCGGGAGCGCCGAGCAGTTTTTCGATCTGCTCGTCGGCGATTGCCACTTGCTCCGCCGGCTGGGACGCCAGCCGCACGAAGTAGTCATCGCCTTCGCGCGACAGCGTGAGCAGCTGCTTCTTCATCGCCGTGCGCACGTCTATCGTGCCGGCGCCCGGATCGCGGCCGAACAGCTTTGCTGCCACTGCCAGGGTCGCGTGCAGGCACAGCGGACTGCGCGTGTGCGGGTAGAAGTAATCGACCTCCTTGTCGCGGGACAGGAAGACGCAGGTCGTGTTGCGTGCGGCGGTGAAGGCCTGGCGCGCGGCCTGGTCCATGCCGTCGTCCTCGATCACCAGCGCCGGGTTCCCATCACCGGGCTGCGCCCCGAAGCAGTTCAATGTTTGTACGTGCATGTTTCGCGATTGTCGAAGTCGTCAGTTATACTGTGTTTTTATACAGTATTGTCTTTTGTTAAGACAATTGTAGACCTATTTGCACGATGCCATCCGACCCACCGCCAGCGCCGCCAAATTCGCAGCCAAACACGCAGCTCGGCCTGCATCTGGGCCTGCCCCAGTATGCGGAGCTGTTCTGCCTGTCGAACTTCTCCTTCCTGCAGGGAGCCTCGCATGCGGAGGAACTGGTGGCGCGGGCGGTGCAGCTGGGTTATGCGGCGCTGGCGATCACCGACGAGTGTTCGCTCGCCGGCGTGGTGCGTGCGCATGCGGAGGCCAAGCAAGCCAGGCTCCCGCTCATCATCGGCGCCCATTTTCATCTGGAGAAGGCGGACGGCAGCCATGCGCTGTCCTTGATCCTGCTGGCGCAGAACCGCAACGGCTACGGCAACCTGTCCGAGCTGATCACGCTCGGCCGCACCCGCAGCGAAAAGGGCACCTACCTGCTGCGTCCCGACGACCTGGAAAGCGGCGTACCGGACTGCCTGGCGATCCTGCTGCCTGCCTACCCGGGCCACGACCAGGAAGGCGTCGACCGCCTGCACGCGCAGGCGGCGTGGATGGCGCTGACCTTCCCGGGCCGCGCCTGGATCGGCCTGAACCTGCTGCACCGCGCCTTCGACGATGCCCATCGCGCCACCGTCGAGGAAGTCGGCTGGCAGCACGGCATGAAGATCGTCGCGGTCGGCCATGTGGTGATGCATGTGCGTTCCAGGAAGCCGCTGCAGGACACCCTGAGCGCGACGCGGATCGGCAAGCCTGTGGCCGAATGCGGCTATCTGCTGGCCCAGAACGCCGAGCAGCACCTGCGCTCGCGCGTGCGGCTGGCGAACATCTATCCGCGGGCGGCGCTGGACGAAACCTTGCGCATCGCCGCCCTGTGCACATTCTCGCTGGACGAGCTGCGCTACGAGTACCCGGACGAAGTGGTCCCGGTTGGCCACACGGCCGCCAGCTACCTGCGCAACGAGACCTATATCGGCGCGCACCGGCGCTTCCGCGACGGCATCCCGGCGAAGGTGCAGGCCCAGATCGAGCACGAGCTGACCCTGATCGCCGAGATGCGCTACGAGCACTACTTCCTGACCGTGTACGACATCGTGCGCTTCGCGCGTTCCCAGCACATTCTCTGCCAGGGCCGCGGCTCGGCGGCCAATTCGGCGGTGTGCTACTGCCTGGGCATCACCGAGGTCGATCCGAGCCGGGCCAGCCTGCTGTTCGAGCGCTTCATCTCGAAGGAACGCAACGAGCCGCCCGACATCGACGTCGACTTCGAGCACCAGCGGCGCGAAGAGGTCATCCAGTACATCTATCGGAAATATGGCCGCGACCGCGCGGCGCTGGCGGCCGTCGTCATCAGCTACCGCCCCAAGAGCGCGCTGCGCGACAGCGGGCGGGCGCTCGGCATCGACCTCGCCATCGTCGAACGGGTCTGCAAGCAGCACCACTGGTTCGACAGCAAGGCCGATCTGCTGAACCGCCTGGCCGAGAGCGGGCTCGATCCGGACGCGCCGCTGTCGCAGCAATGGGCTTCGCTGGCGCAGCGCCTGCTCGGCTTTCCGCGCCACCTGTCCCAGCATCCGGGCGGTTTCGTGATGGCGCGCGGGAAGCTCTCGCGCCTGGTGCCGATCGAGAACGCGACCATGGCGGAGCGCAGCGTGATCCAGTGGGACAAGGACGATCTCGAGGAGCTGGGCCTGATGAAAGTCGACGTGCTGGCGCTGGGCATGCTGTCGATGCTGCGAAGGGGGCTCGAGCTCGTGGGCCAGCGCCACGGCACCGTGTTCGAGATGCAGGACATTCCGCCCGACGATCCGGCCACCTACCGCATGATCCGCGCGGCCGACACAATCGGCGTATTCCAGATCGAGTCGCGCGCACAAATGAGCATGCTGCCGCGGATGAAGCCGCGCGCGTTCTACGACCTGGTGATCCAGGTGGCCATCGTGCGCCCGGGGCCGATCCAGGGCGGCATGGTCCATCCGTATTTGAAGCGGAGGGAAGATCCGCGCCTGGTGAGCTACCCGAGCCCCGACATGAAGGTGGCGCTGGAGCGCACACTGGGCGTGCCGATCTTCCAGGAGCAGGTGATGCAGGTGGCGATCCTGGCAGCCGGCTTCACGCCCGGCGAGGCCGACCAGCTGCGCCGCGCGATGGCGGCCTGGAAGCGCAAAGGGGGCCTCGAGAAGTACTACGAGCGCATCGTCGGCGGCATGCTGGCGAAAGGCTACGACATCGGATTCGCCGAGCAGATCTTCAGCCAGATCCAGGGCTTCGGCGAGTACGGTTTCCCGGAATCGCATGCGGCCAGCTTCGCGCTGCTGGCCTACGCCAGTTCCTGGCTCAAGTGCCACGAGCCGGCGGCGTTTTTATGCGCGCTGCTGAACAGCCAGCCCATGGGCTTCTACAGCCCCTCGCAGCTGGTGCAGGACGCGCGCCGCCACGGCATCGAGGTGCGCGCGGTGGACGTGACGGTGAGCGGCTGGGAATCGGTGCTGGAAGAGCTGGACGATGCGTCGCGCGCGCAGCCGGCGGTGCGCCTCGGCCTGCACATGCTGCGCGGGATGAGCAAGGAGGCCGCCGAGCGTATCGAGCTGGCGCGTGCCATCCGTCCCTTCGTCGACGTGGCCGACCTGGCCCGCCGCGCGAACCTGGACCGCGGCGACCTGCAGGTGCTGGCCGGCGGCAATGCGCTCGCGCTGCTCGCCGGGCATCGCCGCCAGGCCCTGTGGCAGGCGGCGGGTTCGGTGCCGGACAAGGATTTGCTGCGCCCGGCCGGACTGGAAGAAGAGGCGCCGCTGCTGGCCGCGCCCAGCGAAGGGCAGGAGATCGTCGGCGACTACCGCGCGCAAGGGCTCACGCTGGGCCGTCATCCGCTGGCGCTATTGCGGCCGCAGCTGCTGGCCAAGCGCTTCCTGCCGGCCGAGGTGCTGATGGATTTCGCCAACGGCCAGCTGGCGCGCGCCTGCGGCATCGTCACCGTGCGCCAGCGTCCCGGCACGGCCAAGGGTGTGCTCTTCCTCACCATCGAGGACGAGACCGGGAACGTGAACGTGATCGTGTGGGCCAGCCTGGTCGAACAGCAGCGCCGCGAAGTGTTGAATTCGCACCTGCTGGGCGTGTACGGGGTGTGGCAGAGGGAAGGGGAAGTGCGCCACCTGGTGGCCAAGCGGCTGGTGGATATGTCGCACCTGCTGGGGAGCCTGGATACGCGGAGCAGGGACTTCTGCTGAGGAGTAAGCGTGGGTACGGGGTGCCCACCCTACAACGAAGGTAGGGTGGGCTCACCGAGCCCACGGTGCAGCTTAGAACTCTTCCCAATCCGCTTCCACGGTCTGCTTCACGGCCTTGGCCGGCTTCGCGGCAACGCGAGGCGTCGGCGCGGCGGCACGCGGCAGGGCAGTGCGCACCGGCGCCGCCTTCACGGGCGCACGCGGCGCAGCCATCGCGCCCAGGTCATGCGCGCGGTCCAGCTTGAACACGCTGACTACTTCGGCCAGCTTGGCCGCCTGGTCCTGCATCGAGGTCGCAGCAGCGGCAGCTTCTTCGACCAGCGCCGCGTTCTGCTGGGTCACATGGTCCATCTGGGCGATGGCGCTGTTGACCTGCTCGATGCCGCCGGTCTGTTCCTGGCTGGCGCTGGTGATCTCGGCCATGATGTCGGTCACGCGGCGGATGCTGCCCACCACCTGTTCCATCGTGGCGCCGGCCTGGTCGACCAGCTTGGTGCCGGCGTCGACGTTGGCCACCGAGGCGCTGATCAGTTCCTTGATTTCCTTGGCGGCGGCCGCCGAGCGCTGCGCCAGGTTGCGCACTTCCGAGGCCACGACCGCGAAGCCGCGGCCCTGTTCGCCGGCGCGCGCCGCTTCAACGGCGGCGTTCAGCGCCAGGATGTTGGTCTGGAAGGCGATGCCGTCGATCACGCCGATGATGTCGGCGATGCGCTGCGAGCTGTCGTTGATCGCGCCCATGGTGGTGATGACTTCGCCGACCACGGCGCCGCCCTGGGTCGCCACTTCGGACGCGGCGATGGCCAGCTGGTTGGCCTGGCGCGCGTTGTCGGCGTTCTGGCGCACGGTGGTGGTCAGTTCTTCCATCGAGGCCGCGGTCTCTTCCAGCGCGCCGGCCTGCTGCTCGGTGCGGGAGGACAGGTCGAGGTTGCCGGCGCTGATTTCGCGCGAGGCGGTGGCGATGGTGTCGGTGCCGCCGCGGACCTGGCTGACGATGCCCACCAGGCTGTCGTTCATGTGGCGCAGGGCGCGCAGCAGGGAACCGGTTTCGTCGCGCGAGGTGGCTTCGATCGTGTGGGTCAGGTCGCCGCCGGCGACCGTCTCGGCGACGGTGACGGCGTCGCGGATCGGCAGCACGATGCCGCGGGTGAGCAGCCACGAGATCGCGGCGCCCAGCAGCACCGCGCAAAGGCACAGTCCTTCGATCAGCAGGCTGCTGCTGGTCGCGTTGTCGTCGATGCCGTTGGCGGTCTTGTCCATGCTGTCACGCTGCATGGTGACCAGTTCCTGCAGCAGGTCCTGGTACTTCTGCGCCGCCGGCGTGAATTCCTTCTCGAGGATGCGCGCCGCTTCCTCGGCATTGCCTTCGGCCTTGGCCTTGACGGTGCCGTCGCGCGAGGCGCTGTAGACCTTGCGCTGTTCGAGGATCTTGGCGAACAGTTCCTTTTCAGGACCGCTGGCGGCGATCAGCGGCTCGATCTTCTTGAGCAGCTCGGCGGCCTTCTTGACCGAGGCGGCCGAGTCGTCCTTGAAGTAGGCGCCCAGCGACGGGTCGGAGCTCTTGGCGATGGCCGCGGTGCGGCGGATCGACGCGAAGTTCAGGCTGTACCAGTCGGTGATCAGGCGCTCTTTCGCCAGCGGCACCGCCATCATGGTCTTGGCCGAGTCGGCGACTTCGGTCATGCGCCAGGCGCCAACCGCTGCGATGACCACGGTCATCGCGAGAATGAGGGCAAAGCCGAGTCCAAGGCGCTTGCCGATCTTGATGTTTGCAACGAATCCCATCGATATTCCTTTTTAAAACATAGGCCGGAGAATGCCCGGGATTGTACTGTCCGAGCATTTCTAAAAGGAATGAAAAAATGCATCATGGAAATTTTTATGCAACATTTTGTAGGGTTAATCCGACAACCGAAGGGAGAATTGTTAAATATTCATTGTTGCAAATGGAGTGGCCTGTTAGTCTAAAAAAGTAGTGATCAACCTGAAAACTCTTCCCCCATGAAGCCTTCCAGCATTCTCCGCAACACCCTTCTCCTGTCCGGACTCATCGGCGGCACAGCCGGCGCCGCGGCATTGCCGGCACCGTTCACCGAGCAGCTCAACGCCAACTATCCGGCGATCGAGACCCTGTACCAGGACCTGCACCGCAACCCGGAACTCGGGTTCGCTGAACACCAGACCGCCGCCAAGCTGGTCGAACGCGTCAAGGCGCTGGGTTATGAAGTCACGACCGGCGTCGGCGGCACCGGTTTCGTCGCGATCCTGAAGAACGGCCCTGGCCCGACCGTGATGCTGCGCACCGAACTCGACGCGCTGCCGGTCCAGGAAAAGACCGGCCTGCCGTTCGCCAGCAAGGCCACCGGCAAGAATGCCGCCGGCGAACCCACCCCGGTGATGCACGCCTGCGGCCACGACCTGCACATGTCGGCCTGGTACGGCACCGCCAAGCTGATGGCGGACAACCGCAAGGCCTGGAGCGGCACTCTGATGCTGATCGGCCAGCCGTCCGAAGAGACCGTGCACGGCGCCGAAGCGATGCTGAAGGACGGCCTGTTCAAGCGCTTCCCGAAGCCGGACTATGCGCTGTCCTTCCATGACGACGCCACCATGCCGTCGGGCACGATCATGTACCACGCCGGCCCCTTCCGCGCCTCGTCGGACGTCGTCAACATCACCGTCTACGGCCAGGGCGGCCACGGCGCCGTGCCGCACGAAGCGCGCGACCCGATCGTGATCGCCGCGCGCCTGGTGCTCGGCCTGCAGACCCTGATCTCGCGCGAGAACAATCCGCTCGACCCGGTCGTCATCACCATCGGCAGCATCCAGGGCGGCACCCAGGCCAACATCATCCCCGACCAGGTCAAGCTGTCGCTGTCGGTGCGCACCTTCAAGCCGGAAGTGCGCAAGCGTGTCCTGGCCAGCATCGCGCGCGAAGCCAAGGGCGAGGCGCTGGCCGCCGGCGCGCCGAAGGAGCCGCTGGTCGACGTCCAGCCGGGCACCGATTCGGTCTACAACGATCCGGAGCTGGTCCAGCGCATGGCCAAGGTTGCCGAGGGCGCGGTGGGCGCCGAGTTCGTGAAGGAGATGCCGGCCAAGATGACCTCGGAAGACTTCTCGCAGTACGGCCAGCAGCCGGGCGTGAAGGCGATCCTGCTGCACGTCGGCGCAGTCGACGCCAAGCGCCTGGAAGCCGCGAAGAAGGCCGGCCAGCCGCTGCCGGGCACCCACTCGCCGCAATGGGCGCCGGACTTCAAGCCGACCGTGGTCAACACCATCAAGGCCGAAACCGCGATCCTGCTGGATCTGATGGCGCCGAAGAAATAAGACCGGACGCTGTCGAACGAACGCCGCTCCCGCTGCTTGCGGGGCGGCGTTTTTTTTGCCCGCGCTCAGGCGCTGAGGTACTCGGTTACGGAGATCGTCGTGGACTTGCGGCTGCGTTTGACGGAGATCGTGTAGCCACCGAGGCTGTCCCAGGAACACTCGCCGGCGTCCGCCGCCGAGCCGTCGCGGCAGATCGCGCGCTCGCCCTTGCGCTGGGCTTTGACGAGGAAGGCGTCCAGCTCCTTGAAGCGCTGCGGCTCGAGGACTTTCAGGCCGGCGATCTCGGCGCGCGCGTAGGCAATCCATTCGTCATCGCGCCGTTCGCGTTCGCCGCCCCGCGCAACGGTCAGCGTGAAGCGGGTCGTGACGAAGTCTTCGCAGGCGTCCTGGCGGATGTCGACGCGCAGCCCCGCATGCGGGCTGGCGCTTTCCAGGAAAGTGTGTTTGCTGCGCCGGTTCAGGGCCTGGCCGGAATAGGCCTGCGGGCGCAATACCGGACCCGGTACCATGAGCGAGCAGCTGACCTCGGCAAGCGCGGACGCTGCGGCCGAGAAGAACAGTGCAGATGCAAGCATGGCGCGGCCTGTGCCCAGCGGTGGCCGCGCGCTCATGCCGGCTGCGTGCCGTAGTAGCCGTGCACCGCGCCGGCCCATTCGAGGTCGGCCATGTCCGGCCAGTGGTCGGAATCGAATCCCGGCGCATTCTCGATGCGCTCTTTCGGGATGTCCATCGTGAAGCGCTTGTGCTGCGGGTCCAGCGTGAGGGCCTGCCAGGGCACCGCGAACAGCTTCTCGCCGAGCCCGAGGAAGCGGCTGGAGGACATCACCGCATAGGCGATGGCGCCGCTGCGCATGTCGACCATGAATTCCTTGATGACGCCCAGGTGCTCGTTCTGCAGGTTATGGACGTGATCGCCCAGCAAGGTATGCGCGCCCATCAGTTCCGGGCCCGGCCCCTTGCCGTGCTTGTTCTTGTACATACCGTAGTCGTCTCGTTCCTCGTAGGACATCTTTCGTCTCCTTTATTCGGAAACGCAAGAATAACCCGAGTCCGGCGAAACCCGGTTTGGACGCGCACGTTTGTGGATTCAGGTGGGCTCGGAGAGCCCACCCTACTTAAAACTCTTCCCAGCCGTCGCCGACCGTGGCGGTAGCCGCAGGGCGCTTGGCCGCGGCAGCACGCGCCGGTTGCGGACGTACGGCAGGCAGGCCGGCCGTCGGCTCGATCCTGGCAGGTGCGGCGGCAGCGACAGCGCTCTGGCGCTCGACCTTGAACTGGTCGACTGCGTGGGCCAGCTTGGCCGCCTGGTCCTGCAGCGAGCCGGCGGCGGCCGCCGATTCCTCGACCAGGGCCGCGTTCTGCTGGGTGGCCTCGTCCATCTGGGCGATCGCCTGGTTCACCTGCTCGATGCCGCCGGTCTGTTCCTGGCTGGCGGACGCGATCTCGGCCATGATGTCGGTGACGCGCTGGATGGAGTCCACCACCTGGCCCATCGTGTCGCCGGCCTGGTCGACCAGCCTTGCGCCGGCGTCGACCTTGCTGACCGAAGCGGTGATCAGTTCCTTGATTTCCTTGGCCGCCGCAGCCGAGCGCTGGGCCAGGGTGCGGACCTCGCCCGCCACCACGGCAAAGCCGCGGCCCTGCTCGCCGGCGCGCGCCGCTTCGACGGCGGCGTTCAGCGCCAGGATGTTGGTCTGGAAGGCGATGCCGTCGATGACGCCGATGATGTCGACGATCTTCTTCGAGGATTCGTTGATCGAACCCATGGTCAGGATCACTTCGCCCACCACGTCGCCGCCCTTGGTGGCGACGGTGGAGGCGGTGATGGCCAGCTGGTTGGCCTGGCGCGCGTTGTCGGCGTTCTGGCGCACGGTGTCGGTCAGGTGGGCCATCGAGGCCGCGGTCTGTTCCAGCGATGCCGCCTGCTGCTCGGTGCGCGAGGACAGGTCGAGGTTGCCGGCCGAGATCTCGCCGGCCGCGCCGTGGATGGACGAGGTGCCGCCGCGTACTTCGTTGACGATGCCGACCAGGCTGTCGTTCATGTGGCGCAGCGCGCGCAGCAGGGCGCCGGTTTCATCTTTGGCCGTCGATTCGATATGGCGCGTGAGGTCGCCGGCGGCCACGGTTTCGGCCACCGCGACCGCTTCCCGGATGGGTCCGACGATGCCGCGCGTGAGCAGGATCGAGCTGAGCGCGCCCAGTGCGACCGCGCAGACGGTCAGTACGGTCATCAGGGTTTCGCTGGAGCGGGCGCTTGCCAGGATCTCACCGGAGGCGGCGCCGATGTGTGCGTGCTGCATGCTGACCAGCTGCTGCACCGATTCCTGGTAGGCCTTGGCGGCCGGGGTGAACTGGTCGTTGAGGATTTTCGCGGCCAGTTCGACGTCGCCGTCGGCTTTGGCCTTGACGGCGGCGTCACGGGCGCTCGAATAGGCCTTGCGCTGGTCGCCGATCTTCTTGAACAGGGCTGCTTCTTCGCCCGGCGCGATGAGCGGCTCGATCTGCTTGATCAGCTCGGTCGAGCGCGCGCCGGTGGCCGCGGCGTCTTCCTTGAAGTAGGCGACCAGCGAGGTATCGCTGCTCTTGACGATGGCGGCGGTGCGGCGCACGGCCGCGAAGATCTGCATGTACCACTCGGTGATCAGGCGCTCCTTGGCCAGCGGCGCGGCCAGCACGCCGGCGGCCTGGTTCGCCACATTGCCCACGCGCGAGATGCCGACGCCGGCGATCAGCACGGCCATTACGAGGGTTAGCGAAAACCCGGCCGCGAGGCGTTTACCGATATTGAATTGACTGAAGAAGCCCATGACTGTCCTTTGAAAGCAAATCCGGATGAAAAAACGCATCCAAAATTGTACTTTCAGAACAGAAAATTTTGTTGCTTTTGAGAATATTTAAGCAACAATTACCATGTTTACGCAACAGTTAGTTGACGGATAATTACTGTTTCTAACGCTTTCTTATCGATTCAACCTGTTGAGCAACTGGATGCGCAGCGCCCGCGCGCCGTTCTCGTCCAGCGGCGCCAGCATCCCGCGTGCGCCCGGCGGAATGTGGGCGGCTTCAGCGCCATCGCTTTCAAACACGTAGTGGCGGAACAGCTCTTGCCAGGCGGTTCGCTGGGCCGGCGGGAGTTCGCGCATGGTGAGCAGCGCCAGCATCAGCGCGGTGGCCGGCGAGTCCATGTGCGGCGGCGACTGGCGCCACCAGTAGTTGACCAGCGCGTTGAAGGGCTCGAGCGCCTCGATGTGGTGCCACCACATGGAGGGAATGAAGATCGCGTCGCCCGGTCCCAGCTCGGCGACCTGGGCGTTCTGCATGGCCCGGGCGAAGCGCGGGAAGCGTTCGAGGTCGGGCTGGGCGAAGTCGACCAGGCTGATCGCCTGTCCGGCCGGCGTGAAATCGAGCGGCCCGACGTACAGGTTGGCCACCTGCTCCGGCGGGAACAGGGTAAAGCGGCGGCGCCCCGCGGCCACCACGGCGATGTTGTCGGGCACGTCGTAGTGGGCGGCGATGCGCGAGCGGTTGCCGATCCAGATGCTCACCAGGGGCACGCGTTGGCCGAGGTCGAGGTCGTTCTCGGCGCGGAAGCCCGGCAGGTAGTGGTCGAGCATCGTCGAGCCGACATAGACCGAGGGCGGACGGACGTCGTCCTTGTGGTCCTCCAGTTCTTCCAGCACCTTGTCGAGCGGCGCCTTGATGGCGGCGTAATTGAAGCCGGTCAGGCTCTCGTTGTAGAAGTAGCGGCCCGCCATCTCGGGCGCGCCCAGGAAGGCCAGCACCTGTTCGCCGCGGTAGAAGCGGCGCAGGTAGGCGCCCGCTTCCTGCTGCGATTCGCGGGCTTTGCCGACCATCGGCCAGGAAGACGCCAGTCCGCGCAGCACCACGGGTTCGGTCGAGGTGAGCAGCTCGTCGCTCAGGACGCCCGGCGCGAGGCCGGACAGTTCGCGCATGGGGGCAGGTTCAGGCAGCATGGCGGCGTTCGCGGCGCGCGATCAGGTCACGGATGTGCGCGAACGAGGCCACCACCATGTAGATGGCTTGCAGATGGCCGTCGCGGCTCAGGCGTTCGAGCGCGGCGCCGGGCAGGGCGTGCAGGCGCTCCTCGTTGATCGTGTGGTAGCCCATCAGGCGGTGCCGGGAGCCGTCCTTCAGCTCGATGTCGGCGACGAAGGATTCGAGCAGTTCGTGCTCGACCAGCGCCTGCACGAAGGCCGGCATGGCTTGCAGGCCCTGGTGCAGGGTAAGCAGCACCGAGTGGATGCGCTCCAGGTAGGGACTGGTGCCGCCGTAGGACAGGAACAGCTTCTCGCCCATGGTGTTGCTCACGCGCGGGTGGGCCAGGTCGATGTGGACGTTCAGCTCGTCGCCGTGGCGGCCGATCAGGAAGGGGTGGCGCTCGACGGCCAGCGGGATGTAGTGCGCGTCCCAGCCCTGCGGGGCCAGGAACAGGTTCTCGCCGGGTTCGAAGCCGAACAGCGCCAGCGCCTCGTAGCCGGTGGCATCGGAGGTAGCGCGGAAGACGATCGGGTAGTGCGCCTGGACTTCGCGGAACTCCTGCGGGAAGGTCAGGCTGAACATCACGTCGTCGCCGTAGGCAGCGGCGTGGTCCGCGATGACGCGCAAGTCCTTGTGTTCCAGATTGTGCAAGGGGACGGGTTGGCTCATGGTCTTCTATGATGTGAGAAAAAACAGGCCGCCCGAGGACGGCCTGTATAAAAGACGGCGCCGAAGCGCCGCCGGCACCAAGAATCAGAACTTGTACCGTGCGCCCAGCATGTAGCGGCGGCCACCGGTCGATATCGACAGCACCTGCATGTCGGAACGGCCATGCGTGCGCTGCGACTCGTCGGTGAGGTTGATCGCCTCGAGCGACAGGCTCAGGTTCTTGTTGACGTTGTAGCCGATCGACAGGTCCACCTGGCCGTAAGGCTCGACATAGCTCGGGTTCGGCTTGCCGTTGTCCGCGGTCGAGGACAGGAACTCGCCGCGCCAGTTGTAGGCTGCGCGCACCGACCAGTTCTTGTCTTCGTAGATACCGACAAGGTTGGCCGAGTTCGACAGACCCACCAGCGCGAACTGGTTGCCGACACTCAGGTTGTCATAGGTCAGGTCCGACTTCACGTAGGTGTAGTTGGCCTGGAAGCCGAAACCATTCGAGAACATGTGCTGCCAGTTGATCTCGGCGCCCTTCAGGTTGGCGCCCTCCGAGTTGGCCAGGGTGGATACGGTGTACGGCAGCGCCGGATCGCCCGGGATACCGGTGATCGTGCCTTGCGCCACGCCTTCCGAGTTATTACCGGTGAAGGTCACGCCCGGCTGGCCGTTGAAGTTACGCAGGATGTAGTTGCGAATGCAGATACGGTTGGATGCCGAGCAGCCGGAACCCAGGGCCGCATTCCAGTACTTGCCGCCCACCGGGGTGGTCGCGTTCGGCGAGTTCTCGTTCACAACGGACGAGCCCGTATAGTCGGTCAGTTCCTTGTTGAACACACCTACCGAGAACATGCTCTGCTTGTTGTAGTACCACTCGGCGGACAGGTCCAGGTTCTTCGACTTCACCGGCTCCAGCGCCGGGTTGCCGCGGCTGACCGTGTCGCCGGTGACGCTCGCGGTGGTGCCGTAGGTGGAGCCGCCGGCGATCTGGTCATAACGCGCACGGCCGATCGAGACGCCATAGCTGGCGCGAATCTTCAGGTCGGGGCGCAGGTCCATGTCCCAGTCCACGCTCGGCAGGAAGTTGTTGTACTTGCCGTGCAGGGTCTCGTAGACCTGGGAGCCGAAGTCGACCGGGAACTCGTTTTCGGAGATCCAGCGGATGGCGGTGGGAACCTTGGTCAGGCCGGTCGAATCGACCTTGGTCCGCTCGTAACGGAAACCGACACCGGTGTGCATCGGCAGTGCGGTATCCCACTCGGTATTGAACTGGGCGTAGATCGACTGGGTCTTTTCGACCGTTGTGCGGTCGTAGGCCGGGTTGGCCAGGCTCGGGGTGTAGCCGGCCTTGTCGCCGGTGATGGCGATGGCGGCGTTACGCACGGCGACGAAGTCGAACGGGCGGATCTGGTTGAACAGGGCCGGATCGTCCGCGCCACCCAGCTTGCCGAAGTACTTGCGCAGGTCATCCAGGTGCCAGTTGCTCTGGTCGTAGGCGGCCGAGGTGGTCGGTACCGTACCGCCCCAGGTATCGCGCTGCACCTGCTGGAAGATCGAGTGGTTCTCGTTCTTGATGTGGGCCAGGCCGAAATTCAGGTTCGAACGTTCGAGCAGCTTCAGGCTGCCGCCTGCCTGGATCTGGTCGATCTTCATCTTGTTCTTGCCATCCTGGAACCAGGAGCCCGCGACCTGGTAAGGCTTGGCCACGACGTCGACGCCCTGGACCGACAGCACCGGCATTTCGTGGGTGAAGTCGGCACGGGTGGTGCCGCGGCTGAAGCTGGCGGTGCCCAGGTCGTTGTTAATGCCGTAGGGGCTGTCGGACTTCGCTTCGGCCACCGAGTGGTGGGCGTCGAGGGTCAGACGCAGGGACGGCGAGGCCTTCCACTGGGCGTTGAAGCCGAGCGAATTCAGGGTCGACTTCTGGGCCGAGTCGCCGCCGTTCATCGAGATGTCCTGCGGGCTGGTGTAACGCTCTTCGTAGTACAGCGGCGATGCGAGCGGGCCCTTGGTGAACTCGGCGCCCTGGATGTCCGTGTTATGGCCGAACCAGGCCGACAGCTCGCTGTAGCGCTGCTGGATCTTGTTCTCGGCGTAGGTGTAGTCCAGGGTGGTGGTCAGTTCCTTGACCGGGCGGAACTGGAAGGTCAGCTGGCCATTGGTACGCTGGCGCTGGTAGCCGTTCATCTTGTACGACATGTTCTGCGGGGTCAGATACAGGTCGTTCGCGCCCGGCGGGTTCTTGATGTTCACATAGTTCTTGTCGCCAGCCTGGGTGATGAGGCCTTCGCCGCTGGTGGCATTGCCGCGCAGCGGGCCCAGCCAGCCGTTGATGACCGCGGCCGAATTGATGCCCATGTTGCGCTCCTGGTAGCTGCCAGTAGCGGCCAGGCCGAACATGCCGTCGTTCCAGGTGGTGCTGTACAGGCCCGACACTTCCGGCGTGTAGGAGCGCTTGGCCTTGACGTCGCCGGGCAGGTTGTTGTTCGACTCGTCGTACATCATCTTGGCGCCGAAGCTGGCCTGCTTGCCCAGGTCGAGCGGGCGGCCCGTCATGACGTTCAGGCTGGCGCCGATACCGCCCGGGGTGACGTCGGCGCGAACGCTCTTGTACACCTGGATCTGCGACACGGATTCCGCGGCCAGGTTGCTGAAATCGAATGCACGGCCCGACTGGTCGCCCAGGCGCGCGGTCGGCATCTGGCGACCGTTGAGCAGCACCAGGTTCAGGTCGGGGCCGACGCCGCGCACGGTGACGAGGGCGCCTTCGCCGCGGTTACGGTCGATCGACACGCCGCTGATGCGCTGCAGCGCTTCGGCCAGGTTGGTGTCCGGGAATTTACCGATGTCGTCGGCCACGATGCCGTCGACGAAGCCGTCCGAGTTGCGCTTCATGTTCAGCGTCGACTGCATGCTGGCGCGGATACCCTGCACGACCACGGTATTCGGGTTGGTCGGATCGGCCGCGCTCGCGGCGGCCCCGTTATTCGCTTCCTGTGCGTGGACCTGGCCGACCAGGGTGGCGCAGGCGCTCGCCACGGCAAGGCTGATCAGCCTGTGTCGGGTAGTCAGGTGAAGCGAATGTCCCTTCTTTTTCTGTTGCAGCACTGTGTCTCCTCTCGTCTACAAATATGGCGCCGCACCCGGGAGGGAACGTGCCGCTGGTGGTGGTGCCGAAAGACACCTCTTTTGATCTTTTGTAGTGGAATGCGTCCGTTTTAATGTTGCTACTCGGACTTATTGTATTGATCAGAGATTAAAGGCTAAGTTTGAATTAGTCAATTCGTCGAACAAACCAAAATCGGGCCATTTTCAGAGCGAAATTCGAATGAAAACGCCGGCTCGGCGGCGGTCCAAGCGCGCTCGAAATCCGGCGGAAATGGTCGTCAGCGCGGAGGCTTTGAAATCGATTTCATAGAAAAATCAATGACTTCGCGTTTTTTTGTGGACCGCGGATGCTTGCGCAAAGAGAGGGTTATACTTGCAATTTTTTATCTGTCCATGCATACGCAGCACGGCTTCCCGGTGCCATACTGGTGTTGCATATTCATCACACTTATCTGATTTTTTTTTCATCCATGCCAGTCACCGGTGACCACCAATTACTAAAACAGCTCAATCGGATGGCCCTGGTGCGCCAGGTCAGCACCCAGCCCGGGTTGTCGCGTGCCTCCCTGGCCGAGGTGCTGGGGCTGACCAAGTCGACGGTCAGCATGCTGGTGCGGGAACTGATGGACGAGGGCTGGCTGACCGAAAGCGAACTGGTTGCGACGGGTGAAGTGGGCCGGCGCGCGACGCCGCTGCACCTCGATCCGGACCGCATGGCCCTGCTTGGCGCGGAAATCGGCGTGGATGAAGCGCGCGTGGTCGCCACCAACCTGCTGGGCGAGGTGCTCGACACCCGCGTGGTCACCTACGACGACGCGCGCGATCCGGCCTCCTGCATCAAGTTGGTGGCTGCCGGGCTGGTGCGCGTCGCACGCCGGCTGGGGCGCGCAAACAGCGCGGGCGGCGCGCGCCAGGTGCTGGGCGTCGGCGCCGGCCTGCACGGCGGGGTGGACGAAACGCTGGGGGTGCTGCGCTACGCACCGCACCTGGGTTGGCGCAACGTGGACGTGGACAGCCAGCTGCGCTCGCACTTCGCGGGCACGCCGCTGGAAGACTTGCCGCTATACCTGCAGAACGAGGCGAACGTCGCCGCGCTGGCCGAATTCGAATTCACCGGGCAGTCGGGCACGGACCCGCTGGTCTACCTGTCGATGGGCTATGGCGTGGGCGCCGGCGTGATCGTCGGCGACAGCCTGCTCACCGGCCTGAACGGTTTCGCGGGCGAGGTCGGGCACGCGATCCTGCAGGCCGGCGGGCCGCTGTGCTCGTGCGGGCGGCGCGGCTGCGCGGATGCGCTGATCGGGCTGGGATCCCTGCTCGGCGCCGAGAAGCCGAGCCGTGTGGCGCTCGAGCGCCTGTTCGACAAGGTGGCGCAGGGCGAGCCGCAGACCTGCGCGGCGGTGAAGGCGGCCGGCGGGCAGCTCGGGGTGTTGCTGAACAATCTGTGGGCCGCGTTCGACCCGATGGCGATCGTCATCGGCGGACCGGCACTGCGCCTGGGCGACACGCTCATCGAGCAGGCGCGGCGGGTGCTGGACGGCTATGCGGCGGCGGCCATGCTGACCGCGCCGGAGATCCGTACCTCGCGCTTCGGCGTCGATGCGGTCGCGGTGGGCGGCGCCGCGCTGGCGCGCCACCGGCTCACGCGGCCGCTCGACCTGCAGAGCATGGCGCGGCGCGTGGACAAGGCCGGGCGCCAGGTGCGGGCGCCGAACGGCGAACTTGGCCTGGCCTACTAGGCCTACTGGTCCTCCATCAGCGCGTCCAGGCGCTGGATGCGCTCGGCGGTATCCGGATGGGTCGACATATAACTCATCGTGGTCTTCAGCCAGCGCGGGGTATCGGCTTCGCCCGGATGCTTTTTTTCCAGGGCTTCCAGCGCCTGAATGAAAGCGGCCGGCGACCGGCCCTGGCGGCGTAGCAGGGCGACCGCATAGTTGTCGGCATCCAGTTCCATCGCGCGCGAATACTGCATCTGCGTCAGCACCGCCGGCACGCCGGCCGCCACCGCGCTGAAATCGCCGAACAGGGCGGCCGACAGCGCCGCCATCAGCGAGGAGCTGCTCATCGCGTGTGCCGCATGGCGGTGCTCGATATGCCCGACCTCGTGCGCCAGTACGGCGGCCAGTTGCGCCTTGCCGGCGTCGTCGAGCTGGTTCTTCTTGTTCTGCATCAGCCGGACCATCCAGTCGGTGACGACGATGGTGCCGTCCGGCAGCGCCATCGCATTCGCGCCGAGCTCGCGCGAATTGCGCACCAGCAGCCGGATCGGCACGCGCGGATGCGCCGGCAGTACGCCAGGCAGCAGCGCCTGGACTTCGGCGATGCGCTGCTCGCTCAGGCGCGAGGGTTCCAGCAGGCCGTGCGACTCCAGGCTGGCCAGCGCGGCGCGGCCGAGGCGGATGTCGACCGAGGGCGGCAGCTTCTCGGCGATGCGCTCGGCGGCGACCGGCAAGCCGCGGAAGTAGAGCAGGGCCAGCAACCCCGCCAGCAGGACCAGCGCCAGCAGCGCGGCCGGCCAGCGCTCCTGCCAGCGCACCACGGCGCTCTTGCGGTAGCCGAGCGCATCGAGCAGCTGCTGGCGGCCGTCGCCGGCGACTTCGCAGCTGGCGCCGTCGTCGAAGCGCAGCACGGCGGGCGCGGCGGCAAAGGGCTCGGACAGCGTCACCGCGCCGAGCGGATAGCTGCGTTCGAAGACGGGAGAGCTGATCTGCAGCATGCCGGCATCCACGTGCAGCCGGACCGGGTGCAGGCGCGCGCTGCGCCCGTCGAAGTAGAGAGCGGTCGTCATGTTCGTCACCAGGAAAGGTCGAGGCCGAGGAATTCCGCGCTGCCGTCGCCGGCCGCCGTGGCGGCGCGCCGGCTCGCCTGTCCGGTCGCGGCTTCGAAACCGTCGGGCGCCTCGACCTGCACGTGGGCGAGGCGGTAGCGCCAGGTCCGCACCGCCGCGAACGGACGGTACAGGCCCAGGCTCAGCAAGGTGAGCAGCACGTTGACGGCCTGCAGGCGAAAGTACGAGCGCAGCCGCATCGCGGATTCGATGCGGACCCCGGGGAAGCGGGTCTCCGACCAGGCGATATTGTTCATCCGCACCATGACGAACAGGGCGCTGAGGATGAAGAACAGGTAGACCAGCAGGACGCCGCCGAACAGCACGAACGGGGAGGCGGCGCTGCGCGAGCTCGCGTACATGGCGATGCCGAAGACGACGATGACGACGATGCCGCCCACGAAGCTCACCACGTAGGGCGCCGCCAGTTCGGTGGTGGTGGCCGCGAACTCGGCGCGCTGGTCGCCGTACATCAGGCTGCTGTGCTGGTAGCGCTTCATGGCCCCGTGCATCAGCGGCCAGCACAGGTAGAGCAGGAAGATGGCGCGCACCAGCGGCTGGTCCGGCAGCAGCGTGACCAGTGCGCCCGGCAGGATGAAGGTGGCCACCGGCAGCGCGTAGACGCGGTAGGCGGGCGGGATCTCGCCGGCAAAGCCGAAGGGCAGGCCGCGATACCAGGTGTTCGAGAGCCGGAAGCGCAGCGCCGAGCGCATCATGAAGGGCAGGCCGGCCACCAGCAGCGTCACCGTCATTGCCCCGGCCATGGCCGAGAAGCCGAAGGCGTAGTGGTAGGCGGCGAGCAGCACGACCGCCAGCAAACGGCCGCGCAGGATCGCCGCCGGATTGCCGCGGAAGTCGAAGCTGGCGCCGGCAAGGTGGGTGTTCCGGTAAAAATACTGGAGGCGGCGGGTCTTGGCCCAGGCCGAATAGATGCCGAGCGTGGCGACCGTCAGCAGCAGGTTGACGATCCAGATGCGGAAGTATTCGCCGCCGCTGCCGCTGAAGCCGAAGGCCAGCGGCGCCGGCGCGTCGGCGGGAATGGCGTCGTCGGGCAGGGCAGTCGCCAGGGCGGAATCGTGCTCGATCATGGATGGGCTCGATGTTGACATGAAGGAAAGATGCCAAGTGTAGCCACGCTCCACGTGCATTGGCAATTTTTATAAGCGCATGGCGTCAAAGCGACTCCCTCGCCGGCTATTGCCAAGTTGTAATGAAGAAGTATTTGCAGCTTTAAGGTATAATTTCAATTTCCCGCGCGTGCCGTTCGGCACCTTCAGCACAATGACCAAATTCGTATTCGTCACTGGCGGCGTCGTGTCTTCCCTGGGCAAGGGAATCGCGGCCGCTTCCCTCGCCGCGATCCTCGAATCGCGCGGTCTCAAAGTCACCATGCTCAAGCTCGACCCGTACATCAACGTGGACCCGGGCACCATGAGCCCGACCCAGCACGGCGAAGTCTTCGTGACCGACGATGGCGCCGAGACCGACCTCGACCTCGGCCACTACGAGCGCTTCATCAGCACCCGTATGCGCAAGGTGAACAATTTCACCACCGGCCAGATCTATGAATCGGTGATCCGCAAGGAACGCCGCGGCGAGTACCTCGGCAAGACCGTGCAGGTGATTCCGCACATCACCAACGAGATCCAGGACTATATCCGCCGCGGCGCCGAAGGCGTGGACGTGGCGCTGGTCGAGATCGGCGGCACCGTCGGCGACATCGAATCGCTGCCTTTCCTGGAAGCCGCGCGCCAGCTGTCGCTGCGCCAGGGCCGCAAGGGCGCCGCTTTCGTGCACCTGACCCTGGTGCCTTACATTTCGTCCGCTGGCGAGCTGAAGACCAAGCCGACCCAGCACTCGGTGCAGAAGCTGCGCGAGATCGGCATCTCGCCGAACGCGCTGCTGTGCCGTGCCGACCGCCGCATCCCCGACGACGAGCGCGCCAAGATTTCGCTGTTCGCCAACGTCGAAGAGCAGGCCGTGATCTCGGTGTGGGACGTCGACACCATCTACAAGGTGCCGCAGGTGCTGCAAGACCAGGGCCTGGACGACATCATCCTGGAAGCGCTGGGCATCGATGCGCCGCCGGCCGACCTGTCGATGTGGACCAAGCTGATCCACACGCTGGAAAACCCGAAGCACGAAGTGACCATCGGCATGGTCGGCAAGTACGTCGACCTGATCGAGTCCTATAAATCGCTGACCGAGGCGCTGCGCCACGCAGGCATCCACACCGAGAGCCGCGTCAACATCGAGTACATCGACTCGGAAGAGATCGAGAGCACCGGCTGCGCCCACCTGGCCAAGTACGACGCCATCCTGGTGCCGGGCGGCTTCGGCAAGCGCGGCGTGGAAGGCAAGATCATGGCCGCGCGCTATGCCCGCGAAAACAAGATCCCTTACCTCGGCATCTGCCTGGGCATGCAGGTCGCGCTGATCGAATACGCGCGCCACGTGGCCGGCCTGCCGAACGCCAATTCGACCGAGTTCGATCCGGAAACCGACCAGCCGGTCGTCGCCCTGATCACCGAATGGCAGAACCATGACGGCAAGGTCGAGAAGCGCGACCTGAACTCCGACCTCGGCGGCACCATGCGCCTGGGCGCCCAGACCTGCGCGGTGAATCCGGGCACGCTGGCCGCCGAAATCTACGGCAACGTCGTGACCGAGCGCCACCGTCACCGCTACGAAGGCAACAACTACTACCTGCCGAAGATCGAAGCGGCCGGTCTGGTGGTGTCGGCCCGTACCCCGAACGAAGACCTGCTCGAAATCATGGAACTGACGCGCGACGTGCACCCGTTCTACATCGGCGTGCAGTTCCACCCGGAGTTCAAGTCGACCCCGCGTAACGGCCACCCGCTGTTCACCTCGTTCATCCAGGCGGCCCTGAAGCACCAGGCCGAAAACAGCAACCAGCAGGCAGCGAACACGCCGGCCCTGCAAGGAGATGCAGCATGAAACTTTGCGGATTCGATGTCGGCCTCGACCAGCCGATCTTCCTGATTGCCGGCACCTGCGTGATCGAATCGCGCCAGATGGCGATGGACACGGCCGGCACCCTGAAGGAAATCACCAGCGCGCTGGGCATTCCCTTCATCTATAAATCGTCCTTCGACAAAGCCAACCGCTCGTCCGGCAAGACCTTCCGCGGTCCCGGCATGGAGAAGGGCCTGGAGATCCTGGCCGACGTGCGCAAGGAGATCGGCGTGCCGGTCCTGACCGACGTCCACACCGAGGAAGAGATCCCGGTCGTGGCCAGCATCGTCGACGTCCTGCAGACGCCGGCCTTCCTGTGCCGCCAGACCGACTTCATCAACGCCGTCGCGCGTTCGGGCAAGCCGGTCAACATCAAGAAGGGCCAGTTCCTGGCGCCGGGCGACATGAAGAACGTGATCGACAAGGCGCGCGCCGCCGCAGCTGAAGCCGGCCTGCCGGACCAGTTCATGGCCTGCGAACGCGGTGTCTCGTTCGGCTACAACAACCTGGTGTCGGACATGCGCTCGCTCGCCATCATGCGCGAATCGAACTGCCCGATCGTGTTCGACGCGACCCACTCGGTGCAGCTGCCGGGCGGCCAGGGCACCTCGTCCGGCGGCCAGCGCGAACACGTGCCGGTGCTGGCGCGCGCCGCGGTTGCCGCGGGCGTCTCCGGCCTGTTCATGGAGACCCACCCGAACCCGGCCTGCGCACTGTCGGACGGCCCGAACGCCGTGCCGCTGGGCCGCATGAAGGAACTGCTGACGACGCTGGTCGATATCGATCGCATCGTTAAAAAAGCCGGCTTTATCGAGTCGAACTTCGAGTAATACAAATACCGGCGCTGTAGGGTGGGCGCCCTGCGCCCACGCGTAAGCTTCGCGTCATGCCTGCTTCCGCGTGGGCGCGGGGCGCCCACCCTACGCACGTCCCAATCGATTTACTTTCTGGAGACTGAAAAACCATGAGTGCTATCGTTGATATCATCGGCCGCGAGATCATCGACTCGCGCGGCAATCCGACCGTCGAGTGCGATGTTCTGCTGGAATCTGGCGTGATGGGCCGCGCCGCCGTGCCGTCGGGCGCTTCGACCGGTTCGCGCGAAGCGATCGAACTGCGTGACGGCGATCCGAAGCGTTACTTCGGCAAGGGCGTGCTGCAGGCCTGCGAGAACATCAACACCGAAATCAGCGAAGCCATCATGGGCCTGGACGCCAACGAACAGGCATTCCTGGACCGCACCCTGATCGACCTGGATGGCACCGAGAACAAGAGCCGCCTGGGCGCGAACGCGATGCTGGCCGTCTCCATGGCCGTGGCCAAGGCAGCCGCCGAAGAAGCCGGCCTGCCGCTGTACCGCTACTTCGGCGGTTCGGGCGCAATGCAGATGCCGGTGCCGATGATGAACGTCATCAACGGCGGCGCCCACGCCGACAACAACCTGGACATCCAGGAATTCATGATCATCCCGGTCGGCGCGCCGTCCTTCAAGGAAGCGATCCGCTACGGCGCCGAGGTGTTCCACACCCTCAAGAAGATCCTGCACTCGAAGGGCCTGAACACCGCGGTCGGCGACGAAGGCGGCTTTGCGCCGAGCGTTGCGAACCACGAAGAAGCGATCAAGCTGATCATGCAGGCGATCGAGCAGGCGGGCTACGAAGCCGGCACCCAGATCGCGATCGGCCTGGACTGCGCAGCGAGCGAGTTCTACAAGGATGGCAAGTACGTGCTGGAAGGCGAAGGCGGCATCCAATTGAGCGCCACCGACTTCACCAACATGCTGGAAACCTGGTGCGACAAGTACCCGATCATCTCGATCGAGGACGCGATGCACGAGGGCGACTGGGACGGCTGGAAGATCCTGACCGACCGCCTGGGCAAGCGCGTGCAGCTGGTGGGCGACGACCTGTACGTCACCAACACCAAGATCCTGAAAGAGGGCATCCAGAAGGGCATCGCCAACTCGATCCTCATCAAGATCAACCAGATCGGCACCCTGACCGAGACCTTCGCCGCCATCGAGATGGCCAAGCGCGCCGGCTACACCGCCGTGATCTCGCACCGTTCGGGCGAAACCGAAGACTCGACCATCGCCGACATCGCGGTAGGCCTGAATGCCCTGCAGATCAAGACCGGCTCGATGTCGCGTTCGGACCGCATGGCCAAGTACAACCAGCTGCTGCGCATCGAGGAAGATCTGGGCGACATCGCCACCTATCCGGGCCGCGACGCGTTCTACAACCTGAAGTAATGTAAGATCGCAGCAACAGAAGATTCCCGTCGGCATCGGCTGGCGGGAATTTTTTTATATACTCTTCATTCATGCGCCTCATCACCCTCGCTCTTGCCGCCTTACTGCTGCTGATCCAGTACCCGCTATGGCTGGGCAAGGGGGGCTGGCTGGATGTCGGCGAGCTGGAACGCCAGCTTGCGGCCAGCCACGCACGTACCGACCAGCTGAAGGCGCGCAACGCCAAGCTCGAGTCCGAAGTGCGCGACCTGAAGGACGGCACCGAAGCCGTCGAGGAACGCGCCCGCTACGAACTCGGGATGATCAAGCAGAACGAGATCTTCGTGCAGGTGCTGCGCAAGGACGAAAAGCCGGCCGTCATGATGACGCCGCCGCCACCGCCGCGCGAGCCGAAAGGCGCGAAGGGCGCCAAGCCGCAAAAGCCGCCCGAAGACTGAGCCTGTTTCCGATATGGACCAACCACTGAACACGCTGGAAGACGTCGCCGCCTATCTGGCCGCGGCTTTCGAGAGCGGCAGCGCCGACGCCATGCGCGCCGCGCTCGCAAAGGTCGCTCGATCGGACGGCCTGGCTGCGCTGGCCGCTGCCGCCAGCCTGCCGCGCGAGCAGCTTGCCGAGGCCATGCTGGCCGGCGAGATGAGCCTCGACACCACCCTCGCCATCATGAAGGTCATCGACCTGCACATGCCCTGAGCACGAAGCGCTCCGGCGCCTCTACGGCCTGCAAGGCCGTGTCCTATTCAATAATAATTTTGTAACAATGTGTCGTCATACTGATGAGCAGGACTAATATCCTGTTCTGCCCTTCGCTGCGCCGGGGCAGGGAGTTCACACCCATAACGACAGATAGGACAACGGAAAAATGAAAAAGAATCTGCTTGCGATCTTGCTGTTTGCTCCACTGTGCGCGTTCGCTACCGAGCAATCGACGTGCACCGCCAACAAAGGCACTTACCTGACCGGCACCATTACCACCAGCGCAAAGTTCCAGGCCGCCAGCCAGACCATCCAGGGCGTGCAGGTATCGCACACCATCATGTACATCAAGGCCGACCAGGACGGCCGTTCCTATCAGGTGGCGATGGACAACGTCTACGCCACCGACTACGTGAAGAACTCGACCTCGATGCCGCCTTCGCTGGCCGCCCTCACGGCCGGCAAGCGCGTCGAAGCCTGCGGCCAGAAATACTCGGACGGCAGCGGCATCCACTGGGTGCACTCGAACTGCGGCGCCACGCCGACCACCTCGGCGCCGAACGGCTTCCTGAAGACCATCTCGACCAGCGGCTCGATCAGCGCCAACCTGGAACGCAGCCAGACCTACTGCTACCTCTGGAACTGAGATAGCCCTGCCAGCACTGCGCCGGCGCCCGGCGCAGTGCTGCTAGGATCGAACGATGCAGACCCGAACCGCCGCCATTCTCGCCGCTGTAACCGCCGCAGGCATCGCCGCCGTGCTGGCGCTGCGTCCTGCGCCCGCGCCAGCCAACGCGCCGGCGCCGGCAAGGGCAGCCGACACCGCGGCCGCGCCGGCCAGAGGCAGCTGGATGGATCCGCGCATGCTGGCCACGCGCGCGTCGGTGCCGGCCGAGGACTTCGTCGCCGCGCCGGTCCAGGTCTTCTACGGCCGCAATGGCCGCCCGGTGGATTTCGGCGGCAAGGACGCCGCCGCGTACATCGGCGAACGCGCCGCGCGCGCCCGCACGGGCGACCTGAAGGCCGCTTACGAGGCCTACCAGGCCGCATCCGGCTGCGCTGCGGCCGAGGATCCGCTCCCCGAATTCTTCAGCGCCGACGAAGGCCGCGCCGCTGCGCGCGAGCAGGCACGCATGCGCAAGCTGTGCGCGAACGTCTCGCCGGCCCAATTGCAGGAACGTATGCGCTTCCTGGGCCAGCTGGCGGACGCCGGCAATCGCGATGCGCAGGTGGACTTTTTCATGGAAGGGCCGGGCGGCAAGCCGGTCGACCTGGAGGCGCGCGCCGACGACCCGGAAGTGCAGCTGTGGAAGCAGCAGGCCGTCAGCTATCTGCGCCAGGCCGGGGCGCAGTGCGACCAGTTCGCTCTCGGCCTGCTGTCGAATGCCTACGATGCCGGCCAGGTCGTGACGCGCGATCCGGCCAGCTCGATGATGTATGCGATCGCGTCGAACGCGGCGCGGCACCATCCGCTGAGCGAGCAGCAGCTGCGCGAACGCTTCGGCGAAGAACTCGCCCCTGGCGCATTCGACGCCGCGCTGCAGGCGGGTGCGCGGCTGGCCGCGGCCTCCTGTCCACGCGGCTGAAGGAAGGCTCCGCTTATCATTATTTTAAGTCGCAATTAAGTTACCCTCAGGGAATTTGCTAATACAATTGTTTCCCATAAGCTAACTGTCTTGGGGAACTCTTGTATTCCTTGTCTGTGTGGACCACGTCCCGTCTCGTCCCTGGATTCGCCGCCCTACCTGCCGGGCCGGACATGAGCCGGTCCAGGGTCTTGCCCGCGTTCGCATTCGCACTGGCCTTCTGGTGGGCGCCGCATGGGAATGCACAAGACCAGGCGCCGGCCGCCCCGGCCACCGTGCCGCTCACGGTCAAGGTCACCGACTCGAAGAAATTCGGCGAGCTGCCCTACCGGCCCGTCATCGAGAGCTTCAGGCTGCTTCAATCCTACCAGCCGCCCGAGCCAAGGCTGATGGATGTGCTCGTGCGCGCAAAGTACCCGTTCATGTCGGACGCCGAACAGGATGCCTATATGCCGCAGCGCTGGGGTGTCGCGATCGTCAGCCCCTCTGTGGATCTGACCGTGCCGGTGCGCCGCGGCGGCTATTTCGTCCTGCCCGACGTGGACGGCGCCTACCGGGAGCAGGGCAGCATCCTGTTCAGGGAGCCGACCACGAAGCCGCTCTATCTGTATTTCGCATTGCGGGTGGGACCCGGCCAGCGCATCCGTTACGCCGACCTTGGCAAGGCATCGCAGCAGATCGATAGCCTGCTGGGGAAGATTTCCTACTTCAACCAGCGCTTGCGGCACTTGAAGCGCGACAAGCACGATGTCATCAAGGCCTGCTTCCTCGATGCCAGCGGCGACATCCTCATCGACGGGCAATCGGTGGCCGACGGCAGCATCGGTAATTGCAGGCTCCTGAGGATCGATCCGGCGCGCGTGAAGGGCGGCGAGGTGATCGAATTTTCCGGACCGCTCGACATCGTCACCTTTGCCGAGAGCGGCTAGCCGGCGAATACGGCCTGGGCCGCCGGCCGGCGGAGCGCGGCGCCGGCAGCCCAGGCGTCGACATGCTCAGGCAGCGCTGCCCGCCGCCGGCGGCATATAACCCGGCTCGAGCAGGCCCGGCACGGGTTCGCCTTCCAGCACGATGATTTCGCCGATGCTCTGCGCGCGCATGACGATGCGGTCACCGTTGGCGACGTGGCTGCCGACCAGCGCGATCGGACGGTTGCCGATGGTCGAGGCGTGGCCGGCGCCCGAGGTGATCACGCTCTCGCTGCCGTCCGGGTAGCGGACGCGGTCGCCGACGCAGGCGACATGATAATCGTCCGCGAACTGGTCATTCGATGCCAATACCACCTGGCCGCCGCGGCTGGTGCGCGAACCGACGGTCGCGATCGGATAACGGGCCAGCACCTTGCGCGGCAAAATATTTTCATTCATTCCCTAATCTCCAAACGACGGATTTGACTGACCGGAACAATGACGCCTTTTTGTACAAAAGCGACATTGTCCCGGCACCGTGTGTACGCTTCCATACACTGGACGACATTGGACCGCGCCGTTGATGTACGCCAATTGATGCCGCTCAACTTGGCAATACGCAAGACTGGGATTCAGGGAATTCCGACAGGAATCTTTCCGGTTTGCGCGCCGCCGCATTTCCTCGACTGCTATGATCGCCGCGTATCTGCGGGCACCGAGGAGAGATCATGAGCAATGACTGCGCGCACTTTCATGAAGTGGGCAAGCAGGCCGGCAATACCGCCGGCTGCGAAGAATGCCTGCAAAGCGGAGACAGCTGGGTGCACCTGCGCGTGTGCCTGGTTTGCGGCCATGTCGGCTGCTGCGACGACTCGAAGAACAAGCACGCCACCAAGCACTTCCACGCGAGCGGCCATCCAGTCATACGTTCCGCCGAGCCGGGGGAGAGCTGGGGCTGGTGCTATGTCGACCGGGTATTCAAGGACCCGGTCTGAGCAGCGGAACTAAGCCTTAGAGCTTCTAGTCGATCAGGGTCTTGACCAGCACCTTACCGTCCCGCATCGCGCTTTCCTGGCGCAGCATCAGCTGGCTGCCCTTGGCGAACCAGAATGTCGAGTCCGCACCCGGGGTGCCGTAGTCGGTCGTGACGATCCAGCAGTCGACCGGACCGCTCGGGCCCGCGATGGTCGCGGAACCGGCTACCTTGAAGCTGTAGCGCTTCGGCGCAGATCCGCCCGGATGGTAGAAGTTGATGCTGGCCTCATAACCCTCGGCCAGCGGCAGCGCCTGCAGGAATTCGATGTCGGTCTCGAAGTTGAAGGTCGGCTCGGGCGATTCCACCGACAGCGCCTTCTGCGTATTGTCCGCCAGGTCCGGCATGCCGCTGACGCGCTCCGGCGCGAACACGAAACCTTCGACCACCTTCTTGCCGTCCCGCTCGGTGATGCGTACGTGGCTCAGCGGGCGGAAGGTGGCGGTCTCGAACCAGGAATCGATGCGCTTGATGGAGCCGGGCGAGGTCGGGGCCGCCATCGCGCCGTCCCAGCGCTGCACGATGTGCATTGCCTGCTTGCCGTCGCGCTGCTCGAAGCGCACTTCGCGGGCCCAGATGTCGAGCGGGATATTGCCGCCGTCCGCGGTGCGGAAATAGCGCAGGTAGTGGTGGGTGCCGGGTTTTAGCAGGCTGAAGCGCGGCAGCGGGGTGCCGACGTCGACCTTGGTGGCGGCCTGGGCGGAGATGCACAGGCAGGCGAGGAGGGCGGGAAGGGCGAGGTGACGCAGAGGCAGCATGGCGGCTCCAGAAAGAAGGTCTGCCGCCGAGTATGCTGATTATGTATGTGTCAATGCAACAACAAACGGATATGTATGTGTACGCGGGCACGGAGTGCCCGCCCTACGTAGGGTGGGCACCCCGTGCCCACGCACCAGATTACGCCAAGGTCGCCAGCAAAGCCCGGGTGTCTTCGGGTATCGGCACCGGCCGATTCGTCTCCCGGTCCACGTAAACATGCACGAAATGCCCGGCTGCGGCCGGCAGCTCGTCGTCGTTGCGGTACAGGCCGATCTCGTAGCGCACGCTGGAATTGCCCAGCTTGGCCACGCGCACGCCCACGTGCGCGGTGTCCGGGAAGGCGATCGAGCGGAAGTAGGAGCACCCCGTCTCGACCACGAAGCCGACCGTCTTGCCGCCGTGGATGTCGAGCACGCCCCGCTCGATCAGGAAGCGGTTCACCGCCGTATCGAAGTAGCTGTAGTAATGGACGTTGTTGACGTGGCCGTAGACGTCGTTGTCCATCCAGCGGGTGGCGATCTCGCAAAAATGCGGGAAGGCAGAGCGGGGCGTGTCGCGCATGCGGACCTTTTAGTGTTTGACGTCCGAAGCTGGCGCGATCGCGTCGGCCGCGATGTCGGCCGCGAACAGCTGGGCGCAGTCGACCGCGTCGAACTCGTAGTGCTTGCCGCAGAAGTCGCAGTTGATCGCCAGCTGGCCGAGGTCGTGCAGGGCCGAATCGACTTCTTCCTTGCCCAGCATCTTCAGCATGTTGCCGACCTTCTCGCGCGAGCAGCTGCAGTGGAATTCCGGATGCAGCGGATCGAACACGCGGATCGTCTCTTCCCAGAACAGGCGCTTCAGCAGGGTCTCGACGTCGACGGCCAGCAGCTCTTCCTGCTTCAGGGTGCCGCCCAGCGCCAGCGCGCGGTTCCAGGTCTCGGCGTCTTCCTCTTCGCTTGCCTGTTCCACCTGGCCTTCGACGGCACTGTTGCGCGGCAGCTTCTGCAGCAGCAGGCCGCGGGCGACATTGTCGTCGGCCGCCAGCCACAGCTTGGTGTCCATCTGCTCGGAACGCAGCATGTAGTTCTCGATGACGGTGGCGATGTCCTCGCCGTGCAGCGGCACCACGCCCTGGTAGGGCTGCTGGCCCGGGACCTTGTCCTTCGGGTCGAGGGTGATCACGAAGCGGCCCTGGCCGCCCGCGTTCAGCAGCTGGCTCACCGAAGCGTCGTCGGGTACCACGGCGCCCGGGCTCAGCTTGGCGGTGGCGCGCAGGTGCAGCTCGGCGTCGCACTCGACCACCAGCAGCTTGACCGGACCGTCGCCGAAGATCTGCATCACGATCGAGCCGTTGAACTTCAGGTTGGCCGACAGCAGCGCGGCGGCGGCGACCATCTCGCCCAGCAAGCCCTTCACTGCTTTCGGGTAGACGTGGCGCGACTGGATCTCGCGCCAGGCGTTTGAAATCTCGACCAGCTCGCCGCGCACGGCGGCGTTGTCGAAGATGAATTTTTGCAGGATGTCCTTGCTGGTATCAGTCGTCATTCTTTATCCGATTTTCTTGAGCTCCGCCTTGAAGCGCTGGCCGCGCTCGACATAGCTGGCGGCATTGCCTTGCAGGCGGAGCAGGTCTTCTTCCGTGAGGGTACGCACTACCTTGGCCGGGGTGCCGAGGATCAGCGAGTGATCCGGGAATTCCTTCCCCTCGGTCACCAGGGCGCCGGCGCCGACCAGGCACCCCTTGCCAATCCTGGCGCCGTTCAGCACCACGGCCTGGATGCCGATCAGCGAGCCGTCGCCGACGGTGCAGCCGTGCAGCATGGCCTGGTGGCCGATGGTGACGTTGCTGCCGATCACCAAAGGAAAGCCCATGTCGGTGTGCATCACCGTGCCTTCCTGCACATTGCTGTTTTCACCGACCGTGATGCGCTCGTTGTCGCCGCGGATCGTTACCCCGTCCCAGACCGATGCCCTGGCCGCGATGGTCACCTTGCCGATCAGGCTGGCGGAATCGGCAATATAGGCCGACGCGTCGATCTCGGGCGCATGCTCGCCCAGCTGGTAAATTGCCATGGATGTGCTCGCGGAAGATTGTAAGTGTCGCTATTTTACGCTCTCACGCCAGCTGTCGTCCGGCAAGGGGCTGAGATGGGGACGCCCTCCAGCAAATCAAGCCGCTTGTGCTTATAATGCGAACGGTCGTTCGATTTTATTTTCTTAACCAGGCAAGCCATGACTCCTTCCCGTTCCGAATTCCTCACCATCCGCGGTCTGCGCACCCATGTCCGGCACTGGGGCAGGGAAGGCGCGCCGAAGATCTTCATGGCGCACGGCTGGATGGACATGTCGGCTTCCTTCCAGTTCGTGGTCGATGCCCTCCAGGGCGACTGGCACGTGATCGCCCACGACTGGCGCGGTTTCGGCCTGACCGAGCGCCCGGGCACGGACACCTACTGGTTCCCGGATTACTTCGCCGACCTCGACGCCATCCTCGACCATTACGCGCCGGGCGAGGCCGTCAACCTGCTGGGCCACAGCATGGGCGGCAATATCGTCAGCGTGTATGCCGGCGTGCGGCCGGAGCGCGTTGCGCGCCTGATCAACCTGGAAGGCTTCGGGCTGGCGGCAACCAGGCCGGAATCGGCCCCGGACCGCTACACCGGCTGGCTGGACGAGCTGAAATCGCCGCCAAGCATGCAGGCCTACGCCAGCCTGGAGCAGGTGGCCTCGCGCCTGCAGAAGACCAATCCGCGCCTGCCGGCCGAGCGCGCGGCCTTCCTGGCGCCGCACTGGGCCGCGCAGAACGACGCGGGACAATGGGAAATCCTGGGAGACCCGGCCCACAAGATGCGCGGCCCGCTGCTGTACCACGTCGAGGAGATCATGGCCTGCTGGCGCCGCATCACCGCGCCCGTCCTGTGGGTCGAGGCCGAGCACACCAACATGTGGATGTGGATGGGCCCGAAGGAGCAGGCGCGCAGCGAAGTCGAGCGCCGCATGGGGCACCTGGCGAAGGTGACGCCGCGCATGATGCCGGACGCGGGCCACATGCTGCACCATGACCAGCCGGCCTTGCTGGCGGCGATGATTGAAGAGTTCCTGGCGACGTGAGATAAGGCGTGGGCACGGTACGCTCGTGATCGATGGTATGCGGTTACAATGTCCGCATGCTCAAAGTCGACCTCCATTGCCATTCCAACGTCTCCGACGGCGTGCTCGCACCGGCAGCCGTGGCGGCCTACGCCCGCAAGGGCGGGGTCGACGTCTGGTCGCTGACCGATCATGACGAGATCCGCGGCACCAAGGCCGCGCGCAAGGCGGCAGAGGATCTCGGCATGCGCTTCGTGCCGGGCGTCGAGATTTCCGTGACCTGGGGCGGCGAGACCGTGCACGTGGTCGGCCTGCAGCTGAACGAGGACGAGCCGGCGCTGGTGCAGGGCCTGGCGGCTACCCGCGCCGGGCGCGATGCGCGCGGGCGCGAGATCGCGGCCCAGCTGGAACGGGCCGGCATCCCGAATGCCTACGAAGGCGCGCTCAAGTATGTCGGCAACCCGGACCTGCTGTCGCGCACCCACTTCGCGCGCTACCTGGTCGAGATCGGCGCCTGCAACACCACTTCCGAAGTCTTCCGCAAATACCTGACCGAAGGCAAGCCGGGCTACGTGCCGCACCGCTGGGCCACCCTGGCCGAGGCGGTCGGCTGGATCCGCGCGGCCGGCGGCATTCCCGTGATCGCCCACCCGGGCCGCTACCGCTTCACGCCGGTGGCGGAAGGGGCGATGTTCGACGAATTCAAGCAACTGGGCGGCAAGGCCATCGAGGTGGTCACCGGCAGCCACACGCCGGACCAGTACGAAACCTATGCCGAAGCGGCGCGCCGCTACGGCTTCCTGGCCTCGCGCGGCACCGATTTCCATGCGCCCGGCGAGGCGCGGGTGGAGTTCGACAAGCTGCCGCCGCTGCCGGCAGGCCTTACGCCGGTGTGGCACGACTGGTTTTGAACAAGGGCCGACGATGACCCAATACTTCGAGATCCATCACGAGAACCCGCAGCCGCGCCTGGTCCGCCAGGCCGCGCAGATCATCCAGTCGGGCGGCATCGTCGCCGCCCCCACCGATTCGGCCTATGCGCTGGTCTGCCGCCTCGACGACAAGGCGGCGGTCGAGAAGCTGCGCCGTATCCGCGGCGTCGACGAGAAGCACCACCTGACCCTGCTGGTGCGCGACCTGTCCGAAATCTCGACCTATGCGCGCGTCGACAACCGCCAGTACCGCCTGCTGAAGGCGGTCACGCCCGGCCCCTATACCGTCATCCTGGATGCCACGCACGAGGTGCCGCGCCGCCTGTCGCACCCGTCGCGCAAGACCATCGGCCTGCGCGTGCCCGAAAACGCCATCCTGCTGGCGCTGCTGGAAGAGCTGGGCGAGCCGCTGATCGGCACCACCCTGCAGCTGCCCGGCGACGACCACATGCTGTCCGATCCGGAAGAGGTGAGGGAGCGCCTCGGCAAGCAGCTCGACCTCGTGATCGACGGCGGCGCCGGCACCCTCGAGCCGACCACCATCGTCGACCTGACCGGCGACGACCCGGTGCTGCTGCGCGCAGGCCGCGGCGACCCGGCAGCGTTCGGGCTGTAGCGTCTGTTAAAATCCATTTTATGGATGAACAAATACGTAACCTCGCAGTCTATGCACTGCCCGTTCTTTTTGCGATCACGATGCACAACGCCGCCCAGGCGTATGCCGCAAAATACTTCGGTGACATGACCGCCTTCGCGGCCGGACGCGTCACCACCAACCCGCTGGCCCACATCGATCCCTTCGGCACCGTGATCCTGCCGGCGCTGCTGTACCTGACCACTGGTTTCGCCTTCGGCTATGCCAAGCCGCTGCCGATCGATTACGGCCGCCTGCGCAAGCCGAAGCGCGACATGGCCTTCGTGGCGCTGGCCGGCACCGCCGCCAACTTCGGCATGGCGCTGCTGTGGCTGATTTTCGGGATGCTCCTCGAACGCTTCGGCGTCACCGAACCATTCCCGAACCGCGTTGCCCAAGCAGGTGTGATCACCAACCTGGTGCTGCTGGCCTTCAATCTGCTGCCGATCCCGCCGATGGATGGCGGCCGCGTGATGTTCAGCCTGCTGCCGAACAAGCTGGCCTATAAATATGCGCGCATCGAGCCTTACGGCTTCTTCATCCTGCTGGGCCTGATGCTGCTGAAGCTGCTGCCTTACTGGGTGATTCCGGTCATGATGGCGGCCGAGGTGTTGCTGCATGTGATCGTCTACCCGCTGAGCGCCATCCTCACCTGATTGCATCCCTGAGCCATGTTCCCTGATCGCGTCGTTTCCGGCATGCGCCCGACCGGGCTCATGCATCTCGGCCACTACCATGGCGCCCTGAAGAACTGGATCCGGATGCAGTCCGAGCTGCCCTGCCTGTTCTTCGTGGCCGACTGGCACGCGCTGACCACGCACTACGACGACCCGGCCATCATCGAAAAGAGCACCTGGGACATGGTGATCGACTGGCTGGCGGCCGGCATCGACCCCTCGCAGGCCACGATCTTCATCCAGTCGCGGGTGCCGGAGCACGCCGAGCTGCACCTGCTGCTGTCGATGGCCACGCCGCTGGGCTGGCTGGAACGGGTGCCGACCTATAAAGACCAGATCGAGAACCTGGCCAGCCGCGACCTCGCCACCTACGGCTTCCTCGGCTATCCGCTGCTGCAGGCGGCCGACGTGCTGATCTATCGCGCAACCCAGGTGCCGGTGGGCGAAGACCAGGTTCCGCACATCGAGATGATGCGGGAGATCGCGCGGCGCTTCAATCACCTGTACGGCAAGGAGCCGGGCTTCGAGCAGAAGGCCCTCGACGCCGTGAAAAAGCTGGGCAGCAAGCGCGCCAAGCTCTACACCGAGCTGCGCACGGCCTACCGCCAGGAAGGCGATGACGCCGCGCTGGAGCAGGCGCGCGCGATGCTGGACGATGCCGGCAGCCTGTCGAACATCGACCGCGAACGCCTGTTCGGCTACCTCGAAGGCAGCCACAAGATCATCCTGGTCGAGCCGCAGGTGAAATTGACCGAAGCCTCGCGCCTGCCGGGCCTGGACGGCCGCAAGATGAGCAAAAGCTATGGCAATTCGGTGTCGCTGCGCGAAGATCCGGCCTCGGTCACGAAGAAGATCCGCACCATGCCGACCGACCCCGCGCGCGTGCGCAGGAGCGATCCGGGCGATCCGCTCAAGTGCCCGGTGTGGCAGCTGCACGAGGTCTACTCGGACGGCAATACGAAGGATTGGGTCATGAAGGGCTGCACCAGCGCCGGCATCGGTTGCCTGGAGTGCAAACAGCCGGTGGTCGACGCCGTGCTGGCCGAGCAGGAGCCCATGCACGAGCGCGCCCAGCAATACCTGGACGACCCCACGCTGGTGCGCGCCATCGTCGCCGACGGCTGCGAGAAGGCGCGCCGCCTGGCCCAGGAGACCATGCGCGACGTGCGCGAAGCCATGGGCCTGAGTTACAGCTGATGCATAGCCTTGACACCGTCTCTTCCTGGGTGGCGCGCTGGGCGCCGCTGATCCCGCAGGGCGCGGCCCTGGACCTGGCTTGCGGCAGCGGCCGCCATGCGCGCCTGCTGGCCTCGCTCGGCCATGCGGTGACGGCCCTGGACCGCGACGCCCAGGCGCTGGCCGCGGCCGCGGGGCAGGGCATTACGGCCGTGCAGCACGACCTGGAAGCGCCGGGTGCCGAATGGCCCTTCGTGCCGGGCAGCCTGGCCGGCATCGTCGTCACCAATTACCTGCACCGCCCGCTGTTCGGGCAGATTGCCGCGGCGCTGGCGCCGGATGGCGTGCTGATCTACGAAACCTTCGCCCGTGGGAACGAAATCTTCGGCAAGCCGTCGAATCCGGACTTCCTGCTGAAGCCGGGAGAATTGCTGGAACTGGCCGCGCGCGGCGGCTTGCGGGTGGTGGCTTATGAAGACGGCGTCATCGACTCGCCGAACCCGGCCCGTGTGCAGCGCCTGTGTGCAGTGGGGCCGGGTTTCGACCTGGCTTCCGCCAATTTGTAACCGAGCTGTAACCGAGCCATTTATCTAAAGTGGAATGAACCATAACCTCGGGCTATCCAGTACAATCGAATTTTTATTTATTAACGGCACGGTCCACTGATTATGATTAAGGGCAGCATAGTAGCAATCGTCACTCCGATGTTTGAAGATGGCAGTCTGGATAAAGACAGCCTCCGAAAACTGATCGACTGGCACGTTGCGGAAGGCACGGACGGCATCGTCATCGTCGGTACGACCGGCGAATCCGCGACCGTCAGCCCGGAGGAGCACTGCGAACTGATCAAGCTGACGGTCGAGCACGTCGCTGGCCGTATTCCGGTGATCGCCGGCTCGGGTGGCAACTCGACCGCGGAAGCGATCGCACTGACCCGCCATGCCAAGGATGTCGGCGCCGACGCCTCGCTGCAAGTGGTTCCGTACTACAACCGTCCGACCCAGGAAGGCATGTACCGGCACTTCAAGGCGATCGCGGAAGCGGTCGACCTGCCGGTGATCCTGTATAACGTGCCGGGCCGTACCGTGGCGGACATGAGCAACGAGACCGTGCTGCGCCTGGCGCCGGTGGACAACATCGTCGGCATCAAGGACGCGACCGGCAACATCGGCCGCGGCGCCGAGCTGCTGCGCGAGATCGACCGTTCTTTCGCCGGCGGCAAGCCTTTCGGCGTGTATTCGGGGGACGATCCGACCGCAATGTCGCTGATGTTCATGGGCGGCGCCGGCAATATCTCGGTGACGGCCAACGTCGCGCCGCGCGCCATGCACGAACTGTGCGAGGCGGCGATGGCGGGGCAGGTTGCCCGTGCCGTGGAAATCAATAATCGCGTGCTGTCGCTGCACGCGAAGCTGTTCGTAGAACCGAATCCGGTCCCGGTCAAATGGGCGCTGGCTGAAATGGGCAGGATGCCGGCAGGCCTGCGTTTGCCGCTGGCGCCGCTGTCCGCGCAATACCACGACACCGTACGCGCTGCACTGCGCGAATCCGGCGTCCTTTGATAGCTTCAGACTCAGAACACATGATGAATCGTAAGATCAAGACTCACCACGCTACCCGCACCGTCGCCCTGACCGCACTGGCACTCAGCCTGGCAGCGTGCACGACCGTGTTCGAATCGGACAAGGTGGACTACCGCTCGGCCAAGAAAGCAGCTCCGCTCGACATCCCGCCGGACCTGACCCAGCTCCAGAAGGACAACCGCTACGCCGTGCCGGATGGCCGCGGCATCGCCACCGCGTCCGGCTTCCAGCAGGCGCGCGGCACCCAGGCGGCGCCCGTCGTGGCCGGCGGCACTGTCGGCCCGGTCTCGACCGACGCCGTGCAGATCGAGCGCGCCGGCAACCAGCGCTGGCTGGTGGTCAAGCAGACCCCGGAACAGCTGTGGCCGCAGCTGCAGGCCTTCTGGCCGAGCGTCGGCTTCGCGGTGGAAACCGAGAACGCCCAGACCGGCACCATGGAAACCAACTGGGTCGAGAACCGCGCCAAGATCCCGCAGGACATCATCCGCCGCACCATCGGCAAGGTGTTCGATGCGGCCTACTCGACCGGCGAGCGCGACAAGTTCCGCACCCGCCTGGAGCGCCGCGCCGACGGCTCGACCGAGATCTACATCAGCCACCGTGGCGCCGAGGAAGTCCTGGTCGGCCCGCAGAAGGAAACCACGACCTGGACCGTGCGTCCGACCGATCCTGGCCTGGAGGCCGAATTCCTGGGCCGCCTGATGGCCCAGCTGACCGGCGCCACCAAACCGGCCGAAGTCAAGCAGGCCACCGCCGCCGTCGCCAACGCCGCGCCGGAAGCCCAGCACGCCAAGCTGGAAAACGGCAAGGTCGTCGTCGACGAGGGCTTCGACCGCGCATGGCGCCGTGTCGGCCTGGCGCTCGACCGCGTCGGCTTCACGGTCGAAGACCGCGACCGCGTGCAGGGTATCTACTTCGTGCGCTATGTCGATCCGGACAAGGTTGCCAAGGATGGCTTCTTCAGCAAGCTGTTCGGTAACGAAGACAAGAACAAGGAAGCCCAGCGCTACCGCGTACTGGTCTCGGCAGTGCCGAACGCGACCACGACCGACGTCAGCGTGCAGACCAATGACGGCAAGCCGGAAACCTCGGATACCGGCGCGAAGATCCTGAAGCTGCTGGCGGACGAGCTGAAGTAATCGGGTTTGACGCTTAAAAGAAAACCGGCCTTCGCGGCCGGTTTTTTTATGTTGTCGTTCCCGGCATTGCCGGAAACGACTTCCCGCGGAGGCGGGAATCCATACGCCGCGTGATGAGTGGCTCAGTCTGGGTTCGCGCTTTCGCGGGAACGACGACGTTCTGAAATCAACAGGCGTAAAAAAACCGGCCCGCAGGCCGGTTCTTTTTGAAGTAATACAGATTACTTCGAAGCAGCCGGAGCAGCAGCAGCGGCAGCAGCGTCAGCAGCAGCCGAAGCGGCCGAAGCAGCAGCCGAAGCGGCCGAAGCAGCAGCGTCAGCAGCAGCCGGAGCAGCCGGAGCGGCGGTAGCGTCAGCCGGAGCGGCCGGAGCAGCAGCCGGAGCGGTAGCTTCAGCAGCCGGTGCCGGAGCAGCAGCAGGAGCTTCTTCTTTCTTCGAGCAAGCAGCCAGAGCAACAGCCAGCAGGGAGACGATCAGCAGAGATTTTTTCATGGTTTTTCCTTAGTTAATTCAAAAGGTAAGTACGTCTAATGCGATGAATAATTACCGGTAATTATCGCTCGTTAGGAATTACCGTAGCGGAATCTTCCTAACCCGATATTATAGCCAAATTTATTGAATCGCAATAGAAAACACATGCTATCCTGAAACTATTGTAGGTAACAACAACATTCATATTGTTACAACTTGTAACGATACCATATGTATAAGTTTCATAGGGAAACTCGGTATCAGAGTCCGGTCACAGTAGGGTGCAAACCCGGCTGTGAATCTTCCCAGATAGCAGCAAAACGCTCACGCGGCACTTCCGTTTCTTGCGGCGCATCAAATGCCGCTTCACCTCGCAGATGATCGCTGTGAAAGCGCCGCACGATGTGCAATTCATCTGCAATGCAAAACGAATCGGTGAGCTGGCGGATCCCGCGATTCGTCACCCGACACTCGGTCCGATGGCTGTGATCGCGCAGCAGGCGCAGAAAGCGCGGCGCATTGCGTTCGATATGTTTCACTTCATGCATCGCAAGTCGCATTGTGCCGCCACCTTGCAGGAAGCGGCGCACCATAGCGTCGATATCGGCATCGCCCAGCATGAACAGCGAAAAATCCGGATCGAACATGTCGAGCGAGACCTGCGCCCGCTCCATTGCCGCGCGTAGCTGGCGCTGGAATTCGGCCCGGGTATCGAAGCGCAGGATCTCCATCTGCTTACGCCAGTTCGAGCCAGCCGTCGGAATACCAGGTGTAGAGCGCTTCCAGCACATCGTCGGAAGCCTGCTCGAGCATGGCGCCGTCCAGGCCGCGCTGGTTGGCCAGCGCGTCGAGCACGGTCTTGTCGGCGCGGCCCACGGCAAAGGACTCGCCATTGATGAACACGTGCTTGCCGCGGTAGAGCATCAGGGTCTTGGGCGACAGCTTCAGCCCGCGCTTGGCGGCCTGTTCCATGAAGCGGCCGACGGTGAGCGGCTTGGCGACCGGCGTGAAGAACACGTTGTGCTTGGGCTCGGACAGGTATTCGCCCATGAAGATGGTGATGTCTTCCTCGTCCCAGCGTACCTTGTTCAATTCCTCGGTAATGCTGGTCAGCATCTCCTTCGGGATCTCGGCCGGGTTTTTGGCCGGCTGCAGGTCGGGGTCGGCGTAGCGGCCCGGCAGGTCGATCGCATCGGCCATGAACTGCAGGAAGGCTTCGCCCAGTTCCTGGAAGGACGGCGAGCGGAAGCCGATCGAATAGGTCATGCAGTCGCCCTCGGCCACGCCGTCGTGGGCGTAGTGCGGCGGCAGGTAGAGCATGTCGCCCGGCTCCAGCACGAATTCTTCTTCCGGCTCGAAATTGGCGAGGATCTTCAGCGGCAGGCCTTCGACCAGGCTCAGGTCCTGCTGGGCGCCGATGCGCCAGCGGCGCCGGCCCTGGGCCTGCAGCAGGAACACGTCGTAGGAGTCGAAGTGGGGACCGACGCCGCCACCGTCGGTGGCGAAGCTGACCATCAGGTCGTCCAGGCGCGCGTCCGGCACGAAGCGGAACTCGCGCAGCAGCTCATCGGCCTTGGGGTCGTGCAGGTTGATGCCTTGCACCAGCATGGTCCACTCGCGCTGGCTGCGCGGCGGCAGTTCCTGGAGCGGGCCGTGCTGCATGTCCCACTGGCCGTCGGCAAGGGTCACCAGGCGCGATTCGACGTGGTTGAGCTTGGCCAGTTCGGCCAGCTTGTCGAACTTGAGCAGGGGCTTGAAACCGGGGATCGCCTGGCGGATCAGCAGCGGCTTCTTGTGCCAGTAATCGCGGAGAAACTGGGCGGGCGTGATGTTCCCGAGGAGCTGTAATTTTTTCATGCGACATTATAACCAGCGCCCGGCGGGGATCGGCGTTGGCAGGAGTATAATCGGCGCCTTAATTACGAAAGGAAGCGCAATGAAGATTGCCCAGAACACGGTGGTATCGGTCAACTACAAGCTGTCCGACGCCCAGAACAACCTGATCGAAGACGGCGCTCAGCCGATGGTGTATCTGCACGGCGGCTACGAAAACACGCTGCCGAAGATCGAAGAGGAACTGGACGGCAAGGAAGTGGGCTACTCGTCGACCATCCAGATCGAGCCGGAAGACGCCTTCGGCGACTACGACCCGAGCCTGCTGAAGGTGGAAGAGCGTTCGCGCCTGCCGGAGCCGCTGGAAGTCGGCATGCAATTCGAAGGCGTGGCCGACGGCAGCGACGAAGAGCCGACCATCTTCACCGTGACCGAAGTCGCAGACGACAAGGTCGTGCTCGACGGTAACCACCCGCTGGCCGGCATGGCTCTGCGCTTCGAACTGTCGGTGATCGACGTGCGCGCCGCCACCGAAGAAGAAATCGCCCACGGCCACGTGCACGGCGCCCATGGCCACCATCACGGCCATGACGACATGGACGACAGCGACGAAGGCGACCACTTCCGTAGCCAGCCGCTGAACTGATTCTGCGGCGGTAAAAAACGGGCCGCTTGCTGCGGCCCGTGCTCAATTGCGCACTCCAATGTGCTCATTTGAGCGCTATTTGCTCGCCTTCGGATGGCGGGATTCTTCCTGTTTTTCCTGCTTGTCCTGCTCTTCCACTTCACCGACCTTGAACAAGGCCTTGGCCGCCGGGTCCACCGTTACCTCGATCTCTTCCTTGCCCACCGACAGATGGCCGAGATTGCCGCGCCATTCGATTGCCGGCTTCGCGCCCTTGGCCAGCGGTGCGCTGTCGACCAGCAGCACCTTGCCCGGGAATTTCTGCGCCAGCGTCAGCACCTGGCGGCGCGTCTCGGCAAAGCCGTCGCTGTCCGGCACCGGCACCGCGCGGCGCAGCAGGGCTCGCAGGCCGGTCGGCTGCGACATCGCCTTCAGATCGCCTTCGGCAAACAGCACGATCGCTTCCAGCTTGTCGCGCCTGGCGATCGCGAACAGGCGGTTCAGCCAGAAGCGGTTGGCCACCATCCGGTCTTCGTACTCGCTGTTGCGGCCCGCTTCCGTCAGGTAGTGGTTGTTGTTGGCCGGCAGATTCAGGGCCGCATACAGCACCTTGCCGACCGACCAGTGGGCGTTCTCGGCATAGCTGCGGAAACGCGGGCTCGTCGACTGGCGCGTGAGCGGCAGCTTGTGCGCGCCCAGCGATTGCGGCTCGGCGTAGAACAGCTCGCGTATCCGGTTCAGGCGTTCGATGGCGTTGGTGCGGCCGGCGCTGTTGCGGCACTCGGTCCAGTCGCTGGCGGCCGGCACCACGATGGCGGGCCGGCGCGCATCGCCGACCAGTTCGCGGCGCTGCTGGTACAGCTTGTCGCTGCAGGCTTCCCTGGCGCCCTTGATGCCGGTGACGACGACGAAGGCGGTCGCCTTGTCGTCGGCGCCATCGATGGCCTGCTTGAGGCGGGCCTCGCCACCGTCGGCCAGGCTGTGGCCGATGACGGCGAAGCGGTGGACTTCGTCCTCATCCTTCGCATCCTTTGCCGCCAGCGCGCCGTTCGCGAACAGGGCAGCGGCGAGCAAGGCGCCGAGGCGCAGGCGCACGGACAAACGCATTATGCGCTGGCCAGTCGCTTGAGCTCGTACAGCCGTTCGAGCGCTTCGCGCGGGGTCAGTGCATCCGGGTCGATCGCATCCAGCAGGGTGAGAGCGGGCGATTCTTCCGCCACCGCCTGCACCGCGGCCGCGGCTTGCGGCGCGTCTTCCAGCGTATCGCCAAGGGCATCGTCGTCGCAGGGCGCGGCGGCGAACAGGTCCAGCTGCGGCGTCGCATCCAGCGCCTGCGATTCGAGGCGCGCCAGGTGCTTGCGCGCGGCACGGATCACCGCAGGCGGCACCCCGGCCAGCTGGGCCACCTGCAGGCCGTAGCTCTGCGAAGCCGGGCCGTCCTGCACCGCGTGCAGGAACACGATGCTGTCCTTGTGCTCGACCGCCGACAGGTGCACGTTGGCCGCGCTCGGATGCGATTCCGGCAGCTGCGTGAGTTCGAAGTAGTGGGTCGCGAACAGGGTGAAGCTGCGGCTGGTGTCGATCAGGTGGCGCGCGATCGCCCAGGCCAGCGCGAGGCCGTCGAAGGTCGAGGTGCCGCGGCCCACTTCGTCCATCAGCACCAGCGAATGCTCGGTGGCGCCGTTCAGGATCGCCGCCGATTCCGTCATCTCGACCATGAAGGTGGAGCGGCCGTTGGCCAGGTCGTCGGACGCGCCGATGCGGGTGAAGATGCGGTCGATCGGGCCGATCGTCGCACTGGTCGCCGGCACGTAGCTGCCCACATAGGCCAGCAGCGTGATCAGCGCCACCTGGCGCATGAAGGTCGACTTACCGCCCATGTTCGGGCCGGTGATCAGCAGCAGGCGGCGCTCGTTGGAGAGCTTGCAGTCGTTGGCGATGAAGCGCTCGATCTGGTTCTCGACCACCGGATGGCGGCCCTCGACGATCGTCAGGCAGGGCGCGTCCACCAGCTGCGGCCTGCACCAGTTGTTGCGCACCGCGTGGGAGGTCAGCGCCACCAGCGCATCGATCTGGGCGAGGCCGCGCGCGACCGTCTGCAGGCAGGCGATGTGCGGGGCCAGGTCTGCCAGCAGCAGGTCGTACAGCAGCTTCTCGCGCGCCAGCGCGCGGTCCTGCGCGGACAGGGCTTTGTCTTCGAAGGCCTTGAGTTCCGGCGTGATGTAGCGCTCGCAGTTCTTCAGGGTCTGGCGGCGGCGGTAGTCCTCGGGCACCTTGTCGGCCTGGCCGTTAGTGACCTCGATGTAGAAGCCGTGCACGCGGTTGTACTCGACGCGCAGGTTGGCGATGCCGGTGCGGGCGCGCTCGCGCGCCTCGAGCTCGACCAGGAACTGGCCGGCGTTCTCGGACAGCGCGCGCAGCTCGTCCAGCTCGGCGTCGAAGCCGCGTGCGAACACGCCGCCGTCGCGCACCATGGCGGCCGGTTCCTCGGCGACCGCGCGCGCCAGCAGGTCCAGGCAGTGCTCGGGGATGGCGATGGCTTCATGGATGTCGCGCAGCAGGCAGGAGTCGCCCGGGATGAAGCAGTTCGCGACCTGCTCGCGCAGCGCCGGCAGCTGTTTCAGGCCGTCGCGCAGGCATGCGAGGTCGCGCGGACGCGCGGTGAGCAGCGCGATGCGGGTGGTGATGCGCTCGACGTCCGGCACGTGGGCCAGGGTGCTCGAGAGGCTCGCTGCGGCATCGTGTTCGGCCAGCGCGGCGATCGCCTCGTGGCGGCCGCGCGCCACCGACTGGTCGCGCTTGGCGTGGTGGATCCAGTGGCGCAGCAGGCGCGAACCCATCGCGGTGCGGCAGCCGTCCAGCAGCGAGAACAGCGTGGGCGCTTCGGTGCCGCGGATGGTCTCGGTCAGCTCCAGGTTGCGGCGCGTGGCGGCATCCAGGCCGATGAATTCGGACTCCGATTCGACGGCCAGGCTCTTCACGTGCTGCAGGCCGCGGCCCTGCGTGGACTGGGCATAGCGCAGCAGCGCGCCGGCCGCGCCGAAGGCGGCGCCCATGCCGTCGCAGCCGAAGCCGGACAGGGTCGACACGCCCAACTGGTCGAGCAGCGCCTTGTGGCCGTGCACGACCTCGAAGTGCCATTCCGGCACGCGCTGCTGGTGGCCGATCGCGTTCTCTTCGAACATGTCGCCGCCATTGGCATCCGCGCGCAGCACTTCGGCCGGCGCGATGCGCTCCAGCTCCTGCACCAGGCGCAGCGCGGCGTTCTTGGAGTCGGCGGTGAATTCCATCAGCTTCAGCGCGCCGCTCGCCAGCGACAGCCAGGCCAGGCCGGTGGTGACATGCTTGCGGTTCGGGACCGTGCACACGGCCAGCAGCGGGCGCTCGGCCTTCTCCGGCAGCAGGTCCGAATCGGTCAGGGTGCCCGGCGTGACCACGCGCACCACCTTGCGCTCGACCGGGCCCTTGGACAGGGCCGGATCGCCGATCTGCTCACAGATCGCGCAGGACTCGCCCAGTTTCACCAGCTTGGCCAGGTAGGGATCGAGCGAATGGAAGGGCACGCCCGCCATCTTGATCGGATTGCCGCCCGAGCTGCCGCGCGCCGTCAGCGTGATGCCCAGGATGCGCGCGGCCTTCTCGGCGTCTTCGAAGAAGAGTTCGTAGAAGTCGCCCATGCGGTAGAAGACGAGCATGGTCGGGTACTCGCCTTTGATGCGCAGGTATTGCTGCATCATCGGCGTGACTTTTTCGGCGGAGGCAAGCGCCTTGGCCGCGGCGGCGTTGATTTCGTGTGGGACGTTCATGGCTATTCAGTCGAAGCCCGGCAGGGGGCCGGGCTTGAAGTTGCCATTTTACCGCGTTAGGGCGGGGCGGGGAGAGGGAGATGGGTCGGTTTATCAACACGCACGCCGCCACTCCGGCTTTGCCAGCACCCGCAGCGCCGTCGCCAGATCGACCTGCTGATGCTCCAGCGCCTGCGCCGCCGCATGAACGCTGCGCGCTCGCAGCGCATCGCGGATTTTCTCGGCAGTCTCCTGGTCGGTGCGGCGGTCGCCCAGGGTTGCGGGGCGGGCGTTGGAAACGTGGGGCTGATCGTCGATCCACTGGTAGCTCATATGGTCCTCCGTTATTGAAATGTCATGATCTCGCCTTGCCGAGTTGGCAACTTAGCGAAGGTCAACGTAACAGGGGGCGGTGAGCAACGAAGTCCTGGCCGGCAAGACCGGCGCAGGACTGGAGAAGGGAAACGCGGAAAGCTTGATCTAGGCGGCGGTCTGCAGGTCCTGGTCTGCTTGTCGCCGCTTCTTGCCCCGGTCGTCGTTTTTGCCGGCCAGTACGCGGAGCGCCACGTCGACATCGACTTGCAAGTGGTCCATTGCCATCGCCGCCGCCTGGACGCTGTCAGCGCGCAGGGCGTCGCCGATGTCGCTGGCCGTGTGTTGGTCGATGCGCCGTTCGAAACGGCGCTTGCCGGGGGAGAGACGGGGAACTTCCAGCATGCTGATGCGCAGGTAAGTCATGATTGCCTCCTTGGTGGTGTGGGTAGCGGCAATCATCCTGTATTTGCGATTAAGAAATTTTAGTTGGCATCAAGAAATTCACGAGAGTCTGGCGTGCGTCAAGATGAGCCAGGCTACCGTGATCACCACCATGCCGGTCAGCGTGACGCAGGTCCATGTGAAGAACCAGGCTGACAGCAGGCCGGCCTGCAGCACTCGTTCGAACAGCACGCCGAGCGCGAAGTCGAAGGCGGTGAGGAAGGACCAGCGGCGCAGGTAGACCGGCAGGTAGCGGCTCATCCGGCGGTTGTGCTGGAAGGCAGCGTGGCGCTCGATGCGGTCTCTGGCGGCGCTGACGTCGCGGAACAGCCAGTCGAAGAACAGGAAGCGGTAGAGCAGGGAGCGGAAGGGGAGTTCTGGGGCTTCTTCGCTTGTTTGCTTGTCAATGCTCATGATCACTGCCCTGCGATGTCGTGACCGTTCATGGTAAGGCATGAGCCGCCTGCAGCGTGTGCGATGGCTAACTGTGACAAAAGAAAATGGGCGCCGAAGCGCCCATCGTTCAACCGGCGTCAAACCGGATTCAAGCCTTGGCCTCGGCCACCCGCTTGGCAATATGCGCCAGCGCCTCATCGACCTGGTCGATCAGGATCAGCGACAGGTCGCCCGGCTGCAGGCGCTCCAGAGCGCGGTCGATGGCGACGAATTCGCCCTTGATCTCCTCGATGTGGCTGGTACGCGGCGCGCCTTGCAGGCCTTCGCGCAGCAGGGCCACGACTTCACCTTCCGAGCGGCCGCGCTGGCACTGGTCTTCGTACAGCAGCACGTCGTCGAAGGCCTTGCCGAGGATGCGCGTCTGGTCGCGGATGTCTTCGTCGCGGCGGTCGCCGGCGCCGCTGATCAGCACCGAGCGGCGCTTGGCCGGCATCGCTTCCACGGCCTGGGTCAGGGCCTGGATCGCGTCCGGGTTGTGGCCGTAATCTGCGATCACGGTCGCGCCCTTGTAGTCGAACACGTTGAAGCGGCCCGGCGCGTTGTCGCTCTCGCCGACGAAGGTCTTCAGACCGGTGCGGATGGTGCTCCACTCGATGCCGACGGCCCAGGCCGCGGCCACCGAGGCCATCACGTTTTCGACTTGGAAGCCGATCACGCCGCCACGGGTAATCGGTACTTCCTTCAGGTCGATGCGTTCCTCGACCTTGCCCTGCGCCGCCACCAGCTTGCCGTCCTGGACGTAGACGATGCGGCGGCCCTGCGCGCGGTGCTTCTGCATCAGCGGCAGCGAGCCGTCCAGTGCGAAGTAGGTGACGTCGCCGCGGGTGTTCTCGGCCATCGCGGCCACGATCGGATCGGCGGCGTTCAGCACCGCCATGCCGCCCGGCGCCACGTTCTGCACGATCACGCGCTTGAGCACGGCCAGGTCTTCCAGCGTGGTGATGTAGTTCAGGCCGAGGTGGTCGCCGGCGCCGATGTTGGTCACTACCGCGACCTGGCAGCGGTCGAAGGCCAGGCCTTCGCGCAGCATGCCGCCGCGCGCCGTTTCGAACACGGCGGCGTCGACGTCCGGGTGCAGCAGCACGTTGCGCGCGCTGCGCGGACCGCTGCAGTCGCCGCTGTCGATGCGGCGGCCCTGGATGTAGACGCCGTCGGTGTTGGTCATGCCGGTGCGCAGGCCGGAGGTCGCCAGCAGGTGCGCGATCACGCGCACGGTGGTGGTCTTGCCGTTGGTGCCGGTCACGGCCACCACCGGGATGCGGCCGTCGTCGCCGGGCGCGTACAGGGTGTCCATGATGGCTTCGCCCACCGCGCGGCCCTTGCCGAAGGATGGCGAGATGTGCATCCGCAGGCCCGGCGCGGCATTCACTTCGACGATGCCGCCGCCTTGCTCTTCGATGGGTTTGAGCACGCTGTCGCAGACCAGGTCGACGCCGCAGATGTCGAGGCCGACCATGTGCGCGGCAGCGATGGCGCGTGCCGCCACTTCCGGATGCACGTCGTCGGTGACGTCGGTGGCCGAGCCGCCGGTGGAGAGGTTGGCGTTGTTGCGCAGGGTGACGCGCTGGCCTTTCGGCGGCACGGATTCGGCGTCATAGCCCTGTTTTGCCAGCGAGGCGAGGGCGATGTCGTCGAAGCGGATCTTGGTGAGCGCGGTACCGTGGCCAGTGCCGCGGCGCGGGTCCTGGTTGACGGTGTCGACCAGCTGGCGCACCGTGTGCACGCCGTCGCCGACTACGTGCGGCGGGTCGCGGCGCGCCGCTGCGATCAGCTTGTTGCCGATCACGAGCAGGCGGAAGTCGTGGCCCGGCAGGTACTTTTCGACCAGGATGTCGTCGCGGAATTCGGAGGCGGCGTGGAAGCCGGCCGTCAGCTGCTCGCGGGTGTTGACGTTGACGGTCACGCCCTTGCCCTGGTTGCCGTCCTTCGGCTTGATCACGACCGGCAGGCCGATCTCCTGGGCCGCGGCCCAGGCATCGTCCGGGTCGGTGACGACGCGGCCCAGCGGCACCGGCACGCCGGCGGCGTCGAGCAGCTTCTTGGTCAGTTCCTTGTCCTGGGCGATAGTCTCGGCGATGGCGCCGGTGGCGTCGATCTCGGCGGCCTGGATGCGGCGCTGGCGGCTGCCCCAGCCGAACTGCACGAGGCTACCCTCGGTCAGGCGGCGGAAGGGAATGCCGCGGGCCACGCCGGCGTAGACGATCGAGCCGGTCGAGGGGCCGAGGCGCACGTCTTCGTCCAGTTCACGCAGCTGGTGCAGGGCGCCGTCGAGGTCGAACGGCTGGTCGGCGCGCGCGGCCTGGAGCAGCTGCTCGGCCAGGGTCAGGGCCAGGCGGCCGACGTCTTCCTCGCTGTACTCGACCACGACCTGGTAGATGCCGCGTTCGATGGTGGCGGTGCTGCGGCTGAAGGTGACCGGGCAGCCGGCTTGCGCCTGCAGGGACAGGGCCGCCACTTCCAGCACGTGGGCCAGCGGGATGGTGTCGTCATGACCCATCGGCTGCAGCTCGCCGATCTGCGGGAACAGGGCGCGCAGGCGGGCTTCGAAGCCGGGCAGCTGCTGGATCGATTCTTCCTCCGGCGTGCAGGAGACGATCGCCTCGACCGATGTGTGGTGGCTCCAGAGGTTGGGACCACGCAGGGCCCGGACGCGAGATACTTCCATAAAAACTTCTATCCTTTATTTGTTCTCGAAGCTGCGCAGGCCGGCGCAGATCAAATCGGTCGGCACGTCCAGCGCCCAGCCGGCGGCGGCGGCGGCCAGCACGGCTTCAGGCTGGGCGGCCACCGAGGGGTGCAGCTTGGCCAGGCCCAGCAGCGGCGCATCCTCGTTGCCTTGCGCGAGCACGATGTGCTTGTCGCGCAGGAAGGCGATGCGCCCGCCGGCGGCGCGGTGCTGCTTCAATACGTCGTTGTTCTCGTCCAGCGCGTAGAAGATCACGCCGCCGTCGGACAGCTCGGCCAGTTTCACGACTTGCGGATCGGCTGCGTTCAGCACCGCCGCGCCTTCCGACAGTACGACGTCGATCTGGCTGCGGACCACGTTGAACAGGGCGTCTTCGTCGCGCACGTACAGGTCCTGCACGTCCGCCACCTGGCCCATGCCGGTCACCACGCCCACCAGGCAGCGGTCGTAGGGCAGGCCTTCCGTCAGGATGGCGCGCGCGTTCGATTCGAACACGGCGGCCTGCACGTTACGGTTGATCAGCAGACGCTGGGCGGCGTCGAAGCGGGTGCAGTCGGCGCCGGTGACGCGGCGCTGGTCGAGGAAGAGGCCCTTGCGGTTGGCCACACCCACGTGCTTGCCGGACTGGTAGAGCACCGTGCCGATCAGGTTCGCCACCAGGCTCGCGCCCTCCGAACCGGTCACGCCGACCAGCGGGATGCGCGCCGGCTGGCCGTCCGCGAACAGGTGCGCGACGATGGCCTTGCCAACTTCACGCGGCTTGCCGGTGGCCGGCTTGATGTGGGCCAGCAGGCCCGGGCTGGAATTGACTTCGATGATGGCGCCGCGCTGTTCTTCCAGCGGGCGCGAGATGTCTTCGCACACCAGGTCGATGCCGGCGATGTCGAGGCCGACCACGCGCGCGGCCAGCGCCGCCACGTAGGCCACGTCCGGGTGCACTTCGTCGGTGACGTCGTCGGCGACGTTGCCGTTCGGCTGGATCAGCACTTTCTGGCCCGCTTGCGGGACCGAGGAGGGAGTCAGGCCCTGGCGCTGCAGGTCGAGCTTGATCTCGTCATCGTCCGGGGTAACCAGGCTGAGCGGGTGTTCCTCGCTGGTGCCGCGGCGCGGGTCGGTGTTGATCTGGCTGTCGCACAGCTGGGTCACGGTCGACTTGCCGTCGCCCGTCACGAACAGCGATTCGCCCTTGGCGGCGGCGACCACTTTCGAGCCGACCACCAGCAGGCGGTGCTCGTTGCCGGGCACGTAGCGCTCGACCAGCACGGCGCTGGAGTCGCCGGCTTCGGCGGCGATCGCATACGCGGCCTTCACGTCCGCTTCGTTCATCAGGTTCAGGGTCACGCCGCGGCCATGGTTGCCGTCGACCGGCTTGATCACCACCGGCAGGCCGATGTCCTCGGCTTCTTCCCAGGCGGCGTCCGCGCTGCGCACCACGCTGCCTTCCGGTACCGGCACGCCGCAGGAGGCGAGCAGGGTCTTGGTCAGGTCCTTGTCGCTGGCGATGCTTTCGCCGATGGCGCTGGTGCGGTCGGTCTCGGCGGTCCAGATGCGGCGCTGGGCCGCGCCGTGGCCGAGCTGCACCAGGTTGCCTTCGGTCAGGCGGATCGACGGAATGCGGCGATCGGTGGCGGCATCGACGATGTTCGCGGTCGAGGGGCCGAGGCAGTAGCGGTCGACCAGTTCGGTCAGCTGCGCCACCGTGGCCTTCATGTCGAAGGGCGTGTCGTTGATGGCTGCCATCAGCAGCGCGTGGCCGGCCTGGAGCGCAGCGCGGCCGACGACTTCGTCGCGCGTGCGGAATGCCATTTTATAGATGCCATGGTCGCCGGTGGAGCGGGTCTTGCCGAAGCCGGTCTTCATGCCGGCCATGTTCTGTAACTCTAGGACCACATGTTCAAGAATGTGGCCGGCCCAGGTGCCGTCGCGCAGGCGCTCCAGGAAGCCGCCGCGCTCGCCGACGCCGCAGCGATGTTCGATCAGTCCCGGCAGCCAAGTGGTCAAGCGGTCGTTGAAGCCGGGGAGGGTGTTCGAAGGACATTCTTCGAGTTCGCCGATGTCGAGCCAGGCCTCGATGACAGGGCGGTAGGTCCAGATGTTCGGGCCACGCAGGTGGGTTACACGAAGAATCTTAATGTCTTTCTTGTTTGTCATGAAAAATATCTTGCCCCGCGGTGACCGCTCTCTCACCCCGCAGCGTTGCCTTATGTTTGTGCCGAATTGCTGCAGCGCACATGTTGTATACTTGCCGAAACGAAGCTTACCGTGCTGAACCGAATTCTGCCAGTCTCGCCCCCGCCGATAGAATACCGTACGCCTGTCAACCAGCGTGCCCTGCTCAGCGTTCCATACTTTTGGCGCATTTCGAATTCCTGATAGCACATGACGACTCAACAACTAGTTCCTTCCGCACCGCTGGCAACAGCCAGTTTCCTGCCCGAGCAATGGCAGGCGGACGTCCAGAAAAAGCTTGCGCCAGGGGAAAACGTTTTAAGCGCCCTCGAGGTTGACCTCGACGCGAAATTACGTTTCACCAAAGGGATACTGGTTGTTACCAACATCCGTCTACTGACACGCAGCCCCGGCGACACCCACTGGCGCGACTGGCCCTACCGCGCCGGCCTGGCCATGCGCCATTACGATCACGCCGGCGTCGGCCACCTCGAGCTGGTCGACGCCAACGGCCTGCTGGCGTCCTGGCGCTTTACCCTGGGCCAGAACCTGCAGGCGATCCGCCTGGTCGACCAGTTCCACGACCAGGTCCAGAGCTACCTGACTGGCGTCGCCGTCCAGCCGCCGGAGCAGCACACCTGCCCGAGCTGCAAGGCGCCGCTCGACGCCGACCAGGAAGATTGCCCGATCTGCACCAAGGTCCTGCACACCCCGCCGTCCACCTGGACCCTGTTCCGTTTGTGGCGTTTCGCCAAGCCGTATCAGGGGCAGCTGTTTCTCGGATTCTTGCTGATGTTGGCCAGTACCGGCGCGCATTTGATTCCGCCCTATCTGACGATGCCGCTGATGGACAACGTCCTGATCCCTTACCAGAACGGCAAGACGATCGACACCTCGCTGGTCTACATGTACATGGGCGGCCTGTTCGGCTCGGCCATCGTGGCCTGGGCGCTCGGCTGGGGCCGTACCTATATCCTGGCGCTGGTGTCGGAACGGATGGGCGCGGACATGCGCTCGGAAACTTATGAGCACCTGCTGCGGCTGTCGCTGGAATTCTTCGGCGGCAAGCGCACCGGCGACCTGATGAGCCGCATCGGCAGCGGCTCGGATCGCATCTGCGTGTTCCTGTCGCTGCACCTGCTGGACTTCCTGTCCGACGTCCTCATGATCATCATGACGGGCGTGATCCTGTTCAGCATCAACGCCAAGCTGGCCCTGATCACGCTCGTGCCGCTGCCCTTCATCGCCTGGATGATCCACGTGGTGCGCGACAAGCTGCGCACCGGCTTCGAGAAGATCGACCGCGTCTGGGGCGAGGTCACCAACGTGCTGGCCGACACCATTCCCGGCATCCGCGTGGTGAAGGCCTTTGCCCAGGAAAAGCGCGAAGCCGCCCGCTTCCGCGACGCGAACAAGCACAACCTGGCCGTGAACGACAAGTTGAACAAGGTCTGGTCGCTGTTCTCGCCGACGGTCTCGCTGCTGACCGAGCTGGGCCTGCTGGTGATCTGGTGCTTCGGTATCTGGCAGATCAGCCGCGGCGAAATCACCGTCGGCACGCTGGCCTCCTTCATCGCCTACAGCGGCCGCTTCTACGTGCGCCTGGATTCGATGAGCCGCATCGTGTCGGTGACGCAGAAGTCGGCTTCGGCCGCCAAGCGCATTTTCGACATCCTCGACCACGTCTCGAGCGTGCCGGACCCCGTGAATCCGGCCAGGATCGACAAGGTCGAGGGCAACATCGAGCTGCGCGAAGTCGGCTTCCGCTACGGTAACCGCGCGGTCAACCGCGGCATCTCCCTGAAGATCAAGGCCGGCGAGATGGTCGGCCTGGTCGGCCATTCCGGTTCGGGCAAGTCGACGCTGGTGAACCTGATCTGCCGCTTCTACGACGTGGCCGAGGGCGCGATCCTGCTGGACGGGAAGGATATCCGTTCCTTCGCCGTGGCCGACTACCGCCGCCACATCGGCCTGGTGCTGCAGGAGCCTTTCCTGTTCTTCGGCACGATTGCCGAGAACATCGCCTACGGCAAGCCGGACGCCACCCGCGAAGACATCATCGCCGCCGCCCGCGCCGCGCACGCCCACGAATTCATCCTGCGCCTGCCGCAGGGCTACGACTCGATGGTCGGCGAGCGCGGCCAGGGCCTGTCCGGCGGCGAGCGCCAGCGCATTTCGATCGCGCGCGCACTGCTGATCGACCCGCCGATCCTGATCCTGGACGAAGCGACGTCCTCGGTGGACTCGGAAACCGAGAAGGAAATCCAGAAGGCGCTCGACAACCTGGTACAGGGCCGCACCACGATCGCGATCGCGCACCGCCTGTCGACCCTGCACCGCGCCGACCGCCTGGTCGTGCTGGACCGCGGCGTGGTGGTGGAAGAGGGCAACCACGACCAGCTGATGGCCGCCGAGGGCGCCTACTACCGCCTGTACGAAGCGCAGGCGCGCAACGTCGACGAAGGTCCGGACGACGAAGGCAAGGAAGATTAAGAATGATGACGACTGCTTTTAACTTACGCCGCGACAGCTTCGGCAAGCTGGTGCTGACCAATGCCGAAGGCGAGGAATTCGTCGGCGTGGCGCCGGTGCGCTCCTTCCCGGTTCAGGCGCCGACCCGCGGCATCTCGCTGGTGCGCGACGGCGGCAAGGAAGTCGCCTGGATCGACGACCTGTCGGAAGTGTCCCCCGAAGTCCGCGCGCTGGTGACCGAGGAGCTGGAAGGGCGCGAATTCATGCCCGAGATCCAGTCGATCAAGGGCGTGTCCAGCTTTGCCACGCCATCGACCTGGACCGTCAAGACCGACCGCGGCGATACCGAGTTCGTGCTGAAGGGCGAGGAGGATATCCGCCGCCTGGGCGCTTATTCGCTGCTGATCGCCGACAGCCATGGGATTCACTTCCTGATTCGCGATATGTTCGCGATCGACAAAGGTAGCCGGAAGATTCTGGACCGCTTCCTGTAAGCGGACCTGCCGCGCCTCAGCGATTGAGCCACTGCGCCATGCCGATCGAGGCGGGCGCCGTCGGCACGAATCCGTACTGGGCGTACAACTCGTTCGCGCGGCCGTCCGCGATCAGGCTCACATAGGCTTCGGCAGGCGCGAGCTGCTGCAGCTCTTCCATCAGGCGGCTCACGATCATCTTGCCCAGGCCCTTGCCTTGGTGCGCGGGTTCGACGGCGATGTCCACGATCTGATAGAACAAGCCGTCGCCGACCGCCCGGCCCATCCCCACCGCGAGCGCCCCGTGCCTGACGACGACGCCGGCTACCGTATTCGGCAGCCCGGCTTGCGCGGCAGCGGCGCTGCGCGGCGTCAATCCTGCATGAAGGCGCAAGCGAAGATAGTCGTCGACCGACGGGATCTCGAGGCGGCAATCGTAATTCTGGTCCATAGGCTTGTCCTTGAATGTGCAAGCTTCATCTTACCTCGCCCTCAGCGGCAAATGCTCAGCTGGCAATCCACCGTCCCGCATGCCAGTCCAGCCGATGGGTGAGTCCCAGTCTGTCCAGGAAGCGCTCATCGTGCGACACGACGACCAGCGCGCCTTCCCACGACGCCAGCATCGATTCCAGCGCCTCGACCCCATGCAGGTCGAGGTGATTGGTCGGCTCATCCAGCAACAGCAAACGCGGCGCCGGCTCGCGCAGCACGGCGCACAGCAGCGCGCCGCGCATCCTTTCTCCGCCGCTCAAGCTTCCCGACGGCCGCAGCACGCGGTCCGGCTTGAGGCCGGCCAGGGCCAGGTATTGGCGCAGGCGTCCCTCGTCGTGCTGCGTGGCGGCGCTGCGCAGCTGTTCCAGCAGGCTGCGTGCAGGATCGAGCATGGCCAGGTGCTGGTCGAGCAGTACCGAGGGCAGGGTGCGGCAGCGGCCCGACAACGGTGCGATTTCGCCGGCGATCGTGCGCAACAGGGTCGATTTGCCGCAGCCGTTCGGCCCGCGGATCGCGATCCTGGCGGCGCCGCTCGCACCCCAGTCCAGCGGCTGCGACGGTCCCCAGGGCGCCACCAGCTCTTCCAGCACCACGGCCGCCTGGCCATCCGGGATCTGCAGGTCCAGCATCGGAAAGCTGGGCCGCTCCAAAGCGCCGTCCAGCGCATCGAAGGCATCGAGCACATCCTGCTGCAGGTCCTGGCGCCGCTGCGCATGGCGCTCGGCGCGCGCACCGTCGGTCTGCTGCGCGCGTTGGGGCAGGGCGTTGAGGACGATCCTGGGCTGGCCGCCGGCCGCTTTCGCACGTGCGCCGCGGGCGCTCTTGCGCGCGGCGCGCTCGGCTTCTTCCCGCATCGCCGCTTCCGTGCTGCGGCGCTCGACACGTGCACGCTCCAGCCGCGATGCGGCCGCCGCCAACTCGGCGCCGCGCTGGGCCTCCACCAGCGACCAGCCGCCGCCATAGCGCCGCAAGCCGTGTGCGTGGACTTCCAGCGTGCGGTCGGCGTGCTCCAGCAGTTCGCGATCGTGGCTGATCAGCAGCAGCCCGCGGCCCGCTGCGCGCCAGGCCTGCATCTGTTCGATGAGGAAGCGCCGCCGTTCGCGGTCGAGATGGTTGCTGGGTTCGTCCAGCACCAGGAAGCCGGCTTCGCTGCAGAAGGCGCCGATCAGGGAGAGCAGGGTGCGCTGGCCGCCGGACAGCGATGCGGGCGCCATGGCTTCCGTCAGCCCGGCCTGTGACAGCATCGCCTGCCAGCGCGCTTCGAGGTCCCAGCGCTCGCCGATGGTGTCGAAATCGTCGTCGCGGGCATCGCCTGCAGCGAGCCTGCGCAGGGCGCTCAGCGGCGCATCGAGGCCGGCCAGTTCGGCCAGGCTGGATGCCGCTACCTGCCCGGTCTGCTGCTCGACATAATGGACGGTGACGGCACGTTCGACGCGGCCATGCAGCGGTTCCGCCAGCCCGGCGAGGACGCGGCCGAGCGAGGACTTGCCGCTGCCATTGGGGCCGATCAGGGCGACGAGTTCTGCACCGAGCGTTTCATGCAGGTCGTGGAACAGGATGCGCCCGTCGGGAAGGGCGATATCGAGCCCGTGCAGGGCCAGGAGGTAGGGATGCGCCATGTGTGATCCTTATAATGCCAGTCGAAGCCGCGCCTGCCTTCGTGCGAAAGCGGCGGTGGGAATTCTGTGCTGTCGCGGTGTTCGCGAGAGCGGGCATTACAGGCGCATGGGTGGAATCCTCCGTGTGTACTGAGCAGCGATTCTAGCAGGATTGGCGTAGAGTGTTCCACATGAGCGACACCCCAGTACTGTCAGCCCGCACGCACTTCGTGGTCGTCACGATCGGCTCGGCCGGCGACCTCTTTCCCTTCATGGCGATGGCGCTGGCCCTGCGCGAACGCGGCCACCGCGTCAGCTTCCTCGCGCCCGAACAGCACGAGCCCTACGTCGCCGGCTCCGGACTGCCTTTCGTCGGCCTGCCCGCCGACCCGGCCGTGCTGGCCGACCCCGATCTCTGGCATCCGACGCGCGGCTTCGGCGTGGTCTGGCGCGCGACCCGGCCGGCGATGGCGCAGATCCTGCCCTTCGTCGACGCCTTGCCGCAGGACGAGCCGCTCGTGCTGCTGGCGCATCCGCTGGCGCTGCCGGAAGCAGATTTATGTCGGGCGCAGCGTCCCGGCCTGAAGGTGGTCGCGGCTTACCTCGCGCCACAGAACCTGCCGACCGTCCACGATCCGCTGATGTTCGGTCCCTGGCCGGTGCCGCGCTGGGTGCCGCTCGCCCTGCGGTGCTGGCTGCTGCGGCGCCTGGCCGCGGCCTTCATCGATCCGGTGGCGATACCGGACGTGAACGCGGCGCGACAGGCGCGCGGCTTGCCGGCGGCAGGCAGCCTGCTCGATCACATCTTTGCCGTGCCCGAGCTGTCGGTCACGCTGTTCCCCGATTGGTTCGCACCGACCCAGCCGGACTGGCCCCAGCCCTTGTACCGCGCCGATTTTCCGCTGTTCGATCCGAAGCTGGATGCGGCGATGTCGCCCGAGCTCGAAGCCTTCCTGGCGACGGAGCAAGGCGGCAAGCCGCTCGCATTCACCCACGGCACCGGCAACACCCAGGCGCGCGCCTACTTCGAGCACGCGAGCAGGGCAGTACAGCAGCTCGGCCTGCGCGCCATCTTCCTGACCCCGCACCGGGAACAACTGCCGGCCGCGCTGCCGCCGGGCATCCTGTGGCAGGAGTATGTGCCGCTGCGCCGCCTGCTGCCGCACCTGTCGCTACTGGCCCACCACGGCGGCATCGGCACCACGGCGGAATGCCTGCGCGCAGGCACGCCCCAGCTGGTGGTGCCGCTGGCGCACGACCAGTTCGACAACGCGGCGCGCGTGAGGGCGTTGGGTGCCGGTGGCAGTTTGCCGGCGTCGAAGCTCAACGAAGAAAGGCTGACGCGGGCCCTGCAAGGCATCCTCGGCGATGACACCCTGGCCCGGCGCAGCCGAGAGATCGCCAGGCGCTTCGCCCCCGAGCAGGCGCTGCAGGACCTGTGCGCGCAACTGGAAATCCTCGCCGCCAGCCGTAATTGATGAGCCAGGGCAACGGCGCGCCGGCCGCCGCCGAAAGCGCGCAAGAATGGCGTTTTCCCGCGATTTCCCTGGAGAGCACATGCAACGAAGCGCACTGGTCGTCGGCGCGAGCGGCATCGGCGGCCGCTACACCGCCCGCGAGCTGCTGGCCCATGGCTGGACCGTCTACGGCCTGGCGCGCCATCCGCCGCGCGACCTGCCGGGCCTGATCCCGGTGGCGGCCGACCTGCTCGAAGTGGTCGGACTGGAAGCGGCGCTGGCTGAAGCGATGGGCAACGATGCGCCCACCCACGTCTTCATCACGACCTGGATGCGCCAGGCCACGGAGGCCGAAAACATCCGTGTCAACGCACTGCTGGTGCGCAACCTGCTCGATGCGCTGTCCTCGAAGAAATCGCTGCGCCACGTGGCGCTGGTGACCGGCCTGAAGCACTACCTTGGCCCCTTCGAAGCCTATGCCAGCTCCGGCACCCTGCCGGACACGCCGCTGCGTGAATCCCAGCCGCGCCTGCCGCTCGACAATTTTTACTATGCCCAGGAAGACGAGGTCTACGCCGCCGCTGCACGCGACCGCTTCACCTGGAGCATCCACCGCCCGCACAGCATCATCGGCATGGCGGTCGGCAACGCCATGAACATGGGCACCACGCTGGCCGTGTACGCCTCGATCTGCAAGGAAACCGGGCGCCCCTTCCAGTTCCCGGGATCGGAAGCGCAGTGGAACGGCCTGTGCGACGTCACCGATGCGCGCATGCTGGCAAAGCAACTGCGCTGGGCCGCGGACACGGACGCCGCGCGCAACGAAGCCTTCAACATCACCAACGGCGATTATTTCCGCTGGAGCTGGCTGTGGCGCCGGCTCGCGGCCTGGTTCGGCGTGCAGGCCGAAGGCTGGAGCGGCACCGTGCAGTCGCTGGAAGCCGCGATGGCGAACGACGCCGAACTCTGGGCCGACATGGCGCGCCGCCACGGCCTGCAGGAGGCCGACCTGAGCCGCCTGGCCTCGCCCTGGCACACCGACCTCGACCTCGGCCGCCCGATCGAAGTGATGACGGACATGGCCAACAGCCGCCGGCTGGGATTTGCCTGCTGGCAGGCTACCGAGGATTCCTTCTTCGACCTGTTTGCGGCTTTGCGGGCGCAGCGCCTGATTCCCTGACCGCATGGGTGCGCCACCGCACCGCAGGAAACAGCCCGCTGCGATGTAATGCCCCCATCCCGACAAGCTCACCGGAGGGCCAATGCGCCGCAAGCAGGAAGCTGAGACACCATCGACTCACGCCGACCACGGCCGCGTGCGCGTGCGTGGCGCGCGCGAGCACAACCTCAAGAACGTGAACGTGGAGCTGCCGCGCGACGCCCTGGTCGTGTTCACCGGCGTCTCCGGCTCCGGCAAGTCCTCGCTGGCGTTCGGCACCCTGTACGCGGAGGCGCAGCGGCGCTACCTGGAATCGGTGTCGCCCTACGCGCGCCGGCTGTTCCACCAGATGCCGGTGCCGGAAGTCGACGAGATCGACGGCCTGCCGCCGGCGGTGGCCCTGCAGCAGCAGCGCGGCACGCCTACCGCGCGCTCCTCGGTCGGCAGCGTCAGCACCTTGTCGAACTCCCTGCGCATGCTGTATTCGCGCGCCGGCGACTATCCGCCGGATCAGCCGCTGTTGTATGCCGAGTCCTTTTCGCCGAATACCGCGGAAGGCGCCTGTCCGCAGTGTTCGGGCCTGGGCCGCGTGTATGAAGCGACCGAGGAATCGATGGTGCCGGACGATACGCTCACCATCCGCGAGCGCGCCGTCGCCGCCTGGCCGCCGGCCTGGCATGGCCAGAACCTGCGCGACATCCTCGTCACCATGGGCTACGACGTCGACACGCCCTGGCGCGACTTGCCGAAGAAGGACCGCGACTGGATCCTGTACACCGACGAGACACCGACGGTCCCGGTCTACGCCGGCCTGACGCCCGAGGAGACGAAGCGCGCGCTGAAGCGCAAGGAGACGCCCAGCTACCAGGGCACCTTCACCGGCGCGCGCCGCTACGTGCTGCAGACCTTTGCCAACACCGAAAGCGCGTCGATGAAAAAGCGCGTGGCGCGCTACATGGTCAGCACCGAGTGCCCGCTGTGCCGCGGCAAGCGGCTGCGCCAGGAAGCATTGTCGGTGACCTTCGCCGGCCTGGATATCACCGAGCTGTCGCGCCTTCCGCTCGAACGCCTGGCGCAGCTGATGAAGCCTTTCGCCAAGGGAGACGTGCCCGCGCACACCGCGGCCGCCAAGCACCCGGAGCAGCTCATCGTCACCAAGCGCATCGCCGCCGACCTGTGTGCGCGCCTTGGGGTCCTGCTCGACCTCGGCCTGGGCTACCTGGCGCTGGAGCGCAGCACGCCGACCCTGTCGCCGGGCGAATTGCAGCGCCTGCGGCTGGCGACCCAGGTGCGTTCCAGCCTGTTTGGCGTGGTGTATGTGCTGGACGAGCCCTCGGCCGGCCTGCATCCGGCGGATACCGAGGCGCTGCTGGCGGCCCTCGACCAGTTGAAGGGCGCCGGCAATTCCCTGTTCGTGGTCGAACACGCGCTGGACGTGATCCGCTGCGCCGACTGGATCGTCGACGTCGGCCCGCAGGCGGGCGAGGGCGGCGGCGAGATCCTTTACAGCGGCCCGCCGGAGGGACTGAAAAAGGTCGAGCGTTCGCACACGCGGCGCTATCTGTTCGATGAAATCAAGACGGAACCGGGCACCCTGCGCGAGCCCAGTGGCTGGCTGAAGCTCGAAGGCGTCACCCGCAACAACCTGCACGATCTGCAGGTGGCATTCCCGCTCGGCGTGATGAGCTGCGTGACCGGCGTGTCCGGTTCCGGCAAGTCGAGCCTGGTGAGCCAGGTGCTGGTCGATCTGGTCACCGAGGCGTTGGGGCAGGGCGCGCCCGAGGAGGAAGCGGAGCTGGAGCCGGGCCTGGAGCAGGAGCCGCAGATCGAAACCGAAGGCCGCATCGCGAGCGGCATGGAGGGCGTAAAACGCCTGGTGCGGGTCGACCAGAAGCCGATCGGACGGACGCCGCGCTCCAACCTCGCCACCTATACCGGCCTGTTCGACCAGGTGCGCAAGCTGTTCGCGGCCACCCCGGCGGCGAAGAAGAAGCGCTACGATGCCGGGCGCTTCTCGTTCAACGTCGCCAAGGGCCGCTGCGAGCATTGCGCCGGCGAGGGTTTCGTGATGGTCGAGCTGCTGTTCCTGCCCAGCGTCTACGCGCCTTGCCCGACCTGCGAAGGTGCGCGCTACAACGCCGACACGCTGAAGATCACTTATAAAGAGAAGAACATCGCCGACGTGCTGCGCATGACGGTGGACGAAGCCCACGCCTTTTTCGAAGACCAGGAAGCGGTCGCGCGGCCGCTGCAGGTGCTGCGCGAAGTCGGTCTGGGCTATTTGCGCCTGGGGCAGAGCGCGACCGAGCTGTCGGGCGGCGAGGCCCAGCGGATCAAGCTGGCGACGGAATTGCAGCGCGCCACCCGCGGCGGCGCTCTGTACGTGCTGGACGAGCCGACCACCGGCCTGCATCCGCTCGACACCGACCGCCTGGTCGCCCAGCTGAACCGCCTGGTCGACGCCGGCAATACCGTCATCATGGTCGAGCACACGATGCGGGTGGCGGCCGCCTGCGATTGGGTCATCGACATCGGTCCCGGCGCCGGCGAGGCGGGCGGCACCGTGGTGGCCTCGGGGCCGCCGAAGAAGGTGGCTGGCGTCCGCGCGAGCCGAACTGCCCCCTATCTTGCCCGGTATTTACGCTAACATCACGGTACAAAGCGGGTTCAACAGAACGCGGCGGGTTTTGCAATTGCGTTACACTTAGGATATTTTTTTCCTAAAGTTAGCGAATAAGCATGACCGGATCGAGTATCGACAGCAGCCAGTTCCGCCGCATCCTGTCCCGTAACGTCGCCATGCCGCTGGGCATGGGGGTGTTGAGCGCACTGGTCTTCGTAGGCATCATCGCCTACCTGATCAATGTGCTCAGCTGGGTCGAGCATTCCGAGCGGGTGATCGGCAAGGCCAATGAAGTGAGCCGCATGTCGATCGACATGCAGGCGGGCCTGCGAGGCTATCTTTTGGCGGGTGACGCCGATTTGCTGGTGCCTTACCAGACAGCCAAGAATCAACTCGCCGATGAGCTTGCCGGTCTGGACAAGCTGGTCGTCGACAATGCTTCGCAGCTCGGGCGCATTGGCCGGATCCGCGCTGCCCTTCGCCAATACGAGGCCTACGCCGAGGACATGATCGCGCGCCGCCGCAACAATGTCGATTTCACCGAAGTGCTGAAAAGCGGCCGCGGCAAGGTCATTACCGATGAAGTGAGGCGTCAATTCGCCGACTTCATCGCGGAGGAGGAGCGACTGCTCCAGGACCGCAACAGCTCGTCGCGCTCGGTGATTGCCTGGTCGGTCGGTGCTTTCCTGCTGTTCAGCCTGACAGTGGCCGGCCTGCTGGCCCTGTTCGGCCGCCGCGAACTGGTTAAACTGTCGAACTCTTATGGCGAAATCCTGGCGCACGAGGCCGAGCACAATGCGCTGCTGCGCCACCAGGACTGGCTGCGTACCGGCCAGGCCGAGCTGGCGACGAAAAGCGCCAACCTGCACGAACTGGAACCCCTGGCGGAGGCCGTGCTGGACTACGTCACGCCCTACCTGGGCGGTGTCGTGGCCGCCATGTACGCGCGCAGCGACGACGGCACACTGACCCGCATCGGCGCCTATGGCTTCGCGCACCAGGACAAGCATGCCAGGGTGATCCAGCCGACCGAATCGCTGGCCGCGCAAGCCGCCAACCAGGACCGCATCCTCACCCTGCGCGAACTGCCGCCGGACTACATCAAGGTCGGCTCGGGACTGGGCGAAACCGCGCCGCGCGAACTGCTGATCGCACCGATCCGCAACCACGGCAAGATCAAGGGCGTGATCGAGATCGGCTTCCTGCGCGAAGTGAGGGAGCGCGATACCGAATTCATGGAATTCATCGCGGCGGCGGTGGGCGCTTCCGTCGCCTCGGTGGTCTACCGCCAGCGCCTGCAGGTGGCGCTGGAAGAGCAGCAGGCCATGAACGAAGAGCTGCAGGTCCAGCAGGAAGAGCTGCGCACCGCCAACGAGGAGTTGGAAGAGCAGTCGCGCGCCCTCGAGGAATCGCAGACCGCGCTGGAGAACCAGCAGGCGGAACTCGAGCAGACCAACGAGCAGCTGGCCGAGCAGGCCGCCAACCTCGACATCAAGAACACGGCGCTGACCACGGCGCAGGACCAGCTGCGCGAGCGCGCGCTGGAGCTGGAGCGCGCCAGCCGCTACAAGTCGGAGTTCCTGGCAAACATGTCGCACGAGCTGAGGACGCCGCTCAACAGCTCGCTGATCCTGGCCAAGCTGCTGTCGGATAACGCGGCCGGCAACCTGAACGAAGAGCAGGTGCGCTTCGCCCAGACCATTTACTCGGCCGGCAACGACCTGCTGAACCTGATCAACGACATCCTCGACATCTCCAAGGTCGAGGCCGGCAAGCTGGAACTGGTGCCGGAAGAGCTGCCGCTGCGCCGCATGATCGAGGGCCTGGCGCGTACCTTCGAGCCGCTGGCGCGCCAGAAGGAACTGGAGTTCTCGCTGACGGTCGAGCCCAACGTGCCGATGTCCATCCACACCGACCGCCAGCGCCTCGAGCAGATCCTGAAAAACCTGCTGTCGAACGCCGTCAAATTCACGGATGCCGGGCGCGTCCGCCTGACTGTCAGCGCGAATGCCGACGGCTGGGTGCAGTTTACGGTGCAGGATTCCGGCATCGGCATCGCGCCCGATCAGCAGGACAAGATCTTCGACGCCTTCCACCAGGCCGACGGCTCGACCGCGCGCAAGTACGGCGGCACCGGCCTGGGCCTGTCGATCTCGCGCGACCTCACCAGCCTGCTGGGCGGCACCCTGACCCTGGCCAGCACCCTGGGCGAGGGCAGCACGTTCACGCTCAGCCTGCCGCGCAACGGCACTGTCGCCGCCACCCCGCCGGCGCCCCAGCTGGTGCATGCGGCGCCGCCTGTGCGCACCCCCGCGCCGGCGCCGGTCGTGGTCGAAACCGAGGAAGCCCAGCCGGCCGGCCCGCGCTTCGAAGATGACCGCGCCGAGCCTGCCGCCGGCCGCCGCACCGCGCTGGTGATCGAGGACGAGCCGGAGTTCGCGCGCATCCTCTACGGCCTGGCGCACGACATGGACTTCCGCTGCCTGGTCGCGCTGAGGGCGGAGGAGGGCCTGGAACTGGCCACTTCCGAGAACCCGGATGCGATCCTGCTCGACATGCGCCTGCCGGACCGTTCCGGCCTGTCGGTGCTGCAGCAGCTGAAGGAAAATCCGTCGACACGCCACATTCCGGTGCACGTGGTATCGAGCCAGGAAAATGGCGGCGAAGCCCTGCACCTGGGGGCGATCGGCTATGCGCTGAAACCCACCACCCGCGAACAGCTGGAAGCCGTGTTCCTGAAGCTCAAGGAAAAATCGGCCCAGCAAGTGAAACGCGTGCTGCTGGTCGAGGACGACGAGCGCCAGCGCGAAAGCGTGGTCCAGCTGATTTCGGACAACGACGTCGAGATCGCCGCCGTCGGTTCGGGCGAGGAAGCGCTGAACCTGTTGCGCTCGCAGATTTTCGACTGCATGATCATCGACTTGAAGCTGCCCGACATGCAGGGCAATGACTTGCTCAAGGCTATGTCCATGGAGGAACTCTGCTCCTTCCCGCCGGTGATTGTTTACACGGGACGCAACCTGACCCGCGAGGAAGAAGCCGAGCTGCTGAAGTATTCGCGCTCGATCATCATCAAGGGCGCGCGTTCGCCTGAGCGCCTGCTGGACGAGGTGACGCTGTTCCTGCACAAGGTGGAGTCGACGCTGTCCTCCGAGCGCCAGACCATGCTCAAGAGCGTGCGCGGGCGCGACCGCGTGTTCGAAGGCAGGACCATCCTGCTGGTGGACGACGACGTGCGCAATGTGTTCGCGCTGACCAGTGCGCTGGAGCAGCGCGGGGCGCACGTGGAGGTGGGCCGCAACGGCTTCGAAGCCCTTGCCAAGCTCGACGAAGTGGACGCTATCGACCTGGTACTGATGGATGTGATGATGCCCGGCATGGACGGACTGGAAGCGACGCGCAGGATCCGCCAGGACCAGCGTTTCGCGCGCCTGCCCATCATCGCGATCACGGCCAAGGCCATGAAGGATGACCAGGAACAGTGCCTGGCGGCCGGCGCCAACGATTACCTGGCCAAGCCGATCGACCTGACCCGGCTGTACTCGCTGCTGCGGGTATGGATGCCGACCATGGAGCGGATTTGACGAAGCCTCCAAGCGACATCGACATCGAACTGCGGATGCTGGTCGAAGCTGTCTACCTCAAGTACAACTACGACTTCCGCGACTACACCGGCGCTTCGCAAAAGCGCCGCGTGCTGGCCGCCATGCGCGTGATGGAATGCGATACCGTGTCCGCGCTGCAGGCCAGGGTGATGCACGAGCCGGCCGCCTTTGCCCAGCTGCTGCAATTCCTGACCATCCCGGTCACGGAAATGTTCCGCGATCCGGAGTACTACCTGGCGCTGCGCCAGCAGGTCGTTCCCTTCCTCAAGACCTATCCCTCGCTGAAGATCTGGGTGGCCGGCTGCAGCACCGGCGAGGAAGTGTATTCTCTGGCGATCCTGCTGAAGGAAGAAGGCCTGCTCGAGCGCAGCCTGATCTACGCCACCGACATCAACCAGGAATCGCTGGAGGCGGCGCGGCGCGGCGTGATGCCGCTCGAGCGCATGCGCCTGTACACCGAGAACTACCAGAAGTCGGGCGGCACGCAAGCCTTCTCGGACTATTACACGGCAGCTTACGGCGGCGCCCTGTTCGAGCGCTCGCTGGTGGAGAACGTGACCTTCGCCGACCACAGCCTGGCCACCGACAGCGTGTTCGCCGAAACGCACTTCATCAGCTGCCGCAACGTGATGATCTACTTTAACCGGCGCCTGCAGAACCGGGTGCTGGGCCTGTTCCACGAATCGCTGGTGCACCGCGGCTTCCTGGGCCTGGGCAGCAAGGAGAGCATCGACTTCTCCAGCTATGCCCAGCGCTTCGAGCCGCTGGCCAAGCGCGAGCGAGTGTTCCGCAAGGTGGGGCAATCATGAGCACGGATATCCAGGCCGCGCTGGCCGGCCGCCGCGTCGAAGCGGTGGTGATCGGCGCCTCCGCCGGCGGCGTCGAGGCCCTGGGCGCGCTGCTGCCTTCGCTGCCGGCCGATTACAGCCTGCCGGTAGTCTGCATCCTGCATCTGCCGGGCGACCGCGAAAGCCGGTTGGCGGAACTGTTTTCCGAGCGCCTGCCGCTGCCCGTCAAGGAAGCGGCCGACAAGGAGGCCATCGCGCCGGGCACCGTCTACTTTGCCGGTTCCGGCTACCACCTGTCGGTGGAGCAGGACCGCACGTTTTCGCTGAGCTGCGAACCGCCCGTGCATTTCGCGCGCCCGGCCATCGACGTGCTGATGGAATCCAGCGCCGACGCCTACGGCCCCGGCCTGGTGGGCATCCTGCTGACCGGCGCCAACCATGACGGCGCCGAAGGCATGGCGCAGATTCACGCCAACGGCGGCCTGACCGTCGTGCAAGATCCCGATGACGCCCAGGTGGCCACCATGCCGAAGAGCGCCATCGCCCGTTTTTCCCCGCACCTGATCCTGCCATTGGCCCGCATCGGGGCGCTGCTGCCCATGCTGGAGACCCGATTATCATGAGCGCACAAGACCCAAGCAAACTGCTGATCGTCGACGACCTGCCGGAAAACCTGCGCGCGCTGGACGCCCTGATCCGCGACGAGAAGCGCCAGGTATTCCAGGCGCAATCTGGCGAGGAAGCGCTGACCCTGATGCTCGAGCATGAGTTCGCGCTCGCCATCCTGGACGTGCAGATGCCCGGCATGGACGGCTTCGAGCTGGCCGAGCTGATGCGAGGCACCGAGCGCACCCGCAATATCCCGATCGTGTTCGTGTCCGCCGCCGGGCGCGAGCTGAACTATGCGTTCAAGGGCTACGAGCAGGGCGCCGTCGACTTCCTCTACAAGCCGCTCGATCCGGACGCCGTGCGCAGCAAGGTCAACGTCTTTGTGACCCTGGACCAGCAGCGGCGCGAGATGCGGCGCCAGATGGAAGCGCTGGAGCGTAGCCGGCGCGAGCAGGAAACCCTGCTGCGCGAGCTGAACCAGACCCAGGAAGAGCTGCAGCGCTCGCTGCGCATGCGCGACGACTTCATGTCGCTGGTGGCGCATGAGCTGCGTACGCCGCTCAACACGCTGTTCCTGGAAACGCAGATGCGCAGCCTGCAGCTCAAGCGCGGCAACCTGCCTGCCTTCAACCCGGACCAGATGACCGGCATGATCAAGCGCGACGAGCGCCAGATCAAGGCCATGATCCGCCTGATCGACGACATGCTGGACGTCTCGCGCATGAAGAGCGGCACGCTGTCGATCCGCCCGGCCAAGGTCGAGCTGATGGGCCTGCTGGAACGGGTGGTCAACGACCTCTCCCTGCAGGCGGCAGCGGCCAGTTCGACCCTGCAGCTGGCCAGCCACGAGCCGGTGGAAGGCGTGTGGGACGAGTTCCGCATCGAGCAGGTGATCGTCAACCTGCTGACCAACGCGCTGCGCTACGGCGGCGGCGGCACCGTCGAGCTCAGCGTGCACCAGATCGGCTGCAATGTGCGCATCGACGTGCGCGACCACGGCAAGGGCATCGCGCCCGACTTCATCGACCGCATCTTCGAACCCTACGAACGCGGCGCCAAGGCAGGCGAGCCGAAGGGGCTGGGCCTGGGCCTGTACATCTCGCGCCAGCTGGCTACCTCGCACGGCGGCGAGCTGACGGTGCAGAGCACGCCGGGGCAGGGGGCGACTTTCAGCCTGCTGTTGCCGTGCTCGGAAGTGGATGTGCCGGCTGCTGCCGTCTCCGCTTGAATCTCGTGACGTGGGCTCGGGGAGCCCACCCTACATTGTGCGACCGTAGGGTGGGCACCCCGTGCCCACGCAGCCTACTGATAGTTAAAATCAATTGATGAAATCCGTTCAATTAATTTCACATTGAGCGGTGCGCGCGGTATAGTGCGTACCTAACGTTTTTTTTAACCCCGAAAGAGGAGCTTTCATGTCCATCATCAACACCGAAATCAAACCGTTCAAAGCAACCGCTTTCCATGATGGCAAGTTCGTCGACCTGACCGAAGCCGACTTCAAGGGCACCTGGTCGGTTCTGATGTTCTACCCGGCCGACTTCACCTTCGTCTGCCCGACCGAACTGGAAGACCTGGCTGCTTTCCAGCCGGAATTCGCGAAGATGGGCGTCAAAGTCTACGGCGTGTCGACCGACAGCCACTTTGCCCACAAGGCATGGCACGACACTTCGGATGCCATCAAGAAAGTGAACTACCCGCTGATCGGCGACCCGACCGGCACCCTGTCGCGTAACTTCGAAGTCATGATCGAAGAAGAAGGCATGGCCCTGCGCGGTACCTTCGTGATCAATCCGGAAGGCCAGATCAAGGTCATGGAAGTGCACGACAACGGCATCGGCCGCGACGCATCGGAACTGATGCGCAAGGTCAAGGCTGCCCAGTACGTCGCAGCCCACCCGGGCGAAGTCTGCCCGGCCAAGTGGACCGAAGGCGCCGAAACCCTGAAGCCGTCGCTGGACCTGGTCGGCAAGATCTAATCGACATGTGGCGTGGGCACGGGGTGCCCACCCTACAATTGGCGATACGGTAGGGTGGGCTCCCCGAGCCCACGAGCAGTATAAGTAATACCTGTAGCACAGGAGACCGTCCGCGAGGGGCGGCCGGTCTCCCACCCCTCCCCGAAATGCCGCCCGCGTATGCCGGCTGGCCATTGAATGACAGGCGATCAAACTGGTCGATCTGCCGGTACAGATTTACGACTTTGATTTGAAGGATGCGCCCGCATGTGCGTCGCATCGGCCTGAACACGTTTGAACGAAAAGGAAAACACCATGAGCGCTCTCGACAATGACCTGAAAACCCAGCTGGGTGCCTACCTGCAACGCGTCCAGCAGCCGTTCGAGATGGTGGCGTCGCTCGACGACAGCGACACCTCGAAGCAGATGCTCGACCTGCTGCAGACCATCCAGGGCCTGCGCAGCGACAAGATCACCCTGCGCACCGACGGCAACGACGCCCGCAAGCCCTCGTTCACCCTGCAGCGCAGCGGCACCGATACTTCCCTGCGCTTCGCCGGGCTGCCGCTGGGCCACGAGTTCACCTCGCTGGTGCTGGCCCTGCTGTGGACCGGCGGCCACCCGCCGAAGGTCGAGCAGGACGTCATCGACACCATCAAGACCCTGGACGGCGACTACACCTTCGAAGTCTACATGTCGCTGAGCTGCCATAACTGCCCGGACGTGGTGCAGGCCCTGAGCCTGATGGCGATCCTGAACCCGCGTGTGAAGACCACCGTCATCGAAGGCGGCGCCTTCCAGAAAGAAGTCGAGGAGCGCCAGGTGATGGCGGTGCCGATGGTGTTCCTGAACGGCGAGATGTTCGGTTCCGGCCGCATGATGATCGAAGAGATCGTCGCCAAGCTGGACAAGGGCGCCGGCGAGCGCGACGCCGCCAAGCTGAACGCGAAAGAGCCGTACGACGTGCTGATCGTCGGCGGTGGCCCGGCCGGCTCGGCGGCCGCCGTCTACGCGGCCCGCAAGGGCATCCGCACCGGCATCGCCACCGGCCGCATGGGCGGCCAGGTGAACGACACCATGTCGATCGAGAACTACATCTCGGTGCTGGAAACCGACGGCCCCAAATTCTCGGCCGCGCTGGAAGCCCAGGTGCGCCACTACGGCGTCGACATCATGAACCAGCAGGAAGCGGCGCAGCTGATCGCACCGTCCGCCCCGGGTGAGCTGGTCGAGGTGAAATTCGCCAACGGCGGCTCGCTGAAGTCGAGCACCGTGATCCTGTCGACCGGCGCGCGCTGGAGGAACGTCAACGTGCCGGGCGAGGAGCAGTACAAGAACTTCGGCGTGAACTACTGCCCGCACTGCGACGGCCCGCTGTACAAGGGCAAGCGCGTGGCCGTGATCGGCGGCGGCAACTCGGGCGTGGAAGCGGCGATCGACCTGGCCGGCATCGTCCAGCACGTGACCCTGATCGAGTTCGCCAACCAGTTGAAGGCGGATGCGGTGCTGGTCAACAAGCTGAACAGCCTGCCGAACGTGACGGTCCACGTGAATGCCCAGACCACCGAGATCACCGGCGACGGCAAGAAGGTCAACGGCATCTCGTTCAAGGACCGCGTGTCCGGCGAAGACAAGCACGTCGAGCTGGAAGGCGTGTTCGTGCAGATCGGCCTGGTGCCGAACACCGAATGGCTGAAGGGCAGCGTGGAACTGTCGCGCTTCGGCGAGATCGTGGTCGACGCCCACGGCCGCACCAACATCCCGGGTGTGTTCGCCGGCGGCGACGCCACCACCACGCCGTTCAAGCAGATCGTGATCGCGGCGGGCGACGGCGCCAAGTGCGCACTGTCGGCCTTCGATTACCTGATCCGCATGCCGGTGGCGGTCGAAGCGGCGTAAGCCCGGTCCGGGCCTGCCGGTAAAGCGTCCCTCGGATGAGGGGCGCTTTTTTTTCGCCATGTTATTCGAATTGCATTGCTATAATGTAATTTTGAACATCCGGCGGGAGCGTATCACGCGCGAGACCGCCGCCGACCGAGTCCAGCACCTGATGGGCTACCAGATCGACAACAATGGCGTCGGTCCGGCGCGCGTCGAGTGGGTGGAGATGCGCTTCAAGGGCCAGCCGGTGCAGGACATCACAGGATTGGTCGACGCCTGCTGCCAGGCGCAGCCACACAACTACGACGGCTTGAGCCGCCGCGCCGACATCGACGGCGCCCTGGTCCGCGCCGGTGCGTCGGTGCAGCTCTTCACATGGAGCGACAAGGGCGCGCCGAACAAGGATCTTGAAGCGCTGTACCGTCAGATGGATGACATCGAATGGTCGGTCTGCTATTGCTCGGTGTTCGACGAATGCTATGTGCGCTCGTCCGCGTCACGCAAGCCCGAGCCGGTCAAGCAATGCAAGGCGCCGGCGGTGAAGTTCCGCCCCGCACAAAGGGGAGACAAGTAGGGAGCTGGAGGAGGGAAAACGGAAAGCGCGCCGACCGTGATTTCTCAGGGTAGCGTCGCCTGACATGCGCAGGGCATGCCGATGGAGATGAGCGGGAACTGCAAGTCCTGCAGCATCGCTCAGTGGAAGAACATCGGCGCCATGCCGTTCAGTGCGTCGGTTTCGACCAGCAGCCAGGTGGCGATGCTGATGAGTCCGACATGGAGGGCGGTCCAGGTGGCGGGGAAGATGCGGATCATGATCGAGCTCCAATTGTGTGCCGGTTGCGGGAGAATATGGTTCCATGATAGGTCGACTGCAAAATGGCAACTATCGGCGGGGATTCCGCCGCATTGTAGGAAAACACCTTGTCGACCTGTCTGAGCGCTGGCAGAAAGCTCTAGTGGGGCTCCTACGGTAACTGTAGGTTGCGTCCTATAGCGGTTCAGTTCGGCCTTATTTAGAGTGGGGTCACCATGACCCGACACGAACCCAAACTCCTGCACAAAGGCCTGCTTGCGGTACGCCGCAACACCATCCGCCGCCTGCTCGATACCGTCTTCGGTATTCAGCAGCTGCGCGACGGCCAGCAACGCGTCATCGACAGCGTCCTCGACGGTAAGGACACGCTGGCGATCATGCCCACCGGCAGCGGTAAATCGCTGTGCTACCAGATCCCCGCCCGCATCCTGGACGGGATGACCGTCGTCGTTTCCCCGCTCATCTCCCTGATGAAGGACCAGCTCGAAAAGCTGCACGAGATGGGGATCCGCGCCGTGCAGGTCAACAGCAGCCTCTCCGCCGAAGAGGAGCGCGAGTCGCTCGCCGCCATCGCCGAGAACCGCTGCGAGATCGTGTTCTGCACCCCCGAACGCCTGGTGATGGCGGAGTTCGTCGAGGTCCTGAAGGAAGTGAAGATCGCCCTGGTGGTGGTCGACGAAGCCCACTGCATCTCGCAATGGGGCCACGACTTCCGCCCGGCCTACCTGGAGATGGCCGGCGCCATCGAGGCCCTGGACCGGCCGCCGGTGCTGGCGCTCACCGCCACAGCCACCGAGGAGGTGGTCGACGACATCGGCCGCCAGCTCAACCGGCCGCGCATGAACGTGGTGAACACCGGCGTCTACCGCCCGAACCTGCACTACCGCGTGCAGCAGGTGACCAACCCCGACGACAAGCTGCAGGAGGCGCAGCGCCTGGTGCGCGAGACCGAAGGCAAGGGCATCGTCTATGCCGCCACCGTCAAGGTGGCCGAAGAGGTCTATCACCTGCTGGCGGAAGCCGGCGAATCCGTCACCATCTACCATGGCAAGCTGCCGGCCGCCGAGCGCAAGGCCAACCAGGACCTGTTCATGAACGACGAGCGGCGCGTGATGGTCGCGACCAACGCCTTCGGCATGGGCATCGACAAGCCGGACACGCGCTTCGTGATTCACATGCAGATTCCCGCCAACCTGGAAGCCTATTACCAGGAATCCGGACGCGCCGGCCGCGACGGCAAGGATGCCGAGTGCACGCTGCTGTTCCTGCAAGACGATAAAAGGGTGCAGCAGTTCTTCCTGGTGAAGCACTACCCGACCGCCGAGGAGATCCGCGCAGTCTACGAGGCGGTGCGCGAGCTGACGGAGAACGAGACCGCCACGCCCGAGCGTGTCGAGGATGTGGCCGGCGATCTGGCCGGTCCGCACCTGAAGGTCTGCCTCAAGCTGCTGAAGGACGCCAAGCTGCTGCGCCAGTCGCGCAAGCTGGCGTACAACGTGACCGCCCAGCTGCCGAAGGACAGCCTGTTCGAGGCGATGGCCGAGGTGTACCGCCGCAAGCAGGAGCACGACAAGGAAGCGCTGGAGCAGATGGTGAGCTATGCCGTCAGCGGTTTCTGCCGCTGGAAGCTGCTGCTCGATTACTTCGGCGACGAAGTCGAGGGCTTCGAGAAGTGCTGCCGCTGCGACAACTGCCTGAATCCGCCGGCGGCCGTGCTGGAGGATATCGAGATCCGCGACGACGAGTTCGACCGCGAACCTGCGCCGGCACCCGATCCCTCGTCCACCTTCGAACCCGGCGCGCGCGTGAAGGTGCCGAAGTATGGCGAGGGCGTGGTGTTCTCGGTGGCCGGCGACCAGGTTTGTATCGAGTTCCCGGACGGCGAGCAGCGCTCGTTCGTGAAGGATTTTGTCGAACATATCGCATAAGGAGAATGCATGGGTGACATGGTCGTCGTAAGGAAGGAGGGCCTGTACTGCGTACCTGGCGATTTCTACATCGACCCCTGGCGGCCGGTGGACCGGGCCGTCATCACCCATGCCCACGGCGACCATGCACGCTGGGGCCACAAGCACTACCTGGCCTCGGATGCGAGCGTCAACATCCTGAAGTCGCGGCTGGGCGCCGACATCAACATCGACGGCCTGGCCTACGGCGAGCGCATCGTCCACAACGGCGTGGCGATCTCGCTGCACCCGGCCGGCCACGTGCTGGGATCAAGCCAGGTGCGCATGGAATTCGAGGGCGAGATCTGGGTCGCTTCTGGCGACTACAAAGTCGAACCGGATGCCACCTGCGCGCCCTTCGAGGCGGTGCGCTGCCATACCTTCATCACCGAATCCACCTTCGGCCTGCCGATCTACCGCTGGGACCCGCAGCAGGAAGTCTTCGACGGCATCAACGCCTGGTGGCGCCGCAATGCCGACGAGGGCCGCACCAGCGTGCTCTACGCCTACGCCTTCGGCAAGGCGCAGCGCGTGCTGTCCGGCCTGGACACGTCCATTGGCCCCATCGTCTGCCATGGCGCGGTCGAGCCGCTGAACCGCGTCTACCGCGAAGGCGGCGTCGAGCTGCCGCCTACCCAGCTGGTGAGCGAGACCGGCAAGGATGAGATGAAGCGCGCGCTGGTGTTGGCGCCGCCCTCAGCCGCCGGCTCGACCTGGACCCGCCGCTTCGGCGACTACAGCGACGCGTTTGCGAGCGGCTGGATGCTGCTGCGCGGCGCGCGCCGCCGGCGTGGCGTCGACCGCGGCTTCGTGCTGTCCGACCACGCCGACTGGCCCGGGCTGCTGGGCGCGATCGAGGCCACCGGCGCGCACCAGGTGGTCGTGACCCACGGCTCGATTCCGGTGATGGTGCGCTGGCTGCGCCAGATCGGACTGGATGCGAAAGCCTTCGATACCGAGTACGGCGACGAAGACGACGATGCGACCGGATCCGCCGCGCCGGAAGAGGGCGAGGCGCACAAGGGAGGCGCAAGCAAGGAGGAAGCGAAGGATGCGTGAATTCGCCCAGCTCTACGCCGAACTCGACGAGACCACCGCCACCAACCGCAAGCTGGAAGCGCTGCAGAACTACTTCGAGCACACGGCGCCCGAGAACGCCGCCTGGGCCGTCTACTTCCTGGCCGGCGGCAAGCCGCGCCAGGCGGTGCCGAGCAAGGTGCTGCGCGAAGCGGCCATCGAATACGCCGGCCTGGACGAGTGGCTGTTCGAGGAATCGCACGCCGCCGTCGGCGACATGGCCGAGACCATCGCCCACATCCTGCCGGCGCCCAAGCGCCACAGCGACATCGGCCTGGCCGTGTGGATGGAAGAGCGCATCGGCCCCTTGCGCGGCGCCGACCCCGGCTTCATCCGCGAGAAGCTGTTCGAGTACTGGGACGAGCTGACCTGGCGCGAGCGCTTCCTGTTCGTCAAGCTGATCGGCGGCGGCTTCCGGGTCGGGGTGTCGAAGCTGCTGGTGACGCGTGCGCTGGCGGCCATCGCCGCGGTCGATGCCAAGCTGATCGCCCAGCGCCTGATGGGCTGGACCGATGGCCGTGTGCGGCCGACGGCAGCCGGCTTCCTGCAGCTGATCGCGGCCCAGTCCGAGGACGAGCACAAGCTGCGCGGCGGCCAGCCTTACCCCTTCTTCCTGGCGCACCAGCTGAACGGCGACCCGGCCGAGCTGGGCGCGTTGTCCGACTGGCAGGTCGAGTGGAAGTACGACGGCATCCGCGCCCAGCTGGTGCGGCGCGGCGCCCAGAACTATCTGTGGTCGCGCGGCGAGGATCTCATTACCGAGCGCTTTCCCGAGCTGGCCGCCCTGAGCCTGCCGGAAGGGACGGTGGTGGATGGTGAGGTGCTGATCTGGACCGGCGGGGATGCTCCCGCGCCCTTTGCCGACCTGCAGAAGCGCATCGGCCGCAAGACCTTGTCGAACAAATTGCTGGCCGAGCTGCCGGCGGTCCTGCTGGCCTACGACCTGCTGGAGCTGGACGGCGTCGACCTGCGCGCTTTGCCCCAGCACGAGCGTCGCGCTTTATTGGAGACCCTGGTCACCGGTGTCGCGAAACCGCAGCTGCGCATCTCGCCGCTGGTGACGGCCGATACCTGGGACGACCTCGGCAAGCTGCGCGAAGAGTCGCGGGCGCGCGGCGTCGAGGGGATGATGCTGAAGGCGCGCAATGCCCAGTACGGCGTGGGCCGCACCAAGGACGTCGGCACCTGGTGGAAGTGGAAGATCGACCCGTATGCGGTGGATGCCGTGCTGATCTACGCTCAGCCGGGCAGCGGGCGCCGCGCCTCGCTCTACACCGACTACACCTTCGCCGTGTGGGACGGCGAGGGCGAGCAGCGCCGCCTGGTGCCCTTCGCGAAAGCCTATTCGGGCCTGACCGATGCCGAGATCCGCCAGGTGGACGCCACCATCCGCAAGACCACGGTCGAGAAATTCGGGCCGGTGCGTTCCGTGAAACCGACCATGGTGTTCGAACTGGGCTTCGAGGGCATCGCGCTGTCGCCGCGTCACAAAGCAGGCATCGCGGTGCGCTTCCCGCGCATCCTGCGCCGGCGCGACGACAAGCCGGTGGAGGAGGCGGATACACTGGATACCCTCAAGGGATTATTGGAAGCGGCGCAACCATGAGCAAGTCGCAGGCAGAGCAGGCGGTCGACGCCTGGTTCGCGGGCCGCGGCTGGAAGGTGTTTCCCTTCCAGCGCGCCGTGTGGAAGGCCGCGCTGGCCGGCCAGTCCGGTCTGCTGCACGCGAACACGGGGGCAGGCAAGACCTATGCCGTCTGGTTCGCGGCGATGCTGCGCGGCGCCAACCGCTCGCGCCGCGACCGCACCGGCCTGCGCGTGCTGTGGATCACGCCGATGCGCGCGCTGGCCGCCGATACCCAGCGTTCGCTCGAAGTCTCGGCCGCCGAGCTGGGCGCCGCCAGTCCCGATGTCATCGGAGAGTGGACCCTGGGCGCCCGCACCGGCGACACCGGCTCCGCCGAGCGTGCGCGCCAGTCGAAGAACCTGCCTGGTGCGCTGATCACGACGCCGGAATCGCTGTCCCTGCTGCTCTCGCATGCGGGCGCGCGCGACCAGTTCAAGCACCTCGACATGATCATCATCGACGAGTGGCACGAGCTGATGGGCAGCAAGCGCGGCGTGCAGGTGCAGCTGGCGCTGGCGAGATTGCGGCGCTGGAATCCGGAACTGGTCGTGTGGGGCCTGTCGGCCACCATGGGGAATCTGCAGGATGCGCGCAACGTGCTGCTGGGGACCGGCGCCGATGAAAGCAGGAGCGTGCTGGTCGAGGGCGACCTGAAGAAGCAGATCGTGGTCGACTGCCTGATTCCGCAGAACGTCTCGCGCTTTCCCTGGGGCGGCCACCTGGGCCTGCAGATGCTGCAGCCGGTCATCGAGGAGATCGAGAAGAACGGCGCGACCCTGGTGTTCACCAATACCCGCTCCTCGTCGGAAGTCTGGTATCAGAACCTGATCGAGGCGCGCCCGGACTGGGCCGGCACCGTGGCCCTGCACCACGGCTCGCTCGACCGCGAGGTGCGCGACTGGGTCGAGAAGGGCCTGAAGAACGGCGAGCTCAAGGCCGTGGTCTGCACCGCCAGCCTGGACCTCGGCGTGGACTTCCTGCCGGTCGAGCGCGTGCTGCAGGTCGGCAGCGCGAAGAACATCGCGCGCCTGCTGCAGCGGGCGGGGCGCAGCGGCCATGCACCGGGACGGATCTCGCGCGTAACCCTGGTGCCGACCAACAGCCTGGAGCTGCTGGAAGCGGCCGGCGCCAAGCGCGCGGTGGCCACCCGCCGCATCGAGGCGCGGCAAGTGCCGAACAAACCCTTCGACGTGCTGGTGCAGCACCTGGTGACGATCGCACTGGGCGGCGGCTTTCGCTCGGACGAGCTGTATGAAGAGGTGACCACCGCCTGGTCCTACCGCCACCTGACGAAGGAGGAATGGCAGTGGGCGCTGGACTTCGTCGCGCGCGGCGGCCAGAGCCTGTCCGTCTATCCCGAGTACCGGCGCGTGCTGCCGGACGAGGAGGGCGTCTACCGCGTGCCCGACGCCACCATCGGCCGCCGGCACCGCATGAGCATCGGCACCATCGTCTCTGATGCGCAGATGCAGGTGCAGTACGTGAGCGGCGGCCGGATCGGCAGCGTCGAGGAATCCTTCGTCGGGCGCCTGAAGCCGGGCGATCACTTTCTGTTCAGCGGGCGCATCCTGGAACTCGTGCGGGTGCACGAGATGACTGCCTATGTGAAACGCAGCGCCAGTACCAAGGGCGCGATCAGCCGCTGGGGCGGCACCAAGGTGCCGCTCAGCGCCGAGATGGCGCGCGCCGGACTGGAGGAACTGGAGCGCGCCTCGCGCGGCATCTTCGAAGGGCCGGAAATGCAGGCCGTGCGGCCGCTGCTGGAGGTGCAGGCGCGCTGGTCGGCGCTGCCGACAAGCGAGGTGCTGGTCATCGAAAGCATGAAGAGCCGCGAGGGTTACCACCTGTTCGTCTATCCCTTCGGCGGGCGCTCGGTGCACACGGGCCTGGCCTCGCTGGTGGCTTTCCGGGTCGGCAAACTGATGCCCTCGACCTTTTCGATAGCCGTGAACGATTACGGCTTCGAGCTGCTGTCGCCGGAGCCGGTGGATTGGGCCCGCATGTTCGATGCGCAGCTAGGTGCCGACGTCGGCCTGTTCGATACCGGGCGCCTGCTGGAGGACGTGCTGGACAGCCTGAACGCGACCCAGCTGGCACAGCGGCGCTTCCGCGAAGTGGCGCGCATCGCCGGGCTGGTGAACCAGGGCTTCCCGGGCCAGCGCAAATCGATGCGCCAGGTGCAGGCATCGTCGGCGCTGTTTTACGAAGTCTTCCGCAAGCATGACAGCGGCAACCTGCTGCTGACCCAGGCCGAGCGCGAGGTGCTGGAGCAGGAGCTCGAGTTGACGCGCCTGCGCGATACGCTGACCGAGCTGCACGCGCGCCGCATCTCCTTCCATGAGGTCAAGCGCGCCACGCCCTTCGGGTTCCCGCTGATGGTTGAAAGGTTCCGAGAAAAGGTCTCGACCGAGAAGCTGTCCGACCGCGTGGCGCGCATGGTGCGCGAACTGGAAAAGGCGGCCGCGGCGTGAGCGCAGTGATGATCCCCGGCGCAGTAGCGGCCGAACTGGGCGGCGAACAGCTGATCCTGCTGCCGCAGAAGGCCGCGTTCTGGCCGCGCGAGCGCATGCTGATCATCGCCGATATCCACTTCGGCAAGGCGGCGGCCTTCCGCTCCTTCGGCATCCCGGTGCCGAAAGGGACGACCACCGAGAACCTGCTGGCGCTGGACGAATTGATCGGGCTGACCGGCGCCAATCATATCCTCTTCCTCGGCGACTTTTTGCACGCGCGCGCGGCGCATGCGGCCTCGACCCAGGCGGCGATGCTGGCCTGGCGCCAGCGACGCTGCGAGCTGATCCTGACGCTGGTGCGCGGCAACCACGACAAGCATGCGGGCGACCCGGCCGCGCAGCTCGGCATCGATCTGGTCGACGAGCCCTATACCGTCGGCCCGTATTCCTTTTGCCACCATCCGGACATCGCCGCGCCGGGCTATGTGCTGGCCGGACACGTGCACCCGGTCTATGTGCTCGCAACACGTTCCGACGCCTTGCGGCTGCCATGCTTTATTGCTGGGCCGCAGCGCATGATCCTGCCGTCCTTCGGCGCATTTACCGGTGGCCATGCGCTGCGGCCCGAGCCCGGCGAGCGCATCTGGGTGAGCTCGGGCGAGGCGGTGCACAGCGTACGTTAGCGCACCGAGATACGGCCGTGTGCGGCGTAAGCTGGCCATATTGATAATTCGCGTACGCAGGAGGACATCATGGCAACAACCCGACAGACACTCGCCGCGGCAGTGGTTGCCGCGCTGCCGCTCTTCACGGCCACCGTGCCGGCACCGGTGCAGGCACAGGAACATCCGCGTGCCCGCCAGCTGGAGCCGCGCATCGAAGGTTTCAACGTCAACGAATTGCGCCGCATCGAGCCGGGCGCCGAGCTGAACTTCGAAGTCTTCGGCACGCCGGGCGGCAACGCCTCGGTGCGCATCGACGGCGCCACCCGCAACCTGCACCTGAACGAAACCCGCCCGGGCACCTACGTGGGCACCTACACCATCGGGACCCACGACCGCATCCGTCCGGACAGCTCGGTCACCGCCAACCTGCGCGTGAACGGCATGGTCAAGACCCAGGCCCTGGCCGCCACCATCGTGCGCGTGCCGGAACGCATCGACGACCGCATGGTGGCCGGCACCCCGCGCGTCCAGACCTTCGACGTGCGCGGCAGCGACGACCTCGGTCCGGGACACGAGCTGCGCTTCACCGTGGCCGGCACGCCGGGCGCGCGTGTGGAAGTCCAGATCGCCGGCACGTCCGGCATCTTCACGCTGCCGGAAGTGCGGCCGGGCCAGTATGACGGCGTGTACACGATCCGCCGCGGCGACAATATCGCACCGGACGCATCGGTGACCGCGACCATCAAGGCCAACGGCCGCTATTCGACCGCGACCCTGGGCCAGCCGCTGCTGGCGGGCGGACGCATGCCTGGCGACCGCATCGACGACCGCCGCGACGCACGCCGTGACGATCGCCGCGCCGACGACAGCCAGCGCGTGGCCCGCTCCTGCACGAGTTGCGCCACGGTGCAGTCGGTGAACGTGATCGAAGCCGACGCCGGCGCAGCCGGTACGCTGGGCGGCGCCGCGGTTGGCGGCCTGCTGGGCAACCAGGTGGGCAGCGGCAGCGGCCGCACGGCCGCGACCGTGGCCGGCGCCGTCGGCGGTGCGCTGGCAGGACGCGCGATCGAGCGCAACGCCCGCGCGCCGCGCTACGAAGTGGTGGTGCGCTATGAAAACGGCGCGACCCAGGCTATCCGTTACGACAACGACCCGGGCTTCCGCGTAGGCGAGCAAGTCCGCGTCGCCGATGGCGTGCTGACGCGGGACTGACCGATTCCAACGTCAGAAAGGACAAGCCGGCTCCGCAAGGGGCCGGCTTTTTTACGGCCGCTCCACGGCCCGCTCAGACCGTGGCCAGCACCGCGCCGTCGCCCGAGGATTCGGCGTCGGCCTTGTGCTTGGCGTTCTGCTTGGCGCGCGAGCGCGAGGGCGGCAGGCGGCGCAGGGTCTTGAGCGCTTCCGGATCCTTGATGCCGATGGTGCGCTGGTCGACGGTGATCAGGCCGATCTCGTTGAAGGCCGACAGCGTGCGGCTGACGGTTTCGAGGGTCAGGCCGAGGTAGCTGCCGATCTCGTGACGGGTCATGCGCAGGTTGAACAGCTTGCTCGAGTAGCCCATCGCGGCAAAGCGCTCGGCCAGCGAGATCAGGAAGCGGGCCACGCGGGCTTCCGCCGACAGGGCGCCGAGCATGCCGATCATGGCCTGTTCGCGCACCAGTTCGCGGCTCATCACACCGTACATCAGGTTCTCCAGCTCGGCATGCACCCTCCCCAGGGCAGTGAGCTTTTTGAACGGTACGAGGATCAGGTCGCAGTCGGACAGCGCGACGGCTTCCGAAGCGTAGTGGCGCGTGTGGATGCCGTCGACGCCGAGCATGTCGCCCTTCATCGGGAAGCTCAGCACCTGTTCGTTGCCGAATTCGTCGATCAGCACCGTTTTCAGGAAGCCGGAATTGACGATGTACAGGGTGTCGAAGGCCTGCCCGATCGTGTGCACGCGCTGGCCCGTCTTGAACTGCACGTGCTGGAACAGGAGTTCCTCGGTATTCATCGATACGGCGGCCGGGATATGGAGCAGGTCGCAGACCTCTTTCAGGTTGGACCACAGGCGACCCTGGCGCTGACGCCCGGCCTCCATCTGTGACGAGTGCAGGGTCGAAGGGGAGGCGTTACGCTGTTCTGACATTGGCTGGGACTGCATACTCATCTCCAGGTTTAGGAAAACAAGGTTTTAGAGCGCCTAACAAAACCTCCATGGCGGCGTTGCATCGTCTCGCCGTACTGACGTACTGTCTTCGACGATGCGCCTTGCCCTGAAGGTTTTCTTAGACGCTCTCAGGCGGCTCAATGCGGAGAATGGACCGCAAGCAAGTCGAAACGCTGAAGTCAGTATGCCAACACGAGTTCGGCATTCATATCAGCAACGGCTGAATGTGTAGGTAGGAAGGGGAGTCAGACTGTAGGATTATTCTTACTGACTGCTGCCGCTTCCGAGGGAGAGCGGGGCATATCCGTGTAGGATAGCTGCGGTGATGGGGCCGTCTCCTGGGTAGCACGCACAGGGCGTGGAAACCACAGTCAGGCCACGATGTCTAAGACGAATTAGGCTGCGCTCATGCTTTCATCGGCGCCAGCAGGCGGTGGGCCACGGCGTATTGCACCATTTCGGACAGCGAGGTCATGCCCATTTTCTGCATGATGCGCGTCTTGTGAGTGCTCACTGTCTTGACGGACAGGTGCAGGTTGTTGGCGATCTCGGTGATCGACTTCCCGCCCACTAATAAGGAGAAGACTTCGAACTCGCGGTCCGAGAGCTGCTTGTGCAGCAGCTGTTCGTTCGGCGCCATGATGTTCAGCGCCAGCTGCTCGGCCACTTCGGTACTGATATAAGGACGGCCCGAGGCCACCTTGCGGATCGCTCCGACCAGCTGGGTGCCGGCGCTCTCCTTGGTCAGGTAGCCCTGGGCGCCGGCGCGGATCGCGCGCACCGCGTACTGTTCTTCCTCGTGCATGGTGAGGATCAGGATCGCCAGCTTGGGCGCTTCGCTGCGGACCTGGCGGATCAGGTCGACGCCGCTGCGGCCGGGCATCGACAGGTCGAGCAGCAGCAGGTCGAAGCCGCCCTGGCGCACCAGCGACAGCACTTCGAAACCGTTGATGGCCTCGCCGACGATCTCGATGTCGAGCGCGCCGTCGAGGATGCGCTTGAGGCCTTCGCGCATGATGGTGTGGTCGTCAGCGATGACTATGCGAATCATAGGAGTTCCCCAGAATGCAATGCGGAGCAGAGACTACACGCTAGCACATTGCTAACAGATAATTGTATTTATTTGCCATGCAATTCCGCCGGCAGAAAGCACCGGCGGGACTGGAACAGATGGGCTCAAGTGCCGGGTTCACGGATCAGGCGGTGCACCAGCACGGGCTTGCTGGTCTGCGACAGCACTTTGTTCGTGACGCTACCGAGCAGCAACTGGCCCCATCCGCTGCGGCCGTGCGAACCCATGAAGATCAGGTCGCAGTGTTGTTGTTCTGCCACGTCGGCGATCTTCAGCGCCGCCGAGTCCGAGAATGCCGTCATGCAGGAATGCTTCAGCCCGGCCTGGTCCGCCGAACGCATGATCTTGCCCATGTACTCCTCACCCATGCGGCGCATCTGCGCCAGGTATTCCTCTTCGCTGGGGTAGGAAGGCGGGATGATTTCGACATACACCGGGTACTGGTACTCGGGGGCGACGAAGAGTGCGAGCACTTCGGCCCCCATCTGTTGCGCGAACTGGACGCCGGCGCAGGCGGTGTGCTGGGACACCGCGGAACCGTCGGTGGTGATCAGAATTTTCTGGTACATGGTGAGCCCTCCCTCACGTCACGTTACCTGCTTATTGTAGTCCTCCTGTTCATCCTCGGCAGATGGTAAATGCTTGATCTTGCTCAGTGATGTGTTTGCTTTCTGGCCCGAAAACATTGACTGACATAAATGCCGCGATAAAAAAATACAACACTTGCTTTGTGAAAATATTCAGAAACAGTTGGAAATGATGGTCGATTGACTAAGTTTACTGCGCCAATGAACAACGGTCCGTTTTCCGAGATTTACCTACGGCAACCACGCTGCTACACTCCCTGCAATACCCTTACCGTCAACGTATTGACGGCCGCAAGCACAGCACAGTACAGATCATCGCGACATTTACACATTATGGAGAAGCAGGGACTATGACCGACGCCGCTGACGATTTCGACGCATTATTCGAGGAAGTGGCAGCGCAGCGAGCCACCGCGCCCGCTCCGGCTCCGGCGCCCGAACCCGCCACCGGTGGCGACAGTGACGACACTGACGACCTCGAGGCCCTGTTCGACCAGGTGGCGTCAAGCGCCGCGCCCGCCGCCGCACCGGCTGCAGCCGCACCTGCGCCGGCCCCGGCCGCCGCAGCCACCGAAGCCACAGAAGATCCGGATGGACAGGTGATGTACGCCCGCCTGGGCAGCATCGTGCGCATCATGCACGACTCGCTGCGCGAACTGGGCTACGACAAGGCGCTCACCGAGGCGTCCTCGCAGATCGTGGACGCCCAGGACCGCCTGGAATACGTCGCCAGCCTGACCGAGCAGGCCGCCAACAAGGTGCTGAACACCCTGGACGACGGCATGCCGGCCCAGGACAAGCTGTCGAAACAGGCCAAGGACATGGAAGGCCGCTGGGCCGACCTGTTCGCCGGCAAGCTGTCGATCGAGCAGTTCAAGGCGCTGGCCGGCGACTCGCGCAGCTTCGCCCAGGCCGTGTCGGAAGCGACCGAAGCCGAGAAGGCGCGCCTGCTCGAAATCATGATGGCGCAGGACTTCCAGGACATCACCGGCCAGCTGATCAAGAAGGTCGTCAAGATCACCCAGACCGTCGAGAACGAGCTGGCCCAGCTGCTGCGCGACAGCGCCCCGGCCGACGTCAAGGAAAAGCTGGCGCAGAAGCAGGCCGTGCAGGAGCAGGAAAAGCCGGCCGAGCTGATGTCGGGCCCCTCGGTGCCGGCTGCGGCGCTGGACCAGGATAGTGTCGATGACCTTCTTGCCGATCTGGGATTCTAATGGATGAAATGCTCAAGGATTTCGTCATCGAGGCGTTGGATCTGGCGACCAACGTCGAGGAGCATTTGCTCCGCCTCGAACGCGATCCGGATAACAAGGAAACGCTGAACGCGGTGTTCCGCTCGTTCCACACCATCAAGGGTGGCGCGGGCTTCATGGGACTGCCCGCGCTGGTGACCGCCTGCCACCTGACGGAAAACCTGTTCGACGCGCTGCGCACCGGCGCGGCCCCGGTCACGCCCTCGGCGATCGAGGCGTCGCTGCAGGCATCCGGCTTCGTCGCCGACCAGCTCAACGACCTGAACAACGGCACCGCGCCGGAACAGCTGGCGCCGATGCCGGCCGACCTCGAGCGCTTGCTGAAGGATGCGATCGACGGCAAGGATGCCGCGCCGAAGGCTGCGCCTGCTGCTGCGCCGGCCCCCGCGCCCGCCGCAGCTGTCGCTGCACCGGTCGCCGCCGCCCCGGTTGCGGCACCGGCCGCCGCCGGCGCCGATGGCCTGGACTGGGAAGCGATGTACATGGCGGTAGTCCCGCCGGGCACCTACACGCCGGCCGCGGCCGCACAGGAAGCTGCCCCGGCCGCCGCGGTGGATGCGCCGGTGGCTGCTGCCGCTGCTGCGCCTGAAGCCGCGCCGGCCAAGCCGGGCTGGGACGGTGTCGAGCGCCGTGGCAACGAGAAGCCGGCGCCGGCCGCCGCCGCCAAGGCCGACGAGAGCATCCGTATCGACGCGGTCAAGCTGGACGCGCTGCTGGAAGTGGCGGGCGAATCGGTGCAGGCCGCGAACCAGGCCGCCGTGCTGCTGGAGCGCCTGTCGCAATTCAAGTTCGAAGGCCAGGCCGCCACCCTGATGGCGACCCTGACCGAGACCCTGGAGCGCGCGTCGCGCTACTCGGCCGAGCTGCAGCGCGCCACGCTGGCGACCCGCATGCAGCCGGTGGGCCGCCTGTTCCAGAAATTCCCGCGCCTGGTGCGCGAACTGGCCAAGGACCTGGGCAAGGAAGTCGAGCTGACCATCGAAGGCGCGGAGACCGAAGTCGACCGTGTGGTGGTGGACAGCCTGTACGATCCGCTGGTGCACATGCTGCGCAATGCGCTCGACCACGGCGTCGAAGGTCCGGAAGACCGCCTTGCCAACGGCAAGCCGGCCAAGGCCTACATCCTGCTGAAAGCCTGGCAGGAAGCCAACAGCGTCATGATCGTGCTGCAGGACGACGGCCGCGGCATGGACCCGTCCAAGCTGCGCAAGAAAGCGATGGAGAAGGGGCTCATCACCGAGCACCAGGCAACGTCCGACGACGAAGCCTACCAGCTGGTGTTCCTGCCGGGCTTCTCGACCAAGGAAGTGGCGTCGTCGGTGTCCGGCCGCGGCGTCGGCATGGACGTGGTCAAGACCGCCGTCGAGAAGAACCGCGGCGCGATCCGCATCGACTCGAACCTGGGCACGGGCACCAAGTTCTCGATCCGCCTGCCGATCGAACTGTCGATCGTGCCGACCATGCTGGTGTCCACCTCGGGCGCGCAACTGGCCCTGCCGATGGCGGTGGTCGAGCGCGTGGTCGAGCTGCCAGAGACCTTCATGCAGGTCGGCGGCGCCCCGGTGCTGAAGGACCAGGGCCGCCCGCTGCCGGTACGTTCGCTGGCGCTGTCGCTGGGCTACGAGGAATGCTCGGAGCGCGTCGGCATCGTCATCAATGCGCCGCAGCCCTACATCATCGCGGTGGAAGCGGTGGACGGCACGGCCGACCTGGTGATCAAGCCGATGACGGCGCTGCACGTCGAAGGCATCACCGGTACCGCGCGCTCCGCCGAAGGTTCGCTGGTGCTGGTCGTGGGCCTGTCCTTCCTGATGGATGGCTGCCGTTCCAGCGTGCGTCTGGCGGCATAAAAACCACAAAGCAACAAAGCCAAGAAAAGCCTGCACGGAAACGGTGCAGGCTTTTTTTATTTGCATTTTTGATTAACCATGCAAATAAAATTTGAATGCGCAGCAATCCATTGAAATAATCGTGCAAGCCGCCCGGGGTGACGCAGTGCACAAATATGGCATAATCAAAGACCACACTCGCATAAAGCGAGGGTTTGAATGGATTGGTCATGTTAAAAACGCTCTACGACAAACTCTGGGATTCGCATGTCGTGCGTGCCGATGCGGATGGCACCACCGTGCTGTATATCGACCGACACCTGGTCCATGAAGTGACCAGCCCGCAGGCCTTCGAAGGCCTGCGCGTGGCGGACCGCCCGCTATGGCGCACGTCCGCCAACCTTGCCGTAGCCGACCACAACGTGCCGACCACGGACCGCAGCCACGGCATCGCGGACCCGACCTCGCGCCTGCAGGTCGAGACCCTGGACGCGAATGCGAAGAGCTTCGGCGTCACCTACTTCAACATGAACGACAAGCGCCAGGGCATCGTCCACGTGATCGGCCCGGAGCAGGGCGCCACGCTGCCCGGCATGACCGTGGTCTGCGGCGACTCGCACACCTCGACCCACGGCGCCTTCGGCTGCCTGGCGCACGGCATCGGCACCTCGGAAGTCGAGCACGTGATGGCCACGCAGACCCTGCTGGCGAAGAAATCGAAATCGATGCTGGTGCAGGTCGACGGCGCGCTGCCGGCCGGCGTTACCGCCAAGGACATCGTGCTGGCCGTGATCGGCAAGATCGGCACCGCCGGCGGCACCGGCTACGCGATCGAATTCGCCGGCTCGACCATCCGCTCGCTGTCGATGGAAGGCCGCATGACCGTCTGTAACATGGCGATCGAAGCGGGCGCGCGCGCCGGCATGGTGGCCGTCGACGACACCACCATCGACTACGTCAAGGGCCGTCCCTTCGCACCGGTGGGACCGCAGTGGGAACAAGCCGTCAGCTACTGGCGCACCCTGCACACCGACCCGGGCGCGAAGTTCGACATGGTCGTGACCCTCAACGCTGCCGAGATCCGCCCGCAGGTCACCTGGGGCACCTCGCCCGAGATGGTGACGACGGTGGACGGCCGCGTGCCGGATCCGGACAAGGAACGCGACCCGGTCAAGCGCGACGCCATGGAAAAGGCGCTGGTCTACATGGACCTGAAGCCGAACACCCCGATCGAGGACATCCGCATCGACAAGGTCTTCATCGGCTCCTGCACCAACTCGCGCATCGAGGACCTGCGCGCCGCCGCCGCCATCGTGCGCGGCCGCCAGCGCGCCTCCAACGTGAAGCTGGCGATGGTGGTGCCGGGCTCGGGCCTGGTGAAGGAACAGGCCGAGCGCGAAGGCCTCGACCAGATTTTCAAGGCCGCCGGCTTCGAATGGCGCGAACCGGGCTGCTCGATGTGCCTGGCCATGAACGCCGACCGCCTCGATCCGGGCGAGCGCTGCGCCTCGACCTCGAACCGCAACTTCGAAGGGCGGCAGGGGCAGGGCGGGCGTACGCACCTGGTGTCGCCGGCGATGGCGGCTGCCGCGGGCATCGCGGGCCACTTCGTCGACGTGCGCGCACTATAAAATTGAATTCGTCGGTGCTACCAGCGCCGCAAATATCTTGGCCGGGGTCGATCATCCTGGCCGATTCATGACTGACAAACTAGGGAAACCATGAAAAAAGCACTCGCTCTCGCACTCATCGCATTCGTTGTCACTGGCTGCAACACCATTTCCGGCGTCGGCAAGGACGTGCAGAAGGTTGGCCAGGTGATTACCGGGGCGGGCGGCAAGTAACGATTAAATGGATTTGCAAACGCCGCGAACTTCGGGGTCAGAGCCCTTTTAAAGGCAACACCGGGCTCTGACCCCTGCGGCAAAACCGGGCTCTGACCCCTGCGAACATGGAAAAATTCACCGTACAAGAAGGACTGGTGGCGCCGCTCGACCGCGCCAACGTCGACACCGACGCCATCATCCCCAAGCAGTTCCTCAAGTCGATCCGCCGGACCGGCTTCGGTCCCAACCTGTTCGACGAGTGGCGCTATCTGGACCATGGCGAACCGGGCATGGACAACAGCAAGCGCCCGCTGAACCCGGACTTCGTGCTGAACCAGCCGCGCTATGCCGGCGCCTCGATCCTGCTGGCCCGCAAGAACTTCGGCTGCGGCTCCTCGCGCGAGCACGCGCCCTGGGCCCTGCAGCAGTACGGCTTCCGCGCCATCGTCGCGCCGAGCTTCGCCGACATCTTCTTCAACAACTGCTACAAGAGCGGACTGCTGCCGATCGTGCTGAACGAACAGCAGGTCGAGAAACTGTTCAACGAGGTGAAAGCCTTCCCCGGCTTCAAGCTGGTGGTCGATCTCGAGCAGCAGGTCATCCGCACGCCGGACGGCCAGCTGGCCTTCGAATTCGCGATCGACGACTTCCGCAAGTACTGCCTGCTGAACGGCCTGGACGACATCGGCCTGACCCTGCGCCACGCCGACGAGATCCGCGCCTTCGAGGAGCGCCACCTGCGCGCCCAGCCCTGGCTCGCCAACACCATCTGAGAAAGCCTGACATGAAGATTGCAATCCTGCCGGGCGACGGCATCGGTCCGGAGATCACGGCGCAGGCCGTCAAGGTCCTGAAGGCGCTCGGCGAACCCTTCGAGATGGAGAGCGCGGAAGTCGGCGGCGCCGGCTATGCGGCGCATGGCCATCCGCTGCCCGAGAAGACCCTGGCGCTGGCCAAGGCCGCCGACGCGGTGCTGTTCGGCGCCGTCGGCGACTACCAGTACGACAAGCTGGAGCGCGCGCTGCGCCCCGAGCAGGCCATCCTCGGCTTGCGCAAGGAACTCGGCCTGTTCGCCAACCTGCGCCCGGCCATCCTGTATCCGGAACTGGCGGGCGCCTCGACGCTCAAGCCCGAAGTCGTGTCCGGCCTGGACATCCTGATCATCCGCGAGCTGACCGGCGACATCTATTTCGGCAAGCCGCGCGGCGTGCGCGAATGCCCGGACGGTCCGTTCGCGGGCCAGCGCGAAGGCTTCGACACCATGCGCTATGCGGAAGGCGAGATCCGCCGCATCGCCCACGTCGCCTTCCAGGCCGCTAGAGTCCGCGGCTCGCGCGTGACCAGCGTCGACAAGGCCAACGTGCTGGAGACCTTCCAGTTCTGGCGAGACATCGTCACCGAGGTGCACAAGGAATACCAGGACGTCGAGCTCGAGCACATGTACGTCGACAACGCGGCGATGCAGCTGGTGCGCGCGCCGAAGAAGTTCGACGTCATCGTCACCGGCAACATGTTCGGCGACATCCTGTCGGACGCGGCGGCCATGCTGACCGGCTCGATCGGCATGCTGCCCTCGGCCTCGCTGGATGCGAACAACAAGGGCCTGTACGAGCCTTCGCACGGCTCGGCGCCGGACATCGCCGGCAAGGGCGTGGCGAATCCGCTGGCGACCATCCTGTCGGCCGCGATGATGCTGCGCTTCTCGCTCGGCAAGGTCGAGCAGGCCGACCGCATCGAGAACGCGGTCAAGGCCGTGCTGGCGCAAGGCCTGCGCACGCCGGACATCTTCGAGGAAGGCACCACGCGTGTCGGCACCGAACAGATGGGCGATGCGGTGGTCAACGCACTGGCGTGATCAGGCGTTAAACGAATTCACAAGATCAAGAGGGATGAAAATGAAATTAGTAGGTCTGGTTGGTTGGCGCGGCATGGTCGGCTCGGTGCTCATGAAGCGCATGCAGGATGAGGGCGATTTCGACCACATCGAGCCGGTGTTCTTCACCACCTCGAACCCGGGCGGCGCCGCACCAAGCATGGCGAAGAACGAGACCAAGCTGAAAAGCGCCACCGACATCGCCGAGCTGTCCAAGTGCGAGATCATCATCTCGTGCCAGGGCGGCGACTACACCACCGAAGTCTTCCCGCAGCTGCGCGCAGCCGGCTGGAACGGCTACTGGATCGACGCCGCCTCGACCCTGCGCATGAACGACGACGCCGTCATCGTGCTGGACCCGGTCAACCTGAACGTCATCAAGGATGCGCTGACCCGCGGCGTGAAGAACTTCATCGGCGGTAACTGCACCGTGTCCTGCATGCTGATGGGCCTGGGCGGCCTGTTCAAGAACGACCTGGTCGACTGGATGAGCTCCATGACCTACCAGGCCGCATCGGGCGGCGGCGCCCAGCACATGCGTGAACTGCTGACCCAGTTCGGCACCATCAACGCGTCCGTCAAGCACCTGCTGGACGACCCGGCCTCGGCCATCCTGGAAATCGACCGCACCGTGCTGGCGACCCAGCATGGCCTCTCCAGCGACGAGACCAAGCAGTTCGGCGTGCCGCTGGGCGGCAACCTGATCCCCTGGATCGACAAGGACCTGGGCAATGGCCAGTCGAAGGAAGAGTGGAAGGCCGGCGCCGAGACCAACAAGATCCTCGGCCGTGGCGCCGGCTTCGGCACCGTGGTCCCGATCGACGGCCTGTGCGTGCGCATCGGTGCGATGCGCTGCCACTCGCAGGCGCTGACCATCAAGCTGAAGAAGGACGTGCCGCTGGACGAGATCAACGACATCATCGCCAAGGACAACCAGTGGGTGAAGTTCGTCCCGAACACCCGCGAAGCCTCGATGCGCGACCTGACCCCGGCCGCCGTCACCGGCAGCCTGAACATCCCGGTCGGCCGTGTGCGCAAGATGTCCATGGGCCCGGAATACATCTCCGCCTTCACCGTCGGCGACCAGCTGTTGTGGGGCGCCGCCGAGCCGCTGCGCCGCATGCTGCGTATCGTGTTGGACAAGTAATTCTGGCAAGTGTCAGGGTAGAATGAAGGCGGCCATGTGCCGCCTTTTTTCTTTGTGGTTTCTTTGTGGTTGCCAATGCAAGAGGTGCTAACGAAATGTTATGGTTTAATCCAAAAAACATCAGTTGGCTGAATAGACCGTCTACATATCTCACGGATGGTGAATGTTTCTCCCCGTAGAGCTTGCGTGCCATAGTGCATGATGCTATGTTGCCGAGACCACCGGGCTTGCCTCCGGGCTTATCACAGCTCCCGCTAAACTCATTCAGTCGAATTATGCATTCCACTCACCGTCCCTCGATGAAGTCGTCCGCGCTGAAGAAGCTCACCGCGGCGGTTGCCAGTGCGTTGGTCCTGAGCTCGGCCGTCCACGCGGCAGGCCTCGGCAAACTCACCGTGCTGTCTGCGCTCGGCCAGCCCTTGCGCGCCGAAATCGAGTTGACGGCGGTGTCCAGCGACGAGGCCAACGGCCTGGTGGCCAAGCTGGCCTCGCCCGACGCCTTCCGCACCGCGAACATCGAATTCAATCCGGCCCTGCTGTCGCTGCGTTTCGCGGTCGAGCAGCGTAACGGCCGCCAGTTCATCCGCGTGAGCTCGACCCAGCCGCTGAACGAGCCCTTCGTCGACATGCTGCTGGAGCTGAGCTGGAATAACGGCCGCCTGGTGCGCGAATACACCTTCCTGCTCGATCCGGCCGAGCTGCGCGCGACCCAGTCGGCGCAGGTGGCCTCGAGCGAAGCCCCGCCGGCCGCGCGTCCGCGCGCGGAAGCGCCGGCTGCAGCGGCTGCGGCGGCCCCAGTTGCAAGCGAAGGTCCGCGCCGCGGCAGCCGCGCACGCGCCGAAGAGGGTGCTGCGCCGGCCCCGGGCGCCGCGTCCGCAAGTGGCTCGTCCAAATACCGCGTCAAGCCGGGCGACAGCCTGGGCCGCATCGCCGGCCAGCTGAAACCGGTCGACGTCTCGCTCGACATGATGCTGGTGGCGCTGTACCGCGCCAACCCGGACGCCTTCATCGGCAACAACATGAACCGCCTGAAGTCGGGCCGCATCCTGTCGGTGCCGGACACCGCCAGCATACAGTCGCTGAACGAGGGCGAGGCGCATGGCGTCGTGGTCGCCCACGCGGCCGACTTCAACGCCTATCGCAACAAGCTGGCCGGCCAGGTCGGCAATGCCGAGCCGACCAAGGTCCCGCAGGCAGGGCAGAGCGCCGGCGGCAAGATCACCGCCAAGGTCGAGGAACGCCCGACCGCCGCCAACGAGTCCCAGGACCAGCTGCGCCTGTCGAAGGCGCCGGCTGCGGGCGCCGCGGCCGGCAAGGGCGCGACCATGAGCACCGAGGACACCATCGCCAAGCAGCGCGAGCTGGAAGAAGCCCAGAAACGCGTGAAGGAACTGGAACGGAACGTCAACGACCTCGAGAAGCTGGCGACGGTGAAGAGCAAGGGCGGCGCCGAGGCCCAGCAGAACGCCACTGCACCCGCAGCGACCCCGGCCGCAACCACGGCGCCGGCCGCGCAGCAGGACAAGCCGGCCCAGAAGAAACTGGCGACGATCAAGCCGGCCACCAAGCCGGCCACGGCGCCGGTGGCGGAGCCGGGCATCTTCGACTTCCTCATGGAGAACCTGCCGCTGGTCGGCGGCGGCGCGGCCGTACTGCTGCTCGGCGGCCTGCTGGCTGCCCAGCGCCGCAAGAAGAAGGAAGTCAAGGCCGTCGCCGAACCCTCGATCCTGGGCGTGCCGACCGAACCGGCGCACTCGCTGTTCGCCGAGACCGGCGGCCAGAGCGTCGACACCAACAACAGCGTGTTCAACTCCAGCTTCGCGCCGTCGGCCAGCCAGCTCGACACCAATGAAGTCGACCCGGTGGCCGAAGCCGACGTCTACATCGCCTATGGCCGCGACGCCCAGGCCGAAGAGATCCTGAAGGAAGCGCTGCGCACCCATCCGGAACGTTATCCGGTGCGCCTGAAGCTGCTCGAGATCTACGCCGCCCGCAAGGACCAGCGCGCCTTCGAGACCCAGGCCGGTGAGCTGTACAGCATGACCCGCGGCCAGGGCGACGAGTGGGCGCAGGCCGCCGCGCTGGGCCTGTCCATCGATCCGCTGAACCCGCTGTATGCGGCAGGCAGCCCGCAGGCCGACGCCGTGCCGGCGCCGGGCGAGGCGCAGCGCCCGCTCACCTCGAGCGACTTCGACGATGCCTTCGGCGCCGACCAGACCGCGATCCCGGCCGCCGCTGCCGCCGCTGGTGCCACCGCCGCCGGCGCCGTCGCCGCGCACGAGGCGATGAGCTTCGACCAGCACTTCGCCGGCGCGATGAGCACCGCACAGCCGGCCATCCAGCCGGAAGCGGCAGCAAGCCCCGCCAACGACGAACACACCCTGGACTTCGACCTGGGCGGCCTGGCTTTCGAGCCGGTGCAGGCCGAGGAGCCGAAGCCGGCCCAGGCCGCACATGACGAGCACGTGCTCGATTTCGACATGGGCGGCTTCGATGCGGCACCAAGCGCCGCACCGGTCGAGCCGGTGGCGGCGCATGCCGAAGCAGCCGCAGCGCCGGCCGCCGCCGAGGAACCGCTGGACTTCTCCTTCGACATGGACTTCGGCGCCCCGGCTGCCAATCCGGTTCCGCAACCGGCCGTCCAGCCAATGGAGAGCGTGGACGACCTGAGCTTCGGCGACTTCGACCTCGGCGATACGATCCCGGGCGCGGGCGCGGCTTCGGAGATCGCGGCCGCACCGGCTGCCGAATTCGCCAACAGCGACTTCGACATGGCCAACCTCGCCAAGGAATTCGACCTGCCGGCCATCCCGGCCGCACCGGAAGAGACCAGCCCGGCTACCGAGCTGAAGGACCCCTTGTTCGACCTCGACGCCATGGACTTCGGCCTGGCCGACGACGTCAAGCCGGCAGCGGTGGCGTCAAGCACCCCGGCGGCCGACCCGGCGCCGGCGCTCTCGCTGGAAGACGAGCTGTTCGGCCTGGAGGAACTGCCGGTCGCGACCCCGGCGCCGGTCGAAACCGCGGATTATGCGCCGCACGACATGCTGGAACCGGCAAAAGTCGAACCGGCCTTCGATCTCGGCGGCTTCGATCTCGACCTGCCGGGCGACAGCAATGCGCTGCCGGAGTTCGAGACCGTGGCGGCGCCTGCCGCGGCCCCGGCCGAACTGACGGCCACGCACATGGAAATGGAAACCAAGCTGGACCTGGCGATCGCTTACCAGGAAATCGGCGACAAGGAGGGCGCGCGTGAGCTGCTCGAAGAAGTCATCAAGGGCGGCAACAGCGAACAGGTCAGCAAGGCCAACGCGATGCGCGCGCAGCTCGCGTGAGGCCGGCTGAGTGACAAGAATCGCATTGGGTGTCCAGTACATCGGCACCGCCTGGAACGGGTATCAGAAACAACCATCGCGCGACACGGTCCAGGACCGGCTCGAAATCGCGCTCGAAAAATTTGCCTGCACGCCGATCGCCACTGCCTGCGCCGGCCGCACCGACGCCGGCGTGCACGCGATCGAGCAGGTCGTCCACTTCGACACGGATCTCGACCGCCCGCCGCAATCCTGGGTGCGCGGCACCAACGCCTTCCTGCCGGATTCGATCGTGGTGCGCTGGGCGCACGTGGTCGCGCCGGATGCGGAAGGCCAGGACTTCCACGCGCGCTTCTCGGCCAGGTCCCGCACCTACCACTACGTGCTGTACAACCATCCGAACCCGTCGGCCCTGCTGGCCGGCCGCGCCGGCTGGGTGTTCCGTCCGCTGGACGTGGAGCGCATGGTTGATGCCGCGCAGCACCTGATCGGCACGCATGATTTCAGCAGCTTCCGCGCCTCCGGCTGCCAGGCGAATACACCCATCAAGCAGATGCATGAGCTGAACATCGTGCGCCAGGGCGACGTGATTGTCTTCACGGTGCGCGCCTCGGCCTTCCTGCATCACATGGTGCGCAACATCGTCGGCTCGCTGATCTACGTGGGCACCGGGCGCAACGAGCCAGGCTGGATGGCGGAGGTGCTGGAGGCCCGCTCGCGCGACGCCGCCGCGCCGACCTTCATGCCCGACGGTTTGTATCTTGCTACAATCGACTACGATCCGAAGTGGGGGCTGCCTCAAGAGCCGGTTCCGCCACTTCCCTGGCTGTAGGGTGGGCACCACGTGCCCACGCGGCGGCCGGCATCACGCAAACGCCATACGTGGGCTCGGAGAGCCCACCCTACGATAATGTCACGTACTCGCATTAAAATCTGCGGCATCACCCGCGAACAGGACCTGCGCGCGGCAGTCGATGCCGGCGCCGACGCCCTCGGCTTCGTGTTCTATCCGAAGAGCCCGCGCTACATCGCGCCCGCCCGGTTCGCGGCGCTGGCGCCCGCCATGCCGCCCTTCGTCAGCGGCGTCGGCCTGTTCGTCAACGCGGCGCTGGAAGAGGTGCGGGATGCGGTGAACGCCGGCCCGATCGCGCTGCTGCAGTTTCATGGCGACGAAACGGCCGAGCAGTGCGCAGCCATTGCTGCGGCGGTGCAACGCCCCTTCGTGCGCGCCTTTCGCGTCAAACCTGACACAAGCGCCGCCGATTTGCTAGAATCGGAAGCTCAATACCGCGCCGCCAGCGCCTGGTTCTCGGGTCTTCTGCTCGATACCTGGGTCGATGCCTACGGTGGCGCAGGAAAGGTTTTCGATTGGTCTCTTATTCCAAAAGAGCTCGCGCCTCGGGTCGTTTTGAGTGGTGGCTTGAGCGTGCAAAACGTGACTAGCGCGGTGATGCGCGTACGCCCCTTTGCGATCGATATCAGCAGTGGTGTCGAGGAAAGCAAGGGGATCAAGGATGCCCGCAAGATTGCCGCGTTTGTCGACGCGGTGCGGGTTGCCGATGCATCACCCGATATGAGCGAGTCACACCATGGAGAACACCCCTAAAGGTCTGTTCAAGACCCCGGAATACCAATTGCCGGACGCCTCCGGCCACTTCGGCCCCTACGGCGGCAGTTTCGTTGCCGAGACCCTCAGCCACGCGCTGGCCGAGCTGAATGAAGCCTATTCCCGCTACAGCCAGGATCCCGAGTTCCTGGAAGAGTTCCGCTACGAGCTGGCGCACTTCGTCGGCCGCCCCTCGCCCGTGTACCACGCCAAGCGCTGGTCGCAGCAGGGCGCACATGACGGCCTTGGCGCCCAGATCTACTTCAAGCGCGAAGACCTGAACCACACCGGCGCCCACAAGATCAACAACGTGATCGGCCAGGCGCTGCTGGCAAAACGCATGGGCAAGCCGCGCATCATCGCCGAGACCGGCGCCGGCCAGCACGGCGTCGCCACCGCCACCATCTGCGCGCGCTTCGGCCTCGAATGCGTGGTCTACATGGGCGCCGAGGACGTCAAGCGCCAGGCCCAGAACGTGTATCGCATGAAGCTGCTGGGCGCGACCGTGGTGCCGGTGGAAAGCGGCTCCAAGACCCTGAAGGACGCGCTCAACGAAGCGATGCGCGACTGGGTCACCAACATCGAGAACACCTTCTACATCATCGGCACCGTGGCCGGCCCGCATCCTTACCCGATGATGGTGCGCGACTTCCAGTCCGTGATCGGCGAGGAGTGCCGCGTGCAGATGCCGCAGATGACCGGCCGCCAGCCGGACTACGTGGTCGCCTGCATCGGCGGCGGCTCGAACGCGATGGGCATCTTCTACCCGTATATCGACGAAGCCGGCGTGAGGCTGGTCGGCGTCGAGGCGGCGGGCGAAGGCATCGACAGCGGCAAGCACGCGGCCTCGCTGACCCAGGGCTTCCCCGGTGTCCTGCACGGCAACCGCACCTACCTGCTGCAGGATGCGAACGGCCAGATCATCGAGACGCATTCGGTGTCGGCTGGCCTGGACTACCCCGGCGTCGGCCCCGAGCACGCCTGGCTGAAGGACATCGAGCGCGCCCAGTACGTCTCGATCACCGACGACGAAGCGCTGCAGGCCTTCCACGACTGCTGCCGCATCGAGGGCATCATCCCGGCGCTGGAATCCTCGCACGCGATCGCCTACGCGGCCAAGCTGGCGCCGACGCTCCCTGAAGACCAGATCATCCTGGTGAACCTGTCCGGCCGCGGCGACAAGGACATGCACACCGTGGCGCAGCGCGCCGGTCTGAATTTCGGCTGATCGGGGAGAACAAGAACATGTCCAGAATTGAAAGCACCTTCACCTCCCTGAAAGAGCAGGGCAAGACGGGCCTGGTGACCTTCGTCACCGCCGGCGACCCCGGTCCCGACGTCACCGTCCCCATCATGCACGCGCTGGTCGAAGGCGGCGCCGACGTGCTGGAACTCGGCGTCCCGTTCTCCGATCCGATGGCGGAAGGCCCGGTGATCCAGCGCGCCTGCGAACGTGCTCTGGCCTTCGGCATCAGCATGAGCGACGTCTTTAACTATGTGAGCGAGTTCCGCAAGACCAACCAGCACACGCCGGTGGTCCTGATGGGCTACGCGAATCCGATCGAGCGCATGGGGCAGAGCGAATTCATCCGCCGCGCCAAGGCCGCCGGCGCCGACGGCGCCATCGTGGTCGACTATCCGCCCGAGGAGTGCGAGGCCTTCGCCACCGAGATGAAGGCGAACGACCTCGACCTCATCTTCCTGCTGGCCCCGACCTCGACCACGAAGCGCGTGCAGCAGGTGGCGCGCCACGGCAGCGGCTTCTCGTATTACGTGTCGCTGAAGGGCGTCACGGGCGCGGGCGGCATCGACACCGAAGACGTGGCGCGCCGCGTGGCCGCGATCCGCGAGCACGTCAAGCTGCCGATCGGCGTCGGCTTCGGCATCCGCGATGCGGAGACTGCGAAGTCGGTGGCGGCGGTGGCGGACGCGGTGGTGATCGGCAGCCGCATCATCCAGGAGCTGGAGAACACGCCGAAGGAGCAGGGGCCGGAAGCAGTGCGGGCCTTCGTGGCGGGGATCCGCTCGGCGCTGGACGCCCGGTAAGCGGAGCGCTTACTGCAGCATCTCGACCGGGGCCATGCGCCCCGGTTTTCATTTTCTTTATTGCAATTATCAGCTACATTGTCGCCAGTGCAACTAAAGTCATGTCGACATGAAAACCCAGATCGTCCACGTTTCGAAACTGCAGACCTCAAAAGTGATGGCCGTGCTTTACCTGGTCATTTCGCTTCCCATGATGCTGATGGCAGCCGTGCCGATGCTGCTCGCGCACCAGCCGGTGCAGTGGGGCATGCTCTGGTGGATGCCCCTGCTGTACGCCATTTTCGGCTTTATCTTCACTTTCATCGGCGCCTGGATTTATAACGGCATCGCCGGCCTGATGGGCGGCATCGAGTTCACCCTCGCCGAGCGCGGAGAAGACTGATGCGCAAAGCCGCCGGCTTCGCGGTCATCGCGTGGATGCTCGCCGCGCCCGCGTTCGCGGTCGAATTGTCCGGCGCCATCCGCAGCGCGAGCGGCACGCTGCCGCCATCGATCGAGATGTTCGGCGACCGCCAGGACAATCTGCCTGCGATCGTCGGCAAGGTCGAGCACGGCCGCTACCGCATCGTGCTGCCGGATGTCGGCGTGTTCCGGCTGCGCCTGAAGGCGCCGGGCTGGGACGCCGCGCCGAAGACGGTCTGGGACCCGAAGACCTTCGGCGACCTTGACTTCCTGCTCTATCCGGCCAGGGTCCCGGAGCCGGAACTGGCGGCCGAGCTGATCGCGCTGGGCAAGCAGGACCAGGCCGTCCGTCCGAACGTCAACGGCACGATCGACCCCGAACTCATCAAGCGCATGAACGAGGAAGACGCCAGGCGTGAGCAGCGCCTGGGCGCCATCCTCGAGGCGAAGGGCTGGCCCGGCATCTCGATGGTCGGGCACGAGGCGGCTAGCAGTGCCTGGCTGATCGCCCAGCACGCCTCGCCGGCCTTCCTGAAGCGCTGCGTGCCGCTGATGAAGGCGGCGGTGGAGAAGGGCGAGATGGTGCCCAGCCAGCTGGCGCTGTCGGTGGACCGCGACCTCATGAACGACGACAAGCCGCAGATCTACGGCAGCCAGCTGCGCTGGAGTACGGGCAGCAAGCCTGCGCTGCATCCGATCGCCGACCGAGAGCACGTCGACGGGCGCCGCGCGGCGATGGGCCTGGAGCCGCTGGCGCAATACCTGAAGCACTTCGAACAATGAGCCGCCTGAAACGCCTGACCTTCTGGGGTGCCGACGAAGACGACGACAGCCTGCCGCGCGCCGTGATCGAAGGCCGCAAGACCGTCACCGCCGACACCGTCGAGGACTACTACAAGCCCTACGGCGAATACGGCGACGGCAGCTACGCGGCCGGCGACCTGATCGAAGTCTACGACCTGAAACAGCGTCTGCGCTGCCTGATCCGCGCCACCAAGGTGCAGACCATCCGTTTCGGCGATATTCCCGAGGACGTGTGGCGGGGCGAGGGCTTCGCCAGCGCCCGCGAATTCCAGCAAGTCCACATAGCCTGCCTGCCGCAATACCAGCTGCACGACAATTTCGAATTCGTTACCTTGCATTTCGAGCTGGTCGAAGCCATTCAGCCTTGATAGGCGTGAAAGCCGCATCTGGCCTGGCTTTCAAGCTTGTCCAAATGGCAAAAGAATTAGAGCAAGCATTCGACAAGAGGGACTTGACCGGCTACACTACCGCCAATTCTGAATAGCCGCAAAGGAGAACACATGAGTTGGTTGGAAAAACTGCTGCCCCCACGGATCCAGCGCTCCGATGCCGCCAAAAAACAGACGATGCCCGAGGGCCTGTGGGTCAAGTGCCCGTCCTGCGAAGCGGTGCTGTACCGGACCGACCTCGAGTCCAACCTGCACGTGTGCCCGAAGTGCAGCCATCACATGCGCATCCGCGCCCGCGCGCGCCTCGACGCGCTGCTGGACGAAGGCGGCCGCTATGAGATCGGCCAGGACGCGCTGCCGGTCGACACCCTGAAGTTCAAGGACAGCAAGAAGTATCCGGACCGTCTCAAGCAGGCCATGGAAGCGACCGGCGAAACCGACGCCCTGATCGTGCAAGGCGGCTCGATCATGAGCCTGCCGGTGGTCGTCGCCTGCTTCGAATTCGAATTCATGGGCGGCTCGATGGGTTCCGTGGTCGGCGAGCGTTTCGCGCGCGGCGCCCAGGTGGCCCTGGAGCAGAAGGTGCCCTTCATCTGCATTACCGCCACCGGCGGCGCACGTATGCAGGAAGGCCTGCTGTCGCTGCTGCAGATGGCGAAGACCACCGCGATGCTGACCAAGCTCTCCGAAAAGAAGCTGCCTTTCATTAGCGTGCTGACCGATCCGACCATGGGCGGCGTGTCCGCTTCGTTCGCCTTCATGGGCGACGTCGTGATCGCCGAGCCGAAGGCCCTGATCGGCTTTGCCGGTCCGCGCGTAATCGAGAACACCGTGCGCGAAAAGCTGCCGGAAGGCTTCCAGCGCGCCGAGTTCCTGGTCCAGAAGGGCGCCGTCGACATGATCGTCGACCGCCGCAAGATGCGCGAAGAAATCGCGCGCCTGCTGGCCCTGCTGCAAAGCCAGCCGGCCGACGTTCTCGCTTAATCCATCGAATAAAGGGCGGCAAAAGGGATGCTGTTCCAGCCGCCCTTTGCCGCCTTTCCGCCCTCTCATACCTATGCTCCCCACCACCTTGCCCGACTGGCTGGCGCTGCTCGAGTCGCGCCATGCCGAGACCCATATCGACATGGGCCTGGACCGCGTCCGCGCCGTCAAGGAGCGCCTGAACCTGGCCTTCTCCTGCCCCGTGATCATGGTCGCCGGCACCAACGGCAAGGGCTCCACCTGCGCCATGCTGGAAGCGATGCTGCTGCAGTCGGGCTACCGCACGGGCCTGTACATCAAGCCGCACTTCCTCGACTTTAACGAGCGCGCCCGCATCAACGGCGAGATGGCCAGCGACGAAGCCCTGGTCTCCGCCTTCGACGTGGTCGAGAACGCGCGCGGCGACATCGACCTGACCTATTTCGAGTTCACCACGCTGGCGATCTGCCAGCTGCTGTCGACCAGCGAGATCGACGTCGCGATCCTCGAAGTCGGCCTGGGCGGACGCCTGGATGCGGTCAACGTGATCGACGCCGACGTCTCCATCGTCACCAGCATCGACATCGACCACAAGGACTACCTGGGCGACACGCGCGAAGAGATCGGCTTCGAGAAGGCCGGCATCTTCAGGCCGGGCAAGCCGGCAATCTGCAGCGATCCGCAGCCGCCGGCCTCTCTCATCAAACATGCCGAAGACGTCAAAGCCGATCTGTGGCTGATCGGCCGCGACTTCAACTACCAGGGCGACAAGCAGCAGTGGGCCTACGGCGGCCGTTCGCAGCGCCGCAACTCGCTGGCCTATCCGGCCCTGCGGGGCGCGAACCAGCTGCTGAACGCCTCGGCCGCGCTGGCCGCGCTCGAAGTGCTGCGCCTGCGGCTGCCGGTGGGCGCCCAGGAAGTACGCGCCGGCCTGGCGATGGTCGAGCTGCCGGGACGCTTCCAGGTACTGGCAGGCCGTCCGACCACGGTGCTGGACGTGGCCCACAACCCGCACGCCGCGGCGACCCTGGCCCAGAACCTCAGCAACATGGGCTTCCACCGCTTCACCTATGCGGTGTTCGGCATCATGCAGGACAAGGACATCGACGCCGTCATCGAGCACATGGCGCCTTACGTGGATCACTGGTGCGTGGCGGCGTTGCCGTCGCCGCGCTCGGCGAATCCCGACGAACTCGCGAAGAAGCTCGAAGCGAAGAAGCCCGCAGGGGCCAAACCGGACGAATTTTCGGTGACGACTTTCGCCGATCCGGGCGCCGCCTTCCAGGATGCAACTAGCCGCGCCGGACAGGATGATAGAATAGTGGTCTTTGGCTCCTTCTATACCGTGGCCGGCGTGATGGCGGCCCGTAAATCCTCTCTTCATTGACCTGACAACGCATGGGCTTGTTCTCGTTCTTCGGTAAAAACAAGCAAGGCCGCGCTGCCGAGGACAGCGGCCGTTTCTACAGCAAGGACGACGACGCCCCCCTCGGCGAGCGCGCCCGTTCCAAGCGCGCCTCGAGCGCGGGCGCTGTCGCCGGCAGCACGCGCGGCCGCGGCACCGGCAACGACCCGCTGCTGCCCGAGAAGAAGCGCGCGCGCCGCCGCCTGGTGGGTGCTATCGCGCTGGCGCTGGCGGCCGCGGTCGGCCTGCCGATGCTGCTCGATTCCCAGCCCAAGCCGCTTGCCGGCGACATCGCGATCCAGATCCCGGCCAAGGACAAGGCGGCGCCGCTGCCGGTGCCAGCCGAGCCTTCCGCTGCGCCGGCTGCCGAAGCCGCCCGCGGCGTGAAGGCCGTGGCAGCCGAAGACAGCGTCGACAAGGGCGAGGAAGTGTTGAGGGATGAGCCGAGCGTGACGACGGTGGCCAGGCCTGCCGCCAAAGCGCCCGCCGTCGTGGCCAGCGCGAAGCCGCCGGCCGCGATCGACCTGCCGAAGCCCGAACACAAGCTGGAAGCGCCGAAACCCAAGGCGGAGCCCAAGCCGGAACACAAGCCCGAGACCAAGCCGGATCACAAGGCGGACAGCAAGGCCGAGCACAAGCTGGCGGACAAGACCGACAAGGCCGACAAGGCCGAGAAACCGGTCAAGCCGAAGAGTGAAGACAAGCCGGCCAAGCCGCACGACGAGTCGCGCGCGCTGGCCATCCTCGAAGGGAAGGCCGACAAGGCCGAGAAGCCCGCCGAAGCCGCTTCGCAGAAGGTCGTGTTGCAGGTGGCCGCCATGTCGAGCCAGGAAAAGGCCGCCGAACTGCAGGCCAAGCTGCAAGGCGCCGGCATCAGCTCGTACACGCAAAAATCCGGCGAACTGGTCAAAGTTAAGATCGGTCCGCTCAGCAAGGAAGAAGCCGAGAAAGTGCGCGCCAAGCTGGGCCGCATCGGCCTGTCGGGCTTCCAGACCCCCGCTTGAAGCCGTGACGATTTTCGATTACATCGTCCTGTTCATCCTGATCTCGTCGGTCGTCATCAGCACCATGCGTGGGCTGGTGAAGGAAATCCTGTCCCTGGTGGGCTGGGTTGCGGCCTTCGTGGTGGCGAACGCCTTCGGCGCGAAACTGGCGCCCATGCTACCATCGGTGATTCCGGGCGAGTCGCTCAGGCTGATCGTTGCCTTCATCGCACTGTTCCTCGGCGTGCGAGTACTGATGGGTCTGCTGGCGCTGGCGATCGGCGCCCTGATCGAGGCCACCGGCCTGTCGCTGGCCGACCGCGGACTCGGCGGCCTGTTCGGACTCGGCCGGGGCATTGTAATCGTGCTGGCTGGCGTCATATTGTGTGGAATGACTTCCATCCCCCAACAAGATTTCTGGAAAAACGCGTTGCTCTCTCCCATGGCGGAAACCGGGGCGCGCACAGTCAAGCCTTTTTTGCCCGCTGCCTTTGCGCAGCACGTTCAGTTTTAGGAGCACTCCATGTGTGGCATCGTCGGCGTCGTCTCGCAAGCCCCCGTCAACCAGTTGCTGTATGACGCATTGCTGCTGCTGCAGCACCGCGGCCAGGATGCGGCCGGTATCGCAACCAACCACAGCAGCATGTTCTCGATGTACAAGGCCAACGGCCTGGTGCGCGACGTGTTCCGCACCCGTAACATGCGTTCGCTGCAGGGCAATTCCGGTATCGGCCACTGCCGCTACCCGACCGCCGGTTCGTCCAGCGAAGAGGAAGCGCAGCCGTTCTACGTCAACGCGCCCTTCGGCATCACCCTGGCGCACAACGGCAACCTGACCAACCAGGAACAACTGAAGGACGAGCTGTTCCGCATCGACCGCCGCCACGTCAACACGGGCTCCGATTCGGAAGTGCTGCTGAACGTGCTGGCGCACGAGATCCAGACCGCCGCCAACGGCTATTCGCTCGATCCGGAAGCCGTGTTCAAGGCGGTCGCCATGGTCCACAAGCGCGTGCGCGGCGCCTATGCCGTGATCGCGCAGATCGCCGGCCACGGCCTGCTGGCCTTCCGCGACCCCTTCGGCATCCGTCCGCTGTGCCTGGGCGTGAACGAAACCGAGAACGGTCCGGAATACCTGGTCGCCAGCGAATCGGTGGCGCTCGAGGGCCTCGGCTTCCGCTTCGTGCGCGACATCGCGCCGGGCGAGGCGGTCTTCATCGACGACGCCAGCCAGCTGCATGCGCGCCAGTGCGCCGAGAACCCGTCGCTGAATCCCTGCGCCTTCGAATACGTGTACCTGGCGCGTCCGGACTCGGTCATCGACGGCGCTTCGGTCTACGCGACCCGCCTGCGCATGGGCGAGTACCTGGCCGACAAGATCCGCCAGGAGATCCCGGTCGAGGAAATCGACGTCGTGATGCCGATCCCGGATTCCTCGCGCCCGGCCGCTATCCAGCTGGCGCTCAAGCTCGGCGTCGAGTACCGCGAAGGCTTCATCAAGAACCGCTACATCGGCCGCACCTTCATCATGCCGGGCCAGGGCATGCGCAAGAAGTCGGTGCGCCAGAAGCTGAATGCGATCGCGTCCGAGTTCAAGGACAAGAACGTGCTGCTGGTCGACGACTCGATCGTGCGCGGCACCACCAGCCGCGAGATCGTGCAGATGGCGCGCGAAGCCGGGGCCCGCAAGGTGTTCTTCGCCTCGGCCGCGCCGCCGGTGCTGTACCCGAACGTGTACGGCATCGACATGCCGACCCGCGACGAGCTGATCGCCCACGGCCGCACCGTCGAGGAAGTCTGCCGCGAGATCACGGCCGACCGCCTGGTCTACCAGGACATCGAGGCGCTGAAGAAGTCGATCATGGACGTGAACCCGGCGCTGACCAGCGTGGAGGCGTCCTGCTTCGACGGCGTCTACATCACCGGCGACATCTCGCCGGAGTACCTGGACAAGCTGGAGAGCCATCGCCACAAAAGCTCGGGCAAGTCGTCCGAGGACCTGGTGCGGACCCAGCTGAATCTGAACCCGCCGGTAGCGGCTGAATAATTCCTGCGCGGGCGCTCTGGCGCCCGTTTTCATTTGTACGGTACGAACATGAGCGACAAGAACAACTACGGCTTCACCACCACCATCCTTCACAACGACCGCCGCAAACCCATCGAGCAGGGCTCGCTGCACAAGCCCATCCACACCTCGGTGGCCTTCGGCTACGGCGATGCGCGCCAGCTGGCCTCGGTCTTCCAGGGCAAGGAGCCGGGCTTCCGCTACGGCCGCCAGGGCAACCCGACGGTCGCCGCGCTGGAAGACAAGATCAGCAAGATGGAAGATGGCGTGGCCACCCTGTGCTTCGGCACCGGCATGGCGGCGATCGGCGCGCTGGCCCAGGCGCTGCTGAAGGATGGCGACCATGTCGTCTCGTCCTCCTTCCTCTTCGGGAATACCAACAGCCTGTGGAATACGGTGGCGGGGCAGGGCACCGAGGTGTCCTTCGTCGACGCCACGGACGTCGCCAAGGTCGAAGCCGCGCTGCAGGACAACACGCGCCTGGTGTTCGTCGAGACCATCGCCAACCCGCGCACCCAGATCGCGGACCTGGCGCGCATCGGCCAGCTGTGCCGCGAGCGCGGCATCCTCTACGTGGTCGACAACACCATGACCACGCCCTGGCTGTTCCGTCCGAAAGCGGTGGGCGCCGGCCTGGTGGTCAATTCGCTGACCAAGTCGATCGGCGGCCATGGCATGGCCCTCGGCGGCGCCCTGACCGATACCGGCCTGTTCGACTGGAGCACGTATCCGAACATCGCCGCGAACTTCCGCAAGCAGGCGGCAAGCGCCCAGGGCATGGCCCAGCTGCGCGCGAAATCCCTGCGCGACTTCGGCGCCTCGCTGGCGCCGGAAGCCGCCCACCACATCGCCGTCGGCGCCGAGACCCTGGCGCTGCGCATGGACCGCACCAGCGCCAACGCGCTGGCGCTGGCCCGGATGCTGGAAGCGGACGAGCGCGTGGCTGCGGTCCACTACCCGGGTCTGGCCTCGCACCCGCAGCACGGCCTGGCTACCGATCTGTTCCGCGCCTACGGCTCGCTGTTCAGCTTCGAGCTGAAAGAGGGCATCGACTGCTTCGACTACCTGAACCGCCTCAAGATCGCGATTCCGGCATCGAACCTGGGCGATACGCGCACCCTGGTGATTCCGGTCGCGCACACGATCTTCTTCGAGATGGGCCAGGAGCGCCGCGCCAGCATGGGCATTGCCGAGTCGCTGATCCGGGTGTCGGTGGGCATCGAAGATACCCCCGATCTGGTGGAAGATTTCCGATCGGCATTACCCTGATTGCATTGTCATAAAGTAATCACACATCTATCATCGTCTTACCTACATATCTGTATCCAGTGAGGAGAGACGATGAAACGACTTGTATTTACCCTGCTGATGCTGGCGGCCGGCGCGGCCTTCGCCGACGACCTGGGTGACGCGGAAAAAGCCTTGCGGGCGAAGGATTACGGCAAGGCATTCCCGATGTATACCTAGCTCGCCAATGCCGGCAATACCGAAGCACAGTTCCGGCTGGGCGAGATGTACTGGTATGGCGACGGTACCGCCGTCGACATGGCCAAGTCGCAGAGTCTGCTGCAGAAAGCTGCGGCAAGCGGCCACAACGGCGCCAAGGAGGCGCTGGCCGTCCTGCAGAAGCGCGAGCAGCGCGCCGCCGATCTCGCTTACTGGACCAGTGGCTACAAGGGCGAAGACCTGGTGTCGGGCAAATACGCCTGTCCCATGCCGACGATCCCGGCCGTGTCCAAGACCAATGCCGAAATCAAGGCCGTCAGCGAAGCCATCGCGAATTGGGAAACCTGCTACAACGACTTCGTCGCCGGGGTCAACCAGCTGCCGCCGGCCAACAAGCGCATTCCGGCCGACGTCCTGCAGCTGATGAGCCCGCGCGAAGCGGAGCAGGCGATTGCCCACGTCGACGATACAACGGTTGCCGTCATCACCCGCCGCCAGAACGATGCGCTGAGCTTCAGCTCGGAGCGTGACGCCTGGCACAAGGCGACCAATGAGTTCGTCCTTGCCGCGAATTCAAAGCAGGCGTCGAACAAAATGCTGATAGAAGCCGAGAACAGGCAATTCGAGGAAAACAACCGCAAGTTTAATAACGCCTCGCCCAGCGTCATGAAAAAGTGAGTCGGGTTGAGCTGGCAGGGCTGTGCGGGTATGATGAATTTCCTTTTTCACAGCCCTGTTTCCATGAAGACTCTCCTGTTTTGCGTGGCCCTGCTGGCGGCCGGCGGCGCCTGCGCCGATGAGCTGGCCAATGCGGACGCCCTGTTCGCCAAAAAGGCTTATCCCGAAGCCCTGCAGAAATACACCAAGCTGGCGAACGCCGGCAATGTGACGGCCCAGCAGCACGTGGGCGAAATGTATTTTTATGGAGAGGCAGGAACCATCGACGAAGCCCAGGCCGAGGCCTGGTTCCGCAAGGCGGCCGCCAAGGGCAATCCCAGCGCCATCGCTTCACTCGAGCTGATCGCCAAGCGCGTGGAGCGCCGCAAGGACATCGACTACTGGATCACCCAGTACGACGGTTCCGAATTCCGCACCGGCCAGTACCGCTGCCCTGTGCCGCGCTTCCCGTCCGTCTCCAAGCAGAACGAGGAGATCGACCGGATCTGGGCCAACATGAAAGCATGGCAAGATTGCCATAACGCCCTGGTCCAGGCGCTCGTCGACGCCAATCCAGGCACCAAGCTGATCCCCGCCGACATCGTCAAGCTGATGACCAAGCCCGAGATCGAAAACGCCGGCAAGCACCTGAATCAGGTGATCGAGAATCTCGCGGAAACTGTGCGGGTCAAGGGCAAGCTGGTGGTGGCCGATTTCGGCGCATGGCGGGATGCCACCGACGCCTGGATCAAGGAGCACAACAACATCGTCAACAGCACGCCGACGCCGGAACGCCAGCACGAGCTCGAAGAGCGGCGCCAGAACCGCGGAAACCTGTAGGGAAGATGTCAGGAACGCCCGGTGCAAGACCGGGCGTCTGAAGAGAGGTGCTTAGTGCCAGCTTAGTGCCGGCTTAGTGCCACGACCGCAGAAGGCCGACAGCCAGGCCTTCCAGCGCGAACTCGTCGCTGTGCGGATCGACCGTGATCACGGAGAAGTCCGGGTTTTCCGGCAGCAGTTCGATGGTGGCGCCGTTCTTGCGGTAGCGCTTGACGGTGACTTCATCGCCGATGCGGGCAACCACGATCTGGCCGTTCTTGGCTGAATCCACTTTCTTGACAGCCAGGAAGTCGCCATCGCAGATGCCGGCATCGCGCATCGACCAGCCTTTTACCTTCAGCAGGAAGTCGGGCTTGGCCGAGAACATGGCCGGGTCCACCGAGTAGGTGGTCTCGACGTGTTCCTGGGCCAGGATGGGCGAACCGGCGGCGACGCGGCCGACCAGCGGCAGCGACATCAGCAGGGCAGCCGGGACGACCGGTACGGGGACGGTGTCCGCCGCCGCGCCGACCAGGCGGATGCCGCGCGAGGTGCCGGGAGAAATTTCGATCGCGCCCTTGCGCGCTAGGGCTTGCAGGTGTTCCTCGGCGGCGTTGGCCGAGCGGAAGCCAAGCTCCTGCGCGATTTCGGCGCGGGTGGGCGGAAAGCCGGTATTGTCGATGGCTTCCTTGATCAGGTTGAGGATCTGTTCTTGCCGTGCGGTGAGCTTAAGCATGTTCGATAGGTGTAAGTAAAGGAGCGTCTCGAGCGACACCCGACACCCTGTATTTTTGTACAGTATTGCGCCGGGCGCAAGGGGAATCCGTCGCTTTTGCCGCTTTTTTTTGCTTGGCGGGCACAGCCGATAACAACAGGGCAAGCGGGCAAGCTGGCGGGCACCGCAGATGGTGATTGAGCTCTTGACGTTTTTGCGGTTATAATGTCGGGCTTTCCCTTCCCACACTCGTCTTGACGCCGAGGTGGGCATTTGTTTAAACGTCCTTAAGGAGTGTTGCATGCGTCATTATGAAATCGTGTTTATCGTCCACCCGGACCAGAGCGAGCAGGTCCCGGCGATGATCGAGCGCTACAAGACCACCGTCACCTCGCGCGGCGGTAACATCCACCGCGTCGAAGACTGGGGCCGCCGTCAAATGGCTTACCAGATCCAGAAGCTGCCGAAGGCACACTACATCTGCATGAACATCGAGTGCGACAACGAGACCCTGGTCGAGCTGGAAACCGCATTCAAATTCAATGATGCCGTGCTGCGTCACCTGACCGTCAAGATGAAGAAGGCCGAAACCGCACCGTCGCCGATGATGAAATCGGTCCAGCGCGAAGACGCAGCCAAGAGCCATCGCGCCGAGCAGGCAGCCGCTCCGGCCGCAGCCGCTTAATTTCTTCGGAAAGTGAAGCGCAGAGGGCAGTGAACGAGCTGTTGCTGGTCGCAAGCATCGCGGAACGCGATACCTTGCGGTATACCCCGGCCGGCATCCCCATCGTCAGCGGCATCCTGTTACATGGATCGCAGCAGCTGGAGGCAGGGATTGCCAGGCAGGTCGAGTTTGAAATCGCCGCGCTTGCCGCGGGAGATATTTCAGGCCGGTTTGCCGATGCCGAACTTGGTGCCGTGTACCAGTTCAAGGGCTTCCTCGCGAGGAAGAACCGCAACAGCAAAGCCCTGGTGTTTCACATCATTGAATTCATTTAGATTAGATACAGGAGCCAAAAATGGCATTCGGTAAAAAGTTCGACAAAAACAAGGCCAAGGAAAAACTGAAGCGCAAACAGCAGAACCCGCTGTTCAAGCGTAAGAAATTCTGCCGCTTCACCGCAGCAAACGTGGAACAGGTTGACTACAAAGACGTCGACACCCTGAAGGACTTCGTCCAGGAAAACGGCAAGATCATGCCGGCACGCCTGACCGGTACCAAGGCGCACTACCAGCGCCAAGTGGACACCGCCATCAAGCGCGCCCGCTACCTGGCCCTGCTGCCGTACACCGACCTGCACAACGCTTAATCGTCGGTCACGACACGTATACTGGAGAATAATATGCAAGTCATCCTGCTGGAAAAAGTCGTCAACGTCGGCAACCTGGGCGACGTGGTCAAGGTCAAGGACGGTTACGCACGTAACTTCCTGATCCCGCAAAAGAAAGCCCGCCGTGCAACCGAATCGGCCGTGGCCGAGTTCGAAGTCAAGCGCGCCGAACTGGAAAAGGCAGCCGCCGAGAAGCTGGCAGCCGCACAAGGCCAGGGCGAGAAGCTGAACGGCATGACCATCACCATCGCCCAGAAAGCTGGCGTCGATGGCCGTCTGTTCGGTTCCGTGACCAACTTCGACATCGCTGAAGCCCTGAGCAAGCAAGGTTTCGCCGTCGAGAAGGCCAACGTCCGCATGCCGACCGGCCCGCTGAAGACCACCGGCGAGCACCCGGTTGCCGTCGCTCTGCACACCGACGTCGTCGTCGACGTGACCGTGGCAGTCGTGGGCGAAGCTGCCTAAGAAGCTTCGAGGAACCTACTGCGCGTCGTAGGTCCGGTTTGCGATGCTCCGCTACGGCGGACCGGCTGTACTGTTCGTACAGCTGCGCTTCTCAACCAGACCTCCTTCCGCTCGCTACGGTTCCTCTCGCTTCTTGTTGCTGGAATGAAAAAAGCCGGGTTCGCCCGGCTTTTTTTATGCTTGGAAAATCACCAATCATTTCAGCGGTCGATGCGGAAAAGGTATAATGTCGGCCATGAACACCCCAGCAGACCCGCAGATCGAGTCGCTCCGCATTCCCCCGCATTCCATCGAAGCAGAACAGTCCGTCATCGGCGGCCTGCTGCGCGATAACGCGGCGTGGGACCGTATTGCCGACTTCATGCATGCGGAGGACTTCTACCGCTACGACCACCGGATCATCTTCGAACAGATGGTCCGCCTGATCAATGCCGGCAAGCCTGCCGACGTGATCACCGTATACGAGTCGCTCGTCCAGCTCGGCAAGGCCGAGGAAGTGGGCGGGCTGCAGTACCTCAATGCGATGGCGCAGAACACGCCGTCCGCCGCTAACATCCGCCGCTACGCCGAGATCGTGCGCGACCGCGGCGTGCTGCGCCAGCTCATCACCGTGGCCGACGAAGTCTCGGCCAAGGCCTTCAATCCGCAGGGCGCCGAGGTCAAGCAGATCCTCGACGAAGCCGAATCGCGCATCTTCGCGATTGCCGAGCAGGGCGCCCGCGGCGCCCAGGGCTGGCTGCCGGTGCAGCCGCTGCTGACCCAGGTGGTCGAGCGTATCGACGAACTCTACAGCCGTGAAAACCAGGGCGAGATCACCGGCGTCCCGACCGGCTTCATCGACCTCGACAAGATGACCTCCGGCCTGCAGCCGGGCGACCTGGTCATCGTTGCCGGCCGTCCATCGATGGGCAAGACCGCGTTCTCGGTCAACATCGGCGAAGCCGTCGCGGTCGAGGCCGGCCTGCCGGTCGCGATCTTCTCGATGGAGATGGGCGGCACCCAGCTGGCCATGCGTATGCTGGGCTCGATCGGCCAGCTCGACCAGCACCGCCTGCGTACCGGCAAGCTGATCGACGAGGACTGGCCGCGCCTGACGCACGCCATCCAGAAGATGAACGACGCCCAGATCTTCATCGACGAGACGCCCGCGCTGAACCCGATCGAGATGCGCGCCCGCGCGCGCCGCCTGGCCCGCCAGTGCGGCAAGCTGGGCCTCATCATTGTCGACTACCTGCAGCTGATGCAGGGTTCGAAACCGGGCGACAACCGTGCGTCCGAGATTTCCGAGATTTCGCGTAGCCTGAAGGGCCTGGCCAAGGAGCTGGGCTGTCCGGTGATCGCGCTGTCCCAGCTGAACCGATCGCTGGAACAACGCCCGAACAAGCGCCCGGTCATGTCCGACCTGCGCGAATCGGGCGCTATCGAGCAGGATGCGGACGTCATCATTTTCCTGTATCGCGATGAAGTCTATAACCCGGACTCGCCCGACAAAGGTACCGCCGAGATCATTATCGGTAAACAGCGTAACGGCCCGATCGGGGCGGTGCGACTGACCTGGATGGGTATGTATACCAAGTTCGGGAATTACAGCGGCAGTCTGTCCATCTACCAGGGCGACTAAGCCGATAACGACCGCGGTGCGACCTGCGCCGCGGCCCTTAAAGAAGTTCCAAGAGATTTACAACGGAGAACCATATGTTTGGACGCCTGATGCCCACCGAGGGCAAATTTTTCGATCTGTTCAACCAGCACGCGGCGCTGTGCGTCAAGGGTGCACAGGAAATGGTCGGCCTGATGACCAACTTCGACGACCTGGAAAACCGCACCCACGCTGTGGAGAGCATCGAAAAACAGGCGGACAAGATCACCTACGCATGCGTCGACCTGCTGCACAAGACCTTCATCACCCCGCTCGACCGTGACGACATCCACAAGCTGATCACCCGCATGGACGACATCCTCGACATGATGGAAGACGCTGCCCAGACCATCTCGCTGTACGACCTGCACGCCGTGACCCCGGAAGCCAAGCGCCTGGCCGAGCTGTGCCTGGCCTGCTGCGAAAAGGTCCAGCAGGCCGTCGGCATGCTGCACAACATGGATAACGCCCAGAAGATGGTCGCGATCTGCGAAGAGATCGACCGCCTGGAATCGGACGCCGACCACGTGATGCGCGCCGCCATGTCCAAGCTGTTCCGCGACGAGCCGGACGTCCGTAACCTGATCAAGATGAAAGCCATCTACGAGATCCTGGAAACCGTCACCGACCGCTGCGAGGATGTCGCGAACATCATCGAAGGCATCATCGTCGAAAACGCGTAAGCCCAAAACAATAAAAACAATATGGATCATCTTCATATCAGCATTTACGTGCTGGGCCTGCTCGTCCTTTTAGCGCTGGTCTTCGACTTCATGAACGGCTTCCACGATGCCGCCAACGCGATCGCGACGGTGGTGTCGACCGGGGTGCTGAAACCCCAGACCGCGGTGGCCATGTCCGCGCTGTTCAACTTTGTCGCCATCTTCACCGTCGGCGTGCACGTCGCCTCCACGGTGGGCAAGGGCACCGTCGACCCGCACATCGTCGACCAGTACGTGATCTTCGGTGCGCTGATCGGCGCCATCGTCTGGAACGTCATCACCTGGTACTACGGCATCCCGTCCTCGTCCTCGCACGCCCTGATCGGCGGCCTGGTGGGCGCGGCCGTGGCCAAGTCGGGCACTGGCGCGCTGGTCGGCGGCGGCCTGCTGAAGACCGTCACCTGGATCATCCTGTCGCCGCTGCTGGGCTTCCTGCTCGGTTCGCTCGTGATGCTGGCCGTGTCCTGGATCTTCGTGAAGACTCCACCGCGCAAGGTCGACACCTGGTTCCGCCGCCTGCAGCTGGTTTCGGCCGCGGCCTATAGCCTGGGCCACGGCGGCAACGACGCCCAGAAGACCATCGGCATCATCTGGATGATGCTGATCTTTGCCGGCGTCTCGCAGGCCGGCGATGCCGCGCCGCCGCTGTGGGTGATCATCTCCTGCTACACGGCGATCTCGCTGGGCACCCTGTTCGGCGGCTGGCGCATCGTCAAGACCATGGGCCAGAAGATCACCAAGCTGAAACCGGTGGGCGGCTTCTGCGCCGAATCGGGCGGCGCCATCACCCTGTTCCTGGCCAGCGCGATCGGCGTGCCGGTCTCGACCACCCACACCATCACCGGCGCCATCGTCGGCGTCGGCTCGGCGCAGAAGGCGTCGGCGGTGCGCTGGGGCGTGGCCGGCAACATCGTCTGGGCATGGGTCTTCACGATCCCGGCCTCGGCCTTCATGGCGGCGATCGCCTGGTGGATCGGTACCCACATCCTGTAAGCGGACATCGCTTCCCATGAGAAGGGCAGGGTGAAAACTCTGCCCTTTTTGTTTGTGCACGCCACGCAACAACGTTCCCTTACTTTTTTGTTATCGTAAGTAGTAATATTACACAGTGGCTCTTGCCACCGATAATAATCAGAGGGGACGATATGCTAACCAGACGTAGTTTAACTTCACGGCTGCGCTTTGCTGCAGCCGTTTGTGTGTCCACGGTACTTGCCGGCGCATTTTCCGGATGTGGAGCAGGGGACAGCACGCAACAGGCCACCAGCTCCGGCACCCGCCTGCTGGCAGCGGCACCGAGCGCATCCGCCGCGCCGGTGGCGCCCGGCAGCATCCGCATGCACTTCCACCGCATCCAGAACGACACCGCGCAATGGGGCGTGTATTCCTGGGACGGCCCGCAGCACCCCAGCTCGGCCTGGATCACCGACCGCTTCATGTTCGCGAACACGGACGCCTTCGGCGGCTACGTCGACATCCCGCTGGCTGCGGGTAAGAGCGCGATCTGGTTCCTGGTCACCGACGGCACCGGCTTCAAGAACTGCGGCAATGACCAGCACGCCGACCTGAACGCGGATGTCACTACCAAAGGCCAGGAAGTCTGGCTGATGGAAGGCGATTGCACGGTCTACAGCAGCGCGCCGGCGCTCAGCTACGGTAACCTGGGCAACGCCAGCGCACACTGGCTGTCCGCCACCACGCTGGCCTGGCCGGGCGTGCCGGCCTCCGGCGCCAGCTATAAACTGTTCTACGCCGCGAACGGCGGCTTGAGCGCCACGCCCGATGCCGCCAGCGGCCTGGCCGGCGCCGGCGGCAGCTTCGCCCTGAACCCGGCGCCGCTCACGGACGCCCTCCGCCAGAAGTATCCGCACTTGCAAGGCGCGACCGGCTTGCAGCTGTCCAGCGTCGACGCCGCGAAAGCCGCGCAGCTGGCCAGCGGCCAGTTCGCGATCGCCCAGTACGACGGCGGCGGCAATCTGGTGCAGGTGACCTCGCTGCAGATGGCGGGCATGCTGGACGAGGTGTTCGCCCCGGCAGCAAGCAACGCCCAGCTGGGCCTGAGCTTCGACCGCAGCGGCGCACCGACCTTCCGCGTGTGGGCGCCGACCGCCAAATCGGTCTCGCTGAACGTCTATCCGAATGCGACTGCGGCGGCCACCGGCACCGTGGCGATGACGAAGGATGCGGCCAGCGGCGTGTGGCGCTACACGGCGCCGGACGCCTCCTGGACCAACCGCGCCTACTACACCTACACGGTGCAGGTGCTGTCGCGCTGGGCGAACAATGCGCTCGTGACCAATACCGTCACCGACCCGTATTCGCTCAGCCTGAACGCCAACAGCACGCGCTCCTTCGTGGCGAATCTCGACAGCCCGGCGCTGAAACCGGCCGGCTGGGACGACCAGCGCATTCCGAAGCTGGACGCCCCCACCGACATCGCGCTGTACGAGCTGCACATCCGTGACTTCTCGGCGCTGGACAAAACGGTGCCGGCCGCGCACCGCGGCAAGTACCTGGCCTTCACCGACGTCGACGCCAACCCGATGCGCCATTTGAAGTCGCTGCAGAAGGCCGGCATGACCCACGTGCACCTGCTGCCCAGCTTCGATTTCGCCAGCGTGAACGAAGCCGGCTGCGTGTCGCCGACGATCCCGAACGCCGGCGCCGACTGGACCGACCAGCAGGCCGCCGTCGCGCAGGTAGCGGACAGCGACTGCTTCAACTGGGGCTATGACCCGGTCCACTACAACGCGCCGGAAGGCAGCTATGCCAGCGATGCCAACGATGGCGCCGCGCGCGTGCGCGAGTTCCGCGCGATGGTGCAGGGCCTGCACGAGACCGGCCTGCGCGTGACCATGGACGTGGTCTACAACCACACCAGCCAGTCGCAGCAGGGACCCTTGTCGGTGCTGGACCGCATCGTGCCCACCTATTACTACCGCCTGGGCGCCAACGGCAACATCCTGAACGACAGCTGCTGCGCCGACACCGCCCAGGAAAACGCGATGATGGGCAAGTTGATGATCGACTCGGTCTCGCTGTGGGCCAAGCAGTACAAGGTCGACAGCTTCCGCTTCGACATCATGGGCTTCACGCCGCTCGATCTGCTCAAGCGCCTGCAGGCATCCGTGAACCAGGCCGCCGGCCGCGACATCTACCTGTACGGCGAAGCCTGGAACTTCGGTAACGTCGCCAACGACGCCCGCTTCGTGCAGGCGCGCCAGGCCAACATGGCCGGCACCGGCATCGGCTCCTTCAACGACCGCATGCGCGACGCCGTGCGCGGCGGCGGCTGCTGCGACAATGGCGGCGCCCTCGTCAGCCAGCAGGGCTTCATCAATGGCGTGTGGTACGACCCGAACGGCCAGGCCAACCAGAGCCGCGACGACGCCCTGCGCCTGGCCGACATGGTGAGGGTAAGCCTGTCCGGCACCCTGCGCGACTACCGCTTCACCGACCGTTTCGGCTCCCTGCGCACCAACGCCCAGATCGACTACTTCGGCCAGCAGGCGGGCTTCGCCGCGCAGCCGTCGGAGACCATCAACTACATCGAGGCCCACGACAACCAGACCCTGTTCGACATCAACGCCTTCCGCCTGCCGCAATCGACCTCGCTGGCGGACCGTGTGCGCGTGCAGAACCTGGGGGCGTCCATCGTGCTGCTGGCGCAGGGCGTGCCCTTCATCCACGCGGGCCAGGAGATCCTGCGTTCGAAGTCGCTCGACCGCGACAGCTACAACGCCGGCGACTGGTTCAACCGCCTGGACTACAGCTACGCCTCGAACAACTTCGGCGTCGGCTTGCCGATGGCGGGACCGAACCAGGACAACTGGGGCATCATGGCGCCGATCCTGCGCAATCCGCTGATCAAGCCGGACACGCGCGCCATCCTGTCCGCCAAGGCGGCCTTCGAAGACCTGCTGGCGATCCGCAAGGACAGCAGCCTGTTCCGCCTGCGCACGGCCCAGGACGTGATCGATCGCCTGAAGTTCCACAACGTCGGCCCCGACCAGGTGCCGGGCGTGATCGTGATGGAAATCGACGGCAACGATCCAGGGAAGTATGCGGGCGCCCAGTACAAGGGCGTGGTGGTGGTGTTCAACGTCGACAAGACCACGAAGACCATCGCCGTGCCGGCCTTGAGGGGCCGCAAGCTGCAGCTGCACCGCATCCAGCGCAACGGCAGCGACGAGGTGGTGAAGGCGTCCGACTTCGAGCGCAACGGCGGGACCTTCAGCATCCCGGCGCGCACGACGGCGGTGTTCGTCCAGAACGCCGGCGACTGAGGCGGACCGCGGCAATGAAAAGGGCCAGGGGTTCAAGCCTGGCCCTTCGTTTCCGGTGGCGCCGGCTTATTTGCCGCCCGGCCCGTTGTTGACGCCGCTATTCATGATGCGGTCGTTCTCCATCGCCTGCCGGTCGACCGTCTTGACGTTCTCGGACGGCGCGGCCTTGCGTGGAATATAGGTGCCGAGCGTGTAGCCATGATCGGTCTCTTGCGAGCCCTTAGCCGTGCCTTCGGTGGCACATCCGGACAACAGGGCGACGCCGGCCAGCGCCGCCAGGGTGAAACGTTTCATTGCTTCTCTCCTCGGTTGAACTACGGTTGAGTTAATCATTTTACACATACTGCGCGCACCATCTTGATGTCGGTGATCCCGGCCAGCACCTTCTCGATGCCGTCCATCTTCAGCGTCAGCATGCCGTCTTCCAGCGCCTGGGCGAGCAGCGCGGCCACGCGCGCGTGCTCGGTCAGCAGGCGCCTGGTCTTGTCGCTGCCGAGCATCAGCTCGTGCAGGCCGACCCGGCCGCGATACCCCTTGGTGCACTCCGCGCAGCCGACCGCGCGGTAGAGCGTGAAGCGGCCGTCCGGACCGGCGTAGCGCTGGCGCCAGGTGGCCAGAACCTGTTCGCGCCCGGCATCGGGATCGCGCCTGAAAGCTTCGGTCGCCTGCAGCTCCTCGCAGAATTCCGCCAGCAGGGCCTTCACTTCGTCCTCGTCCGGCGCATAGGCCTGGCGGCAGTGGATGCACAGGCGCTTGGCCAGGCGCTGGGCCAGGATGCCGATCAGCGCGTCGGCAAAGTTGAACGGGTCCATGCCCATGTCCAGCAGGCGCACGATGGATTCCGGCGCGCTGTTGGTGTGCAGGGTGGCGAACACAAGGTGGCCGGTCAGCGAGGCTTCGATGCCGGTGCTGACGGTCTCGCGGTCGCGCATCTCGCCGACCATGATGATGTCCGGATCGGCGCGCAGGAAGGCCCGCATCACGGTGGCGAAATCCATGCCGGCCTTGCGGTTCACCTGCACCTGGCGCAGGCCCTTTTGCGTGATCTCGACTGGGTCCTCGGCGGTCCAGATCTTGGTCTCCGGCGTGTTCAGGTGCGACAGGATGGAGTGCAGGGTGGTGGTCTTGCCGGAGCCGGTCGGGCCGCAGACGAAGAACAGGCCGTAGGGCTTTTCGATCGCGCTCTTCAGCCGTTCCAGGTTGTGCGGCAGGATGCCCAGCTGCGCCATCGGGATCGGTTCGCCGGCCTGCAGGATGCGCATCACGATGTCTTCGACGCCGCCGGCGGAGGGCACGGTGGCGACGCGCAGCTCGATGTCGAGCGGGCCGTATTTCTTGAACTTGATCTTGCCGTCCTGCGGCTTGCGGCGCTCCGAGATATCGAGATCGCACATGATCTTGATGCGCGCCACCAGCGCGTTGCGGTAGCTGGCGGGGATCTCGATATAGGGCACCAGGGTGCCGTCCTTGCGGAAGCGCACGCCGGTCTTGCCCTTGCCCGGCTGCGGTTCGATGTGGATGTCGGAGGCGCCCTGGCGGTAAGCCTCGACGATGATCTTGTTGACCAGCTTGACCAGCTCGTTCTCGACCGCTTCCGAGACTTCGGCGCCGCCGTCCTCGTGCTCCTCGTCGCCCTCGTCCAGGCTGGACAGCAGCTCGCCGACCGAGGCGTTGTCCTCGCCGGCGCTGGCGCTGCCCTTGCCGAACCACTCCTCGATCGACAGCCGCAGGTCGTGGCGCGTGGTCACGCGCAGGGACACGCGGGCGCGCTGGAACACCTGGCTCACGATGCGGCTGCTGGCGACGCGCTCCGGGTCCAGCGCCATTACCACCAGGCCATCCTTGCCGTCTTCCAGCGGCAGCCAGCCGTTCTCCTCGATGTACTGCTGCTTCAGGTTGCGCAGCAGCTCGACCGGCTTGATGCGGTCCTGGCGGAAGGGCTCGTAGGGCAGTCCGAAATAGCTGGACAGGGCCTGGCCGATCAGCGATGGGCGCAGGCGGTAGTCTTCCTGCAGCACCGCCTCGATGTCGCGGTCCTTGTCGCGCGCGGTGCGCGTGGCCCGTTCCAGCTCGGCGGCCGACATCACCGCCTCCTGCACCAGCGCATCGTACTTGCCGCGCGGGCGGCGCGGCTGCAGCCGCTGGAACAGGGCCACCGACAGGGTCTCGCCCAGCTGCTTCACGCCTTCCACGCAGATGGCGGGGAAGGGACCGCCGCCCTGGTGGTTGATGAACTGGACCACGCCCAGCAGCTCGCCGTGCTTCGAGACCAGCGGCGCCACCAGCATCTCGCGGGTACGGTAGCCGGTGCGCTGGTCGACGCCGCGCTGGAACTGCAGCTCCGGCGAGAGCCGGCGCAGTTCGGCGTCGTCGTAGACGTCGGCGATGTTGACGGTCTGGCGCGCTTGCGCAACGAAGCCGGCCACCGAGCTCGGGCCGACCGGCAGCTTGAGGTCGCGGAAGGACGACAGCCCGGTCTTCACGCGCGCGACGATGCTGTCCTTTTCCGGCGAAACCGCGTACAAGGTAAAGCGGTCGCTGTGGAACAGCTCGCAGAAATCCAGCCCGAGGTCGAGCATGATCTCGTCCAGGTTGGCGGTGGCGTGGATCTTGGTGGTGACTTCCTGCAGCTTGCGGAAGAAGGCCTCGCTGCTCACAGCTCGACCTCCAGCCCTTCGCTGGCCAGCACCACGCGCAGGCCGTTCAGGCGGCCTTCGAAGCGTGCCAGGGCCTGGGCAAACACGGCTTCCAGCTCGTCGTCGCTGCGCGTCGGTTCGTGGTGGGTGCAGTACAGCGCCTTTGCGCCGACCCGCAGCGCCATCTCCAGCGCGCCGTCGAAGGTGCCGTGGCCCCAGCCCTGCTTGGCCGGGTATTCCTGGATCGTGTACGAGCAGTCGACGATCAGCGCGTCGACGCCGGCCATGGCGGCATCGATCTCCTGCTGGCGGCGCGCGATCTCCTGCGCCATCGCCGCGTGCTGCGGATCGTCCGCCGCGCATGGGTTGTAAAAGGCTTCGTGGTCGCCGGTGAAGAATACCGACTTGCCGTCGCAGCCGATGCGGTAGCCGAGGTTGGTGACCGGATGGTTCATCACCACGTTGTCGATGCGGACTTCGCCAACGTGGTGCGGCTCGCCAATCTCCAGGGTGCGGTAATCGATGGTGGCGTCCATCCGTTCTTCGCTGACCGGGAAGTAGCTGTTCTGCAGCTGCACCGCCATCACGTGTTCGATGCCCTTGCCGGTGACCGGATCGTGGGCGCCGTGCAGGCAGACCCGCGTGCCCTTCACGAACAGCGGCGTGAAGAAGGGCAGGCCGTGGATGTGGTCCCAGTGGCTGTGGGTGATGAAAATGCTGGCGCGGATGTCGCCGCCGCCCGCTGCACGGCGCGCCATCAGGTCCTGCGCCAGCGCGTAGATGCCGGTGCCGGCGTCGAGGACGATCAGCTCGCCGGCCTTGCTGCGAACTTCGATACAGGTGGTGTTGCCGCCATAGCGGACGGTGCGCGGCCCGGGGGAGGGGATCGATCCCCGCACGCCCCAGAATCGGAATTTCATAGCGTTCCCTAGTTATTCTGTGTTCTTTTTACAGCCTGTGCAGCTGTGAATAATAGCCCCAATGAGGAGGGGATTTCTGCAAATTTGCAATTACGCATCACCAGGTGTACAGGCCGCGGCAACAAGGATAAACTGTTTGTCATTACACACCGGCAACAATCAATTCCGCCCCCATGCAAGAGCTCACCCCGTCCAATATCGCCGAGCGGCTGCACCTGCTCACCGAAGTCAGCGTCGCCCTTGGCGAGAACCACGACATCGAGGCCTTCCTCGAGCGCATCCTGCGGGTGGCGAAAGGCATGACCAATGCGGACGGCGGCACGCTGTACCGCCCCAGCGCCGACGGCCAGAGCCTGTGCTTCCACATCTCGCTGAACGATTCGCTGGAGATCCACCAGGGCGGCATCAGCGGCAACAAGATCGACCTCCCGCCGATCCCGCTGTTGGATGCCTACGGCAGCCGGAACCTGGCCTCGGTGGCGGCTTATGCGGCCAACTTCAACCAGTCGGTCAACATCGAGGACGTCTACAAGGCCGACGTCTTCAACTTCTCCGGCATGCGCCTGTTCGACCAGACCTTCGGCTACCACTCGCAGTCCTTCCTGACGGTGCCGATGACCGACCACGAGGGCGAGCTGGTGGGCGTGCTCCAGCTGATCAACGCGATGGATGCCGAGACCGGCGCGATCCGCAGCTTTTCCAGCACCGACCAGCGCTTCATCGAGGCGCTGGCGTCGCAGGCCGCGGTGGCGCTCACCAGCGAGCAGCTGATCCAGCAGCTGGAGAACCTGCTGGAGGCGCTGGTCAACCTGATCAACATCGGCATTGACGAGAAGTCGCCCTATACCGGCCGTCATTGCCAGTTCGTGCCCGAGCTGACCATGATGCTGGCGGAGGCCGTGCACAAGACGGACAAGGGACCGCTGGCCGACTTCAGCATGAGCGACGCCGACCGCAAGGAACTGTGGCTGGCCGGCCTGCTGCACGACTGCGGCAAGATCACGACGCCGGTCCACGTGGTCGACAAGTCGACCAAGCTGGAAACCATCTTCGACCGCATCCACATGGTCGACACCCGCATCGAGGTGATGCTGCGCGACGCCGAGATCCGCGCGCTGAAAGCCAAGCTGGAGCCGAACGCCAACGTCGCCGCCATCGACGACCTGCTGGCGGCCGAGCAGAAGCGCCTGGTTGACGACCGCGAGTTCCTGCGCCGCGCCAACGTCGGCGGCGAGGGCATGCTCCCGGCCGACCAGGAGCGCGTCTACCGCATCGCGCGCCAGCGCTGGACCGGGCCGAATGGCCAGGAGCGCGACCTGCTCGACGAGGAAGAAGTCCGCAACCTGACCGTGCGCTTCGGCACCCTGACCGACGACGAGCGCAAGATCATCAACAACCACATCTGGGTCACGATCCGGATGCTGGAATCGCTGCCCTGGCCCAAGCACCTCAAGAACGTGCCGGAATACGCGGGCGGCCACCACGAGCGCATGGACGGCAAGGGCTATCCGAAAGGCCTGACCCGCGACCAGATGTCGGTGCAGGCGCGCATCATGGCGATCGCCGACATCTTCGAGGCCCTCACCGCCGCCGACCGCCCCTACAAGAAGGGCAAGACGCTGTCGGAGTCGCTCGCCATCCTCGGCAAGTTCGCCGAGAACGGCCACATCGACCCGGACCTCTTCGACATCTTCGTGCGCGAGAAGGTCTACCTGAAGTTCGCGCAGCAGCACATGGATGCGCACCAGGTCGACGCCGTCGACGAGAGCAGGATTCCGGGTTATCGGGCGTAAGCTGTGAGGGAAAAGTTTCGCAACGGGTTTCGCAAATTCGGGGCGCGCTGGGCCGCCGGCCTGGCACTGACCCTGGCGGCCCTGCTGCAGGTTTCGGGCGACCTGCGCCTGGATGCCGTCGACCGTCTCGATACCTTCATCGCCGGCCTGCGCATGCGCCTGACGCCGGCCGTGCACGACCCGCGCATCGTGATCGTCGACATCGACGAAAAGAGCATCGCCAGACTGGGCCACTTTCCCTGGAACCGCAAGGTGATGGCGCAGCTGACGTCCGGGCTGACCGACCATTACGGCGTCGCCGCGGTCGGCTACGACATCGTGTTCGCGGAAGCGGACGAGAGCTCGGGCTATGGCGTCCTCGATGAACTGGCACGCAAAGAGTTGAAGGACGTGCCGGGCTTCGCGCAGAAGGTCGGCGGCCTGAAGGAAGCGCTCGACTACGACGGCCTGCTGGTCAAGGCCCTGCGGGACAAGCCGGTGGTGCTGGGCTACACCTTCACGGATTCCGAGCGCAAGGGCAAGCTGCCGGCGCCGGCCTTCCGTGTCGAGGACCTGAATGGACGCGTGGTGCCGGCCATCGGCAACGACGGCTATATCGCCAACCTGGCGCGCCTGCAGGACGCCGCCGCCGGCGGCGGCGTGTTCACCGCCATCCTGGATGCGGACGGCATCCTGCGCAATGCCGCGCTGCTGGTCAGGATCGGCGATGCCTACTACCCGACCCTGTCGCTGGCGACAGTGGCGGCGGCGCTCGGCGCCAGCCCGCCAAGGCCGGTGTTCCTCAAACCCGCCGACCAGCTGTCGGCACGCGAACTCGCGACCGCCGCGCCCGAAGCGATCGGCATGTGGGTCGGCAGCGGCAAGGAACGCCGGCAGCTGCAGGTCCGGGTCGGCGAGAAGCTGACCGACGCCATCGAATTCCGCGGACCGGGCGGGCGCGACGGCGGCGCCTTCACCTACGTTTCGGCCAGCGACGTGATCGCCGGCACGGTGAGCAAGCCTGTCCTCGAGGGGAACATCGTGCTGGTCGGGACCACCGTGCCCGGCCTGAACGACTTGCGGCCGACGCCGGTGAACCCGGAATATCCCGGGGTCGAAGTCCACGCCAACATGATCAAGTCCATCCTCGACGACACGATCAAGTTCAGGCCCGACATGGCGGACGGCGCCGACGCCGCGATCCTGGTGCTGGCCGGCCTCGTGCTGGCGCTGGCGCTGCCTGCCCTGGCGCCGCTGCCTGCCGTGCTGCTGGCGGCGGCGGTGGCGGCCGCGGTCTGCGGATTGAACTACTACGTCTACCACGCCCTCGACTGGATGCTGCGCCTGGGGATGTCGCTGAGCCTGATCGCCCTGCTGTTCGTCCTCAACCTCGCCTGGGGCTACCTGTTCGAATTCCGCAAGGGCAGGGCGCTGGTCTCGCGCTTCGGCGAATACGTGGCGCCGGAGCTGGTGGCGAAGATGGCCGAGAACCCGGAAGCCTACAACATGGACGGCGAGAGCCGCGAGCTGTCGGTGATGTTCGTCGACGTGCGCGGCTTCACCACCATCTCCGAGGGCCTGAGCCCGAAGGCGCTGCGCGAGTACATCAACCTCTATCTGACGGCGATGTCCGAGGACATCCGCTCCAGCCACCAGGGCACGCTCGACAAGTACATCGGCGACGCCGTGATGGCCTTCTGGGGCGCGCCGGTGGCCTTTCCCGACCACGCCAGCCGCGCGGTCGCGACCTCGCTGCTAATGCAGGCCTCCGCCGAGCGCCTGAACCGCGACTTCCTGAAGCGCGGCTGGCCCGAGCTGAAGATCGGCATCGGCATCAACACGGGCCACATGCACGTCGGCGACATGGGGTCGAGCATCCGCCGCGCCTACACCGTCATGGGCGACGCCGTGAACCTGGGTTCGCGCCTGGAGGGCATCACCAAGGTCTACGGGGTCGGCATCGCGGTGGGCGCGGCCACCCGGCTGGCGGCGCCGGAATTCGCCTACCGCGAGCTGGACCTGGTGCGGGTCAAGGGCAAGAACGAGCCGGTGGCGATCTTCGAGCCGCTCGGCAAACCGGTCGAGCTGGCGTCCACGATCATCGACGAGCTGCGCGACTGGGACGAAGCCCTGGCCTTGGTGCGCGCCCAGCGGTGGAATGAGGCCGAGCGCCGCATCGAGGCCCTGCGCGCGGCGCATCCGGCGCGTGGTCTGTACACGCTCTATCTGGAGCGGATTGCCGTCTGGCGCGTACAGCCGCCGGGCGAGGGCTGGGACGGCGTCACGACCTTCGAGACCAAGTAAGCGCGCGACCAGCCTGTATCGCTCGTGCAACGCCGGCGCCGCCCAATCCCCCCACCACGAGGGGAAGATTCCCTATTTTCATGAAATTTTCTCCTAGGCAAGTGATCCATGTTTACACTTGCGCTCACAGGGGTTTCTTCCACGACAAAATGAACAAGAATATGACGCATCACCTGGCACGCCTGTTCGCAGCGACCGTGCTGGCCGCCGCCGTCGGCGCAGCGTGGGCGGACGACGAGGTCCGTTTCCAGATCAGCCGCTTCGAGGTCAGCGGCAATACCTTGCTGGCGCCCGCCGAGGTGCAGGCCGCGGTGGCGCCCTTTACCGGGCCGGGACGCGATTTCGGTGATGTCCAGCGTGCCCTCGAAGCGCTCGAGGCGCTGTACCACGCGCGCGGCTACCAGGTCGTCACCGTCCAGCTGCCCGAGCAGGAACTGAACGGCGGCGTGGTGCGCCTGAACGTGATCCAGACCCGTTTATCCCGTGTGGCGGTCGGCGGCAACCGCTACTTTAGTGAGGCGAACATCCGTGCAGGCCTGCCGACGCTGCAGCCGGGCCGGACCCCGAACCTGCAGGAAGTCTCCGCCAATCTCCGCCTGGTGAACGAGAACCCAGCCAAGAAAGTGAAGCTGAACCTGGCCGGCGCGGAAGCCGACGACGAAGTCGAAGCCCGCGTCGAGGTGGTGGACGAGCGCCCGTGGAAAGTCATGGTCAGCCTTGATAACACCGGCACCGAAGCCACCGGCGAAACCCACGCCGGCGTGATGCTCCAGCATGCCAACCTGTGGGGCCGCGACCATGTCGGCTCGCTGCAGTACACCACCACCGCCGAGCGTCCCGACCGCGTGGCCGTCTGGTCGGCCGGCTATCACATCCCGCTGTACAGCCTCGGCGATGCCGTCGACCTGTTCGCCAGCTACTCGAACGTCGACTCGGGTACCGTCAATGCCGGCATCTTCGACCTGGCCGTGAGCGGCAAGGGCGCGGTCTACGGCGCCCGATACACGCATGCGCTGGCCAAGCGCGGCAGCCTGGAGTCGCGCCTGGTCTATGGCGTCGACTACAAGGCATTCAAGAATAACGTCGTCTTCGGCGGCCAGAACTTCGGCAACGACGTCACCGTGCACCCGCTGAGTTTTGGCTGGGCCGGCAATGCCGTCACCGCCGACGGCGAAGCCAGCTTCGCGCTGACCGTCCTGCAGAACATCGCAGGCGGGTCGCGCGGCGGCACCCGCGATTTCGCGTCGGTGCGGGCAAACGCCAAGGCCAGCTACAGCATGCTGCGCTTCTCGGCCGCGATCTCGAACGTGATCGCCGGCGACTGGCAGACCCGCGTGCTGCTGAACGGCCAGGCCACCGGCGACGCGCTGGTGCCGGGCGAGCAGTTCGGCGCCGGCGGCTCGACCACGGTGCGCGGCTTCGGCGAGCGCGACCTGGCCACCGACTCCGGCTTCGTCACCAACGTCGAGCTGTACACGCCCAACCTGTGCACGCGCGCCTTCTGGCAGTGCCGCCTGCTGGGCTTCTACGACAGCGCCTGGGGTCAGCGCAACCACATCTTGCCGGGCGAACTGCGCCGCACCGCGATCTCCAGCGTGGGCCTGGGCCTGCGCTTCGCGGCCGGCGACAAGGCCAGCGTGCAGCTCGACTACGGCCACGGCATCCACACCGGCCAGGTCCAGGCCACCAGCAAGAACAAGCTTCATGTCCGCGTAGGCCTGGCCTATTGATGGAACGGGGAACGACAATGACGACGACTATCGAACAAGGCAGCTTCCGGCGCAAGGCGAGCGCGCTGCTGCTCGCCGCCTGCTACCTGGGCGGCCCCGCCGCGCAAGCCGCGCCGACCCTGCCGCAGGTGGTGGCCGGCCAGGCCAGCTTCAACCAGCAGGGCAACGTGTTCTCGATCACGAACACGCCCGGCACCATCATCAACTGGCAGAGCTTCAATATCGGGGCCGGCGAGATCACCCGCTTCATCCAGCAGAGCAGCGACAGCGCGGTGCTGAACCGCATTGTCGGCCAGGACCCGACGAAGATCCTCGGCGCCCTGCAATCGAACGGCAAGGTCTTCCTGATCAACCCGAACGGCATCCTGTTCGGCCAGGGCGCGCGCGTGGACGTGAACGGCCTGGTGGCCTCGACCCTGAACCTGTCCGACGCCGATTTCCTGGCCGGGAAGAAGAACTTCCAGGCCGGCGCTGCCGCGGGCACGGTGCGCAACGACGGCGCCATCACGACGCCGAACGGCGGCAAGGTCTTCCTGATCGCGCCGAACGTCGAGAACAACGGCATCGTCAGCGCCCCGAACGGCGAGGTGGTGCTGGCGGCCGGCCGCAGCGTGCAGCTGGTCGATTCCTCCGACCCCAACCTGCAGGTGGTGGTCTCGGCGCCCGGCGACCAGGCGCTCAACCTCGGCAAGCTGGTCGCCGAGGGCGGCCGCATCGGCATCTTCGGCGCGCTGGTGAACCAGCGCGGCCTGGTGAACGCGGACAGCGCCGTGGTCGGCGCGAACGGCAAGATCGTCCTGAAAGCCAGCGGCATGACGACGCTGGGCGCCGGCAGCGCGACCAGCGCAAGGGGCGCGGGCCAGGGCGGCGAGATCCAGGTGCTGGGCGGCCAGGTCGCCATCGAAGGCCAGGCCAGCGTGGACGCCGGCGGCAAGCAGGTCGGCGGCAGCGTGCTGGTGGGCGGCGACTATCAAGGCGGCGGCAGCGTGCAGCGCGCGCAATCGACCCGCATGGACGCCGGCGCAAGCATCAGCGCCGACGCCACCGGCGAGGGCCAGGGCGGCAAGGTCGTGCTGTGGTCGGATGGCGAGACCCGCGCGGCCGGCAGCATCTCCGCGCGCGGCGCGGGCAGCGGCAACGGCGGCCTGGTCGAGACCTCGGGCCATCTGCTGAGCGTGGACGGCGTGAGCGTCAGCGCCGCCGGCGGCAAGGCCGGCAAGAACGGCAGCTGGCTGCTCGACCCCTATGACATCGAAGTCGTCGCCAGCGGCACCGCCAGCGCGAAGGACGTGGCTTCCAGCGCCAACGGCGCGCAGACCGGCGTCACCCGCATCGCCCCGGCCACCTTGACGGCCGCCGGCACCGACGTGGTGCTGCAGGCCCAGCACGACCTTACCATCAGCAATACGATCGAAGCCGCGGGCAGCGTGCGCGCCCAGGCCGGCAACGACATCAGCGTCAACGCCCGCGTCGCCAGCCGCGACGGCGACCTCGATTTCCGCGCCGGGAATGCCTTCATCCTCGGCGCCGGCGGCTCGCTCGCCACCGGCAATTACATCGACATCGCCGCCAACAAGGTGACGCTGTCCGGCAGCATCGACAAGGGCACCAGTGCCCAGCTGCCGATCCTCAGCTTCACCTCCTACGACCCGGGCCGCGCCATTGTCGTCGGCGCCGGCACCGCGGACCCCGGCGTACTCTGGCTCGACGCCGCGACCCTGGGCCGCCTGAGTTCCGGCCTGTTCGAGATTAATCTCGGCAACAGCCGCCATACCGGTCCCATCACCATCGATGCGAACCTGACGGCGTCGAGCAGCCTGGTCCTGGAAAATACCGGAAACATCTCGGTACCTGGTTCGATCAACCTGAGTTCCGGCCCGAACAGCCAGGTACTGGCCACGCTGTACACGACGGGAAGCGGTTCCGATAGCCGGATCAAGGTGAGCGGCAGCATAACGGCATCGAAAGCGATCGCGCTTGACGGCGGCAGCGGCACGGTGGAAATCAGCCCAGGCGCCAGTGTCTCCTCCATCAGCGGCGCGGTGAGTATTGCCGCGGCCACGACGCAGGTCGCGAGTGGCACGGTTTCGGACGTGAGCTCACCGCCACCACCGCCGCCTGCACCGCCGACTCTGGAAGCCTGCCTTGTCACCCCGGGTGCGGCCGGCTGCGCCGACCTCATCTCGAAAGCGGTGCAGGCCTGTACGATAGACCCGAACGGCGCCAACTGCGGCAAGGTGCTGCCGAAGCTCGAGACCTGCCAGGCCAACCCGGCGGCCCCGGGCTGCAGCGTGGTGCTGGCTCAGCATGAGATCGACGTCTGCCTGGCCGATCCGAAGCAGCCGGGTTGCGCGGCCAAGATCCCGAGCTACGACAGCTGCCAGGCGAATTCGTCCGGCTACGGCTGCGGCACGGTGATCCAGCGCCACGATGCGGTGACGGCCTGTATCGCCAATCCGGCTGCACCGGCTTGCGCCCAGACCCTGCCGACCCTGGCCGAGTGCCGTGCGGACACCGGCATCTACGGCTGCGCACCGGTGCTGGCGCGCGACCAGTTCCTGAACTGCGTGGCCCATCCGGAAGGCGCAGGCTGCCTGGAGGACGTGCTGCCCAAGCTGCCAGTCTGCAAAGTGACGCCGTCGGCCGAGGGCTGCGCCCAGGTGCTGGAGGCGACCTTCCAGTCCTGCCTGAGCAAGCCGAACGACGCCAGCTGCAGCGGCGTGCTGCCGACCCTGTCGCAGTGCGTGGCCAGGAGTTCCGAGCGCGGCTGCGACGCCGTGCTGCCGACGCTGAGCCAATGTATCGCCAGCCCGAGCCTGCAGGGTTGCAGCGTGCGCCTGCCAAGTCTGCAGGCCTGTGCGGCCTCGCCGGCCACGCCGGGCTGCGAAGCCGTGCTGCCGCGGCCGGACTTCTGCGGCACCCATCCAGGCGACGCGAGCTGCGTCATCTTCAACGGCAACGGCGGCGGTGCGCAGAATACGGACGGCAAGCAGGTATCGCAAGCGGTCCAGAGCACGGTCCAGCTGATCAACTTGGGCACGGCGGGCGCCACGCCGCCGGGCGCGGGGCAGGGCGGGGCACAAGACGACAAGAATCCTGGCCAGGGCGGCCGCGCCGCTGGTCCGGCGCAAGCGGAAAACACGGGAGCAAAGAATGAAAAACCAGCCACCAAAATGTACTGCAACTAAGGGCGTGGCGAACATGCTGAAATCCCTGCTGTGCGCGGTGCTGCTGCTGGCCGGCGGTAGCGCCTGGGCTGCTCAAGTGGTCGGTGTGGTTGCTCATTTGAGCGGCCCGCTGCTCGACCGCAAGGCCGACGGCAGCGTCAAGGTGCTGGGCATGAAGTCGGAAATCGAGAACGGCGATACCCTGGTGTCCGAGAAGAACACCTATGCCCAGATCCGTTTCGTCGACAACAGCGAGATCACGCTGAAGCCCGGCACCACCTTCCGCGTCGACAACTTCAACTACGACGCCGGCAAGCCGGACGCCGACAGCGCCGCCTTCGACCTGGTCAAGGGCGGCCTGCGCTCGGTCACGGGCCTGCTGGGCAAGCGCAACAAGGAGAAGTTCTCGCTGAAGACGCCGAGCGCCACCATCGGCATCCGCGGCACCACCTTCATCGTGCAATACGTGCCGCCGCCGGCGCCGCAGCCGCAGGGGATGGCCGTGGTGGACCACGTCGACAGCCTCGAGGGCCTGTCCGCGCCCGGCAAGAATCCGCCGCCCGGCTTTGGCGAGGGCAAGCAGGCGCGCGGCGCCGACGGTCCCGCCGCCATCGGCAGCAAGCCGGATCAGAAGACGCCAGTCGGCGCACCGGTGCTCGCGCCCGGCCTGCACCTGCAGGTCACCGACGGCGCCATCATCGTCACCAACAACGGCGGCGCGCTGGGCTTTCAGGCGGGCCAGTTCGGCTACGTCCCGGGCGTGAACCAGCCGCCGGTGATCGTGCCGCCGAATACCGGCCTGCAGTTCGCGCCGCCGCCGAGTTTCAACGGCGGGTCGGGTGGGCCGCAGGCCTCGGCGGGCGGTTCCTCGGATAAAGCGACGGTGGATTGCATCGTGCGCTGAGCATCGTCCGGTGCGACAAATAAAAAAGCCTGCGTCCCTTCCGGGATCGCAGGCTTTTTGCTACGTGCGGTCTGAAATTTAGAGCACGTCGCTGGCGTGATCCGCCAGGCGCGAACGCTCGCCGCGCGCCAGGGTCACGTGGCCGCCATGGCTCCAGCCCTTGAAGCGGTCGACCACGTAGGTCAGGCCGCTCGAGCCTTCGGTCAGGTAAGGCGTGTCGATCTGCGCGATGTTGCCGAGGCAGAGGATCTTGGTGCCCGGACCGGCGCGCGTGACCAAGGTCTTCATCTGCTTGGGCGTCAGGTTCTGGGCCTCGTCGATGATCAGGAACTTGTTGACGAAGGTGCGGCCGCGCATGAAGTTGAGCGACTTGATCTTGATGCGCGAACGGATCAGGTCCTGGGTGGCGGCGCGGCCCCAGTCGCCGGCGTCGCTGTCGCCCTTCATGAGCACTTCGAGGTTGTCGTCGAAGGCGCCCATCCATGGCGACATCTTCTCTTCCTCGGTACCCGGCAGGAAGCCGATGTCTTCGCCCACCGGCACCGTGACGCGGGTGACGATGATCTCGTTGTAGACCTTGGTCTCCAGCACCTGCGCCAGGCCCGCCGCCAGCGCCAGCAGGGTCTTGCCGGTACCGGCCTGGCCGAGCAGGGTGATGAAGTCGACCTCCGGGTTCATCAGGAGGTTCAGGGCGAAGTTCTGCTCGCGGTTGCGGGCGGTGATGCCCCACACGTTGTTCTTGTTGTGGCTGTAGTCGCGCAGGGTCTGGAACACGGCTGTCTTGCCGTTGATTTCCTTGACCTGGCCCTGGAAGGGCGCCTCGCCGTTGTTCGGCTCGAAGAACACGAACTGGTTCACCAGCAGCGAAGGGATGAAGGGGCCGGTGACGCGGTAGTAGGTCGACGAGTTGCCGCCCTTGATCTCCTGCCAGGACTCCATGTTCTTGCCATGCTTGTCCCAGAAGTCGTCCGGCAGCTGGACGATGCCCGAGTACAGCAGGTCGGTGTCTTCCAGCACGTGGTCGTTGAAGTAGTCCTCGGCGGCCAGGCCCAGGGCGCGCGCCTTGATGCGCATGTTGATGTCCTTCGACACCAGCACGATCGCGCGGCCCGACTGGTCGCTTTCCAGCGCGCGGACCACACCCAGGATCTGGTTGTCGGCCTTGCCGGACGGGAGGCCTTCCGGCAGCGCGGCGGCGTTCAGGCGGGTCTGGAAGTACAGGCGGCCGCGCGCATCCTTGTTGCCCAGCTTGGCCAGCGGGATGCCGGTCTCGATGGCGTCGTCGTCGGTGTTGGCGATCAGGGCGTCCAGCGTGCGCGACACCTGGCGGGCATTGCGCGCGACTTCCGACATGCCCTTCTTGTGGTTGTCGAGCTCCTCGAGCGTCATCATCGGCAGGTAGACGTCGTGCTCCTCGAAGCGGAACAGCGAGGTCGGGTCGTGCATCAGCACATTCGTGTCGAGCACGAACATCTTGGTGGCGCCGGCGCTGTCGGCCTTGCGGCTGGCCGAGGACTTGACGTTGACCTCGACCGGCTTGTGCTTGACCGGATGCGGCTCGTTCATGTCGGTTTCGCGCAGCTTCGCAGTCACGCCGTTCTTGCCGCTCTTGTCAGCGCGGGCAGGGGCGGGTGCAGGCGAGGGCGCAGCCGTTGCAGCGCGGCCGGCGGGCGTGGCTTCGCGCGACGGCGCTTCGACCAGCAGTGCGGCCTTGGACTTGCGTGCACGGGCAGGCTTGGCCGGCACGGCTTCGCCGCTGATCAGGTCTTCGACAGGATCGTTCTCCGCCTTCGCGGCTGCGCGGACAGGCGATTTGCCGGGTTCGGCTTTGGGGTAATCTTTGGCCAGCAGAATGGTCGCCGGCTTGCTTGGTATTTTCGGTAGTGGCATCAGGCTCTCAATCGTAATGAAGTCGGAAAAATGCACCGTGCGGGCATGTGCGCCGCCGGGCCGGACAGATGCAACCGTGGGGGGAGCTGCGCGGCTACCGGCCGTCTCGATATGAGAGCGGGGCCGGTGGCCAGATTGGAAAGATGCGTTGAGGTAAAACTGGGACTCAAAATAGGCGACGTAATGGCTTCAGGTTAGCGATAACCGAGCCATCCGTTCAGGGCTGGCTCTTCAGAAATTCCAGCACTTCATTGACGTGATCATTGACTTTCACGCCACGCCATTCTTTCACCACTTTGCCGTTAGCGTCAATGACAAACGTACTGCGCTCGACCCCTCGTACTTTCTTACCGTACATGTTTTTCATCTTCATGACATCGAACTGGTTGCAGACCGCTTCCTCGGGGTCGGAAATCAGTTCGAAGGGCAGGCCGAGCTTGGCCTTGAAGCTCTCGTGGGAGCGCAGCGAGTCGCGGCTGAGGCCGTAGATGGAAGCGCCCAGCCCGGTGAACTCGTCATGGTGGTCGCGGAAGGCCATGGCTTCGGTAGTGCAGCCGGGGGTGTTGTCCTTCGGATAGAAATACAGCACCGTGTACTTGGCCGGGCGGCCCTGCAGTTCGAAGGTCTGCTCGCCCGTCATCGGCGCACTGAAATTGGTCAAGGGTTCGGTGGGTGCTGCGCTGGGGCTGTCGGCCACGGGTGTTCTCCTGTCAGGATCAGGTATCAAGGACGATCAGCTCTCCCGACCGTCCCGGTAATTCGCCCCACTGAACCGGGTATTCGGGCAGCGGGTCATGCTTTATCTTCTCATAATAGTCCGCCATCGAGACAAGCCGGTAGCCTTGAGCTTTCCAACCTGACAACAGCTGCTCGAAGATGGGGGCAAGTTTCTGTCCTTCAAGTTCTGCGTGCAGGGTATACACGTGATCGCGCCGGTTTTCCGCCGTCAGCTTGAGCAGGTGGGCGGCGATATTCGCCGTCGTCAGCTCGGCGCCGTCGACTTCGCGGCCCAGCAGCTCGTCCAGCGTGGGCAGCGTGGTCGGCATCTGGATGTGGCGCATGCCCTGGAAGCGGTAGGGGCCGGCCTGCGGGTGGGCCAGGGCGCCGTTTTCGAGCAGCATGGCGCGGCCGTCCGAGGCATAGGCATAGCCCTGGCTGTCGTGGCGGCGGAAGGCGTGCTCGTTCATCTGCCAGCCGGCCGCGCCATGGGTATGCGGCGCCTCGCCGAAGACCTGGGCGTAGCGCTGCTCGCACTTCTCCATCATGGCGTCGGTCCACCGGGCGTGGCGGGCGCGGACATTGTCCTGCCAGCGCACGTGGTCCCAGGTGTGGATGCCGCATTCGAAGCCGGCGTCGCGCGTGGCGCGCATCTCGGCCGCGCCCTTGACGCCGATATCCGGTCCGGGCAGCAGCACGCCGTACATCAGGGTCTTGAAGCCGTAGTGCTCGACCACCGAGGTGCGCGAGACCTTCTGGAAGAAGCCGGGACGCAGCGCGCGCCGCATTGCCCGGCCGGTATGGTCGGGGCCGAGCGAGAACAGGAAGGTCGCGCCGGCGGCGTGCCTGGTCAGCATGCGCACCAGGTTCGGCACGCCTTCGAGCGTGCCGCGGTAGGTGTCGACGTCGATTTTGAGAACGAGCAGGGGTGCCAAGATACGCCCTTAATCCATCAGCGCCTGGGCCGCCGCCACCTGGCCGCGGTAAGCATCGAAGATGTGGCGCAGCGCGTCGGCCATGCTGGTGGTCGGCGCCCAGTCCAGGTCCTGCTTGGTGTTGTCGATCTTCGGCACGCGGTTCTGCACGTCCTGGTAGCCGGCGCCGTAGTAGGCGCCCGAGCTGGTCTCGACGATCTGCACCTTCTGCGCGCCGGCCGCGTATTCCGGGTACTCGGCGGCCAGCTTCAGCATCATGTCGGCCAGTTCGCGGATCGAGTAGTTGTTGACCGGGTTGCCGATGTTGTAGATCTGGCCCGTGGCCTTGCCGTCCTTGTTCTCGATGATCTTCATGAGGGCCTCGATGCCGTCATCGATGTAGGTGAAGGCGCGCTTCTGCGCACCGCCGTCGACCAGCGAGATGGGCTCGCCGCGCACGATGTGGCCGAAGAACTGGGTCAGCACGCGCGAGCTGCCTTCCTTGGGCGTGTGGATCGAGTCCAGGCCGGCGCCGACCCAGTTGAAGGGGCGGAACAGGGTGAAGTTCAGGCCTTCCATGCCGTAGCCCCAGATCACGCGGTCCATCAGCTGTTTGGAGCAGGCATAGATCCAGCGCGGCTTGTTGATCGGGCCGTAGACCAGTTCCGAGTTCTCCGGATCGAACTCGCCGTCGTGGCACATGCCGTAGACTTCCGAGGTCGACGGGAACACCAGGTGCTTCCCGTACTTGGCGGCCGAGCGGACGATGGGCAGATTCGCCTCGAAGTCCAGCTCGAACACGCGCAGCGGCTGCTGCACATAGGTCGACGGCGTGGCGATCGCCACCAGCGGCAGGATCACGTCGCACTTCTTGACGTGATACTCGACCCATTCCTTGTTGATCGTGATGTCGCCTTCGAAGAAGTGCATGCGCGGATGGGCGAGCAGGTCGCCGATGCGGTCCATGCTCATGTCCATGCCATAGACCTCCCAATCGGTGGTCTCGAGGATGCGCTTGGACAGGTGGTGGCCGATGAAGCCGTTGACGCCGAGGATAAGGACTTTTTTCATAGGGTGGTCTTCAAAGCGAGGCTTTCAGTTCGGCCGGCGAGATTCGCAAGCCGTCGGCCAGCAGGCTGTGGATGATGAGCGCGCGGCCGTCGCCGCACACGCCGAGGATCGCATTATCCACCACTGCCAGACCGGGCGGCAAACCGGTGATTTTCCCGGCCGGATCGCCGCGGTAGAGGCGGGCGCGTTCGATCACGTAACGGCGCGGGCCGATGTCGGTAAAGGCGCCGGGATAGGGCGGGGCCACCGCACGGTGCAGGTTGTAGACCTGCTGGGCGGGTTTGGTCCAGTCGATGCGGCCGTCTTCCGGCTTGCGCCCGCCGAAGTAGCCGCCTTTCGTGAGGTCGTTCGGCGTGCGCGGCGCGGTGCCGGCCAGCAGCTGCGGCAGCACATTGTAGAGCGCCAGCTCGGCCGCCACGGTGACCTTGCCGAAGACTTCGAAGGCGGTGTCGTCGGGCAGGATGGGCACGGCCTGCTGGGCCACGATGGCGCCGGCGTCCGGCTTGGCGGTCATCTCGTGCAGCGTGGCGCCGGCCTGGGTCGCGCCGTGCAGCACCGCCCAGTTGGTCGGCGCGCGGCCGCGGTATTCCGGCAGCAGCGAACCATGCATGTTGTAGGCCGGGGCGACGTCGAGGATGGCCTGCGGCAGCATGTTGCGGTAGTAGAAGCTGAACATCAGGTCCGGCTGCACCGCTTTCACTTGCGCCAGCAGCTCGGGCGACTTCGGGTCGTCGGGCGTGATGAAGGGGATGCCTTCGGTTTCGCACAGCGACTGCACGGACTCGAACCAGATGTTCTCGGTGGCGCTGTCCTGGTGGGTGACGACCAGGGCGACGTCGACGCCGCCGGCGAGCAGGACTTTCAGGCAGCGGACGCCGACGTTGTGGTAGGCGAAGACGACTGCGCGTTTTTGTGGGTTGTTCATGTGAGGATGCAGATTCGTCGGAATGAAGTTATCGTCATTCCCGCGAACGCGGGAATCCATACTGAGCATCGGAACTCGCACACTCAGCGCAGTGCCTGTCTTGCCAACTTCGGCGCTTCAGCATGGATCGCCGCTTTCGCGGGGATGACGTATCGGGTTTCAGCGCACCACGTGCCGCTTCTCGACCTCGCCGGTCTCCGCCTCGGAAGCCGGCAGGCCCTGCAAGATGGTCGCCACCACATAGCGCGGCCGCGCGCGCACCTGCTGGTAGATCCGGCCGACGTACTCGCCCACCAGGCCGATGCCGAACAAAATCACGCCCATGAAGAAGAAGGCGATCGCGAACAGGGTGAACACGCCTTCGGCTTCGGCGCCCAGGATGAAGCGGCGCACCAGCAGGAACAGCACCAGCAGGGCCGACAGCAGCGACATCGTGATGCCCAGCAGCGAGAAGATCTGCAGCGGCACCAGCGAGAAGCCGGTCATCAGGTCGAAGTTCAGGCGGATCAGGCTGTACAGCGAATACTTCGATTCGCCGGCCGCGCGTTCCTCGTGTTCGACCACGATCTCGGTCGGCTTGCGCGAGAATTTATAGGCCAGCGCCGGCACGAAGGTGTTCACCTCGGCGCACTGGTTGACCAGGTCGATCACGTTGCGGCCGTAGGCGCGCAGCATGTTGCCCTGGTCGGTGATGTGGATGTTGGTGATGCGCTCGCGCAGGCGGTTCATGGCCTTCGAGGCCACCGTGCGCCATGCCGAGTCCTGGCGCTTGCGGCGGATCGAGCCGACGTAGTCGTAGCCTTCGCGCATCTTGGCGACCAGCTTGTGGATCTCTTCCGGCGGGTTCTGCAGGTCGGCGTCGAGGGTGATCACGATGTCGCCGCGGGTCTGCTCGAAGCCGGCGAGGATGGCCATGTGCTGGCCGTAGTTGCCGTTGAAGAGCACCACGCGGGTTACGTCCGGACGCTTGCGGTACTGCTCGGCCAGGATGGACACCGAGTTGTCACGGCTGCCGTCATTGATGAACACGACCTCGTAGGGAATCCCCAGCTTGTCCATGGCCGGGTAGAGGCGCGCGAACAGATTGCCCAGGCCGGCTTCTTCGTTGTAGACCGGAATGACGATCGACAGTTCCGGTTTCATGCCCATGGCCGTCATTTTGCCAGCACCGATTTGACTGCCGCCACGGCGCGCTCGACGTCGGCCTTGGTCATGGCATAGAACATCGGCAGGGTCACGTTCAGGCGGCCGATCTTCTCGGCCACCGGGAATTGCCCGTCGGTAAAGCCGCGCTCGCGGTACATCGTGAACAGGTGGATCGGCCGGTAGTGGTAGCCGGTGCCGACATTGTGTTCCTTCTGCAGGCGGGTCATGAACTCGGCGCGGGTGTCCGGGCCATTGTCCGGCAGAACGATCTGGAACAGGTGCCAGTTGGTGGCGCCGAAGGCCTTCACCGGCAGCGTGACGCCGGTCTGCGCCTCGAAGTCGGGGCCGAAGCAGTCGAAATAGTGCTGGGCCAGCATCGCGCGGTGGGCGGTGATCTTTTCCAGGTTCTTCATCTGGCCCAGGCCGATGGCGGCCAGGATGTCGCTCAGGTTGTACTTGCCGCCGAGCACGTCGACGTCGATGCCGTCCACGCCGCTGCGGGTCACGCCCTGCAGGCGGTATTTCTCTGCCAGGCGCGCTTCTTCCTCGTTGTTCAGGACCAGGCAGCCGCCTTCGCCGGTGGTGATGTTCTTGTTGGCCTGGAAGCTGAAGGAGGCGAAGTCGCCGAAGGAGCCGATCGGCTTGCCCTTCCATTGCGAGCCCAGGGCCTGGGCCGCATCTTCGACCACGCGCAGATTGTGTTTTTTCGCGATCGCGTACAGGCGGTCCATGTCGACCGGCAGGCCGGTCAGGTGGACCGGGATGATGGCCTTGGTACGCGGGGTGATCGCCGCTTCCATCTTGTCGAGGTCGATGTTGCGGGTGAGCGGATCGATGTCGGCGAACACCGGGGTCGCGCCCACTTCGATAATGACATTGGCCGTCGCAACCCAGGAATTCGGGGTGGTGATCACCTCGTCGCCCGGCCCGATGCCGGCGATGCGCAGGGCGATCTCCATCGTGCAGGTGCCGGAATTGAAGGTGCGCACCGGGCGCCCGCCAAAGTAGGCCGAGAGCAGGGCTTCGAGCGCCTGGTTCTTCGGACCGGTGGTGATCCAGCCGGAGCGCAGCACTTCGCCAACGGCGGCAATGGTGTCTTCGTCGATGGTGGGCCGGGAAAACGGCAGGAAGGGCAGCTCGGCAGTCATGGGTAACTCGATCGGAATGTTATTGATGGAAATGCGGATGTCATTTTATCAGCCTGCTCGGCTGCAGGACGCTCAGGAACGCGCCAGAAGGAACACGCCGACCATGATCACGGCGATGGCCAGCAGGCGCTGCGGCGAGATGGTTTCGCCCAGGAACAGCCAGGCGCCGGCCGCCGCCACCACGTAGCCCAGCGAGAGCATCGGGTAGGCGATGGTCACGTCGGTGCGCGACAGGCCCATGATCCACACCACCAGCGACAGCGCGTAGCAGGCCAGGCCGCCGAGGATGGGCAGCTGGCTGGCGACCCGGATGAAGGTCTCGAAGGCGTTGCTGAACGTGAGATGGATGGCGCCGCCGAGGGCGTTGGTGCCGGCCTTGAGCAGCACCTGGGCGACGGCGTTCAGCAGCACGCCGGAAATGATGAATGCGAAAGTAGAGAGGTTCATGACTTCGTGTAAATGGGGATCAGCGGGTGGCGATCACGGTGCGGCGCGCATCGCCGGCAATGACCCGCAGCGGCACGCCCTGGGCCTGGAACTGGGCCACGAATTCCGGCCGGACGATGGCGATGCTCTTCACGCCGGCGGCAGCGTCGGCACGCCAGCGTTCCAGGAAGGCCGGGATGGTCGGGATGGCGAGTTCCGGCTGCTGTTCCAGGCCGAAGCTGAATTCGTCCGTGTAGTCGACCAGGGTCACGGTGCGGCCCAGGTAGAAGGTCAGCGACTGCTCGTAGATGCCGACCGAGTACACGCGGGTGGCCGGATTGCCGGCGCCTTCCGCCTGCATGGCGGGCAGCAGCCTGACGCCGGCGCGCACCTGGCCGATCGGCTCGAAGCCGGTGAGCAGCAGCTCGGTGCCGGCGAAACCGGCAATCGCCAGTACCAGCACGGTCAGGTCTTTCTGCATCTGGCGCGCGTACAGCATGGCCAGCGCGCCGCCGATCAGCAGCACCAGGCCGGCGGCCAGCGCCCACGGTTGATAGGCCGCGTACAGCACGTCCTCGCCCGGATGGCGGGCCAGCTTCAGCATGAAGGGCACGAAGCCGAGCAGCGCGGCGCCCAGAAGGACGGTCAGGCCGGCGGTCAGCATGCGGCCGCGGCGCGTGCCGCCTTCCAGGTAGTTCGCCACCAGCAGGGCCACGGCCGGGAACACCGGCACGATGTAGCCGGGCAGCTTGGAATTCGACTTGGTGAAGAACAGGACGATGAAAGCGACCCAGACCAGCAGCATCAGGCGCGGCTTGAAGCGGGTCGGTTCAAGGCTGGGCTTCGCGCCCAGGATCAGGCCCTGCACAAGCACGCCCGCCCAGGGCACGCTGCCGGCGGCCAGCAGGACGAAGAACACGTACCAGGCGGCTTCGCGGTGGTGCTCGGTCTTCAGGAAGCGGTCGAAGTGCTCGTGGATGAAGAAGAAATGCGGCTGCTCCGGGTTCTTCAGGCCCACCAGCACGAACCAGGGCGTGGCGATCAGGAAGAACAGCAGCAAACCTTTGACCAGGTGCAGCCGGGTCCAGATCTTCCAGTCGCGCGAGAACAGGGTATAGAAGACCAGCACGCCGCCCGGCAGCACCAGGCCGATCAGGCCTTTCGCCAGCACGGACAAGGCCATCCCGGCCCAGCACAGCAGCATCCAGTTGCGCTGCTCCGACGGCGTGGCGGTGTCGCGCTGGGCCACCAGCAGGGCGCACAGGGCGATCGTCATCATGCCGGACAGGCTCATGTCGAGCGAATTGACCTGGCTGCAGGCGACCCAGTAGAAGGAGGAAGCCAGCACCAGGCCGGCGTAGAAGCCGACGCGGCTGCCGAACACGCGCATGCCCGTGTAGCCGGTCAGGCCGACGCCGAGCAGGCCGCACAGGCCGGTCCAGAGGCGCGCCTGCCAGTCGCCGAGCCCGAACAGCTCGAAGGACAGCGCGTTCATCCAGGTCTGCAGCGGCGGCTTCTCGAAGTACTTGATGCCGTTCAGGCGGGTGGTGATCCAGTCGCCGCTGGCGAACATCTCGCGCGCCATTTCGGCGTAGCGCCCTTCGTCGGGAGGGACCAGGGTACGCGCCTTCAGCACGCCCAGCAGGACGGCGGCAAACGCGAGGAACAGGGTCCAGACGAGCGTCTTGTTCTTGTGGAGTTCTCTCATTCGATGATCAGCGCCAGCGTTACCTTCCGGCCTTCGCCCATCAGGATATTGTAGGTGCGGCAGGCGGCATGGCTGTCCATGCTTTCCACGCCCACGTGCTTGCCGGAGAGGCTGGCGATCAGGCGCGGGTGCACGAAGCGCTGGCGCTCGCCGGTGCCCAGCACCACCACGTCGGGCGCATCAAGAGCGATCTGTTCGAAATGCTCGGCCGTCAGGTCTTCGAAGCGGGTCACGTTCCAGGCGCGCGGCGGCGTCTCGGGCATCACCAGCACGCTGTAGTCGTAGCGCTTGGCATTGATCTCGACCCCGGCCTGGTCGTAGCCGGTGACGGTCTGGTATTTTTCGGTATTGCTGGAATGGAGCTTCATAGTGAACTTTGAAAGCGCGAGCCGCGTATTGTAACTGGGTTTAATGACAACGCCAGCCGTAGGTTGCTTAATCCCGGCGCTTTGGGCAGAATGGGATTTTTCGCATTGCAACAATTCATATTTTGGCAGGGTGACATTTTGCGACCGATTCTGAAATCGAACAAGCTGGATGACGTGTGTTACGAAATCCGCGGCCCCGCGCTCGAAAAAGCGCGCCAGATGGAGGACGACGGCCACAAGATCATCAAGCTGAACATCGGCAACCTGGCCGTGTTCGGTTTCGACCCGCCGGACGAAATCGTGCAGGACATGATCCGCAACCTGCACGGTGCGGCCGGCTATACGGACTCGAAGGGCATGTTTGCACCGCGCAAGGCGGTCATGCACTATACCCAGGAAAAGAATATTTCCGGGGTCAAGATCGACGACATCTACCTGGGCAACGGCGCCTCCGAGCTGATCGTCATGGCGATGCAGGGCCTGCTCAACAACGGCGACGAGGTGCTGGTGCCGGCGCCCGACTACCCGCTGTGGACGGCGGCGGTCAGCCTGGCCGGCGGCAATCCGGTGCACTACGTGTGCGACGAGCAGGCCGGCTGGATGCCGGACATTGCCGACATGCGCAAGAAGATCACGCCGAACACGCGTGCGATCGTCGTCATCAACCCGAACAACCCGACCGGCGCGCTGTATTCGCGCGACGTACTGCTGGAGATCGTCGAGCTGGCGCGCCAGCACGGCCTGATCGTCTACGCCGACGAGATCTACGACAAGACCCTGTACGACGGCGAAGAGCACGTGTCGATGGCCTCGCTGGCTGACGACGTGCTGTTCGTGACCCTGAACGGCCTGTCGAAGAACTACCGTTCCTGCGGCTACCGCGCCGGCTGGATGGTGGTGTCCGGCGAAAAGCGCCATGCGAAAGACTATATCGAAGGCCTGAACATGCTGGCCTCGATGCGCCTGTGCGCGAATGCGCCGGGCCAGTTTGCGATCCAGACCGCGCTCGGCGGCTACCAGAGCATCGCCGACCTGGTGGCGCCCGGCGGCCGCCTGGCGCGTCAGCGCGACCTCGCGCACAAACTCCTCACCGATATTCCGGGTGTGTCCTGCGTCAAGCCAAAAGCGGCGCTGTACATGTTCCCCCGCCTCGACCCCAAGATCTACCCGATCGCTGACGACCAGCAATTCATCTGCGAGCTGTTGTCCGAGGAAAAAGTCCTGCTGGTGCAAGGCACCGGCTTCAACTGGATCGCCCCGGATCACTTCCGGTTGGTGTTCCTGCCCAATTCCGACGACCTGACCGACGCGTGCGGCCGCATCGCGCGCTTCCTCGACGGCTACCGGCGCCGACATACGCGCTGAGAACGACAGAACAGAACTGAACATATGAAACCCATCAAAGCAGGCTTGCTAGGCATCGGCACCGTCGGTGCAGGCACCTATCACGTCCTCCAGCGTAATCAGGAAGAAATCCGCCGCCGCGCCGGCCGCGGCATCGAGGTGGCGATGGTCGCCGCCCGCAATCTCGAACGCGCGCGCCGCATCGTCGGCGAGCAGGTCGAAGTCGTGACCGACCCGTTCGCGGTCGTGAACAATCCCGAGATCGACATCGTCGTCGAGCTGATCGGCGGCTACGAACTGGCGCGCGAGCTGGTGCTGCAGGCGATCGCCAACGGCAAGCACGTGGTTACCGCCAACAAGGCCCTGCTGGCCCTGCACGGCAACGAGATCTTCGAAGCGGCCCAGGCCAAGGGCGTGATGGTGGCCTTCGAGGCCGCCGTGGCCGGCGGCGTGCCGATCATCAAGGCACTACGCGAAGGCCTGTCCGCCAACCGCATCGAATCGGTGGCCGGCATCATCAACGGCACCACCAACTTCATCCTGTCCGAGATGCGCGAAAAGGGCCTGGACTTCGGCACCGTGCTGAAGCAGGCCCAGGAGCTGGGCTATGCGGAAGCCGACCCGACCTTCGACATCGAAGGCGTGGACGCTGCCCACAAGCTGACCATCATGGCAGCGATCGCCTTTGGCATTCCGATGCAGTTCGCCAGCAGCCACATCGAAGGCATCAGCCAGCTGCAGGCGGTCGACATCCGCTACGCCGAACAGCTGGGCTACCGCATCAAGCTGCTCGGCATCACCCGCCGCACCGTGGTCGACGGCGCCGAAGGCATCGAGCTGCGCGTGCACCCGACCCTGATTCCGTCCGCACGCCTGATCGCCAACGTCGAAGGCGCGATGAATGCGGTGCTGGTGAAGGCCGATGCGGTCGGCACCACGCTGTATTACGGCAAGGGCGCCGGCGCCGAGCCGACCGCCTCCGCGGTGATTGCCGACCTTGTGGACGTGACCCGCCTGGCGACCGTCGATCCTTACCAGCGCGTGCCGCACCTGGCTTTCCATCCGGGCGAACTGGCCGATCTGCCGATCCTGCCGATGGAAGAGATCCGCACCGCCTACTACCTGCGCGTGTACGTGCAGGACCAGCTGGGCGTGATGGCCGACCTGACCCGCATCCTGGCCGAAGCCGGCATTTCGATCGACGCCGTGCTGCAGAAGGAACCGGGCGAGAAGGCCCGCACCGACATCGTCATCATCACCCACCAGACCCGCGAAAAGTACGTCAATGCGGCGATTGCGAAAATCGAGGCGCTGTCGACGGTGGTCAACAAAGTCGTGCGTATCCGTCTCGAGACCTTCGCTTAGTTCGGTAATCCCGAAGGCCCGGCGCGCTCCCTGGCGCCGCCGGCCGTATCGGGCAGCGTGCTCCAGCAACTGAAAAAGTCGTCGGCGAACTCGTCGACGCACTGGGGCGGCTCCGCGCTACGGCTGTCGAGCGGCGCAGTCGTGAGGGTGAGCAGGTCCTGCTCGATCTGGTCGAACAGCGCATCGGCGGCGCTGTACTCCAGGTGGCTGTAAGCGTGACGGGTCGTGTTCATGGGCGAATTCTAACCGCGTTGCAGCGCACAAGAATGCGTGTCCGGAACAGGACTTGTGCTGGCTCAAGCGCTCAAAGTTTTGCCGTCTCGCATATTTGTCGGCCCGCAATATGGGTTGCCAAACAGCTCCTGTTTGGCAGCATTTGCCGATACTAAAGGGACTGTCTGGCAGTCCTTCCCATGCTCCGCGCCGGGCGCCCGCTCAGGTTTGAGAAAGCACAAACTCGTCCGTGTGCGCGCCCGACATCGCCGCAGCCGCAAACATCACGCTCACTTTCAGACCGCGGCCATCGTCCGTGCTGTCCATGGCCAGGGTCGCACCGTGCAAGCTGGCAATATCCCGCACGATCGCCAAGCCCAGCCCGGTCCCGCCGGGATTTGTTTCCAGCGCCGCCTGGGCGCGGTAGAAGGGCATGAACACCTTGTCGACTTCCGCCTCGGCGATACCGGGTCCGCTGTCCTGCACTTCCAGCAGCACGTTGGCGTTCACCCGGCGCACCCGCAGCAGCACGCTGCCGCCGGCTGGCGTGTACTGGATCGCATTGTCGGCCAGGTTGCTCAGCATTTCGTGCAGCAGCAGTTCCTGGCCCAGCACGGTGCTGTCCTCGCCGTCCTCGGCCTCCAGCGCCAGGTCGATACCTTTCTGTACCGCCGGCAGCGCCAGCTCGAGGCCGACTTGCTGGGCCAGCGCCGCCAGCGACACCGGTTCGGTCCGCGCGCTGCCGCTGCCATGCTCGATGCGCGCCAGCGTCAGCAGGCGGTTCGCCAGGTGCACGGTCGAATCGGTGGTGGCCGCGATCGAGCGCACGATGGCCTGCATCGCGGCCGGGTCGTTTTCGCGCAGTGCCAGCTCGGCCTGGGTCTTGAGCACCGTGAGCGGGGTGCGCAGCTGGTGTGAGGCGTCGGCGATGAAACGGCGCTGGCTGGCAATCAGGGTCTGCATGCGCGCCATGGTGCCGTTCATCGCCGCCACCAGCGGCCGCACTTCGCGATGGACCATGCTCGCATCGACGTCCGACAGGTCGGATACCGCGCGCGTCTCGACCACCTGCTTCAGGCGCATCAGCGGCTGCAGCACCAGGCGCACCGCGAACCACACCAGCGTCGCCACCGCCAGCACCAGCAAGGCCTGGCGCAGCAGGGTATTCACCAGGATCCGCCGCGACAGGGCGCGCCGCGCATCCAGCGTCTCGCCGACCTGGATCAGGGCGATGCCGCGCATGGTGTCGTCGTACACCGGCTGCAGCAGGGCGGCGATGCGCACCGGCTCGCCGTTGTAGTCGGCGTGGTAGAAGCGCACCAGGGCCGGATACAGCTCCGAGCGCGGCACGTTCTTCGGCACCGCCGGCAGGTCGTCGTAGCCGGACACGGTCTCGCCCTGCAGGCCGCCGACGCGGTAGTAGATGCGGCCCAGGGTGTCGGTCTCGAAGCTGTCCAGCGCCACATAGGGCACGTCGGCCACCACCTTGCCGTCGCGGACCGAAACCCGCTCCGCCAGCGCGCGGGTGGAGGCCAGCAGCGAGCGGTCGTAGGCGATGTCGGCGGCCTCCAGCGCATCGCGATAGAGCGACACCGCGTTCAGCGCCACCAGGATCACCAGCGGCACGATCAGCCAGCGCAACAGCTGGCCGCGCAGGCTGCCGGGAGAGCGGGGCGGCTTCATCGCTAGGCCGCCGGCCGTTCCTGCAGCAGGTAGCCGATGCCGCGCAGGGTCGCGATGGCGGCGCCGCCGTCCGGGCGGCGGTCGAGCTTCTTGCGGATGCGGTGGATGTACAGCTCGATGGCGTCGAGGTTGGCCTCGTCGTCGAGCGCAAACACTTCGTCGAACAGCTTTTCCTTCGACATGGCCTTGCCCGGCCGCGAAATCAGCGCTTCCAGCAGCGCATGCTCGCGCGGCGTCAGCGCCAGCGGCTCGCCGCAGTAGGTGAACATGCGGCCGACGGTATCGAAGCTGAGCTGCCCGCACTGGTGCACCACCGCCTCGTTGCCGACGCTGCGGCGCAGCAGCGCCTTCACGCGCGCTTCCAGCTCGGCCAGCTCGAAGGGCTTGGCCAGGTAGTCGTCTGCGCCCAGGTTCAGGCCCTGCACCCGTTCTTCCAGGCCGCCGCGCGCGGTCAGGATCAGCACCGGCGTGCGGCCGCGCGTGCCGCCGCGTGCGCGCAGGCGGCGCAGCACGTCCAGGCCGTCCATCTTGGGCAGGGTCAGGTCCAGGATCACCTGCGCGTAGTCCTGGGTATGGAGCAGGGCGTCGGCGTCGGCGCCGGTGGCTGCGCATTCGACGGTGAGTTTGGCGTCGCGCAGCGCCTTCGACACCCAATGCGACAGTTCGACGTGGTCTTCGACTAACAGGATTCTCATGCCGCCAGTGTAAGCGCAAAGCCGGCGCCGGGAAAAGCGCCATGGCCGGCGCCGTTGGCTACGTGTTTTCCACAGTCGGGCATTGAAAGCTGATTGAAAGCTTGGCACGCATATAGTTGTTCCAAACACAGCAGTCGCTAAAAAGCACTGCAACGATTACAACAACCGGAGACACCATGAAGAAGTCGGCCCTCGCGCTCGCCGTCCTGGCAGCGCTTTCCCTGAATAATTCCGCCAACGCCCAGAGCAACGTCCAGGTCTACGGCCTGATCGACGCCGGCGTCGAAGCCGTCAACCATGCCGGCGCCAACGACGGCAGCGTGGTGCGCGTGGTCTCGGGCGGCAAGAACACCTCGCGCTGGGGCTTCCGCGGCAGCGAAGACCTGGGCGGCGGCCTGAAGGCGGTCTTCAACCTCGAAGGCGGCATCCTGATGGACACCGGCGCCTCCGACGGCAACCTGTTCAAGCGCCAGGCCAACGTCGGCCTGGAAGGCAGCTTCGGCCGCGTGGTAATCGGCCGTTCCTTCACCACCACCTATGACCTGGTGATCAAGTTCGACCCGCTGGGCTTCGCGCCCAACTATTCCTGGGCCACCAGCGGCGGCGCCACCGGCCCGTCGAAATACGGCATGACCACCGCCTTCGACAACCTGATCAAGTACACCGGCACCAGCGGCGGCTTCACCTACGGCGCCACCGTCGGCCTGGGCGAACAGGCCGGCAGCACCGCCGATGGCCGCAAGTACGCGGTGGGCGGTTCCTGGTTCGGCGGCGGATTCGGCGTGATGGCCGCCTATGAACAGGTGAACGGCAACACCGTCGCCGCCACCGGCAACCGCGACGAGACCACCGCCTACCACCTGGCCGTCGACTACAAGACCGGCCAGTGGCGCTACGTCGCCGGCATGCGCGGCTACAAGCTCCAGTCCGGCAAGGCCGCCACGGTCGACCTGCGCGGCGATACCTTCTGGGGCGGCATCACCTACGTGACCGGCCCGGTGACCCTGACCGGCGCGGTCTACCACATCAATACCAAGGAACTGCCGGCGGCGAAGGATGCCGATCCGACCATGTACGTGGCGCGCGCCATGTACGCGCTGTCCAAGCGCACCGACCTCTACCTGTCGGCGGCCCACGCCAAGGCGGACCACGGCCAGCTGGTCGGCCTGTCGCGCGACGATGCCGGCACCGGCACCACGCAGACCGGTGTCACCGCCGGCATCCAGCACCGCTTCTGACGCGCGGCCGGCCACGCACCGTATGATGGGCGCCATGAATACACTGCGCACCTTCCTGCTCCCGCTCCTCGCGCTGGCCTGCCTGCACGCCGGCGCGGCCACCCCCGGCGAAGTCGAATGCATGATCCCGTCCAAGCCGGGCGGGGCGATGGACCTGACCTGCAAGCTGGCCCAGAAAGCCCTGCAGGACAAGTCCGGCTCGCCGAAATTCAAGCTGAGCTATGTGCCGGGCGGGATCGGTGCGGTGGCCTGGCACACGATGGAATCGTCGCAGCGCCGCGCCGAGCCGAACACCCTGGTCGCGTTTTCCGGCGGTTCGCTGCTGAACCTGGCGCAGGGCAAGTTCGGCAAGGCCAGCGCCGACGACGTGCGCTGGGTCGCGGCGCTCGGCGCCGACTACGGCATGATCGCGGTGCGTGCGGATTCTCCCTATCGCACCCTGGGCGACCTGGTCGAGGCGCTCAAGCAGGATCCGCAAAAGGTCCTGATCGGCATGTCCGGCACCATCGGCAGCCAGGACTGGATGAAGATGGCGCTGCTGGCGCGCCTGGCCGGCGTCGATCCGCGCAAGCTGCGCTTCGTCGCGCTGGAGGGCGGCGGCGAGGAATTCACGGCGATGCAGGCCGCTTACGTGCAGGCGATCTCGGGCGACGCCTCCGAGGCCGCGCTGTACGCCGGGCGCGGCCAGGTGCGGGTGCTGGCGGTGCTGTCCGAGCACCGGCTGCCCGGCGTGCTGGCCGCGGTGCCGACCGCGCGCGAGCAGGGCTACGACCTGGTCTGGCCCGTCATCCGCGGCGTCTGGATGGGCGCGGGCGTGCCGGACGCCGACTACCGGCGCTGGGTCGCGGCCTTCGAGCGCATGAAAGCCAGCCCCGAATTCGCCCAGCAGCGCGCCCAGGCCGGGCTGTACCCGTTTTCGCTCACCGGCGACCAGTTGACCCGCTATATCAAACAGGCAGTCCTCAATTACAAGCAGCAGGCCAGGCAGTTCAAGCTCGTGCGCGAGCCTTGACGCCTGCCCCACACGAATACACCCAAGGAGACAAGACATGCAAGCCACCAAACACATCCTGCGCGCCACCGTCACCGCTGCCATCGCCCTGTGCGCCGGCCAGGCCCTGGCCCAGGTACCCGCCGGCTATCCGGCCGCCTACCAGCAGATCGTCGACGGCGCCAGGAAGGAAGCCAAGCTGGTGATCTACGGCGCCACCGACAGCAAGGCCGTCGCGCCGCTGGTGAAGGACTTCAACACCCTGTACCCGGGCATCACGGTCGAGTACAACGACATGAACTCGACCGAGGTGTATAACCGCTTCATCTCCGAAGCGGCAGCCGGCGGCGACACCGCCGACGCGCTGTGGTCCTCGGCGATGGACCTGCAGATCAAGCTGGCCGCCGGCGGCTACGCGATGGCCTACAAATCGGTGGAAGCATCGAAGATTCCGGCCTGGGCCTCGTGGAAGGACATGGCCTACGGCACTACCTTCGAGCCGGCTGTCTTCGTCTACAACAAGCGCCTGGTGACCGGCGCCGACATCCCGCAGACCCACGCCGACTTCGTGCGCATCATCAGCCAGCCGAAGTTCCAGGACAAGGTCACCACCTACGACATCGAGAAGTCCGGCGTCGGCTTCATGTTCATGAGCCAGGACGAGCGCGACTTCGCGCAATTCAAGCAGCTCGAGCAGGCCTTCGGCACCGCCAAGGTGCGCGTGCAATCCTCGACCGGCACCATGCTGGAGCGGATCTCCTCGGGTGAGAACCTGATCGGCTACAACGTCATCGGCTCCTACGCCCTGGTGCGCGCCAAGACCGACCCCTCGCTGGGCGTGGTGCTGCCGAAGGACTACACGCTGGTGATGTCGCGCGTCCACTTCATCAACAAGTCGGCCAAGCATCCGAACGCCGCCAAGCTGTGGACCGACTACATCCTGTCGCAGCGCGGCCAGACCGTCATCTCCAACGCCTCCAAGCTGTACGCGATCCGCGCCGACGTCACCGGCGAGACCACTTCGAGCGAGTTGATCAAGCAGATCGGCGAGAAGAACATCAAGCCGCTGCCGGTCAGCCCGGCCGTGATGGAGTACCTGGACCCGGCAATCCGCATGGCCTTCCTGAAAGAGTGGAAGGCCACCGCCGGCAAGAAGTAACGCTGTACGAAGCATCCGCGGCGGGGCAGGCCCGCCCGCCGCGCCCCGTTTTCGCCGCCTGATCGGACTCAAACATGCCTACCTTCTCACTTCCCGGCGCCCGCCTGAAATCGCAGGGCGCGGACGGCTTGCCCGCCGCGCGCCGCTCCCGCTTCAACTGGCCGCGCGCCATCGTGGTGGTGCTGGCCTGCCTGGCGATCTTCCTTCCGCTGTTCCTGATTTTCTACCAGAGCGTCCTGACGGCGCCTTTCTTCATGCCCGACAAGCAGCTCGGGCTGGACGCCTTCCGCTTCGTCTTCGACGACCCCGATTTCTGGATGGCCTTCAAGAACGGCATGCTGCTGGCCTCCGGCCTGGCGGCGATCGCGGTGCCGCTGGGCGGCATGCTGGCCTTCCTGATGGTGCGCACCGACCTGCCTGGCCGCAGCTGGATCGCGCCGCTGCTGCTGGTGCCGATCTTCGTGTCGCCGATGGTGATGGGCTTCGGCTATGTGGTGTCCATGGGGCCGGTGGGCTTCTACACGACCTGCGTGCACCAGCTGCTCGGCATCGTGCCCTGGAACGTGTATTCCTTCACCAGCATCGTCGTGATCGCCGGCCTGACCCACGTGCCGCACGTCTACCTGTACGCTTCCTCGGCGCTGAAGAGCCTGGGCTCGGACGTCGAAGAGGCGGCGCGCACCACCGGTGCCTCGCCGTGGCAGGTGATGTTCAACGTGTCGCTGCCGATGATCATGCCGGCCCTGGCCTATGCCGGCGTGCTGGTGTTCTTCCTCGGCTTCGAGGTGTTCGGCCTGGTGCTGGTGCTGGGCGATCCGGAAGGCCACCTGGTGCTGGCGACCTACCTGTACAAGCTGACCAACAAACTCGGTACCCCGTCCTACCACCTGATGGCGGCGGTGGCCGTGTGCCTGGTGGCGGTGACCATGCCGCTGGTGATGCTGCAGCGCTGGCTGCTGAAGTCGGCCAATAAATACGTCTCGATCAAGGGCAAGGGTGCACGCCAGAAGCCGCTCCCGCTGGGCAAGTGGAAATGGCTGGCGATGGCCGTCATCGGCGCCTGGATCATGGTCACCATCGTGCTGCCGCTGTCCGGCATCGTGCTGCGCTCCTTCGTCCAGTACTGGGGCGAGGGCGTCAAGCTGGCCGACGTGCTGACCCTGCAGCACTTCCGCGACATCTTCGAGCAGCCATCGCTGGTGCGCGGCATCGTCAACACCATCCTGATCGGCGTGGTGGGCGGCGGCCTGGCCGTGGCCTGCTACACCGCCATCGCGCTGGCCATGCACCGCAAGCCGGACGGCGTGACCCGCCTGCTGGACTACAGCGTGCTGGTGCCGCGCGCCGTGCCGGGCCTGCTGGCCGGCCTGTCCTTCCTGTGGGTCTTCCTGTTCGTGCCGAGCTGGCTGGATACCATCCTGAAGGGCATGGACGCCGGCTGGGCCACCTGGCTGTCCGAGCACTTCATCCCGCAACTGCGCCAGCTGCGCTCGACCATCTTCGCGCTGTGGCTGGCCTATTCGGTGGTGTGGCTGGCCTACGGCATGCGCCTGGTCTCGACCTCGCTGCTGCAGGTCGGCCCCGAACTGGAAGAGGCGGCGCGCGCGGTCGGCGCCAGCCGCGGCCGCGTCACCCGCGACGTCACGCTCCCGCTGATCAAGTTCGGCATGCTGGGCGGCTGGCTGATGGTCTTCCTGATCTTCGAACGCGAATACTCGACCGGCGTCTACCTGCTGTCGCCCGGCACCGAAGTGATCGGCGCGATGCTGGTCTCGCTGTGGGCCGGCGGCTCTACCGACCTGGTGGCCGCGCTGTCCTTCATCAATATCACGCTCGTGGCCATCGGCCTGGGCATCGCGCTGCGCTTCGGCGTCAAGCTGCATAACTAACCACACGAATACGCGAGACATGACCATGAACGTTTTGACCGTCAACGACCTGCACCTCGACTACGGCAGCGGCGCCTCCGCCAACCCGATCCTGAAAGGCGTGTCGATGCACCTGCAGCGCGGCGAAGTGGTGGCGCTGCTGGGCCCTTCGGGCAGCGGCAAGACCACGCTGCTGCGCGCCGTGGCCGGCCTGGAAAGCCCGAAAGCGGGCACCATCGACATCGGCGAACGCCGCGTGTTCGAAGGCGGGGCCAAGGGCGGCCGCACGCTGGAGCTGCCGGCGGAAGAGCGCAACCTCGGGCTGGTGTTCCAATCCTATGCGCTGTGGCCGCACAAGACCGTGTTCGACAACGTGGCCTACGGTCTCAAGCTGCGCAAGATGGCCTCGCGCGAGATCAAGGAGAAGGTCAACGAAGTGCTGTCCCAGCTCGGCCTCGGCCACCTGGGCGAGCGCTTCCCGCACCAGTTGTCGGGCGGCCAGCAGCAGCGTGTGGCGATCGCCCGCGCGCTGGTCTACAACCCGCCGGTGATCCTGCTCGACGAACCGCTGTCCAACCTCGACGCCAAGCTGCGCGAGGAAGCCCGCGCCTTCCTGCGCGAGCTGATCGTGCGCCTGGGCCTGTCGGCCCTGATGGTGACCCACGACCAGGCGGAGGCGATGGCGATCTCGGACCGCATCCTGTTGCTCAACAACGGCAAGATCGAGCAGCAGGGCACGCCGCAATCGATGTATGAGGCGCCGGACACCCTGTTCACGGCCGAGTTCATGGGCAGTAACAACCGCCTGCCGGCGCAGCTGGTGCAGCGCAACGGCACGGGCGCGCGCCTGCAGGTGGGCGGCCGCGAGCTGAACGCGACCGCGCGCGGCCTGGGCGAGGGCAAGGATGCGTCCGCCCTGATCCGCGTCGAGGAAGTCAAAATCGGCCGCAGCCCGGTCGCCAACGGCATCGAGCTGCCGCTGCTGACTTCCATGTACCTGGGCGACCGCTGGGAATGCCTGTTCAAGAGCGGCGATGCCCATGTGCGCGCCTACTCCAAGCACCGCCTCGACCCGGGCCAGTACTGGCTCGAAATGCCGGCCGAGAAGCTCTGGGTGTTCTAAGTGTCTCAACTGCGCCGTTTCCTGCCGGCGCTCGCGCTGGCGCTGGCGGCGGCGCTGCTATGCATTGCGCTCGACACTCCGCTGCCCTGGATGATCGGCCCGCTGTTCTCGACCGCGATCGCCTGCATGCTGGGCGCGCAACTCGGGGCGCCGGTGCAGGCGCGCGAAGCAGGGCAGTGGGCGATCGGCACCGCGCTCGGGCTCTATTTCAGCGCGCCGGTGCTGGCGGCCCTGGCGCGTAACGCGGTCTGGATCGCACTGGCCGTCGCCATGGCGATCTGCCTCGGCATGGCGGCCGGCGCGCTGCTGCGCCGCCTGTCCGGCTGCGACGACGCCACTGCCTTCTTCGCGATGGCGGTCGGCGGCGCCTCCGAAATGGCGGTGCAGGCCGAGCGCCATGGCGCCGTCGTCGAACGCGTGGCCGCTGCGCACAGCCTGCGCATCATGATGGTGGTGGGGACGATTCCCTTCGCGGTACGCTGGCTGGCAAAGCACGGCTGGGGCGATGGGCTCGACATGTTCGTGCCGCTGGCCGCCAGCGTCGACATAGGCGGGCTGGCGCTGCTGATCCTGATAACGGGCGCCTGCGCGCTGGTCCTGAAACGCCTCGGCGTGCCGAACGCCTGGGTGATCGGCCCGCTGGCGGCGGCGCTGGCGCTGACCGCGGCCGGCATCCAGCTTTCGCGCCTGCCCGAGTGGATGATCCGCACCGGCCAGCTGTTCATCGGCGTCTCGCTCGGCACCCGCTTCACGCCTGCCTTCGTGCACACCGCGCCGCGCTACCTGGCCAGCGTGGCCGCCTGCAGTGCGGCGACGATGCTGGTCGCCGCCCTGTTCGCCCTGCTGCTGGCCCAGGTCACCTCGCTGCATCCCGGTACCATGATCCTGGCGACCTCGCCGGGCGGCATTGCCGAGATGTCGCTCACGGCGCGCGTGCTGCACCTGGGCGTGCCGGTGGTAACGGCCTTCCACGTGTCGCGCATGGTGATCGTGGTGCTGGCGATCGGACCCTTGTACCGGGGCTGGAGGTCGCTTCAGGAGCGACTTCGATCCACTGGATAGCGAAAGACAAGGCCAGCGGTATCGGAATCCGATGCCTATGCTTAACGTTTAGCAACATTCTATGTTCAAGGTCCGTCTTGTGTTGTAGATTGTGGCATCCAATCACACGCCACGATCTCCGCATGAGCCACTCGAGCCAGTTTTCCTTGCTGACCCAGCGCCGCTTCGGTCCCTTCTTCTGGACCCAGTTCCTGGGCGCCTTCAACGACAACCTGTTCAAGACCGCGCTACTGGTCGTGCTGACCTACGACGCGCTGTCCTGGACCAGCATGGCCCCGGCCCTGCTCAACAACCTGATCCCGGGCCTGTTCATCCTGCCCTACGTCGTGTTCTCGGCCACCGCCGGCCAGATCGCCGACAAGGTCGAGAAGGGCAGGCTGGCGCGCTTCGTCAAGCTGCTCGAAATCGTGATCATGGCGGTGGCGGGCATCGGCTGGTACACGCATACCTTGTGGCTGCTGGTCGCCGCCGTGGCCGGGATGGGCGTGCACTCGACCCTGTTCGGCCCCGTCAAATATGCCTACCTGCCGCAGCACCTGAAGCCGGAAGAGCTGGTGGGCGGGAATGGCGTGATCGAGATGGGCACCTTCGTCGGCATCCTGCTGGGCGAGGTGATGGGCGCGGTGCTGGCCGGCCGCGGCGCCTGGGGCGTGCACATGGTGGCGATCGGCACCGTGGCCATCGCGGTGCTGGGCCTGGCCACCAGCTGGCGCATCCCGGTGTCGCCGGCGCCGGCGCCCGACCTCGTCATCAGCAAGAATCCGATCGCTGAATCGCTGCGCAACCTGGGCTACTCGCGCCAGAACCGCACCGTGTTCCTGTCCATGCTCGGCAATTCCTGGTTCTGGTTCTACGGCGCGCTGGTGCTGTCGCAGTTCCCGCTCTACGCCAAGGACTACCTGCACGGCGACCACAGCGTGTTCGTGCTGCTGCTGACCATTTTCTCGCTCGGCATCGGCGCCGGCTCGCTGCTGTGCGAGAAGCTCTCGGGCCGCAAAGTGGAGATCGGCCTGGTGCCTTTCGGCGCGATCGGCCTGTCGCTGTTCGGCATCGACCTGTATTTCGCCAGCCTGGGCTACACGAATACCGCGACCGTCGATTTCATCGGTCTGCTGCACCAGCATGGCACCTGGCGCATCCTGCTGGACCTGCTGCTGCTGGGCGTCTTCGGCGGCTTCTTCATCGTGCCGCTGTTCGCGCTGATTCAAACCCGCTGCGACCCCAAGCATGTCTCGCGCACCATCGCCGGCATGAACATCCTGAATGCGCTGTTCATGGTGGCCGCGGCCGGCGTCGCCGTGTTCCTGTTCAAGCAGGGCTTCACGATCCCCGAGATGTTCCTGACCACGGCGCTGCTGAACGCGGTCGTCGCCATCTACATCTTCTCGCTGGTGCCGGAATTCCTGATGCGCTTCCTGGCCTGGCTGCTGATCCACACCATCCACCGCGTCTCGACCGTGAATGCCGAGCAGATTCCGGAAGAGGGCGCCGCGGTCCTGGTCTGCAACCATGTGTCCTACGTCGACGCGATCGTGATCATGGCCGCCAGCCCGCGCCCGATCCGCTTCGTGATGGACCACCGCATCTTCAAGACCCCGCTGCTGGGCTTCATCTTCCGCACCGCGAAGGCGATCCCGATCGCCCCGGCTAAGGAAAACCCGTGGCTGATGGAGAAGGCCTTCGTCGACATCGCCCAGGCCCTGCACGAAGGCGAGCTGGTTTGCATCTTCCCGGAGGGGAAACTGACCCGCGACGGCGAGATCGGCGAGTTCCGCGGCGGCGTCGCCAAGATCGTCGAGCGCAGCAAGGTGCCGGTGATCCCGATGGCGCTGCGCGGCCTGTGGGGCAGCGTGTTCTCGCGCGACCCGTCGAACGTGTTCGAGCGCTCCTTCGCGCGCGGCTGGCGTTCCAGGCTGGCGCTGGCGGTGGGACGGCCGGTGCCGCCGCAGGAGGTCACGCCGGAGGGCTTGTACGAGCAGGTACTGGCGCTACGTGGTGAATGGAAGTAACAAAATACTTATCATTCCAGCCGCCTCTGATATAATTGCAGGCTGAGTCGGGGCGTAGCGCAGCCTGGTAGCGTACCTGCATGGGGTGCAGGGGGTCGGAGGTTCGAATCCTCTCGCCCCGACCAATGAATTTGATGAGATTGGCCAGCTTTCGAGCTGGCCTTTTTCGTTTATATTCCCGCCATTCTCAGTCCTCGCGCCGGTGAGCCCAGGTGTACAGGGCCGGCAGGATCAGCAGGGTCAGGGCTGTCGACGACAGAATGCCGCCGATGACCACGGTCGCCAGCGGCCGCTGCACCTCGGCGCCGGTACTGGTGGCCAGCGCCATCGGCAGGAAGCCCAGCGAGGCCACCAGCGCCGTCATCAGCACCGCCCGCAAGCGTACTTGCGCCCCCTCGCGCATGGCCTGCTCGGGCCTGTAGCCCCGATCGCGCAGCGAGCGTACGAAGGCAATCATGACCAGCCCGTTCAGCACCGCCACGCCGGACAGCGCAATGAAGCCGATCGCCGCCGAAATCGACAGCGGCAGACCGCGCAGCCACAGCGCCAGCACGCCGCCGCTCATCGCGAACGGAATCCCGCTGAACACCAGCAGCCCATCCTTCACGCTGTTGAACATCAGGTAGAGCAGGGCGAACACGATGGCCAGCGCCGCCGGAATCACGAGGGCGAGGCGTTGCGCCGCCGCCTGCAGGTTCTCGAACTGGCCGCCGAGGCCGAGCCATACGCCTGCCGGCAGCTTCAGCCTTCCCAGCTCCACCTGCAGGGAGGCGACGAAGGAACCGAGGTCGCGCCCGCGCACGTTGGCGGTGACGACGATCCTGCGCTTGCCGTTCTCGCGGCTGATCTGGTTCGCCTCCGGCACGAAGCCGAGGGTAGCGATCTCGGATAGCGGAATGCTGGCTGCATGGCCGTTCCGCGCCGGCAGCGCGATCGGCAGTTGGCGCAGGCTGGCGATGTCGTTGCGGGCGTCTTCCGGCAGCCGCACCGTGATGGCGAAGCGGCGGTCGCCCTCGAACATCATGCCGACCTCGCGCCCGCCGACCAGGGTGCCGAAGGCTTCCTGGACGTCGGCCACGTTCAGGCCGTAGCGCGCGGCCTTGATGCGGTCGACCTCCAGCGTCAGCGCCGGCAGCCCTTCGGTCTGTTCGACCTTGATCTCCGTGGCGCCCCTTACCTTGCCCAGTACCTGGGCGACCTGCTGGGCGGCGGCCGTCATCGCCGCGGGCTCGTCGCCGATGACCTTGACGGCGATGTCGCTGCGTACGCCGGATATGAGCTCGTTGAAGCGCAGCTGGATCGGCTGCGAGAACTCGTAGCTGTTCCCGGGAATCCGGTTGGCCGCCGCCGTGATGGCGGCCACCAGCGCCGCATGCGACTTGCGCGGCTTCGGCCACTGGCTTTCGGGACGCAGGATGATGTAGCTGTCGGCGGCGTTCGGCGGCATCGGATCGGTCGCTACTTCGGACGTGCCGATGCGTGCGAACATGCGCTCGATCTCCGGGAACTGCTTCAGCAGCGAGGCTTCGAGATGCTGCTGCATCGCCACCGACTGCTGCAGGCTGGTGCCGGGCACGCGCATGGTCAGTACCGCCAGGTCGCCTTCGTCCAGGTTGGGCGCGAATTCGTTGCCCAGCCTGGTCGCCAGCAGGCCGCTCAGGAGCACGCACAGGACGGCAAAGCTCAGCGCCACCGGACGGTTGCGCAGGACCCGGTCCAGCATCGGCGCGTACAGCTCCCTGGCTTTGTCCATCAGCCGGCTTTCATGGCTGGCTGCCTGGCTGCCGGCGAACAGCGCGACCGCCGCCGGCACGAAGGTCACGGACAGCAGCATCGCCGCCGCCAGCGCCATCACGACCGTGATCGCCATCGGGTGGAACATCTTCCCTTCGATGCCGGACAGGGCGAAGATCGGCAGGTAGACGGTCATGATGATCAGCTGGCCGAACAGCAGCGGACGGCGCGCCTCGGCGGCTGCCGCGGCGACTTCCGCGAAGCGCTCCTCGCGCGTCAAGGGACGGCCGGCCGCGGCCTGGGCGAGGCCAAGGCGCCGGATGCAGTTCTCGACGATGACCACGGCGCCGTCGACGATGATGCCGAAGTCGAGCGCGCCGAGGCTCATCAGGTTGGCGCTGACGCCGGCCTTGACCATGCCGGTGAAGACCATCAGCATGGACAGGGGAATCACCAGGGCCGTCACCAGGGCGGCGCGCAGGTTGCCGAGGAAGAGGAAGAGGATCGCGACCACCAGCAGGGCGCCTTCGAGCAGGTTCTTGCGCACGGTGGCGATGGCCTTGTTGACCAGCACCGAGCGGTCGTAGACGGGCAGGGCCTGCACCCCCGGCGGCAGCGAACGGCTGAGCTCCGCCAGCTTGCGCCGCGCGCTTTCAGCCACCGTGCGGCTGTTCTCGCCGACCAGCATGAAGACCGCGCCGAGCACCACTTCGCGCCCGTTTTCCGTGGCTGCGCCGGTGCGCAGTTCGCGTCCGGGCATGACTTCGGCAACGTCGCGCACGCGCACCGGCGCGCCCTGCACGACGTCGAGCACGATGTTGCGGATCTCCTCCAGCGACTTGACCTGGCCGGGCGTGCGCACCACGAACTGCTCGCCGCCGCGCTCGATGTAGCCGGCGCCGGCGTTCATGTTGTTGCGGTCGATGGCGTTCACCAGCACCGCCAGCGACAGGCCGTGGGCCGACAGCCTGGCCATGTCCGGAGCGACCTGGTACTCCTTCAGGTAGCCGCCGATGGTGTTCACCTCGGTGACGCCGGCCACGCCGCGCAGCTGCGGCGCCACGATCCAGTCCTGGATCTCGCGCAGGTCGGCCGGCGTGTAGGGACTGCCGTCCGGCTTGCGCGCATCTTCCTTCGCCTCGACGGTCCAGTAGAAGATCTCGCCCAGCCCGGTCGCGGTCGGCCCCATGGCCGGTTCGACGCCGGCGGGCAGCCTGGCTTTGGCGCCCTGCAGGCGTTCGGCCACCAGCTGGCGCGCGAAATAGAGGTCGGTGCCTTCCCTGAAGACCACCGTGACCTGGGACAGGCCGTACTTCGACAGCGATCGGGTCTGCTCCAGCCGCGGCAGTCCGCTCATCGCGGTCTCGATGGGGAAGGTGATGCGCTGCTCGACTTCGAGCGGCGAGTAGCCCTGGGCGGCGGTGTTGATCTGCACCTGGACGTTGGTGATGTCGGGGACGGCGTCGATCGGCAGGCGCTGGTAGTTATAGACGCCAAGGCCGGCCAGGCAGGCGACGGCGAACAGGACCAGCCAGCGGCGCGCGATGGCGAATGCGATGAGTTTCTGGAACATGGCAGCCTTCTCAGTCGTCGTGTTCGGCTTCGGATTTCCCGAGCTCGGCCTTGAGGAGGAAGCTGCCGCTGGACGCATGGGGCGTGCCGGCTGCGATGCCTTTCAGGATTTCGGTTCGCTTGCCGTCCGAGCGTCCGATGGTGACGTCCCGCGGCTGGAAGCCGGAAGGCGTGCGCACGAAGACGACCTCGTGCTCGTGGATGGTCTGGACGGCTTCGCTGGCGACCGTCACCGGCGCCTGCGCTTGTGGGCCGAGCAGGTCGAGCGTGGCCAGCATCCCGGGGCGAAGATGTCCTTCGCGGTTGGGAAGCAGGACTCTGGCGGTGGCCATGCGGGTCGCCTCGCCGAGCACGGGGCCGACGAAGGACACGACACCGTCGAGCGCCGCCGGCATGGCGTTGACGCTGACCCTGGCCGGCATGCCCGGGCGGACCTGCGCCAGGCTGTCGGCGGGCACGGCTGCCTCCACCCAGACCCGGGACAGGTCGGCGATCGTCAGCAGCGGCTTGCCGCTGTCCACCGCCTGGCCGGCGACGGCGGGCTTGTCGATCACGACGCCGTCCAGCGGGGCGCGCACGGTAACGATGCCGGATAGCTTGCCGTCCGCCGCGATGCCCAGCGCTGTCATCCGCTGCCGCGCGGCCTGTGCGGCGATCTCCGATTCCTTCAAGCCTGCCTGTGCGGCCTCGAGGTCCTGGCGCGCGGAGATGCCTTCTTCCCACAGGGTCTTTTCGCGCTGCCAGGCCGTTCGCGCCAGCGCCACGCGGGCCTGGGCGCTCGCCAGATCGGCGCGCCACTGGGCGGCGCTGGGGCTCTGGATGGTCACCAGCGCCTGTCCGCGCTTGACGGTGGCGCCGGGCGACACCAGCACCGATTGCGCGATGCCTTCGGCGGGCGCACCGATGGCGACCGTCCGCTCGGCATCGACCTTGATTTCCGCCGGCAGGTGCAGCCGCTCGCGGATCATGGCCGGCGCTGCCGGGTCGACGGCGATGCCATTCGATTTGATCTGCGCCTCGCTCATCGCCACGCCAGGCTGGCTTTCGGACTGGGCAGCTTGTGCGCCTTCGTCAGGGTGGCGGTCGTCATGGCCGTGGGAGTCCCGGTGTGCGGCGTGCTCGCCGCCTTGCGCGGCGGGTGCGGCGGGCTGGCGCCACAGGATCAGGGCGGCCAGGATTGCGGACACCGCGCACATCAGCGCGATCGTCCATGTCTGTTTCTTCGTCATGTCTGTCTCAATCGGTAAATTCGGTGGAGGCTGCGGGGCCGGCGATGCGCTCGATGTCGGCAAAGGCGCGCCAGGCTTCCAGCACGCTGTTCGATTCGCGGGACTGGGCCTGGAACCAGGTGCGCTGGGCGTCGAGCACGTCCAGGATCGAAAACTTGCCGTACTCGAAGCCCTTCAGGGTCAGCTCGTAGGCAGATTGCGCGTTCGGCAGCACTTCCTGGCACAGCAGCCGCGCTTCGGTGCGCGCGGCGTCGTAGCGGGCGCGGGCGCTGGCCAGCTCCGCTGCCGTATTGGACTGGGCGGCGGCCAGCTCTTCGCGGGCCTTGTCGGTGCGCTGCAGGGCCGCGCGCAGATTGCCCTCGTTGCGGTTAAACAGCGGCAGCGGCACCGAGAGGCCGAGCACGGCCTGGCGCCGGCCGGCTTCGTCCTCGCGCTGGCTGCCGACGGACAGGGTGAGGTCGGGAAGCCGCGCGGCGCGCTCGACGCCGGCCTGCGCTTCCTGGACCGCCAGCTGGCTGCGGGCGCGCCGGACGGATCCCGAGGCGCCGGCGCGGGCGAGCAGGGCGCCGAGCGCTTCGACCTCAGGCAACTGGTCCGCCGGCCCCTCCAGCACGAGCTCAGCTGGCGACATGCCGGTCAGCGTGCCCAGCCGATTCCTGGCGACGGCGAGTTCGGCCCCGGCCTGGGTCAAGCCGGCGGCGGCGTCCACCGCGGCCAGGCGGGCCTTGGTTTCGTCGATCGGTGAGACCTTGCCGGCGCGGACCCGCTTGCCGGCCACCTCGACGCTCCTGCGCGCCAGCTCGCTCATGGCCTGCGCCAACTGCACGCGGCGCTGTGCCACCAGCACCGCATGCCAGGCGCCGATGACGTCGGCGCGGACTTCCTGGCGCCGTGCCGCCAGCTCGCTCTTCGAGAGGCCGGCGGCGCCTTGCGCGAGTGCGACGCGCGCCCGGCGCTTGCCGCCCAGTTCGATAGTCTGGTTGACCTGGATGGTGGTAGTGCGCGCGCCCGGCTGCTGGCCTTCGCGCAACCAGGCGAGCTCCGGGTTGGGGTAACTGCCGGCCTGGCCGACCAGGGCTTCGTTTGCCGCCACCTCGTGGGCGGATGCGCGCAGGGCGGGCTGTGCGAGCGCCAGGCGGACTGCGGCCGCCAGGTCGATCGTCTCGGCCGCGCAAGGGCCCCACGCCAATAGGGATACGACGGCCAGCATGGCTGGACGCCTCTTTAGGGTGTACATGGTCTGCTCCTGAAATGGGTTTATTCAGGCGCGCAGGCGGTGCGGGCCGGCCGGCCCGTCAATCAAGAATCCGCGCGCCGGTCGGCGGCGGTCGGCCATTTGGGCCGTTCCAGGCGGCCCCTGGGCGGCGCGGTCGGGCTCGGGAGGGCGAAGGCCGTGCGCTCCACGTGGTGCGGCGCGGCGGGCAGGTCGATACTGCCGGAAGGGAGGTAAATGATGTGCCCGAACACGCAGGCGGCGCAATGCGGATCGGACAGCGCACCGTGGCCGTCGTCGGCCACGAACACCGCCGGCGCGGCGAAAGTGGCGCGGTCCTGCTCCGCGCCGTGATGGGTCAGGCCGGCGGGCGTCGTCACGCAGCACTTGTCCGCCACTGCCAGGGCAACCTGGAATGGATAGACGAGCAACAGCATGATGATGATCCAGCGGCGCATGGAGGCATGATACCGGCAATTGCGAGATCGTCAAACCGTCCTGCGCAACGTGCCGGTGGTGGGCGGCAGCGAAACCATCCTGGTGGTGAGGACGACCTGGCGGTGCAGGCGATGCAGGGCCTCGGCTACCGCGTACTGAAGGGCAGCGACGGCCAGGGCGCGCTGACCATCCCGCAAAGCGGGATCCCGGTCGACATGCTGTTCACCTCGAGCTATACGCAGAATGCCATCGTGCACGGCGGCCGCCTCGATCCGGGCGTGGAACTGATCAGCAAGCCTTGCGGCCGCGACGAACTGGCGCGCCGGACTCCGCCGGCCTCGGGATCAAGCCGCTGTTCCTGCCGAAGCCCTTCACCCTCGCCGCACTGCAGGCGCTGCTGGAAGAACTCAGCGGCGAAGGCAGCGTCTGAGGTCGGCCTTTATTCGAGACCGTCGATGATCCCGCACAGCCGCTCGGTCGGCACCGGCTTCACCAGGTGCAGGTCGAAGCCGGCTTCCAGCGCCCGGTTCTGGTCCTTCACCAGGCCGTAGCCGGTCAGGGCGATCAGCCGGATGCCGCTGGTGGCCGGGTCCTGGCGCAGGCGCCGCGCGACTTCGTAACCGTCCATGCCGGGCAGGCCGATGTCGACCAGCGCCAGCTGCGGCGGGTTGGCGGTCGCCTCTTCGATGCCGCGGATGCCGTCGCCGGCCTGGCGCACGTCGTAGCCATGGGCGCGCAGCGCAAGCGCCATCATTTCGCGGCCGTCGTCGTTATCGTCGATCAGCAGGATGCTCGGCCTGGCGGCACGCGGGGATGCGCGGCGCTCGACCCGCACCGTCTCGCCCGGCTCGATCGCCGGCAGGCGCACCGTGAAGCTGCTTCCCTGTCCGGTTCCTTCGCTGCTGACGGCGATCGCGCCGCCGTGCAGTTCCACCATCCGCCGCACCAGCGACAGGCCGATGCCCAGGCCGCCCTGCGAGCGGTCGAGCGCGCTCGATACCTGCATGAAGATGTCGAAGACGCGCGGCAGCAGATCGGCGTCGATGCCGATGCCATCGTCCTTGACCACCACCACCGCCTCCTGTCCGATCCGCTGGACCGACACCTCGATGGCGCCGCCCGGCGGCGTGTACTTCAGGGCGTTCTCGACCAGGTTCGAAATCACCTGCTCGAGGCGGGCGGGATCGCCGTCCACCCAGACCGCGTCCAGGGTGTCCTTCAGCGTGTGCAGGCCGGCGCGCCCGGTCGCGCGGTAGGTCGCAAGGCAGGTCTCGACCAGCTTGCCCAGATCGAGCGGCCGGCGCGCCAGCACCACCTTGCCCGACATCGCGCGCGACAGGTCCAGCAGGTCGTCGACGATGGCGCTCAGCTGCTTGGTCTGGCGCTGGACGATGCTGCGCGCGCGCAGGGCGATATCGGACGTGATGGCCGGCATGCCCAGCAGCGAAGCCGCGCTGCTGATCGCCGACAGCGGATTGCGCAGCTCGTGCCCGAGCATCGCCAGGAATTCGTCCTTGGCATGGCTGGCCCGCTCGACGGCATGGCGCTCTTCCATCTCGCGGGTGAGCCGCTCGTTGATGTCGACCAGTTCCTGCGTATGCTGGCCGAGTTCGGTGGTCTGGCGGCGCAGCTCTTCGTTCTTCTGCGCCATGGTGACGAACACCGAGACCTTGGCGCGCATGATCTGCGGGATCACCGGCGTGAAGAGGAAGTCGGCGGCGCCGCGCTGGTAGGCCTGCAGGCGCGCGACTTCGTCGGCCTGGTAGGCCGTGATGAAGATGATGGGGACTTCCGCGGAGCGTGGGTGCTGCTGGATCGCCTCCGCGGTCTCGAAGCCGTTCATGCCGGGCATGTTCACGTCGAGCAGGATCACGGCGAAGTCGTGCAGCAGTACCTGGCGCAGGGCCTCCTGTCCGGAGCGCGCGCTGACGACCGTGTAATTCAGTTCCTCGGCCCAGAGATCGAGCAGGCTGGTCAGCGCCAGGAGGCTGGCATGGTCGTCGTTGACGACCAAAATCCTGGGACGCTCGAATGGGGGCACCTTGTCTCCGGTCGTATTTATCAATGCTGGCCGCGAAGCATAACAAAGTTGCAGTGATGCATGCAATTCGATTCGTATCGTGCAGGCCTGCGCCTTCTAGTGTTTCTGATAGACCAGCCCTTCCGGTTCGGCTTCCGCCCTATCGGGGCCGCGCCGTCCCAGTCGCATGATGGGCGCCTCCACCAGTACGAAGGATAGCCTGGCGAGCGCCAGCGTGAGCACGAAGATCAGCAGCGCGCGCCCAACCGGTCCGGGCAACTGTACATGCAGCAGCGCGAGCCCCTGGCGCAACCAGGCGCTGTCCAGCAGCAGCGGCACCGCCAGGTGGTAGAGGTAGAAGCCGTAGCTGATCCTGCCCAGGGCGGCCAGCGGACGGGTCTCCAGCAGGCGCACCGCCAGGCTGTCCTGGCGGCAGGCGAGCCAGGCGACCAGCACGGCCAGGCACAGGCCCAGCACCAGCGCCGAGCCGGCGTAGCGCAGCGGGCCGAGATCGGTCCAGGCGTCCGGTGCGCGGTAGCAGGAACTGGCGGCGCCGACAACGAAGGCCAGCAGGGCCACCCGGCCGCCCAGCAGCCTGCGCAGGCGGGACGCCGGATTGCCCACCGCCTGGTAAGCAAGCGCGCCCAGCGCCAGCACCCACATATTGGTGAGCGGATGGGTCAGGAAGAACACCTGGCTCGTACCGGCGGTCTTGAAGGCCCACATGGCCATCACGCCGCTGGCGGCCAGCAGGGTGCAGGCCAGCCAGTGCCAGCGCAGCGGCAACAGTAGCAGCACGGGGGCGAACAGCAGGTAGAACTGTTCTTCGACCGCCAGGCTCCACAGGTGCGAGAAGGGCCCTGGCCAGTCGCCCCAGGCGCCAATCCAGAAGTTCGACAGGTAGGCGTAGTGGAAGGGCAGCGAGGGCCGGAACTCGGCCGGCAACGCGCCGCTCAGCACCATCGCCGTCAGCACGACCAGCAGCAGGTAGTAGATCGGAAAGATGCGCAGCGTGCGCCGCAGCAGGAAGTGCTCGAGCGCCGTCGTCACCTGGCTGGCGCCGGCTTCGATCAGGCGGCGATGGCGCGCCAGGATGCCGGTGATCAGGTAACCGCTGAGAGCAAAGAAAATCCAGACGCCCAGCTGACCCGGGCCGAACAGGGTGATGTGCGCGTTATGCTGGAGGAAAACCAGGCAGACGGCGATGGCACGCAGACCATCGAAGCCGCGAATTCTCTGTGTCATAAACCTGTGGAATAAAATGTTCCACAGGGATATTACATTAATAATATTATAAAAGATGAAACAGTTCACTGGACTGTCGCATTGCCAACACAAGCGGCGCTAGAAGGGCGGCGCTTCGTCGGACGCCGGTGGCGGCAGGTCCAGGTCGATCTCGAATTTGTCCAGCAGCGAGAGATCGGCGCCGTCGACCAGCGCCTGGGCCTGGAAGGCCGCATGTGCGCGCACCCCGTGCGGCTGATGCGACACCAGCATCACCGGCAGGGCGGGGAAATGCGGCTGCAGCCGCGCCAGCAATGCATCGCCCATGCCTGGCACGACCCAGGCCGGCGGCGGGAAGGCCACCACCACCCGCACGCCTTTCAGCACCGCCAGCGCGACCCCGATCTTCATCTCAGATCCGGTCGCTTTCCTTGCGCACCACGCGCCCGATCAGCAGGCATTCCGCGCCTTTGCACAGCTTGCGGTGGTAGCGGCGCTGGTCCGGGTTGTCCGAGGTCAGCCACCACTGGCCGGCGTCGCGCGTGAGGCGCTTGACCACCGCTTCGCCCTCGTAGTTGAAGGCATAGACGGCGCCGTCGACGGGCTTGGTGTCGAGGGTGTTGACGATCACGATGTCGTCCTGGTACAGCGAGGGCTCCATGCTCTCGCCCTTTACCAGGATGGCGATCAGGTGCTCGGCGCGCAGCTGGTGGCGCTCGATCCAGGAGCGGCGCAGGCCCAGGGTGCCGCCATCGCGCCGTTCGGGCTCCGTCTGGAAGCCGGTGATGCCGGCGGAGAGGCGCAGCTTGACCATCTGGATCTGGACGAAGTCGGCGTCGTCGTTGGCGGCGGCGCGCACCGCCATCGCATCCTTGACCCCGTGCAGCGGTGCATGGTGGCGGTCGCCTTCGCCGGTCATCAGCCAGATATGGGAAATCCCGAGCTCGCGCTCGAGGTTCAGTGCGTAGCGGATATCCATCGACTTGATCTTCCCGGTCAGCCACTGGTTGACCACGCTTTTCGATGCGCCGGAGGCTTTCACCAGGCCGGTCTGGCCGCGTTCGCCTTCGAGCTGGGGGAGGTCGCGATGGATGAGGTCCAGGCGTTCCGATAGGGAGTTCATGTTTAGCATCCTAAACCCGATTGGTGTAGTGTTCTTGACTAAGATCAGTTTAGAGTTCTATACTCGTATCGAATACTAAACCTTTGCAAGGCAATAATCAACGCTTGGAGACACACCATGATCGCGATCCTGTTCCTGAAGCTCGCCGCTGTCCCGTTTGCCGCCGGCCTGGCGGCGACCGGCCTCGGCTTCCTGTTCCTGTGGCCGAAGTCGGGACGCGAGGCGGCCGTGCGCTTTGCCTGCACCTTGCTGGCCTGTACGGTGGCCGGGCCGATCCTGGCGATCGCCGCCTACTGCTGGTGGCCGGCCCTGTTCGCCTCCAGCGGGCAGTTCGCGGTCCTGGCCGGCGGGCCGGCCGAAATGGGCGTGCTGATGGTGGCCGCACCCTTCCTGGTGCTGGCGGGCTTGCCGGCCTGGTGGATCCTCGGCGCCGTGCTGCTGTGGTTCGAGCGGCGCCGCAGCAAGGATATCGCCGAGATCGCGCAAGATGCCGCCGAGGCCGTGCGCCAGGTGCGCGAGACGCTGTGAAGTCATGCGCGCGGGTTTGAGCTAGATCGACCGCGAAGCGCTGGCCCAGTTGCTGCGCCAGAAAGCCGATGTCTTGCGTCACGCCAATCAACATTCCGCTCCGCATCACATTCGAGCGGACTCATCGATCTAGCGCAAGGGTTCTCGCCGAGCCCGTCTTGTTGTGCCTACCCGCGGTGGATAGATTGAACGGTGCTGTCGAGCTCGTCCATAACGGACCGCCGACGATTCCGATTAACATACCGAGGAGAACAACATGACGCGCAAACCCTTGTCCATATCCGAACTGGTCCATCAGGCGCAGGCCGCACTGTCGCCCGGCATGCAGGCCTGGCGCCGCCGGCGCCGGAGCCTGCTGGCCGCGGGCCTGCTGGCGGTGGCCGGCATCGGGCTGCCCTCGCTGCCCGCCATTGCCCAATCCGCCTGGAATACCGAGCAGTGGGTCGGCACCTGGGGCACGGCGCCGGCAGGCCCGCCGCTGCCTGCCCAGCTGCAGACCTTCAACGACCAGACCCTGCGCCTGATCGTGCACACCAGTATCGGAGGGAAGTCGGTCCGGATCCGGATAGCGAACACCTTCGGCACCACCCCGCTACGCGTAGGCTCCGCACACATCGCACTGCGCCAGAGCGGCGCCAACATCGTTGCCGGCAGCGACCGCACCTTGACCTTCAGCGGCAACGCGTCGATCACGATCCCGCCCGGCGCGCCGGTGCTGTCCGACCCGGTCGACCTCGACGTGCCGGCGCTGTCCGACCTGGCGATCTCCCTGCACCTGCCGGGCAGCGTGCAGGCCAACACCATCCACGGCTCGGCCTTCCAGACCAACTACGTCTCGCTGCCCGGGAACTTTACCGGCGCCGCCACTTTCCCGACCGATCGCACGATCACTTCCTGGCCGTACCTGACCGAGGTCGACGTCAACGCGCCGGGCGCCGCAGCCATCGTGGCGCTGGGCGATTCGATCACGGACGGCGCCGTTACCACGGTCGACGCCAACCACCGCTGGCCCGACCTGCTGGCGCTGCGCCTGCAGACCGCGCGCGACGTCTTCGGTGCGGCGCCGGCCGGAAAACGGGGCGCGAACCTCGGCCCTGACACCGCCGGCCTGATCGCCTGGGGCACGAACCTGGGCGTGGTGAACCGCGGCATCGGCGGCAACCGCCTGCTGCGCGATCCGGGCGAGCAGCCTCTGTTCGGCCGCTCCGCGCTGGAACGCTTCGACCGCGACGTGATCGCCACCGCCGGCGTCCGCTACATGGTGGTCCTGATCGGCATCAACGACATCGGCCACCCGGGTACCGGCACCATCCCGGCCTCGGAAGAGCCGACTCCGGCCGACCTGATCGCCGGCTACCGCCAGCTGATCGCTCGCGCCCACGCCAAGGGCATCGCAGTGTATGGCGCGACGCTGACGCCCTTCGAAGGCACGATCTTCCCCGGCTATTACTCGCCCGAGAAAGAGCAGATCCGCCAGGCCGTCAACAACTGGATCCGTTCCGGCGACGAGTTCGACGGCGTGATCGACTTCGACCGCGCGGTACGCGATCCCAGCCACCCGACCCGCATGCTGCCGGCCTACGACAGCGGCGACCACCTGCATCCGAACGACCTCGGCATGCAGGCAATGGCCAATGCGATCCCGCTGCAGCTGTTCCGCAGCCTGGGCTCGCCGGCGGCTGCCACCACGCGCTAACGGTGCCGGCGGAGGAGGCGGCCCGCTCGGATTGCGGCGGAAGGCGAGGGCGGTTATGCTCGGCAGTTCTCCGAATGAACAGCCGAGCCTGACGTGAACAGACCGCCGCCATCCGCCGCTTCCCCCGATGCCGCGTCGCCGCCTCGCGCGCGCCGGCGCAGCATCGGTCTCGTTCCCCGTCTGCTGCTGGGGCTGCTGGCCATCTATGCCCTGGTCCTGCTGCCGCCATGGCCGCGCCTGATGGCGCCGGCCGACGACGGCTGGACCGGCACCTGGGGCGCGGGCCTGGCCGGCCCGGCGCTGCCCGCCGAGACAGTGGTCCTGCGCGGGCAGACGCTGCGCCTGATCGTCCACACCAGCATCGCCGGATCCCGTGCGCGCATCCGCCTGTCCAACGAATTCGGCGCGGCCCCGCTGCGCATCGCCGCCGCACATCTCGCGCTGCGGCAGGACGGCGCCGGCATCCTTGCTGCAAGCGACCGCGTACTGCTTTTCGACGGCAAGCGCGAACTCAGCATCCCGGCCGGCAAAAGCGTGGAATCGGATCCGGTCGCGCTGGCGGTGCCGGCGCTGGCCGACCTGGCGGTCAGCCTGTATTTGCCGGACAGCGTGCAGGCGAACACCGTGCAGGCGGCCGCCTACCAGATGAGCTATGTGTCCGCGCCCGGCAATTTTGCCGGCGCAGCCACGCTGCCGGTCGAACGCAAGATTCCGTCCTGGCCGCTGCTGGCCGAGGTGGACGTCGACACCGGCGGCGCCAAGGATGCCGCGGCGCTGGTCGTGTTCGGCGACTCGATCGCCAGCGGCGCCGTCACGACCATGGACGCCAACCGCCGCTGGCCGGACCTGCTGGCCCGGCGCATGTTCACAACCGGTGCGGCGCGGATCGGCATCGTCAACCGCGGCATCGGCGGCAACCGCCTGCTGCGCGACCCGGCCGTGCAGCCCGTCTTCGGCATCGCCGCGCTGGACCGCTTCGGGCGCGACGTGCTGGATACCGCCGGGGTGCGCGCCGTCATCGTGGCGATCGGCATCAACGACATCGGCCACCCCGGCATGGCTGGCACCCCGGCCGCCGAACTGCCGTCCGCCGACGAGATGGTCGAGGGCTACCGCGCGCTGATCGCGAAGGCGCACAAGCGCGGTATCGCCGTCCTCGGCGTGACCATGACGCCGCTGGAAGGCACGGTCTACCCGGGCTATGCGACGCCGCAGAAGGAGCGCATCCGCCACGTCGTCAACGGCTGGATCCGCCTCTCGGGCAAGTTCGACGGCGTGATCGACGCCGACCTTGCCGTGCAGGACCCGGACCACCCCACGCGTCTGCTGCCGGCCTACGACAGCGGCGACCACCTGCATCCGAACGACCGCGGCATGCAGGCGATTGCCGATGCGGTGCCGCTCGCGATGGTGCGCGAGGCTGCGCGCGGCTACCGCAAACCGGCTAGCTAGCGTCGAGGCCGGCATCGGCTTCCTCCATTGGCCGTGCTGCCAGGCGCGGCGCCAGCAGCTCCAGTACCGCATCGGCGACGCGTGCCGGCGTCACCCCGGCCAGGCACGCGTGGTGCCCGGCCGGGCAGGCGCTCTTGAAGCAGAAGCGGCAGGACACGTCCTGGAACAGCACCCGGCAGCGTACCTGCCAGGGCGTGTGCTGGGGATTCGTCAGCGCATACAGGTCGACCACCGGCGTACCCACCGCGGCCGCCACATGGGCCGGTCCGCTGTTGTTGGTCAGGGCGACGGCCGCCAGGCGCAGCGCGGCCCCCAGTTCGCCCAGGCTCAGCTGGCCGACCAGCGCATGCACCGCCATGCCAACGCCGGCGCCGCAGCCGGCGCGGATCTCGGTGATCGTGCCGGCATCCGATGCGCCGCCCACGATCAGCACCGGCAGGCCGGTACGCCGCACCAGCAGCTCGAGCGCGCGCGCCCAGTGGCCGGCCGGATAGCGGCGCGAGGCCGCGCTGGCGCCCGGATGCAGCAGCAGCCAGGGACGGTCGGCATCGATGCCCAGCCGCAGCAGGCGTGCACGCATGGCGGCCAGATCGGCGGTGCGCAGCGCGAAGGACAGCGGCTGTTTCGCTCCGGCCGGCTGCGCCGCGCCGGCGCGCCGCACCAGGGCCAGCTGGCGCTGCACCTCGTGGCGCACCAGCAGCTGCGGCTCCGGCTCTTCGACCCAGTCGGTGAGCAGGTGGTAGGGATTCTCGCGGCAGTGGGCCAGCCGCAGCGGGATCCCGGCCAGCCAGCACAGGGTCGCCGCCGGCAGGGCGCTTTGCGTGTAGGTCGTGAACACGACCGCCGCATCGAAGCGGCGCGCCGCCAGGCTGGCCGCCAGCGCGAACAGATCGTCGGGCCGCGACGGCAGCTCCGTTTTCATCCAGGGCGCGGCGTGCACGATCGCGTCGTCGAGTTCGGGAATGAAGGGCGCGGCCGCGGCGCCCGACGGCGAAGTCAGCAGGGTCAGGCTGCGGCCGGGGACGGCGTCGCGCAGGGCCCGCATCGCCGGGGTGCACATCAGGACGTCGCCGAGGGCGTCCAGGCGCACGCACAGGATGCGGCGCGCGTCTTCCCATGCCGGCCCGACGCGCGCCGTCATGCGGCATCCCCATGGCTGGCGATCAGCACCGCCGCGGCATACAGATCGGGCGCCATGCGGGTCGGGATGCGGCGCGGGCCCAGCCGCCATTCGGTTTCGTTGCCGTTATCGATCAGCACGGTGCGGCAGCCGGCGCGGTTGCCCGCTTCGACATCGTGCAGGATGTCGCCGACCATCCAGGACGAACGCAGGTCGATACCGTGGTCGCGCGCCGCCTGCAGCAGCATGCCGGGCATCGGCTTGCGGCAGTGGCAATCGCAGGCATAGTCGCTCACGCTGCCTTCCGGATGGTGGGGACAATAATAAAAGCCTTCCAGCGTGAGCTGCTCGCGGAACAGCAGGTCCTGCAGGCGGTCGTGGACGATCTCCATGGCGCCTTCGGCAAAGCGGCCGAAGGCGATGCCGGCCTGGTTGCTGACGACGAACAGCCGGTAGTCGAGCCGCGACAGCAGGCGCAGGGCCGGTCCCGCGCCGCTGCACAGGGTGATGCGCTGAGGCTCGACGTTGTACGGCAGGTCGTCGACCAGCGTGCCGTCCTTGTCCAGGAAAACGGCTTTCATGGCCAGGACGTCTCCCGCACCGGCAGCACGGTCAGCTCGGGCACCACGCTTGCGCGCGGCAACAGCAAAGCGCCGAGGATGGCCTGGGCGACGTCGGCCGGGTCCTGCAGCACGCCGGGATCGAGCTCGGGGAAGCGGTCCAGGAGGAAGGGTGTGCGCATGCCGCCGGCCACCACGGCGGTGACCCGGATGCCGTGCGGGCGCAGCTCGGCGTGCAGGGCGTGCGACAGCCCGAGTAGGCCCCATTTGCTGGCGTGGTAGGCGCTGGCGTTGGGCCAGGCGCGCTTGGCGGCGGTCGAGGCGATGTTGACGATGTCGCCCGAGCCCTGGCGGCGCATGTGCAGCGCCGCGCGCTTGGACAGAAGGAAGGGACCGTTCAGGTTGGTGCCGATCACGCGCAGCCAATCCTCCTCACTCAGTTCGTCGATCGGCAGGGTGACGTCGGTGCCGGCGTTGTTGACCAGGATGTCGAGGCGCCCCATGCGGTCGAGGGTGCGCTCGATGGCCTCGTGCGCCTGCGCCGGGTCGCTGACGTCGAGCTCGACGCCTTCGGCGCGCACGCCGTGGGCGCGCAGGCGCGGCAGCAGGTCGTGCAGGGCGGCGGGACGGATGTCGGCCGCCACGATGTCGGCGCCGGCGGCGGCCAGCGCATCGGCCAGGGCGGCGCCGAGCCCGCTGGCGGCGCCGGTGATGAAGGCGGTTTTGCCCTGCAGGGCGCCTGAAGAAGTGGTGAAGGACGGCTCGGCCATGCTGGCTCCTAGGGTTGGGTGAGGTCGATGGTGGCGCGCGCCTGCGTTTCGGCCAGCACGGCGGCGTACACCGCCGCGACCTGCTGGGCGACGCTGCGCCAGGTGTAGTGGCGGTAGGCCCGCCGCAGGCCGGCGTCGCCCATGCTGCGGGCGAGCAGGGGATTGCGCTGCAGCGTGGCGAGGCGCTCGGCCAGCGCCTGCGGGTCGCGCGAGGGCACCAGGAAGCCGGTGCTGCCGTCGACCACCGTGCTCTTGATGCCGCCGACTTCGGCGCCGACCACCGGCCGCGCGCAGGCCATCGCCTCAACCGGGGTGATGCCGAAAGGCTCGTACCAGGGCGTGGTCACGAACACGTCGGCGGCGCTGTACCAGCTGCGCAGCTCGGCGCGCGGCTTCTGGCCGACGAAGTGCACATGCTCGAGGACGCCGAGCTGCGCCGCCAGCGTGCGCAGGCGCGCGATCTCGGGGCCGTCGCGTCCGCCCGCGTGCATGTCGCCGCCCACCACCAGCAGCTGGGCGTCGATGCCCTGCTCGCTGCGCAGCAGGGCGGTGGCCTGGATCACGGTGTCGACGCCCTTGCGCGGCACCATCCGGCCCAGCTGCAGCACGGTGAAGCGCCCGCCGCCGGGACCAAACTCGAGGCCGAGCTGGCTGCGCGCCTCGTGCTGGTTCTGGGGCCACAGCTCGGCGGGATCGAAGCCGCAGGGCGCCACCGCGATGCGCGACGGGCTGGCGCCGTACAGCTGCTCCATGTCGAGCCGGTCCTGGGCGCATTCGGCGATGATGCGGTCGGCCTGCTGCATCAGCAGGGTCTCGATGCGCATGCGCGAGGGCGGAAAGGCGTCGTCCGCGCCCTGGGCGAGGCGGCGCACCTGGCCGAGCGCGTGGAAGGTGATCACGAAGGGGATCCCGAGCATCTGTTTGAGGTGCTGGGCCACCATGCCGGACATGAAGAAGTTGGCGTGCACGATGTCGTACATGGCCGGCTGATGGCGCGCAAAGCGGGTCGCGAAGCGCGCGAAGGCCTGCACGTGGGGGAGCAGCTGTTCCTTGGGCACGTGGTGGGCAGGGCCGGCCGGCACGTTGATCACGCGGATGTTGTCGCGCCAGTGCACCAGCTGCTTCTGGCCGATGGCGTCGCGGCGCGTGAACACGTCCACCAGGTGGCCGTCCATCGCCAGTTCGCGCGCCAGGTGGGCGACGTAGACGTTCTGGCCGCCGCAGTCGATGCTGCCGGGGGAGGCCAGCGGCGAGGCGTGGTCGCTGATCAGGGCGATGCGCTTCATGCGTGGAGCGTCGTCGAGTCTCATGTGGCGTCCTAGCTGGTGACGTGGCGCAGGGCGGCGTCCCAGTCGGCGCTGAAACGGGCGATGGAAAAGCGCTCGAGTGCGGTGCGGCGCGCGCCCTCGCCGAGGCGGCGCGCGAGATCCGGCTCGGTCAGCAGTGCGCGCATGCAGGGCGCCAGCTCGCGCGCGTCGGTGACCGCATAGCCCGACCTGCCGTGTTCGATGACGGTGGCCATTTCGGTAGTGGCGAGGGCCACGACCGGCATGCCGGCCATCATGGCTTCCAGCGTGGACAGGCTCAGGCTGGAATAGCGGACCGGGCTGAACAGGAAGCGGTAGCGCGCGGCGAAGGCCGGCAGCGCCGGGTGGTCGATCTCGCCCAGTCCGCCGATCTCGGCGGCGCCCATGCCGAGCAGGTCCAGCGGCAGCTCGGTGCGCAGTGCGGCGAACAGGTCGGCTCCCATGCGCCGGCCGCGCCGCGCCAGGTGGTTGGTGATCGTCAGGCCGCGCTCCAGCTCGCCGCTATAGTGCACCGCGGGCGGGATCGCGACGCCGTGCTCGATGACGCGCGTGGGCGTGCGGCCGCTGTCCCACATCAGCGCATTGAAAGGCGTGACGTGCACCAGCAGCACGCAGGGATCGTCGACCAGGTGGCGGGTGTCGGTCGGCCAGGCCTGGCGTGGCGCCGCACCGCCGGTCACGGCGATGCCCGGCGGATCGTGCTCGAGGTAGATACGGGGCAGGGCGCGCTGGGCCGGCGTGAGGAACTCGAACTGGTCTTTTTCCCAGTGGTGGTCTTCCTGGAACAGGATGCAGTCGAATTCGCGTTCGCGCGCCTGCTCGACCGGCAGGTCGTGGACGTTGGCGCCGAAGGGAAAGGGACCGCAGCGCCCGCCGTAGCCGGGCGGGCGGCCGGGCTTTGTCAGCACGTGGAAATCGTGCGGAACATGGGACAGGTAATACAGGTAGCTGCCGTGCGTATGCCAGGTCAGAATGTTCAGGCGGCGCATGGCCTCCCCCCGTATGAATGATGTGACGGGTTCGACTGGGGCGGGAACGGCAGGGTTCCCTTGCAGCGGGAATGCCTGAATCTGCGTCAAGCGTGCTGCCGACAGCCTGAAAAAGAAAACGCGCCGGGGTCGGCGCGTTTCGCTTGGGAGCCTGGCTTACTTCAAGGCTTGCGCTTGAAGCCGGTGTCGTCGTCCATGTTGCTGTCGCCGGCCAGTTTGTTGGCGTAGCCCGGGCTGCGCGGGTAGCCGCCGGCGGCGTCGTTGGAATCGTGCGACGGCGGTCCGCTGTCGGCCGCGCCGGCGCCGGTCTGCGAACCCGCACGGTCGGTGCTGGCGGCCGCGTTGCGCGCGCCGCTGTTGCCCGGCGAGCGAGGCAGGCCGCCCGCCACGTCGTTCGACTGGTGCACACCGCCGACACTGGCTGCCTGGTTGGCCATCGAACCCGAGCCGGACACGCCGAGCTGGGTGTTGCCCTGCTGGGCTTCCTGGCCATTGCCGTGCGACCCACTGAGCGGACCACGCATGCCGCCGCCATTACGGGTCGAGTTATCGGACACGTACAGGCTGCTGCCCTGCTGGCGGTTGCCGGTCGCGGAACCGGCGTTGAGGCTGGTTGGCGCGCTCTGCGGCCCGTGCATGCCGCCGCCGCTCGTATTGCCGCTTTGCATCCCAGACTGCATGTTGCCGCTGCCGTGGTTCGGGCCCAGCGAGCCCCCCTGCAAGTCGGGCTGGTTCGGGTCTTGCGAGCCCATCTGGCCGCGCACGGCGTCGCGGTGCATATCGCGTTGCTGGTTCAGATTCACACCCGTGTCTTTCGGACGATGTCCGACGGGCTCTTCCAGAATGCCGTAGGCGCCGGACTTCGGTTCCATCTGGCGCTGGTGGCTGTCGGTGATGCCCTGCACGGCGCCCGAGCCGCCGCTCATCTGGTTCTGCATGGAGCCGCCCGGGGTCTGCGACTGGTTGTCGGGCTGCGCGCTCATGGTGTCGACGCCCTGGTTGCCCCGGTTGCCCTGCTGCTGCGCGCCGGGGCCGTTGGGATAGGTGTGGTCGAGCGGACCTTCGTCCGCGGTCTTGCCCTTTGAGCCGGGCGTCCATTTTTCGTTGGCGACGTTATTCGTCTGGTTGTTGACTTCGCTGCGTTGGTTCGCGTCCACGGTCGTCTCCTTTCACTGGAACGATGCATTCTTATAAAGATAATGCGCGCCATGAGGCAAGTTCAGTATAGGAAGAGACAGCGGGTGATTGTAGGACTACTACTGACGACTCGATTCTCAACAATTTACTACCGGAAGTAACTTTCGGCTGTGCATTTTCTGTCTCACATTGTCCTACAAAGTCATCTGAAAACGTCCTATAGCCTCATCCATCTCGCATGCCTAAGATGATTCCGACCGGCGCTCATCGGTGTCTGCCGAGAGCGTCGGAATCGGCCTGCCGCAGGACGCGGCGGTTTTTAGAGCAAAGAGGAGAGAGCACCATGGCTTCAAATAACCAGGGCAACAAACAGAGTGGCGGTACGAAGAACCGCGGTTTTGCGTCGATGGATCCTGAACGTCAGCGCGAGATCGCCAGTCAGGGCGGCAAGGCTGCTCACCAGAAGGGCACGGCGCACGAGTTCACCTCGGAAGAGGCTCGCCGCGCAGGCAGCATGAGCCATGGCAACCGCCAGTCGGCATCGGGCGGATCGTCGCGCGGCGGCTCGCGCGGCAACAAACAGTAAGCAGCTTCGGCAGGGCGGTGGCGGCGCCGTCCCTCCCGGGCACAAGATCGGGGAGCCCACGCTCCCCGTTTTGCTTTTCTTTCACACAATTCAGGTATGGGATAAGGTAGAATCGCTGCGCCTTTTTGTCCAATCTCATAGGAGTTGTCGTGAAATCTGCGGTCATCCGTCAAGTCAAGAGCATGGCTATGTCGTGCGACCGGGTCGGTAATCTGTTGCTGGCGAAGTTCTCCGCGCAGGGCGCGAATGACACCTGTTTCGTCATCCCGGCCTCGATCGTTTTCTTCCTGCTGAAGAACCTCCCGCCCAACCAGGATCCTACCCTGCAGCCGCCGCCTCCCGGTCCGCAGATCACCCAATGGGACTGGGATAATCCGAACGTGCCGCGCGCAGCCACGGTCAACTGCAAGGTCCTGCCTGGCAAGATCAGCATGACCTTCAACCTGGACATCAAGCCGGACATGACCCTGGTCTTGGACCGCAGCAACGTCGAACTGATGCGCCAGATCCTGATCGCATACAGCAGGGACCTGATCGACCTCGACGAATAAAGGAGCCGCCATGCCCATCAAGATCAGCCAGCACTTCGACTCCGGCGCCATCGAGGTCGTCAAGGCAGAGAATCCGCAACAGATCGACCTGAACCTGCGCAAGGATTCGCATGCCGACATCCATCAGTGGTTCCACTTCCGCCTGCAGGGTGCGCGCGGCCAGGCCTGCACGATCCGCTTCCTGAACGCCGGCCAGGCGACCTATCCGAAGGGTTTCGAGGGTTACCAGGCGGTCGCCAGCTACGACACCGAGAACTGGTTCCGCGTTCCCACCAGCTTCGACGGCCAGGTGATGACCATCGATCACACGCCGGAACTGGACAGCATCTATTACGCCTACTTCGAGCCCTACACCTGGGAGCGCCACCTGCGCTTGCTGGGAGAAGTGGCCGAGAACCCGGTCGCGCGCGTGCACGACATCGGCACCACGGTGGATGGCCGCGACATGAACCTGGTGGTGGTCGGCAACCCGCAGGCCGAGAAGAAGGTCTGGGTCATCGCACGCCAGCACCCGGGCGAGACCATGGCGGAATGGTTCGTCGAGGGCATGATGGATGCGCTGCTCGACAATTCGAACCCGGTCTCGCGCAAGCTGCTGCAGCGCGCCGTGTTCTACATCGTGCCGAACATGAACCCGGACGGCTCGGTACGCGGCAACCTGCGCACCAACGCGGCCGGCGCCAACCTGAACCGCGAGTGGATGACCCCGTCGCCGGAACGCAGCCCGGAAGTCCTGTGCGTGAAGCGCAAGATCGAGGAAACCGGCGTCGACATGTTCTTCGACATCCACGGCGACGAAGCGCTGCCCTACAACTTCGTGGCCGGCAGCGAGATGCTGACCGACTTCACGCCGGAACGCCTGGCTGCCCAGAACGCCTTCATCGAGCGCTACATGGCGTCCAGCCCGGACTTCCAGAACGTGTATGGCTACGCGGCCTCGAAGTACAACGACGAGCTGCTGACCCTGGCATCGAAGTACATCGGCCACACCTACAAGTGCCTGTCGCTGACCCTCGAGATGCCGTTCAAGGACAACGCCAACCTGCCGGACAGCTATGTCGGCTGGAACGGCGCTCGCAGCGCGGCTCTGGGCGCGGCGATGCTGCAGCCTATCCTGCTGTCGCTGGACGACTGAGGCAAAAGGAGGAATCGTGGGCATCGAAATCGAGCGCAAGTTCCTCCTCAAGGGCGACGGCTGGCGCGGGCTCGGCCAGCCGACCCTGATGCGCCAGGGCTACCTGGCGGCCGACCCCGTACGCACCGTGCGCGTGCGCATCGAGGGCGAGCGGGCCGTCATCACGATCAAGAGCAAGAGCATCGGCGCATCGCGCGGCGAATGGGAGTACGAGATTCCCGTGCCGGACGCCGCCGAGCTGCTCGACCGCCTGTGCGAGCAGCCGCTGGTCGAGAAAGTGCGCCACCGCATCGAACATGCCGGGCACACCTGGGAGGTCGATGAATTCAAGGGCGAAAACGCCGGCCTGATCGTCGCCGAGATCGAGCTGGGCAGCGAAGACGAGGCCTTCGAGAAGCCTGACTGGATCGGTCAGGAAGTGACGGGCGATAAGCGCTACTACAATTCCAGCCTGATCCGGCAACCGTACTCCAAGTGGAAAGACCAGGCATGACCAGCATTACGCGTCGTACGCTTTTTTCGCTGTCCCTGGCCCTGCTGGCCGCTCCCGCCTTCTCCGCTCCCCCCACTTATTTCCCGCCTGCCGGCAACTGGGCCCACAAATCGCCGGCATCGCTGGGCATGGACCCGGCCAAGCTGGCCGAGGCCGTCGCCTACGCCAGCTCGCACGAGACCGAGCGCGCAAAAGACTTTTCGGACCAGCAGCAGACCTTTGGCCAGCCCCTTGGTTCGCTGCCGACCAGGCGCGCCGCCACCAATGGCGTGGTGATCTACAAGGGCTATGTGGTGGCCGAGTTCGGCGACACCAGCTTTGTCGACCCGACGTATTCGGTGGCAAAGAGCATGCTCTCGACCGTCACCGGCGTCGCCCTGCGCGACGGCAGGATCGCCGATCTGAACCAGCCCGTCGGCCAGACCGTACAGGATGGCGGCTATGCATCGCCGCACAATGCACTGGTGACCTGGAAGCATCACTTGCAGCAGGAATCCGAGTGGGAAGGCAGCATGTGGGGCAAGAATGCCGACTTCATCGGCCATGAAGCCTTCGGCGCCGGCGAGCGCAAGCCGCGCCAATTCGGCGCTCCCGGCAGCTACTACGAATACAACGACGTCCGCATCAACCGCCTGGCGCTGTCCCTTCTGCGCGTGTTCGACAAGCCGGTGCCGGAGGTGTTCCAGCAGGAAGTGATGGACCCGATCGGCGCCTCGAATACCTGGAAATGGGTGCCTTACCACAACAGCTACGTCGACCTGCACGGCAAGCCGGCGCCATCCGTGAGCGGCGGCACGCGCTGGGGCGGCGGCATGTGGATCAACTCCTGGGACATGGCGCGCTTCGGCTACCTGTGGCTGCGCGGCGGTGCGTGGAACGGGAAGCCGATCCTGCCGCAGGACTACGTGAAAGCGGCGCTGACGCCCAGCGAGCATGGTCCAGACTACGGCTACCTGTGGTGGCTGAACACGAAGGGCAAGAACCTGCCGGGCCTGCCGGCCACGGCCTACGCGGCGCTGGGCGCGGGCAGCAACGACATCGTCGTCTCGCCCGAGCATGAGCTGGTGGTCGTGTGGCGCTGGCATGCGGGTAACACGGCCGAGTTCACGAAACGTGTAATCGCCGCCATCAGGCAAAAGTAAGGTAGATTGGCGGCACCATCTTCATTGCGAGCCGCCGCCATGCCAGACCAGTTCCCGACCTTCGGTGCCGATGCCCTTGGGGCCGATCCCGAATCCCGCGCCGTCGTCGACCTCGCCACGCGCGGCCACCAGATCTTTCCCACCTTGAGCAGCGAGGACATCCGGCGCGTTCGCCGCTTCGGCCAGCCGCGCCAGTGGCGGGACGGCGAGTGCGTGTTCCATGCCTGCGTCGACTCGCCCGGCATGCTCGTGATCCTGAAAGGGCGCCTGGTCTGCAGCCGCGGCAATGCGCTCGGCGAGCGGGTCGAGGTGGTCGACTACGGGCCGGGCCAGTTCAGCGGCGAGGTCGCCCAGCTGTCCGGCCGGCCGCCCCTGGTCGACGGCATGGCGGTGGGCGAGCTGGAGGCGCTGGTGCTGGACGCCGAATCCATCCGCGCATTGCTGATGGCCGAAGCCGAGCTGGGCGAGCGCGTGATGCGCGCCTTCATTCTGCGCCGCGTACGGCTGATCAGCGACCATCCCGGCGGCCCGATCCTGATCGGCCCGCCCGCGCACGCCGGCCTGTTCGAACTCGAGAACTTCCTGTCCCGGAACGCCTACCCCTACACGCGCCGCGATCCGGCGCACGACCCCGAGGCGGCGCAGCTGGTGCGCCAGCACTGGCATTCGGAAGCCGACTGGCCGCTGGTGGCGCTGCCCGATGGCTTCGTGATGCGCAACCCCAGCCTGCTCGAACTGGGGCGCTGCCTGGGCACCTTTCCGCGCATCGACCGCGAGAAGGTCTACGACGTGCTGGTGGTGGGCGCCGGCCCGTCCGGCCTGGCGACCGCCGTGTACGCGGCCTCCGAGGGTTTATCGGTGATGGTGCTGGACCAGCGCGCCTACGGCGGCCAGGCCGGCGCCAGCGCACGCATCGAGAATTTCCTCGGCTTCCCGACCGGCATCTCGGGCCGCGCGCTGGCCGGCCGTTCCTACGTGCAGGCGCTCAAGTTCGGCGCCGAAGTCGCGATCCCGGCCCCGGCCACGCGCCTGCTGTGCCACGAGCGGCCGCTGAAGGTGGAGCTCGACGACGGCACCTGCCTGCGCGCCAATACCGTGGTGCTGGCGGCCGGCGCGCGCTACCGCCGGCCGGAACTGCCCGACCTTGAACGCTATGAAGGGCGCGGCGTGTATTACTGGGCCTCGCCGGTGGAGGCGGGGCTGTGCCGCGGCCAGGAGGTGGTGCTGGTCGGCGGCGGCAACTCGGCCGGGCAGGCGGCCGTGTTCCTGTCGGCGCATGCGAAGACCGTGCACCTGATGGTGCGCCGTGCCGGGCTGGAAGAGACGATGTCGAGCTACCTGATCGAGCGCATTGCCGCCGCGTCGAACATCCAGCTGCACACCCGGCTCGAGCTGGCTGCGCTGGAAGGCGACGAAGGCGGCTTGAGCATGGTGCGCTGCCGCGGCATCGGCGATGGCCGGGAGGTGGCCTTCGAGACCCGGCACATGTTCCTGTTCGTCGGGGCGGACCCGAACAGCGACTGGCTGCGCGAGTGCGGGGTTGGGCTGGACGACAGGGGCTTCGTGATGACCGGGGCAGATGCCGGGCGCGACCTGCATGGGCGTGGGTTGGAGACCAGCGTCGATGGGGTGTTTGCGGTGGGGGATTTGCGCTCGGGGTCGACCAAGCGGGTGGCGGCTGCGGCGGGGGAGGGGGCGGCTGTGGTGGCGCAGATTCATGGGTATCTGGCTAGTTAGCTCGTCGTTCCCGCGCAGGCGGGAATCCATGCGTCGCGTGATCAGTGCCTCAGTATGGGTTCCCGCTTTTGCGGGAACGACGCCTATTCGTCTTCTAAGGCTGCCACCTGCTCCAGCCACCGCGCCACGGTCGCCAGCTCGGCATCCGAAAATCCCTTCGTGATGCGCTGGTTCAGCTCCGCCAGCGCGGTCTTCGCCTTGTCCGCAGCCTGCTCCCCCGCAGCCGTCATGCGCACCCGCGTCAGGCGCGCATCATGCTCATCGGCCACGCGCTCGATCAAGCCCGCCGCCTGCATGCGCTTCGACAGATTGGTCACCGCAGCCGGCGCCACGCTCAGTTCAAGCGCAATCTCGCCGATAGTGGCGCTGCCGCGCCCCGCCAGGATGAACAGCACGCCCGCTTGGGCCGAGCTGACGCCTTCCCATGCGTCCGGACGGGTCTCGACCCAGCGCTGCAGGATGCGCTGGGCGCGGTTCAGCAGGAAGACGAAACGCGGCTGCTTCATGCGCGCGCGTCCGTCTTGATGGGCGCGTCGCATTGCGCCAGCAGCCAGGCGCCGACCTGCGGCCACAGCACGGCGGCGCAGCGCTTGCGGAAGAAGCCTATGTGGCCGATCGCCGGCACGCCGGCCGCCGCCGGGGCAATCTCGCGGCGTTCGACGGCGGCGTTGACGAGGGGCGCCACCAGCATTCCGACCGCGTCCGCGTTGGCCCAGGGATCGTCCTCGAAACCCAGCACCAGCAGCGGCAGGCGCTGGCGGCGCATGCGCCGTTCGGCATACATCGCCGGGTCGTCGAAGAAGTAGCGGGGCAGGCTGGTCCAGCGGGCCCACTGGCGCATCACGGAGGCCGGCAGATCCTCGCCCAGGCCGATCCGGCGTCCGGGCATGTAGCCGAACAGGGCGCACATGACGGGCGCCAGCACCCGCATCACGAAGCGCACGCGCAGCCGCTCGCCGGCGCCGCGAATCAGGCGGCTGGTGCCGGCATGCGAGGCGACCAGCACCGCCGCGCGCAGGCGTTCGGTGTCCTCGGACAGCGCGATCGCATGGCCGCCCACGCTGTGGCCGACCGCGAGCAGCGGCAGGCCGGCAAAGCGCTCGGCCGCCCAGCGCGTGACGGCGCCGACGTCTTCGCTCATCCAGTCCGCCATCGTGACCGTGCAGGCATGCAGGCTGGGTCCGCGCGACGCGCCGGTTCCGCGGTAATCGTAGGTCAGCACGTGCAGGCCGAGACCGGCCAGCCAGCGGGCGAAATGTTCGTAGTAGCCCTGGGTGACCGCGGTGGCCGGGTGCAGCAGCACGGCGGCGCGCGCGTTCGCGGCAGGGTAGAGCCGGGCGGCGATGGCGTTGCCGTCCGCGGTCGTGATGAAGAGCGTTTCGTTGTCCATGATGCCGCCGAATTCGTTAACGTGTTAACGACTTTAGCAGCCGGAGCCCCCGGGATCAAGAAAAAAAAGCCCGGACAGTGCCGGGCTTCATTGTTCGGGACAGGGAGCGATCAGTGGAAGTGCTCGTTCCCCGCCGGCGTATCTTCCGGCATCTCGGCATGCACCAGCTCTCCGCTCGGGTCGGCGAACAGCGGCGCGCCGCAGTCGTCGCAGTACTCGGCAACGTAACGCTCGGCGATGCGCTTGACGTGGGCGATGCCCATCTCGTTGAGGTGCTTGACGATGTCGTCCATCGGCGCCAGCGGACGGCCGCCGTGCACCGGGCCTTCCATCGGCGTGCCTTCCTCGTCTTCCTGGCCGTACAGCGGCCAGACGATGCCGTACACCACGTCCGAAGACTGGCGCAGGGTGAAGCCGACGCGGTATTCGTCGACCTGGCTGTCGTTGATCTCGTCGCCGAAGCCGGCAATCACCGCGCGCAGGTCGCCCGGCTCGACGCCCAGCGTGTAGGTGAGGTAGTGGACGGCGGCGCGCACCGACACCGGGCGGATCAGCTTGTCGGCCTCGCGGCAGGCCACGTAATAGGCTTCCGGCAGCAGCAGCTCGGTGCCGCAGCCCGGCAGCAGGCGGGCCACGTTGGGGCCTGCCTGGGCGCGCCATTGCTCCAGCGCGGCGTCGCGCACGGCTTCGAAATTGACGTGGTGTTGCGGTTCCTGCCAGCGGAACAGCGGGGCGCCCACCGGGGCGATGACGGCCACCAGCAGGTAGCGGGTATCGGCCAGGAACTGCGAGGCGTCCGGTCCGGGCGCGGCCGGCTTCACGCTCGAGCCCTTGTGCGCGGCCTGGGCCAGCTTGTGGGTCAGGCCGTAGGTTTCGGCGTGGGTGCGCGGCAGCTGGTCCAGCGAGTACAGGGTCGGCGCCATCGCCATGCGGGCGCCGTCGGCCAGCAGGTGGGCCGAGAAGTGCGCCGACAGCGTGGTGACGATGTCGTTCGGGATCGTGCCGGACGCGATCGAGAAGCGGGTCCAGGCCAGCACGGGCGCGGCCACCAGCAGGGCCTGCCAGGTGACTTCGGCGCCGTCCGCCTGCTCGGTCATGGTCGAGGATTCGCTGACCGCTTCGACGCCGTCCATCAGCACGTCGTAGACCGCGAGGTCGCCCTTGAACAGGACGTTCAGGGCGGCGTCGATGCTGTCCTGGTGGTTGGTCTTGAGCAGCTTCTGCAGCTGCGAGTCGAGATTGCGCTCCCAGGTCCGTTCTTCAACGCGGCTGGCGGCCTGCACGATGGCTTGGCTGATGCTGACTAGACGCTGGCTTTCTGCCGATAGTTTGGGTGAGTCTTTGGAGGAGCGACGCATAGTAGGTGTTTGAATGTGGAACGATGACTCAGAGGGCCATGATAAACCCTTATCCACAGTATTGTAGTTGATTCGGCCACATGCCTGTAACACACAGGCAAGTACGGCGCTTGCCAAAAAGCTCAACAGGAATCATAATGCGAATCGTTCTCATTATCCTTCCGCATTGTCCTTCATGACCAAGAATAACAAGCAAGCATCCTTCATCAAGAGCCGCAAGCACGCCCGCGTCCTTCCCGCTCCTGCAATGGCCCTGCTGGCCACGCTCGGCATGCCGGCTGCCCACGCCGCCCCGGACAACGTGATCGACCAGAACATCCCGGCCGTGCAGGTGTCGGGTACCGCCGCGAAGGGCGGTCCGGTCTCGGCCAACGACAAGTTCACCGCGCCGCTGCTGGACACGCCGAAATCCGTGACGGTGGTGACCGCCGACACGATCGCCCAGACCGGCGCCGTCTCGCTGACGGACGCACTGCGCACCGTGCCCGGCATTACCATCGGCGCGGCCGAGGGCGGCAACCCGGTCGGCGACAACCTCTTCATCCGCGGCTACAACGCCCAGACCGACACCTATATCGACGGCATCCGCGACGCCGGCTCGCAGTCGCGCGAGATCTTCAACCTCGAGCAGGTCGAAGTGGTGAAGGGCCCGAACTCGGCCTACGGCGGCCGTTCCTCGGCCGGCGGCGGCGTCAACCTGGTGACGAAGACGGCCCAGGGCTACGACTTCAACAACGCTTCGGTCGGCATCGGCAGCGACAAATACCGCCGCATCACCGGCGACGTTAACCGCTATATCGGCAGCAACAGCGCCTTCCGCCTGAACGTGATGGCGCACGAGAACGACGTCCCCGGCCGCAACGTGGTCGGCGGTAATCGCTGGGGTGTGGCGCCCACCGTCACCTTCGGCCTGAAGGGCCCGGACCGCGCCATCGTCAGCCTGTATCACCTGACTTCGCACGAGATCCCGGATACCGGCATCCCTTTCAACAACCCGGTCACGACCGGCGCCAACGTGGCGAAGAATGGCAACGGCACCCCGTTCGCGGTCGACCGTGAGACCTTCTACGGCCTGGCCAACCGCGACTTCCGCGATACCAAGAGCGACGTCGGCACGATCGACCTGCGCCACGAATTCAGCAGCACACTGGCCCTGCGCAACGTGACCCGCTACGGCAAGTCGACCAATGACTACGTCTGGACCCAGCCCGACGATTCGAAGGGCAATACCGTCATCTACGGCACCGTCTGGCGCCGCGCCAACACCCGTGCCACCGAGACCCGCACCTTCGCCAACGTGACGAGCCTGAGCGGCGAACTGACGACCGCCGGCCTGAAGCACAGCTTCAACACCGGCGTCGAATTCGACCGCGAGACCACCGACCGCAGCAGCTACATCTTCACGCCGGGCACCAACAACCCGCTGACCAACACCTTCACCTGCCCGACGTCCGGCGCGGCCACGCTGTACAACTGCACCACCCTGGTCAACCCGAACCCCTACGATCCGTGGGTCTACACCCGCACGCTGTCGGGCGCGCTGACCCACGTGAGCACCAAGACCAAGGCGGCCTACGCCTTCGACACCATCGAGATCAACCCGCAATGGCTGCTGAACCTGGGCGTGCGCTGGGACGACTTCCAGAGCACCCTGGATACGCTGCCGACCGCCACCACGGTTGCCGCCCACGCCGTGGTCGACACCGATTTCGTCAGCACCCAGGCCGGCCTGGTCTTCAAGCCGAGCAAGAACGGCAGCATCTACCTGTCCTACGCCAGCTCGGCGACCCCGCCGGGCAACGACGGCGGCGACGGCCTCGATGCCCTGACCGCGGTGATCCAGAACCTGCAGCCCCAGCGCAGCCGCAACATCGAGCTGGGCACCAAGTGGGACCTGCTGCCGGGCGGCCGCCTGTCCGTGACCGGCGCGCTGTTCAAGAGCACCATGAACAATGCCCGCGTGACGGCGCCGGACGGCACCACCCAGAACGTCGGCCGCAAGGAGATCCAGGGCGTCGAGCTGGGCTTCTCCGGCAAGCTGACCAGCGCCTGGACCGTGTTCGGCGGCTATACCTGGCTGGACGCGGAAATCGCGGACAACGGCTTCGTCAACACCGGCACCACAGCAGCGCCGATCTGGACCGCGTCGCCCTTCAACGGCAACCGCTTCCCGACCACGCCGAAGAACAGCGCCTCGCTGTGGACCAGCTATGCCTTCACCAAGGACTTCACCGCCGGCTTCGGCATGAGCGCGATGTCCAAGGTCTACGCCAACGTCAACAACAACAAGTGGGTGCCGGGCTATGCACGCTTCGACGCGATGGCCAGCTATGCCCTGAACAAGGACATCAGCCTGCAGCTGAACCTGCAGAACCTGACGGACAAGCTGTACTTCGACAAGGTGTCCTCGCCGCACTATGCGGGCGTGGCGCCGGGCCGTTCGGCGACCCTGACTGCCAACGTCAAGTTCTGAGGCTTTTTGTAGGTATCATTGGCCCTTCCTGCAGCGTGCGGGAAGGGCTTTTTCATTTGCGGAGTAGTTAGATCATGATGCTGCATATCCCAGGCGTACTCACGCCGGAGCAGGTGAAGGCGATGCGCGAGCGTCTGGCCGCCACCGACTGGATCGACGGCCGCGCCAGCGTCGGCAGCCAGGGCGCCCAGGTCAAGCGCAACCGCCAGCTGGCGGAAGGCTCGCCGCTGGCGCTGGAGCTGGGCCAGATCGTCAGCGCGGCGCTGATGGCGCACCCCTTGTTCTTTGCCGGTGTGTTGCCGCTGCGGATCCTGCCGCCTTTCTTCAACAGCTATGCCGGCGGCGAGCATTACGGGCCGCACGTGGATGGCGCGATCCGGGCGCAGCGGGGCGGGCCGGCCTTGCGGACCGACGTGTCCTGCACCGTGTTTTTATCGGAGCCCGAAGAATACGAAGGCGGTGAGCTGAGCGTGATCGATTCCTACGGCACGCACGAGGTCAAGCTGCCGGCCGGCGATGCGATCGTGTATCCGTCGACCAGCATCCATGAGGTGCAGCCGGTGACGCTAGGGGAGCGCGTGGCGTCCTTCCTGTGGGTGCAGAGCATGGTGCGGGATGACTGGAAGCGTTCGATGCTGTACGAGCTGGATACGAACATCCAGGCGCTACGGGCGAAGCATGGGGACGGGCCGGAGCTGGTCGGGCTGACCGGGCATTACCACAATCTGCTGCGGCAATGGGCGGAGACCTGAACGCGGGTCCGGTCAGGAGGACTTGCCGGCGTTCAGGCCCAGATAGCGCCCCTCCGGATCGACGTGCGAAGGATCCACGTCCATCTCGCTGTCCGGCATGGCCGTCAGCTTGTTGAGCGTGATGAATTCCATCGTTGCGTAGCTGTGCGCCAGCGTTTCGTCATGTTCGACGGGCGCCTGCGCGAAGCGGTAGACTCGTACGGTCATCGATACCTCCAGTGGCGACGGGTTCGGGGCAGGGCGTACAGGCCAAGTGTACGGGAATTGCGCGCTTCGTGAGTCACAAAAGAAAAGGCCGGAGCCCTTGCGGGTTCCGGCCTTTTTTGCGCTTGCGGCTTCGAACCGGCCTGCGCTAACTTAAGCAGCCAGCAGCTGACGCAGCACGAACGGCAGAATACCACCGTGCTTGTAGTAGTCCACTTCGATCGGGGTATCGATGCGCAGCAGGACCGAGGTTTCCTTGACCGAGCCGTCGGCGCGGTGGATCACCAGGGTTGCCTGCATCTGCGGGCGGATCTCGCCTTCCAGGCCCTTCAGGTCGTAGGTCTCGTTGCCGGTGATGCCCAGGGTTTCGACGCTGTCGTCGCCCAGGAACTGCAGCGGCAGCACGCCCATGCCGACCAGGTTGGAACGGTGGATACGCTCGAACGAACGGGCGATCACGGCCTTCACGCCCAGCAGCTGGGTGCCCTTGGCGGCCCAGTCGCGCGAGGAGCCGGTGCCGTACTCTTCGCCGGCGAAGATCATCGTCGGGGTGCCTTCCGCGATGTACTTCATGCCCGCGTCGTAGATCGACATCTGTTCGCCGCTCGGCTGGTGGATGGTGATGCCGCCTTCGACTGCGGAACCGTCGGCCTTCGGCGGGATCATCTTGTTCTTGATGCGGACGTTGGCGAAGGTACCGCGCATCATGACTTCGTGGTTGCCGCGGCGCGAGCCGTAGGAGTTGAAGTCGGCCTTGAGCACGCCGTGCTCTTTCAGGTACTTGCCTGCCGGGCCATCTTCCTTGATCGAACCGGCCGGGGAGATGTGGTCGGTGGTGATCGAGTCGCCGAACACGCCCAGTGCGCGCGCGTTGGCGATGCCTGCGGAAGCGGCTTTCGGGGTCATCTCGAAGTCCGAGAAGAACGGCGGCTCGGCAATGTAGGTCGACTCCGGCCAGTTGTACACCTGGCCCTCGACCGCCGACACGGCTTCCCACAGCTGGCCAGGGTTGCCCTTGACGTCGGCATAGTTGGCTTTGAAGACCTCCGAGTTCATCGCGAACTTCATCAGGTCCTGGACTTCCTGCGAAGTCGGCCAGATGTCGCCCAGGTAGACGTCGACGCCGTCCGAACCCTTGCCGACCGGCTCGCTCATCAGGTCGCGCGTCACGTTGCCGGCGATCGCGTAGGCGACGACCAGCGGCGGCGAGGCCAGGAAGTTCGAACGGATGTTCGGGTGGATACGCGCTTCGAAGTTACGGTTGCCCGACAGGACCGCGGCGGCGATGATGTCGTTCGAGGTGATCGCGGCGTTCAGTTCCGGGGTCAGGTCGCCGGCGTTACCGATGCAGGTGGTGCAGCCGTAAGCGGTGACGCCGAAGCCCAGCTGGGTCAGGTAAGGCAGCAGACCGGCGGCTTCGAGGTACTCGGTGACCACGCGCGAGCCAGGGGCCAGCGAGGACTTGATGTGCGGAGCGACGGTCAGGCCCTTCTCGACGGCCTTCTTGGCCAGCAGGCCGGCGGCCAGCAGCACGCTCGGGTTCGAGGTGTTGGTGCACGAGGTGATGGCGGCGATCAGGATGTCGCCGTTCTTCACGCGCACGCCGTTGGTGGTCTCGTAGACCTTGTTCAGGTCGTCGGCTGCCTTGTTGAAGCCGTTCGCGGTGGTCGGCTTCGAGAACAGGTCGGTGAAGGTCGACTTCATCGCGCCCAGTTCGATACGGTCCTGCGGACGCTTCGGGCCGGCCAGCGACGGGGTCACGGTCGACAGGTCCAGCGAGACCACGCGGGTGTACTCGATGTCGCCATCTTTCGGGATGCCGAACAGGTTCTGGGCCTTGAAGTAGTTTTCGAAGGCAGCCAGCTCTTCTTCGGTACGGCCGGTGCCGCGGAAGTAGTCGACGGTCTTTTCGTCGACCGGGAAGAAGCCCATGGTCGCGCCGTATTCCGGGGCCATGTTGCCGATGGTCGCGCGGTCGGTGGTCGACAGCGAGGCGGTGCCTTCGCCGAAGAATTCCACGAACTTGCCGACGACCTTCTCTTTACGCAGCATTTCGGTGATGGTCAGCACCAGGTCGGTTGCGGTGCAGCCTTCGCGCAGCGAACCGGTCAGGTTGACGCCGATGACGTCCGGGGTCAGGAAGTAGACCGGCTGGCCCAGCATGCCTGCCTCGGCTTCGATACCGCCCACGCCCCAGCCGACGACGCCGACGCCGTTGATCATGGTGGTGTGCGAGTCGGTGCCGACCAGGGTGTCCGGGTAGTACATGGAACCGCTCTTCATCACGCCGCGCGCCAGGTACTCGAGGTTGACCTGGTGGACGATGCCGAAGCCCGGAGGCACGACGCCGAAGGTGTCGAAGGCCTGCATGCCCCACTTCATGAACTGGTAGCGCTCGTTATTGCGCTGGAACTCGAGCTTCATGTTCAGGTCGAGCGCGTTCGGGGTGCGGAAGTGGTCGATGGTGACCGAGTGGTCGACCACCAGGTCGACCGGGACCAGCGGCTCGATCTTCTTGGCGTTCACGCCCATCTTGTAGGCGACGTTGCGCATCGCGGCCAGGTCGGCCAGCAGCGGCACGCCGGTGAAGTCCTGCAGCACGACGCGCGCGACGACGAAGGGGATCTCTTCGGTGCGGGCGGCGGTCGGGCCCCAGTTCGCCAGCTGGCGGATGTGTTCTTCGGTGACCTTCTTGCCGTCGCAGTTGCGCAGCACGGACTCCAGAACGATACGGATCGACACCGGCAGGCGCGACAGGTTCACGCCCAGGGCTTCGCCCAGTGCCGGCAGCGAGTAGAACTGGCCGGTCTGGCCCGCGGTCAGCGGGAATTCCTTGAGCGTATTCAGCGTGTTGTGAGACATGAATTCTCCTTCAAAAGAGGATTTTGTTAACTACTTAAAACCAAACGGGCAACGTCGCCGGTGCGCCGGTATCAGCTTTTCTTTTCCGCAGGCCCTGCCGCCACCAGCGGCTTGGCCTGTTCGGCGTTCTTGCATTCGTTGGCCAGCTGGCGGTTCAGCTTCGAGTCGAGCAGGATGCCCTTCGACGGGATGCCGATCCAGATCAGGCCGAACTTGGTGTTCTCGAAACGCAGCGCGCCGGTGGTGGTTCCCACGCGCTCGAGGCGGTGCAGGCGGTTCTTCCAGCGCAGTGCGATGTGGCCACTATCCTTTTCGTTGGTATAGATGGTGACCTTGTTGTTCAATTCGCATGCGTATTCGGCGACGACGGTGTCGGTGATGTCCGGTTCCGGTTCGTCGTCCGCGACTGCCTGCTTCGCTTCTTCCTTCTTGTTCTTTTTCGACTTGGCAGCCTTGGCTTGCTCCTTCAGGACCTTGACGGCCTTCGGGTGCGATTCGTGGTCGGGAGAGGCGGCGGATGCGGGAGCGCAGAGGCCGGCGGCCGCGAGCGCGACTGCGCAGGCGGCGACGATTTGTTTCAGGGTGATGGCCATCAGATGGATTCCGGTTGGTTGACGAGTGCCGCCGCGGCATCTGGCAGCGCAAGGCCAGCCAGCTTCGCGCGCTGCAACACCGTCCAATAATATCGGTAGCTGGCGCGGTCATGCAAGCGGCCATGCTGGGCGATCGGCCCCCAATCTGCTGCCATTGCTTCGAGCAGGATATTGCTTGCTTCGTTCACTTCCGATACGCGCGGCATGAAGGCCTTGACTACCGGCTTGATCTGGTCCGGGTGGATGCTCCACATGCGCGTGAACCCGAATTCGCCGGCGGCACGGGTGGCGTCGTTGGCGACAACCGCACTGTCCTTGATATCGGTCGTCACATTATGGGAGGGGACTTTGTCATAAGCATGACATGCCGCAACCATCTCCAGCTTCGCCCGTACTACCAGCGGATGGGTAAATTGGCCCGGCGTCCGCATGGCGCTGGCCGGGATCGCGCCATAGTGGGCCGACACAAAATCCATGATGCCAAACGAGAGACATTCGACCTGGGGCAGGGCGGCGATCTCCCACACTTCGTGCAGCGCGCCGTGGGTCTCGATCAGCACGTGCAGCGGGATCGGCTTGCTGCCTGCCGGGCGTCCCGATTTTTCGGCGATGGCATTGACGATCTGTTGCGCGCGCAGCACATCGGCGACGCCGTTGGGCTTGGGCAATACCACGTAGGCCAGCTTCGATGCCGCATTGCCGACGATGATGCCGACATCGTGCGCGAAATGTTCGCTGCCGACGTCGTGCAGGCGCGCGCCGATGCGGTTGAAGCGGTTGTCCTCGCTGTTCAGCAGGCTTGCCACCAGCTGCGCATGTTCACGCTCCTGGCCGGCGGCGGCGCCGTCCTCGCAGTCGAAGGTGATGTCGAAGACCGGGCCAAGCTCTTGTTGCAGGGCCATCGATTTGCGCATCAGCTTCTCGCTGCCGGCGTAGTGGTCGCAGGCAGGGAGCAGCAGCGGCTGGCGTTGGCCCTGAAACAAAATCTCGGAGGGGTGCATTTTAGGTATCGGGATGTTACGCGTGGGCTCGGGGAGCCCACCCTACGAAATCACATGCTCGTAGGGTGGGCACCCCGTGCCCACGTTAATCGCAAAGGATTACTGGCCCAGCAGGTGAGCGACGCCGGCCTTCTCTTCGTTCAGCTCGTTCAGCGTCAGGTTGATGCGCTCTTGCGAGAACTGGTCGATGTCCAGGCCCTGGACGATGGTGTACTCGCCGTTTTCGGTGGTCACCGGGAAACCGAACATGGTGCCTTCCGGGATGCCGTACGAACCGTCCGACGGGATGCCCATGGTGGTCCACTTGCCGTTGGTGCCCAGGACCCAGTCACGCACGTGGTCGATCGCTGCGTTGGCGGCCGAGGCTGCCGACGAGGCGCCGCGGGCGTCGATGATCGCTGCGCCGCGCTTGCCGACGGTCGGCAGGAAGGTGTCGCGGTTCCAGGCGTCGTCGTTGATCAGGTCCTTGACGGACTGGCCATCGGCGGTGGCGAAGCGGTAGTCGGCGTACATGGTCGGCGAGTGGTTGCCCCACACGACCATCTTCTCGATCGAGCCGACCGGCTTGCCGGTCTTGGCGGCGACCTGCGACAGGGCGCGGTTGTGGTCCAGGCGCAGCATGGCGGTGAAGTTCTTGGCCGGCAGGTTCGGGGCCGACTTCATGGCGATGTAGGCGTTGGTGTTGGCCGGGTTACCGACGACCAGCACTTTCACGTTGCGCGAAGCGACGGCGTCCAGCGCCTTGCCCTGCACGGTGAAGATCTGGGCGTTGGCTTCCAGCAGGTCCTTGCGCTCCATGCCCGGGCCGCGCGGACGGGCGCCGACCAGCAGGGCGACGTCCGCATCCTTGAAGGCGGTCATCGGGTCGCTGTGGGCGGTCATGCCGGCCAGCAGCGGGAATGCGCAGTCGTCGATTTCCATCATGACGCCCTTGAGCGCCTTCTGTGCCTTCTCGTTGTCGATTTCGAGCAGCTGCAGGATGACCGGTTGATCCTTGCCCAGCATGTCGCCGTTGGCGATGCGGAACAGCAGGGAATAGCCGATCTGGCCGGCCGCGCCGGTAACGGCGACGCGCATTGGGGTTTTAGCCATGATGAATCTCCAAAGGGGTTCGGGAAAACTACTATGATACCAAAAGCGAATCGGTGGTTCGGGCACCGAATCGACCGGGAGTGTAGTCCTCGGATATTCCATCTGTCAATTCATATCATATGTCTTATATAAGACACATAATCTTTCCCGCGGCGCACTGGACGCAGAGGGGGATTTGTGAAAAAATCGCAGTCTATGAATCAGGTCCCGTCCAATCCGAACAGCAATGGCGCCGCTAACAGCACCGCGGGCAGCGCCGGCAACGCTGCCTCCGGACAGGGGTCTTCCCAGGCGAACACGTCCCCCACTTTCTCCCCGCTCTACCAGCAGATCAAGGCCCTGATCACCCAGAGCCTGCAGTCCGGCGAGTGGAAACCGGGCGAACTCATCCCCAGCGAAGTCGAGCTGGCCGGCCGCTACAAGGTCAGCCAGGGCACCGTGCGCAAGGCGATCGACGAGCTCGCGGCCGAGCACCTGGTGGTGCGGCGCCAGGGCAAGGGCACCTTCGTGGCCAGCCACAACGAGGCGCGCGCCCACTTCCGCTTCCTCAAGCTGGTGCCCGACGAGGGCGTCTCCCACCCGCTGGATCACCAATACCTCGAAGTCAAGCGCATCCGCGCCGCGGCCGAAGTGGCGCGCCTGCTCGACCTGAAGTCGGGCGACGCGGTCGTCTACATCAAGCGCCTGATGTCCTTCGAGGGCGCGCCGACGATCCTGGAAGAGCTGTGGCTGCCCGGACAGCTGTTCAAGGGGCTGACGGCGGAGCGCCTGGCGGAATACAAGGGGCCGATGTACGGCCTGTTCGAATCGGAGTTCGGGACCCGCATGATCCGCGCGACGGAAAAGGTCCGTGCGGTGGCGGCCGATGCCGGCGCGGCCGAATTGCTGAAAGTACCGGAAGGCACGCCGCTGCTGTGCGCGGACCGGGTGTCGTTCACCTATGGGGACAAGGCGGTGGAATTGCGGCGCGGTCTGTATCTGACCGCATCGCACCATTACCAGAACGAATTGTCCTGATAAGTTTTTAGACAAGCTCTATGCTGGTGCAGGATTCGCATTGAGCGAGTAAAATGGATTGGTTTTGGGAAAGCGAAGACGAAGCCCGGTCGACGTTCTCCCGGAGTCCGGAAACGGCTCCGAGCAGGTCGCAAAATCGATGAATCTGGGTTGGATAACTAAGTATTGAGGGAGGTGTTGCAATGTCCGAAGCCGTGAGAGAGGCTCAAAAGAAGGGCCGGCCGGTAATCCGTAACGTCGATTTTGGCGACATTACTTACCGGGGTTACTACAAACAGCCGCCGTCGGCGATCGTGTCGATCCTGCACCGCGTGAGCGGCGCCGGCCTGTTCCTGTTCCTGCCGTTCCTGCTCTGGCTGCTCCAGGAAAGCCTGCGCTCGGAAATTTCGTACGCGCACTTCGCCGGCGTCGTCAGCCATCCGTTCGCCAAGATCATCATCCTCGGCCTGTCCTGGGCTTACCTGCACCACTTCTGCGCGGGCGTGCGCCACCTGTTCATGGACAACCACATGGCCCTGGACAAGGACGCGTCCCAGAAGACCGCACGCTGGGTGCTGATCGTCAGCCTGGTCTTGACCCTGGTGGTCGCCCTCAAACTGTTCGGAGTGTTTTAATCATGCAATCCCATACTAAAAAGAATATCGGACAGCGCCGCCTGGTCGTCGGCGCCCACTACGGCATGCGCGACTGGCTGGCCCAGCGCCTGACCGCGATCCTGATGGCGGTGTTCACCATTGTCCTGCTGGTCTCCTTCCTGACCGGCCAGAATTTCACCTACGAAGGCTGGGCCGGGCTGTTCGCGCGCCAGTGGTTCAAGCTCTTCACGATGGTCACCTTCTTCGGCCTGTTCTACCACGCGTGGGTGGGCATCCGTGACATCTGGATGGACTACGTCAAACCGGTCGGTATCCGCCTGACCCTGCAGACCCTTACGGTGTTCTGGCTGCTTGCCTGCGCCGCCTGGACTGTGCAAATTCTCTGGAGCGTTTAATCGTGGCAGCATTCAATTCTTCCATTCCTACCCGCCACTTCGACGTCGTGATCGTCGGCGCCGGCGGCTCCGGCCTGCGCGCAGCGCTGCAACTGTCGGAAGCCGGCCTGAACGTGGCGGTCCTGTCGAAAGTCTTCCCGACCCGCTCGCACACCGTGGCGGCGCAGGGCGGCATCGGCGCTTCGCTGGGCAACATGAGCGAAGACGACTGGTACTGGCACATGTTCGACACCGTCAAGGGTTCGGACTACCTGGGTGACCAGGACGCCATCGAATTCATGTGCCGCGAAGCACCGAAGGTCGTCTACGAGCTGGAACACTTCGGCATGCCTTTCGACCGTAATCCGGACGGCACCATCTACCAGCGTCCGTTCGGCGGCCACACCGCCAACTTCGGCGAGAAGCCGGTGCAGCGCGCCTGCGCGGCAGCCGACCGTACCGGCCACGCACTGCTGCACACCCTGTACCAGCGTAACGTCCGCTCGCGCACCCACTTCTTCGTCGAATGGCAGGCGCTGGACCTGGTCCGCAATGCCGACGGCGACGTGCTGGGCGTGATGGCCCTGGAAATGGAAACCGGCGACGTCATGATGCTGCAGGCGAAGACCACCGTGTTCGCCACCGGCGGCGCAGGCCGTATCTTCGCCGCGTCGACCAACGCCTTCATCAACACCGGCGACGGCCTGGGCATGGCGGCACGCGCCGGCCTGCCGCTGGAAGACATGGAATTCTGGCAGTTCCACCCGACCGGCGTGGCCGGCGCGGGCGTCCTGATCACCGAGGGTGTGCGCGGTGAGGGCGGTATCCTGATCAACTCGAACGGCGAACGCTTCATGGAGCGCTATGCGCCGACCCTGAAGGATCTGGCGCCGCGCGACTTCGTCTCGCGCTCGATGGACCAGGAGATCAAGGAAGGCCGCGGCGTCGGCCCGAACAAGGACCACGTGCTGCTGGACCTGCGCCACATCGGCGCGGACACCATCCGCAAGCGCCTGCCGTCGATTCTGGAAATCGGCCACAAGTTCGCCAACGTCGATGCGACCAAGGAACCGATCCCGGTCGTTCCGACCATCCACTACCAGATGGGCGGCATCCCGACCAACATCCACGGCCAGGTCATCGCACCGGACGGCACCGGCGGCCAGAAGATCGTCAACGGCCTGTACGCAATCGGCGAGTGCTCCTGCGTGTCGGTGCACGGCGCGAACCGCCTGGGCACCAACTCGCTGCTCGACCTGGTGGTGTTCGGCCGCGCGGCCGGCAACCACATCGTCGGCCAGAACCTGAAGGCGCAGGGCAACCGCGCGCTGCCGAAGGACTTCGCCGACTACGCGCTGGACCGCCTGAACCGCCTCGAGAACTCGACCGGCGGCGAGAAGGTGCAGAACGTGGCCAACGACATCCGCGCCACGATGCAGAAGTTCTGCGGTGTGTTCCGTACCCAGGCCCTGATGGACGAAGGCGTCAAGGAAATCATGAAGCTGGACGAGCGCCGCAAGCACGTCTCGTTCAAGGACAAGTCGAAGGTGTTCAACACCGCCCGCATCGAAGCGATCGAGCTGGACAACCTGATCGAAGTGGCGAAGGCGACCATCGTCTCGGCCGCGGCGCGCAAGGAATCGCGCGGCGCCCACGCCCACAGCGACTTCCCGAACCGCGACGACGACAACTGGATGAAGCACTCGCTGTTCTACTCGGAAGGCAACCGCCTCGAGTACAAGCCGGTCATCACCAAGCCGCTGACGGTCGACACCTTCAAACCGAAGCCACGAACCTTCTAAGATCCGGTTCCAAGCTCCGACTGACAACAGAATATTTAGGTAAAACATGGCACGCACAGTCCAACTGAAGATCTACCGCTACGATCCGGACAAGGATTCGAAGCCCTACATGCAAGACATCACCGTCGAGCTGAAAGACACCGACAAGATGCTGCTCGACGCCCTGCAGCGCATCAAGTCCGACGTCGACGACTCGCTGGCCCTGCGCCGCTCCTGCCGTGAAGGCGTGTGCGGTTCGGACGCGATGAACATCAACGGCAAGAACGGCCTGGCCTGCACCACCAACCTGAACGAGCTGACCCAGCCGATCGTGCTGCGTCCTCTGCCGGGCCTGCCGGTGGTGCGCGACCTGATCGTCGACATGACCAACTTCTTCAAGCAGTACCACTCGATCAAGCCGTTCCTGATCAACGACTCGATCCCGCCGGAGAAGGAGCGTCTGCAGTCGCCGGAAGAGCGCGAAGAGCTGGACGGCGTGTACGAGTGCATCCTGTGCGCCTGCTGCTCGACTTCCTGCCCGTCGTTCTGGTGGAACCCGGACAAGTTCGTCGGCCCGGCCGGCCTGCTGCAGGCTTACCGCTTCATCGCCGACTCGCGCGACGAAGCGACCAACGAGCGCCTGGACAACCTGGAAGACCCGTACCGCCTGTTCCGCTGCCACTCGATCATGAACTGCACGGACGTCTGCCCGAAGGGCCTGAATCCGAACAAGGCGATCGGCAAGATCAAGGAATTGCTGGTACGCCGCGCGATCTAAGCCGGCAGTTTGCAGCGTGGACGTGGGCACGGGGTGCCCACCCTACGTCGCGAATGATGGTAGGGTGGGCACCCCGTGCCCACGCGCGAACATCGTCATAAATATAGTAAAACTACCGTACTGCCGGGAAACGGCAGCCGGAGTATAGTGTTGACCGAACAACGGACTCTAGTGTGAAAACGCATCAATCCGACCCCGCGAACCGCGCACGCCTGCGCTGGCGCGCACGCCGGGGCCTGCTCGAAAACGACCTGATCCTCACGCGCTTCCTGGATGCGCACGAAGAGGAATTGACGGACGAGGAAGTCGATGCGCTGACCCGCTTGCTGGACCTGGCGGACAATCCGCTGATGGACCTGCTGCTGGGACGCGCCGAGCCCGAGGGCGAGGTCGACCTGCCGCATGTGCGCGCCCTGGTGGCGCGGCTGCGGCAAGCGTGAGCGAAAATCGCTTTTTATTTTGTACACCCACCTCCCAAAGAAGGAAGTGCCATGAATACCTCTGAAACCAAAGCCACCCTGTCGTTCTCGGACGGCAGCCCGTCGGTCGACATGCCGATCTACAAGGGCACCATCGGCCCGGACGTCATCGACATCCGCAAGCTGTACGGCCAAACCGGCAAGTTCACCTACGACCCTGGCTTCATGTCGACCGCCGCCTGCCAGTCGGCCATCACCTACATCGACGGTGACAAGGGCGAGCTGCTGTACCGCGGCTACCCGATCGAGCAGCTGGCCGTCAATTGCGACTTCCTGGAAACCTGCTTCCTGCTGCTGAACGGCGAACTGCCGAACGCCGAGCAGAAGGAAAAGTTCACCGAGACCGTGACCAAGCACACCATGGTCCACGAGCAGATGAACTTCTTCTTCCGTGGCTTCCGCCGCGACGCGCACCCGATGTCGGTGCTGGTGGGTACCGTCGGTGCACTGGCTTCGTTCTACCACGACTCTCTGGACATCAACGATCCGGAGCAGCGCGAGATCTCGGCAATCCGCCTGATCGCCAAGCTGCCGACCCTGGTCGCAATGGCATACAAGTACTCGATCGGCCAGCCGTTCATGTACCCGCGCAACGACCTGTCGTACAGCGCGAACTTCATGCACATGATGTTCGCCAACCCGTGCGAAGAGTACAAGGTCAACGACGTGCTGGTGCGCGCCCTGGACCGCATCCTGATCCTGCACGCGGACCACGAGCAGAACGCATCGACCTCGACCGTCCGTCTGGCCGGTTCCTCGGGCGCCAACCCGTTCGCCTGTATCGCAGCCGGTATCGCCTGCCTGTGGGGTCCGGCACACGGCGGCGCCAACGAAGCCGCACTGACCATGCTGAAGGAAATCGGCAGCGTCGAGAACATCCCGGCCTTCATCGAGAAGGTCAAGGACAAGAACTCGGGCGTCAAGCTGATGGGCTTCGGTCACCGCGTGTACAAGAACTTCGACCCGCGCGCCAAGCTGATGCGTGAAACCTGCCACGAAGTGCTGAACGAACTGGGCCTGCAGGACGACCCGCTGTTCAAGCTGGCCATGGAACTGGAAAAGATCGCCCTGAACGACGAGTACTTCGTGTCGCGCAAGCTGTACCCGAACGTCGACTTCTACTCGGGCATCGTGCAGTCGGCCCTGGGCATCCCGGTCTCGCTGTTCACCGGTATCTTCGCGATGGCCCGTACCATCGGCTGGATCGCCCAGTGGAACGAGATGATCGCCGACCCGGAACAGAAGATCGGCCGTCCGCGCCAGCTGTTCGTCGGTTCGCCGCGCCGCGACGTGCCTTCGATCGACAAGCGTTAATTGGCTTCGCCGGCTTTGCCGGCGTTTTTGGAGAAAAGCGAGCTCACGGGCTCGCTTTTTTTTTGTTCAAGTGAGTATTTGAGAGAAAAGATTTAATTCTTCCTGATACTCTATTTTGGTACAGCATTATTATTCGATAGGGGTTTGGTGCAACGAAGTTTCACAATCCTCAGATTAAGGTGCAGAGCAACCCCGTAGTAGCGCACTACGTTAGTGATTTTCGCTCGGATGTTGTAGCCGCTGTGGCGTAAATTTGTATCTGATGTTTCAACATTTGTGTCGGCGGTGTTGGCGATCACTAGAGAATGATGTGATAACCAAAAAATTTTATCATTCAGTCTCAACAAATTTTTCTGTGTGATTACGTATAGAGATTAAGGCGCTGGGAGAGTATATGTTTAAAGTGGAGAGTATAAGTGCGCCCCGTTTCGAGGTGCGCTTTGGAAGTCTGTGGCGTCAGGAAAAAAATGTGATCAGTGTTGTTACAGGACCAAATGGGTCTGGAAAAACTGAGTTGTTGACCAGTCTTGCCTCGTTTTTTGGAGGCACAAGCGGGAGCAATGATATTCAGGTAGATTGGCTCCGAACAAAAAAGGAAACTATATTTGAACAAGAAGAGTACAACGGCCCAGAAAGAGTAATCGCCCAAACATTTAGTCCTTTTTCACGGTTTGCAGCGCCGTCGTTAGATAATGTTTTAAGCTTGACAGATGTATATTCGGAAGGGGCGGAAAGCGTTAATCGTTACCGAATGATTGGATTGCATCGAAGGTCGAGGCATATTGGAGGTGCGCTTTCCCGCAAAACTCTCGAGGATGCGATATTCCGATTAAGCGAGTCTCCAGGGCAAATTAGGCCACTTGGTATAATTTTAGGTAACTTGGGTTTTCATGAGCAAATCCACTTCGTCTACAGGCCATACCCTATTTTCAATAAGATACTGTCTTCCCATCAATCGCGCGAGATTCAGGGGTTTCTTAAGAATATTTTAATGGGCGGAGGATATCTCGGTACTACTACTCTCGTTCGTGAAATACGAGCAGCTGGAGTCGATCGATTATCTTCTTTACTATCTGAAGCATTCGAGTTGGTTTCAACTAAATTGCCCTATCGGTCATTAGAACTTTTCTTCAATTTTTCGAATGCGAAAGCATCTGAAGATTACGCTGTAATGCAGGCGTTAGCTCTGCTGAGACGGCTGAAGTTAATAGGTCTTACTAAATGTTATTTGAGAAGTTGGGATTCAAATCAAGGATTCGACCTAGCGAATGCAAGTTCCGGCCAGCAACAGATTCTTTGCTCCATTTTCGGCTTGGTCGCCGAATTGCAAGATAACTCGTTAATTTTAATAGATGAGCCAGAACTAAGTCTCCATCCTACTTGGCAAATGGCATTTATTGATTTTCTCGAAGCTGTTCTAAGTGAGCATAAAGGTTGTCACGCCATTATTGCGACACATTCGCCACTAGTGGTGCAAAAAGCGTTGGATCAAAAGATGGAGGTGATTCAGCTAGGTCGAGATCGAACTATTTCAGAAGTAAATTTGAATTCCCTTCAGGGTAAAGGGGCTTCTGTAGAAGGTGCTCTTTTGGAAGTTTTTAGGACACCCGTTTCCGGTAGTATATATCTTGCAAATGAGGTTGTCGAAATTGTGGCAGAAGGTGAGGACGGAGGGGTAGCATCAAGACAAGCAGCAATCACTCGATTGAACGAGCTTAGAAACCTATACTCCTTTGAAGGCCATGGTTATGATAGGCATGCTCTGCAGGTAATAGATGAGGCTTTGATGCTAGTAACACAGTCAGATGAAGACGTAGAGGGTGGTAATGACATACACACCACGTAGTATATCAACTGTGTTAACGGGCTTGACCCAAATAACGGATAATGAACACGCATCGTTAACCGCAGCAGGAGCTGCGACTGCAAATTATTGGAATGTCCAGCCAGAGTCGGACAAGGAAATTTTTAGACGATTCAAGGCTGAAGTCAAAGAACACTACTTTTTCGGCCAAACTCGTCGTTGCTGCTATTGTAGCTTTGAGCTTAGAAATGATCACGCCTCTTTTGATGCGGAACACATATTAGACAAAAGCACTCATGCCGAGTTTATGTTCTCATTGAACAACTTCGCAGTTGCTTGCAAGCCTTGTAATAGAGGTAAAAATGCTAAATCTCCGTTAGTTGGCAATCAACCTTTAACTGAAATCCCAAGCTTGTCCTCAGATTACAAAATAGTCCATCCACATTTAGATCCGTGGGAAGCACATTTGGAATTCGATGACTTAGATCGGATCAGGTCGCGTCCTGGTAGCCAAAAGGGAAGTATTACAATCGAAATGTGTAATATATCTTCTCTTAACGCAGCGCGATTGTCTGACCATTTTATTGGAAACCGCAGTGCTGCAGAAAAATTACTTAGAAAATTTTTCGATTACAAGTCGTTAAGGAAAAAAAGGCAATCGATCGCGTTACTTCGTGCGTTGACACAAGGGTATGGACTTATGCGAGCGAGCTCTATCTTAGATCGTCTAGAGCAAGAACTTTAGTTACTTTCTAGTCGAATTCGCGATTTTTACATGCGAAGCTTCAAAATTGGCATTGGAAAAATGTGACGTTAGTTACTTTAGTTGATAACTAAGTTATGGAGCCAAGACGAACGTTGTTAAGAATAAATATACGGTATTACGTAAGTTGCACGTGCGAACAAAAAAGCGAGCCTCTAAACTCGCTTCTTCGGTTCATTAGTCGTCGAAATCTTCCGCCAGGTTCTTCCAGCCCTTGCTCTTGGCAAAGCTCGAGAACTCCTCGGGCGCCTCGAGCACGATCAGGCGGCTTTCCTGCAGCCCCGGATCGCTGAGGCCGAAGTCCGGCCCCTTGTAGCCGACCGCGCGCAGGCGGTCGACGATCTGGCGCAGCAGCACGCTGTCCTTGTGCGCGCCGGCATCGAGCTGGTGCTTGAATTCCACGTACACGTCGATGATCCCGTAACCCTCGTCGAAGATGCGGATCGCCTTGACGTCGAGAGTACGGCCGTTTCCATCCTTGGCCTGGAAGGGGCCGGACAGTTCAATATCGGAGTCGGTTGTCATGGTGCGAGCATACCACCTTCATTCGACCAGGTGCTTCTGCACGGCGCGGTGCATCGGGCCGTTGATCTCCCAAAGCAGGTAGACGTAAAACACGAGTCCGCCGGACAGCGCCGCTGCCAGAATCGTCCACTCCGGCAATTGCCAGGTGCCCTCGAAATAGGCCGGAAGGGCCGGTACGGCGAGCACGACGGTCAGCATGGCGTAAAAGCGCCATTTCGCCCAAGGATCGTAGCGGCGCAAGGCTTCAGTGACGATCGCCGTGATGGCCTGTTTGTCGCGCCCGCGCAGGGCAGGATAGGCGGTCGTCGAAAAATACATGCCAGAGCCTTCAGAAAAACGGCCGCGGGATCGCTCCGGCGGCCGTTACTTCAACAAGATGTCAGTAGAGAATCAGACAGCGTAGTAAGCCTCGACCGTGCCCTTCAGCTTGATGAGCATCGGGCGGCCCTTGCGGTCCACGACCTTGCCGGCAGCGACCTTGATCCAGCCCTCGCTGATGCAGTATTCCTCGACGTCGGTGCGTTCCTTGCCGTTGAAACGGATGCCGACCGGGTGCTTGAAGACTTCCGCGTCGTGGTGCGGGCTGCGCGGGTCGATGGACAGGTGGTCGGGCAGGGGAGGGAGTTGGGTAGTATCGTTCATGGCGATATTATCCATGATTCGTCCTTCATTTGCACTTGCCGCGCACGATGGCGGCGGCCCAGAAGGGCAAGGCGAACAGGCCGCCGACGCCCACGACATAGTCCTGGCCGCCGGCTTTCACCGTCGTCGTCGGCGACTGGAACTTTAAGGCATCCGGACCCATGCAGCCCGGTTTTTCGGCCTCCGAAAAAGCGCGTTCGAATTTCTGGTAGGCATCCCCGCTCAGCGCCCGCTCCGAGCGCAGCTTCGGACTGCCCGGCTGCTCGGCCAGCGTCTCGCGCACTGCCTTGCTGATCACCTCGTCGGTCAGGCGTAGGCTGAGCTTGCTCTCGGCCTTGCGCTCTTCCTGCGCCATCGCCTGCCACCCCGCAAGGCACAGGCCCATCGCTGCCATCCAGGTCCACGCTTTCATCGCTCGCACGCAAAAGTTTCCGGTGAATCAACTCTACACGACTTATTGAACAATCACCGATCTTGCACAATTGGTTACATTTCCAACGTACAATGCATGATCGATGACTTAGACGAGGTTCCGATGAAGCGTTTCCTTGCCCTGATCGTAGCGCTGCTGCTGGCGATCCCTGCATTTGCCGCTACTACCAGTTACTTCGACAACAGCGGCCGCAACGACGTATTGTCGGGCGGCGTGCGCATGATCCCGATCACGACGCCGAAGGGGACCTTCAAGGTCTGGACCAAGCGCGTCGGCAACAACCCGACCATCAAGGTCTTGCTGCTGCACGGCGGCCCAGGCATGACCCACGAGTATCTCGAAGCCTTCGACAGCTATTTCCCGGGCGCCAGCATCGAGTACTACTACTATGACCAGCTGGGCTCCAGCTACAGCGACCAGCCGGACGATCCTTCCCTGGTCGAGCTGCCGCGCTACGTCGAGGAGGTCGAGCAGGTGCGCAAGGCGCTGGGCCTGGACAACAAGAATTTCTACCTGCTCGGCCATTCCTGGGGCGGCTTGCTGGCGGCCGAGTACGCGCTCAAGTACGGCAAGAACCTGAAAGGCCTCGTCATCTCGAACATGATGATGAGCATCCCGGCCTACAACCGCTACGCCGACAAAGTCCTGATGCCGGCCATGGACCAGAAGGCGCTGGCCGAGATCAAGCGGCTGGAAGCCGCTGGCAAGTACGAAGATCCGCGCTACATGGAACTGCTGCTCCCGAATCACTATGTGCATCACGTGCTGCGCATGCCTTTCGAACAGTGGCCCGAACCTGTCACGCGCTCGATCAAGCACATGAATCCGAAGATCTATGTGCCGATGCAGGGCCCGAGCGAACTGGGGGCGCATAACGCGAAGCTGGAGAAATGGGACCGCGTCGCCGACCTGCCGAAGATCGCCGTGCCGACCCTGGTCATCGCAGGACGCCACGACACCATGGACCCGGCCCACATGAAGATGGTGTCGCAGAAGGTGCAGCATGGCCGCCTGCTGATGTGCGAGCAGGGCAGCCACATGTCCCTGTACGACGACCAGAAGACCTACTTCACCGGACTGATCAAATTCCTGCGCGACGTCGACGGAGGCCAATTCAAATGATGCCTACTTTTATGAAATCCCTATTCCTGGCCTGCTGCCTGTTCTTCGCCGGCATGGCCCAAGCCGCCCCTGCCGATCCCGCGCTGGCGAAACAGGTCAATGCCTTCGTCGACGCCTGGCACGACGATGCCGCCCACGCGCGCATGGCCTACTTCGACAAGATGGCGCCCGACGGCGTCTACATCGGCACCGACCGCAGCGAACTGTGGCAGCGCGACGCCTTCAAGGCCTGGGCCCGCAAGTACTTCGAAGGGAAGACGTCCGCATGGTCCTTCAAGGCCACCCGCCGTAACGTGTATACTTCCGACGATGGCAAGCTGATCTGGTTCGACGAGCTGCTCGACACGCCGAACATGGGCCACTGCATGGCCAGCGGCGTCATCCGCAAGACGGACAAGGGTTTCGAGATCCTGCACTACCAGCTGTCGATGGCGGTGCCGAACGAGATCGCGAAGCAGGTGACGGAGCTGGTGAAGAAAGCCGAGGCCGCGCCCGCCAAATAGTGTTATTCGATATTTTTATTGCAATTCTTGTGCTGATCTCGCAACGGTATGTCATCCATTGCATGACAAGGTCTCGCGAACCCATTTAGAATGTTGCCTTGCAACAATCAATAATCCTCAATAGAAATTCTCTGTGGGGTAAGTGAGAAAAACGCTCCATGGGAACCTATTACGACATCGATCACTGGCGCTCCAGGGTCTTCGCGTCCCTGCTGTCGTATGTGGTCGTGCTGGGTACCCTCGCTGCGGTGCCGAGCATCGGTCTGTCCATCAGCGAGGGCCTGTGGCCGGTCGCCCTGATGGACAGCGTGGCGCTGGCCTGGGTGGCCACGCTGTGGCGCCTGCCGCGCCTGAACTACACCTTCCGCGTCCTCAACTTCCTCGCGATCCTCTACCTGATCGGCATCGGCCTGATGCTCACCGTCGGCCCGGTCAGCCAGATCTTCCTGATGGCCTTGCCCGTGCTGGGTGTGGTCCTGCTGGGCATGCGGCCGGCGCTGGCCGCGCTGTGCCTGAGCGGCGCCACCATCTTCGTGCTCGGCCTGACCGGCTACGCCAGGCTGTACGTCACCGGCATGGAAGAGCACGAGCTGCTGCCCTGCCTGATCGTCACCCTGAATTACCTGTTCGTCGGCGCGCTGATCACCCTGACCTGCGGCAGCCTGCTGCAGCGCCTCGATAATTCGATGGCGGAGCTGGGCCGCACCGCCGACTCGCTCGAGGAAGGCCACGCCAGGCTGCACGAACTGAATGCCGAGCTGCGCCTCACTTCGGCCGCGGTGGCGCGCCTCAACGACATGGTGCTGATCGCCAGGGTGGTCGACAGCGACGGCGCCGAGCAGCCGATCATCTTCGCCAACGACGCCTTCGTGCGCCGCACCGGTTATACGCGTGACGAGGTGGTCGGGCGCAGCATGCGCCTGCTGCACGGCCCCGAAACCGACCCGATCGAGGTGGCGCGCATCGTCGGCGCCATGGCGCGCGGCGAGGCGGCCAAGGCCGAACTGGTCAACTACACCCGGCGCGGCGAAAAATACTGGGTCGAGATGGAGCTGGTGCCCTTCGCCGACGAAGGCGGCCGCAACACCCACTGGGTGGTGGTCGGACGCGACATCACCGAGCGCAGGAACGCCGCCGACGCCATTCACCGCCTGGCGTTTTACGACGTCCTCACCGGCCTGCCCAACCGCCGCCTGCTGATCGAGCGCCTCGACGCCATGGTCGCGCGCGCGCACGCCGCGGCCGGGCTGGGCGCGGTGCTGTTCATCGACCTCGACAACTTCAAGACCATCAACGACGCGCGCGGCCACGCGATCGGCGACAACATGCTCAAGCACGCCGCGCAGCGCGTAGCGGCGGTGCTGCGCCAGGGCGACACGGTGGCGCGCCTGGGCGGCGACGAATTCGTGGTGGTGCTCGAGAACCTGGGTCCGGACGCGCAGCGCGCCACCCTCGCTGCGCAGGTGGTGGCCGAGAAGATCCGGAGCGCGCTGGCCGAGCAGGTCGAGATCGGCGGGCAGCTTTATCACGCCTCGGCCAGCATCGGCATCGCGCTGCCGCTGCGCAGCGGCCAGACCGGCCACGACCTGCTGCGCGAAGCGGATACCGCGATGTACCATGCCAAGGTGGCGGGCCGCAACGGCGTGACCCTGTTCGAAGCCGGCATGCTGGCCGAGGCCGAGCGCAAGCTGACCCTGGAGCGGGACTTCGCCAATGCGATGGAAAACGGCGAACTGTCCATGCACCTGCAGCTGCAGATCGATCACCTGCGCGTGCCGGTCGGCGCCGAGCTGCTGATGCGCTGGCAGCGCCCGGACGGCAGCTTCGTGCCGCCCGACGTCTTCATTCCGGCCGCCGAATCGAGCGGCCTGATTTACCCGCTCGGCCAGTGGGTGCTGCGCCAGGCCTGCGAATACTGGCTGCGCCTGGACCGCGCCGGCCTGGCGGTGCCGTTGTCCGTCAACGTCAGCCCGCTGCAGTTCCGCCAGCCGGACTTCGTCGAGCAGGTGTGCGCGATCCTGGTCGAAACCGGCGCCCCGGCCAGCCAGCTGATCTTCGAAGTCACCGAAGGCCTGCTGGTGAATGACCTGAACGAGACCATCGCCCGCATGCACGAGCTGGCGCAGATGGGCATCCGCTTCTCGATCGACGATTTCGGCACCGGCTATTCGAACCTGGCCTACCTGAAGAAGATGCCGCTGTACGAACTGAAGATCGACAAGAGCTTCATTCGCGACACCCCCGGCGACGTCAACGGCACCGCGATCGTGCAGTCGATCCTGGCAATGGCCGACCACCTCGGCCTGCGCGTGGTGGCGGAAGGCGTCGAGACCGACCAGCAGGCCAGCTTCCTGGCCGCCAACCGCAAGCCGGCCATGCAGGGCTTCCTGTTCTCGCGCCCGGCGCCGCTGGAGGACTTCATGGCGCAGATGCAGGCCTGGCGGGCCAAGGCAGCATAAGAGGCAAGGCTTTTCCCCCATGTCGGGTGGGTCAGCAAAGCGCGGGGCGTCGCTAGAATCGCGCTTTTTGCCATGCGATTCCTTTGCGTTTTGCCGATCCTGCTGTTGAGCGGCCTACTCGGCGGCCGTGCCGCCTGGGCTGCCGACGAGGCGCCCATCATGGCGAGCGGCGCCGGCAAGCGTTTCGAACTGGCGCTCGACCCGAAGACCAGGATCAGGGGCCTGAACCCGTCCCAGGCCGCGGCCTTCCGCGCCGAGGTCGCGAAACTCACCGATTACCTGGCCTCGCTGCCGGCCGTCGCCGAGCCGCCGGCGCCGGTGTGCATGCGCCTGGGCAGCTGGATCGAGCCGGCCAGCACCGCCGGCAAGCTCGCCGCCGCCACCGTCGGCGCGACTATCCCGATCGGCTTCGACAACGGCCGTTGCCACCGCATGACGGGCACCGGGATCGGCATGATCATCAACCAGGACGCCGGCATCTTCTCCAGCGATTACCGGCGCAAGTCGGGCGGGCGCGATTACTGGCTGCTGCCGATCCACGGCATCGAGGGACGCGTGGTGCGCTTTGGCGAAAAGGGCGTACTGGTGCTGCGCGAAGGCCGGCTGCCGTGGCGCCCGGTCAGGCGGCGTGCCTGGCTGGAGCGCGAACTGGCGCTGGCGCTCAAGCAGGCGGGCGAGGCCGAGCAGAGCTGGAAGGCCTATGTCGCGACCATCACGCACCTGGAGGGCAGGCCGCCCAAGCGCAGCCCCGGCGACGACAGGATGGTCCAGCTGATGCGCGAGCGCGTGCAGCACCTGCGCGACGAGCTCGCGCGCAAGACCGGCGCCGACTGGGTCTGCCTGGGCGACACCGACGAGGCCAGTGCGGACGACAGCTGCGGTGAGGACCGCAAGCCGATGGAACCGAACCCGGACTACTGGGACCGCGCCCACCCGGAGCGCATCCAGCTGCTCGAGGTCCACACGGAAGCGATCAACCCGCTGGAGGAATCGAAGGAGAAGTACGCGGCCCGCATGGCGGTCTGGCAGGCGATTTCCTGTCAGCGCCTGGTGGAACTGGTCATGCCTTGATGGCAGCCAGGGCCTGGCGGCCGGCATCCAGTGTCGGCAGCAGGCGCACGCCGTCGATGCCGTCGAGGCGCGCCACGCCGGCGCCGCCGGCCCACAGCTCGACTTCGGGCGGCAGGGCCTGGCGCAGCTGGTTCAGCACCGGCGCCACCTGGCGGCGCGGATAGGCCGCCGAGAAGGACAGGGCGACGATGCCGGCGCCGTAAGCGTCCGCCGCGCGCGCAATGTCCAGCAGCGGGGTCTCGGTGCCGAGCGAGATGCAGGTCGCGCCTTCGAGCGAGAACAGGGCTTCCGCCATCAGGATGCCGAGGCCGTGCGGTTCGCCGGGAACGGTGGTCATCAGGATGCGCGGTCCCTGGCGCGCACCGGGCAGGTCGGCGATCGCCTGGCGCAGCTGCTGCTGGGCCGACTCGGTATAGAAATGTTCGTCGAAGACGTCGAAGCTGCCGTCCTCCCAGCACTCGCCGACGGCGGTCGTCAGCGGTGCCATGGTCTGTTCCACAAAGCGCTCCAGGCCCTGGCGCGCCAGCGACTGGCGCAGCGCGTGGCGGAACACGCCCGGGTCGCGTGCGCGTATCGTCTTGAGCAACTGCGCGATGGCGCTGGTCTGGCCCTCGTCGTCCGCGCTGCGCTGGGGCGTGGCCAGCGCGGTCAGCTCGCCGTGCGCCAGCGTGGCCAGCGCGCCGGGACGGTGGCCCTGGTCCATCAGGCGCTTCATCAGGCGCAGGCGCTCGACCTGATCGGCCGGGTAGCAGCGCTCGCCGTTGGCGTCGCGCACCGGCTGCGGGAAGCCGTAACGGCGTTCCCACACCCGCAGCACGTCCTTGGACAGCCGGGTCTCGCGCTCGACGGCGGCGATGCTGAAAGTGGTCGATGTCATGGTGGAGGTCATGGAAGGTCTATTCTAGCGCGGCACAGCAGGGCCGCGCCATCGTAGCGGATCACGGCCAGCAGGCGCCGCAGGTCCTGGTCGAGGCGGCGGTCGCCGCTGGTCAGCGGCACCAGTTCGGCGATCCGCTCCATGCAGTCGAGCAGGCCGGCGCCGAGACGGCGCGGCATGCCGTCCGGGTGGCGCAGGGCGCAGGCCTGGCGCACCGCCACCAGCAGCGCCGCCGCCACCTGTTCCGTCAGTTCGACCGCGCGCAGGCAGTCGCGCGCCGCGATCGTGCCGGTGCCGGCCTTGTGCACCATCGCGTCCGGCGCCAGCTTGAGCGCCTCCGCGGTCCAGGCCGAGACGCTGGCCTGCAGCGCCTTCAGGCCGTGGCCGTTCGCGCTGCGCATCCCCGGCAGCAGACCCTTGCCGGTGCAGGCCTCGACCACCAGCGCCATCTGCTGTTCGAACAGGTCGGCCAGCTTGGTCACCGCATTCTTCAGGCCGTCCATCGCAAAGCTCAGGTGGACGTTCTGGACCAGGGAATCGCCGCCGCTGTTCAGTTCCAGTTCGATGTGCCGGACCATCCAGGGCAGGGCGTCCATCAGGACCCCGATCACGTGCGGCGCGCAGTGCAGCGGCGCGAGTTCGTGCGGATGCGCCGGGCCGGTGGCGCCCGCCGCGCCGCCGAGGTCGGCCCGGATCCAGTCTGCCGCGCGCAGCGTGCCCGGGTAGGGCCGGGACGCAAACAGGGCTTCGTCGAAGTGGCCGGCATGGCCGTCCAGGGCGACAGCGGCCAGCGCCGCGATGCGGCCGGCCAGCCGGCACAGGGTTTGTGCGCGCACCGCCGCCAGGCAGGCCAGGCCGGTCATGGCGGCGCTGCCGTCCAGCAGCGCGTGTCCTTCGACCAGCAGCGGGCCCGCCGGGTCCTCGGCGCCGATCGGCGGCAGGTCGTCGTGCTCGAGCAGGTTGGACAGCAGGCGCAGCGTCTCCATGCCGGCGCCGGACTGGCCGCCGGCCAGCGAGGCCAGGCGCGCCGCGAGGATCGCGCGGGTCTGCTCCGGCGTGAAGGGCCTGTCCAGGCCGCTGGCGTGCCAGGCAAACAGCTGCGACGGCGCATCGTCGGCCAGGCCGCCATCGCCATGGCCATGCAGGCGCTCGCGCAGCGCGGCGCCGGCCGCGATGCGCGCGGCAAAGGCCGGGTCGCCGGACAGCACCGGCCGGGCGCGGCGCGCAGCCAGGGCCTCGACCTCGTCCACGGTGACGGGCCCGGCGCCGAATACCACGGCAGGCAGTGCGCCGGCCGGCAGGTCGATCTTCACGATCATGTGGCGATGCTCCAGTCGGCCGGTTTGCCCAGCATGCCGCGCGGAAGACGCTCGCCGAGGGTGATCGCCTTCGGGCGCTCCGGCGCGGCCAGCCGGGTGTCCATCCAGGTGCGCAGGTCCCGGGTAAAGGCTTCGCCGGCGCCGGCGCGCGGCACGACGAAGGCTTTCAGGCGCAGGCCCTCGTCGGGACGCATCAGGCGCACCGCGGCGTCCTCGACCAGCGGGTGTTCTAGCAGGACCTCGCGCACGCGCGCCGGGTAGACGTTGACGCCGCCCACCTGCACCGCCTTGTCCTCGCGCGGGCCCACCGTAAAGCGGTCGGCGCCGCACCAGCCCAGGCTGTCCTGCGGGTGCAGGGTCTGCGCCGAACCGTCGGGGGTCCGGCGCAGCAGCACAGCCTCAGGGCCGGGGCCGCGTTCGATGTGGGGCAGCAGGCGGTAGGGCGCGCGATGCGAAGTGCGCCATCCCAGGCCGCCGGTCTCCGACGCGCCGTACACCTGGACCAGCGCCAGTCCCGCTGCTTCGGCGCGTTCGGCCACCGCGTCGGGGCAGGGCGCGGTCGAGCTGGCGCCCATCACGTCATCCGGGAAGCGCTCGCCGGCCGCCAGCGCCGCCTGCCAGAACTGCGGATGGCCGATCACCAGGTCGCCGGGCAGCAGGTGCCGCGCCAGCTGCGAGGGCAGGCGCGCACGCACGCCGATGACCTGGTCCGGCGCGATGCCGAGATGGCGCGGCAGCAGCACGCCGAACAGGAAACCGTAGATGTGATGCGAAGGCACGGCCAGCAGCAGGCGCCGGCGCCCGGGGAACAGGGTGGCCAGGCTGGCCGCTTCCTGTTCCAGCGCGGCGAGGGCGTGCGCGCAGCGTTTCGCTTCGCCGGTACTGCCGGAGGTGCGGAAAGTGAGTTCCGCGTCCCAGTGCTCCAGGCCTGCGGTGGCGATATCCAGCCAGCCGGCCAGGGTGCGCCGCGCCAGCAGGTAATCCTCGACGCCGCTGCGCTGCATCTGCAGGGCTTCGGCCAACGTTCCCGCCAGCTGCAGCAATTCCATCGAATCGACGCCGAGGTCGTGCTGCAGCGACAGCGAGGCGTTCCAGGTGGTGGGCAGCAGCAGCGGGTCGTAGCGCAGCGCCGCCAGCTCGCCCGCCACCAGGTCGGCGACGAAGCGCAGCAGCGTGCCGCGGTCGGCCCACCACGGAGCGAGCAGGGTGTCCGGCGCGTCCATGGCTTACAGGCGCTTCACGAAGATCCAGAAGGTGCCGTCGCTGATGGCTTTTTTCATGTGGATCTTCACCTTGGTCGGCGTCATTTTGTAGTCGAAGACGTATTCGAACATCGTGTTCAGGTTATTCGCGCGCACGCCGGCGTCGAACACGCCCTTGAAGCGCGCGGTGTTGGTGCAGGGCGCGACGTCGCGGAAGAAGTTGGTGCCGATCACGGCGCTGGCCTGGCGGCCGGTGATCTCCGCTTCCGCTTCGTTGTAGCGCAGGACCTTGCCCTGGGCGTCGAGCTGGATGGCGCCGAAGGCGAGTTCGTCGATCTGCTTGCCGGACATGTTGGAGAGGGTGTTATCGATGTCGTCCTTGCCGAAGGCGATCACGTTCAGAGTTGACTGCATGGTGCTCCTTTTGTCGTTTTATGAGATTACAGCACAGTTTTGTCCAGGACAAAGCGCGATTGTATATTACTTTTCAGCAACAATGAAGATTTGTCCTGGACAAAGTTGCGGCCGCATCCGGCGCAAGGCGCGATATGCTAAGGTGGCGCCTTCCCGATCAACCGAGCTTTCGCAGCGCGCAGTGAGCAGCCTTTCCGATTCTTCCGCAGCCCCGGCCGGCGCCTACGTCGGCCGCTTCGCCCCATCCCCGACCGGTCCGCTGCACGCCGGCTCGCTGGTCGCGGCCCTGGCCAGCTACCTGGATGCGCGCGCCAACGGCGGCGCATGGCTGATCCGCATCGAGGACATCGACGAGGGCCGCGCGGTGCCGGGCGCCGCCGAGACCATCCTCGAGCAGCTGGACTGGCTGGGCATGCATTCGGACGGCGAGATCGTCTGGCAGAGCCGGCGCAAGGCGCTGTACCAGGCCGCGCGCGAGCGCATCGCCGACTGGGTTTACGGCTGCGGCTGCAACCGCCGGGAGATCGCCGATTCGCGCCTGGGCGTGGGACCGGACGGCGCGGCCATCTATCCGGGCACTTGCCGTCACGGCCTGGCGCCGGGACGCGAAGCGCGCAGCCTGCGCCTGCGGGTGCCGGAAGCCGGCGAGGACGTGGTCGGCTTCACCGACCGTTTCGCGGGTTACCAGGAACAGCGGCTGGCGCTGGAATCGGGCGATTTCGTGCTCAAGCGCGCGGACGGCTACTGGGCTTACCAGCTGGCCGTGGTCGTCGACGATGCGGAGCAGGGCATCACCGACGTCGTGCGTGGCGCCGACCTGCTGGATTCGACCCCACGCCAGATCTACCTGCAGCGCCTGCTGGGCGTGCCGACCCCGCGCTACCTGCACGTGCCGGTCGTGCGCAATGCCAACGGTGAAAAGCTGTCCAAGCAGACCGGGGCATTGGCCGTCCTGCCCGGTCCGCATGGACGCGGTGAAGAGGCCGCCGTCGCGGCCCTGCAACAGGCGGCTGGCTTCCTGGGCTTGCGGCTGGCCTCGCCGGCCCCGTCCATCAGCTCGCTGGCCGCGTTCTGGCAAGAGGCGGTCCCGGCCTGGGCCAAGCTGCTTGCCGAACGCGGCGCCGAACTAGCGCCCCAGGCTAGCGCTGCCAGATGGTTTCCGGCCGCCTCCGCCGGCCCACCCACATGAGCGCACCCAGGCCGCCCGCCAGCATTGCCCACTCGGACGGTTCCGGGATCGGCGCGGCCACGATGAAGCCGCGGATCTCGCCTTCCGGATAAGCGCTGGTATGGATGTTGACGTAGGCCTCGTTGGCATTGAGGCCATCCACGAACGCCGAAGCCGCACCCTTCACGGTGCCGCCATGTGCCGCCACGAAGGCCGGGTCGAACGTGGCTTCGTCGTACAGCGGCAAGGTGGCCGAGAAGGTGCCGCTCTTCACGCCGGTCGGGAAGTCGGCGAAGGGGATCGCGACGCCCGCGGTGCCGGTGAAGGCGTCGGTGGTGCAGCAGTGGATGTGGGCTTCAAGTGTGCTGCCCACCAGGTCGCGGAAGGGCATGTCGACCATCAGGTTGCTGGTCCCGGGGTCGAACGTGAGCTCGATCGTGGCCACGCTGTTGCCCGGCGAGCCGTTGGGCGGGCTCTCGGCCGGGCCGCTGGCGGTAGCCCGGTAGGTCTGGGCGAAGGCCGGGCTGGCCAAGCCCGCCGCCGCTGCCAGTGCTAGAACGGACAGAACTTGTTTCATGGAATACCTCCTGTTGAACAGAGTCTCTGTAACGCACCCGTCCTGGGTGCTATGAAAAACTTAGCACGGGTGGATGGGCCGGACTCGCACCGTACGGCTGAGATAGTGCCCATGGGCGACTGAGATTAGGAAAGCTTGGCATAATGGTCAAAATGACCAGCGATTCAGTAAATATGCGATACAGATTCTTAGCCCTGCCACTTGTTTTCGTATCATGTCTGGCCCAGGCCCAGGATGCGTCCCTGCTGGCGGGCGGCATGCGGCTCGATCAGGACAAAGACGACACTTCGTTCGCCGTGGCGCTCGGCTACACCCAGCACATCAACAATTATTTTTCGGTCAGCGCCGACTACCTGAACGAAGGCCACCCAAGGCAGCACCACCGCGACGGCCTCGGTTCCCAGGTCTGGATCCACACGGCCGTCCCCACGCGCGGCTGGTCGCTCGCGGCCGGTTTCGGTCCCTACTATTACTTCGACACCAACACCGGCAACGGCACGCTGGCCGACTATCGCAACGACCACGGCTGGGGCCAGCTGATGAGCGTGAGCGCCAAGTACCACCTGGCCTCGAACGCCTATCTCGAAGCGCGCCTGTCGCACACCCACGGCATCACCAGCCACGACACCACGATGCTGCTGTTCGGCGCCGGCTACGAGCTGCGCAATCTGCCGCGCGAGATCCGCCTGCAGAACGCGGAACGGGGCGACAATCTGCTGATGCTGCTGGGCGGACGCTCGATCGTGAACAGCCTGGCATCCGAGACCGCGACCTCCTACGGCCTCGAATACCGCCGCACGGTGAACCCGAACCTCGAGTGGAGCGTGATCCTGATGAGCGAAGGGAAGGTCGATGCGGCCGAGCGCAAGGGCGTCTCCGGCCAGGTGTGGCTGCTGCGCCCCTTCACCGAGCGCACGGTGCTGGAGATGGGCTTCGGCGCCTACGCCATGCGCGACCAGCTCGACCGCAAGGACGCCAACGACGAACGCGAAAACCACGTGGCGCCGATCGCCTCGATCGGCATGCGCTACCGCATCAGCGACGACTGGCGCGCCCAGCTCACCTGGAGCCGCGTGATCACGAGCTATGAGCGGGATTCGGATGTGTTCATGCTGGGCGTCGGCGTCGCTTTCTGATCGATTCGACTCAGCCGCCCGCCTTCGGCTGCTTCATGATGGTGATGCTGCCGTCCGCTTCCAGAAAAGCGCATTGCATTTCGTGGCGTGCGCAGCCGGATTCGCGCAAGGCCTGCTCGAGGTCGATCTGGCCGATGCGGTTGCGGCGCACGACCTTGTCGAAGAAGACGCCGTCGCGGCCGATCAGCACGGTGTCGCCCTCGACCATCGCTTCCACTTTGCGGCTGCGCGCCGACAGCAGGCCGATGCCGCCGTTCAGCACGATCAGGGTCGCCGCGATGATCAGGCCACCGCTGACCGAACTGTCGCCGCCCGACAGCCCGTTGGACACCGATTCGGACAGCAGCATCACGACCAGCAAGTCGAACGGCGTCAGCTGGCTGATCGTGCGCCGGCCCGACAGGCGCACCATGACCAGCAGGGCCAGATAAATCATCGCGCCGCGGACGACAAATTCCCACCAGGGGAGATCCATATCGAACATGACGGCCTCTCATGGAATGCTTGCGGATGAGAGGATTGTAGTGACAGTGGACGGGTTTGATCGTTCGCTAGGGAACGTAGTGCGCCTCTGGTGTCACGACCCGCACCACCGTCTCGCAATAATCCCGGAACCCCATCCGCAGATACAGCCCATGCGCCGCTTCGTTCGCCCGCATCACATGCAGGAAGGGCGTCTCGCCGCGCAGCAGCTGGCGCCGGATCAGCTTCAGCATCAGGCGGCGCGCATGGCCGCGGCCGCGGTGGTCGGGATGGGTGGCGACCCCGCTGATTTCGTGCAGCCCGGGCGCGGCCATGCGCTCGCCGCTCATCGCGATCAAGGTGCCGCCGCGCGCTTCATCGCCATCGAAGTAGCCGAAGTATTCGCCCAGCTCGATGGTCCGCGGGCCGAAGGGGCCGGACTTTGCCAGCAGGGCCAGCGCCAGCGCCTGTTCCGCATGGCGGGCGTCGAGCGGCACGGCATCCGGCGCCTCGTCCCGTTCGGGCAGCGCGCCATCCCAGACCATCCGGACCATGGTCGATTCGGCCTCGATGCGCCAGCCCGCCGGCGCCGGGCCGGACCAGCTGTCGCAGTAGAAGCGTTCGCCCGCTTCGCAGAAGGGCCGCAGGGCCGCGAAGTCCGGCTGCTGCGGATCGGGGAAGGCGACGATGGGCGAGAAGCCCGGGGCGTAACGCCGCGCGGTATCGGTGCCCGTCGACAGGTGGGCGTGCGGGCCGCTCAGGGCGTTCCAGAAGATGTTGTCGAGCAGATGGGCCATGGCTAATTCGCTGCCTCGGGATGCCGCGCCAGCCAGGCGGCCAGCGCGAGTTCGTAGTTCTCGCACGCGATCTGGTACACGTCGAACACGCAGGTGACGCAGCCGGTGCCGCAGCAATCCTCGAGTTCCGGTTCCTTCGGTGGCAGCGGACGCGGGTCGAGCTCCGCAGGCGGCAGCGGCTCGCTCACGGTTCTTTCCTGTCGTTGAGGATGGCCTGGATTTCCTCGCGCTCCTTCTTGCTGACGTGGCCGCGCAGGGCGGCCAGCACCAGCGCCTTGCCGGAGCCGGAAAAGGCCTTGGTAATCAGTTCGCTGACCAGGCTCGTTTGCAGGGCGTCCTGCGGCTGGGCCGGCGTGTAGACGTGGGCGCGCTGGGTCTCGTCGCGCAACAGCAGGCCCTTGGCGTGCATCAGCTGCAGCAGGCGCAGCACGGTGGCCGCCGTCATGTCGGGGCGGTCGCTTGCCATGGCCTCGTGCACCTGTTTGGCCGTAGCCGGGCCGAGCTGCCACAGGATGCGCAGCAGCTCCAGTTCGGACGGGGTCGGTTTGGGGGGAGAAGCGGGATGCGGCATGCGGTGCAGCATACCGTCTCCCGCCCTGAATGTCACTCCGTCAGCTGGTATTCACGCAGCGAAAACACCATCTTGCCGCCTTGCTTCCGGCAGACGCCGGTCATGGTTTCGCCCGGACGCAGGGTAAAGCTCATGCGCGTACCCGGCTTCCTGGCGGCGCAGTCGGCGTGGGCGCTTTCCGGCACCGGCGACAGCTTCGGCGGCGGTGGCGGAGCGGGTGGTGCGGGCGGCATGGGCGGCGCCGGGATGGCGGGCATTGCAGGCATTGCGGGCATGGCGGCATCGGCCGGCGCGTAGGCCATCGCACCGTCGGGCGCAGGGGGCGCGGGAGGCGCAGGCGGTTCCGGCGGGGCAGGAGGACGCGGCGGCTTCGGCGGCTTGGGCGGCGGCGGGCAATTGGCGTCCTTGTCCTTGCAGTTGACGTAGACATGGACGTCGGCCAGGCTGGCGCCGGCGGCGCTGGACAGCAGGGCAAACATCAGGATGGCGGCGCTGGTTTTCATGGTGTTCTCCTCAGGTTGGATGAACACATGGTGCCTCCCGAATGTGGAGAAAAAATGAAGATTTGTGCGTGCGGGTCACAAATCGAACCGGTAGCCCAGTCCATAGATCGAATGGATGGCTTCCACGCCCGGCAGCACGGCATCCAGCTTGCGCCGCAGGTTCTTGACGTGGCTGTCGATGGCGCGGTCGGCCACCTCGAGGCTGGCGTTGCCCTCGCGCGCCGCATCCAGCAGCTGGGCGCGCGAAAACACCTGGCCGGGCCGGTGCGCCAGGGCTGCCAGGATGCCGTATTCGGTGGGCGTCAGCTCGAGCGGACGGCCGTGGATGCGGATGCGGCGCGCGGCTGGATCGACGTCGATGAGCGGCGCTGCGGGCATGGCGGCAGGCGCCTGGCTGGTACGCCGCAGGATGGCCTTGATGCGGGCCATCAGCTCGCGCGGGCTGAAGGGCTTGCACAGGTAGTCGTCGGCCCCCAGCTCGAGGCCGAGCAGGCGGTCGATCTCCTCGACGCGCGCGGTCACCATCACGATCGGCAGATCCGAAAACGCACGTACTTCGCGGCACACCGACAGGCCGTCCAGGCCGGGCAGCATCAGGTCCAGCACCACCAGCGCCGGCGGCTGGCGCCGGATCGCGTCCAGGGCCAGGGCGCCGTCGCCGAACACGGTGGCGCGGTAGCCGGCGGCGCGGGCATAGTCGGCCACCAGCGCGGCCAGTTCGGGTTCGTCCTCGACGATGAAAATGTCGGTGCTCATGGGCGCTTAGCGAATGGCTATCAGCGGGATGGAGATCGTGGCGCGCAGGCCTTGCAGAGGCGAGTGCGCGAAGCTCAGTTGCGCACCCTGCGCTTCCAGCAGGCGGCGGCACAGGGCGAGCCCGAGGCCGGCGCCGCCGTGGGCGCGGCTGCGCGAGGCGTCGACGCGGTAGAAGCGCTGCGCCAGGCGTTCGAGCGCGTCGTCGGGTACGCCGGGCGCGCTGTCGTCCAGGTGGAGGTGCAGCAGGGCGCCGTCGATGTCGGCGGAGAGTCGCACCTGCCCGCCGGCTTTCGTGTAGCGCAGGCTGTTCTCGAGCAGGTTGTCGAGCACCTGGCGCATGCGGTCCGGGTCGGCCACGACCATTGCGCGCGGCGGCGCCGGGCCGAGCGCCAGCGAAAGCCCAGCCGCCTGCAGGCGCGCTTCGAAGGCGCGGGCCTGGCCCTCGGCCAGCCGCCACAGGTCGAGGCGTTCGGGCTTGACGTCGAGGGCGCCGATGTCGGCCCGCGCCAGCGCGTACAGCTCGTCGATCAGCTTGTTCAGGGCCAGCACCTGGCGCAGCATGGCGTCGACGGTGTCCGGGCTTGCAGTGCGCACGCCGTCCTGGATCGCCTCGAGCTGGGCGCGCAGCACCGCCAGCGGGGTGCGCAGCTCGTGCGAGGTATCGGCCACCCACTGGCGGCGCGCGCTCTCGGCGCTGTCGAGACGCTGGGCCAGGGTGTTGAAGTGGCGCGCCAGCTCGCCCAGTTCGTCGCTGCGGGAGGCGGGCAGGCGCACGTCGAAGCGGCCTTCGGCCAGCATGCCGGCGCCGCCCGCCAGCGACTGGATCGGCCGGCGGAAGTGGCGCGCCAGCAGGGTCGCGGCCAGCGCCGAGAAGGCCACCGCAAAGGCCAGGATCCACCACAGGCTGGCGCCCAACTGATCGAGGAAGGCCAGCGCCATGGCGTCGCTGGGGCGAGGGCTGCGCGCCACGCCCAGGTAGCCGACCGTGCGGCCGTTCACCTCGATGGGACGACGCGCCAGCGGGATCGCATCCGGGCTGCGTCCGGCCAGGTAGCGGCCGTCGGCATCGAGCAGGGTGATGCGCTGCGGCAGGGAGGCCTCGGCGCCGGCTTCCTGGTCGATGGCGCCGGCATCGACACGCGGCGCGGGCAGAGGCGGCAGCGGTGGCGCCGGCGGTTCGGGCGGGGCCGGCGGCTGGACCGGCGCGGCGGGCGGCGCCGGCGCAACCGGGGCCACCTGCGCCACCTGCGCATTCACGGCGGGGGCGGGAGGCACTTCCGGAACCGGGACCGCGGCGGCATGCGCATGCGCTTTGACGGATGCTACCGGCGGCGGCGCCGGCGGCGCGGCGGGCTCCTCGCGCTCGCGCTGCAGGCGTTCCAGCTCGCGCGCGATCCAGCGCCGCCGGCCGTCGGCCTCGGGCAGGAAGCGCCAGCCGCCGTCGCTGCGGTACTGGCGCGCCAGCGATACGGACAGCTCGTCTAGGCGGTCCAGTTCGATGCCGACGGCGTAGTCGCCGAAGCCCGCCAGCACGTTCTGGCGCAGCAGATAGACGGCGCCCGCCGCCACCGCGAGGATCGCAAGCAGGACGGAGATGAACAGGCGGTGACCGATCGAGATCTTCAAGGCGTCGTAAATAGTGGGAGGCGAGTCATTCTAGGGCAAGTTGGCTTGCCCCCACCAGTTCCCTGTTTCGTCGGCACGCAGCCGGGGTCTGTCGGAATTCGATTGACGGCCTGACATGCCCTCATTAGCATCAGCCGGATTCAGCCACCGGAGACCTGCCCATGCCCCGCACCATCCTCATCGCCGCCATCCTCGCCATCGCCGCGCCGGCTTTCGCCGCCACCAAGGCCGGGCCGGTCGCCGCCATCGACACCGGCAAGCTGGCAGGCGCCGTCGAGGATGGGGTGGCAAGCTGGAAGGGCATCCCCTTCGCCGCGCCGCCCGTCGGCCCGCTGCGCTGGCGCGCGCCGCAGCCGGCCGCGCCGTGGCAGGGCGTGCGCCAGGCCACCGAATACGGCCACGACTGCATGCAGCTGCCTTTCGCCAGCGATGCCGCGCCGCTCGGCACGCCCCCGGCGGAAGACTGCCTGTACGCGAACGTCTGGAGCCCGACCGTCAGGTCGGGCGCGAAGCCCGGCACCAAGGGCAAGCTGCCGGTGATCGTCTGGATCTACGGCGGCGGCTTCGTCAACGGCGGCAGCTCGCCGCCGACCTATTCGGGCGCGCAGCTGGCGAAGCAGGGCGTGGTGGTGGTCAGCTTCAATTACCGGCTCGGGCGCTTCGGCTTCTTCGCCCATCCGGGCCTGAGCCGCGAAGGCGGCGACGCGCCGGCCGGCAATTACGGCTTCATGGACCAGATCGCGGCCCTGCAGTGGGTGAAGCGCAATGTGGCGGCCTTCGGTGGCGATCCGTCGCAGGTCACGATCTTCGGCGAGTCCGCGGGCGGCATGTCGGTCGTCACGCTGCTGACTTCACCGATGGCGCAGGGCCTGTTCGCGAAGGCGGTGGTGCTGTCGGGCGGCGACGGCGGCGCGGCGAAGGCGCCGCTGGCCTACGCCGAGCAGGTCGGCGTCAACTTCGGCGTCAACAAGGGCATCGCGGCGGACGACCCGAAGGCGCTGGACAAGCTGCGCGCGCTGAGTGCGGACGACATCGTGGACGGCATGAACCTCGCCAATCGCGCGCCCGTCAATCCGCCCACCTATCTCGGCCCCTTCACCGACGGCAAGCTGGCACTCGACCCGAACGCCGCCTTTGCCGCGGGCCGCTTTGCCAAAGTGCCGGTGATGATAGGCGCCACCAGCGCCGACATCGGCGGCAAGACCGGCTTCATGGTCGCCGGTGCGCGCAGCATGGCCGGCACCCTGGCCGGGCAGGGCGTGCCGGTCTACGCCTACCGCTTCTCCTACGTGGCCGAATCGCTGAACGAGCAGGGCGCGCAGCACGCCAGCGACATCCCCTTCTTCATGGACACCGCCGCCATCAAGTACGCCGGCAAGACCACGGCGCGCGACCGTGCCATGGGCAAGGCGATGAGCGGCTACCTCGTCAACTTTGCCAAACGCGGCGACCCGAACGGCGGCGGCCTGCCTGCCTGGCCGCGTTACGCACGCGCCAGTGATGAGATCATGGATTTCGCACCCACGGGCAAGCCAGTTGCAGGGAAAGATCCTTGGGGAACGGAGATTGACGCGGCACAGGCCGCACGCCATTGAACGCCGGTCCGCCTGCGCACGGGTGAGAAAGTACGCATTTTTCCAGACCGTTTTTTGATATTGTGACAAAGCTTAAATCGACGGGGACTTTCATGAAGCGGATCGCAGGCTGGCTGTTGATGTTGTGTTTGTTGGTGGCATGCAGCGACCCGGACCAGGGCCCGCCGCTGGGCGCCTTCGCGGCCATCAAGAAGACGGAAACCGATGCGCCCTTCAACATCACGCCACCCTCGTCGAAGAGCCCGGCGGCCTTCACCTACACCAGCAGCAACGCGGCGGTCGCCACCATCGCCGGCAGCCTGGTCACCATCAAGGGGCCAGGTGAGAGCACCATTACCGCGTCCCAGCCTGCCATCGGCGGCTGGGGGCCGACCTCGGCTTCGACCACGCTCACCGTCACCGCCGTCCCATGCGACACCGGAAGCGTGCGCATCAACGGCGCCTGTGTCGTGGTGCCGACCTGCGTGGCGCCCGCGACCCTGGCCAACAACCAGTGCGTGCCGCCGGTCAGCAATGCGAACCTGGTCACGGCCAACTTCCTGGCCTGGTCGGGCGTGAGCTTCGCCGACAACTGGACCAAGGCCAACGCTTACTGCGCGAGCATCACGATCGAGGGACGGAGCGGCTGGAGCATGCCCAGCGCGGACCAGCTCAAGGCGCTGCAGGCCAGCGGCGCACTCGCCGGCCAGAACTGGACCTTGGGCAATACCTGGTCGTCGACCATGGGCACCACGGCCAACACCGCAAGCCATGTGGCGGTGAACCTGGCGGACGGGACTGCGGTGGAACGCGCGGACACGGCGAATTCCTATGTCAGCTGCGTGCGCTGAATTTGTTGCATTGTGACAATTGACGTAACTTGGAGGTTGATGCAACTGGTATCGTGATTGGCTGTCGAGTAACCGCAAGCAGCCCTTCATGATCTTCAAGCATCGCCCCGTCGCAGTCGCCGTCCACTTCGCCCTGTTGACCTTGCCGGCCGCCGCGCTGGGGCAGACCGCGGCCATTACGTCCGCCGAACCCGCCGCCGACAAGCCGGCTGCCAAGCCGGCGCCGGCAAAAAAGGACGCCGCGATCTCGAGCGTCGAAGTGAAAGGCGCGGCCAGCAACTACGATCCGCGCCGCGACGATACCGCCAGCAAGACCGTGCTGAACGCGGAAGAAATCCGCAAATACGGCGACGACAACATCTACGATGTGCTGAAGCGTGCGCCGGGCGTGACCGTGACCGGCAAGACCCTGCGCATGCGCGGCCTGGGCGCCGGCTACACCCAGATCCTGGTCAACGGCGACCGCCCGCCGCCAGGCTTCAACCTGGACAATCTGGCGCCCGACCAGATCGAGCGCATCGAGATCATCCGCGCCGCCAGCGCCGAGTACTCGATGCAGGCGATTGCCGGCACCATCAACATCGTGCTGAAGAAGGTGACGGCGAAGGCGCAGCGCGACTTGCGCCTGGCCTACTACAACGCGCCGACCAGCCATGGCTACAGCGTGGGGGGCACCCTGGGCGACAAGACCGGCCAGCTGTCCTACTTCCTGAACGGCTTCCTGTATGGCGGGAACAACGACAGCCGGGGCAGCAGCAGCGCCAGCCTGACGCTACCTTCCGGCGAGGTGACGCAGCTGCGCAGCTCGCGCTCCGACGGCAGCGGCAGCTACCGCGGCGTCATCCTGTTCCCGCGCGCGTCCTGGAAGTTCGACGATGGCGATGAACTGAACGTGTCGGGCGCCGTCCAGTCAGGCCGCAACGGCTGGGATGGCAGCTCGCACAACGAGAACCTGATCGGCAGCTTCGCCAACCCGGACTACATCGACTACAACTACCGCTCGCCGAACAGCATGACGATGGTGCAGGGCGAGATCGGCTGGGGCGCGAAACTCGCGGGCGGCAAGCTGGACCTGAAAGTGTCGGCCGAGCGCAGCCGCAACAGCGACGAGCAGCTCAACGAGATGTTCACCGCGAACCACGTCCAGCGCCTGCTGCGCGACTGGGACAGCGTCAATCGCGCCCATCGCACCAGCCTGCGCGGCAAGTACACGCGCTCGCTCTTTGACGGGCATTCGCTGTCGGCCGGACTGGAAGGCAGCGTGCAGGAAAGCGAGCAGACGCGCGACCGCCACGACCAGTTGAACCAGGATGCGCCGACCCACCTCATCGAGAGCTTCGAGCCGAAGATTTCCCGTCTGGCCGGCTACGTGCAGGACGAGTGGAGCGTCGACAAGCAGCTATCCGTGTACCTGGGCGCGCGCTGGGAAGGCGTGCAGACCGACAGCGTCGCCGACAGCGGATCGGCAGGCAGCTTCACGACCAGCTCGCGCAATCACGTGCTGAGCCCCGTGGCCCAGACCCTTTACAAATTCCCCGGCGACAGCGGCCGCCAGCTGCGCATGGCCTTCACGCGCACCTACAAGGCGCCCACCGTCGACCAGTTGACGGCGCGCCGCTACGAAGCCGCCGTCAACACCCGCTTCGCCGCCGATTCCAGCGGCAACCCGGACCTGCGTCCGGAACTGGCGAACGGCATCGACATCAGCTACGAGCACTTCCTGAAGGACGGCGCCATGTTCTCGGCGAGCGTGTCGCGCCGCGCGATTTCGGACTACATCCGCACCACGCTCGACGTCGACGCCAACGGACGCTGGGTCTACCGTCCGCTGAACGACGGCGATGCGCTGGTGCGCTCGCTGCAGCTGGAAGCCAAGGCGCCGGGCAAGGCCTTGTCGGCGGCGCTGAGCGACTTCGACCTGCGCGCGAGTTTCAGCCGCAACTGGTCGCGGGTCAGCTCCGTGCCCGGTCCCGGTAATCGCCTCGACGGCCAGACCGCGATGTCGGCCACCGCCGGCATCGATTACCGGAAGGGCGACCTGACCATGGGCAGCAGCCTGTCCTGGCAGCAGGGCGGCTGGGTGAAGATCTCCGAGGCGCAGAGCCAGTTCCAGCAGACCCGGCGCGACCTGGATGCCTACCTGCTTTACAAGTTCAACCCGCGCTACCAGCTGCGTGTGTCCGCGAACAACCTGCTGGGGCAGGACAACAGCTCGGACCGGATCTACCGGGACGCTGCGGGCACCTCGCGCGAGACCAGTTTCAATGCGGGGTATGTGCGGGTGGCGGCGAACCTGGAAATGAAGTTTTGACGGCGCGCGCAAAAAAAAATCCGCCGGCGGCAAGCACGGCGGATGAATGCATATCCGGGGTGGAGATACACAAGAGATTGAGGCAATCTTATCTGGCTATCATGTCAGCCTGATGACAAGGTCGGCCCGCCGCAACAGCCGCCATCCCGCGCCGCCGCTTGCTCTACAATGCGCGGATCCTTCTAGTTCATGAGGTGCACATGGCGGCGCTGCCGGGGTTCAGCTACGGTTCGGACGATTCGGGTCTGGTATGGGGCTTCCTGCTGGGAGGGCAGGCGGCCGCGCAGCCCATCGATGCGGCCGGCGCCATCGCGCGCCTGCGCGAGCCCGTGCCGGGGCAGTTCGTCTGGCTGCACTTCAACCTGTCGAACACGGCCAGCGAGCGCTGGCTGCGCAGCCATGCGAAGCTCGGCGACGACTTCTACGAGATGCTGCACCAGGGCTCGCGCTCGACCCGCATCGAGATCGCCGACGATGCCCTGATCGCGGTGGTCAACGACGTGCTCCACAACTTCTCCTTCGACAGCGCCGAGATCTCGACCCTGTGGGTGCACGTGACCCCGCACGGCGTGATCAGCGCGCGCCGCAAGCCGCTCGAATCGATCGAGCGCCTGCGCCAGGCGGTGGTCGCCGGCGCGCCGCTGCGTTCTCCGGTCGAGCTGCTGGTGCACCTGCTGCAGGACCAGGCCGACGTGCTGGTCAACATCGTGCGCGACGCCGTGGCCCGCGTCGACACCACCGAAGACCAGCTGCTGGCCGGCCGCCTGACGCGCAAGCGCGAAGACCTGGGCGCGCTGCGCCGTGTGCTGGTGCGCCTGCAGCGCCTGCTGGCGCCGGAACCCGCCGCGTTGTTCCGCCTGCTGCAGCGGCCACCGAGCTGGATCGCGCCGGAGGACCGCCAGGACCTGCGCCAGTCGACCGAGGAATTCACGGTGGTGCTGAGCGACCTGGCCTCGCTGCAGGAACGCATCAAGCTGCTGCAGGAAGAGATCGCGGCCCAGGTCAACGAGGACAACAACCGCAGCCTGTTCCTGCTGACCATCGTGACCGTGATGGCGCTGCCGATCAACCTGATCGCCGGCCTGCTGGGCATGAATGTGGGCGGGGTGCCGCTGGCGCAGCACGAGCACGGATTCTGGATCGTGCTGTCGTTCACGGCGATGTTCACCGGGGTGGTGGCGTGGCTGCTGCTGCGCTTGCAGAGGCAGCGCTAGCCGCCGCGCAAGCGCGTGACAAAGCGCGCATTTCGCGCGGCCTTGCCCTGCTAAGCTTTGGCGGATACTCATCCGATACGAAGACGAACATCATGGGCATTTCGCTTGCGTGGGTCGCGGTCAAGGGACTCGAACCGGACACCATCCTAGCCAGGCTGGCGCTGGAACCGACAGGGAGAAGCTGTGACCTCCTCGAGACCGACATCGCCGCCCATCCCTTGCCCGGCAACGGGCAGATGGTCGCTGCCCTCGATTGCGCTCACCGCATCATCCAGGCCGACAGCATGGCCAGCCTGTCGGCAGGCTGCCAGGCGCTTGCCTGCGCGGTCGAAGAGCATGTGAATTTCGCGCTCTGCGAGCTGTGGCAGGACGGCAGGCGTCTGTGGCAGGTCCAGTACATTGGCAGCGAGGACCCGGAAGAGTTCAGCCACGAAGGCGAGCTGCCGCCGCGCTTTCACGAACTGCTGGCGAAGGTCGCGCCGGAAGACAGCGAGGATCCGGACGGGTACTACCTGATGGATATCCCGCTGATCCTCGCGAAGGAATTCTCGGGCTTCCATTATGGCGAGAACGACCCCGCCTTCGATGCGATCCCCTTCCAGGAGCTGAAAGACCTGCGGGCGAGGCCGAAGGCCGGCTGGTGGAAAAGGCTGTGGGCCTGAGCGACGGGACCTCGCCCGATCGCTCAATAGACGTCGCGCCGGTAGCGCCCTTCAGTCGCCAGCTGCTCCAGCACCTCGCCGCCAAGAATCTCCTGCAGCGCCTCGTGCACACCGCCCGCCATGCCCTGCAGGCTGCCGCACACGTAGATCGCTGCGCCGTGCTCGACCCACTCCCGCACGGACGCCGCCTGCGCCCGAAGCACATCCTGCACATACAGCCGCTTTTCCTGATCGCGCGAAAACGCCAGATCCAGCCTGTCCAGCCAGCCGGACGATTGCCAGCCTTCCAGCTCGCCGCGCAGCAGGAAGTCGTGGGCCGCGTTGCGCTCCCCGAACAGCAGCCAGTTCTCGCGCACGCCCAGCTGGACGCGGGCGCGCAGCAGGCCACGCAGGCCGGCGAGGCCGCTGCCGTTGCCGATCAAAAGCATGGGCCGGCGCGCGTTGTCGCCGAGGCGGAAGCGCTGGTGTTCGCGGATGCGCAGGCGGATCGTATCGTCGGCAGCCGCGCCTTCGCATAACCAGCCGGAAGCGGCGCCGGGGCTGCCGTCCTCGTGCCTTTGCAGGCGCACCAGCAGCTCCAGCCGGCCGTCGGATGGGATCGAGGCGATCGAATATTCGCGCGGATGCTCGGGGTCGGCAGGCGCGCTGATTTGCGCCAGGTCGCCGGCTTCCCACTCGGGCAGCACGGCGCCGACCGACGCCAGCGCCAGCCGGTACAAGGGCGCGCCGAGACTGCCCGGATTCAGCAGCTCGCGCTCGGCGATGCGCCAGTCCCCATAGGCCGGCGCTTCCCAGTCCGGCGCATCGATGGTGCCGGCCAGGCGGGCGAGGTGGTGCTGCCAGTCTTCGAGTGCCTTGGCGTCGCCGCGGTCGACGTCGATGCGTTCGAACAGCGGGGTGGCGCCGGCCCTCGATAGCCAGGCGTCCAGCGCGCGGCCGAAGCCGCAGTAATTGGCGTAGCTGCGGTCGCCCAGCGCCAGTACGGCGTAGTGCAGGTGGGCCAGGTCCGCGCCGTCGGCCATCAGGCGTCCGGCAAAGCGGGCCGCCGTGTCGGGGGCGTCGCCTTCGCCGTAGGTGCTGGCGACGAACAGGATGCGGCTTGCGCCGCGCAGGCTGGCGTCGTCGAGGCTGGAGATGCAGGCGGCGCGGGCCGCCAGGCCGCCGGTGGCGAGCAGGTCGGCGCTGCGGCGGGCCAGGTATTCGGCGCTGCCGGTCTGGCTTGCGTACACGACCAGCCAGTCGGCCGGCGCGCTTGATGCCGTCGACTTGGCGCGCGCCGCGCGCAGGTAGTTCGCGCACATGGCCAGGTAGCCGGCGGACAGCAGCAGGGCGCTGCCCCAGCGCAGCGGTTCGATCGTCATCATCATTGCAGCAGTTCGCGCCAGGCGGGCGTGTCGACTTCGCGCAGCCCGTCGCCGTCGCGCAGCAGGTAGCGCGCCGCGATGCCGCGCCCTTCGGCGAAGGGCAGGCCGGCTTCCACGCCCATCACGGTCAGCGCCGTCGACAGCGCGTCGGCTGCCATGCAGGTGGGGGCCAGCACCGTCACCGAGGCGACGTCGTTGGCAATCGGATAGCCGGTGCGCGGGTCCAGCGTGTGGGAGGCGCGCCGGTGTGCGTGCTGGCTCATCGAAAGCTGATAATAGCGGCGGTAATCGCCCGAGGTGGCCACGGCCAGGCCGTGCAGGGCGACCACCGATTGCGGCACCGGACTGCCTGCCGCATCGGGCACGCCTTCCAGCTCGACCCACCAGGGCTGGCCATCGAGCTTGACGCCGGCGCCACGCAGTTCGCCGCCGACTTCGACCAGGTAGTGGCGCACGCCCAGCGCTTCCAGGCGCTGCGCCAGGCAGTCGACCGCGTAGCCCTTGGCCACCGACGACAAATCGAGGATGGCGCCGCCCGGCTGGTACAGGCAGCGGCTGTCGCGGTCCAGGCGCGGCCGGTGACCCTGGCGTTGCGCCAGCACGGCGGCTACCAGTTCGGGGGGCGGAGCATAGAAGCCGGCCTGGTCGTAGCGGCCGGTCGGCCCGAAGCCCCACAGGTTGACCAGCGCGCCGGCGGCCGGGTCGTAGGCGCCGCCGGTCTCGTCGCGCACCTTCAGCGCATAGTCCATCACTGCGAAGAACTGCGGCGGCAGCGCATGCCAGGTCTCGGCAGGCGCGCGGTTGTAGCGGGAGAGCAGGGAGCTGCCGTCCCAATGGCTCATCTGCGCGACGATCTCGTCCAGCTCGCGCTGGAGCGCCGGACCAAGCTCGGCGTCCACCGCCGGCGGCAGCATCATGCGCGCCGACCAGTCGGTGCCCATCGACACGCCGCCCAGGCTATGCAGGCGGCAGCCGGGGGAGGGCGGGACCGGGTCGATCTCCAGCGGAACGAGAACTGCGCGCATCTGAAGCGTTTACTCCGGCAGGATCTCGAGCGTCGCCGAGTAGCTGTAGCGCTTGGCGTCCGCAGGACCCTCCGCGCCCGGGCCGCGCGGCGCGTTGGCCGGATAGGCGGCGCTGAGCCAGTACATGTTCGGCGCCGGCAGGGTGAACGTGGCTTCGCCCTTGGCGTCGGTGGTGAGGCGCACTTCGTTCAGCGTGCCGCGGTACTTGACGCCGCCCGGAATCAGGCTGAACGGGAAGTTGGCCAGCGGCTTGCCGTCCAGCTGGAAGCGGAAGGTGGCCTTCTCGCCGGCGTGCAGCTCGTTCGGATGGGTGACCGGCACCAGTTCCAGGCCGGTGCCGAGCGGCTTGAGGGCGCCGGTAGTGGCCTTGTTGGCGGTGACGAAGGTGTCCTGGCGCTGGACCATGGTGGTGCGCTTGACTTCCGTTGCGCCAGCCGGGATTTCCTTGTCCGCGGTCTGCTCGGTGGCGCGGAAGCGCTTCATCTCGCCATTCAGCTTGTAGCTGCCCATGACGCTGGTCGCGGCCAGCGTGATGCGGTAGGTGCCGTTCTTCGGCAGCTTGAGGTCGACGCTGGAGCGGAACTTGCTCATGGTGGCGGCGGGCGCCAGGCTGGTCTGGCCGTCCGGATCGGTGACCGTCAGGCCGTCCATGCGCAAGGGCATGTGGTCGATGTCGAACAGGCCTTCCGAGACGGCGCCGTCGATCGTGACCCAGGCTTCGCGGTCGGTCTCGATGAGGGTGCTGCTCGGCAGCATCCACGGCTTGTGGGCCTGGGCGGCGCAGGCGATGCCGGCGAGGGCGATCGCGATGGCGAACTGCTTCATGAACTTGGTTTGCATGGGGGGCTCCTGTTATTGGCTTGAAACCGACACCGCGCCCAGCTCTTCCTTGCCGGCCGCGCTGGCAGCCAGCTTGCCCTTGGCCGGCCAGGTGAAGGGCACGCGCACCAGTTCGCGGCCGCCGGCTTCGCGGGCGGTTTCGATGACCAGCTTGTAGTCGCCGGCCGGCAGCTTGTCCAGGCCGGCCTTGGCGCCGGCGAAATTCAGGGTCTGCACGCCGGCCGAACGGGTCGCGCCGCTCACGCCGTCCATCGGCAGCTCGACGTCGCGGCCGGCCTTGCGCCACCAGGTGCGCAGGTCCTTGACCCACTTGGTGCCGGCGTTGTCCTTCTTCTTGACGTCGTACAGCACAGCCAGGGTCGAGGCCACGCTCTGGTCGGCGCGCTCGATCCAGATCGCGACGTAGGGCTTGTGGTACTCGGCCACGTTCAGCTGCGGCAGTTCGAACTTGACGGTCAGGTCGGCGGCCATGGCGCCGGTGGACACCAGCGGAAGGGCCAGCGCGAGCGAGTGGGACAGTTTCATGGGCAAGCTTTCAAGGTGGATTAATGAACGAACAGCAGGGCCAGCACGATCGGCAGCACGATTCCGAAGCCGATCACCGGCCAGGTCGAGGGCCGGTTGGCGGCGTGGTATTTCAGGATCAGGAAACCGGTAATGCAGAACACCAGGCAGGCGCCGGCGAAGATGTCGATGAACCAGCTCCACACGGCGCCGGCATTGCGGCCCTTGTGCATGTCGTTGAGCCAGGAGATCCAGCCGCGGTCGGTCTTCTCGTATTCGGCCTGGCCGTCGACGCCGATGCGCAGCCAGACGTCGCCGCCCGGACGGGGCAGGGGAACATAGGCGTCTTCCTCGCTCCACTCGGCGTTCACGCCGCGCACGTCGACCGGGAAGCTCTTGTTGGCCCAGCTTGCCAGCTCGTCCGGCAGCGGCAGCTTGGCGTCCACGTGGCTTTCGGCGAAGGCGGCCAGGCGCTCGCGCAGCGGGCCGGGCAGCGTGGCCTTCTGGCGCGTTATGGCCGGCTTGGCTTCGATCTGCGCGGCGTGGTTCAGCGTGAAGCCGGTGATACTAAATAGAAGCATCGCCATCAGGCAGAGGGCGGAACTGATCCAATGCCATTGATGCAACTGGCGCAGCCAGACGGCGCGGCGTGGTCCAGCCGGCAGGGTGGACGGCAGGGCGGAGGTGGAGGAGGATGTTGAACTGGTCGGCTGCATAAGACAAATGATAACGATTATCATTTAGCTGGTCAACTCAGCAGTTTAGATGCCACACAGTAACAAATAAAAACAAGGCGGGTCTCTGTCGTGCTCGACGCCTTGCGTTACAATACCGTGCGCAAATTGGGTAAGACCAGTTGGCTGCTGTAGAGTCCTTCCCCCACAACTTGAGTAGTAGTGCGATCCGCTAACCGGTCAGGCCGTGTCGCGGAAGGTTAGATTAACCCGCCCTAAAATCGCGAAGCGCGAAGAAAGGTGAGCAAGAATGATGCAACAATACGAAGCCAACTCGTACCTGTTCGGCGGTAATGCGCCCTACGTGGAAGAGTTGTATGAAGCCTACCTGAACAATCCGGGCTCCGTGCCGGACAACTGGCGCGCCTATTTCGACGCAATGCAGCACATGCCTGCAGTCGATGGCACCGCCAAGCCGGACGTCGACCACTCGTCCGTGATCGCCTCTTTCGCAGAACGCGCCAAGCAGGGTCCGATCCGCACCATCACCGCATCGCCGGACGCTGAACTCGGCCGCAAGCGCGTCGCCGTCACCCAGCTGATCGCCGCCTACCGCTACCTCGGCTCGCGCTGGGCCAACCTGGACCCGCTGCAGCGCCAGGAACGCCCGCCGATCCCGGAACTGGATCCGGCCTTCTACGGTTTCTCGGAAGCCGACCTCGACACCAAATTCAACATCAGCAACACCTACTTCGGCCAGGAAACCGCATCGCTGCGCGACCTGCTGAACATGTTGCGCGATACCTACTGCCGCTCGATCGGCGCTGAGTTCATGTACGTCAGCGACCCGACCGAGAAGCGCTGGCTGCAGGAAAAGCTGGAATCGATCCGCTCGACCCCGGCCTTCACCGCAGAAAAGAAAAAGCACATCCTCGAGCGCCTGACCGCGGCCGAAGGCCTGGAGCGCTACCTCCACACCAAGTACGTGGGCGCCAAGCGCTTCTCGCTGGAAGGCGGCGAGTCCTTCATCGCCTCGATGGACGAAGTGATCCAGCGCGCCGGTGAGCACGGCGTCCAGGAAATCGTGATCGGCATGGCCCACCGCGGCCGCCTGAACGTCCTGGTCAACACCCTGGGCAAGGCCCCGTCCGAGCTGTTCGAAGAATTCGAAGGCAAGCACGCCGACGACCTGCCGGCAGGCGACGTCAAATACCACCAGGGCTTCTCGAGCGATATCTCGACCCCGGGCGGCGCGGTCCACCTGTCGCTGGCGTTCAACCCGTCGCACCTGGAAATCGTCAACCCGGTCGTCGAGGGTTCGGTCAAGGCGCGCATGGAACGCCGCGGCGACCGCAAGGGCAAGGAAGTGCTGCCGATCCTGGTGCACGGCGACGCCGCATTCGCCGGCCAGGGCGTGGTCATGGAAACCCTGAACCTGGCCCAGACCCGCGGCTACGGCACCGGCGGTACCGTCCACATCGTCATCAACAACCAGATCGGTTTCACCACCTCGGACCCGCGCGACGCCCGTTCGACCATCTATTGCACCGACGTGGTCAAGATGATCGAAGCACCGGTGCTGCACGTGAACGCCGACGATCCGGAAGCCGTCGTGCTGGCCACCCAGATCGCGATGGACTACCGTACCGAGTTCCACAAGGACGTGGTCGTCGACATCGTCTGCTACCGCAAGCTGGGCCACAACGAGCAGGACACTCCGGCCCTGACCCAGCCGCTGATGTACAAGAAGATCGCCAAGCACCCGGGCACCCGCAAGATGTACGCGGACAAGCTGGCTGCGCAGGGCACCATCGCCGCTGACGGCGGCGACCAGCTGGTGGCCGAGTACCGCGCCGCCATGGACGCCGGCAAGCACACCATCGACCCGGTCCTGACCGACTTCAAGAACAAGTACGCCGTCGACTGGGCGCCGTTCCTGAACAAGAAGTGGACCGACGCCGCCGACACCGCGGTGCCGCTGACCGAGCTGAAACGCCTGTCGCAGCGCATCACCACCGTGCCGGAAAACTTCAAGCTGCACTCGCTGGTGGAGAAGGTCCTGAACGACCGCGCCAACATGGGCAAGGGCGAGATGAACCTCGACTGGGGCATGGGCGAACACCTGGCCTACGCTTCGCTGCTGGCCTCCGGCTACGCCGTCCGCCTGTCGGGCCAGGACGCCGGCCGCGGCACCTTCGTGCACCGCCACGCCGTGCTGCACGACCAGAACCGCGAGCGCTGGGACCAGGGCATCTACCTGCCGCTGGCGAACGTGTCGGAAAACCAGGCCAACTTCACCGTCATCGACTCCGTGCTGTCGGAAGAAGCGGTGCTGGGCTTCGAATACGGTTACTCGACCGCCGAGCCGAACACCCTCACCATCTGGGAAGGCCAGTTCGGCGACTTCGTCAACGGTGCGCAGGTCGTGATCGACCAGTTCATCGCCTCCGGCGAAGTGAAGTGGGGCCGCGCCTCGGGTCTGGTGCTGATGCTGCCGCACGGCTATGAAGGCCAGGGTCCGGAGCACTCGTCGGCACGTATCGAGCGCTTCCTGCAGCTGTGCGCCGACCACAACATGCAAGTCGTGCAGCCGACCACCGCCGCCCAGATCTTCCACCTGCTGCGTCGCCAGATGGTGCGCCAGTTCCGCAAGCCGCTGGTGATCTTCACGCCGAAGTCGCTGCTGCGTAACAAGGACGCCGGCTCGCCGCTGACCGACCTGGCCAAGGGCGGCTTCCAGACCGTCATCGGCGAACTGGACGAGAAGATCGACGCCAACAAGGTCAAGCGCGTGCTGGTCTGCTCGGGCAAGGTCTACTACGACCTGGTCAACACCCGCAAGACCCGCAATTCGACCGACACCGCCGTCGTCCGTATCGAGCAGCTGTATCCGTTCCCGCACAAGGCTTTCGTCGCCGAACTGAAGAAGTTCCCGAACGCGACCGAAGTGGTGTGGGTCCAGGACGAGCCGCAGAATCAGGGTCCGTGGTTCCAGATCCAGCACAACCTGTTCGAGAGCATGGAATCGGGCCAGCGCCTGTCGTATGCCGGCCGTCCTGCTTCCGCGTCCCCGGCTGTCGGTTACGCCGACAAGCACGTGGCGCAGCAGAAGGAACTGCTGGAAACCGCGTTCTCGAAGCTCAAGGGCTTCATTCTCACGAAGTAATAGATCGCAAGCCCAAGAGCACCCCGCGCCGTCATGCATGGCGCGGGGTTTTTGCAAAGAATAAAACAACGGAGTTTTCTTAAAATGGCACAAATCGAAGTCAAGGTCCCCCAACTGTCGGAATCGGTTGCTGAAGCGACCCTGCTGTCCTGGCACAAGAAAGTCGGCGAATCGGTCTCGCGCGACGAGAACATGATCGACATCGAAACCGACAAGGTGGTCCTGGAACTGCCGGCCCCGAGCGCCGGTGTGATCGTGCAACTGATCAAGGCCGACGGCGCGACCGTCGTCTCCGGCGAAGTCATCGCCATCATCGACACCGAAGCATCGGCGCAGACCAGCCCGATCCAGGTGACCGCAGCGCCGGTGGCGAACGCCCCTGTCGCCGCCGCCGCACCGCAGACTTCGGCATCCACCGGCTCGAAAGGCGACGTCGCCATGCCGGCCGCCGCCAAGATCCTGGCCGACAACAACCTGAGCACCGCCGACGCCACCGGCACCGGCCGTGACGGCCGCGTGACCAAGGGCGATGCCCTGGCCGCCGTAGCCAACAAGGGTTCGGTCGCACCGGCCGCTCCGGCTCCGCTGGCTGCCCCGGCCGCCAAGCCGGCCCTGCAGCAAGTCGCTGCCCCGGCCCCGGTCAACCTGGGCGACCGTCCGGAAGAGCGCGTGCCGATGAGCCGCCTGCGCGCCCGTATCGCCGAGCGCCTGCTGCAGTCGCAGTCGACCAACGCCATCCTGACCACCTTCAACGAAGTCAACATGAAGCCGGTCATGGACCTGCGCGCCAAGTACAAGGACAGCTTCGAGAAGCAACACGGCGTCAAGCTGGGCTTCATGTCCTTCTTCGTCAAGGCCGCCGTGCACGCGCTGAAGAAGTACCCGATCCTGAACGCCTCGGTCGACGGTAACGACATCGTCTATCACGGCTACTTCGACATCGGTATCGCTGTCGGTTCGCCGCGTGGCCTGGTGGTGCCGATCCTGCGCGATGCCGACCAGATGTCGATCGCCGACATCGAGAAGAAGATCGGCGAATTCGGCCAGAAAGCCAAGGACGGCAAGCTGACCCTGGAAGACCTGACCGGCGGTACCTTCTCGATCTCGAACGGCGGCACCTTCGGTTCGATGCTGTCGACCCCGATCATCAACCCGCCGCAGTCGGCCATCCTGGGCGTGCACGCGACCAAGGACCGCGCCGTCGTCGAAAACGGCCAGATCGTGATCCGTCCGATGAACTACCTGGCGATGTCCTACGACCACCGCATCATCGACGGCCGCGAAGCCGTGCTGGGCCTGGTGGCCATGAAGGACGCGCTGGAAGATCCGGCCCGCCTGCTGCTGGACCTGTAATCACGCCATAGGAAAGGGCGCCTGCCATGATTGCCGATGAACTGAAACGTCTGCACGAACTGCACCAGGCCGGCGCCCTGACCGACGCCGAATTCGAACAGGCCAAGGCGAAGATCCTGTCCTCGTCGACCGCGCAGTCGACGGTCAACCTGAACAAGGGCGCGTCGACGGCATCGGACGGGAGCTTCGCGTCCGAGCTGAACCTGCTGCGCCGCTCGCGCACCGACCGCTGGATCGGCGGCGTGTGCGGCGGCCTGGGCAAGGTCTCGGGCGTCGACTCGTGGGTGTGGCGCCTGGTCTTTGCGCTGTTCACCTTCACGTTCGGATTCGGGGCGGTGATTTACCTGCTGCTGTGGATCTTCGTACCGGAAGAATAAATCGGTTCGGTGGGCACAGGGTGCCCACCCTACGATAACAAGGAACAAATAATGAGCGATAAACAATTTGACGTCGTCGTGATCGGCGGCGGCCCCGGCGGCTATGTGGCCGCCATCCGCGCTGCCCAGCTGGGCTTCAAGGTTGCCTGCATCGACGAGGCGCAGAATGCCAAGGGCGGTCCGGCCCTGGGCGGCACCTGCACCAACGTCGGCTGCATCCCGTCGAAAGCGCTGCTGCAATCGTCGGAACACTTCGAGCACGCCGGCCACGGCTTCAAGGAACACGGCATCAACGTGTCGGGCCTGGAGCTGGACCTGGGCGCGATGCTGAAGCGTAAGGACGGCGTGGTCAAGGCCAACAACGACGGCATCGTCTACCTGTTCAAGAAGAACAAGGTCACCTTCTTCCACGGCCGCGGCACGCTCGCCGGCAAGGCTGGCGAAGGCTTCACCGTCAACGTCTCCGGCAAGACCAGCGACACCATCACCGCCAAGAACGTGATCGTCGCCACCGGCTCGAACCCGCGCGAACTGCCGGGCACCCCGTTCGACGAGAAGATCGTCCTGTCGAACACCGGCGCACTGGCCATCGATGCCGTCCCGGCCAAGCTGGGCGTGATCGGCGCCGGCGTCATCGGCCTGGAAATGGGCTCGGTATGGCGTCGCCTGGGCGCGAAAGTCACCGTGCTGGAAGGCCTGCCGGCCTTCCTGGGCGCGGTCGACCAGCAGATCGCCAAGGAAGCGCAGAAGGCCTTCGTCAAGCAGGGCCTGGACATCCACCTGGGCGTGAAGATCGGTAACATCGTCAAGGGCGACAACAGCGTCACCGTGGAATACGCCGATTCGACCGGCGCCGCGCAGACCGTCACCTTCGACCGCCTGATCGTTTCGATCGGCCGCGTGCCGAACACCATCGGCCTGGGCTTCGAGTCCGTCGGCCTGCAGCTCGACGAGCGCGGCTTCATCGCCGTCGACGACGAGTGCCGCACCGCGGTCCCGGGCATCTGGGCAGTGGGCGACGTCGTGCGCGGCCCGATGCTGGCGCACAAGGCGGAAGAAGAGGGCGTCGCGGTTGCCGAGCGCATCGCCGGCCAGCACGGCCACGTCAACTTCAACACCATTCCGTGGGTGATCTACACCTCGCCGGAAATCGCCTGGGTCGGCCGCACCGAAGAGCAGCTCAAGAAGGATGGCGTCGCGTACAAAGCCGGCACCTTCCCGTTCATGGCAAACGGCCGTGCGCGCGCGCTGGGCGACACCACCGGCATGGTCAAGGTGATCGCCGATGCGGCCACCGACGAGATCCTGGGCGTCCACATCGTGGGCCCGGTCGCTTCCGAGCTGATTTCGGAAGCCGTGGTGGCGATGGAGTTCAAGGCTTCGGCCGAAGACATCGCACGCATCTGCCACGCTCACCCGACCCTGTCCGAAGCGACCAAGGAAGCCGCGCTCGCCGTCGACAAGCGTTCGCTGAACTTCTAAAGCAGTACACGTGACGTGGGCACGGGGTGCCCACCCTACGGATCGCGATAAACCGTAGGGTGGGCACACCGTGCCCACGCTGCGTTAATAGACCAGTAACCATGAACGTCCAAGAGTATTACCAGCATGCCCTCACCGAGCGCGGCTTCAAGTCCGATGCGGCCCAGCAGCGCGCCGTGGACCGTCTCCAGCAGGCGTACGACGACTGGGTCCAGTACAAGGCCCAGCGGTCGTCCGCTTTCAAACGCCTGATCAACCGTCCCGACGTGCCGCAGGGCGTGTACATGTGGGGTGGGGTGGGGCGCGGCAAGTCCTTCCTGATGGACAGCTTCTATTCGGTGGTGCCGGTGGTGCGCAAGACGCGCCTGCACTTCCACGAATTCATGCGCGCCGTGCACCGCCAGCTCGACGAGCTGAAAGGCGTCGAAGATCCGCTGATCGAAGTCGCCAAGCGCATCGCCAAGAAGTACCGCCTGATCTGCTTCGACGAATTCCACGTCAGCGACGTCGCCGACGCGATGATCATGTACAACCTGCTGTCCGCGCTGTTCGACCTCGGCGTCTCCTTCGTGATGACCTCGAACTACGATCCTGACAAGCTCTACCCGGACGGCCTGCACCGCGACCGCATGCTGCCGACCATCGCACTGCTGAAGGCGAAGCTGGACGTGATGAACGTCGACGCCGGCATCGACTACCGCCACCGCGCGCTGGAGCAGGTGCAGGCCTATTACACGCCGCTGAACGCGGCCAGCGACCACATGCTGCGCGACACCTGGGCCAAGGTCGCCGACACCGCCGACGAGAACCCGATCGTCCACATCGAGCAGCGCGAGATCCGCGCCCTGCGCCACGCCGGCGGCGCGATCTGGTTCGACTTCGCGACCCTGTGCGGCGGCCCGCGCTCGCAGAACGACTACCTGGAACTGGCGAGCCGCTTCCACACCGTGATCCTCTCGAGCGTGCCGCGCATGTCGGCCTCGATGTCCTCGGAGGCGCGCCGCTTCACCTGGCTGATCGACGTCTTCTACGACCACAAGGTCAAGCTGATCATGTCGGCCGAGGTCGCGCCGGAGCAGCTGTACACAGAGGGCGCGATGTCGAACGAGTTCCATCGCACGGTGTCGCGTATCATTGAGATGCAATCGCGCGAGTACATGCTGGCCGAGCGCCGCGGCGCCGCCGACGCGCTTGCGTGACCTTCCCATCGAAAAGGAAAACAAGAAGACGATGAAAGCCGATACCTTGATGCGCCGTGGTCTGCCTGCTGCAATGCTGTCCCTGCTGCTGGCCGCCTGCGGCGCCAACCGCCCGGCGCCGCAGGAAGTGCCGCCGCCGCCGGTGAGCTCGGTGGCGCAGGCCGACCAGCAGCTGGCCTCGGTCGCGCGCGAGCGCGCCGGCATCGAAGCCCGCTACGCCGAGCGCGAACGGGTCTGTTACGACAAGTTCTTCGTCAACCGCTGTCTCGACGAAGCCAAGGAGCGCCGCCGCAGCGCCCTCGCGGCCCAGCGCGCGATCGAGGTGCAGGCCGAGCGCTTCAAGCGCCAGGCCGTGGTCGACGAGCGCGACCGCAAGCTGCTTGATGCCGACAAGAAGTACCGCGAGGAAGAAGCGGCGCTGGCGGCCCAGCCGCCGCAGCCGACCAAGCCGGTAGCTGAAGTAGCGGCCCCGCGCGCACCGACCGTGCCGCGCCGCGTCGCCGAGCGTAATGCCAAGCTGAAGGCAGCCGAGGCGAAGGAAGCGGCGGACGCGCCGAAGCGCGCCCAGAACGTGCGCGATTTCGAACGCCGCAAGGCCGAATCGGAAGAACGCCAGCGCGACGTGGCGCGCAAGAAGGCGGAGCGGGCGGCGAAACTGGCGAAGAAGGCCGAGGAAGAGAAGGCCAGGGCGGCCAAGGCGGCGAACCCGACCCCGCCGGCGCAATAAATATCATGGGGCACGCGATTCGTGCCCCAGTAGTAGGGTGGGCACCCCGTGCCCACGATGCGTATCAAACGGCGCGTTTCAACTTCTGCACGGTGTAATTGCCCGCATCCTGCGGCGGCCGCACCAGCTTCAGGATCGCCATCGTGCAGTTTCCACCTTTCCCCTGCGAACGCTCCCCAGCCTTGTTGATCAGCATCTCGGATGCCTGGCGCGGCGTCGCCCGCGAGGTGGCGGCGCCCAGTTCCGCATCGGTGAAGAAGTGCCACAGGCCGTCGGAAGCGAGCAGGAACACGTCGCCGGCGGCCAGGCCCGTGTGGTGGCCGATCGTGACGTAAGGATCCTTGCGGTCATTGCCCAGCACGTTCAGCAGCAGCTTGGATTTGCGGTGGTTCTTCGCCGCTTCCGGCGGCAGGCGGTCGGTCGAGGTCAGGTGTTCGACGTAGGCGGCATCGCCGGTGCGTGCCAGGCAGGCGCCGTCGTGGAAGTGGTAGAGGCGGGAATCGCCCACGTGCGCCCACGCGGCCTCGCCATGCGGCGATAGCAGCAGGCCGACGAAGCTGGCGTGCGCCTCGGTCCGGGTCGTCACCGCGTTCATCTTGATGACCATGTGCGTCTCCTGCACGATGTCGCGCAGCAGCTGCTCCAGGCGCTCGAGGCTCGGATGGTCGCCGGGCTTGAACAGGTCGAACACCTGCTTGGCCGTATGCAAGACCTGCTCCGAGGCCGCCGCGCCGGCGATGCCGTCGGACAGGACCGCCAGCACGTAGCCGGGCGCGCGTGCGCCCGTCATCAATGCGACCCGGTCGTTCTGCTGCGGGCGGTTGCCGATGTGCTGCGCGGTTCCCGCTTCTAACTTGTATGAACTCATAAACGTGGCTTTCCGATACCGGCTTGCCGAACTTTGTTGGCGGCAACGTCGGCGTAGATTAAACTATGCACTGGTTTGTACTACAGTTGCAAGCCGTAACGAAGAATCGCACCCTCCCACCCCCAGCAACAGCTCTTAAGTTCGGAAATGCCAACATGATCGACGTCCAGGAGATTCACCGCCGTATTGTTGAACTCGACGTGGAACATCGCGACCTCGATGCTGTCATCGACATGCTCACGCGGGACGGCCATTCCGACCAGTTACAGCTGCGCCGTCTGAAGAAGCGCAAGCTGCAGCTGAAGGACCACATCACTTTGCTGAAAATGCAGTTGGTGCCGGACGTGCCAGCGTAAGCTGTCAGTCTTTCACCGCCAGAATTCCTATTTTGACCGATCACCTGCCCCTGTCCGGCCTTGCCGGCGAGCCCGTTCCTGCGAATACTGCCGACGCCGCCGATACCGCCGCTCCCGAAGCGGCCGAATCCGCTGCGCCGGGTAAATACGACGCCGAAATCGACCGCATCTTCGGCGCCGGCGGCCCGCTCGCGCCCGCCGTCGGCAGCTTCCGGCCGCGCCAGTCGCAGACCGAGATGGCCAAGGCCATCGCCGACGCGATCGGCAAGCAGGGCACGCTCATCGCCGAGGCCGGAACGGGTACCGGCAAGACCTTCGCCTATCTGGTGCCGGCGCTGCTGTGGGGCGGCAAGACCATCATCTCGACCGGCACCAAGAACCTGCAGGACCAGCTGTTCTCGCGCGACATCCCGAACGTGCGCCAGGCCCTGCGCGCGCCGGTCTCGGTGGCGCTGCTGAAAGGCCGCGCCAACTACGTCTGCCATTACAACCTGGAACGTACCCTGCAGAACGGGCGCCTGACCTCGCGCGACGACGTCGGCCACCTGCGCGAGATTTCGCGCTTCATCAAGATGAGCAACTCGGGGGACAAGGCCGAGCTGGCCAAGGTGCCGGAGACGGCGTCCGTGTGGAACCTGGTGACCTCGACCCGCGAGAATTGCGTGGGCCAGGAATGCCAGTACTACCAGGACTGCTTCGTGATGAAGGCGCGCCGCGAGGCCCAGCAGGCCGACGTGGTCGTGGTCAACCACCACCTGTTCTTCGCCGACGTCGCCCTGAAGGAGGGCGGCATGGCCGAACTGCTGCCGTCGGCGAATACCATCGTCTTCGACGAGGCGCACCAGCTGCCGGAAGTGGCGACCCTGTTCTTCGGCACCACGGTCTCGACCTCGCAGGTGCTGGAACTGTGCCGCGACGTGCTGGCCGAGGGCCTCGCGCATGCGCGCGGCGGCCCGGACTGGGCCAAGACCGTGATGGTGGTCGAGAAGGCCGCGCGCGACCTGCGCCTGACCTTCCCGGAAGGCGGCACCCGCCTGTCGCTGCCGCAGATTCCGCCGAGCTCGGACTTCTTCCCGGCGCTGGAAAAGCTGAAGGAAGAACTCGAGGGCATGGTCGACGTGCTCGAAGAGAACGCCGAGCGCGCCGAGACCCTCGAGCAGTGCCGCGTGCGCGCGGTGGAACTGCTGGAAAACTTCAAGGACTGGAAGCAGGCGCCGGTCAAGAAGGATCCGAAGGAAAAGGATTACAGCCAGTTCGCCGGTGCCGATGCGGTGCTGTGGGTCGAGGCCTTCTCGTCCTCGCTGCAGCTGCACAAGACGCCGCTGTCGATCGCGCCGATCTTCGCCGGCCAGCGCGCCGGCACGCCGCGCAGCTGGATCTTCACCTCCGCCACGCTGGCGGTGAAGAGCGACTTCAAGCACTTCACCTCGCAGATGGGCATGACCGGCGAGCCGGCGCGCACCTGGCCCAGCCCCTTCGACTACCAGGAGCAGGGCATCCTGTACGTGCCGACCGGCCTGCCGGAACCGAACACCATGGGCTACACGGACGCCGTGGTCGACATGGCGCTGCCCGTGATCGAAGCCGCCGGCGGCCGCACCTTCTTCCTGTGCACGACGATCCGCGCGGTGAACCGCGTGGCCGAGCGCCTGCGCGAAGAATTCGCGGCGCGCGGCCTGGAGTTCCCGCTGTTCGTGCAGGGCGAGCGTGGCCGCACCGAGTTGCTGGATTCCTTCCGCACCGCCGGCAATGCGGTGCTGGTGGGCAGCCAGAGCTTCTGGGAAGGCGTGGACGTGCGCGGCGAGGCGCTGTCCCTGGTCATCATCGACAAGCTGCCGTTTGCCCCGCCGGACGATCCAGTGCTGGCGGCACGCATCGAAGTGATGGAAAAGAAGGGCATGAACGGCTTCGTGCACCACACGCTGCCGGAAGCGATCATCAACCTGAAGCAGGGCGCCGGCCGCCTGATCCGCGACGTCGACGACCGCGGCGTGCTGATGCTGTGCGACCCGCGCGTGATCAGCAAGCCTTATGGCCGCCGCATCTGGCAAAGCCTGCCGCCGTTCCGGCGTACGCGGGTGCAGGCCGACGTGATCGACTTCTTCAAGCAGCCGAAACCGGACGTGTGATTGGGCGTGGGCACAGGGTGCCCACCCTACGTCGACGGTAGGGTGGGCTCCCCGAGCCCACGCTTACTTCAAAACAGCGAGCCGGTCTCCGGCACCGCCACCTTCTTCGCCCGCGGCGCTGTCGGCGCTGCCCACGCCTTCATCCGCTCGGCCGGATAATGCCGCAGGAAGCTGCGCGCCAGTTCCGGGTCGCGGCAGGCCAGCCAGGCATCCACGTCTTCGGGCGGCAGCACGACCAGCGCGCGCTTCTCGTCGCCCGGCTTGTGGAAGCGCTTCATCAGAAAATGCTCGTCGGCGTTGATGGTGATCTGGGTGAAGGAGGTGCCGAGATTGCCATCCGCCTCGCGCCACTCGCGCCATAGTCCCGCCACGAAGAAGGGCGCGTCGTCTTCCATGCCGATGCCGAAGCGCTCGGCTTTCCCGCTCTCGTAATTCGGCTCGTAGAAACAGGTCATCGGCACGGCGCACAGCTGCGTGCGGTGCCATGCCGGCGCGAAGGAACGCTTCTCGCCGATCGACTCGGCGCGCGCATTCATCGTGTCGAAGACCTTCACGCCCGCCGGGATGTGGCGGCGCGGGACCATGCCGTAGCTGGCCAGGCTCAGCATGCGCTGGTTGCTAGCGTCCGTGCGCACGATGGGCGCGAGGTAGTCCTTCCAGGTCTCGGTCGGCCAGTCCCAGTCTTTATACAGGTCGACCAGGGTGCCGAGGACCATGTCCAGCTGTTCCGGGAGGGGCGGGCGGTAGTTGACGCACATGTCAGCGGCCTTTCATCGCGCCCACATGCGCCAGCACTTCGTCCACGCGGCCCTCGTCGACCAGCTGCGTCGGCGCTTTATCGCCCAGGGCCGCCAGCGGCGCCTCCATCCAGGCGCTCGCCGAATCGTCGTTGCCCAGCACCGCGCGCACCGCGTGCATGACGGTGTAGTAGGCCTGGGCCTTGCGCGACTGCTGCTCGAAACGGGCGCGCAGCGCGGCCAGGCCGTCCAGGTTGAGTTTTTCCTCGCTCATGCCGCCTCTCCCGGTACGATCACGACCTTGCCCGTGACCTTGCGTTCAGCCATGTCGTTCAGTGCCTGCGCGGTCTCAAGCAGGGCATAGCGCCGCGACACCAGCGGCTTCAGTTTGCCCTCCGCCATCCAGCCCAGCATCTGGCGCATCGCCGCCATGTTCGCCTTCGGCTCACGGCGCACGAAGTCGCCCCAGAACACGCCGACCACCGAAGCGCCTTTCAGCAGCATAAGGTTCCACGGCAGCTTCGGGATCTCGCCGTTGGCGAAGCCGACCACCAGATGCCGTCCGCGCCAGGCGATCGAGCGCAGCGCCGGTTCGCTGTAGACGCCACCGACCGGGTCGTAGATCACGTCCGGGCCCTTGCCATCGGTGGCGGCCTTCAGCGCTTCGCGCAGGTCTTCCTTCGTGTAGTCGATCAGGACGTCGGCGCCATGGGCCTTGCACACCGCCAGCTTGTCGGGGCTGGAGGCGGCCGCGATCACGCGCGCGCCGAGCGCCTTGCCGATCTCGATGGCCGCGAGGCCGACGCCGCCGGCCGCGCCCAGCACCAGCATGGTCTCGCCGGCCTGCAGCGCGCCGCGGTCGACGATGGCGTGGTGCGAGGTGCCGTAGGTCAGGGTGATGGCGGCGGCGACGTCGAAGTCCATCCCGGGCGGCATGGGCATCAGCGCATCCGCGGGCGCCAGCGCCTGCTCGGCGAAGGCGCCGGTGCGGGTGAAGCCGATCACGCGATCGCCCGGCTTGAAGGCCGTGACGCCGTCGCCCACCGCGCGCACGATGCCGGCGAACTCATTGCCCGGCGTGAAGGGCAGTTCGGGCTTCACCTGGTACTTGCCCTGCACGGTCAGCACGTCCGGGAAATTGACGCCGGCCGCCTTCACGTCGACCACCACCTGGCCCGCTGCCGGCGCCAGATCCGCGACGTCTTCCACCACCAGGCTGTCCGGTGGTCCCCATGCCTTGCAAACGATGGCCTTCATAACCCGCTCCTTCTTCAAAGATGGAATTATGCCCGATGGCAGCTCCGCCGAGTCTGGCAGGGGCGCTTGTGCTTCCACAACATGCGTCATGCATGGATTGGTAGAGTCAGCTGGTCCGCTGCCGGTGGCAGTGATAGTGGCTACCCGTGCAATAAACTAGGGGAAAGCAATGGGGATCCGTTACGGCTGTTTCTTCAGCTATGCCCATGGCCGGCATGAGCTCATGCAGCGCTTCAAGGCCACCCTGGCCGACGCCTTGCGCTGCTACCTGGAGCCCTACTTCGACAACGAAGACGAACTTTTCGTCGACGTCGAACAGCTCGGCGGTGGCGATGACCTCGACCGCAAGATCGCGCGCGCGATGTGCGAGAGCGTCTGCATGATCCTGATTTACACGCCGAAGTACGAGGCCCACGCCTACACGCGGCGCGAGTACGCGGCCATGCGCCAGCTGGAGATCGAGCGCGCCAAATGGTATGCGCTGCCCAGCCACCTGATCATTCCCGTGATCATGACCCAGCACCCGGAGCGGTTGCCGCCGCAGATCACCGAGTCCAGCTTCTACGTCGATTTCTCCCGCTTCACGATGGCGACCGCGGACCTGAAATCCAACCCCGAATTCCTGCCCGACATCGACAAGATGGTCAGGCGCATCGTCACGCACTATCAGTGCTTGAAAAAATACATGCCGCCGGGGCACGACTGCAACCAATTCGAGCTCCCCGATGTCCCACCCCCATGGCGCGAAATAGCGGATACCACCTTCCCGAAAAAATGAGGAGCAATATGGATACGAATCGCATCACCGCCGCGCCGGCGCTTGCCGGCGAGGTGACGACGTTTTACGCGTACGATGGCGCGGGTGCGCGCAGTCGCGCGCTTGTTCATGCCGCATGGCTATTGGCTGGAAGAAAACACGCAAAAACGCCGGTGCTGATGATCGACTGGGACCTCGAAGGGCCGGGCCTGCACCATTATTTTCCGAGCGAGGACGCGCAAGCCGGGCGGCCGGGCGTGCTCGAACTGTTCGAAGCCTGCCGCGAGCGCCTGCACGATCTCGGGCGTGCGCCGGCCGACGAAGTCCGCGAGCTGGCCGAGCAGGTGCTCGAGACCGTCGACTGGGACAGCTACCTCGAACGGGTCGACGATACGCGCCCGCTCTACCTGATGCGCGCCGGCCGCTTCGACGACAGCTACGGCGAACGGGTCGACCGGCTCGACTGGGACGCGCTGTTCTGCGCCTGCCCGGCGCTGTTCCGCAGCTTTGCCGCACACCTCACGCGGCGCTTCGCCCATGTGCTGGTCGATTGCCGCGCCGGCCGCTCGGCCGCCACCAGCGTCTGCACGGCTTTATTGCCCGACAAGATGGTGGGATTGTTCACGCCGGAGCCGCGCAGCCTGGACGGCCTCGGCGGCGTGGTGCGGCGCGCCCTCGACTACCGCTGCAGCCACGAAGACGAACAGCGCCCGCTGCTGGTCTATCCGCTGCCCAGTCCGCCGGACGGCGCGGTCGAGGGGCGGCTGGGCTGGCGCCACGGCAGGGAGGGGCAGGGCCAGCCGGGCTACCAGGCCGTGCTCGAAGATCTGCTGGGCGAATGCTACGGCCTGGCCGGCATCGGCCTGGACAGCTATCTGGATGAAGTCCAGCTGCTGCAGGCCGGCATCGCCGAGTCCATCCTGCCGGCGCCGCGCGGCGCCGAGCGTGACCGGCTGGGCCCGGTGCGCAGCATCGAGACCCTGCTCGAGTGGATGGAGCCCGGCCATTTCCCGTGGCGGCCGCTGGCCGAGGTGCGGCTGGTGCAGGCAGTGGCGGCGCTGCGCGAGCGCGCGGGCGACGCGCCGCTGGCGCGTGAGCTGGCGCGGCTGGGGCAGCTCTACCTGGGCCAGCAGGGCGACGAACTGGAAGCCGCGCGCCGCCTGGAACAGCATGTGATCGCGCTGGAAGAAGGCTTGCACGCAATGGAAGAGGGCAGGCGCGTGATCCGTAACTGAGCCGCAAAGAGCTGTAACTGCGCCGGGCGCCGGTGTGGCGCATGCGCGACGGCTGGCCGCGCCGGCGACGGTCTCGGCAGGGTGCGGTTCGTCCCGATGAGCAATAAATGTGCAGCCCTAAGCGTCGATACAGCCGTTGCTTCAGGTAAAATCGCACGCATGCGAATCCTTATCAGTAACGACGACGGCTATCTTGCGCCTGGTATCCAGGCGCTGGCCGACGCGCTCGCCGCGGTCGCCGACATCGTGGTGGTCGCTCCCGACAGCAATCGCTCGGGCGCCTCCAACTCGCTGTCGCTGGACCGGCCGCTGTCGGTGTCGAAAGCTGCGAACGGTTTCTATTTTGTCAACGGTACGCCCACCGACTGCGTGCACATCGCCCTGACCGGAATGCTGGATTACCGTCCCGACCTCGTCGTTTCCGGCATCAACAACGGCCAGAACATGGGCGACGACACCCTGTACTCGGGCACGGTGGCGGCGGCGACCGAAGCTTATTTGTTCGGCATCCCGGCAATCGCCTTATCCCAGGTCCACAGCGGCTGGGCCGAGGTGGAATCGGCCGCGCGCGTCGCCCGCGACATCGTGCTGCGCCATTTCGAGATCCTGGAATCGCCCTTCCTGCTGAACGTAAACATCCCGAACCTGCCCTATGAGCAGATGGGGCCGCTCACCGCGACCCGGCTCGGGCGCCGCCACCAGGCCGAGCCCGTGATCCGCGGCCAGGACCCGCGCGGGCGCGAGATCTTCTGGATCGGCGCGCCGGGCGCCTGCCGCGATGCCGGCGAGGGCACCGACTTCTACGCCACCAGCCAGGGGCAGGTGTCGATCACGCCGCTGCAGGTGGACCTGACCCACCGTGACCAGCTGGCCTCGCTGCGAGGGTGGTTGAAATGAACGAAAAGCGCAGCAACTTCCCCTTGCCGCTGTCCTCCGTGACGGGCGCAAGCCCTCGAAAACCTGCTGCGCCGGCGCCGGTCGCGACGCCGCAGACGGCAACCCAGAACGCGCGCACCAGCCAGGCCCAGGGCAGGCAGGCACCGGCGGCCAGCCCGCGCCCGGCGGCGCCCGGCACACCCCAACCGACCCAGCCGCAGCAGACCATGCAGCGCTCCGACCTGGCCGCCACCGAGGCGCCGCGCCGGGCCATGGCGGCCTACGTCGCGCGTCAAGGCGTCAAGGACGGGCAGGTGCTGGCCGCGCTGGAAACCATGCCGCGCCATATGTTCATCGAGCCGGCCCTGTCGAGCCAGGCCTATGCCGACGTCTCGCTGCCGATCGGCCATAACCAGACGATTTCGCAGCCTTATATCGTGGCCCGCATGATCGAATTGCTCAGAGGCAGCGGCCAGCCGCTGCGCCGTGTGCTCGAGATCGGTACCGGTTGCGGCTACCAGGCCGCGGTGCTGTCCTGCGTGGCGCAGGAGGTGTATTCGATCGAGCGCATCAAGCCGCTGCACGAGCTGGCCAAGGCCAACCTGAGACCCTTGCGCATCGCAAATCTACGCTTGCAATACGGAGATGGTATGCTTGGGCTCCCGCAAGTGGCGCCCTTCGACGGCATCATCCTTGCGGCGGCCGGTCTCGAGGTGCCACGGGCACTGCTCGAGCAGCTGGCCATCGGCGCCCGGCTGGTGGCGCCCGTCGGCGCCCAGGTCCAGCACCTGCAGCGCATCACCCGCACCGGCAAATCGGAATGGACCAGCGAAACGCTGGAAGCCTGCCATTTTGTCCCGCTGCGGCCAGGCACCGTCTGAGAGTGCCAGAAAGTCGTAACAGAATTAGATGAGAATGAAACCAACACCCCGCCTAGCCCTGCTGACCATCGGTATCGTGCTGAGCGCCTGCAGCACCGAAACCCGCCAGGCGCCCGTGATCGACCGCCCGGCCCCGCCAGCCGCCAACAAGGCGCCGCGCGTTTCGCACCCGGCGCCGCCGGCTGCCCCGGCCTCCGACGAACCGAAAGCCGACGCGCGCGGCAGCTATACCGTGCGCAAGGGCGACACCCTGCTGCGCATCGCGCTCGACTTCGGCCAGAACTACCGCGACATCGTCGCCTGGAACAATCTCGCCGATCCGGACGACATCAAGGTGGGCCAGGTGCTGCGCGTGACGCCGCCCGACCGCGGCAACAACAACGGCCTGGCCGGCACCAATCCGATCGCCATGCCCGGCGCCGAGAAACCGGCCGCCCCGCCCAAGAAAACCGCGCCGCGCGGCGACAAGAAGCCCTACACCGAAGGCAATCTGGCCGATTCCCAGAAGGACGACAACCCCAGCGTCAACCCGAAAGCCGTCGAACGCCCATCCGGCGCGCTTGCCGCCGGCAGCACCGTCACCGCCAACGACGACGAGAAGCTGAGCTGGATGTGGCCGTCCAATGGCCGGATCATCGCCACTTTCGACGAAGGCAAGAACAAGGGCATCGATATCGCAGGCAGGCTCGGCCAGCAGGTAATGGCCGCCGGTCCCGGAAAGGTGATGTACGCCGGGAGCGGCATCCGCGGATATGGTAATCTCGTGATTGTTAAGCACAGCAACAGCCTGCTGTCGGCATATGCGCACAACCGCGCAATCCTCGTCAAGGAAGGCGAAAGCGTGGCCAAGGGCCAGGCGATCGCGGAGATGGGCGATTCCGATGCCGACACGGTCAAACTGCATTTCGAGATACGCCAGCAGGGCAAGCCGGTCGACCCGTCGAAGTTCCTGCCCAGTCGTTAGCGAGGACCAATGACGCTGCCGCCCGACCCGCTGGACCAGGACATACCGGACAACGCGCCGGACGATGTGCCGGAAGAAGCGCTGGGCGACGGCGACTTCGGCGCCGACGGCAGCGAGCGCGCCGAACTCCTGCCGGAAGCCGCGGCGGCGCCCGCCGAGGGTGTCGACGAGCTCAAGAGCGTGCTGCAGGCCGAGCTCTCCACCGACACCACCCAGCACTATCTGAACCGGATCGGCGCCAAGCCGCTGCTCACGGCCGAGCAGGAAGTGCATTACGCGACCCTGGCCAAGGCTGGAGATTTTGCCGCCCGGCAAAAAATGATCGAGCACAACCTGCGCCTGGTCGTCTCGATCGCCAAGCACTACATCAACCGCGGCGTGGTCCTGCTCGACCTGATCGAGGAGGGCAACATCGGCCTGATGCGCGCGATCGACAAGTTCGAGCCGGAACGTGGTTTCCGCTTTTCGACCTACGCCACCTGGTGGATCCGCCAGAGCATCGAGCGCGCCATCATGAACCAGGCCCGCACCGTGCGCCTGCCGGTGCACATGGTGCGCGAGCTGAACCAGGTGCTGCGCGCGAAGTACCACCTCGAAGCCCAGCACCACGACGGCAAGGAAGCCAGCGCCGAGGACATCGCCAGCCTGGTCGGGCGCCCGGTGGAAGAGGTGCAGGACATCCTGGCCCTGTCCGAGCACGCGGCCTCGCTCGACGCCCCGCTCGACAACGACCCGCAGACCAGCCTGATGGACATGCTGCCCGACGAAGGCGACGTCAGCCCGGACGCGCGCGCCGAGCACCACGAAATGACCCTGCTGGTGCGCGACTGGCTGCAAAAGCTGCCGGACAAGCAGCGCGTGGTGGTGATGCGCCGCTTCGGCCTCGACAACGACGATCCAGCCACCCTCGAGACCCTGGCCGAAGAGATGGGCGTGACCCGCGAGCGGGTGCGCCAGATCCAGCAGGAAGCCCTCGTCAAGCTGAAAAGGGCGATGGCCGCCCGTGGCGTGGTGCGCGATTCGCTGCTATGATGGCGGGTTCTCCGGCAGCGGCCGGATGCAGCCATCTTCTTCAGAGACCATGCAAGAAACCTTCATCAAAATCAAATCCCTCGACATGGACGCGCGCGGCGTCGGCCACCTGGAGAACGAGGACGGCTCGCCGGGCAAGGTGATCTTCGTCGAAGGCGCACTGCCGGGCGAGACGGTCAGCTTCGAGACCCTGCGCAAGAAGAAGAACTGGGAATCGGGCCGCATGGTCACGCTGAAGAAGGCTTCGTCCATGCGCGTCGAGCCGAAGTGCGAGCACTTCTGGCATTGCGGCGGCTGCTCGATGCAGCACCTGGAGCCCTCGGCCCAGGTGGCGATGAAGCAGCGCGTGCTGGAAGATAACCTCTGGCACATCGGCAAGACCAAGGCCGAGAACATCATGCGCCCGATGTACGGCCCGACCTGGGGCTACCGCTACCGCGCCCGCCTGTCGGTGCGCCACGTGGCCAAGAAGGGGGGCATGCTGGTCGGCTTCCACGAGCGCCACTCCAGCTACGTGGCCGACATGAGCAACTGCTACATCGTCCCGCCGCACGTGGCGAAGATGCTGGTGCCGCTGCGCGAGCTGATCGGCTCCCTGTCGATCTACCAGCAGATGCCGCAGATCGAGCTGGCGGTGGGCGAGGAGAGCACCGTGCTGGTGCTGCGCATCATGGCGCCCCTGAGCCCGGCCGACGAGGTGCTGGTCAAGGCCTTCGCCGACCAGTGGAACATCGAATGGTGGCTGCAGCCGAAGGGCCCGGATACCGCCTACCCGTACTACCCGAAGAAAAAAGAGCTGTACTACACGCTGCCTGAATTCGGCATCCGCATGCCCTTCAAGCCGACGGATTTCACCCAGGTGAACCACCAGATCAACCGCCTGCTGGTGCACAAGGCCCTGGGCCTGCTGCAGGTGGAGCCGGGCGACCGCGTGGCCGACCTGTTCTGCGGCCTCGGCAATTTCACCTTGCCGCTGGCGACACAGGCGAAAGAGGTGGTGGGCATCGAGGGCAGCACCGCGCTGACCACGCGCGCGCTGGAGAATGCGCGCGCCAACGGCCTGGACCGGAAGACCAGCTTCTCGACGCGCAACCTGTTCGAGATCACCAAGGACGACCTGATCGCCCTGGGCAAGTTCGACCGCATGCTGGTCGACCCGCCGCGCGACGGCGCGGTGGCGCTGGCCGTCGCCCTCGCCGAGCTGCGTTTGACGAACCCGGAGCTGCTGCCGAAGCGGATCGTGTACGTGTCCTGCAGCCCGTCGACCCTGGCGCGCGACACCGGCATCCTGACGCACCGCGCCGGCTACAAGCTGAGCAAGGCGGGCATTGCGAACATGTTCCCGCATACCTCGCACGTGGAGTCGATCGGGGTGTTCGATCTGCTGGAGGATTTCGTGCCGCGGCAGTTCGAGGTGAAGGAAGTGCAGCAGAGTTCGCAGCCGGAGGCGTAATCTGTCGTCATTCCCGCGCAGGCGGGAATCCATACTGAGCACCTGCAGTCGCGATGCCAGCGACGGGACTTCGCCAAGCTCAGTATGGATCCCCGTTTTCACGGGGATGACGAGTTAGCGTTTGGCGGTCACCGCCGCCAAGGCCTGCGTCAGTTCTTCCGCATCCACCGGCTTGACGAAGTAGCGATCGAAGCCCGCATCCTCGGCATCATCCCGGTCCGAGCGCTGCCCGTATCCCGAAATCGCCATCAGCACCGCGCCATCCTGGCCCGGTACCTTGCGCAGGCGGCGCGCCAGTTCCACGCCGCTCATGCCCGGCAGTCCGATATCCAGCAGGAACACGTCGAAACGCTCGTCGCCGGCGCGTACCAGCGCCTCGAGCGGGTCGTGCACCACCGCCACCGTATGGCCGCTCGATTCCAGCAGCAGGCCCAGGGTCATGGCGGCGTCCTCGTTGTCGTCCACCAGCATCAGCCTCAGGCCCTGCGTCCCTTCGGACGAGGCAGCCGGCGGGGGCAGGGCGGCGCCGGCGTCGGCGCCAGTGCTCTGCAGCCGCGGCAGGCGTACCGTGAATTCGGTGCCCATGTTGCGGCCTTCGCTGGAGGCCGTCACCATCCCGCCGTGCAGCTCGACCAGGCTCTTCACCAGCGCCAGGCCCAGGCCCAGGCCGCCCTGCGAGCGGTCGGGGGTGCGCTCGGCCTGTGAGAACAGGTCGAACACGGTGGGCAGCAGGTCGGCGGCGATGCCGATGCCGTCGTCCTTCACGCTCACCAGCAGGTGGTCCGGGGTAGCGCCCATCCACACGTTCAGCTTGCCGCCTTCGTGCGTGTACTTGGCGGCGTTGTTGAGCAGGTTGGCGATCACCTGCACCAGGCGCTTGGGGTCGCCCTGGACGAAGGCCGGACCGATTTCCGGCGCCAGTTGCAGACTCAGCTGGTGGCGGCGCGCTTCGATCAGCGGGCGCACCTGCTCGACGGCGTCGTCGATCACGCGGCGCAGGTCGACCTGGTTGCGCGCCAGCACCACCAGACCGCGGGTCACGCGCGAGACGTCCAGCAGGTCGTCGATCAGGCCGGTCATGTGGGCCACCTGGCGCGCGATGATGGCGCTGGTGCGCTCCACGCGTGCGCTGTCCGGCGGGCCCATGTTCAGCAGCTGGGCGGCGGCCGAGATCGGCGCCAGCGGGTTGCGCAGCTCGTGCGCCAGCATCGCGAGGAACTCGTCCTTGCGGCGGTCGGCCAGGCGCAGCGCTTCCTCGGCGCGCACGCGCTCCAGCGCGCTCCAGGAGCGCTCGGCCACGTCTTCCATCAGGCGCACGATGTCGGCGCTCCACACGCGCGGCAGGTTGTCGTGGATGAACATGCAGGTCGTCAGCGCGCCGTTGCGGTGCACCGGCACCACCACGCAGGAGCGGATCTGCAGCGAGGCATAGGTCGGCCAGGTGTCCGGGCCGCCGGTGCGCGGGTCGCGCTGGACGTCGCTCGCCACCCAGGTCGTGCCCTGGGTCAGCGCGCTGAAATTGGCGGCGCCGAACAAATGGGCCGGGAAGGTGCCGCTCAGGTCGGTGACGATGCCGTCGGTGTAGTTCGAATGGAAGGTCAGCAGCTGGCGGTCGGCGTCGTAGTCGCCGTAGAGCACGCGGCTGGCCTGCAGGAAGCGGCCCAGCATGGCGCTGGTCTGGACGAAGATCTGGGCCGGGTCGTCGAGGCGGCGCAGCAGGTCGGCCAGCTCGAGGCGGAATTCGTTCATGTCCAGCAGCGTGGTCTGGCGCGCCACGGCATTGCGCAGGGCCTGCTCGGCCGACATCCGGTCCAGCGCTTCCCAGCTGCGCTCGGCGATGTCGGCGGCCAGCTTGCATTCTTCCTCATCCCAGCCGCGCTCGCTCGACGCATAGCCGACCAGGGCGGCCTGCAGCTGGCCGCGGCGCAGTTTCGGCAGCGCCAGGATCGCGCGCGCGCCCGCGGCCGCGTAGCGCGCGCCGTGTTCGGGCACGCGCGGGTCGCTGGTGGTGTCGCGGATCGCCAGCGGCGCGCCGGTGCGCAGCAGGGCCAGCGCGGCCGGGCCGAAATCCTTGATGCGGGCGCGGCGCCCGGCCATCGCGGCGGCGCCGTCGCGCGCCCAGTCGTGCACGACTTCGAAGCCGGCCCCGGTGCCGTCGCCTTCGACGTAGCAGGCGTGGTCCAGCTCGAGGTGCCTGCCGAGCATGGCGCAGGCGGCTTCGACGATGTCGCTGGGGTGGTGCAGGCGGCGCAGGCTGTCGACCACCTGCAGCTGCACCGCGTGGCGGCGTTCCAGCTGTACGCGCGGGGTGGTTTCGCTGATCACGCAGAGCACGCCGCGCACCGCGCCGGCGCTGTCGCGCACCGGCGAATAGGCCAGCGTGAACCAGCCGTGGTAGGGCTTGCCGGCGCGGCGGATGGTGCGCGGCACGTCTTCGCCGTAGGTGGAGTGGCCGCCCAGGGCGCGGTCGACCAGCGGCTTCATGCCCGGCCATTGCTCGGCCCAGACTTCGGTAATGGGTGCGCCCAGCGTGGAGGGATGCCGGCCGTCGAGCAGGGAGATGTAGGCGGCGTTGTACAGCATGATCAGCCTGGGACCCCAGGCGATGTACATCGGAAACTCGGATTCCAGGATCACGCTGACCGCGTTGCGCAGTGCCGGATCCCATTGGTCGGGCGAACCGAGGGGCGAACCCGACCAGTCATGGAGGTGGTATCCGGCGCGCACGGCGCCGGAGGTGTCGAGGAGATGAAAGTCGCGCGTAGCCGCTTCCATACTGATCGCCTTCGAGTCCGAAAGTGGTCATTCTATGCGCAAATGCATAAGCTGGAACGCGGTTGAGAAAAAATAGATTTTCCTGGGAAAAATGGACATTTCTCACCAGGATTCAGCTATTTCCTCGCAGAATCTGCCTCAGAAGTGCGCGCGCACGCCGAAGGCCAGATTGCGTCCCGGCAGCGGCGAAATGTCCTTCAGCAGCGAGGTCGACAGGCGAATATCCTGGTTCAGCAGGTTCTTCGCCAGCACGAACCAGGTCAGGTCGAGCTTGTCCAGCTTCTGCGTGTACGACAGGTTGGCGTCGACCAGATTGTAGCCCGGCGTCGTCGTGCTTTCGAAGCCGGCCAGACGGTCCTGGCCGCGTGCATGGGTCCAGGACAGGCCGGCGCGCCAGTCGGCCTGGCGGTAGCCGACGCTGGCGCCGATGCGGTCGGCCGGCTGCAGCGGCAGGTTTTCGCCGATGTCGAGCTTGCCGCGCGAACCGTCGGCGAACAGGCGGCCGTTCCAGCCCATGCCCGTCTGGTTCCAGGTCAGCTCCGCTTCCACGCCCTGGATGTGGGCCGGCGCCTGCTCGAACAGCCGTTGGCGGAATTCGCCGCCCGCATTGCCCTCCTCGTCGAGCGACAGGCCGGTGATATGGCCGTAGATGAAGTCGGACACGTTGTTGCGGAACACGTTGGCCTTCCAGCGCAGCAGGCCGCTGGTCTTCTGTACCGACAGCTCGATATTGCGCGAGATCTCTTTCTTGAGGTTGGCGTCGCCGACGTCGAAGGTGAGGGTGGCGTCGTGCGGGCCGCCCGAGTACAGCTCGTCGGTGGCCGGTGCGCGCTGGGCATAGGACAGGGTGGCGCCGGCGCTGTAGCCGCTCATGAAGGGCCACAGGGCGCCCACCGAGCCCGAGCCCAGGTTGAAGCTGCGCTCGACATTGCCGACCGGTTCGCGGCGCACGTTCTCGTAGCGCAGGCCGGCGTTCACCGCCACCTGCCCGACGTGCGTTTCCTCGACCAGGAAGGCCGCGCTCGAGGTGGAGTGGGTGACCGGCACGGTGTCCGGGCCGCCCGCCGCCGACAGCGCCGAGAAGTGGGTGTTTTCGGTCTGCACGCCAAAGGTGCCGTGGAAGCCGCTGAGTGGCTTGTGGGTGAGTTCGAGACGCGATTCGAAGGAGCGGTTGCTGAAGACGACTTCGGGCGCCATATCCTCGCCCAGCTCCGCGTGGCGGTAATCGGTGAAGCCGGCCTTGAAGCGCGCCGTCTCGAAGCCATTGAAGGGTTCGTGGACCAGGCTGTCGAGGTCGTAGCGGTTCTGGCGCTGGTCGATGCGCGAACCTTCTGCGCTCGGAATCCCGTAATTGTTCGACAAGTGATTCGCGGACACGCCCACATAACCCCAGTCGCGGATGTAGGAGGCGCCGGCGCCGATGCTGCGCTCGCTGGTGTCGCTGTCCGGCAGGCGGCCGCTGCCCGACGCCGGATCGTTCAGCACGCGGCTGCCAGGGATCTTGTAGTCATTGGTGTCGCGCCAGTTGCCGTCGATGTGCATGCCAACGTGGCCGGCCGCGCCGTCCAGCGAGCCGGAGACGTTGCGGCCATTGTCGACCGTGCTGTAGCGGGTTTCGACCTGGCCGGTGGGCTTGTCTTCGAGCGCGGTCGGGATGCGTTCGTTGACCACGTTGACCAGGCCGCCGATGGCGCCCGAGCCGTAGAGCAGGGCGGCGGGGCCGCGCAGGATCTCGATCTGGCGCGCCACCGCGCCTTCGGAAGCCACCGCGTGGTCGTTCGAGAGGCCGGACACGTCGGAGGTGGCCATGCCGTTTTCCAGCATCTTGACGCGCGAGCCTTCCATGCCGCGGATGATGGGGCGCGAGGCGCCGGCGCCGAAGGCCGAAGCCGACACGCCGAGTTCGCCCTGCAGGGTCTCGCCCAGCGAGCTGCCGACCTTGTCGCGCAGTTCGTCGCCGGCCAGCACCTTGGCGGGGGCCAGGATCTGGTCGCCTTCGCTGTTCCTGAGTGGGTTGGCGGTGACGACCACCTGCTGCACCTTGCCGTTATTGACGGCCTGGTCGGCGTCGGGCGGAAGGTCGGGTGCAGGCGCGGCAAAAGCGGGGGCGTAGGCGAGCAGGATCGCGCTGGCGAGCAGCGTCGGTTGAATCTTTTTCATCGTTTAAAACCTCGGGCAAATGGATAACGGTCCGTGCGGCCGGATTGGCTGGGCAAGCCGGCGCGACGGGTGAAGCGAAAAGGCGTTATCAGGCCAGAGGTGGGCCGCGCTGCTGGAAGGGGCAGGCCGCCAGCAGGCAGATGCCGGGCGTGGGCGCGAGGCTGGGGACGGCGTACGCGAGCTCGGCGGGGATGAATTGCCGGACCGTGGCCGGCAGGGCGAACGCGACCTGGGCGCTGGCGGCGCACTGGCCGCACTGCTCGTGCAGGACCGGCTTGGACGGCTTGCCGCCGCTGTCGTCCGCCTGCTGGGTCAGCGATTCCCGGACGTCGGTCCAGTGCGAGTAGGCGTGGCCCAGCGACAGCTGCTGCGAAACGAGCAGCAGCAGCGACAGTAATACATGGACCAGGCTACGTGACATTCAGCTATTGTACATAAAAAAACCGGCCCTCAGGCCGGCTTTCAGGGTGGGCCAAGGCCCGTAAATGCGCTCAGTCGCGGTTGCCGAAGCCGATGCCCAGGAGTTGCAGCAATGCCGTGAAGATGTTGTACAGATCCAGGTAGATCGACAGGGTAGCCGAGATGTAGTTGGTCTCGCCGCCGTTGATGACGCGCTGGACGTCATAGATCAGCCAGGCCGAGAAGATACCCATCGCCATGACCAGCACGACCAGGTGCAGCGCGCTCAGGTGCAGGAAGATGTTGGCCACCGATGCCAGGATCAGCACGATGGTGCCGGCGAACAGCCAGCTGCCCATGCCCGAGAAATCGCGCTTGGAGACGGTGGCGATGGTCGCCATGGCCGCGAAGATGATGGCGGTGCCGCCGAAGGCGCCCATGATCAGCGCGCCGCCGTTGGAAAAGCCCAGGGTGTAGCGCAGCAGCGGGGTCAGCATCAGGCCCATGAAGAAGGTAAAGCCGAGCAGCACCGGCACGCCGGCCGCCGAGTTCTTGGTCTTCTCGATCGCGAAGATGAAGCCGAAGGCGACCGCGAAGAACAGCAGGAAGCCGAGGCCGCCGCTCATGATGGGCAGGCGGGTGGTGATGCCGATGTAGGCGCCCAGCACCGTCGGGATCATCGACAGCGCCAGCAGCCAGTAGGTATTGCGCAGCACTTGGTGGCGGACGGCGCGGTTGGCCGAGACGTCGTAGGTTTTCTGCAGATTGGGGATCATGTTTCCTCCGGGTGGTGAACTTCCATCGTAGTCCAATATGGGGACGGGGCCCGCCCATCAAAGGCCTGTTAAGGCTCAGTTAAGCCGGCGGGAATGGACGAGCAGGCATTACCGCCACTGTAACACCTGGGGGATGGCCGTCGCAATATCGGCTGCCTTGCGGATGTATGGTAAAATCGAAGGTTGATTGAGTTCCGAAGTTCTCGATTTAAACCTTTCTTTTTATTGGAGTTTTTAAATGGCAATCGAACGCACCCTGTCGATCATCAAGCCCGACGCAGTTGCAAAAAACGTCATCGGCCAAATCTATAGCCGCTTCGAAGGCGCTGGCCTGAAGATCGTCGCTGCGCGCATGGCCCAACTGTCGCAAGCGGAAGCCGAAGGCTTCTACGCCGTGCACTCGGCACGTCCGTTCTTCAAGGATCTGGTCAACTTCATGATCTCGGGTCCGGTCATGATCCAGGTGCTGGAAGGCGAAAACGCGATTGCCAAGCACCGCGACCTGATGGGCGCAACTGATCCGAAGAAGGCTGAGAAGGGCACCATCCGCGCCGACTTCGCCGACTCGATCGACGCCAACGCCGTGCACGGTTCGGACGCTGCCGAAACCGCAGCCGTCGAAATCGCCTACTACTTCCCGGCGCTGAACGTCTACTCGCGTTAATCGACGACGTCGTTCCGGGCATTGCCCGAAACGACTCCCCGCGAAGGCGTGACGAGTGCCACTGGCGCTCGTCACTCCAAGTTTGTAAGCTTACGAAATTTTTTCGCGCTTAGCCGGCCTGCTGCGTTAAGCTGCATACCGGCGTATTACCCCGCTCGCCCATGCTTCAAGAGCCCGGCGGGCGGGATTCATTTAGAAGATACAGGATTTTGAAGATGGCAACTCTCACCAACCTGCTGGACTTCGATCCCGCGCAGCTTGTCGCTTACTGCGCCGAGTTGGGGGAGAAGCCATTCCGCGCCAAACAGCTGCAGCGCTGGATCCACCAGTTCGGCGTGTCGAATTTCGACGATATGACCGACCTCGCCAAGTCGCTGCGCGAGAAGCTGAAAACCCGCGCGACCGTCACCGCGCCGGCCATCATCAGCGACCATACCTCGTCCGACGGCACCCGCAAATGGCTGGTCGATGTCGGCAACGGCAATGCCGTCGAAACCGTGTTCATCCCGGAAGAGACGCGCGGCACGCTGTGCATCTCCACCCAGGCCGGCTGCGCCGTCAACTGCCGCTTCTGCTCGACCGGCAAGCAGGGCTTCAACCGCAACCTGACCGTGGCCGAGATCATCGGCCAGCTGTGGATGGCCGAGTTCGAGCTGCGCAAGACCAAGGGCATCGAAGGCGGCCCGAAAGGCGAGCGCCAGATCACCAACGTGGTCATGATGGGCATGGGCGAGCCGCTGCTGAACTTCGAGCCGACCGTCACCGCGCTCAAGCTGATGCTGGACGATAACGCCTACGGCCTGTCGCGCCGCCGCGTGACCGTCTCGACCTCGGGCGTGGTGCCGAACATGGACAAGCTGAGCCAGGAAGTCCCGGTGGCGCTGGCCGTCTCGCTGCACGGCTCGAACGACCCGCTGCGCGACATGCTGGTCCCGCTGAACAAGAAATACCCGCTGCGCGAGCTGATGGCCGCCTGCAAGCGTTACCTGGAGTTCGCGCCGCGCGACTTCATCACCTTCGAATACTGCATGCTGGACGGCGTCAACGACACCGACGAGCACGCGCGCGAGCTGATCGCCCTGGTCAACGACCCGGTGGTGGGCGTCTCGTGCAAATTCAACCTGATTCCGTTCAATCCCTTCCCGGAATCCGGCCTGGTGCGCTCGAAGAACCCGCGCATCAAGGCCTTTGCCCAGATCCTGATGGACGCCGGCCTGGTCACCACCGTCCGCAAGACCCGCGGCGACGATATCGACGCCGCCTGCGGGCAGCTGGCCGGCGAGGTCAAGGACCGCACCCGCGTCAACGAGCGGATGAGCAAGATGGCCGAGTACCAGCAGAAGTTCGGCCCGAACTTCGGCAAGATCGTGGAGATCCCTTCTTGAAGCCGGTCCTGGCCGCAAGTGCCGCCGTTCTGTTTGCGCTGACCCTGTTGTCCGGCTGTGCCGGCACGGGCGGGGATTCGCCGCGCGAACTCCGGACCGCTTCCGACCAGACCGCCACCGAGAAGCGCGCCCAGATCCGCCTGCAGCTGGCGGTGGGCTACTACCAGGACCGCAAGTACGAGATCGCGCTGGACGAGGTCAAGCAGGCGATCGCCATCGCGCCGGACTATGCCGAGGCCTATGGCTTCCGCGCCCTGATCTATACGGCGATGGGCGAGAACGAGCTGGCCGACGAGAACTACCGGCACGCGCTGCGCCTGGCGCCGCGCAATCCCGACCTGGCCAACAACTACGGGCTGTTCCTGTGCGACGCCGGCGGCAAGGCGGCCCAGGCGATGGGCTATTTCGAGTCGGCGCTGAAAAGCCGCTCCTACGCCTCGCCGGCCAAGGCCCTGACGAATGCAGGCAATTGCAGCCTGAAGCTGAAGAATATCGACGCAGCCGAGCGTTACCTGCTCGAAGCCCTGCGTTACGAACCCGAGCTGCCGGCCATCCAGGCCGGCCTGGCGCGGGTCTATTTCGAGCGGCGCGATTACACCCGCGCCGGGTTTTTCATCAACCGCCTGACGGAGGCAGCGAAACTCGAGTCGCTGTCGGCCGACGTGCTGTGGCTGGCCCTGCGGGTCAAGCACATGCTGGGCGACCGGGCCACGGAAGCCACCCTCGCGGCCCAGCTGCGCAAGCGCTTCCCCGGCTCGCCCGAATACGCGGCGTTCGAGCGCGGTGCATTTAACGAGTGAGACGACGACGATGAGTTCCGAGCGTGCAGAAGAGCCGACGACGCCCGACAACCAGGGTGGACATCCGGGCCAGGTGCTGGCCGCCCAGCGCGAAGCGATGGGCTGGACGGTGGAGCAGGTGGCCGACCAGCTGAAGCTGGCCGTGCGCCAGGTGGTGGCGCTGGAAGCGGGCGATTACGCATCCCTGCCTAGCCCCGCCGTGACGCGCGGTTTCGTGCGCGCCTACGCCAAGCTGGTGCGGGTCGATCCGGCGCCGCTGGTGGCGCAGATCGCGATTGAATCCGAGGCCCCGGCCGAGGCCAATCCGGGGGCCATGCGCCGCCCGAGCCCGGCCTCGTTCTCGCAGGCGAAATTCCCCTCGCACGGCAAGCGTTCCTTGCTGCCGCTGGGCTGGATCGTGGCTGCGGTGGCCGTTGCGGCCGTCGCCGGCGGCGCCTGGCATTTCGGTCTGATCCCGCTGGGCCAGCATGCCGAGACGGCCACCGTCGCCGCCCCGGCAGCCTCGGCGCCCGCCGCGGCCGGGACCCACGGCAGCGCAACCGAGACCCTGCAGAATCCTTCGGTGCCGCTGATTTCGGTGCCCGGCCCGGCCAGCGCGCAGGCCGATGCGGCAGGCGGCGCGAGCGCTCCGGCTGCCGCCGCTGCACCTGCCGCCGGTCCCGTCGTGAACGTGCCGGGGACCACCGCGACCGGCGCGCCGCCGACCACGGTGCCGGCGGCCCCGGCGAATCCGGTCGCGACGCAATCGCCGGCGCAAGCCGCCGCAGCAACTGCTCCCGCCGCCGCTCAGGCTGCAGCCGGCGCCGGCGTCCTGGTGTTCACCGTGCGCGAGGATGCCTGGATCGAAGTCAGGCCGGCCAAGGGCGGCAAGGACATGATCAAGCGCCTGGTCCGCGCCGGCAGTACCGAAACGCTGAACATCGACCAGCCGGTGCGCATCATCGTCGGCAACCCGGGCGCCGTTTCGGCGAGCCTGCGTGGCGCGCCGGTGGCCTTGCCGCCGGTGCCGGGCAAGACCTATTCCCTGGTCAATGTGCAATAAATAGTGAAGCCAAGCGCAACATGACAGACATGAATACGATGAACTCGCCGATTCCCTCGGGCCCGCTGGCGCGCCGCGCCAGCCGCCGCGTGCTGATCCAGCACGGCGAGCGCAAGGTCTGGGTGGGCGGCGACGCCCCGGTCGTCGTGCAGTCGATGACCAACACCGACACCGCCGACGCGATCGGCACCGCGATCCAGGTCAAGGAGCTGGCGCGCGCCGGTTCCGAGGTCGTGCGCATCACGGTCGATACGCCGGCCGCCGCCGCCGCCGTGCCGGCGATCCGCGAACAGCTGGACCGGATGGAAGTGGACGTGCCGCTGGTCGGCGACTTCCATTACAACGGCCACCTGCTGCTGCGCGACTTCCCGGACTGCGCCGCCGCGCTGTCGAAGTACCGCATCAACCCGGGCAACGTGGGGCAGGGCGCCAAGCGCGACTCCCAGTTCGCCCAGATGATCGAGATCGCCATCAAGCACGACAAGCCGGTGCGCATCGGCGTCAACTGGGGCAGCCTGGACCAGTCGCTGCTGGCCCGCATCATGGACGAGAACGCGTCGCGCGCCCAGCCGTGGTCGGCCCAGGCCGTGATGTATGAAGCGCTGATCACCTCGGGGATCGAGAACGCCGTGCGCGCCGAAGAAATCGGCCTGGCCCGCGACAAGATCATCCTGTCGTGCAAGGTGTCGGGCGTGCAGGATCTGATTGCCGTCTACCGCGAACTCGGCAAGCGCTGCGACTACCCGTTGCACCTGGGCCTGACCGAAGCCGGCATGGGCAGCAAGGGCATCGTCGCCTCGACCGCGGCCCTGTCCGTGCTGCTGCAGGAAGGCATCGGCGACACCATCCGCATTTCGCTGACCCCGGAACCGGGCGGCGACCGCACCAGGGAAGTCGTGGTCGGCCAGGAGATCCTGCAGACCATGGGCCTGCGCAAGTTCACCCCGATGGTGATCGCCTGCCCGGGCTGCGGCCGCACGACGTCCACCGTGTTCCAGGAACTGGCCGACAACATCCAGACCTTCCTACGCGAGTCGATGCCGGAATGGAAGAAGACCCACCCGGGCGTGGAAGCGATGAACGTGGCCGTGATGGGCTGCATCGTCAACGGCCCGGGCGAATCGAAGCACGCGAACATCGGCATTTCGCTGCCGGGCACCGGCGAATCGCCGGCGGCCCCGGTCTTTGTGGATGGCCAAAAGGTCGCTACACTGCGGGGCGAGCGGATCGTGGATGAGTTCAAGACGATCGTGCTGAATTACGTGCAGAAGAATTATTCGAAGCAGGCTGAAACCATTTAACGTCGTTCCCGCGAAGGCGGGAACCCAAGTTTGTATGCGTTTCGACTGCTCATGCAAACTTGGATTCCCGCCTGCGCGGGAATGACGGTAACGCGAGAAATAGAATGTCCGACAAAAAAGAGAAATTCAGTGCCATCAAAGGCATGAACGACATCCTCCCGGCCGACGCGCCGCTGTGGGAGCTGTTCGAAAACACCGCCGAATCCGTGCTGAAGAGCTACGGCTACCAGAAGATCGTCACCCCGATCGTCGAGGAAACCGGCCTGTTCGCGCGCGCCATCGGCGCCGTTACCGACATCGTCGAGAAGGAGATGTACTCCTTCGAAGACTCGATGAACGGCGACCAGCTGACCCTGCGCCCGGAAGGCACGGCCGGCGTGGTGCGCGCCGTGGTCGAGCACAACATGGCCTATGACGGCCCGAAGCGCCTGTGGTACAAGGGCCCGATGTTCCGCCACGAGCGCCCGCAGCGCGGCCGCTACCGCCAGTTCTTCCAGTTCGGCGCCGAAGCGATCGGCTTTGCCGGCCCGGACATCGACGCCGAATTGATCATGCTGTGCCGCCGCCTGTGGGACGACCTGGGCCTGGACAACATCCGCCTCGAGCTGAACTCGATCGGTAACGCGGAAGAGCGCCAGCGCCACCGCGCCGACCTGATCGCCTACTTCGAAGCCAACGAAAGCCTGCTCGATGCGGAAGCCAAGCGCCGCCTGCACGCCAACCCGCTGCGCATCCTGGACACCAAGAACCCGGCGATGCAGGACATGGTCAACAAGGCGCCGCAGCTGCTGAGCTACCTGGGCGGCGAATCGCTGGCTCACTTCGAGGGCCTGAAGAAGCTCCTCGACGCCAACAACGTCCAGTACACCGTCAACCCGCGCCTGGTGCGCGGCCTGGATTACTACAACCGCACCGTGTTCGAGTGGGTCACCGACGAGCTGGGCGCGCAGGGCACGGTGTGCGCCGGCGGCCGCTACGACCCGCTGATCGAAACCTTCGGCGGCAAGCCGACCCCGGGCATCGGCTTCGCGATGGGCATCGAGCGCCTGATCGAGCTGATGAAGGGCCAGGGCGAGCCGGCGTCGCCGAACCAGTGCGACGTCTACATGGTGCACCAGGGCGAGGAAGCCCAGCTGAAAGCCTTCATCCTGGCCGAGCGCATCCGCGACGCCGGCCTGGACGTGGTGCTGCATTGCGCGACCCCGCAGGGCGCCGGCAGCTTCAAGAGCCAGATGAAGAAGGCCGACGGTTCGGGCGCCGCCTTCGCCGTGATCATCGGCGAGGACGAGGTCAAGAACGACGTGGTCGCGGTCAAGTCGCTGCGCGGCGCCGAGGGTGCGGCCCAGCAGGCCAGCATCGCCTTCGACGAGGCGGTCGACTACATCGTCGACCAGGTCATCGGCGGCGGCGACTGCGGCCCGGATTGCGACGAGCACCACCACCATCACTAATTCCCAACCAGCTAACTAGAACAGAAGAACCCCATGGCATACGATCTCGAAGAACAGGAACAGATAGCCAATTTCAAAGCTTTCTGGGCGCGCTTTGGCAACCTGATCAGCTGGGTGCTGATCATCGCGCTGGGCAGCTACGCCGGCTACAACTTCTGGAACTCGCACAAGCGCACCAAGGCCACCGAAGCCGCCGCCCTGTACGACCAGCTGGCCGAAGCCGCAGCCGCCAACGACAATGCCAAGGTCCAGCGCATGGCCGCCGACGTCGAAAGCAAGTTCGAAGGCACCGCCTACGGCCAGATGGCTGCCCTGGCCGCCGCCAAGACCGCCTTCGACGCCAACGACCTGAAAGCCGCCAAGGCCCAGCTGCAATGGGCAATCGACCACGGCAACGACGAGTACAAGTCGGTCGCGCGCCTGCGCCTGTCCGGCGTGCTGCTCGACGAGAAGGCCTACGACCAGGCGCTGGCGCTGCTGAACGGCGAGTTCCTGCCCCAGTTCGCCGCCGAAGTCCAGGACCGCAAGGGCGACGTGCTGGTCGCGCAGAACAAGCTGGCCGAAGCCCGCACCGCCTACCAGGCCGCGCTCGACAAGATGGACAAGCGCAACCCGGGCCGCCAGATCGTGCAGATCAAGCTGGAAGCGATCGGCGGTACGGTGCCGGCCGAAAAGGCGCCCGCTTAAAGTAACGAAGTAACGACGTCCATAAAGTCAAAGAATAAGGCAAAAAGAACATGCGTATTACCCGGAAGCTTGTTGGTGTCGGTGTCCTCGCCCTGATGACGGGCTGCTCGACGATTAGTTCGCTGAACCCGTTCGCATCCAAGCCGAAGGGCAACCTGCCGGCGCCGCTGGTCGACCTGAAAGGCTCGATGGCGGTGCGCACCGCATGGAAGCTGGAAGTCGGCAAGTCCCGCAACTACCAGTTCACCCCTGCGGTGGCCGGCAATACCATCGTCGCCGCGGGCGGCGACGGCACCCTGGTGCGCGCGGAAGCCGCCAGCGGCCGCCAGCTGTGGCGCGTCAAGGCCGGCATGGAACTGACCGCCGGCGTCGGCACCGACGGCAACCTGATCGTGGTCGGCGGCGAGAAAGGCCAGCTGCTGGCTTTCGACATGGACGGCAAGCAGCTGTGGAAGACCCAGCTGTCGAGCGAAATCCTGTCCTCGCCGGTGGTGGGGCAGGGCATCGTGGTGGCGCGCAGCGTCAACAACCGCATCGTCGGCATCGACGCCACTACCGGCCAGCAGAAATGGACCGTGCAGCGCGCCGCGCCGCCGCTGACCCTGCGCCTGGCGCCGGGCATGATCGTGCACGACAAGGACGTCATCATCGCCCAGCCGGGCGGCAAGCTGCTGTCGCTGATCCTGGCGACCGGCGCGCCGCGCTGGGAGGTGGAAGTGGGCGTCGCCCGCGGCGCCACCGAACTGGAACGCGTGACCGACATCGGCGGCTACCCGGTGATCTTCGAAGGCGACGTCTGCGCCGTCTCGTTCCAGGGCCGTGCCGGCTGCTGGGACGTGACGACCGGCAGCCCGCGCTGGACCCGCGACCTCTCGTCCGAAGCGGGCGTGGCGGTCGACCAGCGCTTCCTGTTCGCCAGCGACGACAAGGGCGCCGTCTACGCCTACAACCGCGACAGCGGTACCAGCGCGTGGAAGAACGACAAATTGGCCTTCCGCCGACTGTCCACGCCGGTGTCCTACGGCCGCGCGGTTGCAGTCGGCGACTACCAGGGCTATGTGCACTTCCTGTCGCGTGAGGACGGCGCCTTCCTGGCCCGCGCCGCCACCGACGGCAGTGCGATCAGCTCGACCCCGCTGGTTGCGGGTTCGAACCTGATTTTTCAAACACAAAACGGAACCGTGACAGCGATCGCGGTGGAATAAGATACTTACATGAAGCCGGTAATTGCACTCGTAGGACGCCCGAACGTCGGGAAGTCCACTCTATTCAACCGCATGACCCGCTCGCGCGACGCGCTGGTGGCGGACCTGCCTGGCCTGACGCGCGATCGTCACTACGGCGAGGGCCGCATGGGTGAGCGCCCCTTCCTGGTGATCGACACCGGCGGTTTCGAACCGGTCGCCAAGGAAGGCATCATGCACGAGATGGCGCTGCAGACGAAGCAGGCCGTGGCCGAAGCCGACGTCGTGATGTTCATCGTCGACGGCCGCCAGGGCCTGACGCCGCACGACAAGACCATCACCGACTTCCTGCGCAAGTCGGGCCGCAAGGTCATGCTGGTCGTGAACAAGAGCGAGGGCATGAAGTACACCAGCGTCACCGCCGAGTTCTATGAGCTCGGCATGGGCGACCCCTACGTCATCTCGGCCGCCCATGGCGACGGCGTGCTCGACCTCGTCAACGAGGCGATCGACGAAGCCGTGACCCTGCGCCCGCAGGAAGAAGCGGAATTCGATCCGGCCGACTACGGCGTCAAGATCGCGCTGGTGGGCCGTCCGAACGTCGGCAAGTCCACGCTGATCAACACCCTGGTCGGCGAGCAGCGCGTGATCGCCTTCGACATGCCGGGCACCACCCGCGATTCGATCGAAGTGCCGTTCGAGAAGGGCGGCAAGCACTACACGCTGATCGACACCGCCGGCATCCGCCGCCGCGGCAAGGTATTCGAAGCGGTCGAGAAGTTCTCGGTGGTGAAGACCCTGCAGTCGATCTCGGAAGCCAACGTGGTCGTGCTGATGCTGGACGCCCAGGCGGACATCGCCGAGTCGGACGCCCACATCGCCGGCTTCATCCTGGAATCCGGCCGCGCGCTGGTGGTGGCCGTCAACAAGTGGGACGGCCTGACCTCCGACCAGCGCGACCAGGTCAAGAACGACATCGACCGCAAGCTCGACTTCCTGGGCTTTGCCGAAACCAAGTTCATCTCGGCGCTGAAGGGCACCGGCATCAATCACCTGATGAAGGCTATCGATACGGCCTATGCCGCCGCTACCGCCAAGCTGTCGACCCCGCGCCTTACCCGCGCGCTGCAGGAAGCGATCGAGAAGCAGGAGCCGAAGCGCAAGGGCAGCACCCGTCCGAAGATGCGCTATGCCCACCAGGGCGGCCAGAATCCGCCCATCATCGTCATCCACGGTAATGCGCTGGATGGCATCACGGAACCGTACAAGCGTTACCTGGAAAAGCATTTCCGCGACACTTTCGACTTGATCGGCACCCCGCTCCGGATCGAACTGCGCAGCGGTAAAAACCCCTTTGCAAAAGACCAGTCTTAAGCCGGATTTAACCTTAGCGGTACGACAAAAAACGCTAAAACAGGTTACAGTAGCTTCGGGACATCATTCACAAGCTGAGAATGTTGGCCCGAGCACTTGAAAACCGGCATTGCGCCTCAATTTTTATACGACAACAACATACGGAGCTGTTATGAGCAATAAAGGGCAACTGTTACAAGACCCATTCCTGAACGCATTGCGTAAGGAGCACGTCCCCGTCTCGATCTATCTGGTCAACGGGATCAAGCTCCAGGGACACATCGAGTCCTTCGACCAGTACGTGGTTCTGCTCCGTAATACCGTCACCCAGATGGTCTACAAGCACGCCATTTCCACCGTCGTACCCGCACGCGCCGTCAACCTCAACCTCGAACAGGACGCCGAGTAAGGTAGATGGCTGACGTTTCCGGCAATACCATGCGCGCAGCATTGGTCGGCATCGACTTTGGCCGTGGCGATTTCACGGCCAGTCTGGAAGAACTGGCACTGCTGGCGCGCTCCGCCGGAGCCGAGCCGATCACGACGATCACCGCAAAACGCAGTAGTCCCGATCCCGCGTATTTCGTCGGCAGCGGCAAGGCCGACGAGATCGGCCAGGCTTGCCTGGCCGAGCGGATCGACATCATCATCTTCAATCATGCGCTGTCGCCCGCCCAGCAGCGCAACCTGGAAAAGCGCCTGAACGTTCGGGTGCTCGACCGCACCAGCCTGATCCTCGACATCTTCGCCCAGCGTGCCCAGAGCCACGAGGGTAAGTTGCAGGTGGAACTGGCCCAGTTGCAGCACCTGGCCACGCGCCTGATCCGCGGCTGGACCCACTTGGAACGCCAGAAGGGCGGTATCGGTCTGCGCGGCCCTGGTGAAACCCAGCTCGAGACCGACCGCCGCCTGATCGGCGAGCGCGTCAAGATGCTGCGCACCCGCCTGGCCAAGCTGCGCAAGCAGCACGAGACCCAGCGCCGCTCGCGCGGACGCAACCAGACATTCTCGGTGTCGCTGGTCGGCTATACCAACGCCGGCAAGTCGACCCTGTTCAACACCCTGACCAAGGCCGGGGTGTACGTCGCGAACCAGCTGTTCGCGACCCTCGACACCACCAGCCGCCGCCTGTATCTGGGCGAAGAAACCGGCAGCGTGGTGCTGTCCGATACGGTCGGTTTCGTGCGCGAACTGCCGCACCAGCTGGTGGCCGCTTTCCGCGCCACGCTGGAAGAAACCATCCATGCCGACCTGCTGCTGCACGTGGTCGACGGTTCCTCGCCGGTGCGCATGGAACAGATCGAGCAGGTCAACGAAGTGCTGCGCGAAATCGGCGCAGACCACATTCCGCAGATCCTGGTCTGGAACAAGATCGATGCGGCCGGGCTGGAGCCCGGGGTGGAACGTGATGAATATGATAAAATCGGCCGCGTTTTTATCAGCGCCCACAGTGGCGCAGGCCTGGATCTGCTGCGCGACGCCATCGTCGAAGCGGCCCGTACCGAGCCTGTCGCAGCTGCCGAACCTGGTATCGCGCTTGCCGACGCCGAGCATATTCCGAACACCACCCACGTGGGTCCACACTAGCCTATGTCACTGCACGACCCCCGCTGGGGCCACAAACCAAACGATCCCAAGGCCCAGCAGGGCAAGGGCCCGGGCAACGACGGCCCGCCCGACCTCGACCAGCTCTGGCGCGACTTCAACCAGCGCCTGAACCGCCTGTTCGGCAAGCGCGGCGGTGATGGCGGCGGCTACCGCCCGGATGCCCGCGGCGTCGGCCTCACCGCTTCCGTGGTCGGTGCGATCCTCCTCCTGATCTGGCTCGCCAGCGGCGCCTTCATCGTGCCGGAAGGGCAGGTCGGCCTCGTGACCACCTTCGGCGAGCTCTCGCACAAGACCGGCGCCGGCTTCAACTGGCGCTGGCCGGCCCCGTTCCAGGCCCACGAAACCGTCAACGTCGCCCAGGTCCAGACCGTCGAACTCGGCTACCGCGCCAACGTGCGCAACAAGCAGCCGAACGAGGCGCTGATGCTGACCGCGGACGAGAACATCGTCGACATCCAGTTCTCCGTGCAGTACAAGGTCACCGATCCGGTTGCCTGGGTATTCAACAACCGCGACCAGGTCGAGACCGTGCGCGACGCCGCCGAGACCGCGGTGCGCGAACTGGTCGGGCGCAGCAAGATGGACGCGCTGCTGTTCGAAGGCCGCGACAAGCTGGCCGCCGAGGCCCAGCGCATGGTCCAGCAGATGCTCGCGCGCTATAAACTCGGCGCCGAGGTCACCGGCGTGACCGTGCAATCCCTGAGCGCGCCGGAGCAGGTCGCCGCCGCCTTCGAGGAAACCGTCAAGGCCCAGGAAGACCGTACGCGCGCCCGCAGCGAAGCGCAGGCCTATGCCGACGACATCATCCCGCAAGCCAGGGGCAAGGCTGCGCGCATGAAGCAGGATGCCGAAGCCTACCGCGCCACCACCGTCAACACGGCGGAAGGCAATGCGGCGCGCTTCAACCAGGTCGTGGCCGAGTACGCGAAAGCGCCGGCCGTCACCCGCGACCGCATGTACATCGACACCATGCAGCAGATTTTCTCCAGCACCAGCAAGGTCATGATCGACGCCAAGACCGCGGCGAACATCAACCTGCCGCTCGACCAGATGCTGACCCGCTCGGTCGCCAACGAGGCGGCCATGGGCAGCCGCTCCGGACCGGTGATGCCGCCGGCGGCGCCGATGGCGCCTGGCGCGCAGGCCGCGCCTGCCCAGCCGGCGCCGCCCGCCAGCGGCACCGTGACCGTGAACGGCAGCTCGGCGCAGCCGCAGGCGCAAGCCCAGACCCAGGCCCCGGCCGCGCAGCCGGCGCAGGAAGCCCGGCCGGCCGAAGCCGCGCACAAGATCGATCCGCGCAGCCGCGAATCCTCGCGTGACAGGGAGACCCGCTGATGAGCCGCCTGATTTCCATCGCCATCGGGGCGGCCATCGTCCTGACCCTGCTGGCCTCGAGCGTGTTCGTGGTCGACCAGCACCGCTATGCCGTGGTCTATGCCCTCGGCGAGCTGCGTGAAGTGATCACGGCGCCGGGCCTGCACGTCAAGCTGCCGGCGCCCTTCCAGAACGTGGTCTACCTCGACAAGCGCCTGCAGACCCTCGATACCGCCGACGGCGAACGCTTCCTGACGGCGGAGAAGAAGGACCTGCTGGTCGACGCCTTCGTCAAATGGCGCGTCAATGATCCGCGCCAGTACCTGACCGCCCTGGGCGGCGGCAATGCCGAGCGCGGCGCCGAGCGCGTGGCCCAGGTGGTGCAGGTGGCCATGAACGCCGAGCTGTCGACCCGCAAGGTCGGCGACGTGGTCTCCGGCCAGCGCGAGCAGCTGGCCGCCGCGCTGCGCGAGCGCGTTGCCGCCAACAGCCGCCAGCTGGGCGTCGAGATCGTCGACGTGCGCCTCAAGCGCGTGGACTTCACGGCCCAGGTGAACAACGCCGTGTACGAACGCATGAAGGCCGAGCGCATCCGCGCCGCCAACGAGACCCGTTCGACGGGCCAGGCCGAAGCCGAGGAAATCCGCGCCGACGCTGAGCGCCAGCGCAGCGTGATCCTGGCCGAAGCCCTGCGCGATTCCGAGACCATCATGGGCGAGGGCGAGGCCAAGGCGTCGCAGATCTACGCCCAGTCCTTCGGCAAGAATCCGGAGTTCTACCGTTTCTACCGCTCGATGGAAGCCTACAAGGCCACCTTCAAGAGCCGCAGCGATGTGCTGGTGCTGGATTCGAATTCGGAGTTCTTCAAGTATTTCCGGGGTCCCGGTAACGGTAAATGAATGCGTGGGCACGGGGTGCCCACCCTACGTGTCATCACGGTCGTAGGGTGGGCACCCCGTGCCCACGGAGCAACGTTAGCAATCGCTCTACGCATCTTCCCCGCCAATCCCGGCCGGTTTTCGGTTAAAATCGTCGATTCGGCGCAGAATACGCGTGCAAAGCCGCGCATTCTGTTGCCCAATCTTTAACAACTCCCATTCGCTTTGCCCATGCCTACCTGGCTATTGCCCGAGAATATAGCTGACGTCTTGCCGTCCGAAGCGCGCAAGATCGAGGAGCTGCGCCGCCTCATGCTCGACACCTTCCGTACCTATGGTTACGAGCTGGTGATGCCGCCGATGCTCGAGTACGTGGAATCGCTGCTGGCCGGGGCAGGGCAGGACACCGACTCCAAGACCTTCAAGCTGGTCGATTCGATGAGTGGCCGCCTGCTCGGCCTGCGCGCCGACATGACCACCCAGGTCGCCCGCATCGACGCCCACCTGCTGAACCGCGATACGGTCACCCGCCTGTGCTACGCCGGCACCGTGCTGCACACCCGCCCGTCGGGCCTGCACGCCACCCGCGAGCAGCTGCAGATCGGCGCCGAGATCTACGGCCACGCCGGCCTCGAAGCCGACGCCGAGATCCAGGAACTGGCGCTGGCCTGCCTGTCGCTGGCAGGCTTCGAGGAGCCGCGCCTGGACCTGTCGCACGCCGGCGTGCTGCGCGCGATCCTGGCTGAAGACCCGCTGGCCAGGCGCGACGAGCAGCTGCTGCACGGCCTGCTGAAGGCCAAGGACATGCCTGGCCTGGACGAGGCCACCGAACACTACGCAAGCGCGACCCGCGCCGCCCTGATGGCGCTGCCGAACCTGTACGGCGACGTCGACGTGCTGGCCCGCGCCAAGGAAGTGCTGCCGGCGCTGCCGGGCATCACGCGCGCGTTGGCCGAACTGGCCGCGCTGGCTGCGTCCATCATCGACCGCGCACAGATCGCGATCGACCTGGCCGACCTGCGCGGTTACCAGTACGAGAGCGGCGCCATGTTCGCGCTCTACGTGCCGGGCCTGCCGAACGCGGTTGCGCGCGGCGGCCGCTACGACCATGTGGGCGAAGCCTTCGGACGCGCGCGTCCGGCCACCGGCTTCTCGCTCGACCTGCGCGAACTGGCGCGGCTGCTGCCGACCGCCGACCGCAAGCACGCCATCCGTGCGCCGTGGGGCAATGCGCCCGAACTGCGCGAAAAAATCGCTGAACTGCGCAAGGCAGGCGAAGTCGTGATCCAGTCCATGCCGGGTCACGAGAATGTACAGGACGAGTTCGAGTGCGACCGTGTGCTCGTGCTCGAACAAGGAAATTGGATTCTCAAAAACTTAGGTTAAGTGATGTCAAATACTGCTAAGAACGTCGTTGTCATCGGCACCCAATGGGGCGATGAGGGCAAGGGTAAGATCGTCGACTGGCTGACCGACCACGCCGCCGGCGTGGTGCGTTTCCAGGGTGGCCATAACGCCGGCCACACGCTGGTGATCAAGGGCCAGAAGACGGCACTCCAACTGATCCCGTCGGGCATCATGCGCGAAGGCGTGGCCTGCTACATCGGCAACGGCGTGGTGGTCTCGGTACCGGACGTGATGCGCGAGATCGACAAGCTGGAAGCTGCCGGCGTCGAAGTCGCATCGCGCCTGAAGATCTCGGAAGCCTGCCCGGTCATCCTGCCGTACCACGTCGCCATCGACGTCGCACGCGAAGCCAAGCGCGGCGTGAACAAGATCGGCACCACCGGCAAGGGCATCGGCCCGGCCTACGAAGACAAAGTCGCACGCCGCGCGATCCGCATCGCCGACATGCTGAACGAGACCCGCTTCGCCGAGAAGCTGCGCGAGAACCTGGACTACCACAACTTCGTGCTGACCGGTTACCTGGGCGGCCAGGCAGTGGACTTCCAGAAGACCTTCGACGACGCGATGGCCCTGGTGCCGCGCCTGCGTCCGATGGTCGGCGACGTCTCCTCGGCCCTGTACGCCGCGCACAAAGCCGGCGGCAGCCTGCTGTTCGAAGGCGCGCAAGGCTCGCTGCTGGACGTCGACCACGGCACCTATCCGTTCGTGACCTCGTCGAACTGCGTGGCCGGCAATGCCGCCGCCGGTTCGGGCGTCGGCCCGGGCATGCTGCACTACATCATGGGCATCACCAAGGCCTACACGACCCGCGTGGGTTCGGGCCCGTTCCCGTCCGAGCTGCCGACCGACGCCGGCGTCGGCGAGCACCTGTCGCGCGTGGGCCACGAGTTCGGCACCGTGACCGGCCGTGCGCGCCGCTGCGGCTGGTTCGACGCCGCGCTGCTGCGCCGCTCGGTCCAGATCAACGGCGTGTCCGGCATGTGCCTGACCAAGCTGGACGTCCTGGACGGCATCGAGTCCCTGAAGCTGTGCACCGGCTACAAGATCGACGGCCGTGACGTCGACATCTTCCCGGTCGGCGCCGAAGAGGCAGCCGCCTGCGTGCCGGTCTACGAAGAGATGCCTGGCTGGACAGAAAGCACCGTCGGCGCCAAGTCGATGGAAGAGCTGCCGGCCAACGCCCGCGCTTACATCAAGCGCATCGAAGAGCTGGTCGGTATCCCGGTCGACATGGTGTCGACCGGTCCGGACCGCGTGGAAACCATCGTGCTGCGCCACCCGTTTGCCGCATAAGAACAACAAGGAATGTCTGAAACTATGAATACTCCTGCATCGACCGAAAAGGACCTGTGGGTCTCCTGGGACGAGTACAACCGCCTGGTCGAGCGCCTGGCGCTGCAAGTCTACGAATCGAACTGGAAGTTCGACATGGTGCTGTGCCTGGCGCGCGGCGGCGTGCGCCCGGGTGACGTCATCTCCCGCATCTTCGACGTGCCGCTGGCGATCCTGTCGACCAGCTCCTACCGCGAAGAAGCCGGCACCAAGCAGGGCAACCTGGACATCGCCAAGTACATGACGATGACCAAGGGCCCGCTGGCCGGCAAGATCCTGCTGGTCGACGACTTGGCCGATTCGGGCGTGACCCTGATGAAGGTGAGCGACCACCTGAAGGCCAACTATCCGGACGTGACGGAAGTGCGCTCGGCGGTCCTGTGGGTCAAGGGTACCTCGGCCTACAAGCCTGACTACCACCTGGAAGACCTGCCGCACAATCCGTGGATCCACCAGCCGTTCGAAGACTACGACGGCCTGCGCCCGCACCAGCTGGCGGCGTGGATGAAGAAGTTCGAGAAGAACTGATTCGTAACGCAGGACTAAAAGATCGGGGCCACGCGCCCCGATTTTTTTCGCCGTCAGCCCGTCCGCGCACACCGGCGCGCAGCTTGAGTATTTGCTATCATTGCCGCCTGCAATGAATACCCGACCTCGGAGCCACCCGTGCACGATCCCCTGCTGAATGCGAGCGGCGACCTTCATGCGCTGCTGTCCGAAGTCGATTGGGCGCGCTCGCCGCTTGGCGAACCTGCCGGCTGGCCCGGTCCCTTGCGGACCGTGCTGGAGCTGATGCTCAACTCGAATGCCGCGATGTTCCTGGTGTGGGGCGCGCAGCGCACCTTCCTGTACAACGAAGCCTATCTTCCGGTACTTGGCGCAAAGCATCCGTGGGCGCTGGCCCGGCCCATGCAGGAGAGCTGGAGCGAGGTGTGGAACGAGGTCGGCCCGCTGCTGGACCGCAGCTTCGGCGGCGAGTCTCTGCATTTCACGCGCCACCCCTTCACGATCGTCCGCAACGGCGGCCTCGAACAGGCCTGGTTCGATTTCTCGTACACCCCGGTCTACCTCGACAAGGGCATGGTCGGCGGCACGCTGTGCGTGCTGACCGAAGTGACGCAGCAGGTGCGCGCCGAGCGCAACCTGCGCGAACAGGCGGAGCAGTTGCAGCTGCTGTTCGAAAACGCGCCCGGCTTCATGGCCGTGCTGCAGGGCCCCGAGCACCGCTTCGAGCTGGCGAACAAATCCTACCGGCAGCTGATCGGCGCCCGCGCCCCGATCGGCAAGCCGCTGCGCGAAGTGCTGCCGGAGCTGGAGCACCAGGGTTTCTTCGAGCTGCTCGACAAGGTGTACGCCAGCGGCGAGCCGTATATCGGCCGGCGCGTGCCGGTCGGGCTGCAGCGGGTGGCCGATGCGGCGCTGGAGGAGCGCTGGGTCGACTTCGTCTACCAGCCCATGTTCGACTGCGACGGCAGCATACGCGGCATCTTCGTGCAGGGCGGCGACGTGACCGACCACGTCGAATCCGAAATGCGCTGCAAGGACGCGGCGGAGATGGCCGAGCGCCAGCGCGACCGCCTGGACACGCTGCTCGAGGCTGTCCCCAGCGGCATCCTGATCGCCGAAGCCAGCGGCAAGCTGGTGGGCGGCAACCGGGCGATGGACCGAATCTGGGGCGCCGGTTACCCGATGTCCGAGAGCTGGCAGGAGTACGCCGTCTACAAGGGCTGGTGGGCCGACGGCTCGGCGCGGCACGGCGAGCCGCTCGCGCCCGACGACTGGCCGATGTCGCGCGCGCTGCGCGGCGAGGAGGATGCCGGCGGCATCATCAACATCGAACCCTTTGACCGGCCCGGCACGCGCCGCACCGTCATGGTCAAGGCCGCGCCGCTGCGCGATGCGGCCGGCGGCGTCGACGGGGCGCTGGTGACGCACTTCGACATCAGCGAACAGGTGCGCGCCGAAGCCGCCCTGCGCGAAAGCGAGATCAAGTTCCGCGCCATCGCCAACGCCATCCCGCACCTGGTCTGGTCCTGCCTGCCGGACGGGATCCACGATTTCTTCAACGACCGCTGGTACGAGTATACCGGTCTGCCTCCCGGCCCGGCCGGGAGCGAGCGCTGGCCAGAGATCGTACACGCGGACGACCTCGCCCGTGCGGGCCAGCTCTGGCAGCAGGCACTGGCAAGCGGCGAGCCCTACGAGATCGAATACCGGCTGCGCTACCATCCGACGGGCGAATACCGCTGGTGCCAGACCCGTGCCGTGGCGGTCGACGGTCCCGACGGCCGGCGCTTACGCTGGCTCGGCACCGTCACCGATGTGCACGAGCAGCGCCTGGCCTCGGATGAGCTGCGGCGCGCCAGCGCGAAAAAGGACGAGTTCCTGGCAATGCTGGCGCACGAACTGCGCAACCCGCTGGCGCCGATCAAGGCCGCGGCCGATCTGCTCAAGCTGGGCGGCACGGACGGCCGGCGCCTGAGCCAGGCCGCCGGCATCATCGACCGCCAGGTGCGCCACATGACCGAGCTGGTGGACGATCTGCTGGACGTGTCGCGCGTGACCCGCGGCCTAGTCGAGCTCGAGAAGAAGCCGCTCGACATGAAGTCGGTGGTGTCGAGCGCGGTCGAACAGGTCAAGCCGCTGATCGAGGCGCGCGGGCACGCGCTGCACGTGCACGCCGGCGCGCGCCACGCGTCGGTGTGCGGCGACCATACGCGCCTGGTGCAGGTACTGGTCAACCTGCTGGGTAACGCCGCCAAGTACACGCCGCAGGGCGGCCGCATCGACGTCGAGGTGCAGGTCGAGGAGGGCGAGGTGCGGGTTGCCGTCGCCGACAGCGGCAGCGGGATCGAAGCCTCGCTGCTGCCCTTCGTGTTCGACATCTTCACGCAGGGCGTGCGCACGCCCGACCGCTCCCAGGGCGGGCTTGGCATCGGCCTGGCGCTGGTGAAGAGCCTGGTGGCCCTGCATGGCGGCGAGGTTGGCGCGCGCAGCGACGGGCCTGGCCGCGGCAGTGTGTTCGAAGTGTCGCTGCCCCGGCTGGAGGGTGCCGGCGGGCTGCCGGCCGACGAAGCGGATCCGGCCCGGCCCGGCGCCGTGGGGAAAGCCAAGCGCATCCTGGTCGTCGACGACAATGCGGATGCGGCCAGCACTCTGGGCGAACTGCTGGCGGCGCTGGGCCATGAGGTGAGGGTCCGCTTCGACGGCAGGTCCGCGCTGGCCGAGCTGCCGTCCTTCGTGCCGGAAGTACTAGTGCTGGACATCGGCCTGCCGGACATCGACGGCTACGAACTGGCGAGGCGCCTGCGCAGTGAACCGGCGACGGCGCAGGCGCGCTACCTGGCCTTGACGGGCTACGGACAGGCGCATGACCGCACGCTCGCCCGTGCGGCGGGCTTCGACCACCACTTCGTCAAGCCGGTCGACATTCTTGCACTGCAGGCGGTATTGGACGGAGACGAACGATGAAAACACGTGCGCTGGCCCTCATCCTGGCAATGACTTGCGCCGCACCGGCGGCACTGGCCGCGGACCCGCCGCTCCCCGCCGTTTCCGCTTCCGGCATCCCCGCCTTCAGCGAGGAGATGCTGAGCCCTGACTTCTGGATCGGCCGCCTGCTGGAGCCGAACGCCGTGCTGCTCGATGCGCGCCAGGCGGCAGCCAAGCGCATGCTGGTCTACGCGCAGGGCGGCGGCTTCGTCGACCTACAGCATGTCCCTGCATCCCTGGAACGCAGTCTGATAGCGGGCTGGGTCGAACAGGCCCGCCAGACCCCGGTGGACATCGGCAGCGACGAAAACGGCAAGCCGGTGAGCGCCGCGCTGCTGGCCTCCATCAACAAGAACGCCGCCGCGGAACGCATCGCAGCGAGCACGCCGGCCCGCTACGGCCTGAGCGTGCGCCGCGCCCAGCTGCGCTCACTGCCGACCGAGCGCACTTTCTACGCCGCCGCCGACCAGCGCGACTACGAGAGCCTGCAGGCCGGCATCCTTTTCCCCGGCGAGCCGGTCGTGATCGCGCACGCGAGCGCGGACCGCCAGTGGCTGCTGGTGATGTCGACGCAAGGCCCGGCCTGGGTGCGCGCGAACGACATCGCCGAAGGCACGCGCGACGAGGTGTTCGCGTATGCCACCAGGGCGCCCGGCCGCGTCGTCACCGGCGATCAGGTGCGCACCGTGTTCACGCCGGAAGCGCCCGAGGTGTCGGAAGTGCTGCTGGACATGGGCACGGCCTTGCCGGCCGCCGACGTCCCTCCAGGTGAACCGGTGAACGGCGCCAGCCCCTACGCTTCCTGGCCGCTGCTGCTGCCGGTGCGAGGGCAGGGCGGCAAGCTGGCCTTCAAACCGGCCCTGCTGCGCCGCAGTACGGACAGCGCGCCGGGCTACCTGCCGGTCACGCGCGCCAACATCATCCGCCAGGCCTTCAAGCTGCTCGGCGAGCGCTATGGCTGGGGGCACCAGTTCAATGCCCGCGACTGTAGCGGCCTGACCAGCGAGGTGTATCGCAGCATGGGCGTGCTGCTGCCGCCCAGCTCGGGCCTGCAGGGCGCCAGCAGCGCCTTCCAGCACAGGACCTTCACGGACAAGGACAGCCACGCCGAGCGCGTGAAGGCGCTGGCCGAGGCGCAGGTGGGCGACCTGATCGTGGTGCCCGGCCACGTGCTGATGATCATCGGCCAGGTGAAGGGCGAGCCCTACGTGATCCAGGACGTGCCCTATGCCGTGTTCAAGGATCCGCAGACCCAGCAGATCAGGAAGACGAAGCTGAACCAGGTGTCGGTGACGCCGCTGCTGCCGCTGTATGCCGACGACAAGACGCTGTACGTGGATGCGATGACGAGCCTGGTGCACGTGAGCAGGCCCTTAGGATGTGGCTATCGGTTAAGATTGCTGGAATTACCTCGGCCCGCTCATGACCCAAAGCTTCTTCCAGACCTTCATCCTGCTCCTGCTCGTTACCGACCCCTTCGGCAACGTCCCGCTGTTCGTCACCGCCCTCAAGGACGTCGCCCCGGAACGCCGGCCGCGCATCGTGCTGCGCGAGTGCGCGATCGCCTTCCTGCTGCTCCTGCTCTTCATGTTCTTCGGGCGCCACTTCCTGGCGGCGCTGCAGCTCACCGACATCTCGCTGCGCATCGGCGGCAGCGTGATCCTCTTGATCATCGCGATCCGCATGATCTTCCCGCATCCGGACGGCGTGCTAGGCCGCAGCGAAGGCGGCGAGCCCTTCATCGTGCCGCTGGCGATTCCGGCGCTGGCCGGGCCCTCGGCATTGGCCACCGTGCTGCTGTTCTCCTCGCAGACGACGGAGGAGGTGATGATCCACGTGGCCGCGCTGGCCGCCGTCGGCGTGGTCTGGCTGGCCGTGTTCCTGGCGGCGGAGCGGCTGCAGAAGGCTCTCGGCGCCCAGGTCATGACTGCCTTCGAACGCCTGATGGGCCTGATCCTCACGGCGATGTCGATCGAGATGCTGCTGGGCGGCGTGCGCGCCTTCGTCAAGACCCTCTGAATCAATCAACCGAAAGACCATCATGAAACGACTGCTTTCCGTCTGCGCCCTCGGCCTCACCCTGTCCTTCACCCTCGCCGCCTGCAAGCGCGGCGAAGCACCGGGCGCCGCCCCGGCCGACGCCACCCCGGCGGCCCTGCAGAAGATCGATACCGTGCCGGGCATCGGCAAGGAAGCGGTGGCCGGTTCCACCGTCGTCGTCCACTACACCGGCTGGCTGTATTCGCCCAACGCGGAGAAGCAGCACGGCGCCCAGTTCGATTCCTCGGTCGGCCGCGAGCCGTTCAGCTTCAACCTGGGCGCCGGGCAGGTGATCCCGGGCTGGGACCAGGGCGTGCAGGGCATGAAGGTTGGCGGCAAGCGCACCCTGATCGTGCCCGCCGCGCTGGGCTATGGCGCGCAGGGCGCCGGCCCGATTCCGCCCAACGCCAACCTGATCTTCGACGTCGAGCTGCTGGACGTGAAGTAAGCCTACATCGTCGGGATGTAGTTGCTGTGCCAGCGGTGCCCCTCCAGGCTCCGCCCGCACGGCGTCACCCGCATGCCGGTCTGCACGGCTTCCAGGCAGCGCGTGGCGCCCGTCTCGCGGTTCGTCAGGCGCATCTGGCGCGGGACATCGCTCACGCGTTCGAGATACCACTGTTGGCTGTCGGCCTTGCTGCAGGGCTCCATCGCCAGCGTGTTCTTGCTGTCGTTCGGATGCACGGCCAGGCAGACGCTTTCGCCGTCCGCCATCGTATGGAATTTGTCGAAGCCCGGCAGCTCGCCGCGGGTGGCGAACCACTGCTGGGTCGGCGCCTGGGTGCAGGCCATCATGGCGACGCTTGGGCCGGCCGTGCCAAGGCAGCGTCCGCGCCCGTCGAGTTCGTTCTGCAGGTAGGTGATATCCGGTGCTGCGAAGGCGGGGCTGGCTGCCAGATGGAACAGTGCGAGCGCCGCGGCGGCGATCAATCGAGCTTTCATGGGCATTCCTTTCTGTTTTGATAAGCCTGGATCGACATTAACACGAGGGTCTGAAACTTTTCCGTAAGATATGTAACGCTCTGTAGCGCCATGCATGATGGGTTTCTATGCGGACATAAATGTGTCTAAATGGAAAACGTGATGCGTCGAGAAATTTTACATTTTTTCCGTGTAAATACTTTACAAAATTCAATAAGAGATTGATTCCATAGGGAATTTTCTTCCTGGCACGTTTCCTGCTGATATGCTGCGGCGTACGTTACCGCACATAACGAGTTCTTATAAAAGGATACGAAATGCCGACACGGAAAACCATCTACCAGAAACTGTTCGGCGCTGCCGCCTTCATCGTTACCGCGATGGCCGCCGGCACGCAGGCGCAGGCCGCCGTCATCGGGTCGACCGGCTCGCTGACGCCGCTGATCGTCTCGGGCGCGCTGCCGGACACGCCGGCAAATCGCGTCGACCCGAACGTGGCATCGTCCGCGTTCTCTGGTGTGGTCAGCATTAACATCCGCTACTACAACGACGCCGGCGTGCGCGAGTCCTACATCTGCTCCGGCGCCCTGGTGGGCAAGCGCCAGGTGATCTCGGCCGGCCATTGCGTCGATACCAACGGCAACGGCGCCCTGATCGACATCAACCGTCCCGGTCAGGACGTGCGCGTCATCTTCAATAACCACGGCGCCGACTACCAGCTGATCAAGGCATCCGAAGTCTCGATGAATCCGGATTACGCCGGCTTCGGCAATTGCCCGGCCGGCGTCAAATCGTTCTGCGTCAACGATGACATCTCGGTCATCACCCTGAGCGAGGATGCGCCCGCCGACGCCAAGATCTACAAGGTCTCGGCCTCGCCGCTCAGCGAAGGCACGCACATCATCATGGCCGGCTACGGCACCTCGGGCGACGGCACCAACGGCTACTACATCAGCCCGAGTTTCTTCACCAAGCGCACCGGCGAAAACTACATCGACCTGTTCGATCTGGACGACGAGAAGCACTTCGCTTCCGGTAACCAGGAGGTGTACTACGCCGACTTCGACGGCGCGGGCAAGGATCTGTTCTGCGAGCAGTTCGGCATCTGCACCCCGCAGCTGGCGAACGACAAGGAAGGCAACATCGGCGGCGGCGACTCCGGCGGCCCGTCCTTCATCATGCGCAACGGCGAGCTGATGCTAGTCGCGAACAACACCTTCGGCGGCACCTGGAACGAAGGCGACGTCGACGGCGCCTTCGGCACCTATTTCGGCGGCATCGTGCTCGGCAGCTACACCGACTACCTGCTCGACGCCACCGGCGGCCACATCACCTTCGTGCCGGAGCCGGGCAGCCTGGCCCTGCTGGCCCTGGGTGGTGCGATGCTGGGTGGCCTGCGCCGCCGTCGCAAGCAGTAAGCGTTTTCGGCTTCGAAGAAGCGGCCTGCGGGCCGCTTTTTTTTGTCGATCGGGTGGCGCCGCACGCTACCCGAGGTGGTGCAGGGCGGGATGTGGCGGACTTCTCAAGCGGACTCTTCCGTCAATTGTTGAGCTCAGGCATTATTGCCACCGTGTTCAATACTCCATTCAAGCCGTGAAGCATTTCACCCTTCCTTCCGCTACCCGCTCCCTTGCCGCCGTGACGGTGCTGGCTGCAAGCTGCCTTGCCGGCTGCTCGCGCCATGAGGCACCGGCCGTACAGCGCCCGGCGCCGGCCAGACCGGCTGCAGTTGCCGCCGCGTCGGTTACTTCCGACCTGGCCGTCGAAGCCCCCAGCGTCGGCAAGGCGCAAGAGGCAGCGCTGATGCAGGCGATTTTTGGCGACGATTACCACGCTCAGGATGGCGCCGCCGTCGCCCAGATTGAGACTGGCGAAAACGAGGGCTACTGGCGCATGACCCTGTACGCGGCCAGGCGCTTGCCCGACGGGCGCACGGCGGTTGTCGTCAACGGCGGTCCGTCCGACGAGAATGGCGGCGACGCTGCTGCCCATGCGTCGCCGGGCATGTTGAACGTCTACACGCTGCGCCAGGCAGACGGGGCATGGCAGGTGATCGAGCGGCATCGGGAAGTCAGCACGATGGGCTCCAGCGGTAACATCGGCATGGTGAAGTGGATCGATCTCGGGGCAGGCAAGACAGGCATCGTCGTGTCCTCGGGCGGCACCTGGTTCGGCAGCACGATCGCCATCGCGGAAATATTCGATCTCGACCACGGCATGCGTAGCCTCGGTGGCTTCAAGGAGTTGTCCAGCAACGCGGGCGGCTGCATGCCGGAAACGGCAGATTGCTGGGACGTCGACGGTAAGATCGGCACCGTGCCGGCACCAGGTGCAAACGAATATCGCGATATCGTCGTCAGTTTCGAAGGCAAGCACTTCCGCGTGACCGAGGACGCGAAAGGCGATCTTGTCGAGCACCCCACGCACACGGTGCGCGAGACGGCGCGCTATCGCTTCAATGGCAAGGAATATGTGCTGGTGTCGGGCGAGAACCCGGTGCCGCCGATTGGCTGAGTCGGCGATGACATAAAAAAAGCGACCCGCGGGTCGCTTTTGCATTGTAGTTCCAAGACCGTTTATTTGCCCAGAATGGACACCACGTTGTCCGCCCCCGGCGCCCCAAATGCCTGCTGCTTCAGCACATGCAGCTGGTCGCGCACCTGGGCCGCCTTCTCGAACTCGAGGTTCTTGGCGTGATCCACCATGAGCTTCTCCAGCCGCTTGATCTCTTTCGAAATCTGCTTCTCGCTCATGCCCTCGATCTTCGCGGTCTCTTCGGCCTGCGACATGTTCTTGGCGGCGGCAGCGCTGTAGACGCCGTCGATCATGTCCTTGATCTTCTTGTTCACACCCTTCGGCGTGATGCCGTTCGCTTCGTTGAAGGCGATCTGCTTGGCGCGGCGGCGCTCGGTCTCGTCGATGGCTTTCTTCATCGAGTCCGTGATCTGATCCGCGTACAGGATCGCCACGCCGTTCAGGTTACGCGCCGCGCGGCCGATGGTCTGGATCAGCGAGCGCTCGGAACGCAGGAAGCCTTCCTTGTCGGCGTCCAGCACGGCCACCAGCGAGACCTCTGGCAAGTCGAGGCCCTCTCGCAGCAGGTTGATGCCGACCACCACGTCGAAGGTGCCCAGGCGCAGGTCGCGCAGGATCTCGACGCGTTCGACAGTGTCGATGTCGCTGTGCAGGTAGCGGACCTTGATGCCGTGGTCGCCCAGGTATTCGGTCAGCTGCTCGGCCATGCGCTTGGTCAGCGTGGTCACCAGCACGCGCTCGTCCTTGGCGATACGGTCGTTGATCTCGCCCATCAGGTCGTCGACCTGCGAGCGGGCAGGGCGCACGATCACCTGCGGGTCGACCAGGCCGGTCGGACGGACCACCTGCTCGACCACGTTGTCGGCCTTTTCCTTTTCGTAATCGGCAGGCGTCGCCGAGACGAAAATACACTGCCGCATCTTGCTCTCGAATTCCTGGAACTTCAGCGGCCGGTTGTCCAGCGCCGACGGCAGACGGAAGCCATAGTCGACCAGGTTGGTCTTGCGCGAACGGTCGCCGTTGTACATCGCATTCAGCTGGCCGACCATCACGTGCGACTCGTCCATGAACATCAGCGCGTCTTTTGGCAGATAGTCGATCAGCGTCGGCGGCGGCTCGCCCGGCATCGCGCCGGACAGGTGGCGCGAGTAGTTCTCGATGCCCTTCGTGAAGCCGACTTCGGCCAGCATCTCGAGGTCGAAGCGGGTGCGCTGTTCGAGGCGCTGTTCTTCCAGCAGCTTGCCCTGTTCGCGGAACTGTTCGAGGCGGTCGCGCAGCTCGGCCTTGATCGAGTCGACGGCGCGCAGCACGGTCGAGCGCGGGGTCACGTAGTGCGAGCCCGGGTAGACCGTAAAGCGCGGGATCTTCTGGCGCACCTTGCCGGTGAGCGGGTCGAACAGCTGCAGCGATTCGATCTCGTCGTCGAACATCTCGACGCGGATCGCGAGTTCCGCGTGCTCCGCCGGGAAGATGTCGATGGTGTCGCCGCGCACGCGGAAGGCGCCGCGCGAAAAGTCCATCTCGTTGCGCGTGTACTGCATCTGGATCAGGCGCGCGATGACGTCGCGCTGCGCGACTTTATCGCCGGCGCGCAGGGTCAGAATCATCTTGTGGTATTCGTTCGGATTACCGATACCGTAGATGGCCGAGACGGTGGCGACGATGACGACGTCGCGCCGCTCCATCAGCGACTTGGTGCACGACAGGCGCATCTGCTCGATGTGCTCGTTGATCGACGAGTCCTTCTCGATGAACAGGTCGCGCTGCGGCACATAGGCTTCCGGCTGGTAGTAGTCGTAATAGGAGACGAAGTACTCGACCGCGTTTTGCGGGAAGAACTCGCGGAACTCCGCGTACAGCTGGGCTGCCAGCGTTTTATTCGGCGCGAACACGATCGCCGGACGGCCCGCGCGGGCAATCACGTTGGCCATCGTGTAAGTCTTGCCGGAACCCGTTACACCCAGCAGCGTCTGGTACATCAGGCCGTCGTCGATGCCTTCGATCAGACCCTGGATCGCGGTCGGCTGGTCGCCGGCGGGCGGGAAGGGCTGGTGCAGCTTGAACGGGGAATTCGGGTAAGTGATGACGGTGGGCTCTGGGGTGTTAACGACCGATAGTTCTGCCATGAATTCAGACCTTTGCTAGAATGGGAATCCGCCTGCGGCACTGCAACATTCAAGCCGCTGTCTATACAACCGCTGCGAACCCAGCCGACAAACCAGAGTTTATCACGATGAATTCCACAGCTCCTGCCAGCATCTTTGGCGCCATTGCCATGGCCCCCCGCGACCCTATCCTCGGCATTACCGAAGCCTTCAATGCAGATACCAATCCGGCCAAGATCAACCTGGGCGTCGGTGTCTACTACGATGACAACGGAAAGGTGCCTCTGCTGGAATGTGTGCGCAAGGCGGAAGCGATGCTGATGGAACAACCGGCGCCGCGTACCTACCTGCCGATCGAAGGCCTGGGTACGTATGACAAGGCTGTACAAGAACTCGTATTTGGGGCCGACAGCGCCGTAATTCAAGAGAAGCGTGCAGTCACCGTGCAGGCCCTGGGCGGCACCGGCGCGCTGAAGATCGGCGCCGACTTCCTGAAGCGTTTCTCGCCGGGTTCGGATGTCTACATCAGCGACCCGAGCTGGGAAAACCACCGCGCGCTGTTCGAAAGCGCCGGTTTCAATGTCAACAACTACGCCTACTACGACGCCGCCACCCACGGCGTGAACTTCGAAGGCATGCTGGCCGACCTGCGCAACATGCCGGAAGGCGCGATCGTCGTGCTGCACGCCTGCTGCCACAACCCGACCGGCGCCGACCTGAACGCCGACCAGTGGGGCCAGGTAATCCAGGCCGTCAGCGAAAACGGCCTGATTCCCTTCCTGGACATGGCCTACCAGGGCTTCGGCTCGGGCATCGCCGAAGATGGCGCCGTGGTGCGCCGCTTCGTCGACGCCGGCGGCCCGCTGCTGGTGTCGAACTCGTTCTCGAAGTCCTTCTCGCTGTACGGCGAACGCGTGGGCGCGCTGTCGGTGGTGCTGTCGTCCGCGGAAGAGGCGGCGCGCATCATGTCGCAGCTGAAGCGCGTGGTGCGCACCAACTACTCGAACCCGCCTGTGCACGGCGGCAAGGTCGTCGCCACCGTGCTGTCGACCCCAGAACTGCGCCAGCTGTGGGAAGACGAGCTGGCCGGCATGCGCGTGCGCATCAAGGAGATGCGCGAAGAGCTGGTGAAAAAGCTGGCCGAAAAAGCACCTGGCCGCGATTTCGACTTCGTGCGCAAGCAGGTCGGCATGTTCTCGTACTCCGGTCTCACCAAGGAGCAGGTGGGCAAGCTGCGCGAGGAATCGATCTACGCCGTCGACACCGGCCGTATCTGTGTTGCCGCGATGAATTCGAAGAACATCGATCGGGTCGTTGACGCCATCGCAAAAGTTCTCTAAACTCTTGGCTCTTCCAATTCAGCACGCATGAATCGGAAGACGATTCCCTGATAGCTCAGTCGGTAGAGCGACGGACTGTTAATCCGCAGGTCCCTGGTTCGAGTCCAGGTCGGGGAGCCAAAGTTTCAAGCCTCGGCGAGGCGTGCACGGTTGGGAAGTTGCCCTGTGCAAGTCGCGATGGGGAAGCTATAATAGCAACATCAATTCCCTGATAGCTCAGTCGGTAGAGCGACGGACTGTTAATCCGCAGGTCCCTGGTTCGAGTCCAGGTCGGGGAGCCAGAATTCAGCAAGAGTTGTCAAAGGCCGCTTCAAACGAAGCGGCCTTTTTCATTTGGCGACGCCGCTTGTGCGCTCTGCTCATTTGATCTACTATTTCTGCTCAAAGGAGCAAAAATCATGACGATGGCAGCGCAGCAAGTTCTCCCTGAGTCCGATGATGACGGCAAGAGCCGCTGGCTCAACTTCCGTGAGCTTTATCAAACGACACCGGTCGACCGCATCGACCTCATCCGCAGCGGCGTCAGCGCCGCCGACTTCAAGAACTTCGTCAGCGGCCTCGATATCCAGCAAGAAAAAGTGTTCACGATGCTGGACATCGCCACCGCCACCGTCAACCGCAAGGCCAGCCGCAACGAATCGCTGTCGCGTGAAGACAGCGAAAAAGTCGTGGGCATGGCCAAGCTCATCGGCCAGGTCGAGGCCATGCTCGAGGAATCCGGCGATCCCGAGCTCATGCATGACTTCGACGCCGCCCGCTGGCTCACCCACTGGATGGAAGAGCCGATCCCCGCGCTCGGCGGCGCCTCTCCCGCCGACTACATGGACACCATCGAAGGCCAGGAAATGATCTCGCGCCTGATCGCGACGATGCAGACCGGGGCCTACGCTTGATCAGCGTCTGGCGTATCGCAACCGATGCGCCCGGCTACACCGCGGACGACCTGAGCGGCACCGGCGCCAAGCTATCGGGCGGCCGCTGGAACCGGCCCGGCAGCGCCGTGATCTATTGCGCCAGCAATATCTCGCTGGCCGTGCTCGAAACCTTTGTCCACCTGAATGCCGGCGGCCTGCCGCTGAACCGCTACCTTGTGGAGTTGGCGATTCCCGACGAGGTCTGGGCGAGAGCGAGCTCGCTGCTGCCGCCCGCGGTGGGCTGGGATGCCATTCCGGCCGGTAAAACCAGTCTCGACGAAGGCGACCGCTGGCTCAAGGCGAATAGCAGCGCGCTGCTGATCGTGCCCTCGGTAATCGTGAGCGAAGAAAGGAATGTGCTGATCAACCCGCTGCATCCGGATGCCGCCCGGATCGCGGCGCACAAGCTCAGGAAGTGGACCTACGATCCCCGGCTGATGCGCTCGGGCGCTGCACGGTGATCGTCAGGTGCTTGTGCGGCAACTGGTCGAATTCCAGGTGCCGGCAAACGCAGCCTGCCTCCGCGATGACCTCGAGCAGGCCCGGAATCCCGAGCGTGCCGTAATAAACTTCCGGCCCCATCGTCGAGTCGACGTGGCTCTCCTCGGCATCCAGGCCGCCGGCGGTGAAAATGAAAACGCCGCCATCTTTCAGCGCATGCATCAGCTTCAGCATCAGCGGGCGCTGCCGGTCCAGCCTGACGTGCCAGATGCTGTCCCAGGCCGAGATGAAGCGATAGCGGCGCGCGGGCTGCCATTCGCAGACGTCTGCGTGGTGCAGCAGGACGGTCGGGTCGGCGTCGCTGGCCAGGTCGAGCATGCGCTTCGAAATGTCGACGCCTTCGATGCGCAGGCCGCGGTCGCGCAGCAAGGCGTTGAAGCGGGTATTGCATCCGCAGCCGACGTTCAGCGCCCAGCCCTCGGCGCCGTCCTCGAGAAAGCGCAGTGCCTGCGCATGCTGGCGGATGCCGTTGCTCTGGCTGAACTGCCCGTCCAGCCAGCGGTCGGCAATCTCATCGTAGGCCGATGCGATTCCGGCATGGTCCATCTCAGGCTTTGCCCGGAACCGGCTTGACCTTGCCCGCCGCCTCCAGCGCACGCTGGCGCGCGGTGTCGACATCCGGCGCCGTCGCCAGCGCCACGCCCATGCGGCGGCGGCTGAAGGATTCCGGCTTGCCGAACAGGCGGATGTCCGCGCCCGGCACGCGCAGCGCTTCAGCCACGCCCTCGAAGGCGATGCCGCTTTGCTCCAGCTGGCCGTAGATGACGGCGGAGGCGCCCGGCGAGCGCAGTTCCGGATTCACCGGCAGGCCGAGGATGGCTTTCGCGTGCAGTTCGAACTCGCTCTGGATCTGCGTCGCCATGGTCACCATGCCGGTGTCGTGCGGGCGCGGGCTGACTTCCGAGAACCACACCATGTCGCCCTTCACGAACAGCTCGACGCCGAACACGCCGCGGCCGCCCAGGCTGGCGGTGACCTTGGTGGCGATCTCGCGCGCGCTCTCGAGGGCGCGCGGGCTCATCGGCTGCGGCTGCCATGACTCGACGTAGTCGCCGTGCACCTGCTTGTGGCCGATCGGCTCGCAGAACTGGGTGGCGATCTCGCCATTGCCGTTCGTCGCACGCACGGTCAGCAGGGTGATCTCGTAATCGAAATCGATGAAGCCCTCGACAATCACGCGGCCGGCATCCACGCGCCCGCCGGCGGCCGCATAGTTCCAGGCGTTTTCGACGTCGTCCGCGCTGTCCAGCTTCGACTGGCCCTTGCCCGAGGATGACATCACCGGCTTCACGACGTTGGGAAAACCGATTTCGGCGCAGGCCTGTTTCAGCTCTTCGAGGCTGCTGGCGAAGCGGTAGGGAGACGTCGCCAGGCCCAGTTCCTCGGCGGCCAGGCGGCGGATGCCTTCGCGGTTCATGGTCAGCTGGGCCGCGCGCGCGGTCGGGATGCAGGTGATGGCGCCGGCGGCTTCCAGCTCGGCCAGCTTGTCGGTGGCGATCGCCTCGATCTCGGGCACGACCAGGTCCGGCTGCTCGCGTGCGATCAGCGCGGCCAGGGCCTCGCCATCCGTCATGTCGATCACGTGGGCGCGGTGCGCGACCTGGTGGCCGGGCGCGTTCGCGTAGCGGTCGACGGCGATCACCTCGATGCCGAGGCGCTGCAGGGAAATGATCACTTCCTTGCCGAGCTCGCCTGAGCCGAGCAGCATGACCTTCGTGGCGGAAGGGGAGAGGGGCGTGCCGAGAATGGGTGCTTTCGTCATTGGTGTGGATGGTGTGGGGGGAAGTGGCCACTATAGCAAAGCGCGCGCAGGCGTGCCGGGCGGCCGCGATTCGCAAAAAAACTTGCCGGATTCTATCCAGCGGTTATAATGCGAGCCTCAATTCCCTGATAGCTCAGTCGGTAGAGCGACGGACTGTTAATCCGCAGGTCCCTGGTTCGAGTCCAGGTCGGGGAGCCAGAATACGGAAAGGCCGCTTCATCGAAGCGGCCTTTTTCATTTCCAGAGCACGCCATGATCTCCGCACTTTCCGAACACGACGCCGCAGCGATTGCCGAACATGCTTTTGAAGCCGACCGGGAAGGCTGGCTGCATCCGGCGCAGCAGGCGCTGATCATTGACCGCGGCTGGCTGCGCATGCTGGCGCCGCGCGCCGTCGGCGGCTTCGAACTGGCACTGCCCGAGGTCGTGCGGCTCGAGGAGTCCATCGCCCGCGTCGACGGCAGCATGGGCTGGACCGTGACCCTGTGCGCCGGCGCCGGCTGGTTCGCCGGCTTCCTGGCGCCGCGGCTGGCGCGCGAGATCCTGGCGACGCCGAATCTCTGCCTGGCCGGCAGCGGCGCCCCGACAGGCTACGCCGACCGCGAAGGGGAGGGCTGGCGGATCAACGGGCTCTGGGATTACGCCAGCGGGGCGCCGATGGCGACCCACTTCACTTTCAATGCTTTGTTACGTGAAAATGGCCAAGCACTGCTGGACGCCGACGGCATGCCGCTGGTGCGGGCCTTCGTGGTGCCGGCCGCGCTGGTCGAGATCGTGCCGCGCTGGCGCAGCATCGGCCTGCGGGCGACGGCTTCGCATGCCTACCGCGTGTCCGGGGAATGGGTGCATGCGGACCATGGTTTCGAGATCGATCCTGCGCGGGCTCGGGAGCAGGGCGCGCTGTATCGCTTTCCTTTCCTGGCGTTTGCGTTTGTCACGCTGGCGGCCAATGTGGCCGGCATGGCTTCGCATTTTGTCGAGTTAGCGGAGGAGTGCCTCGCGCACCGGCGCAACCGCTTTGGCGGGCAGGGCGAGCCGCTGATCGAAGTGCCGGCCGTGCGGGCGCTGCTGGATTCGACCGGTGCTTCTCTCGATGGCGTACGCGAACGCTTCTACGCGCGCCTGGACGCGACCTGGGCCCAGGTGGCGGCGGGGGCGCCGGTCAGCGATGAAGAAGCCACGCAGATGCAGGCGCTGTCCATGGAATGGGTGAGCGCCTCCCGCCGTGCGGTCGATGCGCTCTACCCCTACTGCGGCCTGTATGCGGCGCGCGAGGACAGCACCATCAACCGCGTCTGGCGCGATTTTCACACGGCGTCCCAGCATGCCTTGCTGATGCCGTGCACTGGCTCTGGTCAAACGGCAACTGAGCAGCTATAATCTGCGTCTCAATTCCCTGATAGCTCAGTCGGTAGAGCGACGGACTGTTAATCCGCAGGTCCCTGGTTCGAGTCCAGGTCGGGGAGCCAGAATACGGAAGGCCTTGTGCGAAATCACAAGGCCTTTTTTTTCGTCTGCAGAATCTCGCGGAAGGTGGCCACCAGCGGTCGCATGTTGATGCGGTGCCAGACCACCCAAAGGGGTGCACGGTGGCTGAACCATGGCAGTTCGCGCAGCGTCACGCCCGGCGGCGCCTGGTGCCGCAAGCCCTGCTGCACCAGCGCCACGCCCAGGCCGGCCGCCACCAGTCCAAGCGCCGTCGTCGGCTCGCTGGCTTCCATCCTGATATTGGGCGTGAAGCCGGCGCGCACGCAGGCGGCGACGAAGGCGTGATGGTGTTCGCCGGTTTCGTGGTGGCGCACGGCGATCCAGTCCTGGCCGGCCAGGTCTTCCGGCCGCAACTCTTTCACCCCACACAGCGGATGGCCGTCCGGCAGGGCAAGGATCATCGGATCGCTGAGCACTTGCGCGGCTTCCAGATCGGGGTCGCCGGGCGGCGGCGGATCGCAGACCAGCGCGATGTCCAGGCTGCGCTGGCGCAGGCCTTCCAGCTGCTCCGAAGTATGCAGGCTGTAGAGCGCCACATGCACCGATGGCCGTGTGGCGCGCAGGCTGCGCAGGCCGGCCGGCAGCACGCCGGCGTGCATGGCGTTTTCGATATAGCCGATGCACAGGCCGCCCTCGTCGCCGCGCCCGAGGCGCTTGGCCAGGGACTCCAGGCGTTTGGCGTGGGTAAGGAAAGCCTGCGCCTCGGCCAGGAAGGTGCGGCCGTCGCGCGTCAGCCGGATGCGTTGCTGGCTGCGTTCGAACAAGGTCAAACCAAGCTTTTCTTCGAGTTGGGCGATCTGCCGGCTCAGCGGCGATTGCGAGATGTGGAGCTTCTCGGCCGCCCGTCCGACGTGCTCTTCCTCGGCGACGGTAACGAAGTACTGCAGCTGGCGTATATCCAACATGTAAGACCTTTTGAGACTCAAGTCGTGCAAATTATGTCTTGGACAGTCTGATCTCGTCAACCTACACTTTGCTTCACGTTCTTCACTTCTTAAAAAGGAATCGAGATGAGCATTCGTCACAAGTTGAAAAGCAAACTGGGCTTCGGCGCCGCACCCCTGGGCAATATGTTCCGCAATATTCCCGACGCTGAGGCGCGGGCAACGGTCGACGCGGCCTGGGACCAGGGTGTGCGCTACTTCGACACCGCGCCGCTGTACGGCGCCGGCTTGTCGGAAATCCGGCTCGGCGACGCCCTGGCCGGTCACAAGCGCGAAGACTATGTATTGAGCACCAAGGTCGGCCGCGTGATCCTCGACGAGGTCGAAGACCCTGCCGCCCGCCAGCTGGGCGAGAAGGGCGGCGTGTTCCAGTACGGCCTTCCCAACAAGATCGTCAACGACTACAGCGCCGACGCCACGCTGCGCTCGATCGAAGACAGCCTGAAGCGCCTGAAGACCGATCACCTCGACCTCGTCTTCATCCACGACGTCGCGCAGGACTTCTATGGCGACGACTGGCTGGCCCAGTTCGAAACGGCCCGTACCGGCGCCTTCCGCGTGCTGGACCGTCTGCGCAATGAAGGCGTCATCAAGGGCTGGGGGCTGGGCGTCAACCGGGTCGAGCCGGTGGAGCTGATCCTGGACCTGAACGAACCGAAGCCCGACGTCATGCTGCTGGCCGGCCGCTATACGCTGCTCGACCACGAGCGCGCGCTGCAGCGCCTGATGCCGGCCGCGGCCGAGCGCGAGGTGGCGATCGTGGTCGGCGGCCCCTACAGCTCGGGCATCCTGGCGGGTGGGACGCACTTCGAATACCAGCAAGCCTCGCCGGCCATCATCGCCAGGGTCGAGCGGATCAAGGCGATCGCGCAAGCCCACGGCGTCAGCGTCAAGGCGGCGGCCTTGCAGTTCGCCCTGGCCAATCCGGCCGTTGCGGCGGTCATTCCCGGCGCCAGCCGTCCGGAACGCATCCTGGAAGACCACGCCGCGTTGAACGAAAAAGTGCCGGCCGCCTTCTGGCAAGAGATGCGCGAACAGGGACTGGTATCGAACGACGCGCCGCTGCCAGGCGATATGAAGGAGTAAGAACATGGCGAATACCATTGCAAGCATCGAACTACCGGTGGCTGCGGACCGGGTGTGGCAACTGATCGGCGGCTTCGATGCGCTGCCCGATTGGCTGCCCTACATTCCCCAGAGCGAATCGAGCGAAGGCGGGCGCGTGCGCACGCTTGCCAATCCGGCTGGCGAAGCCATCGTCGAACGGCTCGAAGCTTTCAACGACAAGGAGCGCTATTACAGCTATTCGATTTTGCGGGCCCCTTTCCCGGCCACCGATTATTGCTCGACGCTGCGCGTCAAGCCCGCCGGCGAAACGGCGTCGGTGGTCGAGTGGTCCGGCAGATTTACGCCGGCGGGCGCCAGCGAACAGGAGGTAACGCAGCTTTTCCTCGGCATTTACACCGACGGACTGGCCGCACTGAAGCAGAAGTTCATGCACATGGAAGGCGGCCAGCCGGGAATATAGCCCCTCCCCAGCAGACCTCGCCCAAGCCTCCTATAATCGGTCTTTTGTCGCGGGCCGAGCATGAAAACGCCAGTAAATACAGGTACTTACGAGAAACCCGCGACCTTGGTGGATGGACTTTCCGGCAGCCAGCTGATCTGGGCCGTGCTGGCCCTCTCGCTCGGCGTTGGCATGTCCGCGCTCGACACCGCCATCGCCAACACCGCGCTGCCGGCCATGGCCCAGCAGCTGCATGCCAGCCCCGCGGACTCGGTCTGGATCGTCAACGCCTACCAACTGGCGATGGTCGCGACCCTGCTGCCCATCGCGGCGCTGGGCGAGACCATCGGCTACAAGCGCGTCTATGTGGCCGGCATGGCGATCTTCACCGCGGCCTCGCTGGCCTGCGCGCTGGCGTGGTCGCTGCCGGTGCTGATCGTCGGGCGCCTGTTCCAGGGCATCGGCGCGTCGGCCCTCATGGGCGTCAACTCGGCGCTGATCCGCGCGGTCTATCCGGCCAAGCTGCACGGGCGCGGCTTCGGCAACAATGCGCTGGTGGTCGCGATCGGCTTCGCGCTCGGGCCGAGCCTGGCCTCGATCATCCTCAGCGTGGCGTCCTGGGAATGGCTGTTCGGGATCAACGTCATCCCCGGCATCCTCGGCTGGTTCCTGGCCCGCAAGGCGCTGCCGGAGACGGGGCGCGCCAGCCACAAGGTGGACGGCGTGGCCGGCCTGTACAACGTGGCCGCCTTCGGCATGGCCGTGCTGGCGTTGGGCGACGCCGCGCACCGCGTCGGCATGCGCACCCTGCTGCCCGAAACCCTGATTGCGCTCTTCTTCTTTTTCCTGCTGCTGCGGCGCCAGAAGGGCCATCCCGCACCGCTGCTGCCGATGGACCTGTTCCGCCTGCCGCTGTTCACGCTGTCGACGCTGACGGCGGTCTGCACCTTCGCGGCGCAGGCGCTGGCCTTCGTGGCGCTGCCGTTCTACTTCGAGAGCCAGCTAGGCCGCTCGGCGGTGGAGACCGGTTTCCTGCTGACGCCGTGGCCGGTCATGGTCGGCGTCATGGCGCCGGTGGCGGGGCGCCTCAGCGACCGTTATGCGCCGGGTCTGCTGGGCGGCGTCGGCCTGATGATCCTGGCGGCCGGGCTGGTCCTGTTGCTGGGCATGGGCGGCAATCCGTCCGCCTTCGACATCGGCTGGCGCATGGCGGTCTGCGGCGTCGGCTTCGGCTTCTTCCAGGCGCCCAACGTCAAGGCGATCATGAGCAGCGCGCCGGCCTCGCGCAGCGGCAGCGCCAGCGGCATGGTGGCGACCGCGCGCCTGGTCGGGCAGTCGACCGGGGCGGCGCTGGTGGCCTTCTGCCTGACCGTGTTCCACATGCACGGCACCTGGTATGCGATTGCCATCGCGGCGGCGTTTGCCGCGGTCGCCAGCATTGCCAGCTTTTCGCGGCTGGTGGTGGCTGCGCCGGCGCGTTGAGAAGACTGCTAGGATCGCATCACCATGACCCACACATTCAAAATTGCCGCCATCCCGGGCGACGGCATCGGCAAGGAAGTCCTGCCCGAAGGCCTGAAGGTGCTGGCCGCCGCCAGCGAACGCTTCGGCCTCGAGCTCGAAGTCACGCAGTTCGACTGGGCCAGCTGCGACTACTACCTGAAGACCGGCGAGATGATGCCGCCCGACTGGAAAGCCCAGCTGGCGGAGATGGACGCGATCTATTTCGGCGCGGTCGGCTGGCCGGCCACGGTGCCGGACCACGTCTCGCTGTGGGGTTCGCTGCTGAAGTTCCGGCGCGAGTTCGACCAGTACATCAACCTGCGCCCGGTGCGCCTGTTCGAGGGCGTCCCGTGTCCGCTGGCGGGTCGCAAGCCGGGCGACATCGACTTCTTCGTGGTGCGCGAGAATACCGAGGGCGAGTACACCAACCTGGGCGGCATCATGTTCCCGGGCACCGAGCGCGAGATGGTCATCCAGGAGTCGGTCTTCACGCGCCATGGCACCGACCGCGTGCTGCGCTACGCCTTCGAGCTGGCCAGGGCGCGGAAGCAGCAGCACCTGACCGTGGCCACCAAGTCGAACGGCATCGCCATCAGCATGCCGTGGTGGGACGGCCGCGCCGATGCGATGCATGCCGAGTACCCGGAGGTCACGGTCGACAAGCAGCACATCGACATCCTCACCGCGCGCTTCGTGCTGCAGCCGAACCGCTTCGACGTGGTGGTGGCCTCGAACCTGTTCGGCGACATCCTGTCCGACCTTGGCCCGGCCTGCACCGGCACCATCGGCCTGGCGCCGTCCGGCAACCTGAACCCGGACCGCAAATTCCCTTCGCTGTTCGAACCGGTGCACGGCTCGGCGCCGGACATCGCCGGGCAGGGCATCGCCAATCCGATCGCGATGATCTGGTCGGGCGCGATGATGCTGGCCTTCCTGGCGGCCGGCGCCAACGTGCCGGCCTGCTACGGCCAGGCCCACGACGCCATCCTCGCCGCCATCGAAGAGGTGCTGCGCACGGGGCCGCGCACGCGCGATCTGGGCGGAGACGCCAGCACGGTCGAGGTAGGCAACGCCATTGCGGCGCTCGTGCGCGGATAAGGAAAGTCTTTAAACCGCGGCGCCCGCCTCGATATGGGGAGGATGGCGCGCCGCTCCCGCATCCCCGATTACCCCGAGCCGTCCCCGGCCCCCGCCGAGGACGGCCTGTGCCCCCTGTGCGGCCGGCCGCTGGGCGGCGAGAACATCGACCGCCACCACCTGATCCCCAAGTCGCTCAAGGGCAGGGAGCAGTTCGCGATCCACAAGGTCTGCCACCGCAAGATCCACGCGACCTTTTCCGAAAAGGAACTGCTGCGCGCCTATCACACATGGGACGCCCTGCAGGGCCATGAGGACATCCGCTCCTTCATCGGCTGGGTGGCCAAAAAGCCGCCGGGATTTTACACTCGCACGTTTACGTCGAATAAAAAGAAGCAACGCTGATAGCTGGTATTTACAATCTTTTCGCCGACGATCCCTCAAATTCGACAAAAAACTGGGGCTTCATTGTAAGAAATAATGCTCGGCGATTATTCTTGGGTGTAAAATCAAGCCTTCCTATTTTGCAATTCGGGTCGCCCACTTCTCCTCACCGCTTTGCAATGACCCAAGACGACTCCAGCCGCTGCTCGGTTCTCCTCATAGACGACGAATCCTTTTCCCAGGACATCATCACCCACGGCCTGAAAGCCTGCGCACCGCATACGCTGCGGTATGCCAGCGAGCCGCAGATGGCGGTCGTGCTGGCCAAGGAGATCGGCGCCACGGTGGTGCTGGTCGACCTGCGCATGCCGGAGATCGACGGCCTGGAAGTCACGCGCCGGCTGCGCGCCGACCCGGACACCGAACACATTCCGGTCATCGTGCTGTCGTCCGAGGATGACCCCGACGTCAAGGCCAAGGCCTTCGCTGTCGGCGCCAACGACTACCTCGTGAAGTGGCCGGATCCGCGCGAACTGGTGGCGCGCGTGCGCTACCACAGCGACGCCTTCATCGCGCGGCGCCAGCGCGACGCCGCCTTCGTCTCCCTGCGCCACAGCCAGGAGCAGCTGGCGGCCAGCCAGTCGGCGCTGTTCCAGGCCCAGAAGATGGAAGCCATCGGCCAGTTGACCGGCGGCGTGGCCCACGACTTCAACAACGTCCTGCAGATCATCGGCGGCAACCTGCAGCTGCTGAAGCTGGTAGGCGGCATGAACGACGCCGGCAAGTCGCGCGTCGATACCGCCCTGGCCGGCGTCGAGCGCGGCGCCAAGCTGTCTTCGCACCTGCTGGCCTTTGCCCGCCGCCAGCCGCTGCAGGCGGTGGTGATCAATCCCGGCCACCTGCTGCGCGAGATGGACGACATGATGCGCCGCGTGCTCGGGCCGCGCGCCCGCGTCGTCACCGAGATCGAACACCGCCTGGGCAGCACCCTGGTCGATCCGAACCAGCTGAACAACGTGCTGCTGAACCTGGCCATCAATGCGCGCGACGCCATGGCCGGCAGCGGCACCCTGACCATCCGCGCCGCCAACGTTGGTCCGGACAGCGCGCTGCTGCCGCCGTCGCTGGCCGCCGGGCACTATGTGCTGATCGAAGTCGCCGACACCGGCCACGGCATGGCGCCGGACGTGCTGGAACGCGCCTTCGAACCCTTCTTCACCACCAAGCCGACCGGGCAGGGGACGGGCCTGGGCCTGTCGATGGCCTACGGTTTCGTGAAGCAGTCGGGCGGCGAGATCGTGCTGAAGAGCGAAGCGGGCAAGGGCACCAGCGTGCGCATCTACCTGCCGCGCAGCGAGGCCGAGCCGGCAGCGGCCGAGGACGTGGCCGCGGCGCCGCTGATGGGCGGGCCGGAGACCATCCTGGTGGTCGAGGACGAAGAAGACGTGCGCAGCGCCACCTGCGGCATCCTGTCGGCGCTCGGCTACCGCGTGCTGGAGGCGCCGGATGCGGCGGTGGCGAAGGGGATCGTCGAGAGCGGCGAGCAGATCGACCTGGTGTTCAGCGACGTCATCATGCCGGGGCCGGTCAGCAGCCTGCAACTTGGGGAAACGGTGCGCGCGCTGCTGCCGCAGGCGCAGATCCTGTACACCTCCGGCTATGCGGAAGGCGTGCTGGCGCACGAAGGGAAGATGGAAGCGAACGTCAACCTGCTGCAGAAACCCTACCACCCGGATGCGCTCAGCGCGCGCATCCGTCATTTGCTGCGTCGGCGCGCAACGTAGGGCGGGCACCCCGTGCCCGCGTTAAACCTTATTTGGTCGGCGGGATGTATTTCTGCGAACCCGGCGGCGGTTCGTTCAGCACGGCCCAGAAGATCCCCAGGTCGGCGATCGCGCGCACGAATTCCGTGAAGTCCACCGGCTTGACCACATAGGCATTCACGCCCAGTTCGTAGCTGTTCACCACGTCCTGTTCTTCGCGCGAGGAGGTCAGCATGACCACCGGCAGCGGTTTCAGGCCGTCGGTAGTGCGGATTTCCTTCAGCACTTCGAGGCCGTCGACTTTCGGCAGCTTCAGGTCGAGCAGCACGACGGCCGGATTGCCGGCCGGGCGCTGGGCGTAGTCGCCGCGGCGGTGCAGGTAGTCGAGCGCCTCGGCGCCGTCGCGCACCACGATCACCTGGTTCGCGAGCTGGCTTTTAGACAGCGCGATCAGCGTGAGTTCCAGGTCGTTCGGATTGTCTTCGACGAGAAGGATGGGCTTGAGCATGAATTCTTTCAGTGTATATCAGTCGTTCGGTACGTATTTGGGAAGTGCAAACGAGAAGGTCGCGCCTTCGCCCTGCACCGACTCGGCCCATACCCTGCCATTGTGCCGCTCGACGATGCGGCGGACGTTGGCCAGGCCGATACCGGTTCCCTGGAAGTCTTCCATACGGTGCAGGCGCTGGAACACGCCGAATAGTTTATGTACATACTCCATGTTGAAGCCGGCGCCATTGTCGGCAACGTGGAATATGGTTTCGTCGGGCGTGTCCTCAAAGCCGATGCGGATCTTGGCCGGGTTCTGCTTGCCGGTGAACTTCACGGCGTTCGACAGCAGGTTGAACACCGCCAGGTGCAGGAAGGCCGGGTCGGCGTACACCATCGGCAGCGGGGCGATGTCCCACTCGATGTTGCGGCCGCGCGTTTCCAGCGACAGCTTGTCGATGCAGGCGGCCACCAGGTCGCTCATGTCGACTTCGGTCGGGCGCAGCGAAGCGCGGCCCATCTGCGAGAACGACAGCAGGTCGTCGACCAGCTTGCCGGCCATGCGTGCGGCGTCCTTGATGTTTTTCAGGAAGCGCTGGCGCATCTCGCCGTTTTCGCTGCCGGCCGACTCGATCAGCAGATCGGCGAAGCCGACGATGTGGCGCAGCGGCGCGCGCAGGTCGTGGGATACCGAATACGAGAAGGCTTCCAGCTCCTTGTTCGAACGGGTCAGCTCTTCGGCCAGTTCGGCCATCTGCTCGGCGCGCTCGAGGACGATGCCCAGCAGGGCGGTGCGGAACTCCACTGCCAGCTCGATCTCGCCGCTGTGCCAGGGCACGCTGGTGCCGTGGATGGTTTCGCGCCAGGCGGCAAAGCTGGTGCGCGGCGACAGCTGCAGCGGCAGGCCGGCGGCGCTGGCCTGCACCAGCTTGTCGTGCGGGTTGCCGGCCCATTCGATGGTGCGCACGAACTCGGGACGGAACCACAGCAGGTAATGCTTGTGGATGCGCGAGATCGGCATCGCCAGCAGGCCGCTGGCGTTGCGGATGAACTTATCGGCGGCCGGCCATTCGGCGGACAGCTTGTCGGTGTGGTAGACGTCGCCGTGGTCGTGCACCGCCAGCCAGTCGACCAGTTCGAGGACGTCCTGCTCTTCGGGCGTGTCGCCGAAGGTCAGCACGCGCTCGTCGACCACCACCGCGACCCCGGTGGCGCGCGCAAAGCGCAGCAGCTCGGGGAAGACGCTGGCCAGGTTCTCGACGAAGTTGCTGCCCTGGGTCAGGCCGGCCAGCATGGTCACCATGATGCGGCGCACCTCGAGGCGGAACTGCAGTTCCTGGGCATCCTCGCGCGATTCGATGCATAGCGCCAGCAACTGGCCCAACTGTTCGCAGGCCGTGCGCTGCTCGAAGGGCACCGGCGACGGGCCTTCGTTGTGGCAGGAGATGATGCCCCACAGCTTGCCCTTGACCATCAGCGACACCGACATCGAGGCCAGCGTGTTCATGTTGCGCATGTACTGCAGGTGCACCGGCGAAACGCTGCGCAGCACCGCGAACGACAGATCGTTGGCCTTGCCCGTCACGGGGTTCGTGTTCGGCACCAGCGGCGCCGGCGTGTAGGTGGCGTCCTGGATCAGGCGGATCGGCGACAGCGCGTACAGCTGGCGCGCCTGGGCCGGGATATCGGAGGCCGGGAAATGCTGGCCCATGTAGGAGGCGTAGTCTTCCTGCTTCGCTTCTGCCATCACGTGGCCATGGCCGTCGCGGTCGAACTGGTAGACCAGCACGCGGCCGAAACCGGTGACCGAACGCACGTGGTGGCAGGCCAGCTGGGCCAGCGATTCCACGCTTTCGGCGCTGTTGACCTTCTTGAGGAAGTCGCCGATCAGCGAATACAGGTGGCGGAAGTCGGCCGTCGCGGCGCGCTCGGTCGGCTCGAACTCGAGGATGGTGACCCCGTCCCACTGGTGGCCGAGCACGTCGAAACGGCGGTTGTTCTCGGTCGTGACGGTCCCCACATAATAGGGGCGCTGGCCCAGCTTGGTCGCCAGCTCCGGCGCCAGGCGCAGTGCAGCGCCTTCGCCGATCACGTCGGCCAGCGGCCGGCCGATCGCGGCCTGGGCAGTATGGCCGGTCCAGTCGCCGAGGTTGGCGCTGGCCTGCAGCACTTCCATGCCGGCGGACAGGGTCAGCAGGAAGCCGTGCGGCTGGATGCTGCCGGGCGTGCGAATCGGCTCCCGGTCGCAGGCGGACAGGTCGAGTTCGGGGGCGGAAGGAGCCGGATTCATGTGTGTGAGAGGATTCGCGATCGTAAATTGCTAGTCCACCATTTTACAATGAAAAAGATAGCGGTCTTCCCTTAGGACATTTGACAATATTGACGATGCAGCGATATTGCAACATTTGCTGGCTGGTAAGAATGTGAAATCCATGACAGCGTGCGCGGACAAGATCAACGCCATCCGTGTATGATTAAATGGATTTGAATCAATACTTTAGTGCACTCGACACGAACGTTTAGCCATGAGCGAACACATGCAGCGGAAGAAAGTCTTGTCGGATGAGCGGCGCTACCAGTACCTGATCTCCGGCATCAACGACTACGCGATCTACATGCTCGACCCGCAGGGGCACGTGAGCAGCTGGAACGCGGGCGCCAACCGGTTCAAGGGCTACGTCGCGCAGGAAATCCTGGGCGAGCACTTTTCCCGTTTCTATACGGACGAAGATCGCGCCACTGGCCTGCCGACGCGCGCCCTCAAGACCGCGCTCGAGCAGGGCAAGTACGAATCGGAAGGCTGGCGCGTGCGCAAGGACGGCACCCGCTTCTGGGCCCACGTGGTGATCGACCCGATCTACAACGAGGAAGGCGTGCTGCTCGGCTTTGCCAAGGTCACGCGCGACGTCACCGAGCGCAAGGCCGCCGAGGACAAGCTGCGCGAGAGCGAGCAGCGCTTCCGCCTGCTGGTGCAGGGCGTGACCGACTACGCGATCTACATGCTGTCGCCGGAAGGCCTGGTCACCAACTGGAACTCGGGCGCCGAGCGCATCAAGGGCTATACCCACGACGAGATCGTCGGCAGCCACTTCTCGCGCTTCTATACCGCCGAAGACCAGGAGGCCGGCGTGCCCAAGCGCGCGCTGTCGACCGCTGGCAGCGCCGGACGCTTCGAGGCCGAGGGCTGGCGCGTGCGCAAGGACGGCACCCGCTTCTGGGCCCACGTGATCATCGACGCCATCTACGACGACGACGGCAAGCTGATGGGCTTTGCCAAGATCACCCGCGACCTGACCGAGAAGAAGCGCACCGCCGAGGCGCTGGAAGCGGCCAACGCCGCGCTCTATCAGGCGCAGAAGATGGAATCGATCGGCCAGCTCACCGGCGGTATTGCACACGACTTCAACAACCTGCTGTCGGTCCTGTCGAGCGGCCTGGAAGTGCTGGCCCTGCAGCGCGGCGGCGAAGCCGGCAGCAGCCGCACCGTCGACAGCATGCGGCGCGCGGTCGACCGCGGCGCGCGCCTGACCCAGCAGCTGCTGGCCTTCGCGCGCCAGCAGCCGTTGCAGGCCGAGACGCGCAGCCTGAACCGCGTCATCACCGCCTTCGAGCCGGTGCTGCGGCGCGCCGTCAATTCGTCCATCGAGTTCGAGGTCGACCTCGACCGCAAGGCGCACAGCGCCGTGATCGACAGCGCGCGCTTGGAGTCGGCGCTGCTGAACCTGGTGGTGAACGCGCGCGACGCCATGCCGGACGGCGGCCGCATCGTCATCGCCACGCGCAACGTCACGCTCGGCCACCACGAAGCCGGCAGCCTGCCGGCCGGCGATTACGTCAAGGTGACGGTCAGCGATACCGGCACCGGCATGCCACCCGATGTGGTGTCGCGCGCCTTCGAGCCTTTCTTCACCACCAAGGAAGTGGGCAAGGGCACGGGCCTGGGCCTGTCCCAGGTGTACGGCTTCATCAAGCAGTCGGACGGCGACGTCGTGATCGAGAGCCGGGCGGACGAGGGCACCACCATCGCGATCTACCTGCCGGCAGTCGTGTCCGAGGCCCAGGAAGACCGCCGTCCCCACGTCGAGCGCGTGCTGATCGTCGAGGACGAGCCCGACCTGATGGACGTGGCGGCCTCGCTGTTCACCAGCATGGGCTATGAGGTGCTGACCGCCTCCAACGGCCGCGAGGCGATGGACGTGCTGGAGCAGCGTGACGTCGACATCCTGTTCACCGACGTCGTCTTGCCGAACGGGATGGACGGCCTGCAGCTGGCCGCCTACACGCGCACCCATTATCCGGACACCAAGATCATGCTCGCTTCCGGCTATCCGCTGCCGGCGCTCAAGCAGAGACACGGCCAGGACCTGAACGACTTCGCCTTCGTCAACAAGCCTTACCGGCTGGCCGACCTGGCGCGGACCCTGCGTTCGGCGATCTGACGATGCTGCACATCGAAACGCCGCTGATCGAGTCCGGCGCGATGCCGGTGCGGGCCGGCCAATCCGTGTGGCTGAAGATGGAAGCGCTGCAGCCGTCCGGTTCCTTCAAGCTGCGCGGTATCGGACACGCTTGTGAGGAATACGCGCGGCGCGGGGCGCGCCGGTTCATCTCGTCCTCGGGCGGGAACGCGGGCATCGCCGCTGCCCATGCCGGGCGCCGTCTCGGCCTGCCGGTGACCGTCGTGGTGCCGGAAACGGCCAGCGCGCGGGCGCGCGAGCTGATTGCCCGCGAGGGCGCCGAGATCGTGGTCCACGGCGCTTCGTTCCAGGAGGCGAACGCGCTGGCCTTATCGATGCTGGGCGCCACGGACGCCTTCATTCACCCCTTCGACGATCCCTTGCTGTGGGAAGGACACGCCACGATGATAGCCGAGGTGGCGCGCGCCGGCTTCACGCCCGACGCGGTGGTGCTGTCGGTGGGCGGCGGCGGGCTGCTGTGCGGCGTGGTCGAGGGCTTGACGCGCAATGGCCTCGATGCGGTGCCGGTGATCGCGGTCGAGACGGTGGGCGCGGATTCGTATGCGCGCTCGCTGGCGGCCGGCGAACGGATCGAGCTGCCGGGGATCAGCAGCATCGCCACCTCGCTGGGTGCGCGCAAGGTGTCGGAACAGGCCTTCGAACTGGCGCGCCGCCATCCGGTCGAATCGGCGATGGTGAGCGACCGCGAGGCCGTCGAGGCCTGCCTGCGTTTCATGGACGACCACCGGATCGTGGTGGAGCCGGCCTGCGGGGCGTCGCTGGCGCTGGCCTATCGCGCCAATGAGGCTTTGGCGCGCTTCGAGCGGGTGCTGGTGATCGTGTGCGGCGGGGTGACTGCTACTGTGGAGCAGCTGCAAACCTGGGGGCGGACGCTGCCGCGTTAAGCGTGGGCTCGGGGAGCCCACCCTACGTGAGCTTGTAGGGTGGGCTCCCCGAGCCCACGCATTACAAGCCGAAAATAATGTCGCAGATGCGGTCATACACCGGATCCGCCGACGGCCCCGGATTCGGCCAGTTCAGGATATCGAAGTGGTCGTAGCCCTCGTAGGTCCCGAGAAAATTCCAGCTGCCCCGCACCGCCTTGCCGTCGTAGTCGCGCGCCGGATGGCCGGCGGGCGCGCGCATGCTCACCGTGTTGACCACGCCGTCGCTGGCGAACCAGCTGCTGTCGATGCGCACCCGGCCCAGCGCCGACTGCGTGTATGAGCCCATGCCCGGCTGCGCCAGCGAGCCGACGATCAGCTCCCCCGAGAACAGTTTGAAGTAGGGGATCATGTCCTCGCGCGGGTACTGGAACTGGCTGCTCTGGACCGGCGCGACCGCGCGGTCGCTGCCGTTGCAGCACCAGGGGCCGGCCACCGTCGCCTGCGTCCCCACCGAAAAATAATAGACCGAGGGCGAGGTCAGCGCCCAGCGGTTGAATTCGCGCGCGCCGTCCGGCGCCAGTTCCCAGTGCGCCAGGCGATTGTCGAGGATGTCGCGCAGTGGGCTTCTCAGATCATTTTTTAGCATAGGCAGCACGTCCAGCACCGCATCGCGCAGGGTGGTGCCGTTGTGCGGCGCCGAGATCGTCACCACGCTCTTCACCCAGCCGGTCTTGCCTCCGCGGTAAAGCTCGCCGCCGCCTTCGTCGCCGTCGGGCGAACCATGTTCCAGCAATTGGATCAGGGCGCGGATGGTGGTGCCGCCCTGGCTGTGGCCGATCAGGTGGATCGGGTGGGCCGCATCCCATTGCGGGTAGAAGGCGAGGGGATAGTCATGCGGATTGTTGTTCGGATCGGTGGCCCAGCATTTGCCGGGCGGCTGGCGCGCCTGGCCGGGATAGCCGTAGCGGGCGACGTGGGTGGCGCCGTAGTCGACGCAGCCGCCCTTGATTTGCGCGTACAGCTCGGCGGCGCGGTCCCAGTTCGAGCTGATCGCGCCGACGCCGGCCGTGTAGACCGCATGCGGGCCCTTGTAGAGCTGCATGCGGGCGGCGATGTCGTGATAGCCGCCCCAGTAGAGGAAACCGTTGCCGGGAAAGGTGTCCGGCCCGAAGCCGAGGAAGCCGTGGACCAGCACGACCGGGTGATTATTGGCGGCCCCGGCCGGCGCAGCGTTCAGCAGGCAGGCCAGGGCCAGCAGCGCTCGGGTGCAGAGGGTGTTGATGGACGACATGTGGCTCTCCCATTTCGGGTGGCGGGCTCTACATTGTCGTTTTGGTATTAGTGGGGGAGCTTGAGCGACCCCAAAACGTCATTCCCGCGGAAGCGGGAATCCATATGCCGCGTGACTAGTGGCTCAGCATGGATTCCCGCCTTCGCGGGAAGTCAGGTCGGGCAATGCCCGGCATGACATGGTTTTATGTTAGTTGGTGACAGCCGCCGTACTACCCATCTGCGCGGTACCGGCCCCATCGCCCACCGGCGCCGGCGTGTTGGACGCCGTCACCGCCGCCTTTTCCGCCAGGTCCGGGTTCCACACCACATGCTCGTCGATCGAGTACAGGCGGCACGGCTTGTCGCTCTTGGCCGAGCAGGTAGCCAGGGCGCGGGCTTCCGGGTCTTCGCCTTCTTCGGCCCAGCACCAGGCGCCGCTGCTTGACACCGCGAAGGCGCGCGGCGTCATCTTGGTCAGGTACTCGGCATAGGCGCGCTTGCCGTTTTCGCTCAGGAAGGGCACGGCCTGGACGTCGCCGACCTTGGCGAAATTGGTCGGCTGCGGCATCGGCGGCTCGGGCACCTTGTAGATCACCTTGGTCGGCATGCCGACGCGATCCAGGAACTGCATGGTGTCGGCCAGCCAGACCTTTTCGCCGTCGCGGCTGGCCAGCATGCCGTGCGAATCGCGCTTGAAAGCCGCGTACTCGACCAGGCGGGCCTTGCCGCCGGCCTGTTCGAAGGCGTCGTGCATGCGCGCCACCAGTTCGGGGCCGAACAGCGAATCGTTCTGGCCGTACATCCACAGGCTCGGGACCTTGTTCTGCGAGCCGTATTCGGCAAACGCCGAGACCAGGGCCGAGCGCCAGCCGCAGCCGTTGCTGTCGTCGCGCAGGCCGCCGGCAAAGTTGATCAGGCCGCGCACGCCCGGCAGCTCCTCGGTGCCCAGCGCCATCGTCGCCAGGCCGCCATAGGACTGGCCGGCGACCACGATGCGGTCGGCGTCGATCCATTTCTGTTCGCGGGCGTATTCCAGGGTGTCGCGGATGTCTTCGGCCTGGGTGTAGCCGTTGGCCGTCATGTCGCAGCCGTGGTCGCGGTAGCGCCCGGTCGAGTTGGCGAAGCCCTGGCGCATCGGCACCATCACCGCATAGCCGCGCGCGACGAAGGCGTGGGCCATGTGATAGAAACGGTCGCGCGGCTGCAGGTTCGGGTGACCCGGATCCTTGCCGTGGTTGATGATGATCAGCGGGAACGGACCAGGACCGTTCGGCTGGAACACCGTCGTCTCCAGGCGCGCCTGATGATTGCGGCCGGCCGGGATCAGGACGATGTGCTCGTTGATCCTGTAGTCGAGTTGCAGCTCCTGCTCGACCGAGAAGCCGGGCAGCATGGCAAGGACCACAATCGCTGCGGAGGTAATTTTGCGAACAGATGCAGGTGCTCTAAACATGGAAAACTCTGGAAACGGGGCTCACGGATGTGTCCGTTTGAAACCAATTGCTTAGCGGAATGAGTTGATTTTAAGCACTGTAATTTCTGAGAGCAATATCCGTTTAACCAATTCGCGCATTAAATCTTCGCGTGTGGCCACATTTGCCAGAACAGGCAGATAATTTGGTCGTCCAACGATTTGGTGGCCTATGCTTACTCCGGATGAACGGCTGAGCGAACACATCAGTGAGCGATTCACCCAGGCTCTGCAGGCGGGCGGGCGCGCGTGGCACAAGGCGCTCGAACGCCAGCTCAAGGCCTGCGGCCTGACCGCGGCCGGGTGGAGCGCCATTGCCGCGCTGGCGGAGATGCAGCGCGCCGCCGGCGCCGAAGACGCGCGCCCGCCCTCGCAGACCGCGCTGGCCCAGCAGCTGGGCGTGGACGGCGCAACCCTGGTCGCCACCATCGACCGCCTGGCAGCGGCCGGGCTGATCGAACGGATTCCGAGCAGTCAGGACCGCCGCGTCAAGCTGGTGGTGCTCACGCAACAGGGCAGCGAACTCGAGCAGAAGGTGAGGGTGCAGGCCGACACCTTGCGGCGCGAGGCGCTGGCGCGGCTGGATCCCGGCGAAGTCGCGCTGGCCGCCGGCGTGCTGGAGCGGCTTCAACAGGTGCTGGAGAACGCATGAGCGACAAGTACGCCCCGCGCGAATGGCACCCGGACGAACGGCCGACCATGCCGGGCGGCCCGTCCTTTCCCGCTCACACCACGCCGCGCCGCATCGCCTTCTTCCTGGTCGGGACCCTGGTCACCCTGACCGGCGGCCTCGGCAATGCGCTGGTGACGGTCAACCTGGTCAACCTGCAGGGCACGCTGGGCGCCTTTGCCGCCGAGAGCACCTGGCTGCCGACCGCCTACGTGATGACGAACGTCTCGATGAACCTGCTGCTGGTGAAGTTCCGCCAGCAGTTCGGGCTGCGCGCCTTCACCGAGTTCTTCCTGGTGCTGTATGCGCTGGTGACCTTCGCCCACCTGTTCGTCAACGACCTCGGCTCGGCGATCGCGGTGCGGGCGGCGCACGGCATGGTCGGCGCGGCGCTGTCCACCCTCGGCCTGTACTACACGCTGCAGTCCTTCACCAAGGCCTGGCGTCCGCGCGGGATCATCATCTCGACCGGCATCTCGCAGCTGGCGCAGCCGATCGCCTATCTGTTCTCGACGCGGCTGCTGGAAGTGGCCGAGTGGCGCGGGCTCTACGTGTTCGAACTGGGCCTGACCCTGGTGACGCTAGGCGCGGTGCTGTGGCTCAAGCTGCCGCCGGGCGACCGCTTCAAGGCCTTCCGCCCGACCGACTTCCTCACCTTTGCCCTGTTCGCGCCCGGCATGGCGCTGCTGTGCGCGGCCCTGAGCTTCGGCCGCGTGCTGTGGTGGACCCAGGAACCCTGGATCGGCGTGGCGCTGGCCGTGTCCATCGTCCTGATCCTGGCGGCGGTCGCCGTCGAACACAATCGCAAGAACCCGCTGCTGAACCTGCGCTGGCTCACCAACGGCATGATCGCGCGCCTGTTCATCGCCATGATCCTGGTGCGCGTGGTGCTGTCCGAGCAGAGCGTGGGCGCGGTCGGCTTCCTGCGCATGGTGGGCTTGAACAACGACCAGCTGCAGACCCTGTTCCTGGTGGTGCTGCTGGCGACGCTGCTCGGCATCGCGATGTCCGCGCTGACCCTCAATCCGCAGCACCTGATGGCGCCGCAGGTGATCGCCCTCCTGATCATGGCGCTGGGGGCCTGGATCGACTCGCACGCCAACAGCCTGACGCGCCCCGAAGAGATGTACGTCAGCCAGGGCCTGCTGGCCTTCGGCGGCGTGTTCTTCCTCGGGCCCTTGCTGCTCACCTTGTTGGGCGCGGTGATTTCGAACCCGGCCAACCTGATCACCTTTTCGGTGCTGTTCGGCCTGACCCAGAACCTCGGCGGCCTGCTCGGCTCCGCGCTGCTGGGCACCTGGCAGGTGATGCGCGAAAAATTCCACTCGTCGAACCTGGCCGACCACCTCAGCAGCCTCGATCCGATGGTGGCTGCCCGCATCCAGCAGGGCGGGGCGGCCTACGGGCGGGTTCTTGCCGATCCGTCCTCGCGCACGCGCCAGGGCATCTCGGTGCTGACGCAGACCGCCACCCGCGAAGCCAACATCCTCGCCTACAACGACGTGTTCCTGGCGATCGCCATCCTCGCCGCCGTGCTGGCCGTCTGGATTTTCGCGCGCGCGTTGTGGCTCAAGTATGTGGCGCCGCCGCCCGCCGCAGCGCCCGCGCCTGCACCCAGCGCCGTGGCGCCGGCGCGCGACACCGTCACCGATTCGCCGATCGCCAACGCCGTGGGCGATCCGCCCGAGCCGGAAGCCGCAGCCACCGCAATCCGCCCATCATGAACAGCTGAAGCAGAAGACACCATGGCCGAGACCACGACTAGCAATACCAAAGAGCAGCAAAAATCGAACCGCCACGTCATCGTCAGCGGCGCCGTGTTCGCGCTCATCGCGCTGATCGGCGTGCTGATCGTGCTGTATGCCTGGGACCTGCCGCCCTTCCGCAGCACCATCGAGAGTACCGAGAACGCGACGGTGCGCGGGCAGGTGACCATCATCAGTCCGCAGCTGTCCGGCTACGTGGTCGAGGTCGACGCACAGGACTTCCAGCACGTGAAGCAGGGCCAGCTCCTGATGCGCATCGACGACCGCATCTACCAGCAGCGCCAGGAGCAGGCGCGCGCCCAGCTGGCGGCCCAGCGCGCGGCGCTCGCCAATTTCGCCCAGAGCCAGAAGAGCGCGGCCGCCACCATCGCCCAGAACGAGGCGGCGGTGGCGAACGCCGGCGCCCAGGCCCAGCGCGCCCAGGCCGACCTGCGCCGGGTCGAGGAGCTGGCGGCCGACGGCTCGCTGTCCGCGCGCGAAAGGGATGCCGCGCGCGCCGCCCATGCGCAGGCGGTGGCGCAGACCGCGCAGTCGCGCGCCGCGCTGGAGATCTCGCGCCAGAGCCTGCGCACGGTGGACGTCAACCGCGCCTCGCTGGAGGCGGCGGTGAGCAACGCCGAGGCGGCCGTGAAGCTGGCCGAGATCGACCTCACCAACACCCGCATCCTCGCCCCACGCGACGGCCAGCTGGGACAGGTGACGGTGCGCCTGGGCGCTTTCGTGAACGCCGGCGCCCAGCTGACCGCCCTGGTGCCGCAAACCATGTGGGTGGTAGCGAACATGAAGGAGACGCAGATGGCCGGGGTGCGCCTGGGCCAGCCGGTCACCTTCACCGTCGACGCGCTGAACCACGCGAAGATGCGCGGCCACGTCGAGCAGATCGCGCCGGCCACCGGCTCCGAATTCTCGGTGATCACGCCGGACAACGCGACCGGTAACTTCGTCAAGATCGCCCAGCGCATCCCGGTGCGCATCAGCATCGACCCGAACCAGGAACTGGCGGCGCGCCTGCGGCCGGGCATGTCGGTGGTGGCCAGCATCGATACGGCTGCGCAAGGACAGCAGCGATGAGCAGGGTGGTTCGCCTATCGCTGGCCTCGGGCGCGGCCGCGCTGCTGCTGGCCGGCTGCCGCATCCCGGTGCAGGAGCGGCCTGCGTCGACGATCGAGGTGCAGGCAGGCTGGCGTGCGCCGTTGCAGGTCGGTCCCAACGCCGCCGTCGAGCAGGAGTGGTGGCGGGCCTTCGGCGATCCGGTGTTGGACACCCTGGTGGCGCAGGCCCTGGCGCACAACGGAGACCTGCGCACGGCGCGCTCGCGGCTGCAGGAATACCAGGCGCGCATCCGCGTGGCCCGCTCGGCCCAGGAACCCAGCGTGTCGGTGAGCGCGGGGCCGACCCGGGCGCGCGCCATCGGGCCGCTGGGCACGCCGGTCGAATCGACGGCGGTCACGGGCAACGTGCAGGCCGCCTACGAATTCGACCCGTGGGGCCGGCTCGAGGCGGCCACGCAGGCGGCGCGCTTCGACTATGCGGCCCAGCAGGCGGCGGCGGACGCGGTGGCGCTGTCGGTGGCGGCCAGCACCGCATCCGGCTACCTGAACCTGCGTGGGCTGGACGCCCAGCTGGCGCTGGCCCGCCAGACCCTGCAATCGCGCGAGCGCTCGCTGGCGCTGGCGCGGCGCCAGTTCGAGGTCGGCTACAGCTCGCGCCTGGAGCTGTCCCAGGCCGAAGCCGAGTACCGCAACACGGCCGCCGTCGTGCCCCAGCTGGAGCGTTCGATCACCCAGCAGGAAAACGCGCTGAACCTGCTGGTGGGCGCCAGCCCCGGCCCGGTGGCGCGCGGCGCCGAGCTGACCAGCTTGCGCCCGCCAGGCATCGCGCCCGGCCTGCCGTCCGAACTGCTGCGCCGCCGCCCCGACATCGCCCAGGCCGAGCGCAGCATCGCCGCCGCGGACGCCAGCCTGGCCGCGGCGCGCGACCAGATGCTGCCTTCGCTGCGCCTGACCGCCTCGGTCGGCGGCTACGCGCACAGCCTGCCGGACCTGCTGGGCTCCGGCACCACGCTGTGGAGCGTGGGCGGCAGCGTGCTGGCGCCGATCTTCGATGCCGGCCGTCTGCGCGCCCAGGCCGAGATCTCGGCGTCCTTGCGCGACCGCGCCGTGTTCGCCTACGAATCCGTGGTGCGCAATGCCTTTGCCGAGACCGAGAACGGCTTGTCGGCCGTGCAGCGCCTGCGCGAGCAGCTGGAACAGGCCGAGGCGCGCCGCGTCGCCACCGCCGAGGTGCTGCGCATCGCCCACAACCGCTACCGCAACGGCTATTCGTCCTATCTGGAAGAGCTGGACGCGCAGCGCAATGCCTTCAGCGCGGAGACCAACGTGCTGCAGCTGCGCGCCAGCTGGCTGGCCGCGCACGTGGACTTGTATCGCGCGCTGGGCGGCGGCTGGCCTGGAGCGTCTGACAGAGTCCATGGCGGCGTTGCACCCGTCTCGCCGTACTAGCGTACTGTCTTCGCCGGTGCGCCTTGCCCTGGGCTCTGTCAGACGCTCCAGGTCGCTATATCGGGCGCGCTGTCGAAGGAGCACTGACTAGAATCGACTAAACGATTTAAAACATTTTTTTAAATAAACGGAGGCTGGCATGATCAACATTGCAGTGATAGTGGGCAGCACCCGCCCCGGACGCAAGGCGCTGGACGTGGCGCGCTGGGTGATGGAATGCGCGGGCACGCGCGGCGACGCCGCCTTCGAACTGGTCGACATCCAGGATTTCCAGCTGCCGCTGCTGGACGAGCCGGTGCCGCCTTCGATGGGCCAGTATTTGCAGCCGCATACGAAAGCCTGGGCGGCGAAGATCGCCGAGTTCGACGGCTTCGTGTTCGTCACGCCGGAGTACAACCACGGCACCTCGGGCGCGCTGAAGAACGCGATCGACTTCCTGTACAAGGAGTGGAACAACAAGGCGGCAGGCTTCGTCGGCTACGGCAGCGCGGGCGGCGCGCGCGCGATCGAGAGCCTGCGCCTGGTGATGGGCGAGCTGATGGTGGCCGACGTGCGCGCCCAGGTCATGCTGTCGCTGTTCACCGACTTCGAGAATTTCACGACCTTCGACCCGGCCGAGCACCACGAGCGCGCGGTCGAGACCATGCTGGACCAGGTGGTGCACTGGGCCGGCGCCCTGAAGCCGCTGCGCAAGGACGATCCGCCGGTGCCGGTGCCGGACAACATGCCGCCGCGCGGGGAGCGGGTCGGCGGGAGCTTCTGAGTTCGATGTGCGAGGCGCGCGGGTACAATCGCCGCCCATGACGACATCCGAATCCCGCCGCCCGACCTGCGCCGCCTGCCTGCGAGCACAGAGCGCCTGCATCTGCCGCTTCGTGACTCCGCTGGCCAGCCAGGTCGAGCTGCTGGTCCTGCAACATCCGCTCGAGGTGCACAACGCCAAGAACAGTGCGCGGCTGCTGCACCTGTGTCTGCCGTCCAGCCGGCTGCTGGTGGGCGCGGTGTTTCCTTTGACGGAACTGGATGCGGCCCTGCATGCGGACGAGCGCATGCCGCTGCTGCTATATCCGCAGACGGCGGGCGAGGCCGAGCTCGGGCTGCCGGCGCCGCCTGTGCTCGATCCTTCGCTGCTGAGCGCGCCGGAGATGCTGCGCCTGGTGCTGCTCGACGCCACCTGGCGTAAGAGCCGCAAGATGCTCTACCTTAATTCCTCACTGCAAGCCCTGCCGCGCCTAACCCTGCAGGACTTGCCACCCTCGGCTTATCGGATTCGCAAGGCCCATGCGCCGGACCAGCTGTCCTCACTGGAAGCGGCTGCATTTGCACTTTCGCAACTGGAAAAGCGGCCCGAACACTACGCACCGTTGTTCGAGAGCTTCAACGGGTTTGTGGAACAACAATCCCAGCGATTTCGCGCTTGAACCCGTAGTAAAGCGGGTGTACGATACTGTATATCCATACAGTACTCGGGAGCGCCATAGTGAATCGCCAACAAGCTTGGGCTGAAGACGTGGAATTGCAAGGGCAGGTCATGATCCCTCCGCGGCCGTTGACGCCGCACAAGGGCCGTGGCGCCGTGTCCAACCTCCAGGGCCGTTACGAAGTCCACGGCCGCGAGCGTTTCGACGACGGCTGGACGGTTCCGGGACTGAAGACGGACGAGCCGGCGCCGCCGAAGACCATCGTTACGGATGAGTTCGCCAAAACCATCCTGACGCGTAACGCCTCGCCGGACATTCCCTTCAATGTCTCGATCAACCCCTACCGGGGCTGCGAGCATGGCTGCATCTATTGCTTCGCCCGGCCTTCGCACAGCTACCTCGGCCTGTCGCCGGGGCTGGACTTCGAGAGCCGCATCTTCGCCAAGGTGAATGCGGCCGACCTGCTGCGCCGCGAACTGGCCAAGCCCGGCTACGTGCCCGAGAGCATCGCCATCGGCGTGAACACGGACGCCTATCAACCCTGCGAGCGCGAGCGCGGCATCACGCGCGAAATACTGCAGGTGCTGGGCGAGTGCAATCACCCATATGGGCTGATCACCAAGTCGGCGCTGATCGAGCGCGACATCGACCTGATCGCGCCGATGGCCGAGAAAGGCCTGGCCGCCGCCGCCATCACCCTCACGACCCTGGACGGCGAGATCGCGCGGACGCTCGAGCCGCGCGCGGCAGCGCCCGCACGCCGCCTGCGCGCGATCCGCACCCTCACGGACGCCGGCATCCCGGTCAGCGTCAGCGTGGCGCCCATCATTCCCTTCATCACGGAACCGGAAATCGAGCGCATTCTCGAGGCCGCCAGGGACGCGGGCGCGGTTGGCGCCCACTACACGGTGTTACGCATGCCGTGGGAGGTCAACCCCTTGTTCCATCAATGGTTGTACGCTCATTTTCCAGACCGGGCGCAACGCGTGCTGAACCGCATGAAGGATATGCACGGCAACAAGGAATATGACAGCGAGTTCGGCAAGCGTATGAGCGGCGAAGGCATCTGGGCCGACCTGATCCGCCAGCGCTTTACCAAGGCCATCAAACGCCTGGGCATGGATGGCTACAATGGCCGCTTCAGCAAGATGAACGGCGAGCAGTTCCGCCGGCCGCTGGTGGTGCCCTCGGCGGCTGCCTGCCAGCGGCGCGACGAGGACGTCACCCAGCTGGACCTGTTCGGCGGGGCGCCGGCGGCTGAAGGGGGCGGCAAGCCGGCCAGCAAGAAGACCAAGGCGAGTCCGCAGCTGGATTTGTTCTGACCGGGCGGGCGATCCCGGGCTGGCGTCTTGTGGAGGGCGCCGCCGTCGGCTAGGATGGCGCTCTCGTCTTTCTGGACGGCACTAGCAAGCAGGTATTTCGATCACGGGATGCATATGGAAGAGCAGGGCAGCAGCACAGCAGGGCAGGTCAAGCGGGTCGTGTTCGTCGGCGCGGAATCGACCGGCAAGTCGACCTTGTGCGAGTACCTCGCGCGCCAGTACGGCAGCGTTGCCGTGCCCGAGATCGGCCGCTACATCTGGGAAGACAAGCAGGGCCAGCTGAACGCGGACGACTACGTCGATATCGCCCTGCGCCACCGCGAAGCCGAGGACGAGCAGATGCCCTATGCCAGGCGCTACCTGTTCGTCGACACGAATGCCCTGACCACGCTGCTGCTGGGCCTGGAATTCGGCCAGGTCACCGAGCCGGTGCCGGCCGAGCTGCTGCGTTGCGCCGACGAGTGCCGCGAGCGCTACACCCATACCTTCGTCTGCGCCGACGACATTCCCTACGAAGAGCAGTCCGCGCGCGAGAACGAAGCCTGGCGCGGACGCATCCACCAGCTGGTGCTGAAGGACCTGGAAGCGCGCGGTATTCCCTACACCCTGGTCAGCGGCAGCGTCGAGGAGCGCGCGCTGCAGGTCCGGCGCGTGATCGAAGGCGTCGTGTAATACGGGCCCGGCTGCGGCCGGCCTATACTCGGTCCATGAAGGACCCCGTCGTCGCCACCAGCAAGCTGCTCAGCTACGTACTGCGCCACCGCCCGGACAGCATAGCCCTGACGCTGGACGCCCACGGCTGGGCGGACGTCGACGAACTGCTGGCCTGCCTGGCCGCCCACGGCAAGCCGCTCGACCGCGCGCTGCTCGAGCGCGTGGTCGCCGGCAACGATAAGCAGCGCTTCGCCTTCAGCGAGGACGGCAGCCGCATCCGGGCCAGGCAGGGCCATTCCATCGCCGTCGACTTGCAGCTGAGGGAGGCCGAGCCGCCCGCCGTGCTCTACCACGGTACGGCCAGCCGCTTCCTGAAGGCGATCCTGGCGTCCGGGCTGCGGGCCGGGCGCGTCATCACGTCCACCTGTCCGCCGACGTGCAGACCGCCATGCGCGTCGGCGCCCGCCATGGTTTTCCCGCCATGCTGCGCGTCGACGCGGCGCGCATGCGTGCGGACGGCATTGCTTTCTACCAATCGGACAACGGCGTCTGGCTCACCGGCGAGGTGAAGCCGAAATACCTCAGCCAGGCCCCAGTGCCTACCCGAATTGCATAGTCCGGGTGTTGTTGTTGCGCCATGTCAGGATGCGGCATCAAAAAAAGTTTCCATTTTTTATACCATTCAGGGCAATATCCTTGTATGTTATCCGTGCAACTTTTGCATCCGATGGACCCTGCAACATGCCAAGCCCCGTCCCGCTTTATAAATATCGCGCGCTGCTCCTGTCGCAAAATTTCTTCATCAAGGACAACGCGGCCGAGCTGCGCCTGCACGCGCACAAATACGACTTCGACATGGCCTTCTTCAGCGAAGTCAGCGAATTCGTGGCGGCGGTGGAGGGCGACACCGGCAACGGCCTGTTCGTGATCGACCTGGATGCCCTGCACAACATGCAGTCGGACATGCAGGACAGCCGCAAGACGCTGATGCTGGGCGAGCTGCTGCAGCGCCTGCCGGCCGGCAAGGAATACGTCTATCTGCAGAGCAGCCGCCAGGGCGGACGCTACCTGCTGCAGCAGAAGCTGGTCGACTGCCACTGCCTGGCCTATGCCGAAAAGCCGATCGCCAACGACGTTCTGGTCGACAAGCTGTTCAAGCTCTTCGTCCAGCAGAAGCGCGGCGACATGGTGCGCCTGATGCACCTGGGCGACATGGGCAATATGGATGAGAATTGCCTGCGCCAGGCGCGCATCGAGCTGATTCCGCACGACCAGGCCCAGACCCTGCACCTGCGGGTGCGCGAGCTGCAGCCGGACCTGGTACTGGTCAGCGATGACGAGTTCGCCCGCACCGATTCGCTGGCGCGCGTGCTCAAGAAGAATATCGAAGCCGATCCGGTGCGCGAGATCGTGCTGCTGCAGCGCCAGCCCGACGCCGCCCTGATGCAGCGCGCGCTGGCCAACGGCTTCGACGCAGTGCTGCCCGCCGGCGGTGCCGAACTGCTCTGCGCCCAGCTGGTCAACCGGGCCAGCAAGATCCGCGTCAGCAAGGATCTGATCTCGAAAGACCGCGCGACCGGCCTGCTCAACAAGGTCGGCCTGCAGCAGAAGGCCCAGGAACTGATCCGCCAGGCGGCGCAGGAAGAACGTCCGCTGGCCTACGGCGTGATCGACATCGACAAGTTCAAGACCATCAACGATACCTGGGGCCATTATTTCGGCGACATCGTGCTCAAGCGCCTGGCGGTCTGCCTGGCGGCCCATCTGGGCGAGCGTGACCTGCTCAGCCGCTTCGGCGGCGAGGAATTCGTGGTCGTGTTCTGGGATTGCACGGTGGAGGAGGGCTGGGCGCGGCTGGATGCGATGCGCCGCGCCTTCGGCGGCTTGCCTTTCGAAGTCCGCGCCGGCGACGTGCGGCGCTTTTCCTTCAGCGGCGGCATGGCGGGCTATCCGGCCTGCCAGACGGAGAACGCGCTCTTCCTGCGCGCCGACGCCATGCTCTACGAAGCCAAGCAAGGCGGGCGGGACCGCATCTGTCCGCAGCCGGCGGCGCAGGCCGCAGCTTAACGTTCGTTCGTCACGGCCGCCAGCAGTTCCAGCGTATCCATCGCCCCCATCTTGCGGGCCGCATCCAGCATCGACACGCCGTCGGCATCCAGGCGGAAGGGGTCTGCGCCGCGCGCCAGCAGCAGCCGGGCGATGTCGCTGCGGTTGAACATGGCGGCGAACATCAGCGCCGTCTTGCCGTTCGGGCCGGCGCTGTCGGCGGCGGCGCCGTGGTCCAGCAGCAGCGTCGCAACTTGCAGATCGCCCTTGAAGGCGGCGCCGTGCAGCGGGGCCTGGCCGGCGTCGTTCATGATTTCCGGATCGGCCCCGTGTTCCAGCAGGACTTTGGCGGCGTCGTGGTGGCCGTGATAGCAGGCCAGCATCAAGAGGCTGTCGCCGCGTTCGTTGCGCAGGTTGGGCGGCAGGCCCTGGTCCAGCAGGGTGGCCAGTTTGGCGGCTTCGCCGGCGCGCGCGAAACCGAATACGCGGCGCACGAAGGCGAGCGTGTCTTCATCGAGTTCGCTGGCCGAGGGCGGGCGCGGTGCTTCCTGCATCGTTGTCTCCGTGTCGAATCGAGTTCCGAGCTTAGCCTAGAAAGGCAGCCAGATGGCGCTCGATCTCGAACACGTGCTCGTCGAACTTGCCCAGTTCGCGCAAGGCCTTGGCCAGTTCCAGCAGGTATTCGCTGTTCGGGCCGCTCGGGCCGCAGGCAGCAGCGATCTGGCGCGCGATATCGCGCTCGCTGGCCGGGCCCAGGTAGGCCGCGTTCTCGTGGGTGGCGATGTAGACCAGGCCCTCGGTCGCGCTGCCGTCCTCGAAATGAATGTCGGTGGCAAGGCGCAGGTAGCCGTTCTTTTCGCGGTAGTCGAGGTGGGCGAATTCCTCGGGCGTCACCAGGTAGGCCATGCCGTGGCAGACGGCGTCCGTTTGCGGCACCAGGGTCACGACCCGGCCGGGCGCGGTCTCGGTGCCGCGGTGGTCGTGCGAACCTTGCCAGAAGCGCCGGGTCCAGCCGCCGATGTGGGCGGGACGGCGCTCGAGGTAGGGGAAGTCGGCCTTGAAGATCAGGGAACCGTAGCCGAACAGCCAGACGCTGGCGTGGCTGTCGAAGCGGTCCATGGCCCGGTTGATGGCGATGGTATTGAAGGACATGCCGCTATTCTAGCGACTGGCGCGGCAGTCCGCCGCCGACGTACTCTTCCAGATGCGCGACAAAGGCCTCGGCCGCCGGCGACAGCGAACGCTGGCCGCGTGTATAGATGTAGAAGCGGCGCGTCAGCACCGGCGCTTCCAGCGGCCGGCTCAGCAGACCGTAGCGCTGCACCAGCGCCGCCGCGTAGGGCATGCAGACCGTGACCCCGAGGCCGGCCGCCACCATCGCCAGCGCGGTAGTCATGAAGTTGACCTCGTGCTCGGGTTTCAATGTCGCTTCGCGCAGCGCTTCGCCCATGTCGGCCAGCAGGCGCTCGGTGAACTGGCCGCGCAGCGAGATGAAGGGGTAGCCGGCCAGGTCGCTCCAGGCCAGCCGTTTGCGGCCCGCCAGCGGATGATCCGGCGGGATCACGGCTTCGAAGGGCATGTCGAGCAGCAGGCGGGCGTCGAGCTCGGGTGTCTCGTCGCGCTCGGGGGCGATGCCGCAGTCGACTTCGCCGGACAGCACCCGCGCCGTGACATTCTCGACCCCGCTGTCGGCAAGGCTGACCTTGACGTCCGGGTGGCGTTCGCGCCAGGCCGCGATCGCCTGCGGCAGCAGGGTGCAGGCCATCAGCTGGGGCGCGGCGATCCGCACGACGCCCTTTCTCAGCTGGGCATGATCGGCGACGTTCGCCAGCGCGCGGTCGAGATCGTCGATCATCTGGTTGAATAAGGGATAGAGCTCGTTGCCCATTTCCGTCAAGGCGATCCGGCGCGTACTGCGGTCGATCACGCGGGCGCCCAGCGTTTGTTCGAGTTCCTTGATCAAACCGGACAATGCGGATTGTGTGACGTGCAGGAACTGCGCCGCAAGCGTAAAGTTACCGGTTTTGGCCACGGCGATGAAAGCGCGCATCTGGCGCAGGGTTGGATTCATCAGATAATCCGATAAATAGGGCGAAAAATATTGTTTGTATGATAGTCCGTTTTCATTTTTAATTGGACATCATTCAATCGCTGAGGAATCCCATGAAACTCGCCACCCTGAAAGCCGGCGGCCGCGACGGCACCCTGGTCGTCGTCAGCCGCGATCTCGTCACCTGCCAGGCCGTTCCCAACATCGCGCGCACCCTGCAGGCCGCGTTGGACGACTGGGAGCGCGTCGCGCCGAAGCTGCAGCAGGTGTACGAGCAGCTGAACCAGGGCGTGGCCCAGGACGCCGACTCCTTCCTGGAAGAAGAGTGCGCCTCACCGCTGCCGCGCGCCTACCAGTGGGCGGACGGTTCCGCCTACATCAACCACGTCGAGCTGGTGCGCAAGGCGCGCGGCGCCCAGGTGCCGCCGTCCTTCTACCAGGATCCGCTGATGTACCAGGGCGGCTCGGATTCCTTCGTCGGCCCGCGCGACCCGATCGCGGTGCTGTCCGAGGACTGGGGCGTCGACCTCGAAGCGGAAGTGGCGGTCGTCACCGGCGACGTGCCGATGGGCGCCAGCCTCGAGCAGGCAGCAGGCGCGATCCGCCTGGTGATGCTGGTGAACGACGTCTCGCTGCGCAACCTGATCCCGAAGGAGCTGGAAAAGGGCTTCGGCTTCTTCCAGTCAAAGCCGGCCAGCGCCTTCTCGCCGGTGGCGGTGACGCCGGACGAGCTGGGCGATGCCTGGCGCGACAGCAAGCTGTGCCTTCCATTGCAGGTCACGCTCAACGACGCGCCCTTCGGCCGTCCGAACGCCGGCGACGACATGACCTTCAGCTTCGCCCAGCTGGTCGCGCATGCCGCCAAAACGCGCGAGCTGGCGGCCGGCAGCATCATCGGTTCGGGCACGGTGTCGAACAAGCAGGGCGGGTTGCACGGCTCCAGCATCGCCAACGGCGGCGTCGGCTACTGCTGCCTGGCCGAGCTGCGCATGTACGAGACCATCGAGCAGGGCGCGCCGCAGACGCCTTTCCTGCGCTACGGCGACACGGTCCGCATCGAGATGCTGGACGCAAACGGCGCGAGCATCTTCGGCACCATCGACCAGGAAGTCGTCCGTTACCACGCTCGCGCGCACAATCACGGGAGCAAGGCATGAAGCTCTACACCTATTTCCGCAGCTCGGCCGCGTACCGGGTCCGCATCGCGCTGAACCTGAAGGGCCTGGCTTATGAAGCGATTCCGGTGCACCTGCTGCGCGGCGGCGGCGAACAGCTGCGGGACGAATACCGTGCGATCAATCCGAGCGGGCTGGTGCCGGCCTTCGTCGATGAAGGGATCACGCTGACGCAGTCGGTCGCCATCCTCGAGTATCTGGAGGAAGCCTATCCGCAGACGCCCATCATGCCGGCGGACGCCATCGGGCGCGCCCGCGTGCGCGAGCTGGCGCAGATCGTCGCCTGCGACATCCATCCGGTGAACAATCTGCGCGTGCTGCGCTACCTGGTGCGCGACCTGGGCCTGTCGGAAGAGCAGAAGACGGAGTGGTACCGCCACTGGCTGGTCGGCGGCCTGGAGGCGCTCGAGAAGCACCTGGCGCGCGATGCGGATGCCGGCCAGTTCTGCCACGGCGACACGCCGACCATCGCCGACTGCTGCCTGGTGCCGCAGGTCTTCAATGCGCAGCGCAACGGGATCGATATCGCCGCCTATCCGACGATTGCGCGCATCAACGCGGCCTGCAGCGCGATGCCGGCCTTCGTCGCGGCCCATCCTTCGAACCAGCCGGACGCGGAATAATCTGCGGCCGGCTGGCGCGCTCAGTTTCGGCTCAGTGCCGGGTCTGCGAGCCGAGCGTCGAGCGGTCCGGCTCGGAAGGCGTCGACACCTCTTCCAGCGCGTGGTCGATGCCGGCCGAGTGCTTGGTCGCCATGTCGCCCATCGAGACGATGCCGACCACTTTCTGCGACTTTTCGTCGATCACCGGGACGCGGCGAATCTGCACGTCGCCCATCTGGCCAAGCACTTCGTCGACGGTCTGGTTGGGCGAGCAGGTGCGCACGTCGGTGCTCATCACGTCGCCGACGCGGGTGCTGCCCGGCGCCTGGCCGGCGGCGGTGGCGCGCACGGTGATGTCGCGGTCGGTGATCATGCCGACCAGCTTCTGGCCGTCGAGCACGGGAATCGAGCCGACGTTCAGCTCATCCATCATCTGGGCGGCGCGCTGTATCGTTTCCTGCGGCGAGATGCTTTGCACGTCGCGGGTCATCACATCCTGGATCGTTTGCATGAGGCTCTCCTGTGGGTTGCAAGATGCGGGCGATGATGCACCGTTTTTCGAAACCCGGACGCGAGCTTGACGCGCGGAACAGTCCGCAAAAAAAGACGGTGCGCGCTCTTGGGTACGGCCCGGTCGGCTACAATCTGCGTCCTTTTCAGCTTGCCGATCCGACCATGCCGACGACCGCCATCCCCGCAGCCATCCTCGGCGCCCTGGGCCTTGCCGATCCCTCCTGGCGCCCGCACCTGGAAGCCGGCCTGCGCGCCATGATGGAAGCCGACCCGGCCTACCTGCCGGCGCTGGCCGAAGACGATTACCTGCCGACCGGCGGACGCCTGTTCGCGGCCTTCTCCTTGCCGCTGCAAAAGGTGCGCTACGTGCTGGTGGGGGAGGGGCCGTATCCGCGCCCGGAAAGTGCGACCGGCGTGTGCTTCATGGACGGCGCGGTGGGCGAGCTGTGGTCGGAGACGGGCCTGTCGAAGCCGGTCAACCGCGCGACTTCATTGCGCAACTTCATGAAGATGCTGCTGGTGGCGGATGGGCAACTGAATATCGACGATACCGGCGGCGCGGCGCTGGCGCCGATCGCCAAAGCGGCGCGCGAAGGCGGCGCGATCCAGACCCTGGCCGAGCTGCAGGACAAGCTGGTCGGGCAGGGCTTCCTGCTGCTGAATGCCTCGCTGGTGTTTCGCAAGCATGTCGCCCCGGTGGTGGACGCCCGCGCCTGGCTGCCATTCCAGCGCGCCGTGTTCGCGGCCCTGGGGGAGTGCAAGGAAAAGCCGACTCTGGTCCTGTGGGGCAAGATCGCCGAGCAACTGAAGAAAGTGCCGGAAGCCGACAACTTCCCGCAAATCCACGCCGAACACCCCTACAACCTCAGCTTCATCGGCCACGAAGGCATGCACAAACTGTTCGGCCCGATGCAACTGCTCCACCCCTAAATTCGGGGTCAGAGCACTTTTTCGAGCAATTGATCCGCAGACAGATGGCGACGCCGATTTGGGCAGCGGCAAAGGGAAGGCTGGACAACAAACGGACAGAAGTTACACAGAGACTATTGCCAGAAAAAGTGCTCTGACCCCGAATTAGCCCCGAATTAAGGGGCTGGCCGGTTTTGGGGCCTCCAAGACAAACCCCGCCGAATGCGCTATACTTGACTAAATCAATCAACTAATCAGGTTTTTATTCTTGCTAATGCAGGAAATGCACTTGAGGACGTTGAAGAGAAGCAAGATTTTAACACTGTTTGGATACCTACCCGGGGTTGTGATGCGTCTGACCACCAAAGGCCGTTTTGCTGTTACTGCGATGATCGATCTTGCCCTGCGTCAGGGCAATGGTCCCGTCACGCTGTCGGGCATCAGCCAGCGCCAGGCCATTTCGCTGTCCTATCTGGAACAGCTGTTCGGCAAGCTGCGCCGGCACGAGATCGTCGAGTCGGTGCGTGGCCCGGGCGGCGGCTACAGTCTGGCGCGAACCGCCGACAAGGTGACCGTCGCCGACATCATCATCGCCGTCGACGAACCGCTCGACGCCACCCAGTGCGGCGGCAAGGAAAACTGCCACGGCGCCGATGCCGCCAGCGGCACCCGCTGCATGACCCACGAGCTGTGGGCCACGCTGAACGCGAAGATGGTCGATTACCTCGATTCGGTCACCCTGCATGACCTGGTCGAGCAGCAGAAACAGAAAGAGCAGAAGGAACAGAACGTGGTGGTCATGCACCGCCACGCTCCTTCGGAAAATACTGAAGCAAAGCATATTGGAGTGAACTGATGAACGCGCCCCTGGACAAAAAAATCGAGCAGAGCTTCCAGACTGCACCGCACTTCCCGATCTACATGGACTACTCGGCCACCACGCCGATCGATCCGCGCGTCGCCGATGCGATGATCCCGTTCCTGCGCGAGCAGTTCGGCAATCCGGCATCGCGCAGCCACGCCTATGGCTGGAGCGCCGAAGCGGCCGTCGAGGAAGCGCGCGCCAATGTCGCCGCCCTGGTCGGCGCCGATCCGCGCGAGATCATCTGGACCTCGGGCGCGACCGAATCGAACAACCTAGCCCTGAAGGGCGCCGCTCACTTCTACAAGTCGAAGGGCAAGCACATCATCACGGTCAAGACCGAGCACAAGGCCGTGCTGGATACCGTGCGCGAACTGGAACGCGTCGGCTTCGAGGCGACCTACCTGGAGCCGCAGGACAATGGCCTGGTATCGGTCGAACAGCTGGAAGCGGCGATTCGTCCGGACACCATCATCGTTTCCGTCATGCTGGTGAATAACGAGATCGGCGTGATCCAGCCGATCAAGGAAATCGGCGAACTGTGCCGCAAGAAGGGCATCATCTTCCACAGCGACGCGGCGCAAGCCACCGGCAAGGTCGAGATCAACCTGGAAGAGCTGAAGGTCGACCTGATGAGCTTCAGCGCGCACAAGACCTATGGCCCGAAAGGCATCGGCGCGCTGTACGTGCGCCGCAAGCCGCGCGTGCGCCTGGAAGCGCAGATGCACGGCGGCGGCCACGAGCGCGGCCTGCGTTCGGGCACGCTGGCGCCGCACCAGATCGTCGGCATGGGCGAAGCCTTCCGCATCGCCAAGGAAGAGATGGACACCGAGCTTGCACGCATCAAGGCGCTACGCGACCGCCTGGCCAAGGGCCTGATGGAGATCGAAGAGGTCTACATCAACGGCGACATGGAACACCGCGTGCCGCACAACCTGAACGTGTCCTTCAATTTCGTCGAAGGCGAATCGCTGATCATGGCGGTCAAGGACCTGGCGGTGTCGTCGGGCTCGGCCTGCACCTCGGCCTCGCTGGAACCGTCCTACGTGCTGCGCGCCCTGGGCCGCAGCGACGAACTGGCGCACAGCTCGATCCGCTTCACGATCGGCCGTTTTACGACCGAAGAAGACATCGACTTCGCCATCAAGCTGCTGAAGGAAAAAGTCGGCAAGCTGCGCGAACTGTCGCCGCTGTGGGAGATGCACAAGGATGGCATCGACCTGAGCACGATCCAATGGGCCGCCCACTAATTTACGAATTCAAGGAGCACTGACATGGCATATTCCGACAAAGTCCTCGACCACTACGAAAACCCGCGCAACGTCGGCTCGTTCGACAAGAATTCCGACGACGTCGGCACCGGCATGGTCGGCGCCCCGGCCTGCGGCGACGTGATGAAGCTGCAGATCAAGGTGAACGAAGCCGGCGTGATCGAAGACGCGAAATTCAAGACCTACGGCTGCGGCTCGGCGATCGCTTCGAGCTCGCTGGTGACCGAATGGGTGAAGGGCAAGTCGCTGGACGAAGCGCTGTCCATCAAGAACACCCAGATCGCAGAAGAACTGGCGCTGCCGCCGGTGAAGATCCACTGCTCGATCCTGGCAGAGGACGCGATCAAGGCCGCCGTGGCCGACTACAAGCACAAGCACGCAGCCGAAGAAAAAGCCGCGTAATTTGCGGGACCGCGTGGGCACGGGGTGCCCACCCTACAATGCACAACGATGACGTAGGGTGGGCTCCCCGAGCCCACGTAGCAAGCAACTGAATCAAGCTGGAGAATCAAGAGATGGCAATCACCCTGACCGAAAAAGCCGCGCGTCACATCACCCGTTACCTCGAACGCCGGGGCAAGGGTGTCGGCTTGCGTTTCGGTGTGCGCACGACCGGCTGCTCCGGCCTGGCCTACAAGCTGGAATACGTCGACGAGCCGGCCGCTGAAGACAATGTCTTCGAGTCGCACGGCGTGAAGGTCTTCGTCGATCCGAAGAGCCTGGCCTACATCGACGGCACCGAACTGGACTTCGCACGCGAAGGCCTGAACGAAGGCTTCCGCTTCAACAATCCGAACGTCAAGGACAACTGCGGCTGCGGCGAATCCTTCCGCATTTAAGACGCACGATGCAGAACCACTTCGAGCTGTTCCAACTCCCGGCCAGGTTCGACGTCGACCAGGACGCGCTGGATTCGGCCTACCGCGAAGTCCAGGGCCGCGTGCATCCGGACCGCTTCGTCAACGCCAGCGACGCCGAGAAGCGCGTCGCGATGCAGTGGGCGACCCGTGCCAACGAGGCTTACAAGACCCTGCGCAACCCGATGCTGCGCGCGCGCTACCTGTGCGAGCTGAACGGCGTCGACCTGCAGACCGAGTCCAACACGGCCATGCCGATGGACTTCCTGATGCAGCAGATGGAAATGCGCGAGGCGCTCGGCGATGCTCGCGCCTCCAAGGACGCCGAGGCGCTTGACGGGCTGGACGCCCAGATCCGCAGCGAGAAAAAAAGCCGGCTGGCGCAGGTCGGCAAGCTGCTCGACGCCGGCGATTACACCCAGGCGGCGCAGGGCGTGCGGGCGCTGATGTTCCTCGATAAATTCGCGGACGAGCTGCACTACGCGTTCGAAGCGCTCGAATCATGACGTGGGCACGGTGTGCCCACCCTACGACCCGCGACGTTTGCGGTAGGGTGGGCACCCCGTGCCCACGCCGGCGCAATTCCAAGAAAAACAAAACGATCAGGTAACACGACCATGGCACTACTGCAGATTTCCGAACCCGGCATGTCGACCGCGCCGCACCAGCACCGGCTGGCGGTGGGTATCGACCTGGGCACCACCAATTCCCTCGTCGCGACCGTCCGCTCCAGCATTCCCGAAGTGCTGAGCGACGAAGACGGCCGCGCGCTGCTGCCATCGATCGTGCGCTACCTGCCGAATGGCCACGCCAACATCGGCTACAAGGCGCAAGCCCACCGCACCACCGATCCGAAGAACACCATCGTCTCCGTCAAGCGCTTCATGGGCCGTGGCCTGAAGGACATCGCGCACGCCGAGAACATGCCGTATGACTTCGTCGATGCCCCGGGCATGGTTCAGGTCAAGACCGTCGCCGGCGTGAAAAGCCCGGTCGAAGTCTCGGCCCAGATCCTGGCCACGCTGCGCCAGACCGCCGAAGACGCCCTCGGCGACGAACTGGTCGGCGCCGTGATCACCGTGCCCGCCTACTTCGACGACGCCCAGCGCCAGGCGACCAAGGACGCGGCCCAGCTGGCCGGCCTGAACGTGCTGCGCCTGCTGTCCGAGCCGACCGCGGCCGCCATCGCCTATGGCCTCGACCATGGCAAGGAAGGCGTCTACGCCGTGTATGACCTCGGCGGCGGTACCTTCGATATCTCGATCCTCAAGCTGTCCAAAGGCGTGTTCGAAGTGCTGTCGACCGGCGGCGATTCGGCCCTGGGCGGTGACGACTTCGACCAGCGCCTGTTCTGCCACATCACCCAGCAGGCCGGCCTCGCGCCGCTGTCGGACGAAGACACGGCCACGCTGATGGTCAAGGCGCGCCAGGCCAAGGAACTGCTGTCGACCAACGAAGAAACGACCGTCGATGCGCTCCTGAAGTCGGGCGAGATCGTGCAGGTGACCGTCAGTGCGAAGACCTTCGCCGAGATCACCCAGCCGCTGGTCGCGAAAACCATGAACGCCGTCCGCAAGGCCATGCGCGATGCGAACGTGAGCGTGGAAGACGTCGACGGCGTGGTGCTGGTCGGCGGCGCGACGCGCATGCCGAACATCCGCCGCGCGGTGGGCGACTACTTCAAGACCATCCCGCACGCGAACATCGACCCGGACAAGGTGGTGGCGCTGGGCGCCGCGATCCAGGCGAACCTGCTGGCCGGTAACCGCGCGGCCGGCGACGACTGGCTGCTGCTGGACGTGACCCCGCTGTCGCTGGGCATCGAGACCATGGGCGGCCTGGTCGAGAAGATCATCCCGCGCAACTCGACCATTCCGTGCGCGCGTGCGCAGGAGTTCACGACCTTCAAGGACGGCCAGACCGCGCTGGCGGTGCACGTGGTGCAGGGTGAGCGCGAGCTGGTCTCCGACTGCCGTTCGCTGGCGCGCTTCGAATTGCGCGGCATCCCGCCGATGGCGGCCGGCGCGGCGCGCATCCGCGTGACCTACCAGGTCGATGCGGACGGCCTGCTGGCGGTGTCGGCGCGCGAGACGCGTTCGGGCGTGGAAGCCTCGATCACCGTCAAGCCGTCCTACGGCCTGGGAGACGACGAAGTCGCGCGCATGCTGCAGGACTCCTACAACTCGGCCCAGGTCGACATGGTCGCCCGCGCGCTGCGCGAAGAACAGGTCGAGGCCGAGCGCATCCTGCTGGCCACGCAGTCGGCACTCGACACCGACGCCGAGCTGCTGAGCGATGAAGAACGCGCGGCGGTCGCCACGCTGGAGCAGGGCGTGCGCGACGCGCTGGCCCGCTCGAACGACGACGCCGTCAACATCGACGAGCGCCAGAACAAGCTGCACGATGCGGTGCAGGCGCTGGCCCACGGCACCGAGGAATTCGCGGCGCGGCGCATGGACAAGAGCGTGCGCAAGGTATTGGCCGGCAAATCGCTGGATCAGGTCTAAATAATATAAACGAGGTAAAGAAGTGCCACAAATCGTCATCCTCCCCCATCCCGTCTTCTGCCCCGAAGGCGCCGTGCTCGATGGTCAGACCGGCAAGTCGATCTGCGACACCCTGCTGGAAAACGACATCGAGATCGAGCACGCCTGCGACCGCGTATGTGCCTGCACGACCTGCCACGTGATCGTGCGCGAAGGCTTCGACTCGCTGAACGAGCAGGAAGAGAAGGAAGAGGACATGCTGGACAAGGCCTGGGGCCTGGAGCCGAACTCGCGCCTGTCCTGCCAGGCCATCATCGCGGATGAAGACCTGGTGGTCGAGATCCCGAAATACACGATCAACCACGCCGCAGAGAACCACTGATCTACGATCGAGGAGCGCGCCATGAAGTGGACCGACGTCACCGCCATCGCCGAAGCGTTGGTCGAGAAGTATCCGGATGTCGACCCCACAAGGGTGCGCTTCGTGGACCTGCATAACTGGGTCGTCGAGCTCGACGGCTTCGACGACGACCGCGCCCGCGGCGGCGAGCGCGTGCTGGAAGCCATACAAACGGCCTGGATAGATGAAGCTAGTTAAAAAAGATAACGCCGCGAAGAAGCCGGCGCCGACCGTCTACGAACTGCTCCCCGAGGTGAAGCCCGGGCAGTCGATCGAGCTGCTCAAGGAGCTGCACATCCTCACCCGCGACGGCAAACTGAACCAGGACAGCCGCCGCAAGCTCAAGCAGGTCTACCACCTGGTCCAGTTCATCGAGCCGCTGGTCGCCGACGTGCTGGCGCAGCAGGGAGAGCAGAAGCAGGGCGTGACCCTGGTCGACCATGGCGCCGGCAAGTCCTACCTCGGCTTCATCCTCTACGACCTGCTGTTCAAGGGTAAGGCGGCGGGCGAGGGCGGTCATATCTACGGCATCGAGACCCGCGAAGAACTGGTGCAGAAATCGACGGAGCTGGCGGCGCGCCTGGGCTTCGAGGGCATGTCCTTCCTGAACCTGTCGGTGGCGGAATCCACCGAATCGGGCAAGCTGCCGCCGGCCATCGACGTCGTCACCGCGCTGCACGCCTGTAACACCGCCACCGACGACGCGATCGACTTCGCGCTGAAGAAGAAGGCGAAGCACATCGTGCTGGTGCCCTGCTGCCAGGCCGAGGTGGCCTCGGTGCTGCGCAAGAACAAGGGCAAGGACCTGGGCCGCAGCGCGCTGACCGAGATCTGGCGCCACCCCATCCACACCCGCGAATTCGGCAGCCAGATCACCAACGTGCTGCGCTGCCTGCAGCTGGAGGCGCACGGCTACCAGGTGACGGTGACGGAACTGGTGGGCTGGGAGCACTCGATGAAGAACGAGCTGATCGTCGCCACCTATAAGAATCTGCCGCGCAAGCGGCCCGCCGAGCGCCTGCAGCAGGTGCTGGCCGAAGTGGGCCTGGAAGAGATGGCCCAGCGCTTCTACACGACCACGACCGACTGACCGATAGAGAACCATGAGCGAACAACACTGGATCGACCTGCGCAGCGACACCGTCACCCAACCCTCTAGCGAGATGCGCGCCGCCATGGCCGCAGCCCCGGTCGGCGACGACGTGTATGGCGACGACCCGACCGTCAACCGCCTGCAGGACTTCGCGGCCGAGCTGTTCGGCTTCGAGGCCGGCATGTTCGCACCATCGGGCACCCAGACCAACCTGATCGCGCTGATGGGCCATTGCGGCCGCGGCGACGAATACCTGGTCGGCCAGGAAGCGCACACCTACAAATACGAAGGCGGCGGCGCCGCGGTGCTGGGCAGCATCCAGCCGCAACCGATCGCCAACCAGGCGGACGGCAGCATCGCCTTGAGCGATATCGCGGCCTACATCAAGCCGGACGACATGCACTTCGCGCGCACGCGCCTGCTGGCGCTCGAGAACACCATCGGCGGCCGCGTGCTGCCGCAGGAGTACGTGCTGGCTGCGACCAGGCTGGCGCACGACAAGGGCCTGGCGACCCACCTCGACGGCGCGCGCGTCTGCAACGCCGCCGTCAAGAATGGCATCAGTCTGCGCGCGGCGGTACAAGGCTTCGACACCGTCTCGGTCTGCCTGTCGAAAGGCCTGGGCGCGCCGGTCGGTTCCGTGCTGCTGGGCCCCAAGGCCTTCATCGAGCAGGGCAAGCGCTGGCGCAAGATGCTGGGTGGCGGCATGCGCCAGGCCGGCGTGATCGCCGCGGCGGCCCAGTACGCGCTGGAGAACAACGTCGAGCGCCTGGCCGAGGACCACCAGAACGCCGCCGATCTCTCGAGCGGCCTGGCGCAGATCGAGCAGCTCAAGGTCACCACGCCGCAGACTAACATCTTCTACGTCGAGATCCCCGAAGCGGCCGTCCCGGCGCTACGCGAGCATCTGGCGAATAAAGGCATCCGCGCTTCGATCGGCACGCACACGCGCCTGGTGACCCACCTGGACGTCAGCAAGCAGGACGTGCAGACCACCATTGCCGCATTCAAGGACTTCTTCAAGTGAGCGACGACGGTATCCGCCTGGCCAAACGCGTGGCCGAAACCGTGGCGTGTTCGCGCGCCGACGCCGAGCGCTACATTGTCGGCGGCTGGGTCAGCGTCGACGGTGAAGTGGTCGACGAACCGGCCACCCGCGTGACGCCGGCGCAGCGCGTCGAGCTGCTGCCGGGTGCAACGGCGGAAGAGCCGGCGCCGGTCACCATCCTGCTGCACAAGCCGGCCGGCCTGCACGGCAAGGCGGCGCTCGACTCGCTGCAGCTGGACGGCCTGTTCCCGGCATACGAGGGCGAGCGCGCGCTGAAGCGTCACCTGACCAGGCTGACGCCGGCGATGCCGCTGGAAGCCCTGGCCAGCGGCCTGGTGGTGTTCAGCCAGGACTGGCGCATCGTCCGCAAACTGGGGCAGGACAGCGACCGCATCGAGCAGGAATACGTGGCCGAGGTCACCGGCGCCATCGCCGAGGATGGTCTCAAGCGCCTGAACGCCGGCGGCAAGCCGAATGCGCCGATCAAGGCCAGCTGGCAGAGCGAGGCGCGCCTGCGCTTCGCCGGCAAGGGCATCGTGCCGGGCCAGATCGAAGCGCTGTGCGTCAGTGTCGGCCTGAAGGTTACGGGCCTGCGCCGGCTGCGCATCGGCCGCGTGGCCCTGAGCAGCCTGCCGCTGGGGCAGTGGCGCTTCCTGCGCGACGTCGAAAAGTTCTGAGCGCGCCCTTCTAGTCAGGCCACGAAGCCGCCGTCGATGGTGAGCGAAGCACCGTTGACGTAGGCCGATTCCGGTCCCGCCAGCCAGGCGACCAGGCCGGCGATCTCGCTGTCGCGGCCCATGCGCCCGATCGGGATCATGGTGCGCAGCGCGGCGCGCACTGCTTCGTCGCTGACGATTTCCGTTTCGGTCGGTCCCGGCTGCACGTTGTTCACCGTGATGCCGCGCGGGCCGAGGTCGCGCGCCAGGCCGCGCGTCAGGGCCGCCACCGCCCCCTTGCTCATCGCATACAAGGTCAGGTCGGGCCCGCCGGCACGGTCGGCCACCATGCTGCCGATGTTGACGATGCGGCCGCCTTCTCCCATCTGCCTTTGCACCGCCTGGATCGCGACGAACTGGGCGCGCACGTTCACCGCCATGATGCGTTCGAAGTCGTCGAGCACGGTGTCGGCCAGCGGCTTGTGCACCAGGATGCCGGCGTTATTGACGAGGATGTCGATACGGCCGAAGGCCTGCACAGTCTCGGACACGCTGCGCTCGACGGCGGCAGGGTCGGCGCTGTCGGCCTGGATCGCCAGGGCGCGGCCGCCGGCCGCCTCGACTTCCGCTTCCAGCGCACGCGCTCGCTCCGGCGAGCTGGCATAGGTGAAAGCGACGGTAGCGCCGTCGGCGGCCAGGCGGCGCACGATGGCGGCGCCGATACCACGCGAACCGCCGGTGACGAGGGCGGTCTTTCCGCTGAGGGAACCGGTGAGGGTGTTCATGGGGAGCCTTTCTGGACTAATCAGTCAAATATTGGATCAAAAAAACGACCGGCGAGCCGATCGGCGCAAAGCTTCCGCAGGAAGTGCGAATCGATTATACTTTCAATCTGGACTGACTAGTCAAGAATAATTTCGGCAAGGAGAAGCGGCATGGCGCGCACCAAGGTATTCGATCCGGCCCAGGCGCTGGAAGCGGCAATGGAGGTCTTCTGGAACCAGGGCTATGAAGCGACGTCGCTGGACGATCTGCTGTCGGCGATGAAGATCGGGCGCCAGAGCATGTACGACACCTTCGGCGACAAGAAGCAGCTCTACCTGGCTGCGTTGGCCCACTACACCGATACCGGGCGTGACGCTTTACGCCGGCGCCTTTCCGCCGGACCGTCGGCGCTGGGGGCGCTCGGCGATTTCCTGCAGGGGGTGGCGCGCAGCGACGCCTGCCAGCGCGAGCGGGGCTGCCTGTCGGTGAATGCGGTCGCGGAGTTCGGCAAGGGCGATCCCGAGGTGTACGCAAGCATCGAGCGCAGCCAGCAGATGACGGAAGAAATCTTTGCCGAAGTCCTGGCGCGCGCGAGAGAGCAGGGTGAACTGGCCGAGGACGTCGACCCGGACGCTGCCGCCCACTTCATTCACACGGCAATCCGCGGCATGCGCATCAGCGCCAAGGCCGGCGCCAGCGCCGCACAGTTGGGCGCCACGGCCAGCTTTACCATCGCGGCCTTGCAGGCACGTTGATCGCCCGACCCGGCAGCCTTGTACAGCCTGTCGCACTGGTCTGCCGCCACCCTGTAAAATAATTATCGAAATAATCGTTATCGCACTTGATAGTGCCGGAAACCAGTGCTAGACTTCGATTTAATTACTTATCGCAATAACGATTTCTGTAATAAATAACGGAGGGGAAGCATGAAGTTCTACGACAACGAGGTCTCATCGGCGGCATCCCGGGTCCGAATTGCACTGGCCCTGAAGAACGTGGCGGTGGAACGCGTGCCGGTTGCCATCCTCGGCGCACATGCCGAGAACCGCAGCGCCGGCTACCTGTCCGTCAACCCGCAAGGCCTGGTGCCGGCCCTGTTGCTCGATACGGGCGAGCTGCTGACCCAGTCGCTGGCCATCGTCGAGTACCTCGACGAACGCTTCCCTGAACCACCGCTGCTGCCGCGCGAAGCCGCGGCGCGGGCCCGGGCGAGGGCGATCGCGCTGGCTATCGCCGCCGAGATCCATCCGCTGGTGACGCCGCGCGTTGCAGGTCTGCTACGCAGCGTGCACGGCCTCGATACGGATGTGATCGATGCCTGGAAGCGGCACTGGATCGCGGAGGGGATGGATGCGCTCGAAACATTGCTGGCGCGGCGAGGCAGGGGCCTGCTGAGCTGCGGCGATGCGCCCAGCCTGGGCGATGTCTTCCTGTTCCCCCAGGCCGTCAACGCCGAGCGGGCAGGGCTGGCGCTGGCGCGCTGGCCGGCCATCGCCGATATCGTCGGCCGTCTGCGCGCCATCCCGGCCTTTGCCGACAATGGTCCCGCCGCAGCCCGCAAGCCGCCGCAGGAAGCGCCGCGCGCCTTTGCCGACGCGGTCATCGGCGCCGGCCGCTAGCGAAGGAGGTCAGATCAGGAAGCTGCTGGCGCAGTAGCGGCGGCGGCCTTGGGCAGCTGCACCAGGCGGGTGCCCGCCAGGCGGTCGTGCAGGAACTGGCGGTCCTTGTCGAGGAAGGCGGTGAGGGCCCAGGCGGCCACGCCGACGGCGATCGCGATCGACACCGCGGCCTTGCCCGTCAGTCCGAGCAGGCCGCAGGCGATCAGCGCCGGCAGGAACCAGCCCCAGGCCAGCAGGTAGCGCAGGGCCGCGGTTTTGACGGAGATGCGGCCCCGATGGCCGTCCGTGAGGCACAGGCGCCAGGTCTTCATCGCCAGCGTGTGGCCGCTGTTGGTCCAGCTCCAGACGAAGTAGGCGCCGGTAACGAGGAACAGGAAGACCTTGAGGCCGTAGCCGGCCAGCGGCGCGTGGCTGTTGCGCGTGACCAGCAGGTAGAGCGCTACCGCCAGCATCTCGACGGCCAGAAGGAGAAAGGTCTCGTAGACCATGACGATCAGGCGGCGTTTGATGCTGGGTGTATCGCTCATGTAAGAACTCGAAAACTCAGGCGTTGTTCGGACTGATGCCCCAGTTGGCCGGCACCGGTTTTTCCTGTTCGGACGGTTTCGGCTGGGCGGGCTGGGCGGGCTGCGGCGCCGGTACGGCGGGCGCCGGCTGCTGCGGGGTGCTCGGGATGGCCACGCAGGGCGGGGTGGCGGAGACGCTGTTCTTCACGGTGCCGGCCGGGCAGGAGGTCGCGCCCTGGCCGAGCGGCGCCACGACCTTGCCGCTGGCCTGGCTCGGCACCACGGAGGTCTTCTTGCGGCCGGCCACGGAAGCAGCCAGCTGCTTCTTCTCCTCTTCCGGCAGTTGCTGGTAGCTTTCCCAGCTCGCGCTCTTCTGCTCGGGAGCGATCTTGCGCGTCCGCGCATAGGTTTCGCGCGCCAGCTCGCGCTGCGCCGGGCTCAGCTTTGCCCATTCGCGCATGCGCTCCTGCACGCGTTGCTGTTCTTCCGGTTTCAGCGCGGCGAAGCGGTTCGCCAGTTGCAGCCATTTCTGCTTGCGCACGCCGTCCAGCTGGTCCCACTCCGCCTGCAGGGGCTGCAGGGCCAGCTGCTGGCCCGGGGTCAGGGAACGCCACAGCGGTTTGTCGCCGCCCTTGTGCGCGGGCGCCGTACCGTGGGCGCCGGCATGCGGCGCGGTATCGGCGGCGGGAGTGGTGCTGTTCGCATCCGGCATGGCGATGCGGTCGTGCTGCTGGCTGAACAGCAGTACGATGCCGGCCAATGCGGCTGCGGCGCCGGCGGCAGCGACTTTACCCTTGTTTGCCGTCATCAAAGCTGGGCCTTACTGAGCGCGTTGCGGGGCTTGCTGCTGTTGCTGGGCCAGGTAGGCATTGAAGCCGTGGTCGGTGTAGGCGGTGAGCGGGAGGTCGTCCGACAGCACGGCGGCGTCCAGGTCGGCCAGCTCGGCCGAGCGCTGCTCGCGTTCGGTCTGGTAGACGCCGGCCAGGCCGATGACCATCGCCAGCAGCGGCGCGGCCACGGCAAGGCCGCGCATCCACTGCATCTCGAACAGCGAACGGACATCGAAGCCCGCATGCTTTCGGGGCACGTCGGCCTTCTTGCGCGACAGCGCGAGGGCGCGCGCGGCGGCCAGCCGGTCGGTGGTCGAGGCCGGCAGGGCATCGAGGTTCTCGTTCAGGGCGTGGCGGACCTTGTACGCCAGGTTGATGTCGTCGGTATTCATAATTTAATTCCCTTGGCCTCCAGGGCTTTTTGCAGGGAATGCGTAGCGCGAGAACAATGCGTTTTTACACTGCCCTCGGAGCATCCCATCGCTTGGGCCGTTTCGGCCACGTCCATGTCCTGCCAGTAACGCATGAGGAAGGCTTCCCGTTGACGCGCCGGTAGCTTTTGTATCTCTTCATCGATCAGGCGCAAGGTTTCGGCGCGTTCGACCTGGTCTGCGCTCGACTCGGCGGCGGCCGTTCCTTCCTCGGCCTCATAGGAGCCGAGTATATCAAAGTCCTCGTCGTCTTCATCGCGCCTTCCCAGGCTGCCGAAGAGGCTGACCCAGGTATTGCGGACCTTCTCGCGCCGGAAATAATCGAGGATGGTGTTCTGCAGGATGCGCTGGAACAGCATCGGCAGTTCGGCCATGGGCTTGTCGCCGTATTTCTCGGCCAGCTTGATCATGGCGTCCTGAACGATGTCCAGCGCTGCCTCGTCCTTGCGGACCGCGTACGCGGCCTGCTTGAAGGCGCGCCGCTCCACACTCTCGAGGAAGTCGTTTAGTTCTTTGTCAGTGGCCATGCGATGAAGGGTAGCAAAACCCCCGAATCCTAGCAAAAATAACGGCTGAGCGCACTGAAAACAGGCACGCCGTGTCCGGCTCGACTATGATTATTCGAATAACCATAGCGAAAGGGCGTCCATGCTGCGTATCCTGGGGAAGGCAAGTTCCATTAATGTCCGCAAGGTCTTGTGGACCTGCGCCGAGCTGGACCTGCCTTTTGTCCGCGAAGACTGGGGTTCGGGTTTCCAGTCGACGCAGCAGCCGGCCTTCCTGGCGATGAACCCGAACGCCATGGTGCCGGTGCTCGTCGATGGCGATGTGGTGCTGTGGGAGTCGAACACGATCTGCCGCTACCTGGCGGCACGCTACGGTGCGGACGCCGCCTTGCTGCCGGCCGGCCCGGCCGCCCGCGCCCGCGTCGAGCAGTGGATGGACTGGCAGGCGACCGATCTCAACAACGCCTGGCGCTATGCCTTCATGGCCCTGGTGCGCAACAGCCCGGCGCACACCGACCCGGCCCAGGTCGAGGCCAGCATCGCACAGTGGAACCGGCACATGGGCATCCTCGAAGGCCAGCTGGCGAAGACCGGCGCGTATGCGGCCGGCGCGGCGTTCTCGCTGGCCGACATCATGCTGGGCCTGTCGCTCAACCGCTGGCTGATGACGCCGATGGCGCGGCCCGATTACCCGGCCTTGAAGGCGTATGCCGACTTGCTGCGGCAGCGTCCGGGCTGCCGCGAGTTCGCCATGAACGGCAGCGCATGAGTAGGGTTCTCGCACCATTTTGGTCATTTCCATATTTGTACTTGACCTAAATGGTGCAACGCAGTAAGGTATAGAACGCTTTGCAACCCCGAAGCCCAAGGTCGTCCGGAGCGGCATACCCCGCCGGTCCAGGAATGACGCGCTTTCACATGTAGGCAGTTTGCTCCAACCCGCGCCAAAAGCGCGAGAGACACGCATTCCGCACACAGAAACTCACGCCAAACGAGTTTGCGCCCAGCGCCGGTTCGTACGCTGCCTGCCGGCAGCCGAAAGATCGACGTGACCGCAGGAAGAAGGGAAGCCTGAGCACTGTTGCGTGACACGTATCTCGTCAGGAACGAGCATCCGATCAATCTCCCTATGGGTCTTGAAAGGAAAACGTAATGAGTCACGACACGACAGTTCCCATCACGGGCGCTGAGATACTGGTCCGTTGCCTGGCCGAGGAGGGCGTGAAACACGTCTTCGGCTATCCAGGCGGTGCGGTCCTCTATATCTACGACGCCATCTTCAAGCAGGACAAATTCCAGCACATCCTGGTACGCCACGAGCAGGCGGCCATCCATGCGGCCGACGCCTATTCGCGCAGCTCGAACCAGGTCGGCGTGGCCCTCGTCACGTCCGGTCCGGGCGTCACCAATGCCGTCACCGGCCTCTCCACCGCCTACATGGATTCGATTCCGATGGTGGTGATTTCGGGCCAGGTGCCGACCCACGCGATCGGCCAGGACGCGTTCCAGGAATGCGATACCGTCGGCATCACGCGGCCGGTGGTGAAGCACAACTTCCTCGTCAAGGACGTGCGCGACGTCGCCGCGACGATCAAGAAAGCCTTCTATATCGCACGTACCGGCCGTCCGGGCCCGGTGCTGGTCGATATCCCGAAGGACGTCAGCATGCAGAAGGCCCTGTACGACTACCCGCGCGAAATCGAGATGCGCTCGTACAAGCCGGTCGACAAGGGCCATGCGGGCCAGATCCGCAAGGCCGTGCAATTGCTGCTGGCGGCCGAGCGCCCGATGATCTACACGGGCGGCGGCGTGATCCTGGCGAATGCCTCGAACGAACTGAACCGACTGGTCGACAAGCTCGGCTACCCGGTCACCAACACGCTGATGGGCCTGGGCGCCTACCGCGCCTCCAGCGGCCACTTCGTCGGCATGCCTGGCATGCACGGCACCTACGAAGCGAACATGGCGATGCAGCATTGCGACGTCCTGGTCGCGATCGGCGCCCGCTTCGACGACCGCGTGATCGGCAACCCGAAGCACTTCGCCAGCCACCCGCGCAAGATCATCCACATCGACATCGACCCGTCGTCGATCTCGAAGCGGGTGAAGGTCGACATCCCCATCGTCGGCAACGTCAAGGACGTGCTGGTCGAGCTGCTGTCCCAGCTGGACGCGGCCGAGCAGACCCCGGGCGCGGGCCGGCCGAACGAGCCGGCGCTGCAGAAGTGGTGGCAGCAGATCGGCGAATGGCGTTCGCGCGAATGCCTGAAGTACGCGCCCTCCGATGAAGTCATCAAGCCGCAATCGGTGGTCGAAGCCCTGTGGCAGGTCACCGGCGGCGACGCCTTCGTCACCTCCGACGTCGGCCAGCACCAGATGTGGGCCGCGCAGTACTACCCGTTCAACCAGCCGCGCCGCTGGATCAATTCGGGCGGCCTGGGCACGATGGGCGTGGGCCTGCCGTACGCCATGGGCGTGCAGATGGCGAACCCCGGCGCTACCGTGGCCTGCGTCACGGGCGAGGGCTCGATCCAGATGAACATCCAGGAGCTGGCGACCTGCAAGCAGTACCACCTGACGCCGAAGATCATCCTCCTGAACAACCGCTTCCTGGGCATGGTGCGCCAGTGGCAGGAGCTCGACTACAACTCGCGCTATGCCGAGTCGTACATGGATGCGCTGCCCGATTTCGAGAAGCTGGCCGAGGCCTATGGCCACGTCGGCATGCGCATCGAAAAGCCGGGCGACGTCGAGGGCGCGCTGCGCGATGCCTTCGCCATGAAGGACCGCCTGGTGTTCATGAACTTCATCACCGACCGCAGCGAGAACGTCTGGCCGATGGTCAAGACGGGCAAGGGCTTGTCGGAGATGCTGCTGAGCTCGGAGGACCTGTAATGCGCCACATTATTTCCGTCCTGCTCGAGAACGAAGCGGGCGCCCTGTCGCGCGTGGTCGGCCTGTTCTCCGCGCGCGGCTACAACATCGAGACGCTCACCGTGGCGCCGACCGAGGATCCGACGCTGTCGCGCATGACCATCGTCACCACCGGCTCCGACGACATCATCGAGCAGATCACCAAGCACCTGAACCGGCTGATCGAAGTCGTGAAGGTGGTCGACCTGACCGAAGGCCAGCACATCGAGCGCGAGCTCATGCTGATCAAGGTGAGGGCGGTCGGCAAGGAGCGCGAAGAGATGAAGCGCACCGCCGACATCTTCCGCGGCCGCGTCATCGACGTGACCGAGAAGACCTACACGATCGAGCTGACCGGCGCGAAATCCAAATTGGACGCCTTCATCGATGCGATCGATCGGGCTTCGATTCTCGAGACGGTGCGTACCGGCGGTTCCGGCATCGGCCGCGGCGAGCGCATATTGAAAGTTTGAACGTAGAGGCGCGGGCACGGGGTGCCCGCCCTACGGTAGGGTGGGCTCCCCGAGCCCACGTACCACACACCAATACACCAAAACACAGGATATAAAATGAAAGTTTTCTACGACAAAGACTGCGACCTCTCCCTCATCAAAGGCAAGAACGTCGCCATCATCGGCTACGGCTCGCAAGGCCATGCGCACGCGCAGAACCTGACCGAATCGGGCGTCAACGTCACCGTCGGCCTGCGCCGCGGCGGCGCCTCCTGGGGCAAGGTCGAGCAGGCCGGCATCAAGGTCGCTGAAGTCAACGAGGCAGTCAAGTCGGCCGACGTCGTCATGATCCTGCTGCCGGACGAGAACATCGCCGAGGTCTACAAGAACAACGTCGAACCGAACATCAAGCAGGGCGCGGTGCTGGCCTTCGCCCACGGCTTCAACGTCCACTACGGCCAGGTCGTGCCGCGCGCCGACCTCGACGTCATCATGGTCGCACCGAAGGCCCCGGGCCACACCGTGCGCAACACCTACAAGCAGGGCGGTGGCGTGCCGCACCTGGTCGCCGTCTACCAGGACAAGACCGGCGCGGCGCGCGACATCGCGCTGTCGTATGCGATGGCCAACGGCGGCGGCAAGGCCGGCATCATCGAGACCAACTTCCGCGAAGAGACCGAGACCGACCTGTTCGGCGAGCAGGCCGTGCTGTGCGGCGGCGCCGTCGAGCTGATCAAGGCCGGTTTCGAGACCCTGACCGAAGCCGGCTACGCGCCGGAGATGGCCTACTTCGAGTGCCTGCACGAGCTGAAGCTGATCGTCGACCTGATCTACGAAGGCGGCATCGCCAACATGAACTACTCGATCTCGAACAACGCGGAATACGGCGAGTACGTGACCGGCCCGCGCATCGTGACCGAAGACACCAAGAACGCGATGCGCCAGTGCTTGAAGGACATCCAGACCGGTGAATACGCCAAGTCGTTCATCTTGGAGAATAAAGCCGGCGCCCCGACCCTGATCTCGCGCCGCCGCCTGAACGCCGAGCACCAGATCGAGCAGGTCGGCGAGAAGCTGCGCGCGATGATGCCTTGGATTGCGAAGAACAAGCTGGTGGATCAGTCGAAGAACTAATCCGCTTGCCAGGGAAAGTTGCATTCGATTGCAACCGATTGCAACTTTCCATTACATCCCCCCTCCGTCTTCCTGAAAAGCGCTATCGTTCTGCCTGCAACCCAACAGGAGAACAACAATGCGCCCATCCCGCCTGATCCTCGCCGCCAGCCTCGCACTGGCACTGAACGCTCAAGCGCAGACCGCTCCGGCGACTGCAGCAGCAGCTACAACCAGCGGCACCCTGATCATCGTCCCGGCCTACGGCGAAGTGAAGCACGCCAATGACGAAGCCACGGTCACCTTCTCGGTCGAAGAGCAGGACAAGGACCGCGCCGCCGCGCAGGCGCGCGTGAACCAGAAGATGAAGCAGGGCACCGACATCGTCCGCCGCGAAGACCCGCGGGCGGAACTGAAGACCGTCAACTACTACAGCTACCCGGTGTACCCGGAAGTGCCGGACAATCCGCAGCGCCCGCTGGCCACCCAGGCCGCGCGCCGCATCCCGATCGGCTGGCGTGTCGGCCAGTACCTGGAAGTCAAGACGCGCAATCTCGACAAGCTGCCTGCGACCGCCGCCGCGGCCCAGAAGGTCCTGGGCATTACCGGCATCGATTACCACCTCAGCCCGGAGCTGACGAAGAAGCTGGACGACGAGCGCATTGCCGCCACCTACCGCAACCTGAACGAGCGCATCGCTTCGATCGCGCGCGCGATGGGACGCAATGTGAACGATGCCGTGATCGATACCGTCGACTTCGAAGGCAGCGGCCATTACGCGGGCGGGCAGGGCGAAGTCGCTGCCGCGCCGATGGCGATGATGCGCGGCAAGCGCGCGGACATGGCCGAGACGCCGGAACCGAGCTTCGAACCCGGCGAAACCCGGCTGGAGATGCGCCTGGTTGGGAAAGTGAAATTCCGCTAACAGTATCGGTTCGCTAACTGCAGGGCGCGGCCATATAATGGCGTCATCCGCGCCCGCGTGCGCAGTTTCCGAATAACAATACTTATGCCAACATTCCCACGCCGCAGAAAAAACGGCGCGCCCAAGACGGGCCGCTTCGGCCGCTTCAGCCGCTTCAGCCGTGCCCCTCGAAAAGCCGACGTTGCCGGCCGTCCGCGCCGCGGCATCTACCTGCTGCCGAACGCCTTCACCACCGCCGCCCTGTTCGGCGGCTTCTACGCCATCGTGATGGCGATGAACCAGCGCTTCGACCACGCCTGCTGGGCCGTGTTCATCGCCATGGTCCTCGACGGCCTGGACGGCCGCGTGGCGCGCCTGACCAACACCCAGTCCGAGTTCGGCGCCCAGTACGACTCGCTGTCCGACATGGTGTCCTTCGGCGCCGCGCCGGCGCTGGTGATCTACGAATGGTCGCTGCGCGGCCTGGGCAAGCTGGGCTGGATTGCCGCCTTCGTCTACTGCGCCGGCGCCGCACTGCGCCTTGCGCGCTTCAACACCAACATCGAAGTCGTCGACAAGCGCTTCTTCCAGGGCCTGCCCAGCCCGGCCGCGGCGGCGCTGGTGGTCGGCTTCGTGATGATGATGACCGACCCGGACATCAACGTCAGCGCGCGCAGCGTCGACTGGATCTCGTGGGGCCTGGCCCTGTTCGCCGGCATCACGATGGTCACCAACGTGCCCTTCTACAGCTTCAAGGACGTCAACTTCCGCAAGTCGGTGCCCTTCATCGTGGTGTTCCTGATCGCGCTGTTCTTCGCCCTGCTGGCGATCGATCCGCCGAAGGTGCTGTGGCCGCTGTTCGTGCTGTACGGCCTGTCGGGCTATGCGGTGTATGTGTACCGCTTCGCCAAGGGCAAGCCGGTCAGCATCGTGCAGACCGCGGAAGAACCGCTCGATCCGAGCGAGCGGCGCTGATCCGCGGCGCGGCCGGCCTCATTCCAGGTAGTTGGGAAAGGCCGGCATGGCGGCAAAGTCTTCCGGCGCGTGCTGGATGATCACGCGCGCATTCGTCGCCGCCCTGATCTTCGCGAACCTGCCCATGGACGCCAGCGTGTCGGCGCGCTGGTTGATGCGCGGGACCAGGCCCTTCTCGTAGTTCTGGCGCGTGTGGTACAGGTCCCCCGTGATCAGCAGGACGCCGGACTTCGGCAGCTTCACGATCAGCGAGCGGTGGCCGGCGGTGTGGCCGGGCGTCTTGAGCATCCTGACCGTGCCGTCGCCGAACACGTCGTGGTCCAGTTCGAAGGTCTGGATTTTGGCTTTCTCCAGCGGTGCGATCGAGGCGGCGTCGACGCCGAAAGGCGGCTTTTTCGCGCGCGCCGCAGCCAGCTCCTCGGCCGCAATCAGGAAGGTCGATTTCGGAAACAGGCCGAGGTTGCCGGTATGATCGAAGTGAAGATGCGAGATGCCGACATAGCGCACGTCATCCGGCTTCAATCCCAATGCCGCAAGCTGGGCTGCGAGGGTGCGCTTGACCGAAAATCGTCCGCCGAATATTTCCTTGCCGTGCGGTTCGGCGGCGAGCTTGTCGCTCAGGCCGGTATCCCACAGCAGCCAGTCCTTGCCGTGCTGGATCAGATAGCAGGGCGTGGGCAGCGCCAGGTACTTTCCCTCGTATTCGCCGGTATCGGAAAACACGTCTGCATCCTTGAACTCGGTCAGTCCGCAATCGAGCGTGTACAGGCGGATCTGGGGTGGGGGCGCCGCCGTCGCGCCGGTCGTGAGCAGGGCGGCGAATACCGATGCCAGGACTAGCCGCGCCGGCAAGCTTTTCTTGAATCGCTTCATGCTGTTCTCCTATATGAAGTCAAGCCGTGCGGTCCACGATCAGGTCGTGTACCGCGTCGAACCAGGCGCCCAGGCGCGCCATGTCGCCATCCACCCGTAAAGCGCCGCTGCCCAGCAGCCTGGCCGATGCGGCCCGGTAGCGCGGGTCGGTGCTGTACAGGGAATTCAGTTCGCGCGAGGCCGCCGCCGTGACCTCGACCGTGATGTCGGCCCGCTCGCCGCGCCGCGCGCCGACCCGGAACGAAAGCTTGCCGTCCTCGATGTCGAAGCGCAGGCCCTGCACCAGTCCATCGGCGAATTCCGCGCCGTCGATGTAGCGTTCGATCAGGCTGACCCGTGCGCCAGGCGGCAGCCCGGCCGCGGCGGCGGCTTCGCACATCAGGGCGCCGGCCATCTGGAACCAGGCTGCGCTGCCATGCGCCAGCCGGGCGTTCATGCTTCCTCCCGCACCGTCAGCACGATCTTGCCGCGCAGATGGCCGCCGGCGGCGCGCTCGTGGGCGCGGCTGGCCCCGGCCAGCGGGAAGCGGCTGTCGATCGCGACCCGCACGGTTCCATCCTCGAGCAGGCGTGCGGCTTGCGCCAACTGGGCGCCGTTCGAGCGTACCTGCGTGCTTGATACCGTATAGCCTGCCTTCGCCGCTTCATCGCTGCCGGTAAAGCCCAGCGGATACACCGGATACAGGGCGCCGCCGGGCTTGAGCGTTGCCAGGAAGCGGCCGGTGGCGGGGCCGCCGACGGTATCCAGCACCACGTCGACGTCGTGGGCGGCCGCTTCCGGCTTCGTCGTCGTGTAGTCGATGAATTCGTCGGCGCCGATGCCGCGCAAGAAGTCCTCGTGCCCGCCCGATGCGACCGCGATCACGTGCGCGCCTTTCCACTTGGCGAGCTGCACCGCCAGGTGACCGACGCCGCCGGCCGCGCCGTTCACCAGTACTTTGCGGCCCGCGAGCGGCGCAGGCCGGTGCGGCACGGCCTGAAATGGATTCGCTTCCTCATGCCCGAGTTCGACCAGGAACTGCCAGGCCGTCAGCAGGGCCATCGGCGCCGCGGCGGCGCTCGCGTGATCGATGCCGTCCGGCTTGCGCGCCAGGTCGGTGGCCGGCGCGGCGACATATTCGGCGTAGGCGGCGCTTTCGCCGAAGCTGGGGAAGCGGACCATGCCGAAGACCGCATCGCCGACGGCAAAGCCGCTGACGTCCGGGGCCACGGCTTCGATCACGCCGGAGATGTCGGAACCCGGAATCGCGGGCAGGGGGACCGGCGGCCGCCAGTCATCGGGCAGCGCGCTGTAGCCGTCGCGCAGATACCAGTCGGGCGGGTTGATGCCTGCCGCATGCACGCGGACCAGTACCTCACCCGGCTTCAGCACGGGCTTCGGGGCATCTTCATAACGCAGCACTTCGGGGCCGCCGAATGCGTGCAGGCGGATCGCTTTCATCGTCGTGGTTGACATCGTTTGCTCCTTCATCAAGAATCATCCTTCACCGCAAGCGGAACAGTGCTCCTAATATGTGGAGCAGTGCTCCGCTTGATATGTGGCGAATATATGGAGCACCGCTCCGATTGTCAAGTGGATGTATGCGATCTGACGCGAAAAAGAATTACGAGCATTTGCTGGAAGTTGCACGAAAAGTCATTGCGGAACAGGGCGTCAACGCCTCATTACGCGACGTGGCCCGCCAGGCCGGCGTCGGCATCGGCACCCTGTACCGGCATTTCCCTACCCGTGAGGCCTTGCTGGAAACCCTGTTGGGAGAAAGTTTCGACCAGCTGACCCGGCAGGCTGCCGCCTATGAGGCGTCCGAGACGAGCGACAAGGCGCTGGTGTCCTGGCTGCGCGCCATGGTGGCGCTGACCTACGACCACCGCGGCGTGATTGCCGCGATGACGGCCGCCATCGAGGATGAACATTCTGCCCTGCACGGCTCCTGCGTGCAGCTGAAAGCATCGGGCGCGCGGCTGCTGGCCCGGGCCCAGGCCGAGGGCAGGGCGCGCAAGGATATCGACGGCACCGACCTGCTGGCGCTGGTGTCGGCCCTGGCGTGGCTGAACGACCAGCCGCCGTTCGCCGCGCGCGTCGACCGGCTGTTTGGCCTGATCGCGGGGGCGGTCATGGCGGACCCGGCGTCCTGATCAGAAGCAGGCTCAGGCTGGCAGGCGTATTCAGTCGCGCAGGGTGCGCCACACCTGCGGCTTCGCGATGTCTTCGTGCTTCGGGCAGTTGGTGATGCGCTGCTTGCCGTGGTGTTCGATCATCTCGACGTCGGTATTGGTGGCGCGGTCCGTGACGCAATAGGTACCGTTGCCGGTGATGACGCGCGTGCGGCGCGCGCCGTCGCCGGTGTTGTTCACCAGTTCTTCAATCTTCGGCGCTTCGAACAGCCTGGGTGCAGCCATCGCGTGGGCGCGCTCCATGCCGTATTGCATGCGTATCACGGGGCTGTCCAGCGGCGCGGCGATATACGGGTTGTTCTCCTTGCGCAGGGCCTTGGCGATGCTGCCGATGTCGCGCTTGGCCTGCTGCAGGATCTGCGCGGCGCTCGGTTTCTGCGGCGCGGCGGCGGATGGCGTCTCGGCGCTTGCTGCGGGCGTGGCAGGCGTGGCCGCGGTGCCGTCGGCGGGCGCAGGCGAGGGCGTCAGGACCGGCAGCGGCGGCAGAGAAAGAGCGGGGCCCGAATGCGGATGCGGCGCTGCGGCTTCCACCGATGGCGCCGGCTGCCGCTGCGGCTCCGGCTCGCGCAGCTTCAGCTTGGGCAGCTGCAGTGGAACCCAGAAAATGCGGGTGCGCGCGCCGTCCGGCTGGTTTGCGGGCGCCGGCAGGGTGCGCACCGCCTGCCAGCCGATCACCAGCGCCACGTGCACGACGACGGTCAGCAGCAGGCCCAGGTGACGGTCGGATGTGGGTGCACTGTAAGCAAGGTTCATGCGGACGAGTATAGCCGTCCATTCGCCGAGTTTTCTCACACATCCTCACCGGCTCCTTAGCAGTGACTTAAATCGCGCGCGCCGATCCGCCTCTCGTCCCTATACTGGGTTTTCGATCTCAGCCGTGGAAACCGATGACCAGGACCGTTTCATGTATCGCCGCAAGTCTGCTGCTCGCGCTGACGCTGGCGGCCTGTTCGCCGCTCTCGGCGGTGAACGCCGTGTCGCCGAACGGCCCCACGCAGCTGGCGCAAGGCATCCCTTACGGCGTTGGCGAGCGCCACCTGCTCGACATCTATCGCCCGCAAGGGGAGACGGGCCAGGCGCCGGTCATCGTATTCTTCTATGGCGGCAATTGGGTGAGCGGCACCCGTAAAGACTATGCTTTCGTCGGCCGCGCCCTCGCGGCCCGTGGGTTCGTGGTGGTCGTGCCGGACTATCGCTTGTATCCGAAAGTGAGCTATCCGGACTTTCTCGACGATGCAGCGCAGGCTGTTGCCTGGACTGAACGCAGCATCGGCCAATATGGCGGCAACCCGCGCCAGGTCTTCCTGATGGGGCATAGCGCCGGCGCCTACAATGCCGCCATGGTGGCGCTGGATAGACGCTGGCTGGGCCGACAGGGGCTGCAACCGGCGTCGCTGCGCGGCTGGATAGGCCTGGCCGGCCCCTACGACTTCCTGCCGGTGCAGAACCCGACGACGCGTCCCGTATTCCATGCGCCGGACACGCCAGCCGATTCGCAGCCAGTGGCGCACGTCAGTGCATCGGCGCCGCCAGCCCTGCTGATCGCCGCCAACAAGGACGATCTTGTCAACCCGGTCCGCAATACCGGCGGCCTTGCGGCCAGGCTGCGTAATGCCGGGGTGCCCGTGCGGGAAATCTATTACGACGGCGTCGGCCATGCGACCCTGGTCGCTTCGCTGTCGAGCACCTTGCAGCGCCTGGCGCCGACCCTCGATGCGGTCGAGGCCTTCGTGCGCAGCGACGGCGGCCGCAATGGCGGCGTCAGCGATGCCGAAAACGGTCGTCGTACATCGGGTCCGGGCCGTTGAGCATCTGCTGCACGACGCCGTTCTGGTCAAAGTGCACGCTCATCATCGAATTCCACACGCCCGCTTCCTTGTAGCGGTAGGACCAGACTTCGTAATTGTGGAAGGCCACGCGCGAGACCTCGGCCGGGCGGCCGTAGTTGCGCAGGATGTCGTCCTTGGTCCACTGGCCGATCTTCACCTTGGCGAAATTCTCGCTGGTCAGCACCTGCTCGAAGGAGACCAGCCGGCCGTCGGGGCCGATGCGTGCCATGTGCTGGAACTGGCCCATGGGCTGGCCGCGGTATTCGAGTATCTGGCCGCCGCCGGGGGCCGGGTAGCTGGCTGCCGGCTGGCCCAGTGCGGCCGTGACCTCGCCCAGCGACGCGCCCGGGGGCGGCGGCTGGCGGAACAGCGGGGCGCAGGCCGACAGCGACAAGGCCAGCACCGCCAGCGCGCAGGTTCTGTTCAAGCTGGGCATCGCGTCCTCACATTGCCTTGAAGCGGCTGTCGAGCACCGGGTCGGGGCTGTTGTAGACCCGCAGCACCGTGCCGCGCGCGTTGAAGTCGACGTTCATCAGCGAATCCCACACGCCTTTTTCCTTGTAGCGGTAAGACCAGATTTCGCCTTCCTCGAGCCGCGAGCGCACGACCTCGGCCGGGCGGCCGAAGTTGCGCAGGACGTCGTCCCGGTTCCAGTGGTTGACCTCGATCCGCGCGAAATTCTCGGTGGTCAGCACCTGTTCGTAGGATATCAGCGTGCCGTCCGGCTTGAAGCGCGCCATGTGCTGGAACTGGCCCATCGGCTGGCCACGGTATTCGAGTACCTGGCCGCCGTCCGGTTCCGGGTACACGGCGCTCGGCTTGCCGAGTTTGGCCGTGACCTCGGCCAGCGGCGTGCCGGGGGCAGGGCCCTTGGGCACCAGATGGGAGCAGGCGGAGAGGGCCATGCCGAGGGCCAGGATGAGGGCGGTTTTTGTTGTTTGCATGAGTATCAAAAAAACAATGTCAATGAAATGCATTGTAGCGAAGTCCACGAAACACTGGCTTCACCCGAGGTTTTCCCCTATACTTCCCGGTCTTGGCTTTCGAGGCCAGGTTTATTAACAATTCACGGTGCGCTGGGTTCCGACTCTTGCACCGCATGTGAAAGGTAACATCATGTCCGTAGAACACATCAACAAAGCCGCCATCATCGCGGATAACGCACGTGGCGACAAAGACACCGGCTCCCCGGAAGTCCAGGTTGCACTGCTGACCGCACGCATCAACGAACTGAACGGTCACTTCAAGGAACACAAGAAGGACCACCACTCGCGCCGCGGCCTGATCATGATGGTCAACCGTCGTAAGAGCCTGCTGGCTTACCTGAAGAACAAAGACCTGAACCGTTACCGCGATCTGATCGCCAAGCTGGGTCTGCGTAAGTAATCTACGCATTGAGCCAACTGGCTTGATTATGAAATGCCTGCGTCAGCCCGACTGCCGCAGGCATTTTTCATTTTAGTCACTCGGGGTCAGAGCCCGAATTTCACGGGTGGGCTCTGACCCCGACTGATTATTGGTTGGAATTGTGGTGAGGTGAACGACAGCGCCTGAAAATCTGTCGGCAAATAGAAAGGGATTACCCATGTTTAACAAAGTTACGAAAACCTTCCAGTACGGCGATCACACCGTGACCCTGGAGACCGGCGAAATCGCTCGCCAGGCCAGCGGCGCCGTCGTCGTGTCGGTCGAGGACACCGTCGTCCTGGCAACCGTGGTGGCGAAGAAAGACGCCAAGCCGGGCCAGGACTTCTTTCCGCTGACCGTCGACTACATCGAGAAGAGCTACGCCGCCGGCAAGATCCCGGGCGGCTTCTTCAAGCGCGAAGGCCGTCCGTCGGAGAAGGAGACCCTGACGTCGCGCCTGATCGACCGTCCGATCCGCCCGCTGTTCCCGGAAGGTTACCTGAACGAAGTCCAGGTCATCATCCACGTGCTGTCCGTGAACCCTGAAATCGATCCGGACATCCCTGCGATGATCGGCGCCTCGGCCGCCCTGTGCGTGGCCGGCATCCCGTTCAGCGGCCCGATCGGCGCCGCCCGCGTCGGCTACGCCAACGGCCAGTACATCCTGAACCCGACCACCACCCAGCTCAAGACCTCGCAGATGGACCTGGTCGTCGCCGGTACCGAGCACGCCGTGCTGATGGTCGAATCGGAAGCGCAGCAGCTGTCCGAAGAAGTCATGCTGGGCGCGGTCGTCTACGGCCACGAGCAGATGAAGGCGGTCATCGACGCCATCCACGCTCTGGTCGAAGAAGGCGGCAAGCCGGAAATCGAATGGAGCCCGGCGCCGAAGAACGAAACCCTGATCGCACAAGTCGCCCAGCTGGCCGAAGCCAAGGTGCGCGACGCCTACCAGACCCGCGAAAAATCGGCGCGCCAGCAGAAGCTGAAGTCGCTGTCGGGCGAAGTCATGGCCGGCCTGCAGGAGCAGGGCATCGAAGCCGATGCGGCCGAGGTCGGCAACATCCTGTTCGACATGGAAGCCAAGGTCGTGCGTTCGCAGATCCTGGAAGGCGAGCCGCGTATCGACGGCCGCGACACCCGCACCGTGCGTCCGATCTCGATCCGCACCAGCGTCCTGCCGCGTACCCACGGCTCGGCCCTGTTCACCCGCGGTGAAACCCAGGCGCTGGTCATCGCCACTCTCGGCACCGGCCGCGACAGCCAGAAGATCGACGCGCTGATGGGCGAGTACACCGACGACTTCATGATGCACTACAACATGCCTCCGTTCGCCACCGGCGAAACCGGCCGTGTGGGCACCCCGAAGCGCCGCGAAATCGGCCACGGCCGCTTGGCCAAGCGCGCGCTGGTCGCTGCGCTGCCGTCGCCGGAAGAGTTCAGCTACTCGGTGCGCCTGGTTTCGGAAATCACCGAGTCGAACGGCTCCTCGTCGATGGCTTCGGTCTGCGGCGGCTGCCTGGCACTGATGGACGCCGGCGTGCCGATGAAGGCACACGTGGCCGGCATTGCCATGGGCCTGATCAAGGAAGGCGGCAAGTTCGCAGTCCTGACCGACATCCTGGGCGATGAAGACCACCTGGGCGACATGGACTTCAAGGTGGCCGGTACCACCGCGGGCATCACCGCGCTGCAGATGGACATCAAGATCCAGGGCATCACCAAGGAAATCATGCAGGTGGCGCTGGCGCAAGCCAAGGAAGCCCGCCAGCACATCCTGGTCGAGATGCAGAAGGCCGTGCCGAGCGTGAAGACCGAGCTGTCGGACTTCGCACCGCGCCTGATCACCATCCGCATCAACCCGGAAAAGATCCGTGACGTGATCGGCAAGGGCGGCGCAGTCATCCGCGCGCTGACCGAAGAAACCGGCACCCAGATCGACATCACCGACGAAGGCATCGTGACCATCGCGTCGGTCGACGCCGCCGCCGGCCAGGAAGCCAAGCGCCGCATCGAAGAGCTGACCGCATCGGTCGAAGTGGGCAAGACCTACGACGGTACCGTGCTGAAGCTGCTGGACTTCGGCGCCATCGTGCAAGTCATGCCGGGCAAGGACGGCCTGCTGCACATCTCGCAGATCGCCAACGAGCGCGTCAACGCCGTGGCCGACTACCTGAAGGAAGGCCAGCAAGTGCGCGTGAAGGTCCTCGAGACCGACGAGCGCGGCCGCCTGAAGCTGTCGATGAAGGCTGCTGCTGCGGATGACGCGGCGGCGGGTGCTGCGCAGTAATCCTGCCTGCGCCTTTGGCCGCTTCGGCGGCCAGCCAAAAAAAACCGCCAGTGCGTGAGCCTGGCGGTTTTTTTACGCCAAATACGGCCGCGAATCCCAGGGCAGCTCGATCGTAAACGTCGTCCCGGCCCCCGGCTCGCTTTCGACCGCCACCGTGCCGCCATGGCTCTCCACGATCCCCTTCACCACCGCCAGGCCGATCCCCCAGCCCTGCTGGCCGCTCACCCGTGCCGTCTCGGTACGCTGGAACAGCTGGAACAGCTTCTGCTTTTCGACTTCGCTGAGCGCGCGGCCGTAGTTGTGGACGCTCAGCCGCGGCCCGTCGACGGCGTGCTCCAGGACCACGGTGATCGGCGTGTCCGGCGCGCCGTACTTGAAGGCATTGGTCACCAGGTTTTCCAGCACCCGGCGCAGGCCGTCGCCGCTCCAGCAGCCGAGGGTTTCGCCGGCGCCGCGGACGATGATGCGCTGGCCATGCACCAGCGCGAGGTCGGCGACGGTGCGCTCGACGATGGCGCGCAGGTCGCAGCTGGAGGCCGCCAGCGGCAGCGATTGCCCGGCTTCGAGCAGGCTGGCGTCGAGCAGGTTCTCGACCATCTCGTCGACCCGCCTGAGGGCGCCGACGATGGTCTGCAGCAGGTGATCGCGCTGGGCGTCCTCGGGCTTGAAACGGTGCACGAACTGCGCCGCCATCAGCGCGGTGGAGAGCGGGCTGCGCAGGTCGTGCGCCAGGGCGTTCGTGAAGCGCTCGCGCAGGCGCTGGGATTCGCCGAGGCGCCACTCGACCTGCTTCTGCTCCTCGATGTCGGTATCGCTGCCGATCCACTTCACGATGTGGCCGTGTTCGTCGCGGATCGGGTGGGCGCGCGCCAGGTGCCAGCGGTACTGGCCGTCGGCCTTCCTGAGCAGCCGGTGCTCGACCTCATAGGGCTCGCCGGTCTCGCGCGCATGCTTCCAGCGCCTGATGGTTTCCTGGATGTCGTCGGGATGCAGGGGCGCGCCGGTGTCCTGCCAGCGCGCACCGCGCGCCAGGCCGCTGTAGCGGTACCACCAGTCGTTGTACCAGTCGGTGTGGCCGTCGGGCCGTGCGGTCCAGACGATCTGGGGCAGGGCATTCGCAATCAGGTGCAGCCGCGCCTCGCTCTCTTCGATGGCGCGGCGCGCCTTGGTCTGTTCGGTGACGTCGACGCCGGTCGCCAATACGCCGTCGACCCGGCCGCCGGCGCCGAACAGCGGGTGCCAGGCGAAATCGTAGCAGAGCTCGCGCGGCACGCCGGCCGGACCCGCCGGCACGGTGATGTGCTGGCCCGGCAGGCGGTAGGGCAGGCCGGTGCGGTAGACCTGGTTGAGAATGCCGAGGACAGGGCCGCCGCGCTTGTCCGGCTCCGTCTCCTCGAAGGTCTTGCCGATCGCATGGTCGCGCGGGAACAGGGCGGCGTGCGCATCGTTGCGCAGGAAGTAGCGGTGCTCTGGGCCGAGCAGCACCGAGACCGCGACCGGCACCGCCATCAGCAGCGAGTGCAGGTATTCGCGCTCGTTGCTCAGCGTCCTGGTGCGCTCCTGGCCGGTCTGGATTTCGACGGCCTGGGCCGAGATCTCCGACGCCATCTGCTGCATCCGCGCCTGGCTCCGCATCAGGCTCGTCACGTCCTCGACGCGGTGTATGATGCAGGCGACTTCGCCGTCGCCGTCCAGGACCGGGGTGTTGACCGGGCTCCAGTAGCGTTCCTCGAACTGGCCCGGGCTGTCGCGCAGCTCGATGTCGTATTTCTGGACCTCCATCGTGTCCGCCTTCCTGCGCGCCAGGACCCGTTCCAGCGAGGCGCGCAGGCGGGCGACGCCGGTTGCGTGCGGATCGTTCGGATTGTCGGGGAAGGCCTCGAACAGATGCTGTCCGAGCAGCAGGGCGCGGGTGGTTCCGGTGGCCGACAGGTAGGCGTCGTTCACCGCGATGATTGTGAAATCGGTCGCCAGCACCAGGAAGGGGCTCGGCGTCGCTTCGAAGATGGCGCGGAAATCCGCCGGCAGGTCGGAAAGTGGTGTCATGGCTGTAGTATAGGGACGCTACTTTATACACCCGACGCACCCTGCGCACCACACCCTGCAATTCAACGCGCGCGCAAACGTGTCGTAGCATTGAGGAAATGAATGGTATAGTTGGTCATTTAACAGAATGGCCCTAGTTGCAAAATGAAAAGGGCCTTAAACCTTCCAGGACAAAGGAACGAAAGATGACCACTCAGGACTACGCGAACCGCATCAGCCAGATCATCCAGGAACACGAGGCCGACATCGGCGCCGAATGGATGGCGCAGCTGGATGCGCTGACGGTCCGCTCGAACGTGGTCTCGAAAGAGCAGCTGCGCAGGCACTGCCAGCAATTCCTGACCGCCTTCGCCAAGGGCACGCGCGGCGGTGAACTGCAGAATATCGAACACCGCTCGTGGGACGAAGTGCGCGACCTGCTGGCCGAGATCTCCTCCTCGCGCGCCAAGGGCGGCTCGACCCCGAGCGAGACCGCGACCTTCGTCTTCTCGCTCAAGCAGCCGCTGTTCACCCGCCTGAACGCGGGCTTCGCCGACGACCCGGTTGGCCTCGCCAACGCGTCCTGGACCATCAGCTCGCTGCTTGACAAGATGGGCCTGTACACCATCGAAGTGTTCCAGCGCGCCCGCGACCAGATCATCGTGCGCCAGCAGCAGGAACTGCTGGAACTCTCGACCCCGGTGGTCAAGCTGTGGAACGGCATCCTGGCGCTGCCGCTGATCGGCACCCTGGATTCGGCGCGTACCCAAGTGGTGATGGAAAACATCCTGCAGAAGATCGTCGACACCGGCGCGGCCATCGCGATCATCGACATCACCGGCGTGCCGACCGTCGACACCCTGGTGGCCCAGCACCTGATGAAGACCATCGCCGCCGCCCGCCTGATGGGCGCGGACTGCATCATCAGCGGCATCCGCCCGCAGATCGCCCAGACCATCGTCCACCTCGGCGTCAACCTGGAAGACGTGACAACCAAGGCCAGCCTGGCCGACGCCTTCGTGGTGGCGCTCGAGCGCACCGGCACCTCGATCGTGAAGAAGGGCTGAGACCCGCATGGAACGCATTCCGATTCTTCGCATGGGCGACCTGCTGCTGGTGACGATCCAGGTCGATATGCATGACCGCCTGGCCATGACGCTGCAGGACGACCTGACCGAGCGCATCGTGCGCGACAATGCCAAGGGCGTGCTGATCGACATTTCCGCGCTGGACCTGGTCGACTCATTCATCGGGCGTATGATCAGCAACACCGCCGCCATGGCGCGGGTGCTGGACGCCCAGACGGTGGTGGTCGGCATGCAGCCGGCAGTTGCGATCACGCTGGTCGAGCTGGGCCTGACCCTGCACGGCGTGAAGACGGCGCTGAACGTTGAAAAGGGCATGGCCCTGTTAGGAAAGAACCATTTTTGATGAGCGCAGCTCTGAATAACGCAGTGGCTTTCGACACCGCTTTGCTCGAGCTTCATGCCCGGCTACGTACGGCGCGCATGACGCTGCCCCTCCGCTCCGACGAGGACGTGGTCGGGCTGCGCAAGCACGTGCGCGAGCGTGCGGTGGCGATCGCCCTGTCGCTGGTCGACCAGACCAAGCTGGTGACCGCCGCCAGCGAACTGGCGCGCAACACGATTAAATACGGCGGCGGCGGCGAAGTGCATCTCGACGGGCTGGAAGATGGATTCAAACGCGGGATCGGCCTGATCTTCGTGGATAATGGGCCGGGCATCCCCGACCTCGACCTGGCCCTGCGCGACGGTTACACGACCGGCGGCGGCCTGGGCCTCGGACTGAGCGGTTCCAAGCGCCTGGCCGACGAGTTCGAGATCGATTCCCGGCCGGGAGAGGGCACGGCAGTGTCAATCGTCAAATGGAAACGCTGATCAGTTCTCTGCAACCCCAACTCGTCTTCCCGATCAATCACGCAAGTGACATCGCCGCCGCCCGGCGCGCAGGCCAGAAACTGGCCGACGAACTGGGCTTCGACGACGTCCAGACGGGCCGCCTGGCGATCGTGATCACCGAAGCCGGCACCAACATCCTCAAGCACGCGGGCGAGGGCACCCTGTACGTCATGCGCGCGCAGTCGGGCGCTTCGATGGCGGGCATCGACGTGCTGGCGATCGACAAGGGTCCCGGCATCGCCGACCTCGCATTCAGCATCCAGGACGGTGTGTCGACCGCGGGCACCGCCGGCAACGGCCTCGGCGCGCTGCGCCGCCAGTCCGACGAATTCGACGTCTGGTCGACGCCCGGCAAGGGCGCTGCCTTCTTCATGCGCCTGTGGCGCGGCAGCCCGCCGCCCGCCGCCCGCGGGATCGAAGTCGGTGCCCTGTACGTGCCGATGGGCGGCGAAGAGGCCTGCGGCGACGGCTGGGCCGCCAGCTGCGACCTCGACGGCGCCACGCTGCTCGGCGTCGACGGCCTCGGCCACGGCCCGGAAGCGGCCAAGGCTGCGCGCGCGGCGGTCCATGCCCTCGAGCGCCGGCCTGCTTCAAGCCCGTCCGAGGTGCTGCACACCGCGCACGAGGCGCTGCGCATCACGCGCGGCGCGGCGCTGTCGGTGGCGCGCATCGATTACAAGGTCAACCAGGTGCGCTTCGCCGGCATCGGCAACGTCAGCTGCGTGGTCCACGACGGCGAAGCGCGGCGCGCGCTGGTCTCGCATAACGGCATCGTCGGCGCCAACATGCGCAAGGTGCAGGAATTCACGGCCGACTGCCCGCCGGGCGCGCTCGTGATCCTGCACTCGGACGGCGTGCAGACCCAGTGGGACCTGAACGATTATCCCGGCCTGCACGGGCGCGCGCCCGCGCTGGTGGCCGGCATCCTGATGCGCGACTTCATCCGCGGCCGCGACGACGCGCTGGTGCTGGTCGGACGGCGCCGGGGAGGACACGCATGAGTGCCCAACGCATCCTGAATGTGGGCCTGTCGAGCGAGCAGGACGTGGTGCTGGTGCGCCAGCGCGCGCGCCAGGTATCGAAGCTGCTCGGTTTTTCGCAGCAGGACCAGGTGCGCATCGCCACCGCCGTGTCGGAAGTGGCGCGCGGCGCCTGCCAGCTGGGCTTCGGCGGCCGCGCCGCCTTCCTGGTGAGCCTGTGCAAGGCGCGCCAGTGCCTGGAGATGACGATCACCGCCGGCAACGGGGCGGCGGGCCGCCCTCTGCCGGACGACGCCGTGGTAACCGCGCACCGCCTGATGGACGACTGCAGGATCGAAACCGATGCTGCGGGCGCGCCGATGGTCACGATGTGCAAGGTCCTGCCGCCGCAGGCTTACGTGGACGGCGCCCGCCTGGCCGAGCTGGGCGCCCAGCTGGCCAAGGACAGCCCGGTCGCCAACAGCTACCTCGAAGTGCACCAGCAGAACCAGGAACTGGTGGCCACCCTGGCCGAGCTGCGCGAACGCCAGGAAGACCTGCTGGAGCTGACGCGCGAACTGGAAGACACCAACCGCGGCATCGTCGCGCTGTACGCCGAGATCGAGGACAAGGCCGAGCGCCTGCGCAAGGCGGACGAAATGAAGTCGCGCTTCTTGTCGAACACCAGCCATGAGCTGCGCACGCCGCTGTCCTCGATCCGCGCACTGGCCCGTCTGCTGCTGGACCGCCTGGACGGCGACCTGACCGGGGAGCAGGAACGCCAGGTGAAGTTCATCGAGAAGGCCGCCAACGACCTGTCGGAACTGGTCAACGACCTGCTCGACCTGGCCAAGATCGAGGCCGGCAAGGTCGAGCTGCAGCTGGCGCCGGTGGTGCCCGAGAATCTGTTCCGCGCGCTCAAGGGCATGCTGCGCCCGCTGGTCGACGAGTCCCGGGTCGAGCTGGTGTTCGAGACCCCGGATTTCGAGGAGGCCTTCGAATCGGACGAGGGCAAGATCTCCCAGGTGCTGCGCAACTTTATCTCGAACGCGCTGAAGTTCACCGAGCAGGGCTCGGTTCGCGTCAGCGCCAGCTGGGATCGCGAGCAGGACGCCATCACCTTTGCGGTGACCGACACCGGAATCGGCATCAGCCCGGACAACCTGCAATTGATTTTCGAGGAATTCAGCCAGATCGAGCACCCGCTGCAGCGCCGTAGCAAGGGCACGGGACTCGGACTGCCGCTGTGCCGCAAGCTGGCCGAACTGCTCGGCGGGCGGGTCGAGGTGGAAAGCCAGGTCGGCGCCGGCTCCACCTTCAGCCTGATCCTGCCGCGCAGCTTCACGCATATTGATGGATAGACGATGACTACCCCAACCCTGATCCTCAACGTCGACGACAACGATGGCGCCCGCTACGCCAAGACCCGGATCCTGCAGAGCGCGGGGTTCGAGGTCATGGAAGCCACCAACGGCACCGATGCACTGGTGGCCGTCAAGCGCCATGCCATCTCGCTGGTCCTGCTGGACGTGAAGCTCCCGGACATCAACGGCATCGAAGTCTGCCGCCGCATCAAGGCCGACCCCGACAGCGCCCTGGTGCTGGTGCTGCAGACCTCCGCCGCGCTGACCGGGCGCGCCGACAAGATCCGCGGCCTGGAAGGCGGCGCCGACAACTACCTGGCGGCGCCGATCGAAGCCGACGAGCTGATCGCCAATGTCAATGCGCTGCTGCGCATGCGCCAGACCCAGAACGCGCTGCGCGACAGCGAGGAGCGATTTCGCCAGCTGACCGACAATATCGAGGACGTGTTCTGGATGTTCTCGGTGCCGGCGCGCTCTCTGGAATACGTCAGCCCGGCCTATGCACGGAACTGGGGCCGCAGCGCCGAGTCGCTGGAGCGCGAGCCGGGCAGCTGGCTGGAGGCCGTGCACCCGGAAGACCGCGCCTACGTCGAGGGCATGTGGAGCGGCCTGCAGGAACACCCGCATTACGAGGCCGAGTTCCGCATCGTCCTCAAGGATGGCGGGACGCGCTGGGTGCGCGACCGCCTGTTCCCGGTGCGCGATGCGCGCCACGAGGTCTACCGGGTGGCGCGCGTGACCAGCGACATCACGCGGCGCAAGGAGATGGAAAGCCTGCTGCGCGCGGCCGACAGCAACAAGAACGAGTTCCTGGCGACGCTGGCGCACGAGCTGCGCAATCCGCTGTCGCCGATCCGCAATGCGGCCGCGCTGCTGGGCGCGACCGGGGCCGGCGCGGCCGACCGCCAGGCACGCGCACGCGAAGTCATCACGCGCCAGGTCGACCACCTGGCACACCTGGTCGATGATTTATTGGACGTGGCGCGCATCTCGGAAGGCAAGATCGCGCTGCGCAAGGAAGAAGTCGACATGAACGGCGTGATCGCGCAGGCGATCGAGACCGCCGGCCCGCTGATCGCCGCACGCGAGCACCGCCTCGAGGTGATCCAGCCGGAGCGCCAGATCTGGGTCTCGGGCGACCCGGTGCGGCTGGCCCAGTCGATGGGCAACCTGCTGCACAACGCCGCCAAGTTCACGCCGAGGGGCGGGCACATCCGGGTCGAAGTCCGGCTCGACGGCAATATCGTGCGCATTTCGGTGCAGGACAACGGCATCGGCATCGCCGAGGACAACCTGCCGCGCATCTTCGGCATGTTCGCGCAGGCCGCGGTGCCGCCGGACCGCGCGCCGGAAGGCCTGGGCATCGGCCTGTCGCTGGTCTCGCGCCTGCTCGAGATGCATGGCGGCCACCTGTCGGCGACCAGCCCCGGCATCGGCATGGGCAGCACCTTCACGGTCGAGCTGCCGGTGCTGCGCACCTCGATGCCGCAGCAGCCCGCGGCGCCCGCTGCCGACGCCGGCCAGCCGGAGAACAAAGGCCGCCGCGTGCTGCTGGTCGACGACAATGTCGACGCCATGGAGATGATGGCCTTCCTGCTGGCGGAGATGGGCTATGACGCCCACACCACCGCCGACGCCGCCGACATCGTCGAGCTGGCGCTGGCGCAGCGTCCGGACGTGATCGTGCTCGACATCGGCCTGCCGAACGTCGACGGCTACGAGGTGGCGCGCATGCTGAAGCGCCACCCGGAACTGAGGTCGACCCGCCTGGTGGCGCACACCGGCTACGGTTCGCCGGAAGACCGCAAGAAGGCGCTGGAGGCGGGCTTCGATGCGCACCTGGTCAAGCCGGCGGAGCTGGACGACCTGGAAAAGGCGCTGCAGGGCTGAGGTAGGGTGGGCACCCTGTGCCCACGCGGACGCCGGCATGATGCAACCGTAACGCGTGGGCACGGGGTGCCCACCCTACGTGTGGCACCGCACCGAATCGGGCTCGCAACCGGTCTAATCTGGCACCGTCAACCCATCACACGGAGGCCATCATGCCCAAGGGAGCCAGCCCGAAACGCGAGCGCGAGTTCAAGAAGCTCGAGACCGAGTTCAAGAAGGAACACCGCTACCCCGGCCGCGAGGAAGAAGTCGCGGCGCGCGTCGTCAACAAGCAGCGTGCCGAGCATGGCGAGACCAAGCAGTCCTCGCATGCCGGCAACAAGCAGTCGGCCAAAAAATAATCTTTTGCCAGACGTAAAAAAATCCTCCCGGGCTCGCACCCGGGAGGATTTTGCACGCCTGTGCAGCGCGATTACTTGTCGGTGACCGTAAAGTCGCCGAAGGCCTTCAGCTGCTCGCCGACCGCCTTGCTATCGCCGACCACCACGATCGACTGGTTCTCGGGGTTGAAGTATTTCTTCGAGACATCCCGCACCTGTTCCGGCGTGACCTTCTGGATCATCGGCACGTACTGGACCAGGTACTCGGCCGGCAGGCCGACCAGCCAGTTGGCGGCGAGGGTGCCCGCGACCGCGCGCTGCATCTGGTTGCTCAGCACGTAGCTGCCGGCCACGTAGCGCTTGTGCATCTCCATCTCCTGCGGGGAGATCAGTTCGCTGCCGATGCGCTTGTACTCCTTGAAGTACTCGCCGATGGCTGCGCCGGTCACCTCGTTGCGCACGTCGGCGCCGCCGACGATGCTGCCGCTTTCGCGCATCATGCGCGCGCCGGCGGAGGCGCCGTAGGTATAGCCCTTTTCTTCACGCAGATTGATGTTGACGCGGCTCGAGAAGCCGCCGCCCAGCACCGTGCTGGCAAGGCGCAGCGGCACCTGGTCGGCGTCGGTGGCGGCGATGCCCGAAGCACCCAGGCGGACGGTCGACTGCACGCTACCCGGACGTTCCAGCAGCACGTGGACCGGCTTGGCGGCGCCAGGCGCCTTGGCGCTTGCCACCGGGGCGGCGCCTTCCGCTTTCCAGTCACCGAAAGCCTGCTGCGCCAGCTTCATGGCGTCCGCTTCCTTGATGCGGCCGGTGATCACCAGCAGCGCCTGGTCCGGACGGAAGCGCTTCGCGTGTTCGGACTTGAGCAGGGCCTCGTCGACCGAATTGATGGCGTCGACGGTCGGCGTGGTATGGCCGTAGGGGTGATCGCCGAATACGGCGCGGTTGAGGGCGCGCTCGGCGCGGAAGCGCGGCTGGGTTTCCTGGACGCGCAGGGCCTGCAGGGCGTTGGCCTTGGCAAGCGCCACTTCCTTGGCCGGGAACACTGGTGTGCGCGCCACTTCGGCCAGCAGCTGCATCATCGGACCGGCTTGCGAGGCGAGGGCGTTGGCGCTGACGGTGACGCCGTCGGCGCTGGCGCTGGCGCCTACCGAACCGCCCAGGCCCTGGGCCAGTTCGGCGATGGCGCGCGAGTCGTGCTTGGCGGTGCCTTCGTTCAGCAGTCCGGCCATCATGTTGGCGAAGCCGCCATGGGCGGCGTCATCGGCGATGTAGCCGGCGCCGCGCACGGCCAGCACGGCGTCGACGCGCGGCACGCCATTGCGTGGCACCACCCAGACCTGCAGGCCGTTGGCCAGGGTCTTCTTGGCGATGTGCGGGGTTGGCAGCGGCTTGTCCTTGCCGTAGGCGGGCATGCCGGCCGGTTTCACGGGGGCGGCGGCTTCGGCGGCGAAGGCCTGCGAGGCGAACGCCATCGAGATGGCGGCGATGAGCATCAGTTTCTTCATGATGCGGCTCCTTATTTCTTGTCGGCCGGGGCCGGGGTGGTGTCGGCCTTGTTCGCCGGCTGCGGGGCGGCCGCCGGGGCGGGTTTCGCCACCGGCTTACGGTCGATCACGGTGCGGTTGCTCTTCACCAGATAGGTGGCGGCGACGCGCTGGATGTCCTTCGAGCTCACGCCTTCGATCCAGCCCGGCACCTTGTTGACGACGTTGGCGTCGCCCCACAGGGTCTGCAGCTTGGCCAGGGTGTCGGCGCGGCGCAGGATGTTTTCCAGGCCGTTGTTCCAGTCGGCCACCATGCTGGTCTTGACGCGTTTCAGGGTTGCTTCGTCGACGCCTTCTTTGGCGACCTTGGCGATCTCTTCGTCCATCGCGGCGAGCATGGCGTCGGCGCTGCCGTTCGGCTTGTACAGGCCGGTGACCGTGAACAGGGTCGGGCCGTCGTATTCGAACGGGCCGGTCAGGCCGAAGCCGCCGGACATGTTCAGTGCGATCTGGCGGCCCTTGACCATGCCCTGGTAGAACAGCGAAGCATCGCTGCCGGCCAGCAGTTCGGCCAGCACGGCCATCGGCGCCTGGTCTTTGGTTCCGCGGGCCGGTACTTTCCAGGCGGCGGCCACGGCCGGCACCTGGGCCAGGGCGTCGCTCTGTTCGATGCGTTTTTCTTCGGTGTTCAGGCCTTCGGTGAAATCGGTGCCTTTCGGCGTGGCGCGTTTCGGAATGCTGCCGAAGTATTTTTGCGCCAGCGCGAAGCCCTGGGCCGGGGTGAGGTCGCCGGCAATCGCCAGCACCGCGTTGTTCGGGCCGTAGTAGTCGCGGTGGAAGCCGCGCACATCGTCCAGGCTGGCGCCTTCGAGGTCTTCGAAGCTGCCGTAGCCGTCGTGGTTGTTCTCCCACTTGTTGAAGGCCAGCTTGCTGATGTCGATCCAGTTGAAGCCGCCGTAAGGCTGGTTCTTCACGTTCACGCGGATCTCTTCCTTCACCACGTCCTGCTGGTTCTTCAGCGTGGCCGGGTTGAAGTCGAGGGTCTTCATGCGGTCCGCTTCCAGCCACAGGATCGGCTCGATCGAGGACACCGGCGCGGTCTCGATGTAGTTGGTGAAGTCCGGACGGGTCGAGCCGTTGTTCTGGCCGCCGCCGCCGGTGATGGTGCGGTCGAAGGTGCCCTTCGGCGCATTCGGGGTGCCCTGGAACATCAGGTGTTCGAACAGGTGGGCGAAACCGGTGCGGTTGCGCGGCTCGAGGCGCATGCCGACGTGGTAGACGACCGAGACGCCGACGGTGGGCGAGCTGTGGTCTTCGGAAACGACGACCGTCAGGCCGTTGTCGAGCTTCTTGACGTGGACCGGCAGGGTCCACTGGTCGCTGTTCGCGGCGTACGCGGACATCGACAGCGATACTCCGGCCAGCAGGGCGGGTAATAGGCGCATGCGCATTGATAACCTCTGGTTTTTAGGCTTGTTCGAAACTGCGTTCATCTGTCCGGATCGTAACCGGGCAGCAGTTTTATATTAGCGCAATGTCATGCAATTAAGTAACTTTTACGACAAATAAGTACAGTTTCCCTTGTAACTTATATGCATAATTATCGGTTCCGCTTTTTACTCATCTGCATGCCAGCCCTGCCATTGCGTCGCTCGGTCCGCGATTTCTGCAGTTCATCGCAATCCGATGGGCATGGACGGGCCGGTCCCTTAGGCTGATCATGTGGGATGCTAAACTTGCATCAGAAGAACATGAATCGGAGATTTGGATGAACAAGGTTTTCTCTCTCGGCACGGCGGCCGCCATCATCTGGGCCGGCGTCGGACTGGCGCAGGCAGCGCCCGAGGTCGCCACCGAGACGCGCCCCATCGATGCGCGCGTGGTGCGCGTCAAGCTCGACGGCGCGGTCGACCTGCGGATCCGGCAGGGCAGCGCCGCCACGCTGACCTTGAGCGGCGATCCGCGCTGGCTGGCCAAGACCGTCACCGTGCAGAGCGGGGACACGCTGAACATCGATACCGATATCCACGGCCGCGTGCGCCTGGGTTCCCTGCATGCCGAGCTGACCCTGCCGGCGCTGCGCGAGGTGAGTTCGGAAAGCGTGGGCTCGACCGACGTCTCCGGCTTCTCGGGGGACGAGCTGGAACTGAGCCTGGATGGCGCCGGATCGATGCGGATATCATGTAATTACCGCCTCGTGTCGGCCAGCCTGGGCGGCATCGGCAGCATGCACCTGCAGAGCCTGAGCGGTGAGGGCGTGGACCTGAACCTGCGCGGCGCCGGCTTCGTGAACCTGAGCGGGCGCGCCAAATGGCTGAAGGCCGACCTCGGCGGGCTGGGCAGCCTGGATGCCAAGGAATTCGTCACCGACAGCGTCAACGTCGACCTGTCGGGCCTGGGCAACGCCAGCGTCACGGCGCACCAGAACGCCAGCCTGAGCCTGTCCGGCATGGGCTCGGTGACGGTGTACGGCAAGCCCCTGAACCGCAAGGTGGCGGTCGACGGGCTGGGCAAGGTCAGCTGGAAATAAGAAAAGAATCCCGTTCCGAACGAGACAATGAGAAAACACATCGTTGCCATCCTGCTGGCCCTGGGGCTGCACAGCAGTGCGATGGCCGGCTTCACGGAAGGCGCCAACGCCTACAACGCCCGCAATTACGCGCTGGCGCTGAAGGAGATCACCCCGCTTGCCAAGGCCGGCAACGCGGATGCGCAGCATTTGCTGGGCCTGATGTACTACATGGGCCGCGGCGTGCAGCGCGACTACAAGCAGGCCTTCGCCTGGCACTACAAGGCGGCGGTGCAGGGCAAGGCCGACGCCCAGTACGTGATCGGGGCCATGTACTACACCGGCAACGCGGTCCCGCTGGACCAGAAGCTGGCCGTGACCTGGTTCCGCAAGGCGGCCGAGCAGGGCCACCCGGACGCCCAGCATGCGCTCGGCCTGATGTACCGCTACCACGTCGCCGGCATGCCGCAGGACATGGTGATCGCCTACATGCTGTGGAACCTGGCGGCCGCCAACGGCCACCATAACGCCACCGAGCAGCGCGCCAACATCGCGCGCCAGATGACCCAGGAACAGATCGAGGAGGCGCAGTCGCTGTCGCGCAACTGGAAGCCCGGCACGGCGCTGCCGACCCAGTCGAAGACGGGCGGCGCCAGCTCCTGAGTGGCTTTTCGATGCAAAGACCAGGACCACGTCCCACTAAGGCTTAGTCCTACAAAGTGATGGCGGTTTGTTGGTGGGCGGACGCAGCCATGGCGTCTACCATGATGATGTCTCAGCTAGTTTTTAGACGAGCTGGAGCATAAACCGACTATCACTGGAGGTAATCATGGCATCGAATAACCAAGGCGGCGGCAACAAGGGCAACAACCAGAGCGATACCAGCAACCGCGGTTTCGCCTCGATGGACCCGCAGAAGCAGCGCGAAATCGCATCCGAAGGCGGCAAGGCCGCCCACGCATCCGGCAATGCCCACGAGTTCAATTCGGAAGAGGCGCGCCGTGCCGGCTCGATGAGCCACAAGAACGACGGCAACAGCCAGAGCCAGAACCGGGGCGCCAGCCAGCAGAGCGGCGGCGGCCAGGGCAGTGGCGGCGGCACCCGCGGCGGCTCGCCCGAGCAGCATGCGAAGGCCGGGCAGCAGAGCCACAAGAACGACAAGAAGTAAAAGTTAGCGGCAACCGACGTCATTCCCGCGGACGCGGGAATCCATGCTGAGTTGGCTAAAGACGCTCAGCATGGATTCCCGCCTTCGCGGGAATGACGTTTACTCTTTCGTCGCTTGAGACGCCTTCAGATACGCCGCCCCCAGCGAAAGGAACAACTCCAGCGGCACCGCATTCCCCATCGCCTGGTATCCCAAATCGTTCGGATGCAGGTGATCGCCGCTGTCATACGCCGGCAGGAAGCGCGTCGGATGGGCAGGGTCGCGCGTCACGCGGTCGAAGTCGATCACGGCGTCGAACTCGTCGCTCGAACGGATCCAGTTGTTGACGGCCTGGCGCACCACGTCCTTCTCCGGCGAGTAATAACCGGCGCCCTCGAACGGGGTCAGGGTCGTGCCATACACGGCGATGCCCTTGGCGTGCGCACGCGCGATCACCTGGCGGTAGCCGGCAATCAAGTCGTCGGCCGAGACGGGATTCGTGGCCGAGCTGTTGCCGATGTCGTTAATGCCGATCATCAGGGTCATGTAGCGCACCCCGGCCGTGGCCAGCACGTCGCGGTCGAAGCGTTCCTGGATGTTGCGGCCGGCCAGCGAGCCTTCCGGCGGATTCGACAGCAGGCGGTTGCCGCTGATGCCGCGGTTGACCACGCCCAGGCGGGTGTTGATGCCCTGGATCGGGTCGCGCACGGTCTGCAGGCGCCGCGCCAGCCAGTCGGGCCAGCGGTTGTTGGTATCGGGCGTGCTGCGGGTGCCGTCGGTGATCGAGTCGCCCAGGGTGACGATGGCGGCGCCGCCCGCGGCCTGGCCGCCGTCGACGTCGACCTCGGCTAGGTACGGCCAGGACAGGATCGTGCGCTGGGTCGGCAGCGAGGCCGCGCCCGTGAAGTCGCCTGGCAGCGAGACATAGTTGGTCTGGCTGGCGGTGCCGTGGATGGTGTTTGCGCCGACCGTACCCGGCAGATACAGGCTGATCGCCAGGTCGGACAGTGCCGGCACGTTCAGGTCGACCGGATCGGAGAGCACCGGCGCGCCCGGCGGGATCGTGATCGAGGCGTTGCCGCTGAAGGTCAGCGGACGGTCGGTGCCGGCCTGGATGTCGGCCCCACTCGCCCTCAGCGCGATGTGTGCGGCGGCTATGCGCAGCGGCGTGCCGCCCATCTCGTTCGACAGGCGGATCCGGACCCGGGTCCCGCCGATACTGGTGTGCACGATCAGGCGCACGGTCTGGTCGGTGAACATCTGCGTGTTGGCCGGCAGCGGCGGGCCGCCCGGGCCCGCGCCCCAGGTGCCGACCCAGCGCTCGGTGGGCCAGTTCTGGGCTTGCGCGCCGGGCGGCGCGACGGCGAGGGTGGTCGCCAGCGCCAGGCCGGCGATGAGAAAGGTGCGTCGCCCGGCGTCCAGCAGGGCAGGAAAGCTCAGCTTCATGATGCGCTCCTTGGCTATGGTCATGCGGTATGCATGAGCCTGCTGAGCCAATCTAGCAGCCTCGACTGTGACAACAAGGCGGGCCGGCCCTTTTGTTGAGCTGGCGCTAACCCGCGTCGCATTTTGGATGCAACTCAGCATTAAGTTGCGTGGTGATAGCGTTATCAGCAATCTTTGCGCGACCGTTCGCTTGGTGACGGGTTGCCGGTGGCGTACAATTGACACTTATTTAACAGGCGTTTCCGCGCCCGAGAGCCAGCCATGCGCGCCATCGAAATCACCCAGCCCGGCAGTCCTGAAGTGCTGCAGCCCTGCGAGCGTCCGCTGCCCGTCCTGAAGGCCGGCGAAGTATTGATCCGCGCGCTGGCCGCCGGCGTCAACCGTCCGGACGTGTTCCAGCGCCTCGGCCAGTATCCGGTGCCGCCGGGCGCCTCCGACCTGCCGGGCCTGGAAGTGGCCGGCGAAATCGTCGACGGCGATCTGAAAGACAGCGGCTTTAAAAAGGGCGACCTGGTGTGCGCGCTGGTTCAGGGCGGCGGCTATGCCGAATACTGCGCGGCGCCACTGGAACAATGCCTGCCGGCGCCGAAGGGCCTGAGCCCGCTCGAAGCCGCCTCGCTGCCCGAGACCTTCTTTACCGTGTGGAGCAACGTGTTCCAGCGCTCGGCACTGCAGCCGGGCGAGACCCTGCTGGTGCAGGGCGGCAGCTCGGGCATCGGCGTGACCGCGATCCAGCTCGCCGCGGCCATGGGCCACCGCGTGTTCGCCACCGCCGGCAGCGAGGACAAATGCCGCGCCTGCGAACAGCTGGGCGCCGAGCGCGCCATCAATTACAGGACCGAAGATTTTTCGGCCATCGTCAAGGAACTGACGGGCGGGAAGGGCGTCGACGTCATCCTCGACATGGTCGGCGGTGACTACATCAAGCGCGAAATCGCCTGCCTGGCCGACGACGGCCGCATCAACCTGATCGCACTGCTGGGCGGCGCCCGCACCGAGGTCGACCTGGGCCAGGTGCTGCGCCGCCGCCTGACGATCACCGGCTCGACCCTGCGCCCGCGCCCGGTCGCCTTCAAGGCACAGATCGCACGCGAATTGCGCGAACGCGTCTGGCCGCTCATCGAGGCCGGCAAAATCAGGCCGGTGATCCATCGCGTGTTCCCGCTGGCCCAGGCGGCCGAAGCCCACGCGCTGATGGAGAGCAGCGCCCACGTCGGCAAGATCATGCTCGATGTCGCCGCTGCCTGACAAAGAATACCCACTACTCTGGAAGCAACCATGAATAACATGCACTTGGTCAAGCTTAGTTTGACCGTCCTTTCAACGACCGCTAAAATAGCGGGTTATTTGACCGTGAGGTTCTGATGCGGCCCAAGCTCATCGTAGGCAACTGGAAGATGAACGGCAGCCGCGCAGTCAATGCAGCGCTGCTCGAGGGCATCGCGGCGGGACTGGACGGCGCCAGGGCATCGTGCGCCGTGTGTGTGCCGGCGCCTTATCTGCACCAGGTCGAAGAAGTTTTGCGCGGCAGCCCGATCGCCTGGGGCGCGCAGGATGTCTCTGCGTATGAAGGCGGCGCCTACACGGGCGAAGTGTGCGCGAAGATGCTGTCCGACTTCGCCTGCCGCTACGTGATCGTCGGCCACTCGGAACGCCGCGCCTACCATGGCGAGAGCAGCGAGCTGGTGGCGAAGAAGGCGATGGCGGTAATGAAAGAAGGCATGACCCCGATCGTCTGCGTCGGCGAAACGCTGGAACAGCGCGAAGCAGGGCAGACCTTCGACGTGGTCGGCGCCCAGCTCGATGCGGTGCTGGAGCTGCTGCCGGTCGACGCCGTCGGCAAGATCGTGGTGGCCTATGAGCCTGTATGGGCAATCGGCACCGGCAGGACGGCGACGCCGGAGATGGCGCAGGAAGTGCATGCCCGCCTGCGCGCGCAACTGAAGGCGCGCAATGCGGAGGCGGCGGACAGCGTGGCCATCCTGTATGGCGGCAGCATGAAGCCGGACAATGCGCGCGAACTGCTGGCGCAGCCCGATATCGATGGCGGCTTGATCGGCGGGGCGGCGTTGAAGGCGCAGGATTTTCTCGCTATTATTCACGCCACCTGAATGCGCCATGAATAAGTATTTGCAACGTAGTTAACCTTGGAATGGAATAATAATGAACGTGTTGTTCAATCTGGTCGTTGTCCTGCAGGTCCTGTCCGCTCTGGCCATCATTGGCCTGGTGCTCGTCCAGCACGGTAAGGGCGCCGACATGGGCGCCGCTTTCGGTTCCGGCGCTTCCGGCAGCCTGTTCGGCGCCAGCGGTTCTTCGAACTTCCTGTCGAAGTCCACCGCCGTCGCCGCAGCGATCTTCTTCGCCTCGACCCTGGCGCTGGCCTACTTCGGCACCAACCGTCCGGCGGCCAGCGTGGGCGGCGGCGTGATGGAGCGCGCTCCGGCGCCTGCCACCGCGCCGGCGAACAACGCGGGCAATGCCGTTCCGAACACCGCCCCGGCACCGGCCGCTGCGCCGGCAGCGCCGGCTGCAACCCAGGACGTCCCGAGCGCCCCGGCTGCTGCAGTTCCGGCTGCTCCGGCGCCGGCACCTGCACCGGCCAAGTAATCGGCCAGGTATCGGCAAATCCGGTCCGCACGGCAATAGCGGGCCCCTCCGTGCAGGCTTGTGCGGGGTGGTGTAGTATCGGCGGGTTCTCTCCGCCAGCAAGCCCTGGCGGCTTCTCGACCCCGCCAGGCTGTGAATACAGCGAAAACAAAGTAGAGAAAAACAGTATTTTCCTTGTGCTAGCGCAATTTGAGCATTGAAAAATAGTGCTAAGGCAGGGTAGAATACTGGTCTCCAGCCGACGTGGTGAAATTGGTAGACACGCTATCTTGAGGGGGTAGTGGCGCAAGCTGTGCGAGTTCGAGTCTCGCCGTCGGCACCAAGATACAGAAGCCAGCTAGGGCGCAGAGCTCCGCTCCTTGCCTTAGCTGGCTTTTTTACGAGGATCTTCAGGGCTCCTGGTGTGGTTTCCAGGAGTCTTGATCGTACGATCCTGGTGGTAGGCATAAAGCCAGGGTTGTTCGATGCGGTGCTGCAGCCATGCAGTGTTTTATCAACCGATCGTTCAATAAGGCTTCTCTGCTGTGAACCTCGAGAATTACTTCCCCGTCCTTTTGTTCCTTCTTGTCGGCATCGGCGTTGGCGTCGCTCCGCAAGTCCTTGGCCGCATCATTGCGCCGCACCGTCCCGACGCTGCCAAGCTGTCGCCGTACGAATGCGGTTTCGAAGCATTCGAAGATGCGCGCATGAAATTCGACGTCCGGTACTACCTGGTCGCGATCCTGTTTATTTTGTTTGATCTGGAAACGGCATTCTTCTTCCCTTGGGGCGTCTCGATGCGCGACCTGGGCTGGCCGGCGTTCGTCACGATGATGGTCTTCATCGCCGAATTCGTCGTCGGTTTCTGGTACATCTGGAAGAAAGGTGCCCTTGATTGGGAATAAGCCATGGCTATTGAAGGCGTTTTAAACGAAGGTTTTGTTACCACCACAGCCGATAAGCTGATCAACTGGGCCCGCACCGGTTCGATGTGGCCGATGACGTTCGGCCTGGCTTGCTGCGCGGTCGAAATGATGCACGCGGGCGCCGCCCGTTACGACCTGGACCGCTTCGGCGTCGTGTTCCGCCCGTCGCCGCGCCAGTCCGACGTGATGATCGTTGCCGGCACCCTGTGCAACAAGATGGCGCCGGCGCTGCGCAAGGTCTACGACCAGATGGCCGAGCCGCGCTGGGTGATCTCGATGGGTTCCTGTGCCAACGGCGGCGGCTACTACCACTACTCGTACTCCGTCGTGCGCGGCTGCGACCGCATCGTGCCGGTCGATGTCTATGTCCCGGGCTGCCCGCCGACCGCTGAAGCTCTGCTGTACGGCATCATCCAGCTCCAGAACAAGATCAAGCGCACCAACACCATCGCGCGATAAAACCAAGCAGCTAACACCATGACGACAAAACTCGAAGTCCTTGAGCTCGCCCTGAAGAATGCGCTCGGCGAGCGCGCCGCCATTTCGTCGGCGCTCGGCGAAGTAACCGTGGTAGTCAAGGCCGCCGACTATCTTGCAGCGATGCAGACCCTGCGCGACGACAAGTCGCTCGCTTTCGAAGAAATGATCGACCTGTGCGGCGTCGACTACCTGAACTACGGCGAAGGTACCTGGGACGGCCTGCGCTTCGCGGTGGTGACCCACCTGCTGTCGATCGAGCACAACTGGCGCGTGCGCGTCCGCGTGTTCTGCCCGGACGACGAGATGCCCCTGGTCCAGTCGATCACCGGCATCTGGCGCAACGCCAACTGGTTCGAGCGCGAAGCGTTCGACCTGTTCGGCATCCTGTTCGAAGGCCACGGCGACCTGCGCCGCATCCTGACCGACTATGGCTTCATCGGCCACCCGTTCCGCAAGGACTTCCCGATTTCGGGCTATGTCGAGATGCGCTACGACCCCGAGCAGAAGCGCGTGATCTACCAACCGGTCACGATCGAACCGCGTGAAAACATTCCGCGCGTGATCCGCGAAGAAACCTACGGGATGAAATAATGGCTGAGCTTAAGAATTACACCCTGAACTTTGGTCCGCAGCACCCGGCAGCGCACGGCGTGCTGCGCCTCGTGCTGGAGCTGGACGGCGAGGTCATCCAGCGCGCCGACCCGCACATCGGCCTGCTGCACCGCGGCACCGAGAAGCTGGCGGAAACCCGCACCTACCTGCAGTCGGTGCCGTACATGGACCGCCTCGACTACGTGTCGATGATGTGCAACGAGCACGGCTACGTGCTGGCGATCGAGAAGCTGCTGGGCATCGAAGCCCCGGTCCGCGCACAGTACATCCGCGTGATGTTCGACGAGATCACCCGCATCCTGAACCACCTGATGTGGCTGGGCGCGCACGCGCTGGACATCGGCGCCATGGGTCCCTTCCTGTACGCCTTCCGCGACCGCGAAGACCTGTTCGACGTCTATGAAGCGGTGTCGGGCGCGCGCATGCACGCGGCCTACTACCGCCCGGGCGGCGTGTACCGCGACCTGCCGGACGTCATGCCGAAGCACAAGCCTTCGCTGGTGCGCAGCCAGCGCGCGGTGGACGAGCTGAACGAGATCCGCCAGGGTTCGGTGCTGGACTTCATCGACGGCTTCACCAAGCGCTTCGACGGCTACGTGGACGAGTACGAGACCCTGCTGACCGACAACCGTATCTGGAAACAGCGTACCGTCGGCATCGGCGTGGTGACCCCGGAAGACGCGAAGGGCATGGGCTTCAGTGGCCCGATGCTGCGCGGCTCGGGCATCGCCTGGGACCTGCGCAAGACCCAGCCGTACGCCGTGTACGACAAGATGGATTTCGACATCCCGGTGGGCACCAACGGCGACTCCTACGACCGCTACCTGGTCCGTATCGAAGAGCTGCGCCAGTCGAACCGCATCATCAAGCAGTGCATCGCCTGGCTGCGTGCGAATCCGGGCCCGGTCATGATCGACAACCACAAGATCGCGCCGCCGTCGCGCGTCGACATGAAGTCGAACATGGAATCGCTGATCCACCACTTCAAGCTGTTCACCGAAGGCTTCCACGTGCCGCCGGGCGAGGCGTATGCCGCCGTCGAGCACCCGAAGGGCGAGTTCGGCATCTACATCGTGTCGGACGGCGCCAACAAGCCCTACCGCCTGAAGATCCGTACCCCGGACTACGTGCACCTGCAGAGCCTGGATGAAATGGCGCGCGGCCACATGATCGCCGACGCCGTGACCATCATCGGTACGCAAGACATCGTGTTCGGTTCGATCGACCGCTAAGTCGAGCAAGGAAGAGAAAAAATGTTATCTGAGCAGTGCTTACAAAAAATCGACCGCGAGCTGGCCAAGTATCCGGCTGACCAGCGCCAGTCGGCCGTGATGGCCTCGCTGGCCCACGCCCAGGTCGAAAAGGGATGGCTGTCGCCGGAAACGATGCAGGAAATCGCCGACTACATCGGCATGCCTGCGATCGCCGTGCAGGAAGTGGCCACCTTCTACAACATGTACAACCTGAAGCCGGTCGGCAAGCACAAGATCACCGTCTGCACCAACCTGCCGTGCGCACTGTCGGGCGGCGAACGCGCCGGCCAGCGCATCAAGGACGCGCTCGGCATCGACTACCGCGGCACCACCGAAGACGGGCAGTTCACCCTGCTCGAAGGCGAGTGCATGGGCGCCTGCGGCGACGCACCCGTCATGCTGGTGAACAACCACCGCATGTGCTCGTTCATGAGCGACGAAAAAATCGACGCCCTGCTGGAGGAACTGAACAAATGACCAGCCTGCACGACCGTCACATCAATCCGCTGATCCTGAAGGATCTAAACGGCGACAACTGGCACCTGGCCGACTACGTCAAGCGTGGCGGCTACTCGGCCCTGCGTAAGATCCTGGAAGAGGGCATCACGCCCGAGCAGATCATTGCCGACCTGAAGACCTCCGGCCTGCGCGGCCGCGGCGGTGCGGGTTTCCCGACCGGCCTGAAGTGGAGCTTCATGCCGCGCCAGTTCCCGGGCCAGAAATACCTCGTCTGCAATACCGACGAAGGCGAGCCGGGTACGTTCAAGGACCGCGACATCATCCGCTACAACCCGCACGCGCTGATCGAAGGCATGGCCATCGGCGCCTACGCGATGGGCATCACCGTGGGCTACAACTACATCCACGGCGAGATCTTCCAGGAATACCTGCGCTTCGAAGAGGCGCTGGAAGAGGCGCGCGCCGCCGGCTTCCTGGGCGATAACATCATGGGTTCGCAGTTCTCGTTCCAGCTGCACGCGCACCACGGTTACGGCGCCTACATCTGCGGCGAAGAAACCGCGCTGCTGGAATCGCTGGAAGGCAAGAAGGGCCAGCCGCGCTTCAAACCGCCGTTCCCGGCCTCGTTCGGCCTGTACGGCAAGCCGACCACCATCAACAACACCGAGACCTTCGCAGCCGTCCCGTTCATCCTGAACATGGGCGCGTCCGACTACATGGCGCTCGGCAAGCCGAACAACGGCGGCACCAAGATCTTCTCGATCTCGGGCGACGTCGAGCGTCCGGGCAACTACGAAGTCCCGCTGGGCACACCGTTCGCCAAGCTGATGGAGCTGGCCGGCGGTATGCGCGGCGGCAAGAAGATCAAGGCGGTCATCCCGGGCGGTTCGTCGGCGCCGGTGATCCGCGGCGAAGTCATGATGGACACCGACCTGGACTACGACTCGATCGCCAAGGCCGGTTCGATGCTCGGTTCGGGCGCCGTGATCGTCATGGACGAGACCCGCTGCATGGTCAAGTCGCTGCTGCGCCTGTCCTACTTCTACTACGAAGAATCGTGCGGCCAGTGCACCCCGTGCCGTGAAGGCACCGGCTGGATGTACCGCATGGTCCACCGTATCGAGCATGGCCAGGGCCGTCCGGAAGACATGGATCTGCTGAACAACATCGCCTTCAACATCAAGGGCCGCACCATCTGCGCCCTGGGCGACGCTGCGGCGATGCCGGTCGAAGCGATGATCAAGAACTTCCGCGAGGAATTCGAATATCACATCGAGCACAAGCACTGCCTCGTGCCCGCATACCTTTAAACCAGGTCAGGTAACGATCAAATGGTTGAAATTGAATTAGACGGCAAGAAAGTAGAAGTCCCGCCAGGTTCCATGGTGATGGACGCCGCGAATAAACTGGGTACCTACATCCCGCACTTCTGCTATCACAAGAAACTGTCGATCGCAGCGAACTGCCGCATGTGCCTGGTCGAAGTGGAAAAAGCACCGAAGGCCATGCCCGCCTGCGCGACTCCGGTCTCGCCGGGCATGATCGTGCGCACCCACAGCGACAAGGCCGTGGCCGCACAGAAGTCGGTCATGGAATTCCTGCTGATTAACCACCCGCTGGATTGCCCGATCTGCGACCAGGGCGGCGAATGCCAGCTGCAGGATCTGGCCGTCGGCTACGGCAAGAGCGGCTCGCGCTACGAAGAAGAAAAGCGCGTGGTGGCGCCGAAGGAAGCCGGCCCGCTGATCTCGATGGAAGAGATGTCGCGCTGCATCCAGTGCACCCGTTGCGTGCGCTTCGGCCAGGAAGTGGCCGGCGTGATGGAATTCGGCATGGTCGGCCGCGGCGAGCACTCGGAGATCACCACCTTCGTCGGCAAGACCGTCGACTCCGAAGTGTCGGGCAACATGATCGACCTGTGCCCGGTCGGCGCGCTGACCTCCAAGCCGTTCCGCTACTCGGCACGTCCGTGGGAACTGCAGCGCCGCCGTTCGGTCTCGCCGCACGACTCGCTGGGCACCAACCTGATCGTCCAGGTCAAGGGCGGCAAGGTCATGCGCGTGCTGCCGCTGGAAAACGAACACATCAACGAGTGCTGGCTGTCCGACAAGGACCGCTTCGCCTATGAAGCGCTGGACAACGCCGACCGCCTGGTCAACCCGATGGTGAAGCAGGACGGCAAGTGGATCGAGACCGACTGGCAGACCGCCCTCGAGTACGTCGCCCACGGCCTGCGCAACATCCGTCACGAGCACGGCGCCGACAACATCGCCGCCATCGCGACCCCGCACTCGACCGTCGAAGAACTGTTCCTGCTGCAGAAGGCCATGCGCGGCTTCGGCATCGAGAACATCGACTTCCGCCTGCGCCAGAGCGACTTCGCGCTGGACGGCACCGTGGTCCCGCACCTGGGCATGCCGATCGCCGAACTGTCGACACTCAAGCGCGTGCTGGTCGTCGGTTCCTTCCTGCGCAAGGACCACCCGCTGGCCGCGACCCGCTTGCGCGCCGCCGTCAAGTCGGGCGCCAAGCTGTCGATCGTCCACGGTTCGGACGACGACAACCTGATCCCGACCACCGGCCGCATGATCGTGTCGCCGTCGGAATGGCTGGCTGCACTGTCCGGCATCGTGGTTGCCGTGGCTGCCGCCAAGGGCATTGCCGCGCCGGCCGGTTTCGAAGGCATCGAGGCAAGCGACGCCGCCAAGGCCATCGCCGCCACCCTGGTCGTGGAACACGCTGCCGACCTGCCGGGCGCCGTCCTGCTGGGTAACGCCGCCGCACAGCATCCGCAAGCGTCGGCACTGCACGCCGCCGCGCAATGGATCGCCGAGCAGACCGGCGCCAAGTTCGGCTACTTCGTCGAAGCGGCGAACACCGTCGGCGGTTACCTGGTCAACGCGACCTCGAAGAATGCAGCGAACCTGTTCGCGCAGCCGAAGAAGGCCTACGTGCTGCTGAACGCCGAGCCGGAACTGGACGCCGCCAACCCGCAGCAAGCCATCAAGGCGCTGCAGGGCGCCGAGATGGTCGTCGCGATGTCGGCCTTCAAGCACGGCATGGACTACGCCGACGTGCTGCTGCCGATCTCGCCGTTCAGCGAGACCGCCGGCACCTTCGTCAACTGCGAAGGCCGCGCACAGAGCTTCAACGGCACCGTCAAGCCGCTGGGCGAGACCCGTCCGGCCTGGAAAGTGCTGCGCGTGCTGGGCAACCTGCTGGGCCTGTCGGGCTTCGACTACGAGAACTCGGAATCGATCCGCGACGAAGCGCTGGGCAAGGGCAACACCGACCTGTCGGCAAAGCTGAACAACGTCGCCAAGCTGGCCCCGACCTCGGCCAAGTTCGGCAACGAAGCGGACCTGAAGCTGGAACGCCTGGCCGACGTGCCGATCTATTTCGCCGACGCCATCGCCCGCCGTTCGGAACCGCTGCTGCGCACCGCCGACGCACAAGCCCCGCTGGCCACCATCTCGCACAAGCTGGCCGAGGTGCTGGGCGTGCAGGCCGGCGACATGGTCACCGTGCAGCAAGGGGAGGGCAGTGCGACCCTGGTGGCCGCCATCGACAAGCGCCTGCCGGCGAATGTCGTGCGCGTGGCCGCTGCTCACCAGCTGACGTCGTCGCTGGGCGCAATGTTCGGTCCGATTTCGATTGAAAAGGCTTAATCAACATGTCGATGCCTGACGTACTCAATAGTTTTTATGCCGGCGGTGAAACCCTGGTAGGTCCGACCGTCTGGACCTTCGCCTGGACGCTGCTGAAAATCGTCTGCGTGCTGCTGCCGCTGATGGGCCTGGTGGCCTATCTCGTGCTGTGGGAGCGCAAGCTGATCGGCTGGATCCACATCCGCGTGGGTCCGAACCGCGTGGGCCCGCTGGGCCTGCTGCAGCCGATCGCCGACGCGCTCAAGCTGCTGCTCAAGGAAATCGTGGTGCCGGCGAAAGCCACCCCGAGCCTGTTCATCATCGGTCCGATCATGACCATCATGCCGGCCCTGGCCGCATGGGCAGTCATTCCCTTCGGCCCGGAATCGGCGCTGGCCAACGTCAACGCCGGCCTGCTGCTGCTGCTGGCGATCACCTCGATGGAAGTCTACGGCATCATCATCGCCGGCTGGGCTTCGAACTCGAAGTACTCGTTCATGGGCGCCATGCGCGCCTCGGCCCAGATGATTTCGTATGAAATCCCGATGGGCTTCGTGATGGTCGTGATCCTGATGGTGTCCGGTTCGCTGAACTTCTCGGACATCGTCGGCGCGCAGACCCGCGGCCATTTCGCCTCGATGGGACTGAGCTTCCTGTCGTGGAACTGGCTGCCGCTGCTGCCGCTGTTCGTCGTCTACATCACCTCCGGCCTGGCCGAGTGCAACCGCCACCCGTTCGACGTGGTGGAAGGCGAATCGGAAATCGTGGCCGGCCACATGGTCGAGTACTCGGGCATGTCCTACGCGATGTTCATGCTGGCCGAATACGCCAACATGATCCTGGTGGCCACCCTGGCATCGATCATGTTCCTGGGCGGCTGGGCTGCACCGTTCTCCTTCCTGGAATTCGGCGCGCTGGGCGGCTTCTTCTGGCTGTTCGCGAAGGCCTTCCTGGTCGTGTCGCTGTTCGTGTGGGTGCGCGGTACCTTCCCGCGTTACCGCTATGACCAGATCATGCGCCTGGGCTGGAAAGTGTTCATCCCGCTGACCCTGGTGTGGCTGGTCCTGGTCGCCGGCGTCATGCAGACGTCGTGGAACCCCTGGAAGTAAAGAGGCGCAAGAAATGACTCGAGTAAAAGACTTTTTCGGCAGCCTGATGCTGTCCGAACTGATCAAGGGCCTGGCGCTGACCGGAAAATACGCGTTCTCGCGCAAGATCACGGTGCAGTACCCGGAAGAAAAGACCCCGATCTCGCCGCGTTTCCGCGGCCTGCACGCGCTGCGCCGCTACCCCAACGGGGAAGAGCGCTGCATCGCCTGCAAGCTGTGCGAAGCGGTGTGCCCGGCAATGGCGATCACGATCGAATCGGCGCAGCGCGAAGACGGCACCCGCCGTACCACGCGCTACGACATCGACCTGACCAAGTGCATCTTCTGCGGCTTCTGCGAAGAATCCTGCCCGGTCGATTCGATCGTCGAGACCCAGGTGCTGGAATACCACGGCGAAAAGCGTGGCGACCTGTACTACACCAAGGAGATGCTCCTGGCCGTGGGCGATCGCTACGAAGACGAGATCGCCGCGGCGCGTAACGCCGACGCGAAGTACCGTTAATAACAAGAGGGCTCCTGCGTAAGTCATGGAATTCACAACTGTTCTGTTCTACGTGTTCTCGGCGATCATGATCGTCGCCGGGTTGCGCGTCATTACCGCCAAGAACCCGGTCCACGCCGCGCTGTTCCTGGTGCTCGCGTTCTTCAACGCCGCCGGTATCTGGATGCTGCTGAAGGCCGAGTTCCTCGCCATCGTGCTGGTGCTGGTCTATGTCGGCGCCGTGATGGTGCTGTTCCTGTTCGTCGTGATGATGCTGGATATCAACGTCGACCGCATGCGCGAAGGCTTCTGGGGCTATCTCCCGATCGCTTCGGGCATCGGCGCGCTGGTCGTGCTGGAGATGGCCGCCGTCCTGTGGCGCGGTTTCCTCGGCACCGCCGAGGCGCCGGCCGAAGCGGCCGTCGGCCACATCGGCGGCACCCGCGAACTGGGCCGCCTGATCTATACCCAGTACATCTACGGCTTCGAGATCGCCGGCCTGATCCTGCTGGTTGCGATCATCGCCGCCGTCGCGCTGACCCTGCGCAAGCGCAAGGACACCAAGGCCATCGACCCGGCCCTGGCCGTCGCCGTCAAGCGTAACGACCGCCTGCGCATCGTGAAGATGCAGGCCATCGACCAGAAGGCGATCGACCAAGCAGCAGTGGCTGCGGCAGCAGCGGCTGCTGCGCAGGCCGCATCGTCGTCCGAGGCAGCCAACAAGGAGAATCCATGACTCTGTCGCTCGCTCACTACCTGATCCTGGGCGCGATCCTGTTCGCGATCTCGGTGGTCGGTATTTTCCTGAACCGGAAGAACATCATCATCCTGCTGATGGCCATCGAACTGATGCTGCTGGCAGTGAACCTGAACTTCGTCGCCTTCTCGCACTATCTGGGAGACGCGGCAGGGCAGATCTTCGTGTTCTTCATCCTGACTGTCGCGGCCGCCGAATCGGCGATCGGCCTGGCGATCCTGGTGGTCCTGTTCCGTAACCTGGACACGATCAACGTGGAAGACCTCGACAGCCTGAAGGGCTAATCGGTTTGTTCTGTGAACTCCTCGATAAACAAGACATAAGGCTATAGAAAATGACGGGGCCAATTAACCCTAACCTCTTGCTGGCGGTGCCACTCGCACCGCTCGCGGGCTCGGCGATCGCCGGCCTGCTCGGCACCAAGTTCTTCGGGAACGTGGTCGGCCGCAAGGTGTCGCATACCGCGACCATCGCCGGCGTGTTCATCGCCATGGTCCTCTCGATCATGACCCTGATGAACGTGCTGGACGGCCAGACTTTCAACGGCGACGTCTACACCTGGATGACCATCGGCAGCATGAAGATGTCGGTCGGTTTCCAGATCGACGCGCTGTCCGCGATGATGATGTGCGTGGTGACCTCGGTGTCGCTGATGGTCCACATCTACACGATCGGCTACATGGCCGAGGATGACGGCTACAACCGCTTCTTCTCGTACATCTCGCTGTTCACCTTCTCGATGCTGATGCTGGTCATGTCCAACAACTTCCTGCAGCTGTTCTTCGGCTGGGAAGCGGTGGGCCTGGTCTCGTACCTGCTGATCGGCTTCTGGTACACCCGTCCGACGGCCATTTTCGCGAACATGAAGGCTTTCCTGGTGAACCGCGTCGGTGACTTCGGCTTCATCCTCGGCATCGGCCTGCTGCTGGCCGCCACCGGTACCATGAACTACGGCGAGACCTTCGCCAAGGCCGGCGCGCTGTCCGCCATGGTCGTGCCGGGCACCACCTGGCCGCTGCTGACCGCCGCCTGCATCTGCCTGTTCATCGGCGCGATGGGCAAGTCGGCGCAGTTCCCGCTGCACGTCTGGCTGCCGGACTCGATGGAAGGCCCGACCCCGATCTCGGCGCTGATCCACGCTGCAACCATGGTTACCGCCGGTATCTTCATGGTGACCCGCATGTCGCCGCTGTTCGAGCTGTCGGACACCGCGCTGTCCTTCATCATCGTGATCGGTTCGATCACCGCGCTGTTCATGGGCTTCCTGGGCATCATCCAGAACGACATCAAGCGCGTGGTCGCTTACTCGACCCTGTCGCAGCTGGGCTACATGACGGTCGCACTGGGCGTGTCGGCGTATAACGTCGCCGTGTTCCACTTGATGACCCACGCCTTCTTCAAGGCGCTGCTGTTCCTCGGCGCGGGCTCCGTCATCATCGGCATGCACCACGACCAGGACATGCGCAACATGGGCGGCCTGCGCAAGTACATGCCGATCACCTGGATCACCTCGCTGCTGGGTTCGCTGGCCCTGATCGGTACCCCGTTCTTCGCCGGTTTCTACTCGAAGGACTCGATCATCGAGGCAACCGCGGCATCGCACCTGTGGGGTTCGGGCTTCGCCCACTTCGCGGTGCTGGCCGGCGTGTTCATCACCGCCTTCTACTCCTTCCGCATGTATTTCCTGGTGTTCCACGGCAAAGAGCGCTTCGGCCAGGCTCACGCACACGATCACCACGACGATCACGCCCACTCGCACGCTCATGACAACAATCATGGCGCCGAAGGCAAGGATCCGACCGCGCTGCATGAAGCCACCGCGCATCATGAAGAAGACGAGGACGACCACGGCCACCACGGCCTGGCCCCGGGCCAGAAGCCGCACGAGTCGCCGTGGGTGGTGACCCTGCCGCTGATCCTGCTGGCGATCCCGTCGGTCATCATCGGTTTCATCGCGATCGAGCCGATGCTGTTCGGTCACTTCTTCGACAATGTCATCACGGTCAATGCGGAACGTCACCCGGCGATGGAAGAACTGGCGCACGAGTTCCACGGCGCCGCCGCGATGGGCGTGCACGCCTTTACCACCGCGCCGTTCTGGCTGGCCCTGGCCGGCGTCGTCGCCGCGTTCTACTGCTACATGATCAATCCGCGCGTGCCGGCTGCCTTCTACAAGGCGCTGCGCCCGATCCACACCCTGTTGGACAACAAGTACTACATGGACAAGTTCAACGAAGTCGTGTTCGCCGGCGGCGCACGCGGTGTTGGCAAGGCCTTGTGGCAGGTGGGTGACCGCGTGCTGATCGACGGCCTGGTCGTCAACGGTTCCGCCAAGCTGGTGGGCTGGTTCTCGTCCGTCGTCCGCACGTTCCAGACTGGTTACATCTACCACTATGCGTTCGTGATGATCCTGGGCGTGCTGGGTACGCTGCTGTACTTCTTCCCGTTCTGGCACGCTTAAACAGAGAGAAAAACAAGATGCAGTCCACGATTTCCTCCTACCCGTACCTGAGCCTCTCGGTCTGGCTTCCGATCATCTTCGGTGTGATCGTGCTGGCCGTCGGCCGTGACAGCAAGGCGGGCTTCACCCGCGTGCTGTCGCTGATCGGCGCGGTGATCAGCTTCCTGCCGACCATCCCGCTGTTCACCCAGTTCAGCAACAGCGCCCACGGTCCCCAGTTCGTCGAAAAGGCGGCCTGGATCGAGCGCTTCAACATCCAGTACTACCTGGGTATCGACGGCCTGAGCCTCTGGTTCGTGCCGCTGACCGCCTTCATCACCATCATCGTCGTCATCTCCGCATGGCAGGTGATCGAGGAACGCGTGGCCCAGTACATGGGCTCCTTCCTGATGCTGTCGGGTCTGATGATCGGCGTGTTCGTCGCACTGGACGGCCTGCTGTTCTACTTCTTCTTCGAAGCCACCCTGATCCCGATGTTCATCATCATCGGCGTGTTCGGCGGCCCGAACCGGGTGTACGCGGCCTTCAAGTTCTTCCTGTACACCTTCATGGGTTCGCTGCTGACCCTGATCGCGATCATCTACCTGTACAACAAGTCGGGCGGTTCCTTCGACATCCTGGCATGGCACCAGCTGCCGCTGACCATGACGGAACAGGTCCTGATCTTCATCGCCTTCCTGATGGCTTTCGCCGTCAAGGTGCCGATGTTCCCGGTCCACACCTGGCTGCCGGACGCCCACGTGGAAGCGCCGACCGGCGGTTCCGTGGTGCTGGCCGCGATCATGCTGAAGCTGGGCGGTTACGGCTTCCTGCGATTCTCGCTGCCGATCGCCCCGGACGCTTCGCACTACCTGGCCCCGCTGATCATCGTGCTGTCGCTGACCGCCGTGATCTACATCGGCCTGGTGGCGATGGTCCAGAAGGACATGAAGAAACTGGTCGCTTACTCGTCGATCGCGCACATGGGCTTCGTCACCCTGGGCTTCTTCATCTTCAACGAGATCGGCGTGCAGGGCGGTATCGTCCAGATGATCTCGCACGGCTTCGTGTCGGGCGCCATGTTCCTGTGCATCGGCGTGCTGTACGACCGCATGCACTCGCGTGAAATCGCCGACTACGGCGGCGTCGTGAACCGCATGCCGAAGTTCGCCGCCTTCTCGGTCCTGTTCGCCATGGCCAACTGCGGCCTGCCGGCAACCTCGGGCTTCGTGGGCGAATTCATGGTCATCCTGGGCGCCGTCCAGTTCAATTTCTGGACCGGCCTGCTGTCGGCCACCGCCCTGATCCTGGGCGCGGCCTACTCGCTGTGGATGGTCAAGCGCGTCGTGTTCGGCAAGATCGGCAACAAGCATGTGGCCGAACTGACCGACCTGAACGGCCGCGAGTTCTTCATGCTGGGCGTGCTGGCGATCCTGACCATCTACATGGGCCTGTATCCGGCGCCGTTCACCGATTCGCTGCAAGTGTCGGTGGCCGACCTGCTGCAGCACGTCTCGGTCAGCAAGCTGCCGATGCACTAAGCAGGAAACTACAACGATATGAATCCGATGATTAATACGACTCTTTCGGCGGCGTCCATCAACATGGCGCCGTTGTCCGCGGAAATCTTCCTGGTAGTGGCTTCGTGCGCGATCCTCCTGATCGACATGTTCCTGAAGGAAGGGAAGCGGAATATCACCTACGTCCTGTCGCTGCTGACCCTGGTCGGCTGCGCCGTGATCACCTGGGGCGACTTCAACGCCGGCACCACCACCTACACGTTCTTCAACATGTTCGTGTCGGACCCGATGGCCAACCTGCTGAAGCTGTTCACCTACCTGGCCGTCGGCATCACCCTGGTGTATTCGCGCCAGTACTCCGCCGAGCGCGGCATGATGTCCGGTAACATGGGCGGCGAGTTCTACGTGCTGGCCCTGTTCACCATGCTGGGCCAGATGATCATGATCTCCGGCAATAACATGCTGCCGATCTACCTGGGCCTGGAACTGATGTCGCTGTCGCTGTACGCGCTGGTGGCAATGCGCCGCGACCACGCAACCTCGACCGAAGCCGCGATGAAGTACTTCATCCTGGGTTCGCTGGCCTCGGGCTTCATGCTCTACGGTATCTCGATGATCTACGGCGCCACCGGTTCGCTGGACATCAGCACCATCGCCAAGCTGACCGCCGCCAACGCCGCCAACCACACCATCCTGGTGTTCGGCCTGGTGTTTGTCGTCGCCGGCATGGCCTTCAAGCTGGGCGCCGTGCCCTTCCACATGTGGGTGCCTGACGTCTACCAGGGTTCGCCGACCGGCGTGACCCTGCTGCTGGGTGCCGCGCCGAAGCTGGCCTCGTTCGCGATGATGATCCGCATCCTGGTCGAAGGCCTGCTGCCGATGGCCTTCGACTGGCAGCAGATGCTGCTGGCCCTGGCCGTGCTGTCGCTGGCCGTCGGTAACCTGACCGCGATCTCGCAGACCAACATCAAGCGTATGCTGGCCTACTCGACCATCGCCCAGCTCGGCTTCGTCCTGCTCGGCATGATGGCCGGCGTGACCGGCGGCAAGGATGCAGGCAGCGCCGCCAACGCAGCGCCGGCCTACAGCGCCGCCATGTACTACACCATCACCTACGTGCTGACCACCCTGGGCAGCTTCGGCCTGGTGATGATGCTGGCGCGCTCGGGCTTCGAAGCGGAAGAAATCGCCGACTTCAAGGGCCTGGCCAAGCGCAGCCCGTGGTACGCGCTGGTCATGACCGTGCTGATGTTCTCGCTGGCCGGCGTGCCGCCGATGATGGGCTTCATGGCCAAGTGGGCGGTCCTGCAGGCCGTGGTCGCTACCGGCCAGTACTGGCTGGCCGTGGTCGCCGTGCTGTTCTCGCTGATCGGCGCCTTCTACTACCTGCGCGTCGTGAAGACCATCTGGTTCGACGATGCGGTGGACGTCTCGCCGATCTCGACCCCGATGGACATGCGCGTGGCCCTGTCGCTGAACGGCGTGCTGGTGGTGCTGCTGGGCGTGATGCCGGGCACGCTGCTGGCAGCCTGCCTGAGCGCCATGACCCAGACCCTGGGTTCGTAAGACTCGCCGGTGGACTTGTCCCTGGCCTCCTGGTTGGTGATCGCGGTCGCGATCGCGTTCGCCAACCTGCCTTTCCTGAACGAGAGCGTGTTCGGCTTCATTCCCCTGAAGCCTGCGCAGGGCAGGGCGCACGCGAAGTTCTTCGTCGTGCGCCTTCTCGAGTTGATTGTTTTATACTTTGTCGTCGGCGGACTCGCCTATTTGCTCGAATCCCGGATCGGAAATGCGTTTCCCCAGACCTGGGAATTCTATGCAATCTCGGCTTGCATGTTCGTCGTCCTGGCCTTCCCCGGTTTCGTTCTAAGATACCTGCGCAAGCGCCGGCATTGAGCACCCGCGTCCATGGCGCCGGTGCTGTCGAATAACCCAAGCATCACCGGAGCTACCATGGATACCCAAGATTCCCATCTGAGAGAAACGCGCATCGACGGCGAACTGGCCTACGATGGCCACTTCCTCAAAGTCACCCGCGACCGCATCAAGCTGCCCGACGGCAAAGAGACCCAGCGCGAGTTCATCCGCCATCCCGGCGCCGTCGTGATCCTGCCGCTGCTGCCGGACGGCAGCGTGCTGCTGGAGCGCCAGTTCCGCTACCCGAACGACCGCGTCTTCATCGAATTCCCGGCCGGGAAAATCGACCCGGGCGAAGAATCGCTCGCCTGCGCCAAGCGCGAACTGGAAGAGGAAACCGGCTACACGGCCAAGGAGTGGAACTTCGTCTGCACCATCCACAACGCCATCGCCTACTCCGACGAACACCTCGACATCTTCCTGGCGCGCGACCTGACCAAGGGCGAAGCGAAGCTGGACGAAGGCGAGTTCCTCGAACTCTTTAGCGCCACCGTCCCGGAACTGCTGGAGATGGTGCGCAAGGGCGAGATCACCGACGTCAAGACCATCATCGGTACGTTCTGGTTAGAGAAGTTCGCCGCCGGCACCTGGACCCCGACCTGAGATGGGCCTAGGTGCGCCGCTGCTCGCTCTGATGCTGCTCCTGGCAGCGGACGAAGCGGCGGCGCGCACGCCTTTCCAGGCGCGCTGCGAAGCCCGCCAGCTGGGGTTGGACACCGATAGCCGGCCCACCGGCATCCGGATCGAATCCCACGACAGCGGCTACCGCGTCGACAACAGCCTGTCCACCCGCAGTCTCACCCGCATCAAGCGTGGGCGTGCCGGCGATTTCGTGCTGGGCCTGACCCGCGCCGAATCGCGCGTGGCGATCAGCCTCGAGGGCGCCATCGTCAGCGACCCGGATACCGGCGAAGAATGCATGCTGCCGCAGATCGGCGTCAGCCTGTCCTACCTCCCGATCGTTATCTACGTGGGGAGCGAGTTCGCGCAGGGCAGCTGTGCATATCGCGAGATACTTGCGCATGAGATGCGCCATCTCAAGGCCTATATCGACTACCTGCCGAAAGTGGAAAGCAGGGTGCGGGAAACATTGGGACGGCGCTTCGACACCCGGCCTGTGTATGCGCCGCATGGGCAGTCGCTGACGCGGGTGCAGGCCGAACTGGACGGGCGCTGGATGCCCTTCATCAAGCACGAGATGGGCAAGGCGAAGGCGCTGCAGGCGGCAATCGACAGTCCTGGAGAGTACGCGCGTCTCAGCAAACTTTGCCAAGGTGAGGTACAGTCTCTTATTGGATCGACAAGACGCGAACCTTCAACAACAAGCTCATAAATGAACCAAGCACCACGTTACTTTGCCTTAATTCCCGCCGCGGGCGTCGGCGCCCGCATGGGTGCGGGCAGCCCCAAGCAGTACCTCAAGATCGGCGGCAAGCCGATGCTGCGCCACACCCTGGACGCCTTCCAGTCCAGCGACCTGATCGCCCACACCTTCGTGGTGGTGAGTCCGGACGACCCCTACATCGACAGCGTCGCCCCGAACCATGGCGTGACCGTGCTGCGCTGTGGCGGTGCCAGCCGCATGGAGTCGGTGCGCAACGGCCTGGCCGTGCTGGCCAACACGCTCGCGCCCGGCGACTGGGTGCTGGTGCATGACGCCGCCCGTCCCGGCCTGACCGCCGAGCTGATCGAGAAGCTGATCACCCAAACCGGGGAGCACCCGGTCGGCGGCCTGCTGGGCCTGCCGGTGGTCGACACCGTCAAGCGCTGCATCGAAGGCGAAGCCTGCGGCACCATTCCGCGCAACGGCCTGTGGCTGGCGCAAACTCCGCAAATGTTCCGCTATCAATTACTGCGCGAAGCCCTGACGGCGGCGACGGACCCGAATACGATTACCGATGACGCCAGTGCGGTTGAAGCCCTCGGATTGACCCCCAAGTTGGTCGAAGGGCATCCCCGCAACCTGAAAGTGACGCTGCCGGACGATATCCGGATCGCCGAGCTGTACCTGGCAGTGTCCCAACCTGAACTCGTGTGAACACCATGGCTCTTGCATCGTATAACCCAACTCCGCCGTTCCGTATCGGGACCGGCTATGACTGCCACGCCCTGGTCGAGGGCCGCAAGCTGATCGTCGGCGGGGTCACCATCCCGCACCGTCTCGGCCTGCTGGGCCATTCGGATGCCGACGTGCTGCTGCACGCCATCATCGACTCCCTGCTGGGCGCCGCCGCGCTCGGCGACATCGGCAAGCACTTCCCGGATACCGACCCGATGTTCGCCGGCGCCGACTCGCGCACCCTGCTGCGCGAAGTGGCCTCGCGCGTGATCGCCACCGGCTACACCATCGGCAACATCGACGCCACCATCATCGCCCAGCAGCCGAAGATGGCGCCGCACATCCCGCAGATGGTGTCGCGCATTGCGGAGGACCTCGGGGTCTCGCCGCAGCAGGTGAACATCAAGGCTAAGACCAACGAAAAGCTGGGCTTCCTCGGCCGTGAAGAGGGCATGGCGGCGCAGGCGACTGCGCTGCTGGTCAAGGTCTAGCCAGCCGTTTTCGGGGTCGTCCTCTGCAGGTCTTTGCGCTCCATGCGACACTGTCGGGAATAAAACCGACAACAAGGGAGCCAAGATGACGACCCAGACCCCGATGAGCCCGCGCGCCGCCTGGCTCCTGATCCTCTCCGCCAGCGCGATCCTGATGATCACGATGGCGGCCCGCCTCACCACCGGCCTGTTCCTTTCGCCGATCAACACCTCCACCGGCCTCGGTGTCGCCTCGATCAGCCTGGCGATGGCGGTCGGCCAGTTCATGTGGGGCGCTTCGCAGCCCATCTTCGGCGCCGTCGCCGACAAGTACGGTCCGGCGCGCGTGATCGTGCTGGGCGGCGTGATGCTGGCCCTGGGCCTGGCCGCCACGCCCTTCGTCTCTTCGCAGTTCGGCCTGATGCTGACCCTGGGCGTGCTGTCCGCGGCCGGGGCCGGCGCCGGCAGCTTCTCGATCCTGATCGGCGCCACGGCCCAGCGCCTGCCTGCCGAACGGCGCCCCTTCGCGGCCGGCTTCATCAATGCCGGCGGCTCCTTCGGGCAGTTCGTGTTTTCGCCGCTGGTGCAGGCGATCATCCAGGCCAGCGGCTGGGTGGTGGCGATGATCTCGCTGGCGGCGACCACGCTGCTGACCATTCCGCTGGCTTTCCTGATGCGCGGCCAGAAGGCGCAGGCGCACGCGGCGGCCACGGCAGCCGACGAGTCCACGCTCGGCCGCCAGGTGCGCGAGGCCCTGCGCGACAAGAGCTACCTGTGCCTGCACGCCGGCTTCTTCACCTGCGGCTTCCACATCGCCTTCCTGGTCACCCACCTGCCGGGCGAGGTCGGCCTGTGCGGCCTGCCGGCCACGGTGTCCGCCACGGCGCTGGGCCTGATTGGCCTGTTCAACATCGCCGGCTCGCTGGTGGCCGGTGCGCTGGGGCAACGCTACCGCATGAAGTGGCTGCTGACCGCGATCTACGGCGGCCGCGCCCTCATCATCGCCATCTACCTGCTGGCGCCGAAGACGGCCTGGACCTTCTACATCTTTGCCGCCGCGCTCGGCTTCAGCTGGCTCGCCACCGTGCCGCCGACCGCCGGCCTGGTCGGCAAGCTGTTCGGCACGCGCTACCTGTCGACCCTGTTCGGCCTGACACTGCTGTCGCACCAGGTCGGCGGCTTCTTCGGCGCCTGGCTGGGCGGCCTGGCCTTCGTGAAGTTCGGCGACTATTCCTGGATGTGGTACGCGGACATCGTGCTGGCGCTGGCCGCGGCCCTGGTCAATCTGCCGATCCGCGAGGCGGCGCCGCACAGCGCGGCCGCCGCGGCTGCGGCAAAAGCCTGAGATGGCGCGCGATCCCTGGGCTTACCGCGACGTGGCGGTCGAGTCCTTCATCGACCCGCGCTCGGGCACCTTGAAGATCCGGCCGATGGCGGGGCAGGCCTACGCGACCTCGATGCGGGTGCAGTGTTCGCGTGCGCTGCGTGACCCGGCACAGTATCCGGCCGGGACCCGTTTCCTGATCCGCGCGAAGCTGACCGACCGCGAGGGCGGGGCGCCTTACCTGTATGCGCATCATGGGGATGCAGTGAAGGTGCTGGCCGGGCGCGAACTCGAATCCTTTCTGGACGAGCACCGGCGCCGGCGGATCTGAGACTTCGGAAAAACCACAGTATGCATCATGGATAATGCGGTTTTACTTTCGGTCTCCAGGCCTTAGTCTGATGACTTCATCATTTGAGGAGTCATCACCATGCGTACTTATCCCACCGACAGTCCCAAGGCCGTGTCCAGGCTGCTGGCACTGGCCATGATCGTCGACGGCCATCTCGCGCCCTCGGAACTGAAGGCGATGCATCATTCAGGGATCCTGCGCGCCACGGGCGTGACCGATGACGAGTTCGACGACGTGGTGCAGGACCTGTGTGAAGACCTGCTGGCCACCGCCGCCCGCCGCTGCAGCCAGGAGGTCGAGATCGACGTCCACCTGCTCGACAGCTTGCTGGGCGAAGTCGAAGACCAGGCGCTGCGCATGTCGGTCATGAAGGCGATGCTCGACATCGTTCATGCCGACGAGGTGCTCGACACCCGAGAGACGCTGCTGATCGAGCGCGCATTCAAGGCCTGGTCGGCGCCGCATCGCGATCTGCACGCCGCCTGATCCTGCGGCCCCGGCGCCGTCACGCGAGGCCGGCAACCCGCTCCCGGCTTCGAGGTTATCATGTGGACATTCCGCACACATGAAAGGATCGTCATGGCAACGAGGAAGATTGCAGTACTGGTAGGCAGCCTCCGTAAGGAGTCCTTCACCCGCAAGCTGGCCAAGCAGTTGATGCTGGTGGCCCCGCCCACGCTGGAGCTGGAGATCGTCAACATCGCCGAGCTGCCGATGTACAACCAGGATGACGAGACCGATACGCCGCCGCCGCGCTGGACCGAGTTCCGCGACCGCATCCGCGAAGCCGACGGCGTGCTGTTCTGCACGCCCGAATACAACCGCTCGCTGCCTGGCGTGCTGAAGAACGCCATCGACGTCGGCTCGCGGCCCTACGGCAAGGCGGCCTGGAACGGCAAGCCCTGCGCAGTGGTCAGCAATTCGCCGGGCGCGCTGGGCGGCTTCGGCGCCAATCACGCGGTGCGCCAGTGCCTGGTGTTCCTCAACATGCCCTGCATGCAGTCGCCCGAGGCCTATATCGGCGGTATCGGCAACAAGTTCGACGGCGACAAGCTCACCGACGAATCGCTGAACGGCTTCCTCCAGCAGTTCATGGAATGCTTCGCCACCTGGGTCGAGCGCCATGCCGACTGAAGTGCAGAATGCGGCGCGCGGGCCGATCGCCATCCGCGAAATCGATCATGTGGTCTTGCGCGTGATCGACCTGGCGCGCATGCAGCGCTTCTACCATGAAGTGCTGGGCTGCGCAGAAGTGCGGCGCCAGGATGAAATTGGCCTGGTGCAGCTGCGCGCCGGCAGCGCCATGCTGGACCTGGTGCCGGTGGACGGCAAGCTGGGCCGGATGGGCGGCGCCGCGCCCGGGCCGGAAGGGCGCAACGTCGACCATGTCTGCTTCCGCGTCGAACCCTTCGACGAGGCCGCGATCCGCGCCCACCTGGCAGCGCACGGGGTGGAAGCGGGGCCGGTCGAATCGCGCTTCGGCGCCGAGGGCGAAGGGCCGTCGATCTACCTGCAGGACCCGGAGGGCAACATGATCGAGCTGAAGGGACCGGCCGCAACGTGAAGCCGCAAAAGCAGGGCGACAAGCCCTACGTGTCGCAGGTGCCGGACACCTACGGCAAGCCGCCGGCGGGGCTGCGGCGGCGCATGTTCGACGTCATCTTCGAGGCCGATACGCCGGCCGGGCGCCGCTTCGACATCGCGCTGGTGTGCGCCATCATGCTCAGCATCCTGGTGGTGGTGCTGGACAGCGTGCCCGGCCTGCACCACGAATACGGCGACACGATCAATGCGATCGAATGGGCGTTCACGGTGCTGTTCACCGTCGAATACCTGGCGCGTGTGATCTGCGTGCAGCGGCCCTGGCGCTACGCCACCGGCTTCTACGGCGTGATCGACCTGCTGGCCGTGCTGCCGACTTATTTTTCGCTGCTGGTGCCCGGCACCGAACTGCTGCTCGACATCCGCATCCTGCGCCTGCTGCGCGTGTTCCGCATCTTCAAGCTGACCCTCTACATCGAGGAATACACGCGCCTGGGCGAAGCCCTGTCCGCCAGCCGCCGCAAGATCATGGTGTTCCTGTCGGTGGTGCTGATGGCGATCCTGATCCTCGGCACCGTGATGTACGTGGTCGAAGGGCCGAAGAACGGCTACACCAGCATTCCGGTGGCGATGTACTGGGCCACCGTGACCATGACCACGGTCGGCTACGGCGACATCACCCCGCATACCCACCTCGGCAAGGCGATCGCCTCCTTCATGATGCTGCTGGGCTGGGGCATCCTGGCGGTGCCGACCGGCATCGTGACGGCCGAGCTGTCGGCGCGCCATGGCGACCGCCGGCAGGGCCCCTCGCGCATCCTGGCCGAGCGCACATGCCCGTCCTGCGGCAGCAGCGGCCATGAAGCGGCATCACGGTTCTGCAAGGACTGCGGCGCATCTCTTTGAACGCGCGGTTTTCAAGTCCGGCACCCTTGGCGCATATCAAACGCGCATAGCCTCAGGACCTTAGGCTTCTACCTCCACTCACGGTTCAACCTTTACTTGAGCGAGGCAAGCACATGTATCCATTTCCGCAGAACGTCACCCCGGCAGTACGCACCCACGTCGATGCCCAGACTGCCTTCCTGAACGACATGTCGAAATCGCTGTTCAAATCCTTCTCGCAGATGTGCGAGCTGAACATCCAGCTGATGCAGACCCTGATGGAAGAAACCGCGCTGGCCAGCAAGCAGGTGCTGAGCGCGGACCGCCAGACCGAGCTGCTGAGCGCCGCCACCGCACGCGCGCAGCCGACCAGCGACAAGCTGCGCGCCTACCAGCAGCACATCACCCGCCTGGCGGCCGACGCCCAGGTGGAGCTGACCCGCGTGACCGAGCAGCACGTGCAGAACACCGCCCGTACCGCGCGCGCCCTGGCCGACGAGGTGGCACGTGACGCCACCGAGCAGACCGAACGCAGCCTGCGCGCCCAGCAGGAAACCGTGCGCCAGTTTACCGATCCGTTTGCCCGCACGGGCAATGGCGCCGCATCGCAATCGCAGTCCGGCATCGGCGGCGATGCCCAGGCCGGCGCTGCCCAGGCCAGCCAGCCGCCTGTCGAGCGGGCAGGACAGGCGGGCAGCCAGCGCGGCGAGCGTGGCGAGCGCGGGGCGACCACGCACTGAGCGTCAATAAGCGTCAGGCCATCCCCAGCCGTTCCAGCACGGCGGCGCGGTACTGGCGGCTGCAGGGTACGCGGGCGCCGCTGCGCAGCACCAGTTCGCAGTCTCCCTTGTCGAGCGGGACCACCCGCTCGACGCAGGCCAGCTGCACCGCGGCGCGCCGGTGGCAGCGCAGGAAGGCCGGGCCGAGGCGCTCGGCCAGCCCGCCCAGGGTCTGGCGCAGCAGCGGACTGCCGGAGGGCGTGTGCAGCACCACGTAGTTGTCCGCGCTTTCGATCCAGCCGATGTCGGGCACCGGCACCACGCGGGTGGCGCCGCGCTCCGACACCAGCAGCTGCTGTAGCGGCAACGCAGGAAATGCCTGTGCCGAGAGAGACTGCAGGCGCTCGCGCAGTCGCTGCACGGCGCGCGCCAGGCGCGCCGCATCGTAGGGTTTCAGCAGGTAGTCGATGGCGCCGGCGTCGAAGGCCTGGATCGCGTACTGGTCCCAGGCCGTCACGAACACGATGGCGGGCGCCGGTTCCGGCAGCGAGGCCGCCAGCTCGATGCCGGACAGCTCGGGCATGGCGATGTCGAGGAAGAGGGCGTCCGGCTTGAATGCATCGAGACGTTCCAGCGCCTCGATGCCGTCCGCCGCCTCGTCGATGTGGGCGATGCCGGTTTCCGCCGCCAGCAGGCGCCGCAGCTTGTCGCGCGCCGGCTTTTCGTCGTCGACGATCAGGACGCGCATGGGACCCTCATCTCGGCGCGCACGCCGCCGCCGTCGCGGGCGGCGAGGGACAGCGAGGCGCGCGGCCCGTACAGCGCCGCCAGGCGGGCGCGCAGGTTGGCCAGGCCGATGCCGCAGCCCTGGCCGGCGCCTTTCGTGGCGCTGTCGGCGAGGCGGCCGTCATCGTCCACCCGCAGCACCAGCGCATCCTGCTCGCGCTGCGCCGACACCTCGATGCGCGTCAGGCCGCGGCGCTTTTCGACCGTGTGCCTGAACACGTTTTCCAGCAGCGGCTGCAGGCTCATCACCGGAAGCGGCTGGGCCAGCAGGGCATCGTCGATGGCCCAGGCGATCTCGACCCGGCCGGCGAAGCGTTCCGCCATCACGCCGGCATAGCCGCGCGCGATATCCAGCTCGGCCTGCAGCGGCGCTTCGTGGGCCTCGCCCAGGGCCAGCGTCGCGCGCAGCACGGAGGCGAGCTGGATCAGGGTGGCGTCGGCCTTCTCGACATCGGCGTGCATCAGCGAGGACACGGTGTTGAGGGCGTTGAACAGGAAGTGGGGCTGCATCTGCTGGGCCAGGCGCTGCAGCTGGGCCTGCTGCTGGAGGGCGATCGCCTGCTGCGCGCGCAGCTGGGCTTCGACCATCGCCAGGTAGGACAGGATGCCGAAGCGGACCGCGCTGAACAGGCCGACGAAAATCGAGATCTTCATCGATTCGTAGACGAAGAGCTGGGGCCACGGGTCGTGCCGGTAGGTGTCGCCCAGCAGCGCGTACACGGCGTGACGGATGCCGAAAGCCATCGGCGTGAAGACGATCCACCACACCGGCAGCCACAAGGCCTGGCGCGCAAACCAGCGCAGCGGGCTGCCGAGCAGTTCTTCGTGGCGGCCGAAGCGCAGCTGGACCAGGATCATCACGGTAGCCACCAGCGCCGACGAGCCTTCCCACAGGATCGGCTTCCACAGCTCGGGGCTGTGCTCGTTGCGCTGGAAGTCCTGGACGGCCACCAGGATCATCAGGGTCCAGAACAGGGTCCAGGCCAGGATGAAGATAAGATTGCGGCGGAGGATGGGCATGGCAGGATGATCTGCCATGCTTGCCGTTTTGTCAAAATGCCGGCGACTCGCTCCGCATTTTCTCCAGCAGCGCATCCACAGTCGCGAAGGCTTCTTCCGAAGTCGCCCTTGCGCGGACGATCTCGAACAAGCCTGCCTGGCCTGCAGGATCCGAAAGGCGCATCCCCAGCACGTCCGCCGGGCGCCTGGTAAAGCGCGCAAGCTGCGCGATCTGGGCCGGCGCGTGATTGCTGACCAGGATCGTGCTGTGCCCGACCAGCTCGTCCAGGTGGCGGAACAAGCTTTCGGCAACAAGCATGTCCGAGGGACGCGTTGCCAGGATGAGGTCGCAATCCTTCAGGTGATGAAAGTTCGCGGCGCCGGTGAGCAAGCCCATGCGCCTGTCGCGCTGGTCCGCGGCAAGCTGGCCTGCGCCGACCAGGCTGTCGTAAGCGGACCGGGCGTTCGCGACGGCCTGGGCGGTCGACTCGCTGCGGGAATCGAAGAGCGTGACCGGCATGTCCGCGTCGAGCAGGCGCATGGCGATCCCGATGGCCTCGGCCCCGATGATACCGACCCGCCGAATGGGCCGCGGCGCGGAGTTCGCAGGCATTTCGCCGGCATAGCCTGTGTCTTCCGTTCTTGCAGTCGCCAGGTGCACTGCAGCCCGCGTTTGCGTCTCGCGCATTCCGTGATTGGTAGTAGTCATCTGCATTCCTTTCAAGGCGATCTCATGACGGGAGGGCGCGGTCCTTGACCGCGGCCCTCGTTCCGGGTAATGCGTCAGAACTGATTCATCGTGTTGTGCTTGCCGCCTGCCTTAAGCGCGGCTTCGCCACTGAAATAGTCCTTGTGGTCATCGCCGATATCGGAGCCCGACATGTTCTGGTGCTTGACGCAGGCGATGCCCTGGCGGATCTCCTTGCGCTGGACGCCCGCCACATAACCCAGCATGCCCTGGTCGCCGAAGTATTCCTTGGCCAGATTGTCGGTGGACAGGGCCGCGGTATGGTAGGTCGGCAGCGTGATCAGGTGATGGAAGATGCCGGCTTCGCGCGCCGCATCGGCCTGGAAGGTACGGATCTTCTCGTCCGCGGCCCGGCCCAGTTCGGTGTCGTCGTATTCGGCGCTCATCAGCATGTTGCGTTCGTAGGCGCTGATGTCTCTGCCTTCGGCTTTCATGCTGTCGAACACCTGCTGGCGGAAATTCAAGGTCCAGTTGAAGGACGGGCTGTTGTTGTAGACCAGCTTCGCGTTCGGCATGACCTTGCGGATTTCCTTCACCATGCCGCCAATCTGCGCGATGTGCGGCTTTTCGGTTTCGATCCACAGCAGGTCGGCGCCGTGTTGCAGCGAGGTGATGCAGTCCAGCACGCAGCGCGCTTCGCCGGTCCCTTCGCGGAACTGGAACAGGTTGCTCGGCAGGCGCTTCGGACGCACGAGTTTGCCATCGCGGCGAATCAGCACGTCACCGTTATTGATGGCGTCGGCCGACACTTCTTCGACGTCGAGGAAGGCGTTGTACTGGTCGCCCAGGTCGCCAGGCTCGCGGGTGAAGGCGATCTGCTTGGTCAGGCCGGCGCCCAGGGAGTCGGTACGGGCAACGATCACGCCATCGTCCACGCCGAGTTCGAGGAAGGCATAGCGCACGGCGCGGATCTTCGCGAGGAAGTCTTCGTGCGGCACGGTCACCTTGCCGTCCTGGTGGCCGCACTGTTTTTCGTCCGACACCTGGTTTTCGATCTGGATGCAGCAGGCGCCCGCTTCGATCATCTGCTTGGCCATCAGGTAGGTCGCCTCGGCGTTACCGAAGCCGGCATCGATGTCCGCGATGATGGGCACCACGTGGGTCACGTGATTGTCGATCTGGTTCTGGATCGCTGCCTTGTCGGCGCCCGATGCGGCGTCCAGCTGGCGGAACAGGCCGCCGAGTTCGCGGGCATCGGCCTGGCGCAGGAAGGTGTACAGCTCCTTGATCAGGCTGGCGACCGCGGTCTTCTCATGCATCGACTGGTCGGGCAGGGGGCCGAATTCCGAGCGCAGCGCGGCCACCATCCAGCCCGACAGGTATAAATAGCGGCGGTCCGTGCTGTTGAAATGCTTTTTAATCGAGATCATTTTTTGCTGGCCGATGAAACCGTGCCAGCAGCCCAGCGACTGGGTGTAATTGGCGGGATCCGCATCGTAGGCGGCCATGTCGGCGCGCATGATCCTGGCCGTGTAGCGGGCGATGTCCAGACCCGTCCTGAAACGGTTTTGCGCACGCATGCGCGCGGCCGATTCCGGATTGATCTCGTTCCACGCGCTACCGTGCAGTTCCTTGAGACCGGCAATTGCTTGAATATCGGTTTGATACTGAGACATGAATAACTCCTGATTGAATGAACGGAATTGGTTGAAACTTCATGTCTAAATAGTAAATGCGCTTGCTGCGCTGCGAGCCCTAGTTCGATTGCATAAAAAAATAAATTTAACCATTAAAAACAACTAGTTATGAATGTCTATTCACATTATGAAAAGCCCTTCTGGTCTGTAAAATATCGGGATGCTGCGTCGCGACATGAAAAATTCATAATGTGGAATATTGTTCAGCTTGATGAAACGCTCAGTTCTCCAGCTCATCCTCCCCCGGCTTGCGGCCTCGTCCCCGATCCAGCGGGTCTTTCATCCCTTCCACCTCGCGCATGAATTCGTCGATGCCGTGGTCCTGACTGACCCGCACCGCGGGCGGCAGCAGCACCGCCATATATAGTTCGTCCGACAGCCGTCCGGTGCGCTGCAGGTTGTAGGCCAGGATCAGGCTGGAGCCCAGCACCGCCATGCCGGCCGCGATCCAGCGGTAGCGGCGCCGGTTCTGCGGATTCACCGTGCGGAGGTGGAAATAGATCATCCCCGCCACCAGCAATGTCGCCGCGTGCGAGGCGTAGCGGGTGAAGGCTTCCAGCGAGAAGGCGTAGGCCACGGTGGCTGCCAACAGGGCCGTCAGCATCAGTGCGACCAGGCCGCAGCCGAACACGAACAGGTGGCGGCCCAGGCGCGCATGGCGGCCGAACAGGCGGTTGGCGAAGGCCCAGCCGCCGCTCCACAGCAGGGCCGCGCCGGCGCCCCAGGCCAGGGCTTCGAAGTAGCGCACGAATTCGACGTACTGGGTGTCGCTGAGCCAGCGCGCGAACAGGGTGACGCCCGAGGCCAGCAGGATGCCCGCGGCGCCGGGCAGCGCGCCTTCCCAGCGGTGGAAGGTGCGGTCCTCCAGTTCCGGCGCCACCGGAAAGCCGGCCGCGCGCACCCGCAGCGAGGTATGGCCGATCCGCACCACGGTGTCGCCCGACAGCACCACTTCCTGCAGCCGCCTGCCGCGGTGATTCAGGCCGTTCCTGCTGCCCAGGTCGCGCAGCACCAGGCGCCCGGCGGCGTCCAGTTCGATGCGCGCGTGGCTGGCGGCGACGTAGTCGTCGTCGATGATGAAATCATTGTCGTAAGCGCGCCCGAGGCGGATCGGCAGGGCGTCGACGCGGCGGCGCTGCAGCACCTCGCCGTTCCGCGCCAGGGTTTCGATGAACCAGCTCATTGTATCCGCCTGCTCATCGGGCCGGTCCCCTCGGCGGGCTGCGTCCCAGCGCGGACAGGAAGGCGCGGGTGGCGCGCATGCCGTTGTCGAAGGAGACGCCGGCGAGGTCGAGGCGGCTCTGCAGGCTGGCCTGGGCGTCGCCGGTGCTGGCGGTGAGCAGGGTGAAGTTGTACAGGCCGGCGAACTTGCGGTAGGCGCGCACGCAGGTGACGGCGCGCAGCGGCAGGCTGGCCGTGTGCACGAACATCTCGGTGCAGGACGGGCGCGTCAGGCGGGTGTCGCGCGAGGCGCCGATGCGGTCGACCCGGAAGCGGCCGCTCGCCAGCGCCGAGAACTGCAGCGGATGCATGCCGGCCGAACGCAGGTAGAGGTGCGACATCGACACGTGCCCGGTCTGCTGGCTGTCCGACACATACACCGCGACTTCCATCGCACAGCTGACGGAGTCGCCCGTGTACTCGGCCTCGAGCCGGAAGTTCGAGCGCCCCCAGCATCGCAACTGCTGCGATTCGCGCACCGGCACGTGGTAGGGGCCCATGGTCTTGATCGACAGCGGCTCGGCCAGCAGGCGGTCTATCATCTCGCGCTGGTGGGCCAGCAGCTGCTGGGCGATCAGCGGATTGAAGTTCTTCGGCGGATGCGGCTGGGCCGCGACCTTGCGCAGCAGTTCCTGGGCATAGCGCACCGGCACCAGGAAGCTGACCGACTCGCCGTCCAGGCGCTTGGACACGTTCACGCCGGCCACGGTGCCGGACACCGTCACGCTCGGACCGCCGCTCATGCCGGAGTTGATCGGGCCCGTGAAGACCAGCTGGTCGTAGAAGCTGCGCGTGACCACGCCGTTGTACGAACCCTCCGAGATCGCGAAGCCGAGGTCGAGCGGGTTGCCGAGCGAGTAGAGGTACTGGCCCTGGGTGAGCTTGACGGGATGGTCGGGAACCTGGAAGAAACCGGTGCCGGCGCGGTTCACGCGCACCACGGCCAGGTCGTGCAGCACGTCGACCGCCATCAGCTCCACCGGGCCGGTCTTGCCGTCGGTGTCCACGTATTCGCCGATGTAGACGTCGGGGTCGAGCGCCATCTGCGACACCACGTGGTAGTTGGTCAGCACCAGGTTGGAGGTACCGACCAGGAAGCCCGAGCCGACCGTCGACTGGCTGCGGCCGTTCTTCAGCAGCATGCGGATCTGCAGCAGGTCGGCCTTGGCGGCCGAGTACAGGTCCTGGGCGGCGGTGGACGGCGTGGGCAGGGCCGTGGTTTCGTCGGTTTCGCCGGGGCCGGGCGCGGGCGGGGTGGTGGCGGGCGGGGTGGCCGGCGGGATCACCAGTGGCGGCTGAGGTGCGGGTTTGCTGCCCGCGCCGGTGCCGGGGCTTTTTTGCGCGACCGGGGCTGCGCCCGCGATGGCGCAGGCGAGGCACGACAGGATGACGATCGATGGCAGGCGCATTCCTGCCATCTTGCCAGAACCATCAGGAAGGCAGCGCCGCCAACCGGCGCCGGGGGATTACAGCTCGCCGTCCAGCACCGGCTCGGCCGCCGGCGTCATCATGTGCCCCAGCTTGGCCTGCTTGGTGTTCAGGTAGCCGTTGTTGAAGGCATTGCGGTTGACCAGCAGCGGCACGCGCTCGGCAACGTCGAAGCCCAGCTTGGTGAGGGCGTCGATCTTGCGCGGGTTGTTGGTCATCAGGCGCACCGCTTCGATGCCGAAATGCTGCAGCATCGGCTGCACCAGCTCGTAGTTGCGGGCGTCGGCATGGAAGCCCAGCTGCAGGTTGGCTTCGACGGTGTCGGCGCCGGCTTCCTGCAGGCGGTAGGCGCGGATCTTGTTGACCAGGCCAATCCCGCGGCCTTCCTGGCGCAGGTAGAGCAGGATGCCGCGGCCTTCGGCGGCGATCTTCTTCAGCGCGCCTTCCAGCTGGGCGCCGCAGTCGCAGCGTTGCGAGAACATCACGTCGCCGGTCAGGCATTCCGAATGGATGCGCATCAGCGGCGGCTCGCTAGTGGACAGGTCGCCCAGCGTCATCGCCAGGTGTTCCTTGCCGGTCGCGTGTTCCACGAAGGCGTGCAGCGTGAACTGCGCCCACGGCGTCGGCAGGGTGCACGAGGTGACGTAGTCGACGAGGTTGGACGAGGCGGCGTTGTCTTGCATGACTGGTTCCTGGAACAAAAGCGATGATTTCTACGGCTGTAAAGCTGAAGTTTACCGGAAATCCGACACTCCCGTGCGGCGCCGGCCCACGCCGGACGGAATTGTATCCGTACGGCATCATCGTATGCTACGCTGGCGGCGCCATTTTCCTCGATGACCGCGATGCCGTCTCCCCGACAATTTCTCCTCAAGCTGCTGCCGCGCCGCCTTGCCGCCTGGCTGGCGCTCGCATTCACCCTGCTGTCCTTCCTCCTGTCCGTGCTGCTCGTCACCGTGATCGAGCGCCGCAACACGGAGCAGGTCAAGTCCAGCATCGGCCATGGCCTGGATGAGCTGGCCCTGCAGACCTCCGACAAGCTCGAGCGCGGCATGTACGAGCGCTACCGCGAAGTGCGCCTGATTTCTCTGCGCCGTGGCTTGCGCCCCGAGATACCGCTGGAGCGCCGCCGCGAGACCCTCGACCAGCTGCAGGACAGTTATGGCTATTACAGCTGGATCGGTATCGCCGGCCTGGACGGCAAGGTGCAGGTTTCCGCCAAGGGCCTGCTGGAAGGCGCCGACGTGTCGAAGCGGCCGTGGTTCAAGGATGCCCTGAACGGCAAGCATGCCGGCGACGTGCACGAGGCGGTGCTGCTGGCCAAGCTTCTGCCGCAGCAGGCCGAGCCCTGGCGCTTCGTCGACGTCGCCTTCCTGGTGCCGGACGACCACGGCCTGCCGCAGGGCGTGCTGGGCGTGCACCTGTCCTGGCAGTGGGCGCGGGACGTCGAGCGTTCCGTCATCGCGCCGATCGCGGCGCGGCGCCAGGTCGAGGCCCTGATCGTCGACGCCAAGGGGAGCGTCCTGCTCGGCCCTCCCGGCACGCAGGGCAGCACGCTGTCGCTGGACAGCCTGAAGGCGGCGCGGACCGGCACCGGCAACGGTTACCTGGTCGAGAAGTGGCCGGACGGCGAATCCTGGCTGGTCGGCTATGCGCGCGGCCATGGCCATGCCGAATATCCCGGCCTCGGCTGGACCGTGCTGGTGCGCCAGAAGGTCGACGATGCCTACGCGCCAGTACGCCGCCTGAGCGAATACGGGCTGGCCGCCGGCGTCCTGCTGGCGGCCCTGTGCTCGCTGGCCGGCGTCGTCATCGCGCGCCGCATCACCCGCCCGCTGGACGAGCTGGCGTGGTCGGCCCACCGCATCCGCGAAGGCGAAACGGTGCCCATCACGCCCGGCCGCGGCGGCTACGAAGAAGTCGAAGCCCTGTCCGGCACCCTGAACGTGCTGGTGGCCGACCTGGTGCGCCGGCGCAGCGAGCTGGAAGACCTGAACGCCACCCTGGAGCTGCGCGTCGAGCAGCGCACCCTCCAGCTGGAACAGGCGCTGGCCACCGTGCGCGCCAGCCAGCAGCGCATCGTGAACATCATCGAGACCGCCCAGGACGCCTTCATCAGCGTCGACCTCGATGGCCGCATCACCGACTGGAACTCGGCCGCGCAGGCGATGCTGGGCTGGAGCCGCCAGGAGGCCGTGGGCCGGCTGCTGTTCGAGCTGGCGATCGCCGAGCGCCACCAGCCCGCGGCGCGGCAGGCGCTGCGGAATTTCCGCGACACGGGCAAGCTCGACCTGCTCGACCGCCGCGTCGAGCGCACCCTGGTGCGGCGCGACGGCGTCGAGATCACGGCCGAGATGACGGTCGGCCTGGTCGGCACCGGCGAGGGCGTGTTCTTCAGCGTATTCCTGCACGACGTCTCGGAACGCAAGGAAGTCGAGCGCATGAAGAACGAGTTCGTCTCCACCGTCTCGCACGAGCTGCGCACGCCGCTGACCGCGATCAGCGCCTCGCTGTCGCTGCTGGCGGACGGCATGGCCGGCGATCTGCCGAAGGACGCGAAAGGCCTGGTCGACATCGCCAACGCCAGCTCGGAGCGCCTGGTGCGCCTGATCGGCGACGTACTCGACATCCAGAAGATGGAAGCGGGGCAGATGGATTACCGGCGCGAAGACCAGCCCATGCTGCCCATCGTCGAGGGCGCGGTGGCGGCGATGGACAGCTTCGCCGCCCAGGCCGGGGTCAAGCTGGCCTTCGAAGCCGGGCCGGCGGCCGGCGCGCAGCGCGCGGACGTCGACCGCGACCGCATCACCCAGGTGCTGACCAACCTGCTGTCGAACGCGATCAAGTTTTCAGAGCCGGGCGGCGAGGTCCTGACGCGCCTGAGCTGTGAGGAGGGGCTGCTGCGGGTTGCCGTGGTCGACCACGGCGCCGGCATCCCGGAAGCCTTCCGTGGCCGGATCTTCCAGCGCTTCGCCCAGGCCGATTCGGCGGACTCGCGCAAGAAAGGCGGCACCGGGCTGGGGCTGAGCATCTGCCAGACCATCGTCGAGGAGCATGGCGGCAGGATCTGGTTCGAGACCGAAGAGGGCGAGGGGACGGCGTTCTTCGTGGAGCTGCCGGCGCTGGCTCAGTGATCGTAGCTGAGCACCCGAAGCAGCTTCCACTGCCCGTCCTCGCGCTCCCACACCATCGAGAACCGGTACACGCTGCAAGCCTCCGGCTCGCCGGGCGGCTGGTTGCAGAAGCGGTGCTTCCCGATGTGCATGGCATGGTTCGGGCCGGCCGGGAAGATTTCCACGGTCTCGGGCATGGCTACGCGGCGCACGCGGTTCGGCGCCTTGAAATTCTTTTCGAAGATGGCGATGTTGTCGGCGTAACCGGTGAGGCCGCTGCGGTCGTGATAGAACTCGAGGCGCCGGCTGAAGCCTTCCTGCATCGGGCGGATGTCGCGGTCGTTCAGGCCGCCGAACAGGCGCGCATCGGCGGCCGTGATCTCCGCTTCCAGCCGGGCCCGCGCCGGGTCGTTCGAGGCCGCCGTCGCCACCGTGCAGGCTGCCATCAGGCCCAAGGCCAGCATCGTTTTGTTCATGCATGTCTCCGTTCCGTGAAAGCCCCGACTATGCCGAAATCGCATGGCCAAGAACACTCAAATATGACGAAAAGTCGATTTGCGGGGTCTAACGGTGCTTAGCGCTGACCGGTGGTGTGACAGAAAATGCGGAATTTATTGAAGGCCTGCTCCAACGCAAACTTCTGACTATATAATTGGCATCGTTCTTCCTGTAAACACACCGGGAGCGGCCATGATCCGGACCCTGATGGCAGAAGCAAACCCCGTTGCGCGGCTGGGCATCCGTTCGGTGCTCGGCGCGCATGCGGATGCGCTGGAAATCGACGAAGCCGGCAGCCTCGACGAGGTGCTGAGCAAGCTGCGCGAGCGCTACTACGAATTCATCATCGTCGAGCCGGCCATGTGCGGCCCCGGCGCCGCACTCGTCGGACGCCTGCGTGAGCTCTCCCCCTGGTCCGACATTCTGGTGTTCACCGCACTCGATGAACTCATCTTCGGCATCGACGCGATCCGCAACGGCGCCAAGGGCTACCTGATGAAGACCGCCACACGGGGCGAATTCCAGGCCGCGGTCAAGCGTGTCGCCGGCGGCAGGCTCTATCTCAGCAAGGCGCTGGCCGCGGAATGCGAACGCGGCAGGCGAAAATACGATACCCGCAACAAGCCGCACGAGAGCTTCAGCAAGCGCGAGTTCCAGGTGTTCTCGCTGGCGGTGTGCGGCATGACGCCGATCGAAAGCGCGCACATCCTGCAGGTGAGTACGGAAACGGTGGGCGCCTTCAGGAACGGCATGTTCTCGCGCCTGGGCGTGTCGGCGCCGCACGAGCTGCTCGAGTATGCGACGGCGCAGGGCCTGCTCTGGGATTGCCGCTATACCTGCAACGAGCTGTGGACCAGCCGCTTTGGCCGGCATGGCGTGGCGGCGGAAACGGGCCGGGTTCCAGTCCCCGCCTGAGTGCAGGCTCAGGCCACCACGCCCTGGGCGGCGATCCGGGCCGCCAGCTCGGCGGCCGGCAGCGGCTTGGCGATGTGGTAGCCCTGGGCCACGTCGCAGCCGTTTGCGCGCAGCCATTCCAGTTCCGCTTCCGTCTCGACGCCTTCGGCCACCACCGACAGCCCGAGTGCGTGGCTGAGCATGATGGTCGACTGGACGATGGCGGCGTTGCGCGGCGAATCGGCAATCGCCGTGACGAAGCTGCGATCGAGCTTCAGTTCGTTCACCGGCAGGCTTTTCAGGTAGGCCAGCGAGGCCTGGCCGACGCCGTAGTCGTCGATCGAGAGCTTCACGCCCAGCGCCGCCAGCGCGTTCAGGTGGGCCAGCGCCAGCGCCGGCTCGTCCATCAGGGCGCTCTCGGTGATCTCCAGGCACAGCGTCGACGGCGGCACGCTGTGGAACTCGAGCAGGGCCTTGACGCGCCGCGGCAGCTCCGGATCCAGCAGGTCCAGCGTCGACAGGTTGGCCGACACCGCGATCTCCAGGCCCTCCCTGCGCCACTGCGCCAGCTGGCGGATGGCGGCGTCCAGCACCCAGGGCGTGACTTCGCGGATGAAGCCAGTCTGCTCGGCAAAGGGGATGAAGCTGCCCGGCGGGATCATGCCGCGCTCCGGATGGCGCCAGCGCAGCAGGGCTTCCACCGCGACAATGCGGCCGCTGCTGAAATCCAGCTTGGGCTGGTAGGCGAGCGTGAATTCGCCGCCCGCCATCGCGGCGCGCATGTCGCCGATCAGGGACAGCTGCTCCGGCGCGGGCTCGGCGCCGGCCTCGTGGGCGAAGGCCAGGCCGGAGCGGCGCCGCTTGGCCGCCGCCAGCGCCAGCTCGGCGCGCCGCAACAGGGTGCCGGCATCGAGGCCGTCCTGCGGATACAGGGCGATGCCGATGCTGCCGCCGATGTCGAGGCGCTGGCCGTCCAGCGTGATCGGGTCGCGCAGCTTGTCGAGCACAGCGTTGGCAAAGCCGCGCGCGCAATCTTCGGTCGCGATCTCGAGCAGGAAGGCGAAGCGGGCGCCGTACAGACGCGCCACCATGATGGGCGGATGCTCCAGCGTCGAGATGCGCTCGGCGATTTCGCGCAGCAGGCGGTCGCCGACCTGGTAGCCGAGCGCGGTGTTGATGAGGGAGAAGCGGTCGATGTTCAGCACCGCCACCGCGCGCGAGGTGCCGGCCGGCAGGCGCGCGAAGGTTTCGAGGAAGCGCGTGCGGTTCGGCAGGTCGGTCAGGCTGTCCACATACGCCAGACGCACGATGCGCTCTTCGCGGCTGGCGATACCATCGCGCATATGGGCGAAGCTGGTGGCCAGCTGGCCGATCTCGTCCTGCGGCAGGGCCGGCAGCGCCTGGCCATAGTCGCCCTGGGCGATGCGGTGGGCGGCGGTCGACAGCTGGTCCAGCGGCCTGACGATGCGGCGCGCCAGCGTGAAGCTGCCGAGCGCGAACACCAGGATGGCGGTGCCGATCACGCCCAGCAGGCGCGCCTGCAGCTGGTTGAAGGGCGCCTGGACCTGGGACACGGGCAGCTGCAGCACGGCCTGCGTGGCGCCGTCGAGCGGCAGGCGCATCGTGCGGTAAGCTTCATCGCCGACGTCGAGCAGCTCCTGCTGGCCGGCGCCAGGCAGGTGGTTCAGGGCCAGCGCGGCGCGACGCGGCGCGTCGAAGGACGAGGCCAGCAGCACCGGGCCGTGCGCGCCGAAGCGCACCATGTGCACCGCCAGGCCGGTCACCTCGGCCATGTCGCCCGCCCAGCGGTCGTCGACCTGGAAGGCCATCGCCACCCAGGCGATGCGGCGCGGCGCCATGATCGGCACCAGCACCACCTGGTACAGCTGGCCGTTGCGCATCTGGCGGAAGCCGGCGCTGCGCCCGCTCGCCTCGGCTTCGTGCAGCAGGTCGGGGAAGGGGAAGGCGTCGCCTGGACCGGTTTTGCGCTGGGAGCTGGCGATCAGGGCGCCGTCGAGGCCGGCCACCATCATCACCTGGGCGTGGATGCGCTGGCCATGGTTGGCGATCACTGAGCGCATGGTCGGCTGGTCCTGGGTCGCGATCGCTTCGCGGAAGGCGAAGTCGCCGGACAGCACGGCGGCCGCGGTCTCCAGCTGGCGCTGGTTCTGTTCGAGCAGGCGCCGGAAGACCTTGGCGCCGACCTCCAGTTCGCTGTGGCCCTCACTGCCGACGATGCGCGCGCTGCTGTCGCGCACCAGGGCCAGCACCAGGGCCATGACCAATACCAGCAGGCCCACGAACACGAGGACGATGCGGCGCTGGAGTGAGGTCCTTACCATGGGCGATGCCTGATCATGCCTGGCTTAGTATTGGTCCTGGTCGACCGCGGTGTGCGGCTTGGGCTCGCGCGCCCGCGCATCCAGCACCAGGGAGAGCTTTTGCGCGGCGGCGCCTACGTCGATTTCGCCGGCGGCAGCCTGTGCCTTCTGCAGCGGATGCCACAGCTGCAGGCGGTAGCGGCCGGCGGGCAGGTTGGCGATGCGGACCTGGCCATCTGGCCCCGTCTTGCCGAAGTAGGGCGACTCCACCACCAGCACATAGGCTTCCATCCAGTCGTGGATATTGCAGCCGATGACGACTTCGCCCGGCTTGTCGAAGGTGATCGGCTGCCCGGGCTTGCCGGCGTACAGCTTGATTTCGAAGCGCTTGGGCTGGGAGAAGGAGTAGACGTGGTGGCGGACCGTGTCCTTGTTCGGAAAGTCGACCGAGGCGCCGGTCTGCACCACCGTCACCCAGGGGGCGAATTCCTGGCCGCGTTGTTCGATGACGGCGTGCGCGCGGTTCTTCGCCGCGGCTGCCGGACCGCCCAGCGGCTCGAGCACCACGGCGGCGTCGGGCAGCGGCTTGCCGGCCGGCGTCCTGACCAGCGCGTCCAGCGTGGCGGCGCCGGCCGGACTGGCGGCAAGGAACAGGGCCAGCAGGGCCGGCCACGGCGCGCGCAGGAACATCGTTTTCCTTACTGGTCGAGCTGCATGGCTGGCGCGATCTGCCAGAGTTCGGTGGTGAGGTCGCCCTCGCGATAGGTCAGCACGTGCAGGACCTTGAGCGGCAGCTTGCCGCCGTAGTCGGCGCGCTGTTCGATCGACGCGCCTTTCGGATTGGCATACGCGCTCGCTTTGCCGAAGTGGACGGGGCGCGGCTTGCCCTCGTTCGCGGCGATGAATTTCTGCCAGACCGCGCGGATCGCTTCCTTGCCGCGGTAGCGGCCGTCGAGCGGGCCGCCGACCCATTCCATATAGGCGTCGTCGGCATAATCCTTCATCAGCGCGTCCAGGTCGCCGGCGGCAACCGCATCGAGGTGGGCTCGCGCCTTGGCCTCGTCCAGCGGGCCGGCAATCGCGTTGGTGGCGGACAGGCAGGCCGCTGCAATCAGGGCCATCGCTGCACAGCTTTGCTTGAGTTTGCGGATCGTCACGAGCGTCTCCTTGTCGTTATGCCAGGCGGATTTATGCCTGGAAATTAATAATACACGCAAACAAGTTGGCATTGTATATAGGGTGGGAAACGTTGTATTCGCGCCGTAAATACGTCAGCGCAGCTCGTGGAGCGAGATACCCATGAACGCTTCTTCCCATGCAGCGAAATCGCTTTCCAGCCCGGGCAGCAGGCGCAGCAGGGCCGCTTTGTCCTTGTGGAAGGTGGTGGCGCTGCCGTCGATCTCGCGGGTCGATTGCAGGTGGAAGGCCTCCATGTTTTTCGCCGCGCTGAGCGGTTCTTTCAGCAGCGCCAGCACCTGCTGGCCATCGATACGCAGGCGCAGCAGGTCGGCCGCTTCGCCCGCACCTGCCCGCACGTAGCGGCGCTGCGTCTCGGCCGCGATCTCGCCGGCTTCCAGCGCGATCCTTACCTGTTTGTGGTGGCGCGCGCCCCAGTCGAGGAAAGGGACGGCGAACTCCGTCACCTGGGCCGGGTCGGTGCGGTAATCCATCACGGCCAGCGCGTCGACCAGCGGCGCCAGGCCGTCCAGCAGCGCGGTTCTGGAGTCCCACCAGAAGGGCACCACCAGTTCCAGGCGCAGGCTGCCGGCGGCCGTGCGCAGGGTGCGCGCCATCGCCAGGTAGCGCGCGTCCCAGTCGACCTTGCCGGCGCCGTACTCCGGCAGCAGATAGGGCTCGACGTCGAACTGCAGGCCGGCCAGGCGCGCGGCCGGTTCCACGCGCGCATTGTAGGCGGCATAGGCGTGCACCATGCGCGCCAGCGCGGGCTGGTGGTCGGGTAGCACCATGTGCGGATCGCCATCCACGCTCAGCACGCGGATGCCGCGTTTTCCGGCGGCGCGGATGAAGGCCGCCAGCGCGGCCGGCTCGCGCACGGCGTCATTTTTGAATGGGACGGTGATGAACAGATCGCGGACGCCATGCGCCGTCGACCAGTCCAGCAGCTGGGCGCCCTTGTCGCGCCAGTCGGCCGCGTTCCAGACCCAGGTCGAGCGCGCGGCGGGTTTAGTATCGGGCGCCGGATCGGGTTCGATGGCCAGCGAGGCGATCGTGATGCCGGCTGCCTGCGCCGGGCATTGCAGAACGAAGTGGCGCCAGGCGGCGGGATCGAGTTCTTTCGGCAGCGCGAGCCGCAGCGGGTCCGCGTTATCGGCATCGCGCGCCGGCAACCGGCCCAGCGCCAGCGCGGTTTCACGCGCGGCCTGCGCGGCATCGGCGGCCTGCAGCGTAAAGCCGGCGCCGCCCGCATACGAAGCCGCCAGGCGCAGGCGCGCGCGCGGTAGGAACCACGGCCCGCTAAGCAGGACCCCGGCCGGGCGCGTGCCGCCGGTGCAGTCGACCGTCAAGATACCCTTGTCGAGCTTGACGCGGACCCGCTCCTCGACCCCGTAGGCGCGCGCCTGCATGCGCTCCAGAAGATTCGCGCGCAGCGGCATCGGGCCCGGTTTCGGCGTGCCCTGCCGGCTCGAGGGCAGCACGTGCTCGCTGACGGCGAAGCGGCCCTCGCGCACGCGGCCGTGCAGCAGGATGGTGCGCTCGACTTCTTCGCCGGACGCGAGCGGGAACAGGGTGTTGACGCGGGCGCCCGCGGGCAGGGCGATACTCTTGCAGCCGGGGCGCTCGGACTGGTCGCCCAGATGCCAGCGCAGGCCGGCGCCGTCGGTGTCCACCGTATCCGCGTAAGGCTGCTGCGCCGGCGCGTCGGCCCGCGGGCACAGGTGCAGCCAGGCGGCGTGGGCGGGGGCTGTCATGGCCAGCAGCAGCGGTAAAAGAAGATGGCGCATCGAGGCTCAGGCGCCGAGGCTGCCCTTGCGCTTCATGGCGCCCCAGCTGGCTTCCTTCTGGGTCGCCCAGCGGTATAGGCCGATCAGGCGCCACCAGGTGTTCAGCTGGCGGTAGCCGAGGTTCTCGATCAGCACCACCACGCCCAGCGCCAGCAGCTGCTTGCCGCGCGGGTAGATGTGGAAGGACATCTCTTCCAGCAGCAGGCCGGAAGCGGACAGCAGGACGCCAAGGCCAATCGCGACGAACATGAAGGTCGAGAAGGCCTGCCAGGAAATCGCGCCGGTCAGGAAGGAGACGATCATGAAGAGGTAGCCGCCCACTTCGACCACGGGCCCCAGCCATTCGAACAGCAGCATGAACGGGAAGGCCAGCCAGCCCGGCACGCCGCCGTTCTTCGAAAAGAACAGGCCCCAGTTGGCGTTCAGGCTCTCGGCCAGGCCGCGCTGCCAGCGGATGCGCTGGTTCTTCAGGGTCTTCAAATCTTCCGGCGCCTCGGTCCAGCAGACCGGGTCGGGCACGAATTCGATGCGGTAGGGCTGGCGCCGTTCGCGCAGCAGGCGGTGCAGGCGCACGATCAGTTCCATGTCCTCGCCGATGGTGTCCGGGCGGTAGCCGCCGACGCTGACCACGGCGTCCTTGCGGAACACGCCGAAGGCGCCGGAGATGATCAGCATGCCGTTCACCGCCGACCAGCCGAGGCGCCCGAACAGGAAGGCGCGCAGGTACTCGACCACCTGGAACAGCGCCCACGGATTGCGCGGCAGGCCGACGCGGGTCAAAAAGCCGCCGGCGACCTCGCAGCCGTTGGCAATGCGGATGGTGCCGCCGGTGGCGACCACGGTGGGGTCGCGCAGGAAGGGCTGGGTCACGCGCTCGAGGCTGTCGCGCTGCAGGATCGAATCGGCGTCGACGCCGCAGAACAGCGGGTAGCGCGCGGCGTTGATGCCGGCGTTGAGCGAATCCGCCTTGCCGCCGTTGAACTTGTCAATCACCCGCAGATTCGGGAATTTCGTCGACCGGTAGATCGCCTTGATTTCCTTGGTCGGGATCTGGCGGCGGTAGGCTTCGGGGAAGGGCAGCAGGCCGAATTCCTGTTTCAGGACCTCGAGCGTGCCATCCTTCGAGCCGTCGTTGACGACCACCAGCTCGTATTCGGAATAGGTCAGCTGCAGCATCGAACGCACGGATGCCGCGATGCTGGCTTCTTCGTTATACGCCGGCACCAGGATGCTGACCGGCGGCTCCAGGCCCGAGTAGGCGCGCGGCAGGTCGTCCAGCATCTCTTCCTGGCCCTTGCGGTGCAGGGTGCGCAGCGACAGCAGGTTCAATACCAGGTAGCCGCCATTCAGCAGCACGAAGTAGCACAGCACGAACCAGGTGACGAAATCGAGCAGCAGGTGATGCGAGTTCACGCGGCCTCCGTTTCTTCGGTCAGCGCGGCCTGCTCCGCCATCACCTGGGCCAGCATGTCGGCGGCGTAGCGGTCGTCCAGCGTGGCATGCAGTGCTTCGAGGTCGGCGCGCTTCAGCCAGGGCAGTTCGACCAGGGCCTGGGCCGCGCGGTAGCGCACCCACCATTCGCGGTCGGCCAGCAGGCGCACCAGGCGCTCGACGTCGCCGCGGTCGCCGATGCGGCCCAGCGCCTTGGCGGCCTGCACCCGCACCTGCCAATCCTCGTCTGTCAACAGCGTCCGCACCTGTTCCTGCAGCAGCGGCGTGTTCACGATGCGCAGCGCGGCGGTGACGATGGCGATCTCGCCGCTGGCCAGCGCCGTCGCCAGGGACTCGGCCGGCAGTTCGATGCGCAGGGCTTCGGCGATGCGCAGCGCGCGCGGCAGGCGCTGGGCGCTCAGGCGCGGCAGCATCCCGGCCAGCACCGCCGCCACCGGGGTGCCGGCCTGCTGCAGGATGCCGGCCACGTGCGACATGGCCCAGTCTTCGCGTTCGATGAACAGCGGGGTGAGATATTCGGCGGCCGCCTGCGGATCGATGCGCACCAGCGCCCACAGCGCCGTCAGCGACAGCGTCGGGTCGTCCAGGCCGGTCAGGCGCAGCAGCTGGGGCCAGGCCTGGCGGTGGCCGAGGTGGCCCAGCATCAGCGCGGCCAGCAGGCGCTCGGTGCGGGCGCGCCGGCCCAGCATGGCGCGCGCTTCGCTATCGAGGCCGAGGCGGCAGGCGATGTCGTTGAGGGCGGCGCCGGCTTCGCCGCGCAGCGAGGATTGCAGGTGCACCCACAGCTTGATGAAGTGCAGACGCTCGGATGAACGAAGGGCAGGCAGCTGTTGCGGGCTTTCGCCGACGATGGCGGCGTTCAGCAGCGGGCGCCAGCGCGCGAGCGTGCGCGCCTTGCGCCGTTCGCGCGCGCGCAGGGACATGCGCAGGCGGACGATCTGCAGGCCGAGCAGGAGGGTCAGCAGCAGCGCGGCGATGCCGGTCCAGAACGCCGCCGCCAGGATCGGATCCGACGGCGCACCGAGACGGGCGGCGAGGGCGCCGGCGGAAAGGGTCATGCGGGCGTTTTGAGGAAGCGGCGCAGGCGAGCCAGCAGCTCTTGCGGCTGGAAAGGCTTGATGATGAAGTCGTCGGCGCCGGCGTCGAGGGCGCGCACGGTGTCGCGTTCGGTGTTCTTCGCGGTCAGCATGATGACCGGGGTCTCGCGCCAGGCTTCCTGGGCACGGATCAGGCCCACGATCTCGAACCCGTCCACGTAGGGCAGCATCACGTCCAGCAGCACCAGGTCGGGCGCCGGATTGGCGATGACATGGGCGGTGGCCGCGCGGCCGTCGGCGACGTGGGTGACCTGGTAGCCCTGGCGCTCCAGCATGAAAGTCAGGACGTGGGCGATGTGGACGTCATCCTCGACGACGAGGACGGTAGGTTGTGCACTCATGGGTGGCCGCAAAAAAGTTGCTCTGAGGCTCCATTTTAACCCTAGCTGCGAGCAAAACACCGTCTGTACACGCTAAATTGTGGCCGCCAAGCGACTACCGGCTGTCACATTTCGCAAGTGTCGTTGGCAGGCTGTCCAGCTTCGTGGACAGCCTGCCAACTTCAGGCCGCAGTTTTAGCGCGGCAGGTCGAACAGCAGCAGCTCGGCCGCCTCCGCTTTGGAGAACGTGATGCGCTCCTCATCGGCCAGCTTCAGAGCGTCGCCGGTGTTCAGGACCATGCCGTTGACCTCGACCCGGCCGCGGATCACGTGCACGTAGGCCAGGCGGCCGGCGGCCAGCGCGTGCTCGGCCTGGTCGTCGCCGTTCAGGATGGCCGCATACAGCGAGGCGTCCTGGTGGATCAGCACCGAGCCCTCGCGGCCGTCGCCGGAAGCGATCAGGCGCAGCTTGCCCTGCTTTTCCTCGAGCGGGAAGTGCTTCTCCTCGTAGCTCGGCGGGATGCCTTGCTGGTTCGGCTGGATCCAGATCTGCAGGAAGTGCACCGGCTCCGTCTTCGAGCCATTGAACTCGCTGTGCCGCACGCCGTTGCCGGCGCTCATGCGCTGCACGTCGCCGTAGTGCAGGACCGAGCCGGTGCCCATGCTGTCCTTGTGCTCCAGCGCGCCGTCCAGCACGTAGGAGATGATCTCCATGTCGCGGTGGCCGTGGGTGCCGAAGCCGGCGCCGGGGGCGACGTGGTCTTCGTTGATCACCCGCAGCGGACCGAAGCCCTGGTGACGCGGGTCGTAATAGTCGGCGAACGAAAAGCTGTGCTGCGATTGCAGCCAGCCGTGGTGGGCGCGGCCTCGTTCTTCACTTTTGCGGATTTCGATCATGGTTTGCTCCTGTGTGTGTACTCGATGGAAGCCAGTATAGCGAGGTGGAGGCGGCAAGAAAAACGAGTAGTTTTGCAGGCTATGATCGAAAAAATCGAATGTTCACCGGCGCAGCGGATCCAGCAAGCCGCGCAGCGCATTATGGTCGATCTCGTACATCAGCTCGAGCAGCTCACCGAGCTCACCACGCGGAAAGCCCTCGCGGGCAAACCACGCAAGATAATGGCCGGGAAGTTCCGCAATCTTCTTGCCCTGGTATTTACCGAAGGGCATTTCGCGGACGAGGAGGAGTTGCAGGTCTTCTGGTTTCATGGTGGCGCCATTGTAGTAGCATGACCGCGAGAAGGAGGGGACCAGCATGGACACCGACTACAACCTGCAGCGCTTCGTCGACGCCCAGGAGGGCATCTACGCCACCGCGCTGGCCGAACTGCGCGCCGGCCACAAGCGCACCCACTGGATGTGGTTCATCTTTCCGCAGATCGAAGGCCTGGGGCACAGCGAGATGTCGCGCCGCTACGCCATCCATTCCACCGACGAAGCCGCCGCCTACCTCGCGCACCCGGTTCTGGGCCCGCGCCTGCGCGAGTGCACGGCCAGCGTCGCCATGCACGACGACTGCGGCGTCGACGAGATCTTCGGCCACCCCGACGATCTGAAGTTCCATTCGTCCATGACCCTGTTTGCCGATGTCGCCCCGGACGAGGCGCTGTTCCAGGATTGCCTCGACCGCTTCTTCGACGGCAGGCCGGATCCGGCCACGATGGCGCGGCTGTCATGAACGCGCACCAGCCCGACGACTTGCAGATTTTCGTGCGCGGCCTGGAAGCGCTGGTCGACCGCGGCGCCGACGAAGCCACGATTCTGCGCGAGGGCCGCGCCCTGCTCGCCGGCCTGATCGCCCGCGACGGCTGGCTGCCGGCCGCGCTGCTCGAGCCGGACCCGGACAGCTACCGCATCCACCAGCTGCACGTCGATCCCGCCGGCCGCTTCTCGGTATCGGCCATGGTCTGGGGACCGGGGCAGGGCACGCCCATCCACGACCACACGGTCTGGGGCATGGTCGGCGTGCTGCGGGGACGCGAGCGCTGCGAGGAGTTCGCGCCGCTGTTGGAGCCGGGCGGGCCGCTGGTACGTGGCCATGTACACGAGCTGGCGCCTGGTGATATCGATCTCGTCTCACCCACGATCGGTGATATACATCGCGTATCGAACGCTTTACAGGACGGCACCTCTATCAGCATCCACGTCTACGGCGGCGACATCGGCGTCATCGAGCGTTCGCGCTACGACGATGCCGGTCGCGCCACGCCTTTCGTCAGCCCCTACGCCTCCTGCCTGCTGCCCGGTCGTGCGAGCTGAGGTGGATTTGCGGTTGTTGCGTATAATCCGCCGGATAGCTCGTTCACCAACCCATTCTCAATAACAAAACATGGCTTCATCTTCAGAAAACATCAGCATGGCGGTGTTCTGCGACTTCGAGAACGTCGCACTCGGCGTGCGCGATGCGAATTACGAAAAATTCGACATCAAGCCCGTCCTCGAACGCCTGCTGCTCAAGGGCAGCATCGTGGTCAAGAAAGCCTATTGCGACTGGGACCGCTACAAAGGTTTCAAAGCGACGATGCATGAGGCGAATTTCGAATTGATCGAGATTCCGCACGTGCGCCAGTCGGGCAAGAACTCGGCCGACATCCGCATGGTGGTGGACGCGCTCGACCTCTGCTACACCAAGGCCCACGTCGATACCTTCGTGATCATCTCCGGCGACTCCGATTTCTCGCCGCTGGTATCGAAGCTGCGCGAGAACGCGAAGCGCGTGATCGGCGTCGGCGTCAAGAATTCGACCTCGGACCTGCTGGTCGCCAACTGCGACGAATTCATCTTCTACGACGACCTGGTGCGCGAAGTGCGCCGTGCCGCCGCCAAGCGCGACGAGCGCAAGAGCCAGCCGCAATCGCAGCGCGGCGGCCGTCCTTCCGACGAGAGTAACCGCAAGAAGGAAGAGATGGAGGCGCGCAAGCTGCAGGCGCTGGAGATGGTGGTCGAGACCTTCGACGCGCTGGTATCCGAGCGCGGCGATACCGGCAAGATCTGGGCCTCGCTGCTGAAGGACACGCTGAAGCGCCGTCGTCCGGACTTCTCCGAAACCTATTACGGCTTCCGCACCTTCGGCAATCTGCTGGAAGAGGCGCAGACCCGCGGCCTGTTCGAATTCGGCCGCGACGAGAAGTCGGGCACCTATGTCTACCGCAGCACCCAGGCCATCGATGCGCTGGGCGGCGTGACGGAAGCCGAGCCGCTGCAGGCCGCGTCGGCGCCGCTTGCGCTGGAGTCCGGCGACGAGCTGGCCGCGGAGACGCAGGGCGAGCAGCCGAGCGAGATTCCGCCAGCCGCCGCACAGGCGCGCGAACCGCGCCGCCGTGGTGGACGCGGGCGCAGCAAAGGCCGCGAGCAAAGCAGCGACCTGGCCGCCGAGCAGGCCGCATTTGCGCAAGAGCAGGCGGCGCAGGAAGAGGCAGCGATGGCCAGCTGGCCGGCGCCGACCCCGGACCTGGTGGAAGCGGACGACAGCGCAGCGGAGACCGTAGACGCGCAGCTGCAAGCCGCCGAAGCTGCTGATGCCGCTGAAGATGTCGCAGCCGTGGAAGCCGTCGCCGAACAGCCGGCCGCCCCGAAAGAACGCCGCCGCGCGCCACGCAAGCCGTCTGCGCGCAAGGGCAAGGCGGAGCAGACTGCGCCTGAAGCCGGCGCGGACAACGCCGCCATCGCTGCGGATGCGGTGCCGGCGGTCGAGGCGCCCATTGCAGCCGACGCCGACGGCATGACCGACGCCGACCCGTCCGATCCGGCCCCGGCCGACGGCGATGCCGATGCCGAGGCCCAGGCTGCCAAGGAGCGCAAGAAATCGGCGCGTCCGGCCCACAAGGCGCCGTCGCGCAAGCCGGCCACGCGCGCCCGCCGTCCGGCCAAGCCGAAGACCCCCGAAGGCGCCTGAGCCGGTACTTACGCGCGCGGCGCCGGCCAGGCGTGTGCAATAATGACAACGCACACCCTGGCTTGCCCGCTTGCGTAAAGGACCGACATCATGCGCCCGCTGACCGGACTGCTTTTCCCTGCCGCCGCCCTGGCCGCCGTCTTTGCGGCGCCGCTTCCGGCCGCGGCTGCGCCGGCGGGTTCGCCGTCGGCCTCCCATCCGCTGCTGGGCATCTGGGTCCTCAGCATCCCCCAGCTCGGCTGCTCCGAGACCTATCACTTCCGCGGTGACGGCACCACCCTGGTCAAGAGCGCCGGCGAGGTATCCGAAAGCGAGTTCACGGTGGCCGAAAAGCCCAGCGCCAAGGGCTTCTACAAGCTGGAAGACCGCGTCGTGAAGGACAACGGCAAGCAGGACTGTTCCGGCGAGGTCATGCAGATCGGCACCCGCGCCACCAATTACCTGCGCTTCCACCCCTCGGGGGCGCGCTTCGTGATGTGCCGGGAAGAGTCGATGGAGGCCTGCATCGGGCCTTTCGAGCGGATGCCCGCGCAGGGGATTTAGCACACGCTCTTCTGTTTGATTTTACGTCAACCAGGCGCGTTTCAAACGCGGACGTCGTTCCTAAGAATAATAGTGTGCCGAACTTCTGGCCTGCGACCCTCTTGCAGAATGAATCGGGTTAAAGGCCTGGACAGAGGTTCATAGCGGCAGTACACTCGTTGCATTATTGCAACTCTTGGAACATAATGAGTACATCTCCATCGCCTGGTCCCGGCTCGCTTCCATTTTGGAAGAAGGGCGAGTTCATTGTCACCACTATAATTGCCCTCGCCTCTATCATCGTTCCGATTGCATATTCGCATTTCGATGCGGCGACCCAGTCACTGCTGGTAAACACGGTTTCCACGGTGCCTTTGAAAAGTCATGAAATTCTTGGGGCTACCGATATCGAAATTCTCGTTGGTGGCAAGGTCGTCCCATCCCCGTATGTCACGACGCTCGAACTGATCAATAACGGCAGTAAACCTGTAGCCGCCTCCGATTTTCATAGTCCAATCGTCTTTTCCGTTAACGACGATTCCCAGATAGTCCGCGCGGCAGTGTCTTCTACTTCCCCCGGTGGAATTGATGCAAAGCTCGCTGCAACGAGACAGGCTGTTTCACTGGCGCCGTTGTTGCTCAATCCCGATGACTCTTTGCGAGTAACGATCATCACGAACAATGCGCCACCTGTTTTTACTGTTAACGCAAGGATTGCCGGCATCAAGTCGATTGAAATTCAGGAGTCGACGGATAAAAACTCAAAACAGCGGCGCGGCGCGTTTTCACTTGTTTTGGGGGTTGCCGTGTTTGGAACGTATTTGCTGTTCTTGGTGATGGGCGGTACAAATGCGATTTTGAACATCAACCGCTGGGTGGCGTTCGTGATAGCCGCTGTATTGGCCGTCGTTTCGGGCAATCTGATCACTGACGGGTTTGCTCAATTCAGCTTCAGCGTGGTTCAGCAAATAATTTCAGGTATCGTCGTTGTTTTGATTGCAGCTGTATTATTTTATAAATCCATTGCGCATGGGACGGCCATCGTTCCCCGGTAAGACCGGGCTTTTGTGGTTGAAAATGCAGGCCGGCCGGGCCGGCCGCGCGGCCGATGGCTTGCAGCCTGCCTTCAGTGTATATTGCTCGGCGCTTAGTCATTCATTATCGGATCTTCGATGTCCCCGGCACTCCTCTTCTGCATCCTCATCGCGTATTTCGCACTCCTGCTCGGCGTTGCCTGGGCAACCTCGCGCAACGCCAACAACGACAGCTTCTTCATCGGTAACAAGAGCAGCAACTGGATGCTGGTCGCCTTCGGCATGGTCGGCACCACGCTCTCGGGCGCGACCTTCATCAGCGTGCCGGGCGCGGTCGGCACCGACGCCTTCGGCTACGGCCAGGTGCTGATCGGCTATGTGTTCGGCTACGTCGCCGTGGTCTACCTGCTGCTGCCGCTGTACTACCGCCTGAAGCTGACCTCGATCTACACCTACCTGGACGGGCGCCTGGGCCGCCGCGCCTACCAGAGCGGGGCCGGCTTCTTCATCCTGTCGCGCCTGTTCGGCGCCACCGCGCGCCTGTATCTGGTGGTGGCGGTCCTGCAGAGCATCATCCTGGACAGCCTGGGCGTGCCGTTCTGGCTGACCACCTTCGTCATCCTCGGCATGATCCTGCTCTACACCTACCAGGGCGGTGTCAAGACCATCGTCTGGACCGACACCCTGCAGACCACCTGCATGTTGGTCGGCCTGTTCGCCTGCGTCGGCTTCATGCTGGGCCAGCTCGACCTGACGATTCCGCAGGCCCTGCAGCAGATGCACGAGCGCGGCCTGTCGCGCGTGTTCACCTTCGACCCCAACAGCCCGAGCTTCTGGCTGAAGCAGATCGTGGCCGGCGCCTTCATCGTGCTGACCATGACCGGCATGGACCAGGAGATGATGCAGAAGACGATCTCGGTGAAGACCCTGGGCGACTCGCAGAAGAACCTGCTGAGCCTGACGGCGGTGCTGGTGGTGGTGCTCTCCAGCTTCCTGTTCCTGGGCGGCCTGCTTTACCTGTACGCCCCGGTGGCCGGCGTCACCGCCACCGGCGACAAGATCTTCTCGACCGTGGTCATGGGCCACCTGCCGGCGGCGGTGCAGATCATCTTCCTGATCGCGCTGATCTCGGCCCTGTTCCCCAGCGCGGACGGCGCAATCACCGCGCTGACCTCCACCTTTTGCATCGACATCCTCGGCATCAAGCGCCGCGAGGACATGTCGGAGGAGGCCAAGCAGCGCCTGCGCCGCCACGTCCACCTCGGCTTCGCGCTGCTGTTCCTGGTGATGGTGCTGTTCTTCAAATGGATCGACAATCCGAGCATGATCGGCGTGATCCTGAAGCTGGCCAGCTACACCTACGGACCGCTGCTGGGCCTGTTCGCCTTCGGCATGATGACGACCCGAACGCTGAACGATCGCCTGGTGCCGCTGGTGACCATCGGCGCGCCCATCCTGTGCGCGCTGCTCGAGTACAACCAGCATTACGTGCTTGGACACTACCGATTGGGTTTGGAGTTGCTTATGGTCAATGGGGCACTGGTATATATCGGCTTGTTCGCCATCTCGCGCCGCGCGACTATCAAGCCGGCTGCAGTTGCCGCATAACCTATAATTAATTCGGGGTCAAAAAGTGCTCTGACCCCGAATTGTCGATTTAAACCAAAGGACATCAGAATGCCGTTTAAGCCTATGACATCGCTGCGCCGCGGCCTCGGTTCGCTCTGGCGCGGCATCGACGCCACCCGCCGCTTCGTGCTGAACCTGTTCTTCCTGCTCATCGTGATCCTGCTGCTGTGGGCGATGTTCGGCGGCGGCATCAAGCCGCTGGCGCCGAAAACCGCGCTGGTGCTCGACCTGAAGGGTGAGCTGGTCGAAGAGAAGGCCGGCAGCGTGCGCGATTCCGCCGTGGCCGCGCTGAGCGGCAATGCGCGCCACGTAATCCAGCTGCGCGACGTCCTGAACGCGCTGGATGCGGCCGCCAAGGATTCGAACATCAGCAGCGTCGTGCTCTTCCTGGACGAGATGGATGGCGGCGGCCTGGCGTCGCTGCGCGAATTTGGCGCGGCCGTCGAGCGCGTCAAGGCGGCCGGCAAGACGGTGGTCGCATGGGGCGGCACTTACGACCAGAAGCGCTACATGGTCGCTTCCCACGCCAGCGAGGTCTATCTGCACCCGATGGGCATGGTGCTGATCGAAGGCTTCGGCCGCCACCGCAACTACTACCGCGACGCCCTCGACAAGGTCGGCGTGACGGTCAACCTGATGAAGGTCGGCACCTATAAAAGCTTTGCCGAGCCGTATATCGGCAACGGCCCCTCGCCGGCGGCGCAGGAGGCCGACAGCGTCCTGTACAACGCCCTGTGGGCCAACTACACGGCGGAAGTCGAGAAGGCGCGCAAGCTGCCGGCAGGCGCCATCGCCAAGGGCATCGAGGAGCTGCCGCAACGCATGGCGGCCGCCAACGGCAACGCCGGCAAGGTGGCGCTGGACTGGAAGCTGATCGACGGTCTCAAGACCCGCGATGAAGTGCGCGCCCTGATGGTCAAGCGCGGCGAGTACGACGAGTCCAGCAAGACCTACCGCCATGTCCAGTTCCAGGACTACCTGGACCGCCACCCGCCGAAGCTGCTGGGCGACGCCGTTGCCGTGGTGGTAGCAAGCGGCGACATCACCGAAGGCACGGGCGGTCCCGGCATGGTCGGCGGCATCTCCACCGCCAACATGATCCGCGCCGCGCGCGAGGACAAGCAGGTCAAGGCCGTGGTCCTGCGCGTGAATTCGCCGGGCGGCAGCGCCTACGGCTCGGAGCTGATCCGGCGCGAGCTGGAACTGACCCGCAACGCCGGCAAGCCGGTGGTGGTATCGATGGGCGACGTCGCAGCATCCGGCGGCTACTGGATCTCGATGGCGGCCGACGAGGTGATCGCCGACCCGAATACCGTGACCGGTTCGATCGGCGTGTTCGCGATCCTGCCGACCGCGGACAAAGTGGTCGACAAGCTGGGCATCCACACGGCCGGCGTGACCACCACCTGGCTAGCCGACGCCTACAATCCGCTGCGCCCGCTGGACCCGCGCTTCGGCCAGCTGATCCAGTCCAGCATCAACCACATCTACGACGAGTTCACCACCAAGGCCGCGATCGCGCGCCGCACCACGCCCGAGAAGATCGACGCCGTGGGGCAGGGCCGCGTATGGACCGGCGGCCAGGCCAAGGAACGCGGCCTGGTCGACCGCCTCGGCAGCTACGGCGACGCGCTCGCTTCGGCCGCCAAGCGCGCCCACCTGGACGGCGACTTCCGCGTCGCTTATACCGAACGTCCGGACTCCATGTTCGAGCGCCTGCTGGAACGCATGGGCATCTCCGACGCCAGGATCCTGAGCGTGCAGGTCAAGCTGGGCCTGCTGCCGGCCGACCTGGCGCTGGATGCGCTGCCGGCCGGCGCTACCGTCGGCGTGGCCAAGGACCTGGGTTGGCTGTCGCAGGTGGCTTCGCGCCGCCAGCCCTTCGCGGCGGTGACCCACTGCCTGTGCGACATCCCTTGAGGTTTGTAACAAGTTGTACGTAAGAGCAACTCTTCCTTGAACGGGCGCGGATCCACTCCGCGCCCGTTTTGCTTTGGTTTACTCCCATTTCTTCGGCCCATCCCAGAGCGGGCCGACATGCATTTCTTGGTACGTTACGAAACATAAAGCCGAGACGGTCCGTGCTACATTCGTGAGCAAACTACCAAGGACAAGCATGAACCCGACCGTCACCCCCGACAAGGAAAAGACCACCACACGTCCCCAGCGCACACGCCGCTCGCGCGTGATCGGCGCCATCGTCGCCATCCTCGCCATGGTCGGACTCGGCTGGCTGGCCTGGCACCTGACCCACCAGCCGTCCGGCACTGGTGCAGGTGCGGGCGCGGCGGCAGGCGCGCGCGGGCAGGGCGGGGGCGCACCGGGTGCGGGCGGCGGCGGACCCGGCGGCGGCGGTGGACGGGGCGGACGCGGCGGCCAGATGGCCACCACGGTCGGCGTCGGCAAGGCCGAGCGCGCCGACATCCCGATTACCCTGGAAGCGCTGGGCACCGTGACCCCGGCGGCGGTGGCGACCGTACGGCCCCAGGTCGGCGGCGTGCTGCAGAAGATCACCTTCACGGAAGGCCAGCTGGTCAAGGAAGGCCAAGTGCTGGCCACCATCGATGCGCGCCCGGCGCAAATGAGCCTGCTGCAGGCGACCGGCCAGCGCCAGCGCGACGAAGCCCAGCTGGAAAGCGCGCGCGTGCTGCTGCAGCGCTACCGCACCCTGCTGGAGCAGGACTCGATCGCGCGCCAGGACGTCGATACGCAAGCGGCGCTGGTCAAGCAGCTGGAAGGCGCGGTCACCACCGACAAGGCGGCCGAGGGCATCGCCCGCATCAACCTCGGCTACACCCAGGTGCGCGCGCCGATCTCGGGCCGCGTCGGCCTGCGCACCGTCGACATCGGCAACCTGGTCAACAGCGGCGATACGAACGGCATCGCCGTGATCACACAGATGTCGCCGATCGACGTCGAATTCGCGGTGCCCCAGGACCAGCTGCCGGCCCTGCAGCAGCGCATCAACGAAAACGCCAACATGCAGGCCATCGCGATGGACCGCACCCGCACCCAGAACCTGGCGACCGGGCGCTTCTTCGCGATGGACAACCAGGTCGACACCCAGACCGGCACCGTGCGGGCAAAGGCCCGCTTCACCAACGACGGCGGCAAGCTGTTCCCCAGCCAGTTCGTGAACCTGCGCCTCGAGGTCAACACCATCAAGAACGCCGTGACGGTGCCGGTGACGGCGCTGCGCCACGGCGCCAGCGGCGACTTCGTCTATGTGCTGAACCCGCAAACGAAGACGGTCGCGCTGACCAACGTGAAGCGCGGCCAGGCGAATGCCGAGCGGGTACAGATCGCCGAGGGCCTGCAGGGCGGCGAGACCGTGATTACCGAAGGCGCCGACCGTCTGAAGGATGGCGCCAAGGTGAGCTTGCCGGGCGATCGTCCGGCAGGCGCCGGCGGCCGCGGCGGACGTGGCCAGGGCGGGCAGGGCGCGCAGGGTGCTGCCGCCTCCGCGACACCGGAGCAGGGCCAGGCGGCCCAGCCGGGCCAGCAGGCGCAACCCGGCCAGCAGGGCGAACGCCGCCACCGCCGCCAGCAGCAGGCCGAAGGGGCGGCGCAATAGCATGAGCCCATCCGCTCCCTTTATCCGCCGCCCGGTCGCCACGTCGCTGCTGATGCTGGCGATCGTGCTGGCCGGCCTGGTCGGCTATAAATTCCTGCCCTTGTCCGCGCTGCCCCAGGTCGACTTCCCGACCATCCAGGTGCAGACCCTCTACCCGGGCGCGAGTCCGGAAGTGATGGCGCGCACCGTGACGGCGCCGCTGGAACGCCAGTTCGGCCAGATGTCCGGCCTGTCGCGCATGAGTTCCACCAGCGCGGCCGGCGTCTCGGTCGTGACCCTGCAGTTCAGCCTGGGCCAGACCCTGGACGTGGCCGAGCAGGAAGTGCAGGCCGCGATCAATGCCGGCGGTTCGCTGCTGCCGACCGACCTGCCGGCGCCGCCGGTCTACGCCAAGGTGAACCCGGCCGACGCGCCTGTGCTGACCCTGGCGATCACCTCGGACACCATGCCGCTGACCGAGGTGCAGAACCTGGTCAACACGCGCCTGGCCTTGAAAATCAGCCAGGTCACGGGCGTCGGCCTGGTCACGCTGCAGGGCGGCCAGCGCCCGGCGGTGCGGATCCAGGCGAACACCGAGGCGCTCGCAGCGAACGGCTTGGGGCTCGATACGCTGCGCACCGCCATCACGGCCGCCAACGCCAATAGCGCCAAGGGCAGCTTCGACGGCCCGGCGCGCGCCTACACCATCAACGCCAACGACCAGCTGGTCACGGTGCCGGACTACACGAACCTGATCGTCGCCTACCGCAACGGCGCGCCGGTGCGCCTGGGCGACGTCGCCAAGGTCGTCGACAGCGCGGAGAACGTCAAGCTGGGCGCCTGGGCCAACATGAAGCCGGCGATCATCCTGAACGTGCAGCGCCAGCCCGGCGCCAACGTGATCGCCACCGTGGACGCCATCAAGGAGCGCCTGCCCGAGCTGCAGGCCAGCCTGCCGCCGACCCTGCGCGTGGACGTGCTGTCCGACCGCACCACCGGCATCCGCGCCTCGGTCGAACACGTGCAGATCGAGCTGGTGCTGGCCGTGCTGCTGGTGGTGCTGGTGATCTTCGCCTTCCTGCACAGCATCCGCGCCACCGTGATCGCCAGCCTGGCGGTGCCGATCTCGCTGGTCGGCACCTTCGGCGTCATGTACCTGCTGGGCTACAGCCTGAACAACCTGTCGCTGATGGCGCTGACCATCGCCACCGGCTTCGTGGTCGACGACGCCATCGTCATGATCGAGAACATCTCGCGCTACATCGAGGAGGGCGAGAAGCCGATGGCGGCGGCCCTGAAAGGTGCGACCCAGATCGGCTTCACCATCATCTCGCTGACGGTCTCGCTGATCGCGGTCTTGATTCCGCTGCTGTTCATGGGCGATGTGGTCGGGCGTCTGTTCCGCGAATTCGCGGTGTCGCTGGCGATCACGATCCTGATCTCGGCCGTCGTCTCGCTGACCCTGGTGCCGATGATGTCGGCGCGCTGGCTGCGCCAGAACGACGAGTCGCACAACTCGCGCTTTGCACGCTGGTTCCAGGCCACCTTCGACAACACCGTCGGCTATTACGACCGCTCGCTGAACTGGGTGCTGGAGCGCCAGGGTCTCACGCTGCTGGTGGCCTTGGGAACGCTCGTGTTGACGGCGCTGCTGTGGACCTTCATTCCGAAATCGCTGTTCCCGACCCAGAACACCGGCCAGCTGCAAGCCCGGGTGGAGGCGCGCCAGGCCATCTCCTACCAGGCGATGACGGAAATGCAGCAGCTTGCGGCGCGCGAGATCCTGGCCGATCCGGAAGTGGCTTCGCTCAGCTCCACCGTCGGCGTGGATGCCGCCAACAACACCATGCTCCACACCGGCACCATGCTGATCAACCTGAAGGAAGGCCGCGGCGACCAGGAAGAGTTGATGAACCGCTTGCGCGAGCGGGTGGCGCGCAACGTCGCCGGCGTCAACCTCTACTTGCAGCCGACCCAGGACCTGACCATCGACGCCGAGAGCGGCCCGACCCAGTACCGCCTGTCGATCGAGGGCGCGGACACCAAGACCGTGACCGAGTGGTCGCGCAAGCTGGCCGAGGCGATGAGCCAGCGCAAGGAGCTGCGCAACGTGGTGACCGATGCCGGCGCGACCGGCGCCGCGGCCTTCGTCAACATCGACCGCGACAGCGCCTCGCGCCTGTCCGTCACCGCCTCGAACATCGACGACGCCCTGTACAGCGCCTTCGGCCAGCGCATCGTCTCCACCATCTTCACGGAGACCAACCAGTACCGCGTGATCCTGGAAGCCCAGCAGCCCGAGAACATGTCGCTGGACGCGCTGTCCAACCTGCAGCTGCGCACCGGCTCCGGCCAGCCGACGCCCTTGTCCGCGATCGCCTCGATCACCGAGCAGGCGGCGCCGCTGCAGATCACGCACGTCGCCCAGTACCCGGCCACCACGGTCGGCTTCGACACCGCCAGCGGCGTGAAGCTGGGCACGGCCGTCAACGCGATCAAGGACGTGGCGCAGGAGATCAAGCTGCCGGCTTCCGTCACCATGACCTTCCTCGGCGCGTCCGGCGCCTACCAGAACTCGCTGTCGAACCAGCTGTGGCTGATCCTGGCGGCGGTGGTCTGCGTCTACATCGTGCTGGGCGTGCTGTATGAAAGCTATATCCACCCGCTGACCATCCTCTCGACCCTGCCCTCGGCCGGCGTCGGCGCGCTGCTGGCGCTGATGGTGACGGGGCAGGGCCTGGGCGTGATCGGCATCATCGGCATCATTCTTCTCATTGGCATCGTCAAGAAGAACGCCATCATGATGATCGACTTCGCCATCGAGGCGGAGCGCGACGAGGGCAAGGACCCGCGCACCGCCATCCACCAGGCGGCCATGCTGCGCTTCCGCCCCATCATCATGACCACCCTGGCGGCGCTGTTCGCGGCCGTCCCGCTGATGCTGGGCTGGGGCGAAGGCGCGGAGCTGCGGCGTCCGCTGGGCCTGGCCATCTTCGGCGGCCTGATCGTCAGCCAGATGCTGACCCTGTTCACCACGCCGGTGATTTATCTCGCCTTCGACCGCCTGGCGCGGCGCTGGGGCGGCCAGGAACCGGCCAAGCCGCACGGTCCGGGATCGGACGGTGGCCCCGATAGCGGTCATCCGTCGGCCAGGCCGGCGCCGCAGCAGCCGGTGCTGCTGACGCCGCAGCCCAGCACCACGGCGCGTGGCGAGGGGCCGCACGGAGCCGGCGCATGAATCTCTCGCAGCCCTTCGTCAGGCGCCCCATCGCCACCGTGCTGCTGACCATCGGCATCGCGCTGGCGGGCATCGCTGCCTTCTTCGTGCTGCCCGTGTCGCCGCTGCCGCAGGTCGACTACCCGGCGGTGTCGGTATCGGCCAACCTGCCCGGCGCTAGCCCGGACACGATGGCATCGTCGGTGGCGACGCCGCTGGAACGAAGGCTGGCGACCATCGCCGGCGTCAACGAGATCACCTCGAACAGCGGCAACGGCTCGACCCGCATCAACCTGCAGTTCGACCTGAACCGCCAGATCGATTCCGCCGCGCGCGAAGTGCAGGCGGCCATCAACGCCTCGCGCGCCGACCTGCCGGCCACCTTGAAGAGCAACCCGACCTACCGCAAGTCCAACCCGTCCGATTCGCCGGTCATCATCCTGGCGCTGACCTCGAAGACGCGCAGCCCCGGCCAGATCTACGACGAAGTCTCGAACATCGTCCAGCAGAAGCTGGCCCAGGTACGCGGCGTCGGCGACGTCGAGATCGGCGGCGGCTCGCTGCCGGCCGTGCGCGTGGACCTGAATCCCTTCCAGATGAACCGCTATGGCCTGTCCAGCGAGGACGTGCGCGCGGCCATCCAGGCGTCGAACCCGAACCGCCCGAAAGGCGCGCTGGAAGGCAGCGGCATGCGCCTGCAGATCTATTCGCAGGCGAACACGCCCACCAACGGCCGCACCGCCGCCGACTACCGCGGCCTGGTGGTGGCCTGGCGCGACGGCGCCGCGATCCGCCTGCAGGACATCGCGGACGTCACCGACGGTGTCGAGAACATCAATACCCTCGGCCTGTTCAACGGCCAGCCGGCGGTGATCGTGCTGGTCACCAGCCAGCCGGGCGCCAACGTGATCGAGACCGTGGACGGCGTACGCGCACTGCTGCCGACCCTGCAGGCCCAATTGCCGCAGGACGTGAGCATGCAGGTGGCTTCGGACCGCACCAATTCGATCCGCGCCTCGCTGCACGAGATCGAGCTGACCCTGATGATCTCGATCGTGCTGGTGGTGCTGGTGGTGAGCGTATTCCTGCGCAGCGTGCGCGCCACCGTCGTGCCGGCGGTGGCGACGGTCGTCTCGCTGCTGGGCACCTTCGGCGTGATGTACATGCTGGGGTTCTCGATGAACAACCTGTCGCTGATGGCGCTGACCGTCGCCACCGGCTTCGTGGTCGACGACGCCATCGTGGTGCTGGAAAACACCAGCCGCCACGTCGAGCAGGGCATGGACCGCATGAAGGCGGCCCTGCTGGGCGCGAGCGAAGTCGGCTTCACGGTGCTGTCGATCAGCCTGTCGCTGGTCGCCGTGTTCATCCCGCTGCTGTTCATGGGCGGCCAGGTGGGCCGGCTGTTCCGCGAATTCGCGGTGACCTTGTCGGCGGCGGTGATGATCTCGCTGGTGATCTCGCTGACGACCACGCCCATGCTGTGCGCGATGCTGCTGAAGGAGCATGATAAAGATGAGCAGCTGAAGCGCCAGCCGGGCAAGCTGGCGCAATGGGCGGAGCGCGGCTTCAACCGCATCCTGAAGGCCTACGAACATGCGCTCGACTGGGCGCTGGACGCCAAGCCGCTGGTGATGCTGATCCTGGCCTTCGTGGTGGGCCTGAACGTCTACCTGTTCTCGGCCGCGCCCAAGGGTTTCTTCCCGCAGCAGGACACCGGCCAGATCAACGGCGGCATGCGGGCCGACCAGAGCATCTCCTTCCAGGCCATGCAGCAGAAGCTGCACCAGCTGGTCAACATCATCAAGAGCGACCCGGCGGTCGACACCGTGGTCGGCTTTACCGGCGGTTCGCGCGCGGGCGGCGGCTTCATGTTCATGAACCTCAAGCCCGCCAGCGAACGCGCGAAAGGGGAGAGCGGCCAGGCCGTGATCGCGCGCCTGCGGCCCAAGCTGGCGCGCGTGACCGGCGTGCAGCTGTTCCTGAACCCGGTGCAGGACCTGCGCATGGGCGGACGCCAGAGCAATTCGACCTATCAGTACACACTGAAAAGCGACAACCGCAGCGACCTGAAAGCCTGGGCGACCAAACTGGCCGACGCCATGAAGCAGCAGAAGGCGCTGACCGACGTCGACACCGACCAGGCCGAGAACGGCGTCGAGACCTATGTCGACATCGACAAGGAAAGCGCTGCGCGCCTGGGCATCAGCGCGAAGGACGTCGACAATGCGCTGTACAACTCCTTCGGCCAGCGCCAGGTCGCGAACATCTACGATGAGCTGAACCAGTACCACGTGATCATGGGCGTGGCGCAGAAGTATGCGCAGTCGCCGGAGTCGCTGATGGATGTGTATGTGCCGGCCAAGGGCACTGCTGCTTCGGCCGCCTCGGGCAATTCGAACACCGGCGGCAGCGGCACGAGCAGCAGTAGCGTCACCGGCGCCAATACCGGCGCCGGCGCGGCCGCGGGCACGGTCGGTGCGGGCGCCGGCGCAAGCAGCGGATCGAGCGGCGGCGGTTCCGGCGGCACGCCGGCGGCCCCGACCAACCTGACCGCCGCGCGCGATCCGTCCAGCGGCTCAGCGCTGTCGACCGGCGCCACCACCATGGTGCCCCTGTCCGCCATCGCGAAATTCGCGGAGCGCTCGACCCCGAGCTCGGTCAACCACCAGGACGGCGAGCTGGCCACGACGATTTCCTTCAACCTGGCCCAGGGCTTTTCGCTGTCTGACGGCCAGGCCGCGGTGCGCGACGCCGAAAACCAGATCGGCATGCCGGTCAACGTGCGCGGCAGCTTCCAGGGCCAGGCCAAGCAGGCGCAGGAATCGAACCAGCAGCAGCCGCTGCTGATCCTGGCAGCCATCGTCGTGATCTACATCGTGCTGGGCATCCTGTACGAGAGCCTGGTGCATCCGATCACGGTGCTGTCGACCCTGCCCTCGGCTGGCGTGGGTGCGGTGCTGGCGCTCTTGATGTTCAAGATGGAGTTCTCGATCATCGCCCTGATCGGCGTGTTCCTACTCATTGGTATCGTGAAGAAGAACGCCATCCTGATCATCGACTTCGCGCTGGAGGCGGAAAGGGCGCGCGGCCTGTCCGCCACCGAGGCGGTGCGCGAGGCCTGCCTGCTGCGCTTCCGGCCCATCCTGATGACGACCCTGGCCGCGGCCCTCGGCGCGCTGCCGCTGGCGATCGGCTTCGGCGAAGGCTCCGAGCTGCGCCAGCCGCTGGGCATCGCCATCATCGGCGGCCTGATCGCCAGCCAGCTGCTTACCCTGCTGACCACGCCGGTGGTCTACGTCTACATGGACAAGCTGCGCACCGTCAAGGAAGACGAGCACGAGCTGGCGCGCCATCCACACGAACAAGAAGCTTCCATTTCCCATCCATGAACATGCGAACGACATCCCTCCTGCGTCCCACCCTGATGGCCCTTGCCGCGGCGGCCCTGCTGGCCGGCTGCGCCGTCGGCCCGGCCTACCAGCGCCCGACGGCGCCCGAACCGGCGGCCTACAAGGAGCTGCAGGGATGGGTGCCGGCGGCGCCCGCCGATGCGCTCGACCGCGGGCCGTGGTGGACCCTGTTCGGCGACCCGCAGCTGAACGAGCTGGCGGCTGGCGTCGAGGTCTCGAACCAGAACGTGGCGGCGGCGGTGGCGGCCTACGCCCAGGCCCGCGCCATCGTCGCCGAGCAGCGCGCCTCGCTGTTCCCGTCGGTGACCTTGAACGGTTCCGGCACGCGTTCCGGCACGCGCGGCGGCGGCAGCGGCAACGCCACCGTCGACGCCAACGGCAATATCATCGGCGGCAGCGGTGGCGGCAGCGTGCGCAACGCCTACCGGCTGTCGCTGGGCACCAGCTGGGAGCCGGACGTGTGGGGCCGCCTGCGCGCGGGCGTGACGGCCGCGCAGGCAAGCGCCCAGGCCAGCGCCGCCGATCTCGCATCGGCGCGCCTGTCGGCCCAGGGCGAGGTCGCATCGAACTATCTGCAGCTGCGCGCGATCGACGCCCAGCGCGCGCTGCTGGCCACGACCATCGAAGGCTACCAGCGCGAGCTGCGGATTGTGCAGAACCGCTACGACGTCGGCATCATCCCGCACTCGGACGTCTACCAGGCCGAGACCCAGCTGGCCAGTGCGCAAAGCGACGACCTGGGCCTGGCGCGCCAGCGTGCGCAGCTGGAGCATGCGATCGCGGTCCTGGTCGGCAAGACCCCGGCCGAGTTCGCGATCGCGCCGGTGCCGACCTGGCAGGTGACGGTGCCGGAGATCCCGGTCGGCGTGCCCTCGACCTTGCTGCAGCGCCGTCCGGACATCGCCGCCGCCGAGCGCCAGGTGGCGGTCGCCAACGAGCAGATCGGCATCGCGCGCTCGGCCTACTTCCCGAGCATCGGCCTGAACGCATCGCTGGGCACCTCGGCCAGCAAGGTGAGCGATTTGTTCAATGTGTCGAGCGCGGCCTGGTCCTTCGGCCTGTCCGCGGCCCAGACCCTGTTCGACGCCGGCGCCACCCGCGCCCGCGTGGAGGGCGCGCGCGCGGCGCACGAGGAAGCGGTGGCGCGCTACCGCCAGACCGTGCTGACCGCCTTTGCCGACGTCGAAGACCAGCTGGCCGCGACCCATGTGCTCTCGCAGCAGCAGGACCTGCAGCGCCGCGCGTCCGAGGCCGCCGACAAGGTCGAGCAGCAGGTGCTGAACCGCTACAAGGCCGGCCAGGTGAGCTATTCGGAAGTGGTGCAGGCCCAGGTAACGGCCCTGAACGCCCGCCGCTCGCTGGTCACGACCCAGTCCACGCGCCAGACCACGGCCGTGGCCCTGGTCCAGGCCCTGGGCGGCGGCTGGCATGCCGAATAAATTCGGGGTCAGAGCACTTTTTGCCGATAATTCGGGGTCAGAGCACTTTTTTGAGAAAGGTTGCCGAGGAACGGACTCTGGCTCTCGACGTGTGTTTCCGCATGAGCGATGATGAAGCGGGCATGAGAAGCTGCCGCGAAGTCATTGCCCAAAAAAGTGCTCTGACCCCGAATTTCAAGAATAATGTGCTCTGACCCCGAATTTTTCAGCGGCTTTTCGCTGCCGGGTAACGATACCTCGGCCGGTGCCGTACTCTACATTGCCAGCACCGTCGTCCTGACGGCCTGGATGCGCCGCGTCGAATTCAGGCGCGGCGGGCGGGATGCCGGTATTGCCATGCTCGATCTGCTGAGCAGCCTCAGCCTGGCGATGCCGGCGCTGGCGTATTGGAATGTGCATCTCGGCGCGAGGCTCGGCGATGCCGCGCTGCGCCTGCTGTTCGTGCTCGGCCTGCTGGGACTGTTCGGCTTCGTCGCTTATGACGCGCGCGCCATGCTGCGCCATCCGCGCCTGAGCGAGCGCCAGCGCCGCCGCTTTGCCGCCATCGGCGCCGCCGCGGTCCTGCTGCCTTCGACCCTGGAAGTGTGGTGGGGCGCCGAAGCGCTGGCCCATCTTCACGCTTCCCCGGAAGAACTTGCCCAAAACCGGAGTCCGACCCCGGTTTGATTCAGCGTAAGTCGCGGCGCTGGGCCCAGCGGGCGGCCAGCACCGCGCAGACCATCAGCTGGATCTGGTGGAACAGCATCACCGGCAGGATCACCATGCCCAGCGCGCCCGGCGCGAACAGCACCTTGGCCATCGGCACGCCACTCGACAAGCTTTTCTTGGAGCCGCAGAACACGATGGTGATCTCGTCCTCGCGCGAGAAGCCGAGGCGGCGGCTGGCGTAGGTGGCCAGGGCCAGGGCGATCGCCAGCAGCACGCAGCACAGCACGCCGAGGCCGATCAAGGTCGGCAGCGACAGCTTGTGCCACAGGCCTTCGTTGACCGATTCGCTGAAGGCGGTGTAGACCACCAGCAGGATCGAGCCCTGGTCGACGATCTTCAGCATCGGCTTGTTGCGGTCGACCCAGGCACCGATCCAGGGGCGCAGGAACTGGCCGGCCAGGAAGGGCAGCAGCAGCTGCTTGACGATAGACAGCACCGCGTCCAGTGTCGAGCCGCCGGATGCGGTCGCGCCCTGCACGATCAGCGTCCCTACCAGCAGCGGCGTGACGAAGATGCCGACAAAGTTCGAGGCCGAGGCGCTGCACACGGCCGCCGCCACGTTCCCGCGCGCCACCGAGGTGAAGGCGATCGACGATTGTACGGTCGAGGGCAGGGTGCACAGGAACAGGATGCCGACGTAGAGGTCGGGCGGAAGCACGGTCCCGGACAGCGGTTTCAGCGCCAGGCCGAGGAGGGGAAACATCACGAAGGTCGAGGCCAGCACCAGCAGGTGCAGGCGCCAGTTGGTCAGCCCCGATAGCATGGCCTCGCGCGACAGCTTGGCGCCGTGCAGGAAGAACAGCAGGCCGATGGCGACGGTCGTGATCTCGCCGAACACCTGCGCGGCGTGTCCCTCGCAGGGCAGCACGCTGGCCAGCGCCACGCTGCAGAGCAGCCAGACGGTGAAGGCATCGGGGATCAGACGGCGGAGCGAGGCGATCAGGGAAGACATGAGAATTTCGAAAACTGCGGAAGGGCAACCATCTATTCTAGCCCTTTGCCGCGGATGCCGCCGGCTGTCGACGAATCTTACATAAGCGCCTCCGAAATGGATGAGATGCAACTGCAAGCTATTGATTGCGAACACCTTATTTCCGTTGGTACAGAACTTGCGACAGTGGCTGCGCAGTTCCCATATAACTCACTGACGAGAGACGACACATGAAGACGATCATCCGCGCAAGCCTGGCCGTGCTGTCCGTGTTCACCCTGGGCGCCAGCGCCCAGGCCGCCGTAGTGACTGTGACCCCCGCCGACCTGGGTCCCACCAACTGGCATCTCGAAAACTTCCGTGGCACCAGCAACGGCTTCACCTCGACCACCACGGCCGCGATCACGACGACCCAGCCGCGCAGCGGCAACGGCTCGGTCGAGATGTCGCTCACCGACGCCAGCGGCAAGGCCGACTACGTCTACACCTGGGGTTACGTGGGAGGCCGCACCCTCGGCAACCTGAGCACACTGAGCTACGACTGGTATCGCGCCAGCGGGGGTAGCGCCAATGCCAACCTGATGCCGGCGCTGCGCCTGCTGTACGACGCCGACGGCAACGCCAATACGACGAACGACATCGGCTACCTCGTCTTCGAACAGGTCTACAACGCGCCGAGCTTCAACGGCCCGGTGCCGATGGACCAATGGGTCAGCAGCGATTTGATGAACATGAATTTCTGGATGCGGGTCTTCGGTTCGCCCAGCAAGACCATCGAAAGCTTCGACAACACCTTGGCCGAATGGGCTGCCGGTGCGCATCCGGACGCAGACGCCGACGTGCTGAGCGCCAACAGCGCCATCCTCGGCCTCGAATTCGGCATCGGCTCCGGCTGGAGCGGCACCTTCCGCGGCTACGTCGACAACGTCAGCTTCGGCTTCGGCCGCAACGAAGCGACGACCTTCAATTTTGAAACGGAACGCGCCGCCGACGTGCCCGAACCGGCCAGCCTGGCCCTGATCGGCCTGGGCCTGCTGGGCGTAGCCGCACAGCGCCGCCGCAAGGGCCAAAGCGCGTAAATACGCAGCAAGACCACAGGGTGAGTATGGGTGAGAAAGTTATTTCCACCTATAAGCAGGGGCGATATACTCGCGCTTGCTTTTTATTCACCCTGGGGTCCAACGTGTTCAAATCCATCGTTTTGCCTGTCGTCGCCGTCATGTGGGTTATCGCCTCCGCCCACGCCGACGAAGGCCAGTGGCAGCCGCACCAGCTGCCGCAGCTGAAGTCCGAACTCAAGCGCATCGGCATTACCATCCCGGCCGAGAAACTGGCCGACCTGTCCAAGCACCCGATGAGCGCCATGGTGTCGCTGGGCGGCTGCTCGGCTTCCTTCGTCTCGCCGGACGGCCTGATCGTGACCAACCACCACTGCGCCTACGGTGCGGTGCAGCGCAACGCGACCCCGGAACACAACTACATCGTCAACGGCTACCTGGCCAAGACCCGCGACGCCGAACTGCCGGGCGGCCCGAACACCCTCGTCTACGTGACCGAGAAAGTGGAGAACGTCACTGACCGCGTTCTCAAAGGCTTGTCCCCGAACCTGTCGGGCAAGGAGCGCCACGAGCAGGTCGAGAGCCGCATCAAGGCCCTGATCGCCGAATGCGAAAGCGACAAGGCCTACCGCTGCTCGGTGCCGGCCTTCCACCGCGGCGGCGAGTACTACCGCATCCGCCAGCTGATGATCCGCGACGTGCGCCTGGTGTACGCGCCGGCCGACAGCCTCGGCAACTTCGGCGGCGACATCGACAACTACGAATTCCCGCGCCAGGCCGGCGACTTCTCCTTCCTGCGCGCCTATGTCGGCAAGGATGGCCGCCCGGCCGATCCGTCGCCGGACAACGTGCCGTATAAATCCAAGGACTTCCTGGTCGTCTCGGCCGAAGGCCTGAAGAACGGCGATCCGATCCTGCTGGCCGGCTACCCGGGCCGCACCAGCCGTTACAAGCTGCCGTCGGAAATCCGCTTCGCGCGCGACGTCGACTACCCGGCCAAGGCCGCATCGATCACCGCCGACCTGTCCGTGATCGCAGCAAGCACGATGGGCAACCCGAGCTGGGACGTGCGCTACGCCAGCGTGGCGAAGAGCCTGAACAACGTGCTGAAGAAGACCCAGGGCCTGATGGACGGCTTTGCACGCACCGACATCGCCGCCATCAAGGACAAGCAGGACGCCGAATTCCGCGGCTGGTACAAGCAGCACAGTAAAGAGCTGAAGGCAGGAGGCGGCAGCCTGCTGTCCGACCTCGACACCGCCATCGGCAGCGACATGAGCGCTTCGCAGCAGGAAGCCGCGTGGGCGGAAGCCACCCACAGCGACCTGCTGAAGAGCGCGCGCACCCTGTACCGCCTCTCGCTGGAGCGCCAGAAGCCGGACGCCGAGCGCGAAGGCGGCTATCAGGAACGCGACCTCTCCTTCATCAAGGCGCGCCTGAGCCGCCTGGAGCAGTCCTTCGTGCCCAGCGTCGACCAGGCCCGCTGGACCGCGGCCCTGAACCGCTACGCCAAGATCGACCAGAAGAACCACCCGCAGGGCCTGGACGCGCTGCTGCCGAAGGTCGATGCACTGCCGGGCATGTACAAGTCGACCGATCTGGCCGATACAGCCAAGCGCCTGGCCTGGATCGGCAAGGATCCGGAAGCCTTCCGCGCCTCGCATGACCCCTTCATCCAGCTGGCCGTGCGTCTGCAGGACACCGGCATGGCGCTGGAAAACCACCGCAAGGAAGTCGACGGCAACCTGGAGCGCGTGATCCCGCAATACATGGAAGCGGTCATCGCCTGGAAGAAGTCGCAAGGCAAGCCGGTCTACCCGGACGCCAACTCGACCCTGCGCGTCACCTACGGCACCGTGGCGCCCTACACCCCGCGTGACGGCATCACCAAGGGCCCGTTTTCGACCGTCGAAGGCATCGTGCAGAAGGCCACCAACAAGGAGCCGTTCAACGCGCCCGCCAACCTGCTGCAGGCGATCCGCGAGAAGCGCTACGGCGTGTTCAAGGATCCGGTGCTGGGCACGGTGCCGGTGAACTTCCTGTCGAGCGCCGACACCACCGGCGGCAACTCGGGTTCCGCGGTGATGAACAAGCGCGGCGAACTGATCGGCCTGAACTTCGATTCGACCTACGAGTCGATCACCAAGGACTGGTACTTCGACCCGGTGATCACCCGCGCGATCCACGTCGACATCCGCTACATGCTGTGGGTGATGAAGGAAGTCGACCATGCCGACAACCTGCTGAAGGAAATGACGATCAAGTATCCGAAAAAATAATCGGGTATTTGTGAACGGACGTGGGCACGGGGTGCCCACCCTACATGGTCGGTGGCGATCGTAGGGTGGGCACTCCGTGCCCACGTTTCATTTCAGCTGACCGGAAACCAGATATCGAACCTGGTTTCTCCCGGCCCGGCCGGCGCGAGCGAATACGTCGCCTCATGCCGCTGCAGCACCTCGCGCACGAACATCAGGCCGATGCCCTGGCCGCCCTTCTTGGTGCTGACGAAAGGCGTGAACAGGCGGTGCGAGGCGGCGTCCTCGAGCAGGCCGCCGCTGTCGCTCACCGACAGGCGCACGCGCTCGCCCAGGTCTTCCAGCTCGAGGCGGATGGCGCCACCGGTGGTGCCGTCGCGGGCATTGCGTTCGTCGATGGCCTCGACCGCGTTCTTGACAATGTTCAGCAGCGCCTGTTCGATCAGCTGCACGTCCAGCTGCAGGGGCGCGACGGCGTCGCAGCGGCTCCAGCCGAGCCCTATACCGCGCGCATTGCACTGCTCGCGGTTCAGCCACAGAATGTCGTCCACCACGTCCTGCAAACGGGTCGGGCGCAGCTCCGGCGCCGGCATCTTGACCACGCGGGTGAAGCGGTCGATGAATTCGCCCAGGCTGATGTTGCGGCGCTTGACGGCGACGATGGCGGTGACGAAGTCGCCGGCGTCGCGTTCTTCCAGCTGGCCGCGGTAGGTCAGCAGGGAATCCAGCACCGAGCCGGTGGCGGCCACGGTGTTGTTCACCTCGTGCGCCAGCACCCGGATCAGGCGCGCGTAGGTGGCGCGCTCGGAGTCCTCGAGTTCGGCGGTCAGTTCCTCGACGATCAGGAAGTGGCGCGCAAAGCCGCGGTCGAAGAAGCGGCTGCGCTGGGCGCGGTAGCGCCGGCCCTCCAGGTCGACCAGCAGGCGGCTGTCGCCGAGATCGAGCGCATCCAGCTGGCGCACCAGGTCGCGGCTGCGGGCGCGGCCGCGTTCATCGAGCGCGGGGTCGAACGCGGCATGACTATCGTCCCATGCCGACAGCGGCTTGCCGAGCGGCGCTTGCAGCCCCAATAAACCGCTGGCGCTGGCGTTGACAAGGCTGATCGCGTGGTCGAAGTCGAACACCAGTACCGCGCTCGGCGTCGCCTCCAGCAGGCGCTCGAGAAAACCCTGCTGCTCGCCGATCGCCAGGCGTTCGCGGTGCAGGGCGGTCAGCATGTCGTTGAACATGGCGACCAGGTCGTCGAGTTCCGTCACGCCCGGCGCGGCAAGGCGCGACGCGTATTGCTGGTCCTGCAGCAGGTCATGGAAGCGCCGCGTGTAGCCGAGCGGCTCCAGCGCACGCCGGACCAGCCACCAGCCCAGCGCCATGCTGGCCGCCAGCGCCAGTTCGGCGCCGACGAACAGGATGGGTTGCTGCGGTAACAGCAACACAGCGCAGCCGCCCAGCGTCAGGTGCAACAGCGCCAGATAGGCCGTGAGCCGGGTCTGGAGTTTCAGTGCCGGCAGCTTCATTCCTCGCGCACGCCTGCGCCCAGGCCGTGGCGTTCGAGGCGGCGGTACAGCGCCGTGCGCGACAGGCCCAGCGCCTTTGCCATGCGCGAGATGTTCCCCGCGTGCTGCTGCAGCGCCTGTTCGATCATGTGGCGTTCGACCTGTTCCAGCGTCATCCCGTCCACACCGAGGCGCGCGCCCGGCGCGCCTTCGTCCACCGCGCTGGCGGCCAGGAAGTCGGCCTGGCCCAGGTGCTGCTTGCCCGCCAGGAGCAGGACGCGTTCCAATGTCTGCTTCAGCTGGCGGATATTCCCCGGCCACGGCTGGCCGGACAACCACTCGAGCGCGTCCGGCGCCAGCACGACATCGCCCAGGCCATAGCTCTCGGCGACCCTGGCGGCGATGTGGCGCGCCAGCAGCGGGATATCGCTGCGGCGCTCACGCAGCGGCGGCAGGCGAATGGTAATGAGGTTCAGCCGGTAGAACAGGTCTTCGCGGAAGTCGCCGGCGGCTACCAGTTCCGCCAGCTCACGGTTCGTCGCCGACACGACGCGCAGATCGGCCTGCTCCGTACGGCTGGCGCCGACCGGCTGGTAGCGCTGGTCCTGCAGCACGCGCAGCAGCTTGACCTGGTCGCCGCGCTGCAGCTCGCCGATCTCGTCGAGGAAGAGGGTGCCGCCGTCGGCGCTGGCGATGTGGCCCTTGCGGTCGCTGCGCGCATCGGTGAAGGCGCCGCGCACGTGGCCGAACATCTCGCTCTCGAACAGGGAGCTGGTGATCGCGCCCATGTTGATCTTGACGATGGGGTGATCCGCGCGCGGGCTGTTGCGGTGGATGGCGTCGGCAATCAGCTCCTTGCCGGTGCCGCTCTCGCCCAGGATCAGCACCGGGGCGCGGGTGCGCGCAACCTGGGCGATCGTCTCCAGCACCTTCAGCAGTTTCGGGTGCTCGCCGACGATGCCGGAGAAATCGCATTGCGCGTCGAGCGAGCGGCGCGTGACTTTTGGGGCAGCCGAAGGCGCGGCCAGATCCAGCGTGGCCTCGACCAGCGCCACCAGCTGGCCATTGTCCCAGGGCTTGGTGAAGAAGTTGGCGGCGCCGGCCTTCACGCCGCGCACCGCCAGCGAGATCGAGCCCCAGGCCGTCATCAAGAGCACCGGCAGGGTGGGGCGCAGCTGCTTGATGCGGGCCAGCAGGTCCAGGCCTTCCTCGCCGCTCGTCTGCAGCGAGAAGTTCATGTCCTGCAAAACCAGATCGACCGGCGCGGCCTGCAGCTCTTCCATGGCCTGCTGCGGGCCGTCGGCGCAGACCGCGTCGAAGCCTGACTGCTTGAGCAGCAGGGCCAGCGAGACCTGGACTGCGCTGTCGTCGTCGACGATCAGGATGCGCTGCTTGCGTGTTGATTCCATGCGTTTCAATTCTTGTCTTATTCGTAGTGCAGCGCTTCGGTCGGGCTCAGGCGGCTGGCGCGCCATCCCGGATACAGCGAGCAAAGCAAGGATAGCAGATAGATTGCGCCCATCGACAGCCCCGCGGCGCTGACGAAGACCGGCCAGTTGAGGCCCTCGCCGAACGCGCCGGTGAGCGGCAGCTGGATCAGCAGGACCAGCGCCACCACCATGGCGGTGGAACTGAGCAGCAGCTGTTCGGCGACGATCTGGCGGTAGATGTCGGCGGCGCTGGCGCCGATCGCGCGGCGCAGGCCGATCTCCGGAATGCGCCTTGTCGTGTTCTGCCACAGCACCCCGAACAGGCCGAAGGCGACCATCGCGACCATAAAGGCGGCGATCACGCTGACGACGATGAAGGGCACCAGCTGTTCCTTCAGCAGGCTGGCGCGCATCGCTGCGAGCGGCGCGATCTCGTAGGCCCAGTCGTTGCGGACCAGCTTGAGCCGGCGGTTGAGCTCCGCCTCGAAGCCGCGCGGGGTGCCCGGCGCCACCTTGAGCAGGATGACCCGCACACGCGACTTGCCGGCCAGCGGATCGAAGCGCGTCATCACGAAGTTCACCGGCGCCATCAGCGGTCCCTTGTTGCGGAAGTCCTCGACCACGCCCACCACGCGGTAGGTTTTCGGCGGATCGCTATCGGCCGGGTCCTTGCGCGGCTTGTCGGTGAACTGCTGGCCCAGCGCCTGGCGCCCCGGGAACATCGCGGCGGCCATGCGCCGGTTCAGCACCGCCGGCCGCACGGCCTGGCCATTATCCTGCGCATCGAACCAGCGGCCCGCGACCAGCTTGATACCCAGGGCCGCGGCCGCGCCGTCGCTGGCCTCGAAGAGGTTGGTGTTCACGCCGGCGCCGGTCTGCGGCGACTTGAAGCTGGTGGTCCAGGTCGACATGGTGTAGGGCGAGTAGGCTGAGAAGCCGACTTCGCGCACCTGCGGCAGTTCGAGCAGGCTGCGACGCAGCGTGTCGTAGACCTCGGCCGGAATCGCCTCATCGGGCACGTCGCCCAGCACCATCTTGACGGACCAGGTATCGCTGCCGTCGAAGCCGATCGGCTCCCGGTACAACTGCCAGTTGCGCAGGCCGAAGGCGGCGATGCCGAACACGATGGCGAAGGCGAGCAGGATCTCGAGGCTCAGCATCAGGTTCCTGGACTTGCGCTTCCAGGTCAGTTTCAACAGGTGGCGCAGCATCACGCGGCTCCTTTCAGGGCATGGACGGGATCGAGGCGGGACATCTTCCAGGCCGGGATCAGGCCGGACAGCAGGCCGAACACGAAGGCCAGCAGCATGCCGCAGGCGAACACGGTCGGGTTGAGCTCCACTTTCAGGTAGGGGATCAGCTGAGCGCTTTCCAGCCACCACAGCACCACGCGGGTGCAGACCAGGCCGATCAGGCCGCCGGCGAGGGACAGCAGCACGTTCTCGACCACGAGCTGGCCGGCCAGCTGCATGCTGGTGGCGCCGAAGGCCTTACGCACCCCGATTTCGGAGCTGCGTTCGAGGATGCGGCCGGTGTTCAGGTTGACCAGGTTCAGCGCCGGCAGCAGCATGAACAGCAGCATGGCGGCGGCGATGGACAGGAGCAGCGTGGTGCCGCCGGAGTCGACCTGTTCCTTGTTGCTCAGGAGCTCGCGCGCAAACAGATCCAGCTTGCTGTCGGCCCAGAATACGCTGGACGCGAAGGTATGCGGATCCTTGTCGACGAAGCTCTTCGCGGCCCGTTCCACTTCGCGCTTGATGCGGGGCAGGTCGGACGCCTGCTTGGCCAGCAGCATCGCGGCAAAGGAGCCGGTCAGCTCGTCGCGCCAGGTCCCGGACGGGAAGGTGTACAGCGGCGCCCAGATATCGGCGTAGGCATTCATGTGGATGACGTCTTCGACCACGCCGATTACCTCGAACATCTGGCCGCCGATGCTGATCTTCTGGCCCGGCGCCGAAGCATCGCCGAACAGCCGGCGTGCGGTGGTGGCATTGATGACGGCGACGAAGCGCCCGGCGGCATCGTCGTCCGCATTCGGCAGGCGCCCCGCCAGCAGCTTGAAATCGAGGATGCGCCAGTAGTCGGCATCGACGCGGCGCATCTCCAGTTCGCTCACGCGGTCTCCCTGGTAGACCGACACCGAGGCCGGCGTGGTGAATGCCGAGACGCGTTCCACACCCGGGATCGGCTTGAGGTATTTGTCGATGGTCTTGAAGCCGAGCAGGGTGGTGCGCACCGTGCTGTGGTCGGCGCTCTCGCTGCGAATGCCATAGACCTGCAGGAAGCGCTCGCTCTTGCCCTCCACGCCGCTCGGCCAGAAGGCGGTTTCCAGCAGCGCGGTGATCACCATCAGCACCACCAGCGTGAGCACGATGCAGACCAGGTTGATCGCCGTGAACAGCTTGCGGCGCATGAAGACCTTCCAGGCCGTCAGCAGGTAGTTACGCAGCATGGGCGTGCTCCTTCGCGACCAGCTGGCCGTCGAACACGCGCACGATGCGGCCCACACGGCGCGCTTCCTGCTCGTCGTGGGTGACCATCACGATGGTCGTGCCTTCGCTGTTCAGCTTGAGCAGGATGTCCATCACCTCGGCGCTCATCTTGCTGTCCAGGTTACCGGTCGGCTCGTCGGCCAGCAGGATCTGCGGACGGCCGACGATGGCGCGCGCGATCGCCACGCGCTGCTGCTGGCCGCCCGAGAGCTGGTTCGGGTAGTGCTCCATGCGCGCGCCCAGCCCGACCCGTTCCAGTGCCTCGCGCGCCAGGCGGCGGCGTTCGGCGCCACTGCCGCTGCGGTAGAGCAAGGGCAGCTCGACGTTGTCGATCACGCGCAGGTCCGGGATCAGGTGGAAGCTCTGGAAGATGAAGCCGAAGGTGCGGTTGCGCAGGCGCGCCACGTCCTTGTCGCGGTAGGAGGCCAGCGCCACGCCGTCGATGTGCACGCGGCCCTGGCCCGGCCGGTCGAGTAGGCCGATGATGTTCAGCAGCGTGCTCTTGCCGCAGCCGCTGGGCCCCATCATGGCGACGAATTCGCCTTTCGCAACCTGCAGGTCGATGTCCTTCAGGGCCAGGGTCTCGACCTTGTCGGTGCGGTAGGTCTTGCTGACTTTTTCCAGTTTGATCATGTTCTTCTCCTTATTGTGAAATGCGGATGCTGTCCAGGTCCTTGAAGGCGGCGGTGTCGGACACGATGAAGCGATCGCCCGGCTGTGCGCCTTCGATCACTTCGACCACCTTGCCGTCGCTGGCGCCCAGTTCCAGCAGGGTCTTGCGGGCGGCGCCGTCGCGCACGGCGAAGGCCGGCTGGCGTCCCTTGCCGTTGAAGGCGGCGCCGCTGTCGATCACCAGCACATTCGCCTTGCGGTCGGTGACGATGTTGGCGTCGACCCGCATCTTGTTGCGCAGGTGCGGGTTGTGCGGCTGTTCGAGGTCGACCAGCAGCTTGATCGTGCCGTTCTGGATTTCGGGCAGGATGGTGTGGACGCGCCCTTGCAGGACTTCGCCGTTCTGCTCGACCCGCACTGGCTGGCCGGCAGCGAGCTGGCGCGCGTGGAAGTCAGACAGGGTCGCTTCGACGCGGTAGTTGTTCAGTTCCGAGATGCGCGCCACCAGCTGGCCGGCCGCCACGCTGGCGCCTTCGTCCTCGACCAGGGAGGTCAGCATGCCGGAGAAGGGCGCCCGTACCCGGGTCTGCTCGAGCAGCCCTTCCTGGCGGACGATCTGCTTCTGCAGGATCTCCTTTTGCAGATTCGCGGCGGCGATGGCGCTGGCGGTGCTGCGGCGAGTGTCGTCGATCAGCTCACGCTGCTGGCGCAGCTGGACCTCGTTGCGCTGCACGTTCAGTTCCGAGGTCAGCAGGTCCTGGCCCGAGACCAGGCCGCTCTCGCGCAGCTTGCGGTTGCGTTCGCGCAGCGCGCGGCTGGCCTGCAGGTCGATCTCCAGCAGTTCGATGGCGGAGCGGGTCTGCTTGAGCTTCTGGTCCATCTCGAGCTTCAGCGTGACGACCTTGTTCTCCTGCTGCGCCAGCTGCTCCTTCAGCGCTTCGAGCGCCAGGCGGATCTCGCGGTCGTCCAGTTCCAGCAACAGCTCGCCCTGTTTCACTTGCTGGCCCGGCTTGACCAGGACCTTGGCGACGCGGCTGGCGCCGGGGCTGGACACGACTTCCTCGTGCACGGGGATGACCACGCCGGCGGCATTGATGGTGTTGTCGACGTTGCCGCGCCTGACTTCGGCCACCACGATGTCGGCGGCCGCCACGCCGGGACGCACGGCCTGGTTGATGCCCCAGGCCGCGGCAAGAAAGCCGGCGCACAGCAGGAGGCCGCTGGCGAGGCGGAAGTGGCGGCGGCGGCGCAGAGTGTCGATGCCGATGGCTTGGTCCATGGGATGCTTGCGATGAAGAAGTGATAATGCTTCCTTCATTGCAAGCATCGTGCCAAGCCGTGCTCACAGGGCGCGGGGCCCGGAATAGGCTGCCGCGCTGCCCGTGCGCGGGCACTGGTGTCCGGATCCGGGCAGTGGGGAAGCTTATGGAGCGAGATGCTTGGCCAGGAAGGCTTCGAGCCGCTGATAGAACTCGGTCACGTTCTTCGTGTTGTAGAAGCCGTGGCTCTCGTTGGGCGCCAGGAACCACTCGGGCGGATGGCCGGCCTTGACGAGGGCATCGCGCATCGCTTCCGCGTGCTCGACCGGGGCGCGCTTGTCCTTGCCGCCGTGGACCAGCAGCACCGGAATCTTGATCTGCGCCGCCAGCCGCGCCGGCGAAAAGCGGTCGAGTTCGGCCTTGTCGGTGCCGATATAGCGCTGGAGCTGGACCTGCAGGCGCGCGTTGCCCTTGGCCTCGTCGGTCGTCGCCATCAGGTTCAGGTCGTACACCCCGGCATAGCCGACCGCGCACTTGAACATGGCCGGCTCGCGCGCCGCCAGCATGAGGGCCGAATAGCCGCCAAAGCTGGCGCCGTAGACGCAGATACGCTTCGGATCGACTTCGCCCTGCTTGACCGCCCAGTTGACGCCATCGACCAGGTCGTCCTGGATCCTGCCGCCCCATTCGCGGTAGCCCGCGTGTGTGAAGGCCCAGCCGCGGCCATCGGAGCCGCGGAAGTTCACTTGCAGCACGGCGTAGCCACGGCTGGCGAGGAACTGGGCGTCGGTGTCGAAGAACCAGTTGTCCGCCACGCCGTGCGGGCCACCGTGCGGCAGCAGCACCATCGGCAGCCTGGCGCCGGCGGCGTGCGGCGGCATGGTCAGGAAGCCGTGCAGGGTGTGATTGTCGCGCGTGCGGAAGCTGATCGGCTTGCGTTCTGCCATCCGGGCGGGGTCGATGCCGCGCATCGAGGAGAACAGCAGGTCGGCGGTGTTGGTGCGGCGGTCGAACAGGTAGTAGGAGCCGGGATCGCGGTCGCTCGACACGCTGAACAGCAGCAGCTTGCCGTCCGCGCTGAAGCTGTCGAATCCCACCCAGCTGCCGGGGAACTGCTGGCTGAGCAGCTTGTGCAGGCGCGCTTCCTCGTTGTTGTCGTCGAAGTAGACGGCGCGTGGAACGCCGATGGCCGAATGGGCGCCGAAGGGCAGGCCATGCCCCGGACCGTAGAGCAGGCCGGCCGGATCGGCGACGCCATCAGAGAACAGGGTCGTGCGCTCGCCGGTCCGGGCGTCCTCCCGCACCACCGAGTCGGGCTCGCCCTCCTTCGAATAGAGCGCCGCGAAATGGCTGTCGTCGTCGGAGAAACCGAGCAGGGCGTACCGGCGGCCCAGGCCGGACAGTTTCTCCCAGGCGCCGCTCGTTTCGTTACGGCGGAACAGCAGGTAATAGTTTTCCTTGTCGGTGCCGTAGGCGAAGCGCGGCTTGCCGTCGTGCTGGATCAGGAAGGACATGCCCTCGGCCGGCACGTCGGCGACCAGCTTGCGTACCGCGGTACGTGCATCGATGTCGTACAACATCGTGTGCTCGCCCTCCCACAGGCGCGAGGTCACCAACATGTGGTTGTTGTATTCGCGCGCGACCTGCTCGATATGGCCGAAGGCTTCGTCGTTGGGATAGAAGCCGGCGCGCGACGATTCCTTCGACATCCGGTAACCGTGCACATATTCCTGCTTCTTGCCGTCGTAGTCGGTCGCCAGCAATTCGCCGTACGTCGCCGGGCCTTCGCGCGAACCCAGCTCCACGCCACGCGAAACCACGAGCCGGCGATCGCTTACCCAGCTGTAGTCGATCGGTACTTCGAAGATCGGCAGGCGGATCGCGCCCTCCACCTTCAGCTCGGGCAGCGAGTAGATCATCACGATCGGCACCGTACGCTCGCCGGATGGCATGCGCACGGTAATGGCAATGTGCTTCCCGTCCGGCGCCAGGCGGGGCCGGGCATACTCGTTCGGATTGACGAAGGCGGCGATCGGCACCGCAGCGGGCGCCGCCATGACCGGAGAAACCGCCGCGAGCAGGGCGGCGCAAAGAAGGGGTTTGGTCAGGCGCATGGCGTCTCCGGTGGTGCGCATCGGTCGAGGAACGGACGAGTATATCTGTACGTACTTCGCCGAAATCCTCACTTTGTCACAGCGCGGCCGGGCAGATCGGCACTCCAGCTTGCGCAATCGCACGCCAGCTTCGATAATCGACTGCTATGAACGACCCGCTCACCCTTCTCGGTTTTCCGACCACACCCCTCGAACTCATTTCCTTCGTCCTGTCGATCTTGACGGTGCTGCTGAACATCCGCCGCATCCACTGGGCCTGGCTGTTCGCCATCGTTTCGTCCGCGACCTACGGCATCGTGTTCTTCAAGGCCCGCCTGTACGGCGATGCCGGCCTGCAGGCGGTCTTCATCGCCGCTTCGATCTGGGGCTGGTACGAATGGCTGCGCGGGACAGGCAAGGATGACCAGCCGCTGGTGGTCACGCGCCTGGACCGCGCCGGCTGGGCATGGTCGCTGGCCGGCTGGGCGCTCGGCTTCGTGCTGCTGTCCTGGTTCCTGCACGCCTTTACCGACACCGACGTGCCGCACATGGACGGCTTCCTCACCGCCGGCAGCCTGCTCGGCACCGTGCTGGCGGCGCGCAAGAAGGTCGAGAACTGGCATGTGTGGATCGGCGTCGACGTGCTCTACGTCGGCCTGTACGTCTACAAGAACCTGCACCTGACCGCGGTCCTGTACGCGGTGTTCGTGATCATGGCGGCGCTCGGCCTGCGCACCTGGGCGCGCGCGGCGCGCGAGGGCGTGCGATGAGCATTGGTGCGCCACTGAAGCGGATCGCCATCCTCGGCGCCGAGTCGACCGGCAAGTCGACGCTGGCCCCTAAATTAGCGGCGCGCTACGGCACGCTGTGGGTGCCGGAATACCTGCGCGAATTCGTCGCGACGCGACAAAGGGTGCCCTTCGAGGACGACCAGCTCGACATCGCGCGCACCCAGCGCGAGCGCGAGGAGGCGATGGCCGCATCGCCCGAGACGCGGCGCTTCCTGTTCTGCGACACCACGCCGCTGCTGACCGCGGTCTACAGCCGCATCTACTGGGGCCGGGTGCCGCCCGAACTGCTGGCGCTGGAAGCCGAACACGATTACGCGGCGACCCTGGTGGCGGGCCTGGACCTGCCCTGGGTGCCGGATGGCCTGCAGCGGGAATCGGAAGAAGTGCGCCAGCAGGTGCACGAGTGCCTGCTGGCGGTGCTGCGCGAACGGGGCATCCCGTTCACGCTGCTGGAGGGCGACCTGCCGCAGCGCATGCGGCAGGTGGAAGCGCTGTTGGCTTGATGCGCTAGCTTAGAAGTCGAACTGCCCGGACAGGCGGAAGGTACGCGGCGCGCCCGGCAGCAGGTAGCCGCCCAGCGCCGGCGTGACGTCGCGCCAGTAGAACTTGTCGAAGAGGTTGTCGACACGGGCGCGCAGCGTCAGCTTCGTCATACGCAACTTCAGGCCATATGCGGCGCCCAGGCCGAACACGTGATAGTCCGGCACCAGCACGCGGTTCTCGACGTCGAAAGCCTTCTTGCCCGAGTACTGCCAGTTGGCGTCCAGCTTCAGGCCGGGCAGCTGCGGCACGGCGTATTCGATCCAGGTGGTCGACTTGAAGTTGGGGACGTCGGTGACGCGCTTGCCGTCGATGCTGGCGTCGCCGGTGCCGTCCTGGCGCGTGTTCAGTGCCATCAGCGACACGCCCGCCTGCAGACCTGCAGCCAGCTTGCCGTCGGCCGCCAGTTCGAGACCGCGATGCGTCTCGCGGCCGCCGCGCACATAGGGATGACGCTGCAGGGTCTCGCCGTCGACCACCACCGCGACCGTGCGGTTCGGGTCCGTGTACTCGAGGCCCTGGCGGATCTGGAACAGCGATGCCGACAGGTTCAAGCCCGCCACCGAACCCTTGGCGCCGATCTCGAACTGCTTCGAGCGGCCCGGGTCCATCACCTGGTTTTCGTTTGCGGTCTCCATCGGTGCGATGCCGCCGTGCTGCAGCCCGTGGCTCACGGAGCCGTAGACGTTCCAGTCGCGGTTCAGGGCATAGACCAGAGCGACGCTCGGCAGCAGGAAGGAATCCTTGCTATCGACGTAGTTCGGATCGATGTAGTCGCGGCGCTTGGTCTCGACATAGCGCAGGCCGCCGTGCAGGGTCAGCTGCGGCGTGATGCTGACGATGTCCTGGGCGAACAGCGCGCTTTCCTGATCGCTGCGGCGCTCGAAGACCGGGCCGGTGACGCGGTCCGGGCCGACGTGCGGCGTGTCCAGCGGATGCCAGATATTGCTGTAGCCGACGTAGTCGTAGACGTAGTCGCCGAAGCTGTCGTGGCGCTCGGCGTAGGACGCGCCCACGGTCAGCTGGTGGCGCAGGGAGCCGGTGGCGAAGCGGCCCTGCAGCATGGCCTGCACGCCCCACGGGGTCTTGCGCTCGCCTACGCTCTGGTAGTCGTAGACGTCGTAGTCGCCGTTCGAGCAGTAGCCCGGATAATAACCCTCACCCTCGTTGCTGCAGCCGTAAGGGAAGGCGGTGAAGTCGTCGCGCTTGAACCAGTGCTTGTTGCCGGCGACGGTGGCTTTCCAGCCATCGGCCAGGCGGTATTCGAAGCGCAGGCCGAGGTTGGTGTCGCGGGTGTCGACCGGACGCGCCCAGGGCTGGTCGTTCATCAGCAGCTTGTTGGACACGCCGGTCGGCAGGACTTCGCCGCGGATCAGCTGGTAGCCCGGCGCGGTGAGCTGGGCCTTGTGCTGGTAGTCCAGGTCCAGCTCCAGTTTCGCATCGGGGCTGATCTGCCAGTCGAAGGCGCCGGAGACGAACTGGCGGTCGCCGTTCGCGCCGCGCACATAGGAGTGCAGGTCGGCCGCTGCGGCGTTGATACGGTAGCCGAAGCGGCGGTCGTCGAAGCGGCCGCCCAGGTCGACGGTGCCGTACAGGGTGCCGCGCTCGCTGACTTCCACCGTGGCCGAGCGCAGCGGCGCATTGGTCGGGCGCTTGGTCACGTAGTTGACGATGCCGCCTGGGGTGGCGACGCCGGCGGTGAGGCCGGCCAGGCCCTTGAGCACCTCGATGCGTTCCTTGTTCTCCAGCGGGATCTGGGTGTCGCCCGGGATCGCGAAGCCGTCCTTGCGGTAGCTGTAGTTGTTATCGAGGGCGAAGCCGCGGATCGAGAACTGCTCGGCATAGCCGACCGCGTTGTAGGCATCGCTGACCGAGGCGTCGTAGCGCACGGCCTCGGTGGTCGAGCGGATCGACAGGTCCTGCATCTGGGTGCGGCCGATGGCGGTGATCGAGGCCGGGGTGTCGACGATGGCGGTGTCGCTGAAACCGCCGACGGCGGCGCGCTCCAGGTTCGGCGCGCGGGCGCCGGTGACCACCACTTCGGCGATAGGCTGGCTTTGTTCCTGCGCGTGCGCGTTGAGGGAGAAGGCTTGCGCGAGGGCGCAGGCCAGGATCGAATACTTCAGTTCAGGTTTCATTCGTTTGCTCGTCTTCGCGCGCCGTTGGGCGTCGCTGCTTTTCAAAAAAGCCGGAGCCAACTGGGGGAAGGGCAAACAGGAGTGGGCGCCATCTCAGGCACCGCGTTGCGCTTTCCTTCGCTGGCATTATCCAGATCAGGTACGAAGGGTATCTCTCACCCGACAGCGGAAATCTGCTGCCAGGACCCCTAGCGAAGGCGCGAGTGTAGCACGGATGCGAGCGAGCGTGGTGCTTGTGGCAAGCCTGGCCGGACGGCTCAGGCGCGCTGCGTGACGTAGGCGTCGCGCAGCGGGCGCCAGCCCAGCCGCTGTTCGATGAGGCGGCGGAAGCGCGTGTCGATGTGGGCTGGCGTGCGGCGGACGTAGTCTTCGGCCTTGGCGCGCTGGTCGCCGCGCAGGCTGTCGAGCCATTCGACGGCTTCCTCGCGGGTCGGCGCACGGCCGCTGGCGCCGCCGAATTTGGCAGGCAGGGCGGTCCAGACGACGGCGTCGATGCCTTTGCCTTGCATCCATTCCTTGATACGGGGATCGGTGCGCGCGCCATCGACCGGCGGGATGCTGCCGACGCACTCGGGATAGCCGGGCCGGATCTGCTCGCGCCGGCGCAGCATCTCGCGCGCAACCTGCAGGTCGCGGGTGGCGAGCCAGGCCCAGTAGGTCGGCATCGGCCTGGCGCCTTCGCACAGGGCCAGCGCCAGTTCCGGATCGTCGTCGCTCTGGCGGACGAATTCGATGGGCAGGCGCGGGCCGCCGGGATGCCAGCCGGAAGCCAGCTTGAGGGGTTGGGGCTTCCACAGAAGCGAACCCCAGGCGATGCAGGCGATGTTCATGTGCACTCGATGTGACGATATTGAGTGTCAGTCTAGCTCGCCAACAAAAATCGGGGTGCACGCGTTTCGGCGGCCAGTGGAAGGGCGTATGCTATTCAACCGATGCAAACGCAGATGGAGACAGCGATGGCCATCACCAATGTTACTGCCGGCACCAATGTCCATGAGATCGCCGAGGGTGTCTATCGGATCAATACGCCTTTGAACATCGTGCCGGGTGGGTTCTCGTTCAATCAATACCTGATCGTGGACGATCAGCCGCTGCTCTTTCACACTGGACCAAGGAAAATGTTTCCCCTGGTGAGAGAGGCGGTCGAGAGCGTCATGCCGGTCAGCCAGTTGCGCTTCATTGCCTTGTCGCATTTCGAAGCGGATGAATGCGGTTCGCTGAACGAGTGGCTGGCGGTGGCGCCGCACTCCGTACCGCTGTGCAGCCGGGTTGCGGCCATGGGGTCGGTGAATGATTTCGCGGACCGGCCAGCCCATGCAATGGCGGACGGCGCCGAGCTCAGCCTGGGGAAACGCTCGGTCAAGTGGCTGGATGCGCCCCATCTGCCGCACGGCTGGGAAACGGGCTTCCTGATGGATACCCGCACCGGGACCATGTTTTGCGGCGACCTGTTCACCCAGGGCGGCACCGGCGAGCTTGCATTGACCACCGATGACATCCTGGAGAACAGCGAAGCGTTCCGGCAACCCATGGATTACTTTTCGCATTCCACGAATACCAGGCAATTGATCGAGCACCTGGCCGCCGAAGCGCCCGGCACGCTGGCGTGCATGCACGGCAGCGCCTGGCGTGGAGATGGTGCGAGCCTGCTGCGAGCCCTGGGGGAAAGGCTCGTCAGCAGCTCATCGCAGGGTGCTTGAAGGTGCTTAAGCGCAGCGCTCCAGCACCTTGCGGCTGACTTCCAGCGTGACCTCGCCAGTCTCGCCCAGCTTGGTCATGCCGTGCGCCTCGAGCGCGTTCACCACGGCCGGCACCACGTCCTTGCCGAGGCCGTAGTCCGACAACCTGGTCGGCACGCCCACTGCGCGGAAGAAGTCCTCGGTGCGGGCGATCGCCGCCTCGATGCGCGCGTTCTCGTCGCCGTCGCGTACATCCCACACGCGCGCCGCGTATTGCAATAACTTTGCCCGCTTGGCCTCGCGGCGTTCGCGCAGCATGGCCGGCAGGATCACGGCCAGCGTCTGCGCGTGATCGAGGCCGTAGAGCGCGGTCAGTTCGTGACCGATGATGTGGGTGGACCAGTCCTGCGGCACGCCGGCGCCGATCAAGCCGTTCAGGGCCACGGTCGCGGTCCACATCAGGTTGGCGCGGACCTTGTAGTTTTCCGGCTCGGTCAGCGCTTTCGGGCCTTCTTCGATCAGGGTCTGCAGCAGGCCTTCGGCAAAGCGGTCCTGCACCTTCGCATCGACGGGCGCCGTCATGTACTGCTCCATGATGTGCACGAAGGCGTCGACGATGCCGTTGCCGACCTGGCGCGCGGGCAGGGTGTAGGTGCGGGTCGGGTCGAGAATGGCGAATTGCGGGAACACCAGGCGCGACATGAAGGCGAACTTTTCCTGCGTCGCCTTCTTTGTGATCACGCTGGCCGAGTTCATCTCGGAGCCGGTGGCCGGCAGGGTCAGCACCGCGCCGAAGGGCAGGGCCTCATGCACGTTTTTCGCGTGCTGTTCCAGGATGGTCCATGGATCGGCGTCCAGCTTGGCGCCAGCGGCGACGAACTTGGTGCCGTCGATGACCGAGCCGCCGCCCACGGCGAGCAGGAAGTCGACGTTCTCGCGCTTGACCAGGTCGATGGCCTTGACCAGGGTTTCGTAGCTGGGGTTGGGTTCGATGCCGCCGAATTCGAAGACGGTGTGGTCCTTCAGCGCCTTGAAAACGGCGTCGTAGGTGCCGTTGGCGCGGATGCTGCCGCCGCCGTACAGCACCAGCACGCGGGCTTGGGACGGGATCAGGCGCGCCAGGTGCTCGATCTGGCCTTCGCCGAACAGGATGCGGGTTGGGTTGTGGAAGTCGAAGTTAAGCAAAATGAAAATCCCCCTCGGGTTTGCACAGGAGGGGGATTATCGCCGAGCGGGGATTTTCGTGCCGGCGGCGTGCCCTTGTGAGCTCAGACCTGCGCCGGCTCCAGCACCGGCGCCGCATGCTCGACATGGGCGCGTGCGGGCAGCAGGTGGCGCTGCAGGGTGGTGCGGGCGGATTCGCCGATCAGGCGCCAGTGCTCGCGGCGCTGGGCGGCGCGCTTGCGGTGCTTGGACGGCATCTCGGACAGCGGCTTGACGTAGAAGGGTAGTGCGATGCGGTAGCCCTGCTTGCCCGGCATTTCTTCGCCGCCCAGGATTTTCCAGAAGCCGTCGTAGGCGTTGGCGAAGTGCTTTTCCGGATCGGGGTCGTAGGCGAGGTGGTCTTCGCTGCGGATCGCAACCACCTGGTCGATACCGACCGCCTGTGCCACGCCCTGCATTGCGGCGAAGCAGAAGAAGCTCGGCGAGTTGTTCGGGAAGACGCGCTCGAAGGCTTCGAAGGCGGCGCCGGAATCGATCCAGCGGCCTTGGTTGCGGGCGATGAAGGGAACCACCGGCACATCGGCGCCGACCACGTGGCCTTCGAGCCAGCTGAAGGACAGGCGGTGCAGGCATTTGCCGTCGGCGACCAGCGCCAGGGTCAGGTCGCCCTCGGCGTTGCTGCGTGAGGCCATTTCGAGCTGGATCATGAAGCTGCTGCCTTCGGCATCAATCTGCCACAGCGGCAGGCAGCGGGCGCCGTAGACGGCCTGCTTGTAGGCCTCGTTGAAGGTGGTTTCTTCGAAGCGGTAGTGACTCAGGACCGCCTGCACGCGCCGGCGCGCCGACATGCCCTTGACCAGGTAGTCGCGGTGACTCAGATGGTGGAAGGGGTCGTCGTTCGGCGGCAGCGCCACGTGGTTGCGGTAGACGCCGAGCTGGCACAGGGCGCGGTGGTCGCGCAGGTAGGCCAGCACGCGCAGGCTGCGTGCGATGCACAGGATCCAGGAAGTGAGGCTGTACTGGCTGCGGCGGGCCATCCAGTGCTTGGTGAGGTGAGCGAAAATCATGGTGCGCTCCGTGCATTCATTATCGGGGTGGTTCTATCTTGACTCACCGGCCTCAGCGGCACGGTGATATTGCTCAACGGAAATAAAATGCTGGGCAGATCAAGATCGCCACGCTCGATAACGCATCCCTTTTGTATTTTTCTTCGTGATCACGATGTCTCTTGTTGATTTTTTGTCAGGCAAAGCTCGCCATTTGCAAGACTAGCACGATTGCCGCGCCGAACATCGAAATCCTCATGAATAATTGAGTCATCCCGAATAAGTTGAGGAGTGGCGCATGGTGTACGAACTTTTTTACTGGCCGACGATCCAGGGACGCGGCGAATTCGTCCGGCTGGCGCTGGAAGAAGCGGGCGTCGACTACATCGACGTCGCCCGCGAACCGGGCGGCATGGCGCGCATGCTGGCGGCGATGGATGGCCCCGACCACCCGCCGTTCGCGCCGCCCTTCCTGAAGGCGCACGGGCTGACGATCGGCCAGACCGCCAACATCCTGCTGTTCCTCGGGCAGCACCATGGCCTGGCGCCCGCCGAAGAAGCCGGCGGCCTGTGGGTGCACCAGCTGCAGCTGACCATCGCGGACCTGGTCGCGGAAGTGCACGAGACCCACCATCCGATCGCGACTTCGCTGTACTACGAGGACCAGCGCCCGGAAGCCAAGCGCCGCTCGGCCGACTTCATCGAAACGCGCATCCCCAAATTCCTCGATTACTTCGAGGGCATCCTGGCGCGGCCGGAACCCAAGGATTACCTGACGGGCGACACGCTCACCTATGCCGACCTGTCGCTGTTCCAGCTGGTCGAGGGCCTGCGCTACGCCTTCCCGGCGACCATGGCGCGGATCGATGCGGGCTATCCGCTATTGGGAGCCTTGCGTGATCGGGTGGCGGCGCGGCCGCGGATTGCGGCCTATCTGAAGTCGAAGCGGCGGATCGCGTTCAATGAGGAGGGGATTTTCCGGCATTATCCGGAGCTGGAACAGCAGGAAAAGTAGTACGTCGTTCCCGCTGAAATAACGTCCTGCCCGCTGAAATAACGTCATTCCCGCGAAAGCGGGAATCCATACTGAGCGTCTTTAGTCACCTCAGCATGGGTTCCCGCTTTCGCGGGAACGACGGATCAACGGTCCCAGGCCGGCGCGAAGTCCGGGCTGACCAGGCGCTCTCCACGCTCCAGCCCATCGATCGCGGCGATGTCGTCCGCCGACAAGCGAACACCCAAGGCCCCCAGATTCGCCGCCAGGTTCTCGCGCTTCGTTGAAGAAGGAATCACCGCATACCCCTTCGCCATGGACCACGCCAGCGCCACCTGCGCCGGCGTCGCCTTCACACGCTCCGCGATGGCCAAAATCACAGGATCGGCCAGCACCTTGCCATACGCCAGCGGCATGTAAGCCGTCACGTGGATGCCATGTTCGCGCGCGAAGGCGGCCACGCTGCGGTTCTGCAGGAAGGGATGCAGCTCGACCTGGTTGGTGGCGATGTTCTGCGCACCCACTGCGGCGATCGCTTGCGCCAGCAGCGCGTTCGTGAAGTTCGACACGCCGATCGCACCGGTCAGGCCCTGGCTGCGCGCTTCCATTAAAGCCTGCATCGATTCGGCCACCGGCACCGCGTCCTGCGGCGAGGGCCAGTGGATCAGGGTCAGGTCGACTTGCTCGAGGCGCAGCTTGTGCAGGCTGTCCTTCAGGCTGGGAATCAGTTTGTCGCCGGCCAGGTGTTCGGTCCAGATCTTGGTGGTGACGAAGAGCTCGCGGCGCGGCACCTCGGATGCCTGCAGCGCCTCGCCGACCTCGGCTTCGTTGCCGTAGATCTGGGCGGTGTCGACGTGGCGGTAGCCGAGTTCGAGGCCGTTGCGGACGGAATCGACAGCTTGCTGGCCCTGCAGGCGGAAGGTGCCAAGACCGAGTTGGGGGATCATGTTCATGCTTGTTCTCTTAAAATGAATTCAATGGGTGAGGACGACGGACTCGGTCGACGCAGGCGCCGCGATGCCGCGCGCCGCATCGCGCCGGTCCAGGCGTCCGGCCAGCGTCGTCAGTGCAAGCGCGCCGAGTACGACGACCGCGCCGATCCAGGGCGTGGCCATCAGGCCGATGCGGTCGACGATGATGCCGCCGCCCCAGGCGCCCAGCGCGATGCCGACGTTGAAGGCGGCGATGTTCAGGCCCGAAGCCACGTCCACCGCCTGCGGCGCATCGCGGCCGGCGCGCTGCACCACGTACACCTGCAGCCCCGGCACATTGCCGAAGGCGACCGCGCCCCAGGCCAGCACGGTGACCAGCACTGCGATCTTGTTGGCGGCGGTGAACTGCAGCACCAGCAGCACGGCTGCCAGCAGCGCGAATACGATCTGCAGCGCGCGCACCGGGCCCTTGCGGTCGGCCAGCTTGCCGCCCCAGATGTTCCCGAAGGCGACCGAAACGCCGTACACCAGCATCACCAGGCCGACAGCGCCGGCCGAGAAGCCGGCCACCTGCTGCAGGATGGGCGCCAGGTAGGTGAAGGCGACGAAGGTGCCGCCGTAGCCGAGGGTCGTCATCGCATACACCAGCAGCAGGCGAGGCTTCTTCAGCACCGCCACCTGCGTCAGCAGCGAGGCCGGCTTGCCGCGTGCGATGTTGTCCGGGACCAGCAGCGCAATGCCGATGAAGGCGATCACGCCCAGCAAGGACACGGCCAGGAAGGTCATCTGCCAGCCGAAGTGCTGGCCGATGAAGGTCCCGAGCGGCACGCCGGTGACCAGGGCAACGGTCAGGCCGCTGAACATCAGGGCGATCGCGCTGGCCGCTTTCTCTTTCGGCACCAGGCTGGTGGCGATGGTCGAGCCGATCGAGAAGAACACGCCGTGCGCGAGACCGGTCAGCACGCGCGCCGCCATCAGCGCTTCGTAGCCGGGCGCCATCCAGGCGATCAGGTTCCCGGCCGTGAACAGCAGCATCAGCGCGAGCAGCAGGAATTTGCGCGGCACGCGGCCGGTGAGGGCGGTCAGCACCGGCGCGCCGATGGCGACGCCCAGCGCATACAGGCTCACCAGCAGGCCGGCCGAAGGCACCGACACCTGCAGGCTGGCGGCAATGGTGGGGATCAGGCCGACGATCACGAATTCCGTCGTCCCGATGGCGAAGGCGCTCAGCGTGAGCGCCCAAAGTGCGAGTGGCATGGTGATTCTCCTGTTGCCTTTGATCGAGACCAGCATTCTGACCGTTGCGGCGTGCAAGAAAAACATGCTGCCGTACAATAGACTTTTGACTCGGAGTCACAAATGCTCGATGTCGGCGCCCTGATTACCTTCGTCACCGTCACGGAAACGGGTTCGTTCTCGACCGCCGCCCAGCAGCTGGGGCAGACGCCTTCGGGTGTCTCGCGCACCGTCTCGCGGCTCGAAAAGGAGCTGGGGATGACCCTCATGCACCGCACCACGCGGCGCCTCGACCTGACTGCGGAAGGGGCCTGGCTGCTGGCGCGCGCGCGGCGGGTGCTGGCGGAACTCGCAGATACCGAGGCGCAGGCAGCCGCACGGCGCGGCCATCCGGCGGGACTGGTGCGCGTGAACGCCGCCACGCCCACGCTCGACCACCTGGTGGCGCCGCTGGTGGCGGACTTCCTCGACGAGTACCCGCAGGTGACGCTGGAGCTGACCAGCGGCGAGACCTACATCGACCTGATCGAGGAAAAAGTCGACGTCGCGATCCGCATCGGCATCCTGCCCGATTCCAGCCTCAACGCGCGCCTGCTGGGCCATAGCCGGATCCGCGTGCTGGCTGCGCCAGGCTACCTGGAACGGCACGGCCGCCCAGGCAAGGTGGCCGATCTGGCCAGGCACCGCCTGCTGGGCTTCACGGCGCCGGCTTCGCTAAACACCTGGCCGCTCAGCGACGGCGGACAGGAGGGCTATCTGGCCAAGCCCCAGGTGACGGCATCCAGCGGCGAGACCCTGCGCCACCTGGCGGTGGAAGGGGCGGGCATGGCCAGCCTGGCGGATTTCCTCACCGCCGCCGACGTCGCCGCCGGACGCCTGGTGCCGGTGCTGGAGCAGAGCGCGCTGCCCTGGAGCCAGCCGGTGTGGGCGGTGTTCTACAAGCAGGAGGCGCTGGCGCCGCGCGTGGCGGCCCTGGTCGACTTTCTGGCCAGGCGTCTGGCGGGCGTGCTCGAGACCCGCTGAGCGCAGCCCTCACTCTTCTTCGCGCGCGTCCTTTCGATAGTCGCCGGGGCTGCTGCCGGTCCAGTGCCGGAAGGCGCGGCAAAAGCCGGTGGCGTCGGCGAAGCCCAGGTCGAAGGCCAGCGCCGCCACCGCGATGTTCGAATGCGTCAGGCGATGCACGGCGATGTCCCGCCGCAGGCCATCCTTCACCTGCTGGAAGTGGGTGCCTTCTTCGGCAAAGCGGCGGTTCAGGGTGCGCACCGACATGTGCAGGGCCGAGGACAGGTCCTGGATCGTGAGCGGTTCGGCCAGCGCCTGCTCGAGATGGGCGCGGGTCCTGGCGACGATGGTGCCGCTCTCCAGCGGGCGGAAGACCCAGTCTTCGGGCGCGCGTTTGAGGAAGGCCCACAGCTCGTGCTTCTCGCGCTTGAACGCGGCTGCGCAATCCTGATAGGCGAGGGCGATGCCGGTGGCCGCCGACTCGAAGTGCACCTCGCCCGGGAACATGAACACATAGTCCTCGACATGCCGGGGCTTGGGAAAATGGAAGCCGGCTTCGAGCAGGTCGATTTCACGTCCCAGCAGCCAGGATGCGGTGCCGTGGATCAGCTTCATCATCAGCGCGTGGCCCAGTGGCTTGATCTCCGTGCCCGGCGTCCTTTCCAGCAGGGCGATGCGCACGGCCTCGTCCCTGGTCGAGATGTGCAGGCGGTAGTCGTCCAGCAGCAGATTCCAGAAGCGGACGAAACGGTTCAGCGCTACCAGCACGGTCGGCGCGTCGAGCAGGCTGAGCATCAGGTTTTTCAGGGTGCCGCTGCGGATCGGCCGCGACCACAGGCCCAGCATCTCATCGTCGAGCGTGGCCGCGATGGCGCGGTACAGCGAACCATACTGCTGGCGCGTGATGCGCGCGTCGGCGCGGTGCAGCAGCGGCCGCGGAATGCCGGCGCTGGCCAGCGCGCGCTCCGCCACCTCCTTGCCGCGGCTGCCGCGCAGGGCGTGCAGCATCTCGTGCAGGACGCGGGTCGATACGGTGACGGAGTTTTGCCATGGCGGATTCATACTTGCCATTATGGCGCACTTTGCATATATCTTGGCGCGATGCGGCAAATGTGCGGGCGCGGCTCCCCTATACTGGCGTCATTCGATGGCGCACTTTGCGCATTGTCATCTATTTGTGGGGAGCAAGAATGAAAGCGAAACGCATCGTCGTGACTGGCATGGGCATTGTGTCGCCCCTGGGATGTGGGGTCGAAACCGCCTGGGCCCACCTGCTGCAGGGCCGTTCGGGACTGGCTCCCCTCGACGAGGCGCTGGCGGAGGGCATTCCGTCCAAGGTCGGCGGCCTCGTGCCCGCGCTGGCGCCGGAGCGGCCGTGGGGCTTCGACCCCGCGCTCGCCGCCGAGGCCAAGGACCTGAAGAAGATGGATCGCTTCAGCCTGTTCGCCCTGGCCGCGGCCGCCGAGGCGCTGGCGCAGGCCGGCTGGCAACCCCAGACCGACGAGGAGCGCGAGCGCACCGCCACCATCGTGGCCTCGGCCGTGGGCGGCTTCGGCACCATCGCGGAGGCGGTGCGCACCACCGATGAGCGCGGGCCCAAGCGGCTGTCGCCCTTCACTGTGCCGAGCTTCCTGGCGAACATGGCGGCCGGCCAGATCTCGATCCGCCACGGCTTGCGCGGCCCGATCGGCTCCCCGGTCACGGCCTGCGCCGCCAGCGCCCAGGCCATCGGCGACGCCGCGCGCATGATCCGCGCCGGCGAAGCCGATATCGCCGTCTGCGGCGGCACCGACGCCTGCATCGACCGCGTCAGCCTGGGCGCCTTCGCCGCCGCCAGGGCTGTGTCGACCGGCTTCAACGAAGACCCGGTGCAGGCCTCGCGGCCCTTCGACCAGGCGCGCGACGGCTTCGTCATGGGCGAGGGCGCGGGCATGCTGGTCATCGAGGACCTGGAACACGCCTTGCGCCGCGGCGCCGTGCCGATCGCCGAACTGCTGGGCTACGGCACCAGCGCGGACGCGTATCACATGACCTCTCCTCCCGATGACGGCGATGGCGGGCGGCGCGCGATGCAGGCCGCCATCCGCCAGGCGGGCATCGCCCCGGCCCTGATCGGCCACCTGAATGCGCACGCGACCTCGACCCCGGCCGGCGACGCCAGCGAGCTTGCGGCGATCAAGGCGGTCTTCGGCGCCGGCGGCGGTCCGGCGGTGTCGGCGACCAAGTCGGCCACCGGGCACCTGCTGGGGGCGGCGGGCGGCGTCGAGGCGATCTTCACCGTGCTGGCGCTGCGCGACCAGATGGCGCCGCCGACCTTGAACCTGGTGCAGCCCGACCCGGCGGCGGATGGGGTGGACATCGTTGCCGGCGCGGCCCGCAGGATCTCCACGGACTATGCGATCTCGAACGGTTTCGGTTTCGGCGGCGTGAACGCCAGCCTGGTGTTCGGCCGGATTTGATTTCGTATCGGCGGCTTGTTGTTTTGCTCACGCATGAGTTAGCATCGTCGGACAGAGCTATCATGCCAACCAGCTGAGGATTCATGACACAACGCCGCCAGTTCCTGATCAATGCGCCCCTCGGCCTGCTCGCCGTCGCCGGGGCCGCCCGTTCCGAACCGCTTCCCCAGGTCGCCGATACGCCCGGCGCGCCGCCCACCTTCGGCGCCACGCCGCCGGTTGGCCCGGACGTCACGCCCACGACCTTTGCGGAAGCCGAAAAGCTGCTGCAGGTGAGATTGAGCCCGGCCGAGCGCCGGATGGCGGCCGGCAGCTGGCGCGTATCGCTGGCCTCGACGATGGAGCGGCGCACCGGCCCGCGCAAGCTGGCGATCGAGGACAGCGTGGCGCCGGCGACGGTTTGGCATCCGGCTGCAGCGGTCGGCGCACCCGCGGGTCCTGCGCGCGAGCGTTTCGTCCGCAGCCGCAACGACGCCGGCCCGCTGCCGAAGAAGGACGAAGACATCGCCTTCGCGGAGGTAGCGAAACTCTCGCGCTGGATCGAAAGCCGCGCCATCACGTCCGAGCGCCTGACCCGCATCTACATCGAACGCATCAAGCGTTACGACGGCAAGCTGCGCAGCGTGATCACGCTGACCGAGGAACACGCACTCGCGCGTGCCCGCCTGGCCGACAAGGAAATCGCGGCCGGCAAATACCGCGGCCCGCTGCACGGCATTCCCTACGGCGTGAAGGACCTGCTGGACACGAAAGGCATCCGCACCACCTGGGGCGCGGAGTTCTATCAGGATCGCGTGCCGGCGCAGGACGCGGCCGTGGTGGCGAAGCTGGATGCGGCGGGCGCCGTGCTGGTCGCGAAGCTGAGCCTGGGCGCGCTGGCGCTGAACGACATCTGGTTCGGCGGCCAGACCATGAATCCGTGGCTGCTGGAAGAGGGCGCCTCGGGATCGAGCGCCGGCCCGGGCGCGGCCACCGCGGCGGGCCTGGTCGGCTTCTCGATCGGCAGCGAGACCGGCGGCAGCATCGTCAGCCCGTCCATGCGCTGCGGTGTCACCGGCCTGCGTCCGACCTATGGCCGGGTGCCGCGCACCGGCGCCATGACCTTGTGCTGGTCGCTCGATAAACTCGGCCCGATGACGCGCAGCGTCGAGGATGCGATGCTGGTGCTGAAGGCGATTTCCGGCGTCGATGCGGGCGACGTCGCCGGCGTGCCGGCGCATCTCGATTACGACGCGAATGCGAAGGTGGCAGGCCTGAAGGTCGGCTACTTTGCCGACTGGATGAAGGAAGCGCCGGCCACCGAGGTCGACCGCGCCGCGCTGGAGAACCTCAAAAAGCTGGGTTTGACGCCGGTGCCGGTGACGCTGCCGGACTGGCCCTATCAGTCGCTGAACACGGTGCTGTTCGCCGAAGCGGCGGCGGCCTTCGAAGAGATCACGCTGGACCACCGCGTCGACCAGTTGAAGGCCCAGGTGCCGGACGCCTGGCCCAACCTGTTCCGCGAGGCGCGCTTCCTGTCGGCAGTCGACTTCGTGCAGGGCGACCGCATGCGCCGCAAGGTAGCGCTGGAGATGGCGCGCATCTTCCAGCAGGTCGACCTGCTGCTGGTGCCTTCGCTGCGCGACGAGATGCTGACGATCTCGAACTTCACCGGCCATCCTTCGCTGACCCTGCGCACCGGCTCGGTGGAAGTGGGGCAGGCGAGGTCCGACTGGGCGCCGAATCCGGCGCAGCCGCTGCCGAGCTTCTCGCCGCCGCGGCGCGTGCCGCATGGGGTGACCTTGATCGGGCGGCTGTTCGATGAGGGGACGATCGGGCGCGTGGGACTGGCGCTGGAGAAGGTGGCGGGAGTGGCAGGCGAAAGGCCGCCGGGGTTTTAAGTAAGCAGCGTGGGCACGGGGTGCCCACCCTACGCGATGTAGGGTGGGCTCTCCGAGCCCACGCAGTTCACGCGCCCCCAGTGCGTTCGAGCCGCTTGTAGTAAACCAGCGAAAACACCACCGGCACCAGCGCCCCCGCCAACAGCGCCGCGGTAGCCACATACCCGGGCAAGCCAAGCAGCGCCGCAGCCACCACCACCAGTCCGCCCACGACCATGCTCTTGCCGGCCAGCCGGTGCGTCGCGTACCAGACCCGGTCGCTGGCCAGGGTCCATGGGGTGCGCACGCCGAGCCAGAAGTTGCGCTTCACCTTGCCCAGCACGTTCCCCAGCAGGACGATGGCGATCCCGATGCCGCCGAACAGGGCGCGGCCGATGTCCAGCGATCCATGGCCCAGCACCGCCAGCAGGATGCACTGTATATAGGCCAGCAGCCCGACCGTCACCAGGCCGCTGAACCACCAGGTGCCGCTGAAGCCTTCGACCCGGAACTTGTCCGGCGAGACCCGCGGCAGCCCGGGCCACAGCAGGATCATCAGGCCCATGATCAGCGGCTGGAGGAAGACAGTGGCGCGCGGGCCGTATCCGTTGACCTGGCCGGCCGCGTCCCAGTGCGTGGGAATGGTCGCGGGCAGATCGCGGTATACGAACACGGTCGCCGCCAAAACCAGCAGGAACACCGGAACCGCCATCCACAAAAAGCGTTGCTTCGTCATTCTTTTTCTCCCTTGGCGCCGCGCGCCATGTCCATGGTCCAGGCCAGCACGTCCTCCAGGACCGTCGTGTTCAGCGCGTACCAGATGGTCTGGCCTTCGCGCCGGCTGCTGACCAGGCCGGCCTCCTTCAGCACCGAGAAATGGTGCGACATGGTCGGCTTGGTCATGTCGAAGCGGGCGGCGACGTCGCCGGCCGTCATCTCCTCCTTGCGCAGCAGGTGCAGGATCTCGCGGCGCGTGGGATCGGCGATGGCCTTGAAGGCGGCAGTGAGCTTGCCCGTCATGTTCGATTCTTCTCTAATTAGATGATTGTCTAACTATAAGCCGGCCCTTTGCGAACGTCAAGCCCTCCAGCAAGATTTGCGGCGCGGCTATATGATGGTTTTCTTTTCAACAATTCGAGGAGCCTTTCATGAGCACATCGTCCGCCGAAGTCTTGCGCATTGCTGCCTTTTCCGATGGCGGGGAGGGCGGCAATCCTGCCGGCGTCTGGATCGGCGCGGCCCTGCCGCCGGATGCCGAGATGCAGCGCCTGGCGCATGCAGTGGGCTTTTCCGAAACCGCCTTCGCCGCGCGCGATGGGGAAGGGTTCCGCGTGCGCTACTTCTCGCCCGAGGCCGAGGTGCCGTTCTGCGGCCACGCCACCATCGCCCTCGGCGCCGCGCTGGCGCGCGAATTCGGCGACGGCGTCTATCCGCTGGCCCTGAACCAGGCCAACATCACCGTCGAGGGCCGGCGCGAAGGCAGCCTGACCTGGGCGGCCCTGCAGTCGCCGCCGACCCGCAGCGCGCCGGCCGATCCGCAACTGGTGGCCGAGGCGCTGGCCTTGTTCGGCTACAGCGAAGCGGACCTCGATACCCGCATTCCGCCCGGCCTGGCCCATGGCGGCAACGACCACCTGGTCCTGGCCCTGCAAAGCCGCGACCTGCTGGCCGCGATGCGCTACGACCTGGAGGCGGGCCGCCAATTGATGCGGGCCTACGGCATGCCGACCATCGTGCTGGCATGGGCCGAAAGCGCGCGCCTGTTCCATACCCGTAATCCCTTCGCTTTCGGCGGCGTGTACGAGGACCCGGCCACCGGCGCCGGCACCGCGGCCCTGGCCGGCTATCTGCGCGACCTCGGCTGGCCGCATGGCGGCGCGATCGACGTGGTGCAGGGCGAGGACATGGGCATGCGTTCGCGCCTGCACGCGGATATCGGCGAGGAAGCCGGTAGCTCGATCCGGGTGGCCGGCACGGCCCGCTTCATGTAAGGCGACGGGGGCCGCAAGCGCTTTTAGCACGCTCGTCTGAAAATAAATGAATTAGGGGTAAAAAGTGCATTTCATCAAGGTTTAGGATTTTTTTGAAGGATTGATAATTATCAAAACAAGTGACGTTATCTCTCCCGAAGGAAGCTTTGCCATGGATATGCGCGACCCCGCCATTTTTCTTTCCGCTACCGCCAAGCAGGACATGCCGACGGAGCGCCTGCCGTTCACGGTGCGCCGCGTCGACACTGACGAAGCCCTCTGGAAGGCGGTGAAGATCCGCCACGCCGCCTATGCGCGCCATGTGCCGGACTTTGCGCGCACGCTGGCCATGCCCGAAGCCTGTGACTACGCGGACGACACCGTCGTGCTGCTCGCCGAGTCCAAGCTGGACGGCTCCGCGCTGGGCACCGCACGGATCCAGACCAACCAGCACGGCCCTCTGCACCTCGAGGAGTCGATCGAGCTGCCCGATTGGCTGCAAGGCCGCCGCCTGGCCGAGGTGACCCGCCTGGGCGTGTCGGAGGGACGCATCGGCCACGTGGTCAAGGTCGCACTGATGAAGGCTTTCTTCCAGTTCTGGGAGCAGAGCGGCACCGAATTCGCGATCGCCACCGGCCGCGCGCCGATCGACCGCCAGTACGAACAGCTGATGTTCACCGACGTGTTCGCGCCAGGCCAGATGATTCCGCTCAGCCATGTCGGCAACATTCCGCACCGCGTGATGGCTTTCGAGATCGCCACCGCCGAGGCGCGCTGGACCGCCGCCAAGCATCCGCTGCTGAAGTTCGTGCGCCAGACCAGCCATCCGGACATTCAGATCGGCGGGTTGCGGACGCGCCACAAGATCGGCGCAGTTAGGCCGCAAGTTGCGCACCTTGCAAGCCCGATCAGGCAGTTTGCTGCTGTTTAAAGAAAAATTTGCATGACGGAATCATAGGCAGGCTGTATGCTTGCGGGCAATTGTCGTTCAATCGATTGCCCTTATGTTTCAGCCGCTCCAGCCACCCACTCCGTTGCAGAAGAAGCTCCCGGTGATGGCCGCGCATCGCATCGTCGAGGCGACGATGCGTTTGCTGTCGGTTTACCTGGTGCCCGCCGGCGTGGCCCTGGTCTCGGTACTGGCCCTGGTCCTGTGGAATAGCCATGACGTGGTGTCCGGCGGCCAGCCGCTAGGCGTGTACGCGACCGCCGAGACCGGCGCCCCGCTGACGCCCGCCGCGGCGCTGCGCGAACTCGCGACGGCCGAGCAGGTCCCCTTCTACGATACCCATCTTTCCGAAGCGCCGCTGTGGTTCAGGCTGCGCACCCATGGCGTGTCCGGCGACGTCGTCGAATTCCCCTCGCGTCACGCGCTCGCGATCCAGTGCTGGGATGCCGCGACCCTGCAAGTTCTCGGCGAAGCCACGCATGGCGGGGAGCGCGGTGCGCTAGCCGCGGTCAAGTCGGGCTTTGCTTTGCGCCTGCGGAACCTGCCGGCCGAGGTGCTGTGCCGCGCCACCTTCTCGGGCCCGGCGCGCTTGACCGCGCTGCTGTGGCCGGCCAGCGAACTGGCGCTCTCGACCGAGCAGTTCCACCGCCAGTCCGGCTTGCTCGACGGCGGCATGATCGTGCTGAGCCTGTTCATCCTGATCACCGCCATCATCAACCGCCAGGCCATCTACCTGCAGTTCGCCGCCTGGCTGATCCTGAACCTGCGCGTGGGCGCGCTGTCGGCCGGCTGGGACACCCAGTGGCTGGGCCAGATGGTGCCGGCCGACTGGCTGGTGCCGAGCCGCGCCCTGACCATGGCGCTGTACTCGATCTCGACGCTCACGCTGTACATGACCCTGTTCGGCCCCGAGCTGCAGCGCACCCGCTTCATCACGCCGCTGCGCGTCATGCAGTGGCTGTGCATGGTCCTGCTGCCCTGCGCGATCTGGCTGCCTTACGGAAGCTTCCTGCCGGTGATGTGGGGCATCGTCGCGGCCGGGCTGTCGCTGATGATCCTGGGCCTGGTCAACGTGATGCTGCGCTCGCAGTCGCGGGTGGCGATCTGGTTTGCCGCCTCCTTCGTCGTGACTTACGTGGGCGGCCTGACCGAAGTGTTCTCCGCCGCCCTCGGCGTGCCCCAGCTGCTGAACGTGGTCAACAGCGTGACGGCGGCGCTGGCATCCAGCCTGCTGGCGGCGCTGGCCATCGCCGAGCAGATGCGCATCGAGACCAAGAAGCGGATCGCGGCCCAGGCCGAGCTCGAACACGCCTACGAGGCGATGCCGGTCGGCCTGTTCACCCTCGACCAGTACGGCGGTTTCCTGTCCGCCAACCCGGCGCTGCGGCGCATGCTCGACTGCGACGAGCTGGCGCCGGGACGCACCCGCTGGCAGCAGTTCTTCAGCGACGCGACCTGGAGCCACATGCGCGAGCAGGTGCATTCCCAGCTCAGCGTCGAGCTCGAGCTCGATCCGCGCGAGGGCGAGCGCCGCTTCCTGGTGCGCGCGACCCTGGCCCACGGCCGCATCGAAGGCGTCCTCGAAGACATCACCGAAAAGACCCGCGCCACCGAGCAGCTGCGCTTCATGGCCAACAACGACCCGCTGACCAAGGTCTTCAACCGCCGCGGCATCGAGAAGATGTTCGAGACGGTTGCCGCCAGCGCGGCGCCGGGCCGGCCGCTGACCCTGGCCTACCTCGACCTCGACCGGTTCAAGTTAATCAATGATTTGTTCGGCCATGCCGCCGGCGACGAAGTCCTCAAGCAGGTCTGCGAACGCGTGGGGATGACGCTGGCCGGCGGCCAGCAGGTCGGCCGCGTGGGCGGCGACGAATTCGTGATCGTGATGCCGGATACGGCGATCTCGCTGGCTTCGCTGATTTGCCGCAGCATCGTCGACCGCATCGGCGGCTCGCCTTACCGCGTCGGCGATAAGGCCTTCCACGTGCGCGGCTCGGTCGGCCTGATCGAAGTGGCGCCGGGCATGGCGATGAAGGATGCCGTCTCGACCGCCGACCGCGCCTGCCGCGAAGCCAAGGACGGCAACACCGAAGGCCTGGTCGTGTACAAGCGCGGTTCGAGCGCCTTCCACGAGCGCGAGGCCGAACTGAACCTGGTGGCGCGCCTGAACGGCCCGAACGCGACCGAAGGCATGTTCCTCGAGATGCAGCCGATCATGTCGCTGCGTTCGCCCTACGAGTCGCTGAACTTCGAAGTGCTGCTGCGCATGCGCGAGGCCGACGGCCGCGTGTCGCCGGCCGGCCCGCTGATCGCGGCGGCCGAGAAGAGCGGACGCATGGGCGTGATCGACCGCTGGGTGCTGTCGAGCCCCCTGGGCTGGATCGAAGACCACGTCGAGACGCTGACCAATACCCGCTTCGTCTGCATGAACCTGTCGGGCGCCTCGCTGAACGACGAGCGCTTCGTGCAGGACACGCTGGAAATCCTGGCGCGCCACGAACACGTGGCCGCCCGCCTGTGCATGGAGATCACGGAAAGCGTGGCCCTGCACGACTTGAACAACACGCGCCGCTTCATCGACCAGGTGCGCGCCTTCGGCGTGAAGGTGGCGCTGGACGACTTCGGCGCCGGCTACACCTCCTTCTCCTACCTGAAGGAACTGCCGGCCGACGTGCTGAAGATCGACGGTAACTTCATCGTCAACATCAATGCCCATCCGGCCAACGTCGCCATCGTCGAGGCGATCGTCAACCTGGCGGTCAACCTGGGCATGAAGACGATTGCCGAGTGGGCCGAGGATGCCGGCACGGTGCGTACCCTGGCCGAAATCGGCGTCGACTACGTGCAGGGTTACGCGATCGCGCGCTCGCAGCCGCCGGAAAAACTGCTGACGGCCAGTTCGTCGGCCAGCTTCATCAAGAGCGAGGACGTGCTGCAGCTGGTGCGCACGCTGGGCGCTTCGGCCAACGAGCCGGCGCTGATGGACGTTACGCCGCTGCGCGACCTACATTGATCAGTTCAAGCCGGCCAGGCGCGGCCGGGTTTCCTGCAGCATCAGCATGCGGCGGGCTTCCTTCAGGGTGGCAATATCGCGCGACAGCGTGGCGGGGCGGTCCACCTGCGGCCGTTTCCAGCTGGCATGGCGCAGCTCGCCGGGCGTCACGACGTGGCGGTTCGGCAGCGGCGTCTCGCTCGACAGCTTGACGGTCGAGGCTCCGCTTTCGCAGGGCTGGTCGGTCAGGGTCACGTGGCCGGCGGAATCGACGCACTTCACGATTTCGTTGCCGGCCATTACCGGCGCAGCCACCGATGCCGACAGCGCGGCAGCGGCAATAATGCTCAGCAGTTTGACTGGACGCTTCATGATCTTCTCCTGTGGTATGGCCACAGTGTGCGCGCCGCGTCTGCTGCATTCTGTTCGTTTGCTCACCTTGCCCGTAGGCCGCCTCGCCCTAGGGCTGTAGGACTTCCTGCCGTCCGCGCAGCTGCTGCGCGTCCTTCAGCGGCGGGGCCCCGAACAGGCGCCGGTATTCGCGGCTGAACTGGGACGGGCTCTCGTAGCCGACCTCGTAGGCCACGCTGGCCGCTTCCGCCTCGCCGCTCATCAGGCGCTTGCGCGCTTCCAGCAGGCGCACCTGCTTCTGATACTGCAAGGGGCTCATCACGGTGGCGGCCTTGAAGCGCCGGTGCAGCACCGATGGACTCATGTGCACGGCGCGCGCCAGCGCATCGATGCGCAGCGGTTCGTTGTAGTGGGTGCGGATCCAGTCGATGGCATCGCCGACCGCGCGTTCGCGCTGTCCGCCAAGGCCGTGCACGAGAGCCGCGCCGCCGGGCGCCGTGACCAGGTGGTAGATTAGTTCCTGCTTCGCCAGCCGGCCCAGCACGGGCAGGTCGCGCGGCCGCTCCAGCAGCTGCAGCAGGCGCACGAAGACCGCCAGCATGGCTGCATCGGCGCGCTCGACGCTGACCACGGGCGCCTCCGCGCCGCCGAGCGGCAGCGGCAGCGCCGGCTGCATCTCCAGCAGGAAGGCGGCGATCTCCCTGGGGTCGAGGTCGATGCGGATGCCGTAGTAGGGCGCCTGCGCGCTGGCGCGCGTGACCTGGCCCGACACCGGCATGGCGACGCCGGCCTGCACATAGCTTCCGGGTCCATAGCGCAGCACCTGCTGGCCGACCAGCATCTCCTTCTCTCCCTGCACCAGCAGGCAGGCCGAGGGCGTGAGGATGCCGCGCCCGGCCGGCGTCGGCGCCGGCCGGCGGATCAGCGACAGCCAGGGCAGGGCGGTCGGCAGGTCGAGCGCGCCGGCGGGCTGGCCCGCCATGCGGCTTTCCACCAGCGCGCGCAGGGTGTCGACGGCATCGATGTCAGAGCGGTGTGTCATGGCCCATGATGGCTTTCGGTTCCAGATATTCCTCGAAGCCGAAGACGCCGAACTCGCGTCCCAGGCCGGATTGCTTGAAGCCGCCGAAGGGCGCCTCGGGAATATCATACAGCCCATTGATGAACACGCGCCCGGCCTGGATGCCCTCGGCCATTCTGCGCGCGCGGGCCGGGTCGGCGCCGAACACGTAGCCGTGCAGGCCGTAGGGGGTGTCGTTGGCGATCGCCAGCGCGTCCTCGTCCGTGTCGTAGGGGATGATGCACAGGACCGGGCCGAAGATTTCTTCGCGTGCGATCGCCATGTCGTTGCTGACGCCGCCGAATACGGTCGGGCGCACGAACCAGCCGTGCTCCAGGCCTTCGGGCCGGCCCGGGCCGCCGGTCAGCAGGGTCGCGCCTTCCTCGATACCGCGCTGGATATACCCCTGCACGCGCTCCCACTGCTTGCGCGTGACCATCGGCCCTACGTTGACGCGCGGGTCGGCGGTCGGGCCGACCACCAGCGCGTCGAAGGCGCGCACCGCCAGTTGCTGGGCCTCCGCCAGGCGGCTGCGCGGCACCAGCAGGCGGGTGCCGGCGATGCAGGCCTGGCCGCTGTTCATGACGGCCGCCATCGCCGCCACCGGCATCGCTTTCGCGAAGTCGGCGTCGTCGAGGAACACGGTGGGCGACTTGCCGCCCAGTTCCAGGGTCACGCGTTTCATGCTGTCGACGGCGCTCCGTGCGATGGCCTTGCCGACCGCGGTCGAGCCGGTGAAGGAGATCTTGGCGATGTCGGGATGGCGCGCGATCTCGGCGCCCACGGTGTCGCCGCGCCCGGTGACGATATTGAAGACCCCCGGCGGCAGGCCGGCGCCGTGCAGGACGCGCGTGAGCAGTTCCGTCTGCGCGGCACTCAATTCGCTGGGCTTGATGACGGACGTGCTGCCGGAAGCGATGGCCATGGCCAGCTTGCTGGCGATGAAGCCGATGTTGGCGTTCCAGGGCGTGATCATCCCCACCACGCCGTGCGGCACCATGTGCACGCGTGCGCCGCCCACCTCGCGCTCGAAGGGGTAGTCGGCAAGCACCTTGCGCGCCAGCGCGAAGGAGGCGGCGGCGCGCCTTGCGGTGCCCTGCGCCATGGCCGTGGTGCCGCCGTATTCGGCAACCATGACCTCGACGATGTCCGCCTCGGCCGCCGCCACCGCCGCGGACAGGGCCTGCAGCCATTCCATGCGCTGGGTGCGCGTGGTCCGCGAAAATGCCGGGAAGGCCGCCTTTGCCGCCGCGATGGCGCGCCGGGCGTCGACTTCGTCGGCGAGGATGACGGTGGTGGTGTCGCGTTCGGTGGCCGGGTCGACCAGGACCAGCGGCTCGCGCCCGTGCGGCGCGGCGAATTCGCCGTTGACGTAAATGGTGTCGATGATGCGCATGGTGGATCTCCTGTTGAACGATCCTTCCATGGTAGGAGCGGGCGGCCTGCGGGCGGTAGCAGGATCCCGTCCAAACATTGCCTGATCCTGCCTGACTATGCCATCATGTTCGGATGCCATCCGACCCAGACAACACCGCGAACCAGGAGCTGCGCTACCGCGAACTGTTCCGCCAGGCGCCCGTCAGCCTCCAGATCCTCGCACCCGGCGGCCGTACGCTGCGCGTCAACAAGGCCTGGGAAGCACTGTGGCAGATCCACGAGGGCACCGACCTTCACCGCTTCATCCTGAGCGACTACAACGTGCTCACCGACCCGCAGCTGGTCACCAGCGGCATCGCCGGTTATTTGCGGCGCGCGCTGGGCGGGGAGTCGGTCGAGATTCCCGCGATCCGCTACGACGTCGGGCGCCTCGAGGGCGGCGTGGTGCACGCGCGCTGGGTCACGGCGCGCGCCCATCCGATCAAGGACGACAGCGGCGCGGTGCTCGAAGTGATGCTGATGCACGAAGATATTACCGAGCGCATCGTGGCCGAAAGCGAACTGCGGGTGCGCGAGGAGCGTTTCCGCTCGCTGGTGATGGCGACCTCGCAGATCGTCTGGACGAATACCGCCGACGGCCGCGTGCTCGAAGATTCGCCCTCGTGGCGCGCCTTCACCGGCCAGACCTACGACGAATGGAAGGAATACGGCTGGCTCGACGCCCTGCACCCGGACGACCGCGACACCACCGCCCGCCTGTGGGCGCACTGCGTGGCGACCCGCAGCGTGTTCGAAGCCGAGTACCGCCTGCGCCGCGCCGACGGCGCCTGGCGCTGGACCGCGGTGAAGGGCGTGCCCATCGTCGACGAGGATGGCACGCTGCGCGAATGGATAGGCGCCAACACCGACATCCACGACATGATCATGGCCCAGGCCGAGCACATGCGCCTGCTCGCCTCGCTGCAGGAGCAGGACCGGCGCAAGGACGAGTTCCTGGCGATGTTGGCGCACGAGCTGCGCAATCCGCTGGCGCCGATCTCGGCGGCCGCCGACATGCTGAAGTTCGGCCGCGCCGGCGAGGAAAAGGTGGCCAGGGCCAGTGAAGTCATCGGCCGCCAGGTGCGCCACATGACCTCCCTGGTCGACGACCTGCTGGACGTCTCGCGGGTCACGCGCGGCCTGATCCAGCTGGAGCGCGTGCGGGTCGAAGTCGGCGCCATCGTCGCCAGCGCCGTCGAACAGGCGCGGCCCCTGTTCGACGCGCGCGAGCAGGTCCTGGCGATCGAACGGCAGGACGGCGCCGCCGCCGTCACCGGCGACGCCAAGCGCCTGGTGCAGGTGCTGGTCAACCTCTTGAACAATGCGGCCAAGTACACCCCGCGCGGCGGCCGCATCCTGCTGTCGACCGCGCGTAGCGACGGCCAGGTGCACATCGCCGTGCGCGACGACGGGATCGGCATCGACGCCCGGCTGCTGCCGCAGGTGTTCGACCTGTTCACCCAGGCCGAGCGCACCCCCGACCGCGCCCAGGGCGGCCTGGGCATCGGGCTGGCCCTGGTGCGCAACATCGTTGTCCTGCACGGCGGTACGGTGCACGCCCACAGCGACGGGCCGGGCAAGGGCAGCACATTTACGGTCAGTCTCGCGCTCAGTCCCGATACGGTATGAACCATCATGCATAACGAACCCACCACCCCGGCGCCTGCCGTGCGCCATGGCGCCAGCCAGGAGCAGCGCTTCCAGACCCTGTTCCAGCAGGCGCCGGTCAGCATCCAGATCCTCGCGCTGGACGGGCGTACGCTGGCCGTCAACAAGGCCTGGGAGACGCTGTTCCAGTTCCACGACGACCATCCGGTCAAGCAGATGTTCCTCAGCGGGGAACTCAACGTCCTGACCGATCCGCAGCTGGTCGCCAGCGGCGTCACCGCCTACCTGCGGCGCGCCCTGGCCGGCGAATCGGTCGAGATCCCGCCGATCCGCTTCGACGTCTCCCGCTTCGACGGCGCGGCGCAGGCGCGCTGGGTGAAGGCGCTGGCCCACCCGGTCAAGGACGAGCACGGGACCGTGGTCGAAGTCATGCTGATGCACGACGACATCACCGAGCAGGTGGAGGCGGTGGAAGCCCTGCGCGTGCGCGAGGAGCGTTTCCGCTCGCTGGTGATGGCGACCTCCCAGATCGTCTGGACAAGCACCTCGGACGGCCGGGTGCAGGAAGACTCGCCTTCGTGGCGCGCCTATACCGGCCAGTCCTACGCCGAGGGCAAGGACTTCGGCTGGCTGTCCGCCATCCATCCCGAGGACCTGGAACGGGCCCGGGCCTTGTGGCAGGAATGCGTGGCCACGCGCACCGTGTTCGAGACCGAATACCGGCTGCGGCGGGCCGACGGCGCCTACCGCTGGACCGCCGTGAAGAGCGTGCCCATCGTCGACGCCGAAGGTGCGGTGCGCGAATGGATAGGCGCCAACACCGACATCCACGAGCGCGTCATGGCGCAGGCCGAGCTGGCCCAGCGACTGGACCGCGAGAAGCGCAATTCCGCGCTGCTGGCCAAGGTGGCCCAGGCCTCGCGCACCCTGAACACCGCGCTGTCCTCGCAGCAGATCGCCGAGGCCCTGGTGGAAGAGGTGCGCGCGATCCTGGAGGTGCACCATGCGGGCGTGTCGCTGAGCGAAGGGGCGCATCTGCGGCAGGCGGTCAAGGCGGTGTCCCGCGTCGAGGGCGCGGCCGAGCCGCCGCCGATGCGCGCGCGCCTGGCGGTGCCGCTGGTCGACCGCAAGGGCAACAACATCGGCCTGATCGAAGCCTGGGACAAGCACCAGGGCGAATTCACGGAAGAAGACGAGGCCATCCTGGTGCAGCTGGCCTCGATCGCCTCGAACGGCTTCGAGAACGCAGGCCTGTATGGCTCGCTGCAGGAGCAGGACCGCCGCAAGGACGAGTTCCTGGCGACGCTGGCGCAGGAGCTGCGCATGCCGCTGGCGCCGATCGCCAAGGCGATGGACGTATTGAAGGCCACCGGCGCCGGCGACCTGCGGGTGCTGAAGGCAAGCGAAGACATCGGCCGCCAGGTGCAGCACCTGGGCTCACTGGTCGACGACCTGCTGGACGTGTCGCGCGTCATGCGCGGCCAGATCCAGCTGGAACGGACCCGGGTCGAGGTCGGCGCCATCGTCGCCAGCGCAGTCGAGCAGGTGCTGCCGCTGATGGAGGCGCGCGGCCATGCGCTGATGGTGGAACAGGAAGCGGGGAGTGCGGCCGTGATCGGCGACGTCAAGCGCCTGGTTCAGGTGCTCGTGAGCCTGCTCGACAATGCGGCCAGGTACACGCCGCCCGGCGGACGGATCGTGCTGTCGGTGACGCTCAAGGCGCCGGCGGTGCGGATCGCCGTGCGCGACGACGGCGCCGGCATCGAGGCCAGGCTGCTGCCGCACGTGTTCGACCTGTTCAGCCGCGGCGATCACGCGCCGGAACGGATCCGGGGTGGCCTGGGCATCGGCCTGGCGCTGGTGCAGAACATCGTGGTCCTGCACGGAGGGACGGTGGCCGCGCACAGCCAGGGACCGGGCAAGGGCAGTACCTTTACGGTCAGCCTTGCCACGGTCCCCGAATGAACCCTTAGCTGCGGTTCGGGTTGTTCGGACGGGCGTCCATGCGGTTCGGTACGCCGTCGCCATCGCGGTCGCGGTCGTGGCCGTTGCGGATGCCGTCGCCGTCACGGTCGCCACGGCGCCAGCCGCCGCGTTCCATCACCCAGCGGCCGTCGCGCTCGACCCAGGTCGGGGCGTTGTAGGCATAGCCGTGGCGCTCGCGCAGCCAGGTGCCGCGCGTCCACACGTAACGGCCGTGGCGGTATTCCCAGTGGCCGGGCGCCCAGACGTGGCCGCGGCGCGGCGCCGGGATGCGCTCGGAGCGCGGCGGCGGCGGGGCTTCGCGGATGATGACGGTGTCGGCCAGGGCCGGGACAGTCACGCTGCCGAAGGAACCGGCGAGCAGGCTGGCGATCAGGATCTTCTGGAACTTGGTCATTGTGGCCTCCTTATAGAGTTATGCTGCCAGCTAACTCTACGCCTGCGGCGCGGGCCCGACTGTGCGCGGCTTAACGCGCTCAGGCATTGACCCCGGTCTCGTGCAGGGCGCTGCGGTCGCGCGCCTCGAACACCCCGGTTTCCACGCGGTTGATCGTCACCAGGCGGAAGAAGGCCAGGATGCGGATCACCAGCCAGCCGGCATCGAACTCCCACCAGCGCATCGAGGTCTTGGCCGAGGCCGGGTAGGCGTGGTGGTTATTGTGCAGTTCCGCGCCGCAGAAGATGATGCCGATCGGGAAGAAATTGCGCGAGTGTTCCCGGGTATCGAAGTTGCGGTAGCCGACCACGTGGAAAAAACTGTTGATGAAGCCTGCCGCCCACACCGGCGACACCGACAGCTGGAACAGCCAGATGGTCAGGCCATGCTCGGCGCCGAACAGCGCCATCTCCGCCAGCAGGAAGAACCACGCGCCCTTGAAGCGGTGCTTGGTGTAAAGGTGGGTGTCCATCCAGTCTTCCTTGACGCCGACGCCGTAGGTCTTGATCACCTGCGGATCGGTCGCGGCCTTGCGGTACAGCAGCACGCCCTTGGTCAGCACGCCGCCGAGGCCGTGGATGACCGGGCTGTGCGGATCCTCGACCGTGTCGGTCTTGGCGTGGTGCTTGCGGTGCACGGCGACCCAGGCTTTCGCGGTCATGCCGAAGGTGGTCAGGAAGAACCACATGCGGAAGCACTGGCACAGGAAGGGGTGGAAGGTGATGGCGCGGTGGCTGCGCGACCTGTGCAGATACAGCTCGCTGCCGACAATGGTCAATATGAACGAGATCGCCATTGCCAGCATCACTGCATTCGACGACAGATGGATAAATCCTGAAAACATCATCTTCCCTTTTGTGAAATATCAAACTAGGAAGAAGAATAACGGGCAGCTATTGCTTTCTAAGCCACGATTACAGCGGTTTTTACCGCCCGTTCTTCAGGATTGCCATCACTGCCGCCCAAGGCGGATGCCTCAGGCGCCGGTCAGCTTGGCGAAGCGCGCCAGGTCGACGTTGCCGCCGCTGATCAGGATGCCGACTTTCTTGCCGGCCACAGGCACGATGCCGTGGAGGGCGGCCGCCGCGGCCAGGCAGCCGGTCGGCTCGACGATCGTCTTCATGCGCTCGGCAAAGAATTTCATGGTCTCGACCAGCTGGGCGTCGCTGACGGTGACGATGTCGGACACCAGCTTTTTGATGACGGCAAAGTTGTGCTGGCCCAGGTGGCTGGTCTGGGCGCCGTCGGCGATGGTCTGCGGCACGCCGATGTCGACGATCTGGCCGCTGCGCAGCGATTGCTGGCCATCGTTGCCGGCTTCCGGCTCGACGCCGATGACGACGCAATTGGGCGACAGCTTCGAGGCCGCCAGCGCGGAACCGGCCAGCAGGCCGCCGCCGCCGAGCGGCACCAGCAGGATGTCCAGCTCGCCGGCTTCCTCGAACAACTCCTTGGCGGCCGTGCCCTGGCCGGCGATCACGTCCGGATGGTCGTAGGGCGGAATCAGGGTCATGCCGCGCTCCTGGGCGAGGCGGGCGCCGATCTCTTCGCGGTTTTCCGTGTAGCGGTCGTAGAAGATCACTTCGCCGCCATAGCCCTGGGTGGCGCGCACCTTCAGCTCCGGCGCGTCCTTCGGCATGATGATGGCGGCCTTGATGCCGGCCAGCTTGGCCGACAGGGCGATCGCCTGCGCGTGGTTACCCGAGGAGAAAGTCAGCACGCCGGCCTGGCGCTGCGCCTCGCTGAATCTGGCGATGGCGTTGTAGGCGCCGCGGAACTTGAATGCGCCCATGCGCTGGTAGTTCTCGGCCTTGAAGAACAGCTGCGCCCCGGCCATGGCGTCGGCGGTGCGCGAGGTCAGGACCGGTGTGCGGTGGGCCGCGCCTTCGATGCGCGCGGCGGCCTGTTCGACGTCGGAATAGGAGAGTGGGGTAGCGGTATCGTTCATGGGCAAAGTATAGCGGAGCTTTGGCGCCTTCTCAGGCGGCCAGAGGGAAGGAGAACTGGAGCACCAGCCCGCCGCCGTCGCGGTTGCGCACCTGCAGCTCGGCGTTGTGGCGGGTGGTGACGCGTTCGACGATCGCCAGCCCCAGGCCGGCGCCGTTGGCCTGGCCGCGCGCGGTGTCGAGGCGGGTGAAGGGACGCAGCAGCAGCTGGATCTGGTCGTCGGGCACGCCGACACCGTGGTCGCCGATCTCGACCACCGCGCGGCGGCCGTGGCCCGTCATCTTGACCTGGCAGGTGATGTCGATCTCGGTCACGTCCGCGCCGGGTGTCTTGCCGTAGCGGCGCGCATTTTCGATCACGTTGTTGAAGACCCGCCGCAGGTCGGTGGCGTTGGCCGGCACGTGGATGTCCGGCTCGATGGCGCTCGTGGTGCGCACGTCCGGCAGGCGGCCGGCCGCGTGGGCGCAGTCTTCCAGCAGTCCGGACAGGTTGACCGGCACGAAGGTGGCGGCCTCGGTCGGGCGCGCGAAGTCGAGGAACTGGCCGATAATGGCGTCCATCTGCGCGATGTCGGACTGGATTCCCTCGCGCGCCTCCTGCGACAGGTTGGCCATCTCGACCTCCAGCTGCATGCGCGCCAGCGGCGTGCGCAGGTCGTGCGAGATGCCGGCCAGGATCACGGCGCGGTCCTTCTCGAGCTGCTGCAGGTCGTCGACCATCTGGTTGAAGCTGCGGTTGGCCTCGATGATCTCCTGCGAGCCCTTTTCGGGCAGCGGAGCGGGGCGCTTGCCCTGGGCGATCGAGCGCGCGGCTGCGGTCAGGCGCGCCAGCGGCAGGTTCACCAGGCCGGAGATCAGGGCCGCGCCCAGCAGCGACAGCGCGCCCACCACCGCGGCCCAGCCCAGCCACTGCACGCCGGTGAGGCCGGCCAGGCGGTCGCGTTCGAGCATCAGCCAGTACTTGTCGCCGTCGATGTCGAAACTCATCCAGAAGCCCGGCATGTCGTTCACGCGGCGCGAGAAGCGCGTGTCCTGGCCGAGCTTGGCGCGCACGCGGGCCGCGATTTCCGGCATCAGGGAATTGGAGGGCGGCGGCTCGACCTTGTCCTCGGGCTCCAGCGTGATGATGCGGATGCCTTCGTTCGACACCAGCTCGATCAGCAGCTCGGTGCGCAGGTCGGGCGCCGAGTGGGTCAGGGCGGCCCGGGTGAGGGTGACCACGGACACCAGCAGCTCCGCGGTCTGCTCGGCCTGCTTCCCGCGCTGGAACACATTGATCATGCCGATCCAGGAGCCGATCGACAGGGCGGTCAGGAAGGACAGCAGCAGGAAGGTGCGCCAGAACAGGCCGCTTTTCAGGCGGCCGAGCAGGCGCGTACGCGGTGCTTCTGACATCGACGGAAACACTTAGCGCGGCTGCCCTTCGGGAATGAACACGTAGCCCAGGCCCCACACGGTCTGGATGTACAGCGGGCTGGAAGGATCCGGCTCGATCAGCTTGCGCAGGCGCGAGATCTGCACGTCCAGCGAGCGGTCGAACACTTCGTACTCGCGGCCGCGCGCCAGTTCCATCAGCTTCTCGCGCGACAGCGGCTGGCGCGCATGGCGGGCGAACACCTTCAGCACCGAGAACTCGCCGGTGGTGAGGGGCACCGTCTCGCCGTTCTTCTTGAGTGTGCGGGTGCCGAGGTCGAGCACGAAGTCGCCGAACTCGAAGGTCTGCGGGGTCTCGGACGGTGCGCCGGGGATCTCGTCCGGGCCCTTGCGGCGCAGGACCGCGTTGATGCGGGCCACCAGCTCGCGCGGGTTGAAGGGCTTAGGCAGGTAGTCGTCGGCGCCCATCTCGAGGCCGACGATGCGGTCGACGTCCTCGCCTTTCGCGGTCAGCATGATGATCGGGGTCTGGTCGCCGGCGCCGCGCAGGCGGCGGCAGATCGACAGGCCGTCTTCGCCCGGCAGCATGAGGTCGAGCACCAGCAGGTCGTAGCGCTCGCGCAGCCACAGCTTGTTCATGGCCGGCGCGCTCTCCGCCGTCACCACCTGGAAGCCCTGTTCGGTCAGATAACGGCGCAGCAGATCGCGCAGGCGCACGTCGTCGTCGACCACCATGATTTTCGCGGAATGGCCGTTGTTCTGGCCTCCGTTATTCGAGCTCGTTGCATTCATGAGTCTGTCAGGATTTGTCAGATTAATGTCGCTATGGTAACTTCATATGCGGTCGCGGACAGGAGTTATTGCTGAGGCATTACATTGTGTTACAAACTTTACCCAATTAGCCTTATACCTGCAGTGGAATCCACATACACTGGCCTCACGTCGAAACTGAATCACAGCTTAGCTTATCTCCTTACTTGGCATCGCGGAAGAGGCACACCATGAACAGCGTCACCAACCACTACGCAGGAACGAAGGCAGGGCGAATCGCCCGCTGCGCGCTTCGCAGTGCGCTGGCGTGCGCTTTGGTGTTCGGCGCAGCGGGCGCCGCGTTTGCACAGCAGTACGGCGACCGCCAGTACGAGCGCCGCGACAATCCCTCCATGCAGTCCGATCGCGGCGAACGCGGCGGCGAGCGTGGCGGACGCTACCTCTCGCCGGAGCGCGATCCGCGCTACGACGTCCGCGCCTACGAAGAACAGCGCCGCATTCAGCAGCAACAGCAGCAGTTGCAGCAACAGCAGCAGGAACAGCGCGAGGCGCGCCGCAACAGCGGCAGCGGCCGCATGACGCCGGACGAGCGCCGCGACCTGCGCCGCCAGATCAACGAAGCGGGCATGGACCTGTATCCGCCGCGCCGCTGAACACACTTTATTTCCTTGTTGCAATCTAGTTGCCAGATGTTTATTTAGTCTCGGCAACGTGATACGCTACCCAGTCTGTGTCTGGCCTAAACCTCGCCGGGCATCAATTGGACTGGGAGTTCCACGTGTCTACGGATTTTGCCGCCGCTCCGCCGGCGCAAGCACAGGGGGCCCGCTTTGCATCCGCAGGCCCCGAACACTGCATCGCCAAGCGCCATGACGGCGTGTACGCCGACCCCGCCGTGCTCGGCACCACCCTGGTCGCCGCCATCGACAGCATCTTCCGCGGCGGCCACTACCTCGCCGGCATCGATTATCCCGTCCTCCTCAAGGCCCTGTTCGACCACGGCCCGGCTCTGGCCAAGGCTACGGACGGCGAGACCCGGGTCCGGATCGCCGCCGACATCCTTCCCTTCGACCCGGCCCGCCGCGAGCTGTACCGCGCGGTAAAGATCGGCAAGGGCTACGCCGAATACTATTTCGAGCCGGTCTGGATGAAGGACGCCGCCGACCCGGACGGCCCCGGCCTGCCGGCCAAGCTCGATCTCGACGAATTCGTGGCCGACATGTGGGTCAAGGGCATCCGCTTCGGGATCGAGCTCGATGCGGTGCGCGCCGCGATCGCATCGAACAAGGCCGACCGCGTGACCGTCGCCCGCCGCCTCGAGCCGGTGCAGGGGCAGGATGCCCGCATCGTCGAAGTCTCCGACGACATCCACCGCAACGACGCGCCGCGCGAGCTGGCCAACGGCCGCCTCGACCTGAACAGCTTCCAGAACCGCTTCCCGCAGATCCAGCCCGGCGTCCGCCTGCTGCAGAAAATCCCGCTCACCGCCGGCACGCAAGGCTTCGAAATGGCCGGCACGCCGCTGCCGGCCAAGCCGGGCAGCGACCTCGATCTGGGCGAATACGCCGGTCCCGGCACCAAGGTCGAGAAGGGCAAGGACGGTGAATTCCTGGTCTCGCAGCAGGCCGGTTTCCTGAACGTGGACGCCGCGACCAGCAGGATCTCGGTGGGCGACAAGATCGTCAGCCGCGACGGCGTCAGCGCCAAGACCACCGGCAACCTGCATCTGACCGGCGACTACGAGGAATTCGGCGAGGTCCAGGAAAAGCGCGTCATCGAGGGCGAGAGCATCACCGTGCACGGGGACGTGTTCGGGGTCCTGAGCTCGCGTGGCGGCAAGATCCTGCTGCACGCCAACCTGGTGGGCGGCAGCGCCCACAACAAGCGCGGCGACATCCGCGTGTTCGGCGTGGCCTCCGGCGCCATCCTGCACGCCGACGATGGCGCCATCGTGCTGGACCGCGCCGAGAACTGCGTGGTGTCCGGCACCCGCATCACGATCGCCCATGCGGTCAACTGCGAGGTGATCGGCGACGAGGTGAACATCGGCTATGCAGAGGGCAGCGCGATTGCGGGACGCCGCGTGGCGATCGAATTCGCGATGCCGCGCAAGCAGGGCGAGATGCTGGTCTACGTGCTGCGCCCGGAAGGCCCGCAGGTGGAGGAGATCATCGCCGCGATCGGCGCGCGCCTGGCGCAGTTCGGCCAGCTGGCCGCGCGCCAGAAAGCGCAGATGGAGACCCTGACCTCGCAGGAGGAGGTGCGCCGCTACCTGATGCTGGCTTCGCGCCTGCGCAAGAACGAGATCAGCCTCACGCCCGAGCAGGCGCGCCAGTTCCAGCGCATGGCGCAGGAGGTGGCGCCGGCGCTGAAGGCAATCGGCGAGGTATCGGGCAAGATCAAACAGCTGGAAGCCGACCAGGAAGAGGGCCGCAAGGTGCTGGCCGACCTCGAGCGCCAGCGCGTCGACGCCGCCTGCGTGTCGGCGGTCACGCTGCACCAGCTGCAGGGCGACACCCTGGTCCGCGTGCTCGGATTCAGCCCGGCGGCCGGGACTCCGTATATCATTGGACCCCGCGAGATCAAGGCGCGCCTGCGCGGGCCGCAGAACGGCGAGCTGCTGTTCTCCGGCAGCCAGGGCAGCTTTGCATGGAGCAGCGAGCAGGCCGCGACGGCCTGACGACAATACCAAGAGAGAGGGGACGCAATGAACATGATGTATCCGAATTGCCGCCGCAGCCTGGTCGCGACGCTGGTGGCCGGGGCTTTCGTGGCGCTGCCGGCAGCCGCAGGCGCAGCAACTGCCGCCAAGGCGACGCCGGCAAAAGTGCAAGGCAAACCGACCGTCGCCGAAGCCGAACGCTTCATCGCCGACGCCGAAGAAAAGCTCGAGCAGCTCGGCCTGGACGCCCAGCGCGCCGAGTGGGTGGCCGAGAACTTCATCACGTTCGACACCCAGTCGATGACGGCCGCCGCCAACGAAGGCTACCTGACCCTGAGCGGCGAGACCGCCCTCAAGGCGCGCCGCTACAAGGACCTGAAGCTGCCGGAAGCCAGCGCCCGCAAGCTGATGCTGCTGCAGCAGACCCTGATGCTGCCGGACGCGAAGGACCGCGGCGCCTACGCGCGCCTGGCGGCTCACATGACCGGCGCCTACGGCTCGGCCAAGTACTGCCCGCCGAATAAAACGGAATGCATGCCGCTCGGCGAACTGGAAAAGGTACTGGCCACCAGCCGCGACCCGAACCGCCTGAAGGAAGTCTGGCTGGGCTGGCACGCGCAGTCGCCGGCCTACAAGGACGACTACGCCAAATACGTCGAGCTGTCCAACAAGGGCGCCCGCGCGATGGGCTATGCCGACACCGGCGCGCTGTGGCGCTCGGGCTACGACATGAGTCCGGAAGCCTTCTCCGCCGAGATGGAACGCCTGTGGCAGCAGGTCAAGCCGCTGTACGACTCGCTGCACACCTACACCCGCTACAAGCTGCGCCAGGCCTATGGCGCATCGATCGTGCCGGCGACCGGCCCGATCCCGGCCCACCTGCTGGGGAACATGTGGGCGCAGAGCTGGGACAACCTGTACCCGCTACTGAAACCCGCCACCAAGGACGGCGGCGAAGACCTGACCGCGCTGCTGGAAGAGCGCAAGACCGACGCCAAGGCGATGACCCGCTATGCCGAGGGCTTCTACACCTCGCTCGGCATGCGCAAGCTGCCCGACACCTTCTGGGAGCGCTCGCTGCTGACCAAGCCGCGCGACCGTGAGGTGGTGTGCCACGCCTCGGCCTGGGACCTGGACGGCAAGGACGACGTGCGCATCAAGATGTGCATCACCCCCACCGCCGAGGACTTCCGCGTCATCCACCACGAGCTGGGCCACCTGTACTACGACCTGGCCTACAGCGGCCAGTCGCCGATGTTCAAGAACGGCGCCAACGACGGCTTCCACGAAGCCATCGGCGACACCGTGGCCTTGTCGATCACCCCGGCCTACCTGAAGCAGATGGGCCTGATGAAGACCGAGCCGGATCCGTCGCAGGACATCGGTCCGCTGCTGTACACGGCGCTGCAGAAGGTCGCCTTCCTGCCCTTCGGCTACATGGTCGACAAGTGGCGCTGGCAGGTGTATGCCGGCCAGGTCAAGCCGGCGGATTATGACAAGGCCTGGTGGGCGCTGAAGGAGCAGTACCAGGGCGTGGGCCGCCCGGCCCCGATCGCCGACGGCGGTTTCGACGCCGGCGCCAAGTTCCACGTCGCCAGCGACACCCCGTATGCACGCTACTTCCTGGCCCACGTGCTGCAGTTCCAGTTCCACCGCGCGCTGTGCCGCGAAGCCGGCTACAGCGGCCCGCTGAACCGCTGCTCGGTCTACGGCAACAAGGCCGCCGGCGCCAGGTTCCAGCAGATGCTGGCGATGGGCAAGTCGAAGCCGTGGCCGGAAGCGCTGAAAGCCGTCACCGGCGAGGACAAGATGGATGCGACGGCGATGCTGGATTATTTTGCGCCGCTGAAGGCCTGGCTGGATGAGCAAAACCGGGAGTTGGCGAAGACGGATGCTTCCGTCAAGCCGTAACTTATGAACCGTCAGGCCGGGCATTGCCCAGCCTGACTTCCCGCGAAAGCGGGAATCCATGCCGAGCTGCCGAAGTCTGTTTTGCCGCCGATACGCGGCTTTTCCAAATCCGGTGCCTCAGTATGGATCCCCGCTTTCGCGGGGATGACGGTTATTTAGACGCCAGCAGCTCGTAGCACGCCGCCGCATCGTCCGGCAAGCCGGTCAACAGCTTGCCATCCCCATCCTCCAGCACGCCCTGTTCGACCAGCGCCCGCAGCTTGCCCAGGTAATCCACCAGCATCAGCAAGCGCCCCAGCGCCGACATCTGCGCCCCCTTGCGCATCCCGCCCTGTTCGTCCAGCGCCCGCACCACGCTCTCCGGGAAGTTCCATTCGCGCGCGATGCTGACGCTCAGGCGGCGGGTGTCGCGCGCAAGCTGGGCCCAGAACATGCCCGAGCCGAGCTGCGGCTCGCCCTTGGTAATCTGGTCCATGGTGCGCAGCGCCACCGTCAGGCCGACGTTCTGCAGCAGGGCCGCCAGGAAGGCGTCGAAGGGCTCGATGCCGAGCGCCGGCGCCATCTTGCGCGCGGCGATGGCGCAGCGTTCCGAGTGCTCCCACAGGATGGGCGCCAGGCGCCGCACGTAGAAGCCGGAGTTGACGTCGATGATGGGGCGGAAGGCGACCGTCGTGATCAGCTGGCGCAGGCCTTCCTGGCCGATCAGGATGACGGCCTGCTCGACGCTGGTGACGGAGGCGCCGGTCGTCTGGTAGCAGCTGTTGGCAAGGCGGATCACCGCCGCCACCAGCACCACGTCGGACGAGATGGTGCGCGACAGGGCGCTGCCCGAAAAGCTCTCGCTGCGCAGGCTTTGCAGCAGCTGCGGGATCAGCCCCGGCATGCGGCGCACCAGCGCGGCGCCCGACTGCTGCGAGGACAGGATCGCGGCCAGCGTCTCCAGCACCTGGGTTTCGAAGGCATTGAGTTCCAGGCCGCCTTCGTCGCTGCGCTCGAACAGCCAGGCGTTCCAGGCGGTGCCGACCAGGTCGAGCAGCTCGAAAGGCACCGGCGGGCGGACCGGGCGCGCATCAAGCGCCGGCACGGCGGCGGGAGGGGGCGCCGGGACAGGAGCCGGCGCCGCGGCCGCTTCGGGAACCTGCACCGCGGCCGGCATTTGCGTGGACGGCGCCGGGCGCGCGGGCGCGGCAGGGCCGGAAATCAGGCGTCGCAGCCACTGGTACATGATCGGTTCCTCTTCAATTCGCTTGCGCACATGGCCGGCCATTGTACCGGGGCGGCCAGTGTAAGCAAGCTTGCTACTGCCTATGGGAAAGATTGACTGCACTCAATTGTGAAAACGGGTGACGGCCTTAGCATGACATTCTTGAATAAAGGACGCGCCATGCATGACACTACGACTTCTTCCGGCCTCCATCCGATCCAGTTCCTGAGCTTCACGCTTGGCGGCCTCGAATACGGTATCGACTTCGCGAAGGTGCAGGAGTTGCGCGTGCTCAAGGCACTCGAGCGTTTTGCGGCAAGCGGTGAGATCATCGGCGGCGTCGCCGTGTCGCGCGGCGTGATTATCCCGCTGGTCGACATGCGCGTGGCCTGCGGCACGAGTCCGGACGCGCCCGATCCGATGACCGACGTGATCATCCTCAAGCTGTCGAGTTGCGTGATGGGGATGGTGGTGGATGGCGTGACCGGCGTGGTGACGCTGCGGCCCGAGCAGGTGGCGCCGCTGCCGGCTGCGGGCGCCGATGGCGAGCGGCCGGAATACCTGCTGGGACTGGGGCAGACCGGGGCAAGGCGCCTGATCCTGGTGGACATCGAGAAGCTGATGTCGGTGAAAAGGCCGGCCGCTTCGCGGCACGTGGCCTGAAGTACTGAAACGCCGTTCCCGCGCGCGCGGGAACGGCGCCCGCAATCAGGCAGCCAGGGCTTCCAGCTGCTCCTGCAACTCCAGCCATTCCTCTTCCAGCGTTCCCAGGTCCCGCACCACGAAAGCCTGGTCCGCCACCAGCGTCTTCAGCTCTTCCTTCTTGTCCGCTTCGTAGATCGCCGGCTCCAGCAGACGGGCGTCGATGTCGCTCTTCCTGGCGTTCAGCTTGGCCATCTGCTCTTCCAGGCGCTTGATGCGGTTTTCGATCGGCTTCTTGAGGGCAGCCACACGCTGGCGCTCCTCGGCTTCGAGGCGCTTCTGCTCCTTGCGGTCGACCACCTGCAGCGGCGCAGAGGCGGCGGCCGGCTTGTCGTCCTTCGCCGGCAGGGGCGTGGCTTCGTTGTTCTTGGCCAGCTTGGTCTTGAACAGCCAGTCCTTGTAGTCGTCCAGGTCGCCGTCGAAGGGCTGCAGGCGGCCGTCGGCGACGATGATGAATTCCTCGGTGGTGGCGCGCAGCAGGTGGCGATCGTGCGAGACCACCACCAGCGTGCCCTCGAACTGCGCCAGCGCCAGGGTCAGAGCTTCGCGCGTTTCCAGGTCCAGGTGGTTGGTCGGTTCGTCCAGCAGCAGCAGGTTCGGCCGCTGCCACACGATCAGGGCCAGCGCCAGGCGCGCCTTTTCGCCGCCGGAGAAGGGCCGGATCGGGCTGGTCACCATATCGCCCGGGAAGTTGAAGCCGCCCAGGAAGTTGCGCAGCTCCTGCTCGCGCACGGTCGGCGCGATCTTCTGCAGGTGCCACAGCGGCGATTCGTCATGGCGCAGCATCTCGACCTGGTGCTGGGCGAAGTAGCCGATCACCAGGCCCTTGCCGAGCGTGGCCTTGCCGGCGAGCGGCGCCAGTTCGTTGGCGATGGTCTTGATCAGCGTGGATTTGCCGGCGCCGTTCACGCCCAGCAGGCCGATGCGCTGGCCCGTCTGCAGCGAGAAGTTCACGCGGTGGACGATGGTCTTGCCGCCGACCTTGTCGCCGTGGGCGTCGAGGAGCGGGTAGCCGGCATCGACGTCTTCCATCACCAGCAGCGGATTCGGCGCCGAGACCGGGTCGCGGAATTCAAAGGAGAATTCGGCGGCGGCGCGCAGCGGGGCCAGTTCTTCCATCTTGGCCAGCGCCTTCATGCGGCTCTGGGCCTGGCGCGCCTTGGTGGCCTTGGCCTTGAAGCGGTCGACGAAGGACTGCAGGTGGGCGCGGGTGCGCTGCTGCTTCTCGAAGGCGGCGGCGGCCAGCACCATGTGGGCGGCGCGCTGTCGTTCGAAGGCCGAGTAGTTGCCCGAGTAGCGCTTCAGCTTGCGCTCGTCGATGTGCACGACCACGTTGACGATCTCGTCGAGGAAGTCGCGGTCGTGGGAGATGATGATCAGCGTGCCCTGGTAGCGCTTCAGCCAGTCTTCCAGCCAGATGATCGCGTCCAGGTCGAGGTGGTTGGTCGGCTCGTCCAGCAGCAGCAGGTCGGAAGGGCACATCAGGGCCTGCGCCAGGTTCAGGCGCATGCGCCAGCCGCCCGAGAAGCTGGCCACCGGCTGCTGCATCTGCTCCAGCGAGAAGCCCAGGCCCAGCAGCAGCTGCTCGGCGCGCGATTGCACCGTGTAGGCGTCCGCATCGGCCAGGGCCGAGTGCAGGTGGCCGATCGCGATGCCGTTGTCGTGGGTGTGCTCGGCCGCCTCCAGGGCTTCCAGCTCGGCCTGCAGGGTGCGCAGGTTGGCGTCGCCGTCGATCGCGTACTCGATGGCCGGACGGTCCAGCGCCGGCGTCTCCTGGGCCACGTAGGCCATGCGCCAGCGCTGCGGGAAATCGATCGCGCCCTGGTCCGGGTGCAATTCGTTCCGCAGCATCGCGAACAGGCTGGATTTGCCGGCGCCGTTCGCGCCGATCAGGCCGATCTTGTCGCCGGGGTTGAGGGTGAGATCGGCGTCTTCCAGCAGCGGCTTGGTGCCGCGCATGAGACTGACATTAGTAAATCGGATCATGTTACTTCGCCAGCTGCTCCGCGGTCAGGAGGAACACCGCATCGTCGCCGATGCTGGTGGTCAGCCAGGTCAGGCCCAGGTGGCCGAAAGCCGCTTCCGCGTAGTCGCGCTCGTTGCCGATCTCGACCACCAGCACGCCTTCCGGCGTCAGGCGCTCGGCGGCGCCGTCGACGATCTTGCGCACCAGGTCCATGCCGTCCTCGCCGCCGGCCAGGGCGATCTGCGGCTCGCGCATGTATTCAGGCGGCAGCTTGCCCATCGAATCGCTGTTCACGTAGGGCGGGTTGGTGACGATCAGGTCGTACTTCTTGAACGGCACGTTCTCGTAAAGGTCCGACTCGATCGGGTTCACGCGGCCGTCCAGCTTGTAGTCGCGGATGTTGCGCTCGGCAACCGCCAGCGCGTCCTTCGAGATGTCGACCGCGTCGACCGTCGCGTTCTGGAAGGCGTCGGCCAGCATGATCGCCAGGCAGCCGGAGCCGGTGCACAGTTCGAGCACGTTCTCGACACCATCCGGATCCGACACCCAGGGGCTGAACATGCTCGGGATCAGCTCGGCGATGAAGGAACGCGGCACCAGCACGCGCTCGTCGACGTAGAAGTTGTAGCTGCCCAGCCAGGCTTCGTTGGTGATGTAGGCGGCCGGCACGCGCTCGCTGACGCGGCGCTCGATCACGGCCAGCACCTGCAGCACTTCTTCCTGCAGCAGCCGCGCGTCGAGGAAGGGCTCGAGCTTGTCCAGCGGGAGTTTCAAGGTGTGCAGGATCAGGTAGGCGGCTTCGTCGAAGGCCTCGGCGCTGCCGTGGCCGAAGAACAGCTTGGCGGTGTTGAAGCGGGTGACGGCGTAGCGCAGCAGGTCGCGCGGCGTGCAGAAATGGGGAGTATTGGTGGCCATGGCGATGGTCTCGTTAGTCGATGTCGATTACGCCGCGGACGGCGAGGGCGCCAGCAAGGCTTCGAGCGTGCGGCGGTAGATGTTCTTGAGCGGATCGACGTAGCGCAGTTCGATGTGCTCGTCGATCTTGTGGATGCTGGCGTTCGGTGGCCCGAATTCTATCACCTGGGGGCAGATGCGGGCGATGAAGCGCCCGTCCGAAGTCCCGCCGGTGGTCGATAGTTCGGTGACCACGCCCAGCTCCTGCCTGATGGCGCCGCAAATGGCATCGGACAGCGTGCCCTTCGGCGTCAGGAAGGGTTCGCCGGACAGGGTCCATGTGAAATCATAGTCCAGGCCGTGCCGGTCGAGGATGGCGTGCACGCGCGCCTCCAGGCCGTCGGCCGTGCTGGCGGTCGAGAAGCGGAAGTTGAAGTCGACCTTCATCGCGCCGGGAATGACGTTGTTGGCGCCAGTGCCGGCATGGATGTTCGAGATCTGCCAGCTGGTCGGCGGGAAGTACTCGTTCCCGTCGTCCCATTTTTCAGCAGCCAGTTCGGCCAGGGCCGGCGCCGCCTGGTGAATGGGATTGCGCGCCAGGTGCGGATAGGCGATGTGGCCCTGCACCCCTTTGACGGTCAGGCAGCCCGACAGCGAGCCGCGGCGGCCGTTCTTGATCATGTCGCCCAGCACGTGGCTGGAGGTCGGCTCGCCGACCAGGCAGTAATCCAGGGTCTCGCCGCGTTCTTCCAGCAGCTCGCAGACGACCACGGTGCCGTCCACGGCCGGGCCTTCCTCGTCGCTGGTGATCAGGAAGGCGATCGAGCCGGCATGGCCCGGGTGCGCCTCGACGAACTCCTCGACGGCGACGACCATCGCCGCGATCGAGGTCTTCATGTCGGAGGCGCCGCGCCCGTACAGCTTGCCGTCACGCCGGGTCGGGGCGAAGGGCTGCGAATGCCACTGGTCGAGCGGGCCGGCCGGCACCACGTCGGTGTGGCCGGCAAACACGAACACCGGCGACTCAGTGCCGCGGCGCGCCCACAGGTTGGTCACGCCGTTCGATTCGATGGTCTCGCACTGGAAGCCGAGCGGAGACAAGAGCTCCTTCAGCTTCTGCTGGCAGCCCTTGTCCTGCGGGGTGACCGAATCGAGGGCGATCAGCTCCTCGGTCAGCTGCAGGGTGCGCGAGGTCTTCATGCAGGCCAGTCTCCGAAGCTACGCTCGTATTCGTCGGTCGAGAAACCGACCTTCAGCGGGCCGGCGCCTTCGAGCACCGGGCGCTTGATGACGGAGGTATTTTCCAGCATCAGCTCCAGCGCACTGGCCTTGTCGATGACCTGCGCGCGGCGCTCCTCTAGCAGCTTGCGCCAGGTCGTGCCCTTGCGGTTGACCAGGACTTCCCAGTCGAGCTGCTCGAGCCAGGCGGCGGCGGTCTCGCGGGACAGACCCTGTTTCTTGAAATCGTGGAACTCGACGTCCTGGCCGTGCTCGGCCAGCCAGGTGCGTGCTTTCTTGACGGTGTCGCAGTTCGGAATACCGTAGAGAATTTTCTTCATGGTTTAGCTCTAAGGAAAGCCGCGAAGGATAGCACAGGCCGCTACCCCCAGAAGATAGTTTAGCAAGGGCCGCTCCAGCCTGTCGCCGAACTGGCGAACCATCCGCTGAGCAGGCGGTCTTACGATGGCAGATGCTGACATGGAGGCTTTATGTCCAGGATGAGCACCCTTACGCTTGCCGCGTGTGGTGTCGCACTGGCCGTGCTTGCTCCGCTGGCGTCGGGCGCGGATGCGGGTGGGCAGGCGTGCCGCCACCGGTATTTCGTCGATCCCTTACTGGCGAGTGGGCTGACCGGCGCTTACGACCTCTCGAACGGCGAGCTGCTGCGCGTCAGCCGCGAGGTCAGCCGCTACTACGCGGAGATGCCCGCGACCGGGCGCATCGAGATCGTTCCCGTCGACGAAGACGTGTTCGTGGCGCGGAACGGGCCGGTGCAGCTGGCGTTCGAACACGAGGCGGGCGCGACCGAAGTCGTGGTGACGGGGCTGGATGGGCAGGCGAGCGGGCCGCCGGTGTGCCGGCGGTAGCGCAGTCTCTACGCTGTATGGTTTTCCGATAGACAATATATTGTCATTTGTGTAAGCTAATTCGCTTACCCTGGCATATGCATGCCGCTTTCGGAGACCGCGATGAAAAAGTGGATTGGCCCTGTTGTCGCTTCAATGTTGCTTACAGGATGTGTGTCGACCGTAACAAAAACCATGGACACCCAAGCCATGGGCAGCGTTCGCAACCAGAGCATCATCTACACCGTGAGGGAAATGCCCGCCTTTTCGGCAACCTCGACGGCCAACGTGAGCTTCGGTGTCATCGGGGCGGTGGCGGCTGTCTCGGAAGGGAACAAGATCATTGCGGAGAACAAGGTAGCCGACCCCGCCGACGCGATATCGGCCGCCCTGGCGGGCGCCATGCAGTCCAGCCAGGGTATGCAGATCGTCGGGCAGCCTCTGAAGGTCGACACCAGCGATGCGGCCCGTATCGCCGAGCTAGCGAAAGGCAAGGCACGTTTCGTGCTCGACGTGCAGACCCAGAACTGGAGTTTCATCTACTTTCCGACCAACTGGACCCACTACCGGGTTCAGTACGTCGCCACCGCGCGTTTGATCGATGTCGATGCCCGCAGTGTCGTCGCCGAAGCGCCCTGCAAGCAGGTTCCCGAGTCGGACGCCAACGCCCCTACCTACGATCAGATGCTGGCCAACGGCGCCGCACGCCTGAAAGCGACGCTAGCCGCGTATGCGCAGGCATGCGCGACGAGCTTCGGCCGTGAGGTGCTGGCATTGCAAGCGCCTGTCCGGCTACCTGGCGGGGACGCCGGCGCCGCGGTCAAGCCGGCCGCCCAGGTCGCGGCCGCCGCTGCAGCTGGTTCCGGCAACTGGAATGGTGTCATGGCCTGCGACGCCCGTACCGACAGCGGCCCGCGTGCGGAAGCCTACGAAGCGCGATTCACGGTGGAAGTGCAGGGAACGACGGTCAATCTGAATCGCAGGACGGCCGACGTGGTCGAAACCCTGTCCGGCCAGGTGGTGGACGACAGGCTCGAACTGCATGGAACGGGACACCGGGTCGGAGAGCAGACGCGGGCGTGGCGGCTGGACATCAGCGGCGCTTTCCCTGCCGGCGCGACGAGCTATCAGGGCAAGGGCGCGATGATGGCCAACGGACACCGGCTCAGGCAATGCGAACTCAGGATGAACCGCATCTGAACGGGGATTTGTGACCCGGCGTCACAAATCCGCACGCGCTCAGTTGTCCAGCGTGAACTCGGTAAACGACGGTCCTGCCGGCTCTTCCGCCTGCTTGGCGTCCGACCCTGCGCTCGTGCCATCCGTCTTCGCCGCCTGGCTGTCCGGCCCATTGTTGATGAGCCACAGCAGGTTGGTGGCCGAATCCGCGTTCGCCAGCGCTTCTTCCTGGGTGATCAGGTCGGCCTGGAACAGCTCCAGCAGGGCCTTTTCGAAGGTCTGCGAGCCCGGCGACAGGCTCTTGTCCATCGCTTCCTTGATCTGGCCGATATCTCCTTTCTCGATCAGGTCGGCCACGTAGCGGGTGTTGACCATGATCTCGACCGCGGCCTGGCGCTTGCCGGCGGACTTCGAGCGCACCAGGCGCTGCGAGACGATGGCCTTCACCGCTGACGACAAATCCTGCAGCAGGGCGGGGCGGTTCTCGATCGGGTAGAAGCTGATGATGCGGTTCAGCGCGTTGTAGCTGTTGTTGGCGTGCAGGGTCGCCAGCACCAGGTGGCCGGACTGGGCGTAGGCCAGGGCGGCGGCCATAGTGTCCTTGTCGCGGATCTCGCCGATCAGGATGCAATCCGGCGCCTGGCGCATCGAGTTGCGCAGGGCGACGTCGAAGCTGGTGGCGTCGCTGCCGATCTCGCGCTGGTTGACGATGGACTTCTTGTTCTTGAACAGGTACTCGATCGGGTCTTCCAGCGTCAGGATGTGGCCGGGGCGCTGTTCGTTGCGGTGGTCCAGCATCGAGGCGATGGTGGTCGACTTGCCGGAACCGGTGGCGCCGACGATCAGCAGCAGGCCGCGCTTTTCCATGATCAGCTCGGACAGCACGGGCGGCAGTCCCAGTTCGTCCAGCGGCGGGATGCTGGCCGGCACGAAGCGGAACACGGCCGAGATCGAGCCGCGCTGGCGGAAGGCCGACAAACGGAAGCGTCCCAGGTTGGGCACGGAAATGCCCATGTTCAGCTCGTTGGTGCGTTCCAGCTCGGCCATCTGCTCTTCCGAGGCGATCTCGGACAGCAGCACCTGGATGTTTTCCGGCTCGAGTTTGTTCTGGTTGATCGGGATGAGATTCCCGTTGATCTTGATGTGGACGGGGGAATTAACCGCGAAGAACATGTCCGACGCGTTTTTTTCCTTCATCAACTGGAACAGGCGTTCCATCATCATGGTTCTCTCTCCCTTGCTTTGCGGTAATTTTCCCGTTTTGGGGATTCTACCTGAGGTGGGAAAGAAGGCGTAGGGTGGGCACCCCGTGCCCACCTTTTTCGTTGCTGACGTGGGCACGGGGTGCCCACCCTACATCACATTGCGTGCAACCGTTCGATCAAACGCCGCGCAGCAGCTCGTTGATACCGGTCTTCGAACGCGTCTGCGCATCCACGCGCTTGACGATCACGGCGCAGTACAGGCTGTACTTGCCGTCGGCGGACGGCAGCGAACCCGACACCACCACCGAGCCCGAAGGCACGCGGCCGTAGGTGACTTCACCGGTTTCGCGGTTGTAGATCTTGGTCGACTGGCCGATGTACACGCCCATCGAGATCACCGAGTTCTCTTCGACGATCACGCCTTCGACGATTTCCGAACGGGCGCCGATGAAGCAGTTGTCTTCGATGATGGTCGGGTTGGCCTGCATCGGTTCCAGCACGCCGCCGATGCCGACGCCGCCGGACAGGTGGACGTTCTTGCCGATCTGGGCGCAGGAGCCGACGGTGGCCCAGGTGTCGACCATGGTGCCTTCGTCGACGTAGGCGCCGATGTTCACGTAGGACGGCATCAGGACGACGTTCTTGCCGATGAAGGAACCGCGGCGGGCCACGGCCGGCGGCACCACGCGGAAGCCGCCCTTGGCGAAATCTTCCGGCGTGTAGTTGGCGAACTTGGTCGGCACCTTGTCGTAGAACTGCATGCCGCCGCCTTCGACGGGCACGTTGTTCTCGAGGCGGAACGACAGCAGGACGGCCTTCTTGATCCACTGGTTCACGACCCAGCTGCCGCTGTCTTTCTGGGCGACGCGCAGGCTGCCGTCGTCGAGGCCTTTGATGACGTGGGCGACGGCGTCCCGCACTTCGGCGCTGGCGCTGTTCGGGCTGATGTCGGCGCGCTGTTCCCACGCGGTGTCGATGATGGTCTGGAGTTGTTGGGTCATGATGTTTTAAGTTACGAGTCGATTTCAGGAGGACTTCAGATCTTTGCAGAACTGGACGATGCGGTTGGCCGCTTCCAGTCCTTCGTCCACTTCGGCGACGAGCGCCATGCGGATGCGGTTGCGTCCCGGATTGCTGCCGTGCGCGTCGCGCGCCAGGTAGGAGCCGGGCAAAACCGTCACATTATATTCGGCGTACAGGCCGCGTGCGAACTCCGTGTCCGACAGGCCGCTGGCGCGCACGTCGGCCCACAGGTAGAAGCCGGCGTCGGGAAGCTCGACGTCCATCACGCCCTTGAGCAGCGGCGTGATGAGGTTGAACTTTTCCTTGTACAGGTTGCGGTTCTCCTGCACGTGGCTTTCGTCGTTCCAGGCCACGCAGGATGCCGCCTGTACCGGCGGCGACATGGCGCCGCCGCTGTAGGTGCGGTAGAGCAGGAATTTCTTCAGCACGTCCGGATCGCCGGCGACGAAGCCCGAGCGCATACCCGGCACGTTCGAGCGCTTGGACAGGCTCGAGAACACGATCAGGTTGGCGTAGGGACGCAGGCCGGCGCTGCGGCCCAGCTGGTGCGCCGCTTCCAGCGCGCCCAGCGGCGGGGTGGCGCTGAAATAGATCTCGGAATAGCACTCGTCGGCGGCGATCACGAAGCCGTGCCGGTCGGCCAGCTCGAACAGTTCGCGCCAGTCGTCCAGGGTCAGCACGGCGCCGGTCGGGTTGCCGGGCGAGCAGAGGTAGAGCAGCTGCACCCGCGCCCACACGTCGTCGGGCACGCTGGCATAGTCCGGGGCAAAGTTGCGCGCCGGGACCGAGTTCACGAAGTAGGGCTCGGCGCCGGCCAGGTAGGCCGCGCCTTCGTAGATCTGGTAGAACGGGTTCGGGCACATCACGAGCGCGCCCCCATTAGATGCCGAGCGCGGATCGATCACGCACTGGGCGATCGCGAACAGCGCCTCGCGCGAGCCGTTCACAGGCAGCACCATGGTGTTCGGATCCAGCTGCGGCACCCCGTAGCGGCGTTCCAGCCAGCCGGCAATCGCCGCGCGCAGCGGCTCGCCGCCATGCGTGCTCGGATAGTTCGCCAGCCCGGTCATGCTCTGCGTCAGGGCTTTCTGGATGAAGGCCGGGGTCGGGTGCTTGGGTTCGCCGATGCCGAGGCTGATATGGGCGTACTCGGGATTCGGCGTGACGCCGGCGAACAGCTGGCGCAGCTTTTCAAAGGGGTAGGGATGCAGTCTTTCGAGATGTGGGTTCACGGCTTTACCAGGTCGGAGAGGCTATGCAAGAAGATCAATTATAGCGAGGCCGGCCCGATGCTGCTGTGGCTTGGAATGCAGTAATATTAACTGGAGGAATTTGCTCCTCAGTGATACGGAGATCAGTCGTGCCGATCCACTACGCCCGCAGCCTGCTCGGCCCTGCGCGCAGCCCGCGCGCCAACCGCCATCTCGGCGTGGCGCTGGCCTTCGTCGCCGGCGCCACCAATGCCGGCGGCTTCCTCGCCGTGCACCAGTACACCTCGCATCTGACCGGGGCGATTTCGTCGGCGGCCGACAATCTGGTGCTGGGCGCCTGGGACCTCGCGCTGGATGCGCTCGGCGCCGTCCTGTCCTTCCTGGCCGGGGCGGCCTGCACCGCGCTGACCGTCAACTACGGGCGCCGCCGCGGCCTGGCCAGCGAATATGCGCTGCCGCTGCTGCTCGAAGCCGTACTGCTGCTGGCCTTCGGCGTGCTGGGCGCGCGCCTGGCCGGGGTCGACGCGCTGTTCCTGCCGCTCACCGTGATGCTGCTGTGCTTCATGATGGGCCTGCAGAACGCGCTGATCACCAAGCTCTCGCAGGCCGAGATCCGCACCACCCACATGACCGGCATCGTCACCGACATCGGCATCGAACTGGGCCGCATGCTGTACTGGAACCGCGACACCGCGCAGCCGAAGGTGGCCGCCAACCGCGCGCGCCTGCGCCTGCTGGTGTCGCTGCTGCTCGGGTTCTTCGTCGGCGCGCTGTCCGGGGCGCTGGGCTTCAAGCATGCGGGCTACCTGGCGACCCTGCCGCTGGCCGGCATGCTGTGTCTCCTTGCGATCGTGCCGGCGGTGGACGACCTGCGCCGGGTCAGGATGCTTTAAACCTGCCCGGCTAGCGCCCGCTCGCGCCAGGCCCCCGGATTCACGCCCGACCATTCGCGGAAAGCATGCGTGAACGCGCTCTGCTCCTGGTAGCCGAGCAGGAAGGCGATGTCGGCCAGCGACAGGCCGCGCTGGCGCAGGTAGTCCTGGGCCAGCGCATGGCGCGCGTCGTCGAGCACCTGCTGGAAGCTGGCGCCGCTTTCCGCCAGCTTGCGCTGCAAGGTCCGCGGCGACAGTTCCAGCTCGGCGGCAATGGTCGCCAGGCGCACGCGGTCGTTCGCCAGGTTGCGGGTCACGGCGGCGCGCACCTGGGCGACGATGCCGTGACGCCCGCGCTCACGCTCATCTTCACCCCGGCGCTCCCTCAGCAGGCGCTCGGCGTGCTGCTGCAGCACCGGGTACATGCCGGTATCGGCATTCGGTACCGGCATCGCCAGCAGGGCGGCGTCGAAGCAGATCAGGTAGGCGCCGGCCCCGAACTCGGGCGCGATGCCCAGCACCCGTTCGTACTCGGCCGGATCGGCCTTGCTCTCGTGCGTGAACGCCAGGCGCAAGGGCGTCAGCGGCTGGCCGGCGAGCCAGGAACTGAGCGTCCGGATACCGGCGAACACGCTTTCGGCCAGGTGCCGGGTGGCGTCCGGGAAGTGGCTGGTCCAGGTGTAGCGCGCCATATTCGTTTCGAAGTCGACCTCGAGCTGCGAGCGTCCCAGATCGTGGGCCAGCTGTTCGTAGCGCTGCGTCTGTTCGATGACCTGGGCGAAGTCGGTGCAGGCCAGCAGGATCAGGCCATACACGCTGTAGGTGCCGAGCCGCACCCGTTCGCCCACGTGCAGGCCGAAATGCGCATCGCCGCTCAGATCCGCGCCCGCCGCCAGCAGGGCGATGTAGTCGCGCGCCGCCAGCGACTCCGGCAGCGGATCGAGGGGTATCGCCAGCCCGGCTGCCTGCGCCAGCGTGCGCGCATCGACGCCATGCGCCGCCGCTGTCTCCAGCAGGGGCTGCAGGTAGGAGCCGGTGACCCGGGCAAGGATGGGCACCATCGTCGGTGGCATGTTCGAACAAGCGCTTGGCATGAATCCGCAATACGTGGGAAAGCGATGGCCTTATATTCTTGCAAAGTATAAATAAATGCAACGGCTAATAAGGTGAGAGCGGCATGAGGCGATGGAACGGCTGGGGAGACGATGCGATCGAGTTGCCGATCGGCGAGGGAGTGCAGCGCTTCCTGGTAGAGAAGCTGGGGCCGGGCACGGGGCCGCAGGATGCGACATTCGAGGCGGTGTGCGCGCAGCTGGCGCCGTCGAAGCTGCCGCCGCATCCGCTGGTGGACACGGCGCCCGCCGTGCGCCTCAATCACGCGCTGGGCCAGAGCCTGCAGGACTGGCTGCGCCTGCGCTACGGCCGCATCGACGTGGCGCCGGACGGCGTGGCCTTCCCGGAAAGCGCGGACGAGGTACGCACGCTGATCCGCTACGCCGCCGATGCCGGCGCGGCCATCGTGCCCTACGGCGGCGGCACCAGCGTCTGCGGACACCTGGATGCGGCGCGCGGCCGGCCCACGCTGTCGGTCGACATGAGCCGCCTGCGCGCACTCACAAGCCTGGACCGCGAATCGCTGCTGGCCACCTTCGGCGCCGGCGTCGCCGGGCCGGACCTCGAAGCCCAGCTGCGCGCCCACGGCTATACCCTCGGCCACTTCCCGCAATCCTTCGAGTACTCGACCCTGGGCGGCTGGGTGGTGACGCGCTCCTCGGGCCAGCAGTCGCTGCGCTATGGCCGCATAGAGCAGCTGTTCGCGGGCGGGCGCATGGAGACGCCGCAGGGCCTGCTCGAGATCCCGACCTTCCCGGCATCCGCCGCCGGCCCCGACCTGCGCGAGCTGGTGCTGGGTTCCGAAGGCAGGATGGGCATACTCACGGAAGCGACGGTGCGGATCAGTCCCTTGCCGGAATTCGAAGCCTTCCACGCTGTGTTCCTGCCGGACTGGGAGTGCGCCGAATCGGCCGTGCGCGCCATCGTGCAGGCGCGCCTGGGGCTGTCGATGCTGCGCCTGTCGAATCCGGTCGAGACGGCGACCATGCTGACGTTGGCCGGCCATGGGAGACAGGTAGCGTTGCTCGAGACCCTGCTGCGCCTGCGCGGTGCGGGCGAGGGCAAGTGCATGCTGCTGGTCGGCGCCAGCGGCGCCAAGGGACAGGCAAGAGCGGCCCTGGCTGCGGCCCTGAAAATCGCGCGGCGCCACAAGGGCGTGCACGCGGGCGGGGGCCTGGGCGAGCGCTGGAAGAAGAACCGCTTCCGCAACGTCTACCTGCGCAACGCCGCCTGGGAGCGCGGCTATGCGATCGACACCGTCGAGACGGCCGTCGACTGGCCGCGCGTGAGCCCGGCGATGCGCGCGGTGGAGGGTGCGGCGGCAGCAGCACTGGCTGCGGAGGGCGAGCGGGTGCACGCCTACACCCACCTGTCGCACCTGTATGCGCAGGGCGCCAGCGTCTACACGACCTTCATCTGGCGCCTCGCCGGGAACTTCGATGCCGACCTGGCGCGCTGGCGCCGCATCAAGACGGCGGTGTCGGAAGCCATCGTCGCCAGCGGCGGCACCATCAGCCATCAGCATGGAGTCGGCACCGACCACGCGCCCTGGCTGCACGAAGAGAAGGGCCGGCTCGGCATGGAAGCGCTGCGCGCGCTGTTCCGCCAGTTCGACCCGGATGGCTGCATGAACCCCGGCAAACTGGTCACACCATGAATGCGCTCTGGAGACGCGACGGGCGCGCCGCGCTGCCCGGGCTGATGGAGAAAGAATGGGACCTGCTGGTGATCGGCGGCGGCATCACCGGCGCCGGCATCCTGCTGGAAGCGGCGCGGCGCGGACTGAAGGCCTTGCTGGTCGAACGCCGCGATTTCGCCTGGGGCACATCGAGCCGCTCCTCGAAGCTGGTGCACGGCGGCCTGCGCTACCTGAAGGACGGCCATCTGCACCTGACGCGCGAGTCGGTGCGCGAGCGCGAAAGCCTGCTGCGCGACGCGCCCGGCCTGGTCGAGCCGCAGGGCTTCGCTTTCGCCCACTACGAGGGCCAGCGCGGCAAGCGCAGCTTCCTGGCCGGCCTGGCCATCTACGACCTGCTGGCCGGACGGCGCGAGCGGCACTGGCTGGCTACGGAAGAATTCTTGGAGCGGGCGCCCAACGTGGGACGTGAAGGCCTGGTGGGCGGCATCGTGTACACGGACGCCAAGACCGACGATGCGCGGCTGGTGCTGCGCGTGCTGGGCGAGGCGATGGCGCACGGCGCCGCGGCGCTCAATTATGTGGCGGCGCACTCGCTGATCCGCGTCGATGGCCGCGTGGCCGGCGCGGTGCTGCACGACGAAATGAGCGGCGCCACCCACGAAGTGAAGGCGCGCGTGACGGTCGACGCCACCGGCGTGTGGTCCGGCGCCCTGCATGGGAAAGGCCCGCGCCTGCGTCCGCTGCGCGGCAGCCACCTGATCCTGCCGGCCTGGCGCCTGCCGCTGTCCCAGGCCGTGAGCCTGATGCACCCGCATGACGGCCGGCCGGTGTTCGCCTATCCCTGGGAGGGCACGACCCTGGTCGGCACCACCGACCTCGATCACGAGCAGCCGATGGAGAAGGATGCACGCATCACGCGGGCCGAGGTCGATTACCTGCTGGCGGCCCTGCAGGCGCAGTTCCCGCAGCTCGGCATCGATGAGCGCGACGTGCTGTCGACCTACGCCGGCGTGCGCCCGGTGATCGCCGGCGGCCACGCGGACGCGTCGCGCGAAGGACGCGAGCACAGCGTCTGGAGCGAGGATGGCCTGGTGGCGGTAGCCGGCGGCAAGCTGACCACCTTCCGCGCCATCGCCCTCGACGCCCTGAAACAGGTGCGTACCCAGCTGCCGGAGTGGCTTGACGAGCTGCGGCCCTGCCGCGTGTTCGCACCGCCGCCGGCGGCATCGCAGGGCAAGCTGCCCGCCGGCCTGCTGCGGCGCTTGCAGGGCCGGCATGGCGCATGGTCCGGGGCGCTGCTCGAAGCGGCAGCCGAAGGCGAGTGCGAGATCGTCCCCGGCACCGAGACCCCGTGGGCCGAGCTGCGCTGGGCCGCGCGTGCGGAAGCGGTGCAGCGTCTCGAGGACCTGCTGCTGCGCCGTACGCGACTGGGCTTGCAGCTGAAGGAGGGCGGCAGGGCGCTGATGCCGCGCATCCGTGCGATCTGCCAGCCGGAGCTGGGCTGGATTGATGCCCGCTGGGAACAAGAAGAACAGGACTACGCAGCCTTGTGGCGCTCCCACTATGGCCTGCCGCAGGAGACGGAGCAGGAGAACCGCGCATGAGCATGCAACCCACCATCCTCGCCATCGACAACGGCACCCAGAGCGTACGCGCGCTGCTGTTCGACCTGCAGGGGAATATCGTGGCCAAGTCCCAGGTCATGCTGGAGGCCTATTATTCGACCCAGCCCGGCTGGGCCGAGCACGACCCCGAGGATTACTGGGCCTCGCTGTGCAAGGCCTGCCGGGGTTTATGGACGCAGCCGGGCGTGAACAAGGCGGCGGTGCAGGGCGTGGCCGTCACCACCCAGCGCGGCACCGTGGTCAGCCTGGGCGAGGACGGCCAGCCGCTGCGCCCGGCCATCACCTGGCTGGACCAGCGCCGCACCGACGTCTATCCGCCCATTGCCTGGTGGTGGCAGACCGCGTTCAAGCTGGCGCGGGTCGACGGCACCATCGACTACTTCCGCGGCGAGGCCGAGATCAACTGGATCAAGGCGCACCAGCCGGACATCTGGAAAGCGACCGACAAGTTCCTCCTGCTGTCCGGCTACCTGAACTGGCGGCTGTGCGGGCGCTTCGCCGACTCCAGCGGTTCGCAGGTGGCCTATCTGCCTTTCGACTACAAGCGCCGCCGCTGGGCTGCGCGCCACGACTGGAAGTGGCAGGCGCTGGCGGTCGAGCCGCACATGCTGCCCGAGCTGGTCGATCCCGGCGAGCGTCTCGGCACGATCTCGGCACAGGCTGCACTCGATACCGGCATCCCGCAAGGCCTGCCGCTGCTGGCCGCCGCCGCCGACAAGGCCTGCGAGGTGATCGGCGCCGGCTGCCGCGAGCCGCACGTGGGCTGCCTGAGCTACGGCACCACGGCCACCATCAACACCACCAGCACGCGCTACACCGAAGTCACGCCCTTCATTCCTCCTTATCCGGCGGCGCTGCCTGGCGCCTACAGCAACGAGGTGCAGGTCTTCCGCGGCTACTGGATGGTCAACTGGTTCAAGGAGCAGTTCGGCCACCACGAGCAGACCCGCGCGCTGCTGGAAGACGTCGCGCCGGAGCAGCTGTTCGACCAGATGGCCAGCACCGTGCCGCCCGGTTCGATGGGCCTGATGCTGCAGCCCTACTGGACGCCCGGCATCCGCATGCCGGGGCGCGAGGCCAAGGGCGGCATCATCGGCTTCGGCGACGTCCACACCCGCGCCCACGTCTACCGCGCCATCCTCGAAGGCCTGGCCTATGCGCTGCGCGAGGGGAAGGAACGGATCGAGAAGAGAAGCGGGGTGGCGATTACGGAGCTGCGCGTGTCCGGCGGCGGCTCGCAGAGCGACTGCGCGATGCAGCTCACGGCCGACATCTTCGGCCTGCCGACCGCGCGCCCGCACGTGTACGAGACCTCCGGCCTGGGCGCGGCGATCGACGCCGCCGTCGGCCTCGGCCTGCACCGGGATTTCGATGCGGCGGTGGCGGCAATGACCAGGGTAGGGCGGGTGTTCGAGCCGGTGGCGGAGAACCGCCAGATCTACGACCGGCTGTACCGGCAGGTGTACCGGCGGATGTACAGGCAGCTGCAGCCGCTGTACCGGGATATTGCGGAGATTACCGGCTACCCGCGGCAGCTCTGATCACATCATCGCCGCGTTGCGCACCGCATCCCAGGCTGCCCCGGTAGCGACTGCGGTCTCGACCCGGTTGCGCCCACCTTCCTTGGCCGCGTACATGGCGCGGTCGGCGCACGCGAACAGCTGCTCGATCTGGTCCAGCTGGGTCGGCACGATGGTCGCCACGCCCACCGAGACCGTGATCCACGGCGAGGTCGGCGAACGCGGGTTCGGCAGCTGCAGGGCTTCGACGGCGGTGCGGATCGCTTCCGCCAGGCGGGTCGCCGCGATGGCCGGGGTCTCGCCGAACAGCAGCACGAATTCCTCGCCGCCGTAGCGCGCCGCCAGGTCGGTCGGGCGCAGCGCGTGCGCTTCCAGGGCCTGGGCCACCTTCTGCAGGCAGAGGTCGCCGGCGGCGTGGCCGAGGGTGTCGTTGTACAGCTTGAAGTGGTCGACGTCGAGCACCACCAGCGACAGCGGCTGGGCGTTGCGGATCGCGCGCTGCCATTCCTTTTCCAGGAAGCTGTCGAAGTGGCGGCGGTTGGCGATCCGGGTCAGCGGATCCAGCATGGCGGCGCGCTGCAGCGCATCCTCGGACTGCTTGTGGTGGGTGATGTCGTGCAGCAGGGCGACGAACTGGCCGTCGGCCGCGTGCATCGGCGTCATCGTCAGGTCCATCGCGCGCAGGCCGCCGTCGCGGTGGCGGATCAGCACTTCGCGGGTGCCGTGGCCGATCGCTTCCATCGAGCTGCAGGTGTCCGGATGCCCGTCCTGGCTGGACAGCAGCTCGCTGAGCTTGCGGCCCACCAGCTCCTCGCTGGCATAGCCCAGGTAGCGGTCGCAGGACGGGTTCGCGTACTGGATGCGGCCGCAGCGCTCGACGATCAGCAGGCCCTGGTCCATGCTGTCGACGATCATGCGCAGGCGGTCCGCCTGTTCCTTCTGGATGTCGCTGCCGCTGGACAGGCGCAGCTGGGCGCGCACGCGGGCGCAGACTTCCTCCATGCGCAGCGGCTTGGGGATGTAGTCGGCGGCGCCGATGTCGAAGCCGGCCACGATGTCCTCGGTCTCGCCGCGCGCGCTCATGAAAATCACGGGAATGCGCGAGGTCGCCGGCTGCGCCTTCATGCGGCGGCAGGTTTCCAGGCCGTCCATGCCGGGCATGACGACGTCGAGCAGCACCAGGTCGGGCTGGATGCGCTGGGCGATTTCGAGGGCGCGCTTGCCCGAGGTGGCGACGAAGGTCTGGTAACCCTGGCGCAGCATCATCGTGCGCAGCAGGGCGAGATTGTCCGGTGCGTCGTCGACGATCAGAATGGCAGGCTTGCGGGGCGCGGCAAGCCCCGCGCTGGCTAGGTTGGTCATACTGTGCCTTGTGAGGGCTGCACGGTGGGTACGTTCAAAATCATACCTTGTTGCGCACCATCAAGGGGCAAGTATTGCTTGTTTGACAGAAAATTCTGTGACTTTGGCGCAACTTTTGGTTGCCGATAAAAACAGAAAGTTACACGGGCGGGCACCGACGGTAACAATGCGGCAAGGGTAGGCGCGGGCCGGACGGCCCGCGCGCGAGGGATACGGCTAAGGGATTACAGCTGGTCCTTGATCGGTTTGCCCAGCACGGCGATGCCTTCACGGATGCGCTCCGGCGGCACGGTCACGAAGGACAGGCGCAGGGTGTTGGTGGCCGGATCGTTGGCGTAGAAGGGCGCGCCCGGCACGAAGGCGACGCGGGCGCTTGGATGAGGAGCAGAGCCCTTAATTGCTGGAGAATGCACGAGCTGCACATTCACTCGTGTGTCCTATAACCCCCTTTACAATCATCTCGTATACTATCTGATTGTAAAGGGACTTCAATTATAGGGGGTCATTACCATAGATCTAATGTAAAAAACCACCTTCACTAGGTATTGTATGCTAAACGTCAGCCTGAAACTGTCTAAACTTCGACTATGCAGCTCGTACAAATAGGATGTTACACGATTCAATATGCAGAGCGCAACTCTTTTTTCCAGAGGATCTCGCCAAGGTCATGATTCTTATCCCATGAAAAGAACCAGTCGCCTTTACTGATAACGTCCAAAAGATTTGAAAGCCTAGGGGTAACATCCTTCTTATTGTATTTTTTCAGCACAGACCTCCCGACGTCGACCTTTGCTGTCTGAGGAACATATGGGCAGCGAATGAAGTCAAACAATAACATCGAAAGTTCGGAACTTCTTTGTATACTTTTGAAATCGATTTCGGTATCGAAGAGTTTTATAACGTGGTTTATCAAATCTGATTTAATGACATTGTAGTCGGGAATGTCCTCTACATAATGCAGGAAGGTAACAATCTGAAAATATCCGAATAAATTTTTTGGAAAATCGATTGACTTATCTTTGGGTTTGAAAAGTCTATATGCGCTCAATAGTTCATTCGGGGTAAGTAAATATTCCGGGCCGAATGATTTGAGTGCCGCTAGCAAGTTGAGCACTTCAATGTTATCGCCTTCCTCAGTAAGAGCAGTATCCCTTAAGATTACTCTTATTTGCTCTGCCATGTAATTTTTTAGAGGCTCTGAAATTTCTTTGTCACACTGCTCTAAAAAACGAAATATTAAGAAACAAAGCGCGCTAATTTGGTATGTTGCTCGTACTCGCGGCGACATTGCATAAACGAAAAATATTACTTCGCTTACCAATAGAATAAATCTAATTAGTCTCTCTTGTTCTCGCTCGGAAGTGTCTTCAATGCGAATTTGCTCTAAAAGTGCGCTGAGCTTTTGACTAATTACAGTGAAAAAGTAATTTGAGATGCCTTCGAAAGGGGCGTCTGTCTCCGATACTATAGTTTTGATGTCTCGTATATATCCAGAGGCAACATTAGTAGCTATCCCGACGTATTTAATCTGAAATGGTGGTCGCACTGGTCCGATAAAATCCCCATGTTTTTGCTTTAACGTTTCGCGAACTTCGGTTTTCGTTCTTGTGTGTTTTGAAAACATTCGATCGGCCAGCGCTGCAAGCTCAATTTTGGCGGTGGTCTGACCAGTAATAAATGGGCGAGATATCGTTGTCGTTTTTGAGTCGTTAAGATAGAGTTTGTATTGTCCTAAGTGTTTGCTAAAGGTTTTTTGGCAAATATCGGCGACTTGGTAATCGTTGAAGAAAATAAAGTAGTCATCGACATAGCGCCTTACTTCATAATGGATGCCGGCTGAGACATTCATTTCGGAAAGCTCGTCTTCAACCTCGCGATCTATGCTTTGCAAGATTATCTCAGCAAAAATTCGAGAAACTTCAGCGCCAACAACGATTCCATTTGTTTCATTGTAGTTTGATCGCTGCATTACTTTGTCAAAAATCTGTTCGAATGCACTATCGTCCCGATGTTCTTTGCTATATTCCTTCGATTTCGCTGCCCATGTGAACGAGTGCGTATAAATGTGATGAAAACATTTTGATATGTCGAGAGTGCGTAGCCTGGCGAAGCGCTTTTCTAGGCTGTGATACTCACTCGATTCATAGAATTTGTGAATCAGTCCATATCGATCGTAGGCGAAATATGATGAGGCGCTTTTGTTTTGATCTGCGAAGCCATCGCTGTGTACCTCAACCTCATTTTTAGACGGCTCCCAAAGGAATTTGGTGGCACGCCGTTTTTCAACGAAGTGAGTGGCAACTCGACTAGGTCTACGTAACGTGAAGTTGCTTCGCGAACATAACCCAATAATGAGTTGAGCATATTTTTGATAAAGTTCACAATATTCCAATTGTAAACCGGGATGCACAACGCTCAACGCTCTAAAATCGAGGGAGTCTTTCTTAATTCTAAAGTCGTACGGAATTGAGAATTCGCGATTTAGCTTAAAAATTGGCAAATTGCATTCGTTGCCCAGCTTTTCGATAGCCCCTTTTCTTACTCGCTCATAAAATCCGGAATTTGAAAATCTAACCGGAACCTCATAAGGGAGTGTGTCAGTCAAAAGCGGCCTAAGATAGTCACTCTTTTTAAATGGAATTTTCCTGATTTTTTTTGCTTTAGACATGATGCCAACATTTTTTTATTTGACGAAGACGTCGTGCAGACACATTGTGAGTAACCCTATTCTTATAGCCAGCTTCAAAAGAAAATTTACCTAAAGTTTGGCGTTGAGATTTCGTTAGAGCTGATAATTTATGCCCAAATGAACAACTTTGCGAAAAAACGGCATGTCGCAAGAATGAACTAAGTTCACTTAGCTCTAGTGCGCCCTGTTCATCAATGTAGCTGTAGCTGTAGTATATCCCGGAAAGAAGCGTCCCATCGTTCGTGGGTCTTTGCATTCTAGTGTTGCTTGTCAGAAATCGAATTCTGCTGAATAACAAGGCGAAATCATTGGTTTTGATAAAGTCCAGCAAAGAAAGCATGATGCGTTGCTTTATTTTCTTTACTTTGCTTTCAGCAATCTTAACAATTAGGCGTGGGGGAAGAGGAGGAGCACCAGCGTTAGGCTTGCCATTAATAGGAACATCCTTTTGTTGCCTAAATTGAAACCTGTAGCCCAAATACTCAATGAACGGATTGTGAATAAAGGAAGCGCAGTTACCTTTTTCATTGAACTCTACAATCTCGTATTTTGTTGGGTGGAATGACATCCCGTGGGGTAATTGTGCCGAAATCTTCTTCAATAGCGAAGTAGGTTCAGCTATCGAAAAAAGAATGATATCGTCGACGTATCTTGCGTAATAATAAACGCCAGGCATTCTTCGAACAGCCTTGTCGAATTCTTGTAAGTAAATTTCGGATAAGGTAGAGCTTAAGCTAATCCCGCGAGGGACGCCGTGCTGCTTAAACTGAGTGGACTGAAATAACGCATGAAGTACCAACTTGCTTCTATATCCCAGTAGAGAGCGCGAGCACAGTCGATCAATTAGCTCGTGTCGGTTAATCGACTCGTAAAAGTCTTTGATGTCTAGTCGAATTACGTAGTATGGAAGCTTCTCTTCGAACAGTAGTTTTACTTGTCCGACTATTTCATGTCGATTCGCTGGCGTAACCTTGTATAGTCTACGAATATTGTCGTTCAGTTTTCGAATCGCGAACTCATCACTACATGTTGATGCAGTGTAGACCGGCTTTCCTCCGCGCAATGCTTTGTCAAATCGAGAGAATTTGAAATCGTCTGAGGTTATTTTTTGACTAACAATGGCCATTTTGGCTTCGTAATCATCAGAACTCCTTCCAAGTTTATATTTGGAAGGATCCAATCGATTAACAAGCTTAAGTAAATTTTGCGTTGAGAAGGTTTGGTCAATCATCGGCAGTACTGGAAATCTTAATTAACTCAGTATTGTCGTACAATATTTTTGCGTAGATCTCTCGAATTGTCACTGGAACGTGTCTAATCGCAGCGACTGCACGATACAAATAAAAAACCGCGTTGTGCCGAAGGCTACAACGCGGTTCTGGCTGCAACGCCTTTTTAAAGTTAGACCTTACTTACAACTGCTCCTTGATCAGTTTGCCCAGCACGGCGATGCCTTCACGGATGCGCTCCGGCGGCACGGTCACGAAGGACAGACGCAGGGTGTTGGTGGCCGGATCGTTGGCGTAGAAAGGCGCGCCCGGCACGAAGGCGACGCGGGCGGCGATGGCCTGGTCCAGCAGCTTGGTGGCGTCGATGTGCTTCGGCAGGTCGACCCAGATGAACATGCCGCCTTCCGGACGGGTCCAGGTCACGCTGTCCGGGAAGTGCTCGTCCATCGCATCCAGCATCACCTGGCACTGGTTGGCGTACAGGCTGCGGATGGTCGGGATGTGTTCGTTCAGGAAGCCGTCCTTGACCACTTCGTGCACCACCATCTGGGTCAGCTGGGCGGTGTGCAGGTCGGCGGCCTGCTTGGCCAGCTCGAGGCGGCGCACCAGCGGCAGCGGGGCGCAGACGTAGCCGAGGCGGATGCCCGGGGTCAGCACCTTCGAGAAGGAACCCATGTAGATCACGCCGTCCGGGTTCATGTTCAGCATGCGCGGCATCGGCTCGCCCTTGTACGACAGCGCGCCGTAAGGATCGTCTTCGATCAGCGGCAGGCCGAGGCGGGCGCAGGTTTCGACCAGTTCACGGCGGCGTTCCAGCGACAGCGAGCGGCCGGTCGGGTTCTGGAAGTTCGGCAGCGCGTACAGCAGGCGCGCGCCTTCGGCCAGGCCTTCGAGCGAGGACGGCACCAGGCCGTGATCGTCGGTCTCGACCGAGTGGAAATCGGGGCGGTAGACCGAGAACGCCTGCAGGGCGCCGAGGTAGCTCGGGGTCTCGACCAGCACTTTGCTGCCTTCGTCGATCAGTACCTTGCCCAGCAGGTCGAGCGCCTGCTGCGAGCCGGACACCATCAGGATCTGCTCGGGCAGGATCTTGCAGTCGGGCGTGGACAGGTATCCCGCAATCCATTCGCGCAGCGGGGCGTAGCCGTCGGTCGGGCCGTATTGGAGGGCCTGCTTGCCGGTTTCGCTCAGCACCTTGTCGTAAGCGGCTTTCATGCGCTCGACCGGGAAGGTGGCGGGCGACGGCAGGCCGCCGGCGAAGGAGATGATCTCCGGACGCTGGGTAATCTTCAGGATTTCGCGGATCGCCGAGCTTTGCAGCTGCTGCGCGCGTTCCGAAAACTGCCACTGGATGGGATTGGGATTTTCGATTTTCATACTGATCTCACAGGAAGGACGGCTGGGATGCGTCGGCCATTATAAAGCACGCTGGATGAGCGGCTTCGTCAAATGGGGCGCGCCTTGTGAGCCCGCCCCGGAACTTGTAACGTGGGCACGGTGTGCCCACCCTACATCGTTACTCGAATCGTAGAGTGGGCACACCGTGCCCACGCCAACATTATGCTACTTCGACAATCATCTCGATTTCGACGCAGGTCCCGCGGGGCAGGGACGCCACGCCGAAGGCCGAGCGGGCATGCTTGCCGGCATCGCCGAACACTTCGCCCAGCAGTTCCGAGCAGCCGTTGGTGACCAGGTGTTGTTCGTTGTATTCCGGGGTCGAGGCCACCAGGCTCATCACCTTGACGATGCGCTTCACGCGGCCGAGGTCGCCGCCGCAGGCTTCCTGCAGGGTGCCCATCAGGTCGATCGCGACCGAGCGCGCGGCGGCCTGGCCTTCGGCGGTGGTCTTGTTCTTGCCCAGCAGGCCAGTATTCGGCGAGCCGTCGGCGTTCTTGGCGATATGGCCGGAGATAAAGACCAGGTTGCCGGTCTGCACGTACATGACGTAGGCCGCGGCCGGGGTGGCCGGCGAGGCGAGGGTGATGTTCAGTTCTTTGAGTTTGTCGTAGACAGACATGGGGTCCCCAGGGTTGCTTGAATAAGAGCCGGTATTGTACGACTTGCCAATGCCTGAGGCTACCGTCGCACCTGCATCCGGCGCCCGGCCGCCACCACGGCGATCACCGCCAGCGCGAAGCCGCAGTTGGCCACCGTCAGCGGTTCGCCCAGCAGCACCCAGGCGCCGCCCAGGGACAGGAAGGGCTGCACCAGCTGCACCTGGCCGACCCGCGCCACCCCGCCCAGCGCCAGGCCGCGGTACCAGAAGAAGAAGCCGACGATGGTCGAGAACACGGTGGTGTAGCCCAGCCCCAGCCAGGCGCGCGGGCCGACTTCGCCCAGGCGCCCGAACTGTTCGGCGTCGAGCACGGCCAGCAGCAGGGCGCTCGGCAGCGCGGCCAGCACCAGCGCCCAGCTGATGGTTTCCTGGCCGCCCATGCTGCGCGCCAGCTTGCCGCCTTCCGCATAGCCGACCGCCGCCGACAGCACCGCCCCGAACATCAGGAAGTCGGCCGGCGCGAAATGGCCGCCGCCCTGGGCCAGTGCGAAGGCCACCACCAGGCTCGAGCCGAGCAGGGCCAGCGCCCAGAAGCCGCGCGACGGACGCTCATGGCCGCGCAGGGCCGAATACAGGGCCGTGCACAGCGGCAGCGCGCCGACCAGCACGGCGCCGTGCGAGGCCGGCAGCGAGCGCATGGCGATCGAGGTCAGCAGCGGAAAGCCGATGATGCAGCCGAGCGCGACCACGGCCAGGGGCAGCAGCGTCGCGCGCGGCGGCAGTGGAGCGCGGGCCCACCACAGCCAGCCGCCTGCGATGACCGCCGCGCCGACCGCGCGCGCCAGGGCGACGAACAGCGGGTCGAGGTCGGCCACGGCCATGCGCGTCATCGGCAGGGTCAGGCTGAACAGCGCGACCGCGGCCAGGCCGAGCAGCATGCCGCGGGTTTCGCGCCGGCTGTCGTCGAGGGCCGCGGGCAGGGCGGGTGGGGCGAGGGTGGACTGGGTCATGCGGGCTCCTGTCGTTGCGTCACTGGCTTGATGAGGCTATGCTAGACCTTAAGAGCAGTACAGTACCTATACAGTTTTCCGTATAAACCTTCGCACTGTCATGGCGATATGACCAACACAATTTTCCAGGCTCCGATCTCGCGCGATTCCGGCGAGCCGCTGGCCGACCAGATCGTCCGCGCGTTGGCCGCCCGCATCGACGACAAGCACCTGCGCGCCGGCGCGCGCATGCCCTCGATCCGCCAGTTCGCGGGCGTCCACGGGGTCTCGCCCTTCACGGTGGTGGCCAGCTACGACCGCCTGGTGGCCCAGGGCTACCTGGAGTCGCGCCGCGGCGCCGGCTTTTTCGTGCGCGAGCGGGCGGCGCTGAACACGGCCTTGAAGGAGAAGGTGAATGCGGGCGCGGCGGAGGCGCCCAAGCTGGACGTGGTCTGGCTGATCCGCAACCTGTTCCGCCAGGCGCCGGGGCAGGCCAGTTCCGCCGCCGGCGTGCTGCCGGCGGAATGGCTGGACGGCCCGGGCATCGCCGGCGCCCTGCGCGCGATCGGCCGCCAGCAGGGCGGCATGCTGCTCAACTACGGCAATCCCTACGGTTACCTGCCGCTGCGCCAGCAGCTGCAGCGTAAACTCGCGGAGCTCGAGATCGAGGCGGCGCCGGAACAGATCGTGACCACGGTGGGCGTGACCCAGGCCCTGGACCTGGTGGCGCGCGAGCTGTGCCGCCCGGGCGACACCGTGTTCGTCGACGACCCGGCCTGGTTCCTGATGTTCGGCTCCTTCGCCGCGCTGGGCCTGAAGGTGGTCGGCATCCCGCGCCTGGCGGACGGCCCGGACCTGGAGCGGCTGGCCGGGATGGCGGCGCTGCACAAGCCGCGCCTGTACGTGATCAACTCGGTGCTGCACAACCCCAGTTCGGGCTCGCTGTCCGCGGCCAAGGCCTTCCAGGTGCTGCGCATCGCCGAAGAATACGACATCACGGTCGTCGAGGACGACATCTACTGCGACCTGCATCCCGGCCCGGCCGTGCAGCCGGCCACGCGCATGGCGCCGCTCGACCAGCTGCGCCGCGTGATCTACCTGGGGGGATTTTCGAAATCGCTGGCCGCCAATTTGCGGGTCGGCTTCATCGCCGCCTCGTCGGATCTGGCGCAGCGCCTGGCGGACCGCAAGATGCTCTCGACCCTCACCACCAGCGAGCTGGGTGAACGGGTGGTCTACAAGATCCTGTCGGAGGGCGTGTACCGCAAGCACCTGGAGCGCATCCGCGCGCGCCTGGACGGCGCCCGGCCGCAATCCATCCGCCGCGTCGAGACGCTCGGCCTGCGGCTGGAAAGCCTGCCCTCGGCCGGCATGTTCCTGTGGGTCGACGCCGGCCGCGACACCAGCGTGCTGGCGGCGCAGGCGATGGAGCAGGGCCTGCTGCTGGCGCCGGGCAGCCTGTTTTCCCCTAGCCAGCTGCCGTCCACGCGCATGCGGCTGAACGTGGCGGCATGCGAGGACGAGCGGCTGTGGGACTTCCTGGCTAACGCCGCAGCGAGTCCTGCGGCGCCTTGAGCACGCGGTCGATGAGGGCCGGCTCCAGCCGCATGCCCTTCATGAAAGCGCGCGCGGCGCCGGGGCCCAGCAGGCGCAGGATGACCTGCGCCTTGTAGATGACACGGGCCGTCACCGGATCGCGGCGGGTGTAGGACATCCCGTCGCCGGCGACATGCCTGGGATGGTTCATTCGACCAGCCCGCGTGCGACCGCCACCTGGCCGCGGTAGGCATCGAAGATGTGGCGCAGCGCGTCGGCCATGCTCGTAGTCGGCGCCCAGTCCAGGTCCTGCTTCGTGTTGTCGATCTTCGGCACGCGGTTCTGCACGTCCTGGTAGCCGGCGCCGTAGTAGGCGCCCGAGCTGGTCTCGACGATCTGCACCTTCTGCGCGCCGGCCGCGTATTCCGGGTACTCGGCGGCGAGCTTGAGCATCATGTCGGCCAGCTCGCGGATCGAGTAGTTGTTGACCGGGTTGCCGATGTTGTAGATCTGGCCCGTGGCCTTGCCGTCCTTGTTCTCGATGATCTTCATGAGCGCTTCGATGCCGTCATCGATATAGGTGAAGGCGCGCTTCTGCGCACCGCCGTCGACCAGCGAGATGGGCTCGCCGCGCACGATGTGGCCGAAGAACTGGGTCAGCACGCGCGAGCTGCCTTCCTTGGGCGTGTGGATCGAGTCCAGGCCGGCGCCGACCCAGTTGAAGGGGCGGAACAGGGTGAAGTTCAGCCCTTCCATGCCGTAGCCCCAGATCACGCGGTCCATCAGCTGCTTGGAGCAGGCGTAGATCCAGCGCGGCTTGTTGATCGGGCCGTAGACCAGCTCCGAGTTTTCCGGGTCGAATTCGCCGTCGTGGCACATGCCGTAGACTTCCGAGGTCGACGGGAACACCAGGTGCTTCCCGTACTTGGCGGCCGAGCGTACGATCGGCAGATTCGCCTCGAAGTCCAGCTCGAACACGCGCAGCGGCTGCTGCACATAGGTCGACGGCGTGGCGATCGCCACCAGCGGCAGGATCACGTCGCACTTCTTGACGTGGTACTCGACCCATTCCTTGTTGATCGTGATGTCGCCTTCGAAGAAGTGCATGCGCGGATGAGCGAGCAGGTCGCCGATGCGGTCCGTGCTCATGTCCATACCGTAGACTTCCCAGTCGGTAGTCTCGAGGATGCGCTTGGAAAGGTGATGGCCGATGAAACCGTTGACGCCGAGGATGAGGACTTTTTTCATGTGCTAGCTTTCAGATTGTCGCGGTGGTGCGGTGGTGCGGTAATCCGGTGCGCCATTGCAAGGTGGGCGCGCCGGGGCCGTCATGGTAGACAATCGGCTGTGAAGCCAGCGTCAAGAATTCGTGAAGTTTTCGTGAAGTTCCGGCGACTGCGGGGCGTCCAGGCCGAGCAGGACGCGGGTGCCTTGCCCCTCGGCGCTGTCGACCTCGATGCGCCAGCCGTAGCGGTCGCAGATCTTCTTGACGATCGCCAGGCCCATGCCGAAGCCGTCCCCGCGGCCGCCCGGCGCCCGGTAGAAGCGTTCGAACACGTGCGGCAGGGCCTGTGCCGCGATGCCGGTGCCGGTGTCTTCGATGCATAGTTGCCCATCCCGCCAGCTGAAGCGGATCTCGCCGCCTTCCGTGTGGCGCAGCGCATTGTCGACCAGGTTGGACAGGACGATGCCGAGCGCCGGCGCGTTGGCCAGGATGCGGACCTCGGCGGGCACCGCCACCACCGCCTTGACCTGTTGCCGGTCCAGCCGCTCGGCATAGCGTTCGAGAATGCCTTCGACGATCTCCACCAGGCGCTCCGGCGAGGCGACCGTCGCCGTCTCCTCGCGCGCCAGCGCCAGCAGGCACTCGACCATGGCATGCATGTCCTCGGCCGCCTGTTCGATCTGCAGCAGGCGCTGGCGCGACTTGGGATCGAGCGAGGCGGCGGCCTGCTCCAGCAATTCGCAGCTGGTGCGGATGCGGGTGAGCGGGGTGCGCAGCTCATGGCTGACGTTGGCGGTGAACTCCTTCTCGCGCTCGACCATCGCGACCATGCGCCCGTGGTATTCGTTGACGGCGCCGGCCAGTTCGGCCACTTCGCGCTCGTCGTAGCGCCCCGGTTCGATGCTCGATGCGGCGCCGGAACGCAGGGCCCGGACCTGGCGCGCGAGCCCGCCGACCTGGCGCACCAGCAGTCCGGACAGCCAGTAGGCCAGCCAGACCGAGGGCAGCACGAAGATGGCGGTGAGGAGCAGGATGGCGTCCATCCCGTCCCGGAATTTCTGCTCGACGGCGCTGTAGTCGTAGCTGCGGTAGATCCGCTCGGCGCCGAAGCGCGCGACCGCCACATGGACTTCGCGGCCGCGAACCTCAACTTCATGGACGCCTACGGGCAGCGTGGCCAGCGAGGGCGGCAGCGCGAACCACTGCCCGCCTTCCTGCGATACGCGGGCGCCCATCACGGGGTCGATGGGCGGCAGGGTATCGGGTTCGTCGCGCCAGGACTGCAGCAGGTTCTGCATGTCGTCGTCGATGATGGCCCGGATCAGGCGCTCTTCCTGCGCCTCTGCCAGCGAGCGCACGCCGGCCGCCTGTCCGACCAGCAGCACGACGGCGGCGACGAACAGGGCCAGCGCCGCCTTCAGGCGCAGGCTAGTCCGCATGAATGCGGTAGCCGATCCCGTGCACGGTCTCGATCGGGTTGGCGGCGCCATCGAGGATGAGGGCGCGGCGCAAAGTGTGCATGTGCGAGCGCAAGGTGTCGCTGTCCGGCAGGGGCTCGCCCCAGACCGCGGTCTCCAGCTCGGGGCGGCGCAGGACCTGGCCGGGCGCGGTCATCAGCAGCTGCAGCAGGTGCAGGCATTTGCGGGGCAGGCGGACGGGCTTGCCGGCGCGTTCCACGTCCAGCGTGCGCGGGTCCATGCTGATGTCGCCGCAGCGCAGCGCGCCCGGCACCACCTGGCCCTGGTGGCGCTTGATCAGGGCCGCCACGCGCGCGCCGACTTCTTTCAGGGAGAAGGGCTTGACCAGGTAATCGTCGGCGCCGTGGCCGAAGCCGGTCAGCTTGTCGTCCAGCGTGTCTTTCGCGGTCAGCATCAGGACCGGGGTGTCCTTGCGCGCTTCCTCGCGCAGCTTGCGGCACAGCGTGAAGCCGTCCATGCCCGGCAGCGAGACGTCGAGCAGGATCGCGCTCCACTGCGCGCTCACCGCGCGGTGCAGGCCGGTGACGCCGTCGGCCGTGTGTTCCGGCACGTAGCCGGCGCCTTCGAGGTAATCGTAGAGATTGGCCGCGATGGCGGGGTCGTCTTCAATGATAAGGATGCGCATGGAGCGATTATGCCAGCCGCCGGCCGGCGGCGCATGCCTCGATCAGCCGGTCCAGTCGGGCGGCGCGGGTCTCCGGCTTTTTGGCGCCGGTAACCACGTGGAGCACGACCCGCCGGTAGCCGGGCGGGCAGGATTCGAAGTAGGCCCAGGCGGCGGGCTGGGCCTGGAAGCGCGCCAGGTCCTCGGGCGCCAGCTCGGCCGGGGTTTCGCGCTCGTGCGAGTACACGCGCGAGCGCGCTTCGGTGCGGCAGGCATAGGCGGCCTCGCCGGCTTCCGTCATCAGCCCCTGTGCGCGCAGCGTGGCAATCTTGGCGATGTTCACCGCGCTCCAGATCGAGCCGGCTTTGCGCGGCGTGAAGCGGATCGTGTAGCGCTCATCGTCCACGCGCTTGCGCACGCCGTCGATCCAGCCGTAGCACAGGGCCTGGTCGACCGACTCGGACCAGCTCATGGACGGGCGGCCGCTGCCGACCTTGTGAAAGCCGACCAGCAGTTCGGATTCCTCGTGCGCGTGGGCGGCGAGCCAGGCGCGGAAGGCCAGTGCGTCCTCGAAGTAAGTCGGATCAGCCATGCGTGAGGCCTTTCTGCTCATGCGCGCGCGCCAGCAGCAGGGTGCGTTCGCGCTCGTTCTGCGTCAGGCCGGCGGCGCGCTCGAACTCGGCGCGGGCTTCATCGTGGCGGCCCAGCCTGGCCAGCAGATCGCCGCGCACGCTGGGCAGCAGGTGGTAATTACGCAGTACCGGCACGTCCAGCAGCTGGTCGGCCAGGGCCAGGCCTTCAGCGGGGCCGTAGGCCATGCCCAGCGCCACCGCGCGGTTCAGTTCGACGATGGGCGAGGGGCGCAGCTGGGACAGGGCGTCGTACAGGGCGGCGATGCGCACCCAGTCGGTGGCTTCCGGCCGCAAGGCGCGCGCATGGCAGGAAGCGATCGCGGCCTGCAGGCCATAGGGGCCCAGGCTGCCGCAGCCGGCGGCGTGATCGAGCGCGGCAAGCCCGCGTCTTATCAACAGCTGGTCCCAGCGGCTGCGGTCCTGGTCGAGCAGCAGCACCGGCTCGCCGTTCGGCCCGGTGCGGGCGCGCTCGCGCGAGGACTGGATCTCCATCAGCGCCACCAGGCCGTGTACTTCGCCTTCTTCCGGGGCCAGCTCGGCCAGCACTCGGCCCAGGCGCAGCGCCTCGCGGCACAGGCCGGGCCGCAGCCAGTCGGCGCCGGCACTGGCGGAATAACCTTCGTTGTAGATCAGGTAGATCACCTGCAGCACCGAGGCCAGGCGCGGCTTGCGTTCCTCGCCGCGCGGCACCTCGAAGGGCACCTTGGCTTCCGCCAGGGTGCGCTTGGCGCGCACGATGCGCTGGGCCACTGTGGCTTCGGGCACCAGGAAGGCGCGCGCGATCTCCGGCGTCGCCAGGCCGCCCACCAGTTTCAGGGTGAGCGCGGCGCGCGCTTCGCTGGAGAGCACCGGGTGGCAGGCCACGAACATCAGGCGCAGCACGTCGTCGTCGATACCTCCTTCGGCCAGTTGCGCCAGTTCGGCGAGTTCGTCCGGCTGGCGCTGGCCGTTGCGCAGCTGCTCGTCCATTTCCCAGGACAGCTCGCCCTCCTTGTTCGCCCGCATGCCGGCATGGCGCAGGTGGTCCAGCGCGCGGTGCTTCGCCACCTGCATCAGCCAGGCGCCGGGACGGTCCGGCACGCCGTCCTGCGGCCAGGATTCCAGCGCCTGCAGCATGGCGTCCTGGGCCAGTTCCTCGGCAATGCCGACGTCGCGCAGCATGCGCGTGAGGGCGCCGGTAATGCGCGCGGACTCCATCCGCCAGACCGCTTCCACGGTCCGGCCGATGTCGTCCGCGTTGACCGCTGCCGTCATGCCTCGACGTTCACCTGGCGCAGGGCCGCGTCGAGCTGCTCGGCGCGCAGGCTGGCATCCTGCCGGCGCTGGGCGGCGTCGATGGCGGGCTGCAGGTCGTCCATCGTCATCGCTTCGCGGATCTCGACTTCGACCTTCGGTCCGGTCGGATAGGGCAGGGTGCGCGCCCAGGCGATCGCGTCCTCCATCGAGCTGGCGCGGATCATCCAGAAGCCGGCGATCAGCTCCTTGGCTTCGGCGAAGGGGCCGTCGATCACGCTGGCCTGGCCGCCGGCCGCCAGTTTCACGCGGGCGCCGCTGCGGCTGGCCTTCAGGCCGTCGCCGGCCAGCAGCCTGCCTTCCGACGCTGAGGCCGCATTGAAGGCGTTCAGCGCGTCCAGCATGGCTTGCGGCGGGATGCGGTCGGCCTCCGTGCCTTCGTCGGACCGCAGCAGGATCAGGTAGCGCGCATCTTCGCCAGCGGCGGCCGGCGGTACCTGGGCGCAGCCGCCCGGGCAGCCGGTTTCGCGCAGTTCGAGCACGGCTTCGCCGGTGGCGTCGGCGTCGCTGGCCGGCCACTGTTTCAGCAGCGCGATCGCAGCCTCCTTCGATTCCGCTTCGAACACCGTGAAGCCGGCGATCAGCTCCTTGGCCTCGGCAAAGGGGCCGTCGGTGATGCTTTCACCGCCCGGCCACAGCTTCAGGCGCACCGCCCGGCTGCTCGGGCGCAGGCCCAGGGCCAGGCCGACCCCGCCCGCTTCTTCGAGCCGCTCGTGATAGCGGCCCATGTCGTCGAACACGGCGGGCGCCGGCAGCCTGCCCGCCTCGGTGGCCTCGTCGGCCCTTCGCATGACCATGAATTGCATCGTCAGCTCCTTCAGAGTGGCGCCGCCTGCGCGCGCCGGCGTTCTTCCTGCTCGCGCAGCTCGGGCGTGAGCGCGTCGCCGAAGTCTTCGGCGGTGAAGATCTGGCGGATCTCGATGTCGCCCCTGGCGCCGTTGTAGGGATTCGGGCAGCGCCGCATCCACTCGATCGCTTCCTGTTTCGAGCTGACCTCGATGATCCAGAAGCCGGCGATCAGCTCCTTGGACTCGGTAAACGGGCCGTCGACCACAGTGCGGGCGTCGCCGTCGAACACGATGCGCGCGCCCCTGCTGGTCGGGTGCAGGCCTTCGCCGGCCAGCAGCACGCCGGCCTTGACCAGCTCCTCGTTGAACCGGCCCATCTCGGCAAGCTGCGCCTGGGTGGGCATGACGCCGGCCTCGGAGTCGGCCGTGCCTTTCACGATCACCATGAATTTCATTGCTGCGCTCCTTTGTCGTCGCCGCAGCCCGGCTTCTGCTGCATCATCTGCCGCATGCCTTCCTGCATCTGCTCCATGGTCAGGTCGCGCTTGTGGGTGGCGATCGACCAGCGGTGGCCAAAGGGGTCCTCGACCTGGCCATAGCGGTCGCCCCAGAACATGTCGGCCAGCGGCATGACGGGCTTGGCGCCCGCATTCGCCGCCTGCTGGAAGACAGCATCGGCATCGTTCACGTACAGGTGGATGAAGACCGGGGTCCCCTTCAGGGTTAACGGACCGTTGCTGCCATAGTCGGGAAAGTCGTCGGCCAGCATGACGCGCGAATCGCCGATGCGGATCTCGGCGTGGCCAATCTTCCCGTCGGGCATGGGCATGCGGCCGACTTCGATCGCGCCGAAGGCATTCTTGTAGAACTCAATGGCCTGGGCGGCGCCGGCGCAGACCAGGTGCGGTGTGACGGTGTGGAAGCCTTCGGGGATGGCGCGTACTTGTTGTTCCATGACAGATCTCCTTCGTTATCCGGTTGTTTTGAGTGCTGCTATCGGTACGACGAACGGCGCATCCCGGTTTCGACATCGGCGCGCGTAAATATTTTTGATTTTTCGATACGGTATGACGGCTATCGTGCGATGTCGAGAAAAAGATGACGTTTTGCAAAAATGCCCCTTGAAATCCCGCTAGACAGTCCAATATTCGCCCGGTCTGTTTAACCCTTGAACCTACACGAGGACTTAGAAATGGCTGTTGCCGAAAAAGAAACCCTTGGCTTCCAAGCAGAAGTAAAACAGCTGCTGCAACTGATGATCCACTCCTTGTACTCGAACAAGGAGATCTTCCTGCGCGAACTGATCTCGAACGCGTCCGATGCCGCCGACAAGATGCGCTTCGAGGCGATCAACAACGACGCCCTGTACGGCAACGACCACGAACTGAAGATCAAGGTCCTGTTCGACAAGGATGCGAAGACCGTCACCATTTCCGACAACGGCATCGGCATGAGCCGCGACGAGGTGATCTCGCACCTGGGCACCATCGCCAAGTCGGGCACCAAGGAATTCTTCAGCAAGCTGTCCGGCGACCAGCAGGCCGACGCCGCCCTGATCGGCCAGTTCGGCGTGGGCTTCTACTCGGCCTTCATCGTGGCCGACCGCGTCACTGTCGAGACCCGCCGCGCAGGCAGCCAGCCGTCTGATGCCGTGCGCTGGGAGTCGGCCGGCGAAGGCGACTACACCATCGAGCCGATCGAAAAGACCAGCCGCGGCACCGACATCATCCTGCACCTGCGCGAAGGCGAGGACGAGCTGCTATCCTCGTGGAAGCTGAAGAACATCATCCGCAAGTACTCCGACCACATCAGTCTCCCCATCGTGATGAGGAAGGAAGAGTGGGACGAGGAGAAGAAGGAAACCGTCGTCAAGGACGAACTCGAGACCGTGAACCAGGCGTCGGCGCTGTGGGCCCGCTCGAAATCGGACATCACGCCGGAGCAGTACGAAGAGTTCTACAAGCACGTCTCGCACGACTTCCAGGCGCCGCTGACCTACACCCACAACCGCGTCGAAGGCCGCAGCGAATACACCCAGCTGCTGTACGTGCCGGCCCACGCACCGTTCGATCTGTGGGACCGCAACAAGCGCGGCGGCATCAAGCTGTACGTGAAGCGCGTCTTCATCATGGACGACGCCGAGCAGCTGATGCCGGTCTACCTGCGCTTTGTGAAGGGCGTGATCGACTCCAACGACCTGCCGCTGAACGTCTCGCGCGAAATTCTGCAGGAGTCGCGCGACGTGCGCGTGATCCGCGAGGGCTCGACCAAGCGCGTGCTGGGCATGCTGGAAGAGATGGCCAACTCGGACGAGCAGGAAGGCAAGGACAAGTACACCACCTTCTGGAAGGAATTCGGCCAGGTGCTGAAGGAAGGCATCGGCGAGGACGCGACCAACAAAGACCGCATCGCCAAGCTGCTGCGCTTCGCCTCGACCCATGACGAGTCGGGCGAGCAGACCGTTTCCTTCGCCGACTACGTGTCGCGCATGAAGGAAGGCCAGGAGAAGATCTACTACGTCACCGCCGACAGCTACACCGCGGCAAAGAACAGCCCGCACCTGGAGATCTTCCGCAAGAAGGGCGTCGAAGTGCTGCTGCTGACCGACCGCGTCGACGAATGGATGCTGTCCTTCCTGAACGACTTCGACGGCAAGGAACTGGTGTCGGTCGCCAAGGGCGGCCTGGACCTGGGCAAGCTGGAAGACGAAGCCGAGAAGAAGGAACACGAAGAGACCGAGACCCAGTACAAGGACCTGGTCGAGAAGATGAAGGGCGCGCTGGCCGACAAAGCCAAGGACGTGCGCGTGACCTTCCGTCTGACCGACTCGCCGGCCTGCCTGGTGGCGGACGAGCACGAGCTGTCGGCCAACCTGGTGCGCATGCTGAAGGCGGCCGGCCAGAACGCACCGGAGTCCAAGCCCATCCTCGAGATCAACCCGAACCACCCGCTGGTGACGCGCCTGAAGTACGAAGACGCGAACCAAGCGCGCTTTGGCGACTGGGCCAACATCCTGTTCGACCAGGCCATGCTGGCCGAGGGCGGCAGCCTGAGCGATCCGGCGGCCTTCGTGAAGCGTCTGAACGAGATGCTGCTGGCGACCTCGAAGTAAGCGCTGCAGTCTCGATGAAAACGGCCGGTGCAGGAATGCCGGCCGTTTTTTTATCGGCGCAGCCGGCGCTGCAGTCCCTCGGTCAGCGGCTGCAGCAGCGCGGCGACCAGCACGATCGCCAGCGCAAGCTCCAGCAGGACAGCGGGGTCGCCGCGCTTGAAGCTGACCAGCGCCTGCCAGGCGCGGATCACGATGCTGTGCGAGAGGTAGAGCGTGAAGGTATGCGCCGACAGGACCCGGATCGGCCGGGCGGCGCGCAGCAGCAGGCCAAAGCCGGCATGGCGCGCGCAGGCGAAGTTCGCCAGCACCAGCATGCCGACGATATAGTCCGCCAGCACGCGGTCGGCGCTGCCCATGCGCATGCCGGGAAAAGGCCAGGCGGCCTGCGCGACCTGGCGCAGCGCGGGTTCCGGGTCATACCAGGCCCAGATCGCCAGCAGCACCAGGGTCGCGGCCCAGCCGGCACGGGCCGCGGACAGGCCGATGCGATGTGTTTTCTGCCAGCGGTACAGGAGCACCCCCGACACCCACAGCGGCAGCAGCAGCCACAGTTTGGGTCCCATCAGGGCGAACACGGGCACGGCCAGCAGGCGCATGCGTCCTTTCAGGTACCAGACCGCGCCGAACAGCACGTAGTACCAGGCTTCGTAGTTCAGCGACCAGTAAGGCTGCAGCCAGGGCGGCGTCTCGACGAAACCCCACAGCTCGCCCAGGAACAGCAGGTGGAAGGGGATGTAGAGCCAGGGTTTGTGCAACTGATAGGCGCCGCGCGCCTGCGCGCCGAGGACGTCGGCCGCCAGGGCCGCCAGCACGAAGGCCAGCAGCAGCATCGGCAGCGCCACCGAGTACAGACGTGCGAAGCGCGCCGACACGTAGTCGCGCAGCGTGGGGTTGCGCTGCTCGGCGCTGTAGGCGATCACGAAGCCGGACAGCACGAAGAAGGCGATCACGGCTTCGCGCCCGAGGTCGGCGATGCGCGCGATCTGGCTGTTGTCGAAGATTCGGAAATAGCCGAAGTGCGCCATCACGACCGCGCAGGCGGCCGCGATGCGGACCAGGTCGAGGTAGAGCGAGAAGGGCTTGTCCAGCCCCGCCGTCGTGGCCGCCGGGGTGGTCGCGCGCTCGCTCAGGGTTGCAGTGTGGAGCAGAACGCCTCCAGCATACGTTCGCCCTCCGGCCACGGACCGAAGCCGGTATCGGCGTTGATATGGCCGGCGTCGCCGATCTCGATCAGTTTGCTGCCCCAGGCGCGGGCGAAGGCGCGCGAGCGCTCGATCTCCGCGTACGGATCGTCGTTGCTGGCCACCACCACCGAAGGGAAGGGCAGGGGCTGCATCGGGATCGGCCGGAAGCCGCCGGCATCGATCGGATAGGAGGGCGCCTCGACGTCGCTCGGGGCCACCAGGAAGGCGCCCGCCACGTTCAGGTGAGAGCGGGCCTGTGCCCATTGCGCCACTAGCATGCAGCCCAGGCTGTGCGCGACCAGGATCGGCCGGCCGTTGCAGGCGGCGATCGCCGCGTCCAGCTCGGCCACCCACTCGTCGCGGCCCGGCGCGTGCCAGTCGCGGTGCGCCACCCTTTCCCACTTCGAGTATTTACGCTCCCAGTGGGTCTGCCAGTGCTGCGGGCCCGAGTTCCACAGGCCGGCAACGATCAGGATGTCACATTTCATAAGGCGGTCCTCAGTGCGAACAGTTCCGGGAACAGCACCACATCCAGCATCTTGCGCAGGTAACTCACGCCGGCGGTGCCGCCGGTGCCGGTCTTGAAGCCGATGATGCGCTCCACCGTGGACACGTGGCGGAAGCGCCAGGTGCGGAAGGCGGTCTCCATGTCGACCAGCTTTTCGGCCAGTTCGTACAGCGCCCAGTGGTGCTCGGGGTCGCGGTAGACCTCGAGCCAGGCCGCCAGCACGGAATCGTCGTGGACGGTGGGCTTGGTCGGGTCGGCGTGCAGGCGTTCCTGGGAGACAGGCAGGCCGGAGCGCGCCAGCAGGCGCACCGTCTCGTCGTAGATCGAAGGCGCGTGCAGCTCGCGTTCGAGCAGGGCATGGTGCTCGGGCATGACCTGGTGCACGGACAGCATGTTGGCGTTCTTGTTCCCGAGGATGAATTCCAGCTCGCGGTACTGGAAGGACTGGAAGCCGCTCGACGCGCCCAGGTAGGGGCGGATCGCCGTGTACTCGGGCGGGGTCATGGTCGCCAGCACGTCCCAGGCGTGTACCAGCTGGTCCATGATGCGCGCCACCCGGGCCAGCATCTTGAAGGCCGGCGGCAGCTCGTCCTTGCGGATCTGTTCGCGCACCGCCTGCAGTTCGTGCAGCATCAGCTTGATCCACAGTTCGCTGGTCTGGTGCTGGATGATGAACAGCATCTCGTTGTGGTTCGGCGACAGCGGGTGCTGGGCCGTCAGGATCTGGTTCAGGCCCAGGTAGTCGCCGTAGCTCATGGACTCCTTGAAGTCCATCTTGGCGCCGTGCCACTCGGCCGTTTTCTTTTGATCGTCCATGTCCGCTCCTTCAGGTCACCGCGCCGCGCGCCGCGTGGAGGTCGTAGCTGCCGCTGTCGAGGATGTCGCGCAGGATCTCGACCGCGTCCCAGACGTCGGCGTAGGTCGTATAGAGGGGCGTGAAGCCGAAGCGCATGATCTCCGGTTCGCGGTAGTCGCCGATCACGCCGCGCTCGATCAGGGACTGCATCACCGCATAGCCGTGCGGATGGGTGAAGCTGACCTGGCTGCCGCGCTGCGCATGCTCGCGCGGCGTGACCAGGCCCAGCGGATGCCTGCCGCAGCGCGCTTCGACCAGGGCGATGAAGAGGTCGGTCAGGGCCAGCGACTTGGTGCGGATCGCCTGCATGTCGGTCTCTTCAAAGATCTCCAGCCCGCATTCGACCATCGCCAGCGACACCACCGGCTGGGTGCCGCACAGGGCGCGGCCGATGCCGTCGGCCGGCGTGAAGCCGTGCGACATCGCGAACGGCGCCGCATGGCTCCACCAGCCCGTCAGCGGGTGATTGAAGGCCGCCTGGTGGCGCTCCGGCACCCAGATGAAGGCCGGGGCGCCGGGGCCGCCGTTCAGGTATTTATAAGTGCAGCCGACCGCGAAGTCCGCATCCGCCCCGTGCAGGTCGAGCGGCACGGCGCCGGCCGAGTGGGCCAGGTCCCACAGCGCCAGCGCGCCCGCTTCGTGGGCGTGGCGGGTCAGCGCCGCCATGTCGTGCTGCCAGCCGGTGCGGTAGTTCACGTGGGTCAGCATCAGGACCGCGCAATCGCCATCCACCGCGCCGGCCAGTTCCTCGACGCTGTCCACCAGGCGGATCGAATAGCCGCGGTCGAGCCAGCGCGTCAGGCCGTCCGCCATATAGATATCGGTCGGGAAGTTGCTGCGCTCGGTGACGATGACTTTGCGCTCGGGCGCCTTCTGGCGCTGGATGTCCAGGGCCGCGGCCAGCGCCTTGAACAGGTTCAGCGAAGTCGTGTCGGTGACCGCCACTTCGCCGGGACGGGCGCCGATGATCGGTGCGAGGCGGTCGCCGAGGCGCTTGGGCATCTCGAACCAGCCGGCCGTGTTCCAGCTCTTGATCAGGTCCTGGCCCCATTCCATGGCCACGACTTCGTGGGCGCGGGCCAGCGAGGCGCGCGGGCGGGCGCCCAGCGAGTTCCCATCCAGATAAATGACGCCCTCAGGGAGCTCGAAGCGGTCGCGCAGGACGCCCAGCGGATCCTGGGCGTCCAGTAGAGCGCAGTCCTCGCGCGAGGAGATGGTGACTTTGGTGCTCATGCTTGTTCCTTGGACAGGGCGCGCAGAATCGCGCGTACCGGGCTGGCGTCCATGCCGGCGAGTTTCAGAGGCAGGGCGATCAGTTCGTAGTCGCCGGGCGGGACCTCGTCCAGCACGATGCCTTCCAGGATCGCCAGGCCGTGGCGGCGCACCGCGTGGTGGGCGTCCAGGGTTTTCGAGTCCTGCGGGTCGAGCGAGGCGGCGTCGGTGCCGACCAGGATCACGCCTTTGGCCGCCAGCAGGGCAATGGTGTCGGCGGCGATGGCGGGAAAGGCCGGGTCCCATTCCTGTTGCGGCGCGCTGGCATAGGTACGCAGCAGCACCCGCGGCGGGGTGCCCTCGAGCTGGGCTTCGATGTCCTGCGGGCCGACCGTGCTCACGCCGATGCAGTGGATCACGCGGCAGGGGCCAATGTAGGGCACCAGGCCGACGGCGTCGATGGTGCGGCCGGCGGGGTCGTAGTGCGAGGGGGCGTCGGTATGGGCGCCGAGATGGGTGGTCATGGTCATGCGGCTGACATGGACCGGGCAGCCATCCTTGATCTCCCAGGTCGGGCTGGCCTCGAACGGGGTATCGCCGGGCCAGACCGGGATGCCGGCCGAGATCGTCGGGCTGATATCCCAGAGTGTTGGAGCGTGCATGCTTATATATACATGAATGAAAGCGCGAAGCCGGCAGTGTAGCAAGAAATGCATCGCCGGCGGCCGGGATCGGCGGAGGGCCAAAAAAATTTTAAAAATTTTTCGTGGAAACCCTAAAGTTCCCGAAAACCCGTCCGATAACCTACCCAGATGACCGGGATTGGGTCGAAAAATTTTTGCGAAAGACCCTAAAGTTTGCGAAAAGCCATCCGATAACGAGTCAGAAGGGCATGACAGGGCAGCAAAAAAAATCGAAAAATATTTCGATTCGACCCTAAAGTTCCCAAATCGGTTGACGTTAACCAACACAGACGCAGATTCTTGTCGGCGTCGCCGGGCCCCAAAAGCCCCACAGTTCGAACATCTTCATCCGCCTGTTTTCATAGGGGCGCGACCCCAATCCGGGAGGGTTTGTCAGACAAACTCCTACGGGTTTCCTTCGTCTTTGCCGGACGAAAAATACAGACACTCTCCAATAGAAGAAAAGTTTCCTCACAGTCAGAATCTATCTCATCGGCAACACACAAACGCCGCCGAACAGATCACAACGGAGAGATGGAAATGACTGCGAACGACATGATGGCTGAAATTCGTGATGCGAACCTGAGCTACCTGATGCTGGCTCAGCAGATGATTCGCGCCGACAAAGTCACCGCGATTTTCCGTCTCGGCATCTCGGCCGATATCGCCGACCTGATCGAAGGCATGAGCAATGCCCAGATCCTGAAGCTCGCCGGCGGCAACATGATGCTGGCCCGCTTCCGCTTCGACGACACCGCGATCCTGGGCATGCTCACCAGCCACAGCAAAGACCGCGCCCTGGCGCAGTCGCACGCCGCCATCCTGATGGCCGGCCAGCCTGCCGAAGAAATCGCTTAAAGTTAGCGCAGGGGTCAGAGCCCGAACTTGTTTTTTGGGGCTCTGACCCCGAACTGCAAAATTAGCGGTCTCAACCAGGTTGGAGTGAATCATGAGCAAGAAAAGCGTCGTCTCTGAAGCCCAGGAAATCCAGCTGGCAATCGAACTGATCCAGCTTGGCGCCCGTCTGCAGCTGCTGGAAACCGAAGTCTCGCTGTCCCGCGAGCGCCTGCTCAAGCTGTACAAGGAACTGAAGGGCGTGTCGCCGCCGAAGGGCATGCTGCCGTTCTCGACCGACTGGTTCCTGACCTGGCAGCCGAATATCCACTCCTCGCTGTATATCAATATCTACAAGTTCCTGGTCGAGCACGCCGGCGCTACCGGCATCCAGGCCGTGATGAAGGCCTACAAGCTCTACCTGGAGCAGATGCCGCCGGAACCGGGCGAAGAGCCGCTGCTGTCGCTGACCCGCGCCTGGACCCTGGTGCGCTTCTTCCAGGGCGGCATGCTGGTGCTGGCGCCTTGCTCGAAATGCAAGGGCAAGTACGTCGTCAACGCGCTCGACCTGAACAACGATTACCAATGCGGCCTGTGCCACATGCCTTCGCGTGCCGGCAAGACCCGCAAGGCCAAGGACGCCGCCGCACTCGCCGGCAACTGATCTGCCGTTCGTGCGTCAACTTTCCATCTTCCTGCGGGGCAGGGCGTGAGCGCCTCTGCCCCGCGCCGCATCCGGCGCGCGCCTGCCGTCCGCGCGCTGCTGCTGCAAATCCTCGCCTTCCCGCTGACCCTGGCCGCAGTCTGGCTGCTGGCGCGCGCCGGCGTGCCGCAAAGCCTGTTCAGCGTAACCCTGGTCCAGGGCGCCTGGGCCGCATTGCTGGCCTGGCGCGCCGGCCTGGCCAGCTGGTGGCGCGCGATCCAGTTCCTGTTCCCGCCGGTGCTGTTCCTGGCAAGGGAGGCCGCCGATGCGCTGTCCATGCCGCCGGCCGCCTTCCTCGCCATCTTCCTGTTCCTGCTGCTTCTGTATTGGTCGACCTTCCGCACCCAGGTGCCGTACTACCCGTCCGGCCGCCGCGTATGGGAGGAGGTCGCGCGCCAGCTGCCGCAGGACCGCCCGCTGCGCATCGTCGACATCGGCAGCGGCCTGGGCGGCCTGGTGCTCGAGCTGGCGCGGCGCCGCCCGGACTGCGAGGTCAGCGGCATCGAGCTCGCGCCCCTGCCGTGGCTGGCCAGCAGCCTGCGCGCCAAGCTGGCGGGAAGCCGCGCGCGCTTCCTGCGCGGCGATTATGAAAAACTCAATTTCGATAAATACGACGTGGTGTTCGCTTACCTCTCGCCGGCCGCCATGGGCGGGCTGTGGCGCAAGGCCGAGCGCGAAATGCGTCCCGGAAGTGTACTTCTCAGTTACGAATTTGCCATCGCGGAGCGCGAACCCGACCAGCGCGTTGTAACTACCGATAGCAGAAAAATTCTTCACATTTGGCACTTTTGAGCCACATTCCGGGCACTTTTACTTGCCCGTAGTCCATTCTCAAGCTAATCTAGTTCCCTACGTAAATATTTCAACCGGGCACGTCCCCGGCTTCATGAATCGGGAGTCCCGTGTTTGTCATTATTGGTTACATCGTCGTCGTAGCATCCGTGATCGGCGGTTTCGTGCTGAGCGGCGGCCATGTGGCTGCGCTCATGCAGCCGCTGGAAGTGTTGATGATCGGCGGCGCGGCTGTCGGTGCATTCTTCGTTGGTAATACACCGAAAGCGGTCAAGGCGACCATCGGCGCGCTGCCCAGCCTGTTCAAGGGTTCGAAGTACACGCGCGAGATGTACATGGAGCTGATGTCGCTGATGTTCGACGTCCTGTCCAAGGTCCGCAAGGAAGGCCTGATGTCGATCGAGGGCGATATCGAAAGCCCGGAGCAGAGCCCGGTGTTCTCGAAGTACCCGATGGTGCTGGCGGATCACCACATTGTCGAATTCATCACCGATTACCTGCGTCTGATGGTTTCCGGCAACATGGATGCCTTCCAGATCGAAAACCTGATGGACAACGAGATCGAGACCCACCATCATGAGGGCCACGTCCCGGCGCAGTGTATCGCCAAGCTGGGCGACGGCCTGCCGGCGTTCGGCATCGTGGCCGCGGTGATGGGCGTGGTGCACACCATGGAATCGGTCGGCGCACCGCCGGCCGAGCTGGGCATGCTGATCGCGCACGCGCTGGTCGGTACCTTCCTCGGCATCCTGCTGGCCTACGGCTTCGTCGGCCCGCTGGCCAGCCTGCTGGAGCAGAAACTGGAGGAATCGACCAAGATGTTCCAGACCGTGAAAGTCACGCTGCTCGCCAGCCTGAACGGCTATGCGCCGGCGCTGGCGGTCGAATTCGGCCGCAAGGTCCTGTACTCGACCGAGCGTCCGACCTTCGCCGAACTCGAAGACCACATCAAGAAAGCGAAGAGCAAGTAATGGCTGATGAAGGCCAGCGGCCGATTATCGTCAAGAAGATCAAGAAGGGCGGCCATGGACACCATGGCGGCGCCTGGAAGATCGCGTACGCCGACTTCGTGACGGCGATGATGGCCTTCTTCCTGCTCATGTGGCTGCTCGGCTCGACCACCAAGGGCGACATGGAAGGCATCGCCAACTACTTCAAGACGCCGCTCAAGGTGGCCATGCAGGGCGGCTCGGGTGCCGGCGACAGCTCCTCGATCCTGCAGGGCGGCGGCCAGGACCTGACGCGCCGTAACGGCCAGGTCAAGAAGGGCGACACCCCGGCCGACAAGAAGACCTACGATTTGAAGGCCGCGCGTGCAGCCCTGGAGCATGAGGAAGCCGAGCGCCTGGCGAAACTGAAGCAGAAGATCGAATCGACCATCGAGGCCAATCCGCAGCTGAAGAAGTACAAGAACCAGCTGCTGCTCGACGTCACCAGCGAAGGCCTGCGCATCCAGATCGTCGACGAGAAGAACCGCCCGATGTTCGAAAGCGCCAAGGCCGAGCTGCAGCCGTATACCCGCGACATCCTCGACGTGCTGGCGCTGGTGTTGAACGATGTGCCGAACAGATTGAGCCTGTCGGGCCATACCGATTCGACGCCTTACATGACGGCGAGCGGTTACTCGAACTGGGAACTGTCGGCCGACCGCGCCAATGCCTCGCGCCGTGAGCTCGTCCGGGGCGGCCTGGCCGACGAGAAGATCCTGCGCGTGGTGGGCCTGGCTGGCTCCAACCACCTCGATCCCAAGGACCCTTTCAATCCGGTCAACCGCCGTATCAGCATCCTGGTGATGAACAAGCGCACCGAGGAAGCGGTGCTGCGTGGCGGGAGCAGCGGCAGCAATTCGCTCGACGTCCCGGACGACGCCGACGGTGCGGTGAAAGCAGTGGCAGCTGCGACCGGTGGCGGCCTGGCCGCGCCGGAGCAGGCGGCGGCGAAGTAGGCGCGAAAGTTCTGGAGGACTCAATGACAAGAAAAAAGATTTTAGGGTCACACGTGAAGCGCCTGCTGTCGGGCGTTTCCGACCACGGCCGGCGCCACCTGAACGAGGTCGAGACCGACCTGGTGCAGACCACGCTGCTGCTCGAGGAAGCGGTCGAAAAGCTGACCTCCAGTTTCATGGCGATCCACCAGGCGGTGGACGCGCGCCAGCAGAGCATCAACCGCCTGCTGGCGGGCGAGGCGCCGTCGGCGGAAGAAAGCGAAAACCTGGCCGGCATGTCGGGCGAGATTGGCCAGCACGTGAACGTGGCCATCACCAGCATGCAGTTCCAGGACATGACCAGCCAGCTGCTCGACCGCACGCTGCGCCGGGTGAGCGGCCTGCGCGAGTTCCTGACCACGCTCAGCGAGCACGGCGCCGACATCGCGCCGGACAGCCACAGCGAGGAAATCGTCGAGCGCCTCGGCAAGGTCAGCATGGCACTGGCGATCCAGTCGCTGGAGCTGCGCAGCATGCTGCGCAAGTCGGTGGAGCAGCGGCATTTGGAAAGCGGCGACGTCGAGCTGTTCTGACCCTGACTGGCTAAACGAACTATAACGATCAAATTCGGGGTCAGAGCCCCTTTAGAAGAAGAACCGGGCTCTGACCCCTTCCCTCCCACGGAGTATACATAACATGGCTAAAACGATTCTTGCGGTTGACGATTCCAGTTCCCTGCGCCAGATGGTGGCGTTCAGCCTGAAGGCCGCCGGCTACCAGGTGATCGAGGCGGTCGATGGCCAGGATGGCCTGGACAAGGCCAAGCAGCAGGCCGTCGACCTGGTCCTGACCGATCAGAACATGCCGAAGATGGATGGCCTCACGCTGATCAAGTCGCTGCGCAGCCTGCCGACCTATGCCAAGGTGCCGATCCTGATGCTCACCACCGAATCGTCGGACGAGATGAAATCGAAGGGCCGCGCCGCCGGCGCCAATGGCTGGCTGGTCAAGCCTTTCGATCCGCAGCGCCTGATCGAGGTGGTCAAGAAAGTCATCGGCTAAGCCGATCAGCGACAAGCGATAAGCGACAATCATGACCATCGACATCAGCCAGTTCTACCAGGTCTTTTTCGACGAGGCGGAAGAACTCCTCGCCGAGAAGGAGCGTCTGCTGCTGGCCGTCGATATCGCCGCGCCGGACGCGGAAGACCTGAACGCGATCTTCCGCACCGCTCATTCCATCAAGGGCGGAGCCTCGACCTTCGGCCTGAACGACATGAGCGAAGTGACCCACGTGCTGGAGTCGCTGCTGGACCGCATCCGCAAGGGCGAGATGGCGCTCACCGGCCAGCACGTGGACGCCTTCCTGGCGGCCAAGGACATCCTCAAGATGCAGCTCGACGGCCACCGCAACGGCGCCAGCGTCGACCAGGAAGCCGTGGCCAACGTGCGCATGATGCTGCACGACCTGTCCGAAGGCGTCATCGTGGCCGCGCACCAGCCGACCGTGCCGTCCTTCCTGCACGCCGAGCAGAAGCAGGAAGTGCAGGAGGGCGCGCACCGCTACAAGATCGAGCTGCCGGACATCCCGCAGCGCGACGTCGACGCATTGGTGGACGAACTCGGCCTGCTGGGCCGCGTCTCGGTCACCCCGCTGGCCGGCGGCCGCAGCGCCCTGATCATCATGACCCACGAGGGCCTGGACGACATCATCGCGATCTGCTCCTTCGTGCTGAATCCCGAGGACCTGAAGATCTTCGAAGCGCCGCCGCTCACGCCCGAGCAGCGCGCCATCGAAGCCGCCGAGCGCGCCCGCATCGAGGACGATCAGGGCTACGGCTTCTTCGACCCCAACGAGCCGCTCGAGGGCGCCCAGCCGGAGCAGTCGGACGACGAGCGCGGCTACGGCTTCTTCCAGCCGATCGAGCAGATCCGCCTCGAAGCGGGCATCGTCGCCGAAGCGCCGCAACCCGTGGTGGTGCAGGCGCGCCCGGAAGCGCTCGAAGTATCCGAAGTCGCGGCCGAGAAGAAGGCCGCCAAGAAGGCCGACGCCACCCCCGGCCAGGGCGAATCGAGCTCGATCCGCGTCTCGATCGAGAAGGTCGACCAGCTGATCAACCTGGTCGGCGAACTGGTGATCACCCAGGCCATGATCGAGCAGCGCAGCGACGGCCTGGATCCGATGATCCACCAGCGCCTGCTCGCGTCGGTGTCGCAGCTGACCCGCAATACCCGCGACCTGCAGGAAGCGGTGATGTCGATCCGCATGATGCCGATGGACTTCGTGTTCTCGCGCTTCCCGCGCATGGTGCGCGACCTGGCCAGTAAACTCGGCAAGAAGGTCGACTTCATCACCAACGGCGCGGCGACGGAACTGGACAAGGGCCTGATCGAGCGCATCGTCGATCCGCTGACCCACCTGGTGCGCAACTCGATCGACCACGGCATCGAGATGCCGGCCGCCCGCGTTGCCGCCGGCAAGTCGGAATCGGGCCGCCTGTTCCTGTCCGCGGCCCACCAGGGCGGCAATATCGTGATCGAGGTGGCCGACGACGGCGGCGGCCTGAATCGCGAGCGCATCCTGGCCAAGGCCCAGCAGAACGGCCTGCCGGTATCCGAGAACATGAGCGACGCCGAGGTCTGGCAGCTGATCTTCGCGCCGGGCTTCTCGACCGCGGAAATCGTCACCGACGTCTCCGGGCGCGGGGTCGGCATGGACGTCGTCAAGCGTAACATCACGCAGATGGGCGGCACCATCGACATCCGCTCGGCCAAGGGCTTCGGCACTACGATCCTGATTTCGCTGCCGCTGACGCTGGCGATCCTGGACGGCATGTCGATCCGCAGCGGCGAAGAGATCTACATCCTGCCGCTCGGCTTCGTGGTCGAGTCGCTGCAGCCGGCGAGCGCCGACGTCAAGGAAATCGCCGGCCAGGGCCGCGTGGTCAAGGTGCGCGGCGAGTACCTGCCCCTGATTCCGCTGTACCAGATGTTCAACATCGAGCCGCGCATCACCGATCCGTCCGAAGGCATCCTCGTGATCCTGGAGGCGGAAGGGCGCAAGGCCGCGCTGTTCGTCGACGAACTGGTGGGCCAGCAGCAGGTCGTGGTGAAGAACCTCGAATCGAACTACCGCAAGGTGGCCGGGATCTCCGGCGCCACCATCCTCGGCGATGGCGGCGTGGCGCTGATCCTCGACGTGGCGGCGCTGCTGCGCTCCTCGCGTCAGCTGACGGACGATACCGTCGTCTCATAAAACCGAAACTTTCTGACACTAGGAACCGACATGTCCAATCAACAGACGATCAAACCGGCCGACGCCCGCGACGGCAGTGGCAGCGAATACCTCGCCTTCACCCTCGGCTCCGAGGAATACGGCATCGACATCCTGAAGGTGCAGGAGATCCGCGGCTACGAAGCCGTGACCCGCATCGCCAACGCCCCCGAATTCATCAAAGGCGTGATCAACCTGCGTGGCATCATCATTCCGGTGGTCGACATGCGCATCAAGTTCAAGCTCGGCACCCCGACCTACGACCAGTTCACCGTCGTGATCATCCTGAACATCGGCGGCCGCATCATGGGCATGGTCGTGGACAGCGTGTCGGACGTCACCACCCTGACGCCGGACCAGGTCAAGCCGGCCCCTGAAATGGGCTCCGCCTTCAATTCCGAGTACCTGGTGGGCCTGGGCACTGTCGACGAGCGCATGCTGATCCTGATCGACATCGACCGCCTGATGTCGTCCAGCGAGATGGGCCTGATGGACAAGCTGGCAGCATAAGACCGGCACCGCGGCGCAGGGAAAGCTTCATCTTTACACACCCAAGGGTAATAACGTGCCGCTTCATACCAAGCAGGAAACCGGCAAGGAATTCGAGTTCACGCGCGTCGACTTCGAGCGCGTGCGCGGGCTGATCTACCAGCGCGCCGGCATTTCGCTGGCCGACAGCAAGCAGGAAATGGTCTACAGCCGTCTTGCGCGCCGCCTGCGCGCGACCGGCATCGAGTCCTTCGTGCGCTATCTGGACAGCCTCGAAGCCGGCAAGATGCCGCAGGAGTGGGAATCCTTCACGAATGCGCTGACCACCAACCTGACCTCGTTCTTCCGCGAGGCCCACCACTTCCCGCTGCTGGCCGAGCATGCGCTCAAGGCGCGCCGCCAGCATCCGGGCGCGCCGCTGACGATCTGGTGTTCCGCCAGCTCGACCGGCGAGGAACCTTACTCGATCGCGATGACCCTGTGCGAGGCGTTCGATACGCTCACGCCGCCGGTGTCCATCATCGCGACCGACATCGACACCAACGTGCTGGCCACCGCCGGCGCCGGCGTCTATCCGATCGAACGCCTGGACAAGCTCGAGACCGAGCGCAAGCGCCGCTTCTTCCTGAAGGGGAAGGGCGCCCAGGAGGGCCTGGTGCGGGTGCGCCCCGAGTTGCGCAACCTGGTCACCTTCCGCCAGCTCAACCTGCTGGCCGACGGCTGGGACCTGAAAGGCCCGTTCGACGTGATCTTCTGCCGCAACGTGATGATCTACTTCGACAAGGACACCCAGCGCAAGATCCTGAAGCGCTTCGTGCCCCTGATGAAGCAGGACGCCCTGCTGTTCGCCGGGCACTCCGAGAATTTCCTGTATGTGTCCGACTCGCTGCGCCTGCGCGGCAAGACGGTGTACGAACTCGCCTGAGTTCAGTTAAGAGAAGCAGCACCATGGATACGAACAGCCAATTCGCCACCAACGTCTACTACGACCGCACCTTCGACTGCGACGCCGCCAAGATCCTGCCGGGCGAGTACTACTACACGCCCAAGGACATGCTGATCGTGACGGTGCTGGGCTCCTGCGTCTCGGCCTGCATCCGCGACCGCGTCAAGGGCCTGGGCGGCATGAACCACTTCATGCTGCCGGACGGCGGCGACCCCGCCAACCCGGTGTCGGCCTCGATGCGCTACGGGACCTATGCGATGGAAGTGCTGATCAACGATCTGCTGAAGGCCGGCGCGCGCCGCGAGCACCTGGAAGCCAAGGTGTTCGGCGGCGGCGCCGTGCTGCGCGGCTTTTCGGCCATGAACGTGGGCGAGCGCAACGCCGCCTTCGTGATGCAGTTCCTGAAGACCGAGCGCATCCCGGTGCTGGCCGAAGACCTGAACGACATCTATCCGCGCAAGGTGTACTTCTTCCCGCGCACCGGCAAGGTGCTGGTCAAGAAGCTGATGCAAACCCATAACGACACGCTGGCGAAGCGCGAGCTCGACTACGCCAGCCGCCTCAAGGTCGCGCCGGTCGGCGGCGACATCGACCTGTTCTGACGAAAGGGCCCGCCATGCTGGCAACTACGAACAACAAGATCAAAGTGGTGATCGTCGACGACTCCGCCCTGATCCGCAGCGTGATGACCGAGATCGTCAACTCGCAGCCGGACATGGAAGTGGTCGGCGTCGCGCCGGACCCGCTGGTCGCGCGCGACCTGATCAAGCGCACCAACCCCGACGTGCTCACGCTCGATGTCGAGATGCCGAAGATGGACGGTCTCGACTTCCTGGAAAAGCTGATGCGCCTGCGCCCGATGCCGGTGCTGATGGTGTCCTCGCTGACCGAGCGCGGCTCCGAGATCACCATGCGCGCGCTGGAACTGGGCGCGGTCGACTTCGTGACCAAGCCGAAGATCTCGATCCAGACCGGGATGCGCGAGTACACCGAACTCATCGCCGACAAGATCCGCGGCGCCTCGCGCGCCCGCCTGAAACCGCGCACCCTGCATGCGCCGGCCCCCAGCGCCCAGCTGCCGCAGCTGCGCAGCCCGCTGACCTCGTCGGAAAAACTGATCATCATCGGCGCCTCCACCGGCGGCACCGAGGCGATCCGCGAATTCCTGATGCAGATGCCGTCCGACTGCCCGGGCATCCTGATCGCCCAGCACATGCCGGAAGGCTTCACGACGTCCTTCGCCAGGCGCCTCGATTCGCTGTGCAAGATCAGCGTGAGCGAGGCCCAGGGCAACGAACGCGTGCTGCCGGGCCATGCCTATATCGCGCCGGGCCATTCGCACCTGCTGCTGACCCGTTCGGGCGCCAACTACATGACCCGGATCGAGCAGACCGACCCGGTCAATCGCCACCGCCCGTCGGTGGACGTGCTGTTCCGTTCCGCGGCCCAGGCGGCCGGCAAGAATGCGGTCGGGGTGATCCTGACGGGCATGGGAAAAGACGGCGCACAGGGTATGCTGGAGATGAAAGGGGCGGGGGCTTACAATTTCGCCCAGGACGAGGCGTCCTGCGTCGTGTTCGGCATGCCGCGCGAAGCGATTGCCGTAGGCGCTACGCATGAAGTGGGCGCGCTGACGGACTTGCCGGGCATGGTCCTTGGTCATCTTGCAACACACGGTGGGCGCGCGTTGCGCGTTTGATCCGCCAAAGCGGCTTTAGCCTCGGTTTTATCGCCGCAGAGCAACAAAAATGCTATGCTTAGGCCTGCTTTTGCAGTGTCGAAGTCCAACCAACACATACATATAAAGTAACACGGAGTATTTCATGGCTGATCCAAAGATGCGTTTTTTAGTTGTTGACGATTTCTCGACGATGCGTCGCATCGTGCGGAATCTGTTGAAGGAACTGGGTTACGCCAACGTTGACGAAGCCGAAGACGGCGTGATGGCGCTGGCCAAGCTGCGCAGCGAGCAGTTCGACTTCGTGGTGTCGGACTGGAACATGCCGAACATGGACGGCCTGACCATGCTGCAGAACATCCGTGCCGATCCCGCCCTGGCCGGCCTGCCGGTGCTGATGGTGACCGCCGAAGCGAAGAAGGAAAACATCATCGCGGCCGCGCAAGCGGGCGCCAATGGCTATGTGGTGAAGCCGTTCACCGCCGCCACCCTCGACGAAAAGCTGAACAAGATTTTCGAAAAGATGGGGAAGTGAAATGACTGATCACACGGCCGACTCGGGCTCGAATGACGAGGTCCTGAGCCGGATCGGGCACATGACCCGCTCGCTCCACGAGAGCCTGCGCGGACTGGGCCTGGACAAGCTGATCGAAAAGGCCGCCAGCGACATCCCGGATGCGCGCGACCGCCTCGACTACGTGGCGCGCCTGTCGGAAGATGCCGCCAAGCGCGTGCTGGACGCGACCGACGCCGCGTCGCCGCTGCAGGATGGGATCGATGCCTCGGCCGTGGAGCTGAGCAAGTCCTGGCAGTCGCTGCTGGACAGCGGCGAGGGCAGCGCCGAGTGGCGTGCACTGGCCGAGCGTACCATCGCCTCGCTGAACGATTCGCGCGCCGCGGTCGGCGCCACCAAGGGCCACCTGATGGACATCATGATGGCCCAGGACTTCCAGGACCTGACCGGCCAGGTGATCAAGCGCATCACCGGCATCGCCCAGAACCTGGAAAAGCAGCTGGTGCAGATGCTGGTCGATTTCGCGCCGGCCGAGGTCAAGCGCGAGTTCGACAACAGCCTGCTGAACGGCCCGCAGATCAACCCCGAAGGCAATACCGAAGTAGTGGCCGACCAGGGCCAGGTCGACGACCTGCTGGACAGCCTCGGCTTCTGAGTTTCTCCGATGCGCCAGCGGACGGCGCATCGCCCCCAGTCTTACCGGCGATTGTTATCAAATGCATCAGACCAACTTCATCGTCCGTGAACCACTGCTCGATCCCAAGCAGCGTGTGATTGGTTATGAACTCTGCTGGCAGCAGCAGAACGGCAGGGAAGTCGGTCCCGCCGAGCTCGAGTCGCTGGTCGGCTTCGTCGCCGAGCACCTGGTCGACGAAGACCAGAACTGGCTGCTGCGCGACAAGCTGCTGTTCCTCGATGCCGTGCCGGCCATGCTCTCCACCGATGCCCTGCACGCTCTGCCCCCGGAGCGCACCGTGCTGTCGATGAGCACCCGCGAACTCGCCAACAACGACACCCGCGCCGCCGTGCAGGCCCTGCGCGCCGGCGGCGTCGGCATCTCGCTGCGCGGCGCCAACCTGGACCTGCTGGGCAAGAACCTGTCCCCCGTTGCCTCCTACGCCGAAGTGCGCTTCACCGGGGCCGACGTCGCGACCCAGGCCCGCACCTACGCGGCTGCCAAGGCCTCCACTCTGCGCATGGTGGGCAGGCCGGTGGCCACCTGGGCCGACTTCGACGCCTGCGCCGCGCTGGGCCTGGACGCTTTCGTCGGCAAGCTGCACCTGACCCCGCGCGACGGCGGCAATACCAAGGGCATGAACCCGGCCCAGGCCATCATCCTGCAGCTGATGCAGATGGTGCAGAACAACGAGGACGTGCCCAAGATCGAGGCCGTGCTCAAGCGCGACCCGGCGCTGATCTACAAGCTGCTCCGCTTTATCAATTCCGCCGGCTTCGGCGCCGGCCGCCAGATCGAGTCGCTGCGCCAGGCGATCGCCATGCTGGGCTATGCGCCGCTGTACCGCTGGCTGGTGCTGCTGCTGGCCACCGCCAGCTCGAGCGGCTATTCGCCGGTGCTGATGGAAACCGCGGTCGTGCGCGCCCGCCTGTGCGAATTGCTGGGCCAGAAATTCCTGCCGCGCGCGGAAGGGGAATACCTGTTCGTGGCCGGCATGTTCTCGCTGCTGGACCGTCTGCTGGGCCTGCCGATGAAGGAGGTGCTGGAGACGATTCAGCTGCCGGACGAGGTGGTGCGTGCACTGCTGACGCGCGGCGGCGTGTATGGGCCTTACCTGGCGCTGGCCGAGGCTTGCGAGCTGAATTCGCAGCTGGTGGCGTCGATGGCGGCTTCGCTCGACATCAGCCCTACCGATGTGAACAAGGCGCATTTGAGCGCGCTGGCCTGGGCGCAGAATATGGCGACCTAGTCGCTTGAGGTAGCAGCGAACAGAAAGGCCAGTCAGCTGAATTGACTGGCCTTTTATTTTGGGGCTGGCTGGCTACCTCTGGGAGCTGCGTCTATTCTTCAGCGCTTGAACGTGAAGCGCCTCGATATCCGGCTCGTATTCGTTCAGCACCTGCATGACCGCCGCGTCGGCGGCGTACTTTCGCTTCAGCTTTTTCAGTTCTTTGTCGGTACCTGTGCACAGCTTGCGTATCTCGCGGTTGACCTCTTTCATGCGCTGTTTCTCGGCGTGATCCGGGATCTCTCCGCGCATATGGTCGCAGCCTTCGCGTTTATCGACGAAATGCTGTACGTCGTGGGGAACGATATCTGTCGCCAAAGTCGACGAAATCGGCAGCAGCATGGCGAGGAAAATTAGAATTCGCGTCATGGTTCCCCATTTGCTTATCAGGTTTACCGCTTGGGTATCGATGTGAAAATGGCCTACACAGGGCCATTTATAATTTTTACCATCTGGCAAAAACTCACCGCTTCATCTGCACCTTGCTAACGGCCCGCTCCAGCCGCTGCTTCATCTGCATGTTGATGTTCGAAATCCTGCATCCGACCTGCACCTGCTGGCCCAGCAGGAAGGTACGGAATGGCCGTAGCAGGCGCACTTCCAGATCTGCAGTGATCGACAGCGACGGCCCCAGCTCCAGCTCCACGCTTTCCAGCTTCTTGCCCACGAACAGTTCATAGGCCTGGTCCGGCGTCGCGCGCAGACCGACGCCGCCGAGCGAGAAGTCGTACAGCGGCAGTTCGAAGACCTTGCCCAGATAGGTGAAGCGGGCGCCGTAGCTGCCGCCCAGCGGCGTTTCAAGGCGCGCCTCGGCGCGGCGGTTCAGGACCTGACAGACTTCCGGCAGCGGCAGCTCGACCGCCTGGGCGCGGCCGGTGACGATACTCCAGTTGGCGTCCAGCTCGAACTGGACCTTGGCGTTCCCGCCAAGCGACGCCACGAACACCGCCTTGCCCTCGGCCAGGATGCTGTCCTCGGCCAGCTCCAGGATGAAGGAGCGGCGGTCGGGATCGACGGCGTCGATGCGCGCCATGACGAAGTCCTGGCCCATCGGGTAGACGGTGACGGCTTCGCCGGTTTGCGCCAGGGTCGACAACGTGTCGAAGATCTGGAAGGCGTCGACCATTTGGTGCGAAGCCATATTCGGCTTGATGCGCTCCAGGGCGTCGCTCAGTTTGGGCAGACCCTTGCGCATCTGGTTGGTGGCCATGTCGGTCACTGGACTACTCCTTGAAGCTTTTTACGTGGTTTGGGTAAAAAGTGATGCCCGTAGATTCTAGCAAACAAAGTTGCCATTATCTACAGGGCAATTTCAAAAAAGAAAGTAGTGTGGTTTAAATCTCTAGATTATCGATCAGGCGGGTATTGCCCAGTTTGGCTGCGGCCAAGACTACCAGTTGCTCACCAGCAAGGTATTCGTCACTAGCCGGCGCCTGCAGGTTCATGCGCTTGCGGATCGACACATAATCCGGCTTCCAGCCGCGCGCCGCCAGGCGGTCCATCGCTTCCTGTTCCAGCGCCAGCAAATCAGCGTGGCCAGCGCGGGTCTGCTCGGCCACGTAGTTGAGGGTCTGGTAGAGGAAGGGTGCCTCGGCGCGTTCTTCCGTCGACAGGTAGCCGTTACGCGAGGATAGGGCCAGGCCGTCCTCGGCGCGGAAGGTCTCGGCGCCGATGATTTCGGTCGGCATCGCCAGCTGGCGCGCCATGTTACGGATGATCATCAGCTGCTGGTAATCCTTCTTGCCGAACACGGCCACGCGCGGCTGCACGCAGGAGAACAGCTTGGTCACCACCGTGCACACGCCGGGGAACATGGCAGGGCGGAACTCGCCTTCTAGGATGTTGCCCAGGTCGTCAGGCGGCAGCACGCGGTATTCCTGCGGCTCCGGGTACAGGTCCTTCTCGGTCGGCGCGAACAGCACGTACACGCCTTCCTTCTCCAGCTTCTCGACGTCGGCCTGGAAGGTGCGCGGGTATTTGTCGAAGTCCTCGCTCGGGCCGAACTGCAGGCGGTTGACGAAGATCGAGGCGACCACCGGGTCGCCGTGGCGGCGCGCCAGGCGCATCAGCGAGAGGTGGCCTTCGTGCAGGTTGCCCATCGTTGGAACGAAGGCGGTGCGCAGTTGTCCGCGCAGCTGGTCGCGCAGTTCGTCGATGGTGGAGATGATTTTCATGGTGTCTTTGTAATGCTCAGGCCGGCGAATAGGCCAGCCGGACGTAGATGGGCGCGAATGGTTCGGCCTGGGTAATTTCGATCAGGGTTTCCTTGGCCAGCTCGAGCATGGCCACGAAGTGCACGACCACGACCGGCACGCTGGCCTGGCCGTGGAACAGTTCCGAGAATTCAATGAAGCGGTTCGATTGCAGTGTACGCAGGATCGCCGACATGTGCTCGCGCACCGACAGCTCCTCGCGGCCGATCCGGTGATGCTGGGTCAGCTTGGCGCGGCGCAGCACATCCATCCAGGCGCGCTGCAGGTCGTGCGGGTCGACCTGCGGCCAGACCGGCGCCAGGCCCTGTTCGACTGGCAGCGACGGGCGCTGGAAGTCGCGGTCGAGCTGGGGCAGGGAGCCCACCTGCTGGGCCGCCATCTTGATCTGCTCGTACTCCAGCAGGCGCCGCACCAGTTCCGCGCGCGGGTCGCCGGCGTCCTCGACCAGGTCGTCCTGGCGCTTGGGCAGCAGCATGCGCGACTTGATCTCGATGAGCATGGCCGCCATCAGCAGATACTCGGCCGCCAGCTCCAGGTTGGTCTTGCGGATCTGCTCGACGTATTCCAAGTATTGCAGGGTCACCTGCGCCATCGGGATGTCGAGGATGTTGAAGTTCTGCTTGCGGATCAGGTACAGCAGCAGGTCGAGCGGACCTTCGAAGGCGTCGAGGAAGACTTCGAGCGCGTCGGGCGGGATGTACAGGTCGTTCGGCATGCGCAGCAGCGGCTCGCCGTAGAGGCGGGCGATGGCGGCCTCGGCCGCCTCATGTGCTTCGCTTGACGCCTGCAGGTCGGCGTCGACGATGGCGCCGTCGTCCGGCGTGGGATCGGCGCCCCCCTCGGGGGACGCCTGCTCGGGCACCATCGTCGTCAGCCTCTGCCGTCAGCCGGCCTCAGACCTTGGTCTGGTACGGATAAGCCTGCTGGCGCAGGCGCGACTCGGCGATGCGGCGCTGCTCGTCCAGCGACAGCGGCGCCTTGTCCCACAGCAGGGAACGGCCTTCAACCTGGCGTTCATCCATGCCCGGGGTTTTCTCTTTCAGTTCCTTGATGAACTTGGTGTGATCGGATTCGTAATTCGAGTGTTTCGTGAACAGGCCCATGGTGCTCTTTAAACTCTACAAAAAGTGGCGTACAAACGTGCGATTTTACCGCGCCTGGCTGGATTACTTGTGCAGCTCGTTCAGCTGGCGGGCGATGATGTCGTGGTTGAGCCACAGCACCGGCGCAATCTTCTCGGCCGCGCCGTGGAACATCAGCGGACCGGTGCCTTCCAGAACCAGCGAAGACAGGTGATCGGTGATCAGTGCCTTCTTGTCCTGGTGCAGCGAGGTGATCTCGTCCGAGGTGCCGATCATCAGGTCGGCCAGCTCCGGCGAATTGTCCATCGGCCAGGCTTCGAAATTGCGGAAGCCGGCGCTGGTGTCGGTTTGCAGATAGCTTTCCAGCTTGTCCAGAATGTTCTGAACCGACTCGCCCTCGTTCAGCAGGGCCTGGCAGGCATCCCACTGCTGCTGGGCCCAGGCGCCGCCGCCTTCTTTCTTCAGTGCGGTCAGCAGCGGGAACAGCGACAGTTCCACCCCGACGAAGATGTCCGACGAATTGGTGCGGATTTCCGGGCAGTTGAACACGGTTGCGGCCACGCCCTGGTTCCAGGCGGCTTCAGCGATCGACTCCAGGCGCATCTTGGCGTAGCCCTGGGTGTAGTTGGTGTAGGTCTGCCACTTGTACTCGCCACCGATCAGCACTTCGGTGCCGTGGTAGCCGTAGGCGGTGTAGCGGACCTGGCCGCCTTTCGATTCGACGCGCGCGCGGATCGAGGCCGAGGCATCGATCAGGTACTTCAGGGTATTCGCCGAGACTTCGTCGAAGTTCATCAGGATCAGCTTGCCCAGGTCGCTGTCGAGCAGGGCGCGCGAGGACATGAAGCGATCGCCGCGGCCTTTATAGATGCGGTTGGCAATGGCCAGGAAGGCCTTGATGCGCGGGATGCCGCCGGCCATGGTGTGCGCGAAGAACACGTTGGCGCCGTCCGGGATCAGCTTGTCGATCTCGGCCATCGACTGGCGGGCCGATTCCGTGAAGCGGGCCACGCCGGCCTGGCGGCACAGCTCGATCTTGTCCCAGTCCAGCTTGTCTTCCTGCCAGCTCTTGAGGGTAACGCCGGACAGCATCTCGGTCGGGTTCTGCTCGCCCGCCGGGGCATCCATGTCGAAACCGGCCATCAGCGGCACATTGATGATGCGGCCGCCCAGCTTGGCTTCCGCTTCCGCATGCTCTTCCGCGGTCAGGGCGCGCAGGGTGCCGTCGTCGTTGCGGCGGCCCACGGTGATGCCCACGATGGTCATGCCGGCCTTGCGCGCTTCGTCGATCAGGCCGTTCGCGTAGCCACGGCCGAACAGTTCGCCGAACAGCACGAAGACGTCGCCTTGACGGAACAGGTTCGCTTGCGGGATGTGTCGCAGGGCTTTGTATTCGGTCATTTTATTTTGCTACCACTCAAAAGTAAGAAACAGCGCGCATTATAGCCATGCGCGCGCCCAAATTAATAGACGGTCAATAGGCGCGTAGGGTGGGCACCCTGTGCCCACCATGCGCTGCCGGATTATCGAATACGCATCCCCGGCTGCGCACCAGACACCGGCTCCAGCAGGTACAGCCCCGGATTCGTCTTCTCATCCTTGGCGGAGGCGCACAGCACCATGCCTTCCGAGATGCCGAACTTCATCTTGCGCGGCGCCAGGTTGGCGACCATCACGGTCAGCTTGCCGATCAACTGCTCAGGCTGGTAGGCCGACTTGATGCCCGAGAACACATTGCGGTAGCGGCCTTCGCCCAGGTCCAGGGTCAGGCGCAGCAGCTTGCTCGAGCCTTCCACGTGTTCGCAGTTGACGATCTTTGCCACGCGCAGGTCGATCTTGGTGAAGTCGTCGATCGAGATTTCCGGGGCCAGTTCTTCGATATCGCCGGCTTCGGCGGCAGGCAGATTGCTTTCGGCTGCGCTTGGTGCTGCGGCGGCCGGCGCTGCTGCCGGGGCGGCGACTGCGGGAGCCGCCGGCTTGTCGAACAGGTCCTCGACCATCTTCGCGTCCACGCGCTGCATCAGGTGGCTGTAGGCGCCGATGGTGCGGCCCAGCATGGTGTTGTAGACGTTCTCGCCGCGGGTGTCGTCCCAGGAGAAGGCCGCGTCGCCCAGGAATTCCTTCACGCGCTCGGCCACGTGCGGCAGCACCGGCGACATCATGACGGTCAGCTGGCGGAACAGGATCAGGGCCGTGGTGCAGACCTCGTGCAGCTCGGCGACTTTCGATTCGTCCTTGGCCAGGATCCAGGGCTTGTTCTCGTCGACGTACTGGTTGGCGACGTCGGCGATGGCCATGATTTCACGCAGGGCGCGGCCGAATTCGCGGGCTTCGTAGCTGGCGGCGATGGTCGCCTGGCGCTCGCCGTCTTCGCCGTTCAGGGCGCGGGCGATCCATTGTTTTGCGCCGTCGGACAGCATTGATGCCAGCTTGCCGTCGAACTTCTTGGCGATGAAGCCGGCGCAGCGGCTGGCGATGTTCACGTACTTGCCGATCAGGTCGCTGTTGACGCGGGCGACGAAGTCTTCACCGGTGAAGTCCAGGTCCTCGACCTTGCTGTTCAGCTTGAACGCCAGGTAGTAGCGCAGCCACTCCGGGTTCATTTTCAGTTCCAGGTAGCGCAGCGGCGAGATGCCGGTGCCGCGCGACTTCGACATCTTTTCGTTGTTCACGGTCAGGTGGCCGTGGACATTGACCTTCAGCTTGTCGATGATCGGGTGGTTCGAGAAATTCAGCATCGCCGGCCAGAACAGCAGGTGGAAGGAGACGATGTCCTTGCCGATGAAGTGAACCTGCTCGGCGGCCGGATCGTTCAGGAAGGCTTCGTAGTCGAGGCCTTTCTTTTCGAAGTAATTCTTCAGCGAGGCCAGGTAGCCGACCGGCGCGTCCAGCCAGACGTAGAAGAACTTGCCCGGCGCATCCGGAATCGGGATGCCGAAGTAGGGCGCGTCGCGGGAAATATCCCAGTCGGCCAGCTTTTCGCCGTTCTCGCCCAGCCACTCGGAGACTTTATTCACCATTTCCGGCTGCAGGCGGCCCGGGGTGTTCAGCCATTCCTTCAGGAACTGGAAGCAGCGCGGATCGGACAGCTTGAAGAAGTACTGCTCGGACGGCTTCAGCACCGGGGTCGAGCCGGTGAACACCGAGTACGGGTTGATCAGTTCGGTCGGCTGGTAGGCGGCGCCGCAGACTTCGCAGTTGTCGCCGTACTGGTCCTTGGCGTGGCAGACCGGGCACTCGCCCTTGATGTTGCGGTCGGCCAGGAACATGCCCTTGGTCGGGTCGTAGAAGCGGTCGACGGTCTTGGTATAGATGAGGCCGGCATCACGCAGCTTGCGGTAGATGCCCTGCGACAGCTCGACGTTTTCCGGCGAATCGGTCGAATACCAGTTGTCGAACGCGATGTGGAAGCCGTCCAGGTACTGGGCGCGGCCGGCAGCGATGCGGGCCACGAATTCCTGCGGCGTCACGCCTTCCTTCTCGGCGGCGATCATGATCGGGGTGCCGTGGGTGTCGTCGGCGCCGACGAAGTGCACCACGCGCTGCTCGCCGCCGTCTTTCTGCATTCGCTGGAAGCGGACCCAGATGTCGGCCTGGATGTATTCCATCATGTGGCCGATGTGGAAGGCGGCGTTGGCGTAGGGCAGGGCGGTGGTGACGAACAGCTTGCGTGTCATGGTCGGAAAAGGGAGATCGATATATGAAAAAAGGCATTTTACCAGCGGATGACCCTGAACGCGCAGGGGGTAATCAAGCCATTTGCCACTTGTACAAGTGTCGTTGCCTCGATTTACGCTAAACTCTTGCGCATCACATCCGGAGAATTCCATGAGCATCACTGTAGAAGACGTCAAGGCCGCGCTGGCGGCGGTCGTCGACCCGAATACCAATAAAGATTACGTCAGCACGCGCTCCGTCAAGAACATCCAGCTCGACGGCGGCAATGTTTCGCTCGACATCGAACTCGGCTACCCGGGCAAGAGCCAGGTCGGCCTGGTCCGCAACGCCGTCATCGAGGCGCTGCGCCAGCTGCCGGGCGTGCAGAACGTCAGCGTCAACGTCAGCAGCAAGATCATCTCGCACACCGTGCAGCGCGGCCTGAAGGTCATGCCGAACGTGAAGAACATCATCGCCGTCGCCTCGGGCAAGGGCGGCGTCGGCAAGTCGACCACCGCCGTCAACCTGGCGCTGGCCCTGGCCGCCGAGGGCGCCAGCGTCGGCGTGCTGGATGCGGACATCTACGGCCCTTCGCAGCCGACCATGCTGGGCATCAATGGCCGTCCGCAAAGCACGGACGGCAAGACCATGGAGCCGCTGGAGAACCACGGCGTGCAGGTGTCCTCGATCGGCTTCCTCATCGATCCCGACGAGCCCATGGTCTGGCGCGGTCCGATGGTGACCCAGGCCCTGCAGCAGCTGCTGGAGCAGACCAACTGGCGCGAGCTCGACTACCTGATCGTCGACATGCCGCCAGGCACCGGCGACATCCAGCTGACGCTGTCGCAGAAAGTGCCGGTGACGGGCGCCGTGATCGTCACCACGCCGCAGGACATCGCGCTGCTGGACGCGCGTAAAGGTCTGAAAATGTTCGAGAAAGTCGGGATTCCGATCCTGGGTGTGGTCGAGAACATGAGCATGCACATCTGCTCGAACTGCGGCCACCATGAAGCCATCTTCGGCGAAGGCGGCGGCGAGAAGATGTGCGCCGACTTCGGCGTCGATTTCCTGGGCAGGCTGCCGCTGCAGCTGTCGATCCGCGAACAGGCCGATTCGGGTACGCCGACGGTGGTGGCGGAGCCGGACGGTGCGGTTGCCAACATCTATAAAGCGATCGCGCGCAAGGTGGCGGTGAAGGTGGCGGAGAAGGCGAAGGATATGAGCGCCAAGTTCCCGACTATCGTGGTCAAGAACGACTAAGCAAACCACTTGTCATTCCCGCGAAAGCGGGAATCCATACGTCGCGTGATATGCCGCCTCAGCATGGATTCCCGCTTCCGCGGGAATGACGGCAGTTTATGCGCATCGAATCCCTCCGCACCCACCTCCGCGCCCTCGGCGCCCTCCCGCTCCACGAAGACCGGATTCTGCGCGACTGGGTCCGCAACGCCGGCCACGAACACGGCCGCCGCCGCCCCACGGACTTCCTGCCGAAACCGGTGCGCGAAGCCCTCCCGCAGATCGACGCCGAACTCGACGGCCTGGCCCGCATCCTCAGCACCCATCCAGCCGAAGACGGCTCGGCGCGCCTGCTGGTCGGCCTGCAGGATGGCCAGACGGTGGAATCCGTGCTGCTGCCGCGCGACGGCGTCTGCGTGTCCAGCCAGGTCGGTTGCGCGGTCGGCTGCCAGTTCTGCATGACGGGCCAAAGCGGCCTGATCCGGCAGGTGACGAGCGGCGAGATCGTCGCCCAGGTAGTGCTGGCGCGCCGCCAGCGGCCCGTGAAAAAGGTGGTGTTCATGGGCATGGGCGAGCCGGCGCACAACCTGGACAATGTGATGGAAGCCATCGAGCTGCTGGGCGTGGAAGGGAATATCGCGCACAAGAACCTGGTGTTCTCGACCGTCGGCGACCCGCGCGTGTTCGAGCGCCTGCCGCAGGGGCAGGTGAAGCCGGCGCTGGCGCTGTCGCTGCACACGGCCAAGCCCGAATTGCGCGAGCGCCTGCTGCCGCGCGCGCCACGCATCACGCCGGTGGCGCTGGTGGAGGAGGGCGAGCGTTACGCGCGCCTGACCGGCTACCCGATCCAGTACCAGTGGACTTTACTGGAAGGCGTGAACGACGGCCAGGACGAGCTGGAAGCCATCGTCGAACTCTTGCGCGGCAAGTACGCCGTGCTGAACATGATTCCCTATAACGCCAACGAAGGCCTGCCCTTCAAGCGGCCCGGCTGGGACAAGGCGCATGCCATCGCGGCCTGGCTGTTCGAGCGCGGCATCCTCACCAAGCTGCGCGATTCGGCTGGGCAGGACGTCGATGGCGGCTGCGGGCAGTTGCGGGCGCGGGCTGCGCAACCAATCAAGATTCATCGGTCGGCGTAAGGGTACGCGGGCACGGGGTGCCCGCCCTACAAACGCGTACACGTAGGGTGGGCACCCCGTGCCCACGCAATCAAGCGACCCGCCCGACTTTCTCGACCAGTTGCCCCAGCTGCTTCGCCCGCACCTGGTTACGCCCGGCATGCTTGGCCTCGTACATCAGCTGGTCGGCCAGCGCGATCATGCCCTGCGGCGTGACCGCATGGCTGCCGCCGAACTCGGCGCCGACCACGCCGAAGCTGGCGGTGGTGCCCAGCGACAGCCCGCCTTCCAGCTCGACGCGCTGGTCGGCGAAGGCGGCGCGCACGCGCTCGGCCAGTTCGAGGGCGCCTTCCAGGCGCGTCTCCGGCAGGATGATCAGGAATTCCTCGCCGCCGTAGCGCACCACCGTGTCGATGGACTCCCGCGTCATCGCCTGCACCAGGGCCGCGAAACTGCGCAGCAGTTCGTCGCCGGCGTGGTGGCCGTGGGTGTCGTTGATCTTCTTGAAGCCGTCGAGGTCGCACATGATCAGCGACAGGCTGAGGCGGTAGCGGCGCGCGCGCGCGATCTCGCCGTCCAGCAGGCCGGCGTTCAGGTGGCGGCGATTATAGGAGCCGGTCAGCGGGTCGCGGATCGACAGGTTGGTCAGCACCTGCTGCGCCCAGTACTGTTCGCGCCACATGCGCGCATAACGCTGGGCGACGGTCACGCCGAATACGTTCGCGCATATCAGCAGCATCGTCAGCGAGGTAAGAAAACGCGTTGCAACCGCATGCTGGAACCAGGCCATGGCGATGAACACCAGGCTCGCGCCGACCGAGATCGCGGCTGCGTGCAGCAGGCGGTTCGGGATCAGCACATGGATGACCATGGCCATCACCGCCCATGACATGCCGTGCAACAGAATGTCGCCGGGGCGATAGGAAATCACGACGAAATAACTGATCGCCCAGCACACGGTGAAGACGCTCGAGGCATGGGCGGACGCACGCACGCTCGCCGCCGGGCGCCGCGCGTAATACAGGCAAGCCATGGCAATGAAAGGAATCGTCAGACGCGACAGCAGCGGCACGACGGCGCCTTCGAGTCCCAGTGCCGCAATGTCGGCGGCGCCGAACACCAGGTAGAACAGGGAGCTCAGCAGCAATGCGCGGCGCAGATAGCGCAGAATCGTGGCCGACTGCTGGTGCAGGAAGCCGGCTTCCGTGGCGGCGTCGGAGAATTCTCCGCGCAGGGGCGCGATGCTCGGGTCGTTCGACATTGGGGGGCTGACGTCAGGCAGGATCGGAGAAAGTGATGAAAATGCTGACCAAAGGCGAAAGGGTAGCCAATCTTCTAATTTCTGTAAAGTAATTAAATGCAGGATGCGTAGCGCGGGCGGGCCTTACGCCAGGCCGGTGGCAAGGCTGTAAAATAGCCCCTTTAGCACATCCACTTTTCACACCATGACCGTTCGTACCCGTTTTGCTCCCAGCCCGACCGGCTATCTCCACCTCGGCGGCGCCCGCACCGCGCTGTATTCGTGGGCCTATGCCCGCCACTTCGGCGGCACCTTCATCCTGCGTATCGAAGACACCGACCTGGAGCGCTCGACCCCGGAGGCGGTGCAGGCGATCCTGGACGGCATGAAGTGGCTGGGCCTTGAACACGACGAAGGCCCGTTCTACCAGATGCAGCGCATGGACCGCTACCGCGAGGTCGTGAAGGGCATGCTGGAAGCCGGCACCGCCTATCTGTGCTACTGCAGCCCGGAAGAAGTCGAGGCAATGCGCGAGCGCATGCGCGCGGCCGGCGAAAAGCCGCGCTACGACGGCACCTGGCGCCCGGAGCCGGGCAAGATCCTGCCCGCGGTTCCTGAAGGCGTCAAGCCGGTGGTCCGTTTCAAGAACCCGTTGGACGGCGAAGTCACCTGGCACGACGTGGTCAAGGGCCCCATCACGATCGGCAACAAGGAACTCGACGACCTGGTCATCGCGCGCCCGGACGGCACCCCGACCTACAACTTCTGCGTTGCAGTCGATGACTGGGACATGAAGATCACCCACGTGCTGCGCGGCGACGACCACGTGAACAACACGCCGCGCCAGATCAACATCCTGCGCGCGCTGGGCGCAGAGCTGCCGCAGTACGGCCACCTGCCGATGATCCTCGGTCCGGACGGCCAGAAACTGTCGAAGCGCCACGGCGCCGTCAGCGTGATGCAGTATCCGGAGCAGGGCTTCCTGCCGGAGGCGATGCTGAATTACCTGGCGCGCCTGGGCTGGAGCCATGGCGACGACGAGATCTTCTCGATGCAGCAGTTCACCGAGTGGTTCAACCTCGAGCACCTGACCGCGTCGGCGGCCCAGTTCAACCCGGAAAAGCTGGCCTGGCTGAACAACCACTATATCAAGCAGTCGGACAACGAGCGCCTGGCCGGCCTGGCGCGCCCGATCATGGAGCGCGAGGGCGCCCAGTTCGACGGCGCACCGCCGCTGGCCGCGGTGCTGGGCCTGATGAAGGAACGCACCAATACCATCAACGAACTGGCCGATGCGGCGATGCTGTTCTTCCGTACGCCGAATCCTGACGCTGCACTGCTGGCCCAGCACCTGACCGATGCCGTGCGCCCGGCACTGGCGCAGTTCGCGGAGAAGCTGCAGACGGTGGAGTGGAGCAAGCCGGCGCTGTCCGCGGCGATGAAGGAAGTGCTGGCGGCGAACGGCCTGAAGATGCCGCAGCTGGCCATGCCGCTGCGCCTGCTGGTGACCGGTCAATTGCAGACGCCGGCCATCGACGCGGTGCTGGAATTGTTCGGCCGCGACACCGTGCTGACGCGCCTGCAAAAGGGTCTGTAATCACCCTTGTTGGCTATTTGCGAAATGCAAGTGCCTCCGCTATAATGCTCGCACTTCAGCGCTGCGGGGGTATAGCTCAGCTGGGAGAGCGCTTGCATGGCATGCAAGAGGTCAGCGGTTCGATCCCGCTTACCTCCACCAACTCTGAAGTAGGCAGTAAAAGGAAGTTCCGGGTCCCCATCGTCTAGAGGCCTAGGACATCACCCTTTCACGGTGAGTACCGGGGTTCGAATCCCCGTGGGGACGCCACG
>NZ_JBWKQA010000001.1:0-9555 GCF_059418525.1 Telluria sp. GW821-FHT07G12 | reverse complement strand
GGTCCCCATCGTCTAGAGGCCTAGGACATCACCCTTTCACGGTGAGTACCGGGGTTCGAATCCCCGTGGGGACGCCAAGAATAAAGATGATGCCCACCCAGCAGGGCGCCATCGAAGAAGTAAAAGTAGTAAAAGACAGTTTTAGGTCCCCATCGTCTAGAGGCCTAGGACATCACCCTTTCACGGTGAGTACCGGGGTTCGAATCCCCGTGGGGACGCCAGCATCGCAAGGAGCCGCCTTGAGCGGCTCTTTTGTTGAGTGCAGCAGTAATGCGGCACAATTGGGGGGTATAGCTCAGCTGGGAGAGCGCTTGCATGGCATGCAAGAGGTCAGCGGTTCGATCCCGCTTACCTCCACCAAGTTTTAGCAGGAAAGAGTTCAAGGTCCCCATCGTCTAGAGGCCTAGGACATCACCCTTTCACGGTGAGTACCGGGGTTCGAATCCCCGTGGGGACGCCAGTCAAAGACCGGAGCAGACCACCCGCAGATGCGGAAAGGTGCTTCGGTTTTTCTATTTGGTCGTGCCATCCTTTTCAAACGATCATGTCTTCCAATTACCCACGCACCCTCGCGATCTTCTGCAAGGTCGTCGACAATTACGGCGACATCGGCATCTGCTGGCGCCTGGCACGCCAATTCCATGGCGAGCATGGCATCGCGGTCACTTTATGGGTGGATGATCTGGCGAGTTTCCGCCGTATCTGGCCTTCGGTCGATACGCAAGCCGCGGTGCAGGACATCGGCGGCATCACGGTGCGCCACTGGGCTGGCCAGGACGGCGAATTCGTCCCGGCGGATATTCCCGACGTCGTGATCGAATTCTTCGGCGTCGATATCCCGCCCGGCTATATCGAGGCGATGGCCCGGCGCGAGCCGCGCGCGGCCTGGATCAATTACGAGGGCCTGAGCGCCGAGGAGTGGGTCGAAGGCTGCCACCGGCTGCCGTCCATGCATCCGCGTCTGAAACTGACCAAGCATTTCTTCTTCCCGGGCTTTAACGACAAGACCGGCGGCCTGCTGCGCGAGCGCGGCCTGGTCGAGGAATGCGCGCGCTTCCAGGCCGATCCGGCAGCGATGGCCGCTTTTCTCGGCCGTTTCGGCGTGACCGAAGAGGAGATGAATGCGCTGAAGGTCAGCCTGTTTTGCTACCCGCATGCGCCGGTCACGGAACAGTTCCAGGCCTGGGAGCAGGGCAGTACGAAAGTTACCTGCCTGGTGCCGGAAGGCGTGGCGCGCGAAAAGGTGCAAGCCTTCATCGGCGCCGAGGCGCATGCCGGCGCCGTCGCCACCCGCGGCGCCCTGACCGTGCGCGTGATTCCCTTCATGCCGCAGACGGACTACGATCGCCTGTTATGGGCCTGCGACCTGAATTTCGTGCGCGGCGAAGACTCCTGGGTGCGCGCCCAATGGGCGGCGCGGCCCTTTGTCTGGCACATTTATCCGCAAGATGAAAACTTGCATCATGTTAAACTCCGCGCGTTCCTGCAAAAGTATGCGGTGAATACGCAAAGCCTGGTCGACTTCTCTCTGCGCTGGAACGATGCGCGGGAAGGACACATGGACGGACTGTGGACGTCCCTGCAAGCCGAACTGCCAACGATGACGCGCCGTGCCCGCGAGTGGGAAACGCAGATGTTGGCAAATGGCGATTTAGTGAGCAATCTGCTGAATTTCGTCCGGTCGCTTTGTTAGGCGGCGGGAAAATAACGTGGTATGATGCTCGGTTACAGCAACTCATTTTTTGGTTAATAATTCCTATGAAACCCGCTAAAGAAATTCGTGTCGGCAACATCATCATGGTCGATGCCAAGCCTTTCATCGTGCTGCGCTCTGACGTCAACGGCTCGAGCCGCACGGGCTTCACCTACAAGTGGAAGATGAAGAATCTTCTGACCAACGCTCCGCTGGAAAACGTGTTCCGCGGCGACGACAAGTTCGACGTGGTTGTGCTGGACAAGAAGCCGGTGACCTACTCCTACTTCGCCGACCCGCTGTACGTCTTCATGGACGAAGAGTACAACCAGTACGAAATCGAAGAAGAGAACCTGGGCGACGCCATCAACTACCTGAAAGACGGTATGGAATGCGAAGCCGTGTTCTACGACGGCAAGGCCATCTCGGTCGAACTGCCGATCACCATCGCACGTCAAGTCATCTACACCGAGCCGGCCGTCAAGGGCAACACCTCGGGTAACGTCATGAAAGAAGCGAAGCTGGAAAACGCGCTGGAATCGAAGCAGTTCACCATCCAGGTGCCGCTGTTCGTCAACCAGGACGACGTCATCGAGATCGATACCCGTACCGCCGAGTACAAGAAAGTCGTGCGTAACTAATCTAGTTCGTACCGCTAAAAAAAACGCTGCCTCGGCAGCGTTTTTTTTTGCCTAATCCCGGCAGCGCAGTCCATCCACCAGCAGCCCCACCATCTTGCGCGTCATCGCCGTGTCCTCGACCGGATTCGCCTTGCACAGCGTGGCCGCCGCGCGCAGCAGCTCATCGGCTTCGTAGCCGGGGCGGATCACGTTCTGCTCGACCGCCGCCTGCAGCAGCGAGGTCAGGGCAGGGCGCAGCCGCGCATAGAAGTAATCCGGCAGCGCCGCATAGGCCGCATGGTCCGAATGCAGGGCATTCGACAGGCCGCGCTTGGTCAGGATGAAGTCGACATAGCGCTGCATCCAGCGCGCCAATGCTTCGCCCGGCTCATGTTCGGCGGCGATGCTGGCCGCTGCATCCGCGCAATCGTCGATCTGGGATTTCATCACCGCGACGATCAGGTCTGCGCGCTGCGGAAAGTGGCGGTAGACCGTGCCGACGCCCACACCGGCCCGCTCCGCGATTGCGCGCACCGGGGCATCGACCCCCGATTCCGCAAATACATCCATGGCTGCCTGCAGCAAGGTGCGCAGGTTGCGCTGGGCGTCCATGCGCTTGGCGCGCGGCTGCTGCTCATCTGCCGCCGGCGCGGCTTGTTCTTCGTTTGGCGTCGTATCCATAAAAAATATCTATTAACCGGAACGAGGTTCCGGTTATAATTCGGAATCGCGTTCCGTTTAGGAGGATGATACCATGAACAAACCCCACGTCTGCATGTTTTGCCGATACAAGAAGGCGCGCGCCAAGGATCTCGAGTTCTGCTGCGCCGGCGCGGCCTTGCTGCATGCGCCGGAGTCAAGGTCGAAACAGACGCAGCCATCGATGGCCCGTGGTATGCCCGAACGCCTGCGCTATCCGAGCCCCGAACATTACCAAGCGTCGCGCTAGCACGACGCAGCATCCTGACCGTGTCACATGAGCAACTTTACTGTTATGCTCATGCCATTATCTGCCACGGAGTTTGTATGAAACGCAGGGATTTCGTTCGTCTTGGAGTAAGCGCAGGTGTGGCGGCAGGTGCAATCGGTGCGGCGGGGCAGGTGGCGGCAGCGACGGGCAAAGCCGCAAACGGTTCCAGTATCCTGGACGCAGGCGTCCAGGAGCAGCAGGCCCAGATGGCGGCCGGCAAGCTGAGCTCGAAATCCCTGGTGCAGCAATACCTGGCGCGCATCGCCGCCATCGACAAGGCCGGCCCACGCATCAATGCCGTCATTGAACTGAATCCCGACGCCGTCGCCATCGCCGAGGAACTCGACCGCGAACGCAAGGCCGGCAAGCTGCGCGGTCCGCTGCATGGCATCCCGGTCCTCATCAAGGACAACATCGCCACCGCCGACAAGATGAGCACCACCGCCGGCTCGCTGGCCCTGGCCGGCGTGCGCGCCAGCAAGGACGCCTTTGTCGTGCACAGGCTGCGCGAGGCGGGCGCCGTCATCATCGGCAAGACCAACCTGTCCGAGTGGGCGAACATGCGATCCACCCACTCCGTCAGCGGCTGGAGCGGCCGCGGCGGCCAGACCCGCAACCCCTACGCGCTGGACCGTAACACCAGCGGCTCCAGCTCGGGCTCGGGCGCGGCCATGGCCGCCGGCCTCGCCACGCTGGCGATCGGCACCGAAACCGACGGCTCGATCGTCTCGCCGGCGTCCACCTGCGGCATCGTCGGCATCAAGCCGACCCTCGGCCTGGTCAGCCGCAGCGGCATCATCCCGATCGCGCATTCGCAGGATACGGCAGGCCCGATGACGCGCACGGTGGCGGACGCCGCGCTGCTGCTGGGCGCGATCGCCGGCGTCGACGGCCAGGATGCGGCCACCAAGGACGGCCAGGGCAAGGCGGCCGACTACGCGGCGGCGCTGCGCACGGACGGCCTGCGCGGCAAGCGCATCGGCGTGGCGCGCAACTTCTTCGGCAGCAGCCCGGCCATCGACGCCCTGATCGAAAAGGAGCTGGCGGTGCTGAAGGCGCAGGGCGCGATCCTGGTCGACGTGCAGGTGCCGAACGTCGACAAGTACGGCGACAGCGAGCTCGAAGTGCTGCTGGCCGAGTTCCGGCCGGATCTCGAGGCCTACCTGCGTGACTATGCGCCGCATGCGCCCGTGAAAACCATGGCCGACATCATCGCCTTCAACGAAAAGAACGCCGGCCGCGAGCTGCAGCACTTCGGCCAGGAGCACCTGGTCTCGGCCCAGAAGAAGCCCGGCCTGGACGATAAGGCCTACCGCGATGCGCTGGCCAACAACCACCGCTATTCGCGCGAAGAGGGCATCGACAAGATCCTCAAGGACGAGAAGCTGGATGCGCTGGTCGCCCCGACCGGCGGCACCGCCTGGCTGACCGACTACATCAACGGCGACCATTACGGAGGCAGCTTCTCCTCGCCGGCCGCTGTGGCCGGCTACCCGCACGTGACGGTGCCGGCGGGTTATGTGGCGGGCCTGCCGGTCGGGATCTCCTTCGTCGGCACCGCCTGGACCGAGGCCAGCCTGATCGGCATGGCCTACGCCTACGAGCAGGCCAGCCAGCGCCGCCGCGCCCCGGGCTTCCCGGCCACCGTCAACGTCAAGGCCTGAGCCATGCGCGCCAGTTATTCGATCGCTGCCGGCGCCGCGCTGTGCCTGGCGATGCTCGGTGCGGCGCAGGCTGCGCCCGATGCCGCGGCCACGCCCGACTGGACCGCGATCGCGCGCCAGGACCTGAACTTCGCCATCGCCACGGTCCGGACCTACCACGCCGGCTACATCGACGGCCAACCGAGCGTGACCCTGCCGCTGGCGGCGGGTGCGCGCGCCGGCCTGCCGGAAGCCGAGGCCGTGCGCAGCGAGCAGGATTACAAGCGCCTGATGGCGCGCTTCATCGCCGGTTTCGGCGATGGGCATACCCAGATCGACCTGCACCTGGCCGTGCGCGGCTGGACCGGCCTGGTGCTGGACCAGGTGGGCGGCGCGGACAACGGCCAGTACCGCGTGGTGTGGTCCGAGCCGGGCTGGCCCACGCCCTTGCCGCCAGCCGGCAGCGCGGTGAAGAGTTGCGACGGCGTCTGGATCGGGACCTGGCTGCAGATGCGGGTAGCGCCTCTGGTGAACGCGAGCGTCGAATACGGCGCCACCTTCAGCAGCCTGGCGCGGCTGACCATGTTCGACCGCGGCCTGGGCTGGACGCCATCGCAGTGCGTGTTCGTGCTGCCCGACGGCAGCCATAAGCCGTACGCGCTGCCGCTGCGCAGCGTGCCCGGCGAGGTCGCCCAGGCGCGCCTGGACGCGCTGCAGCCGCGCTGGCGGGCCGTCGCGAAGCCGGTCGGCCTGAGCACGCTGGCCCCGGGCAAGCACTGGGTCGGCATGCCCAACTTTAACGGCGCGCGTTCCGGTGCGGCCTACGAAGCGCTGTATCCGCAGCTGGCGGCGCTGCCGAAATCCGGCTGGGTCGTGTTCGACCTGCGCGGCAACGGCGGCGGCGATTCTAGCTGGGGCAGCCGCGCGATGGCCGCCCTGTACGGCGACGCCTACGCCCGCCAGCTGGGCGCGGCGGGCGGCGCCAGCAAATACCTGATTGCCGACGCCAACAGCGTGGCCGTGCTGAAGCGCTACATCGCGGCGCCGGAATTCGCATCGTCGAAAGAGGAGAACGAGGCCGACCTGGCCAAGGTGGAGGCAGCGATGCGCGCCGGCGAGAGGATGGCGCTGGTGGCCGGCAAGCCTGATGCCAGCACCGCGCCTGTGCTGGTGCGCCGTCCGCACGGTCCGCGCATCGCCGCCGTCATCGACCGCGACTGCTTCAGCTCCTGCATGAACTTCCTGCAGCAGCTGCGCGCGATGGGCGACACCGTGGTGCTGGGCGAGGCGACCAAGGGCTACTCGCCCTTCGGCGAAATTGCGCGCCATGAGCTCCCCAGCGGCCGCGGCGCCTTGTATATTCCTTCTGCGCTCTTCAAGACCGCGCAGGCGACCCGCGAACCGTTCGTGCCGGACTACCCCTTCGACGGCAATATGACCGACGACGAGGCCCTGCAGAAGTGGGTCGCCACCAAACTGGATGGAGAAAAAAAATGACCGAGATGACCCTCAAGGAAGCCGCCGTCGGCTTCCTGAAGATGACCGCCGCCGGCCAGGTCGAGCAAGCCTTCGAGCGCTTCGCAGCTCCGGACTTCCGCCATCACAATCCGTATTTCGCCGGCGACGCCGCCTCGATCAAGGCCGGCATGCTGGAGAATGCGGCGCGCTTTCCGCAGATGCTGTTCGAGGTGCAGCGCGCCATCGCGGACGGTCCGCTGGTGGCCGTCCATTCGCGCGCGCGGATGACGCCGGACGGCGCCGACATCGCCATCGTCCACATCCTGCGTTTCGAAGGCGGACGCATCGCCGAGATGTGGGATATCGGCCAGGCCCAGCCTGAGCCCATGGCCAACGAACTCGGGATGTTTTAAGCGGGGATCCTGCTCAGCTCTTTGCCGAGCCGCTTGCCCAGCGCCAGCAGGGTGAGCGTCGGCGGCAGACCCCAGGGTTCCGGGATCACCGAGGCGTCGCAGACGTAGAGGCCGGGCGTGCTTGTCGCCAGGCCGGCGTCGACCTGTTCGCCGATGCGCAGGCTGCCGCCGGGATGGGCCGCGAAATGGTGGCTGGCGAAGATGTGATGCGCGCCGGCGCGCTCGAGGATGCCGCGGGCGATGCCGACGCCCTTGTCGAATTTGTCGCGGTCGGCGGGCTGCAGGGTCTTGTCGACCCAGCGCTGGCCCACGCGGCCGCCGATCTCGTCGCGGATCTTGACCATGATGCTGAGCGTGCGGCGGTGCGCCAGCAGGCGGTCGACGCGGCCGGCCTGCAGCGCGAAGGCCTGGTACATGGCTTGCGGCAGGGTCAGGTCGGCCAGTGCGATGCCGTCCGCGTGCCAGCTGGCGCCGGCCGCCATCGGCACTTCGGCGCCGCCGTCGATATCGTCCACGCTGCCCATCACCGCTACCACCGGATCGCTGAAGAAGGCGGCCGGTCCAGTCAGCAGGCTGGATGCCTGCAACAGGCGCGGGCTGCCGATGCCGCCCGCGGCCAGCACCACGCGGCCGGCGCGCACCGTCTGCGTTTCGCCATCGATGACCGCTTCCACCCCGGCCGCACGGCCATCCTCGACCAGCACCCGCGTCACGCGCGCATGCTCGCGCAGGACGGCGCCGTGGCGCAGGGCTTCGTCGACGAAATCGCGCGCCGTCCACTTGGCGCCATAGGGACAGCCGGTCACGCAGCGCCAGCAGCCGCTGCGGCAGGATTCAGGGCGGATCAGCTTGTCGAGCTTGCGCCAGTCCAGGGAGAGGGCGCGCGCCGCCTCCATGATGCGGGCCGCCATCGGGCCGACCAGCTTGTCCGGCAGCGGCGCCATCGGCAGCTCGGCGCGCAGTTCCGCCAGCGCCGGCTCGAGATCGATGCCGTGGGCGGCGAACATCGCCTTTGGCGGCGCCGCCGCGGTGGCGAAATTGATGGTCGAGGTGCCGCCCAGGGTGATGGCGCGCACCAGCAGCGAGGCGTCGCGATGGATGAAGGCGCCCTTGCCGGGCACGGCGGCCATTGCGGCCATCTGGCCGAGGGTGCCGCGCAGCGGGGCGGCGCTGCCCTGTTCCAGCATTGCCACCCGGGCGCCCTTGCAGGCCAGTTCACGCGCCACGCTGGCGCCGCCCGGGCCGGTGCCGACGACGATCGCATCGAATGAAGAGCGGGGGAGGGTGGACATGCGGCATGCTACCACCGCCACCCGGGCTTGTGCGGGTGGATAACCGGTAGTTGTATTTACGGTAAATACAAATAGAAACATTTGCTTACAAATAACTTGCCAGATTTACACACGGGTGCTCGCGCTCCGTTTGTTCCAGATCTATGCTTGGGAAAATTCACAAAAATTCTCCCATGCAATCTTCTCTCAGCTTCTGCCCCCTGAGCGCCCCGCTGTCCGACAAGGTCTTGCTGGCCTTTCGCAAGGACGCAGGCTGGACCAATCGTGACATCGCCGCCATCGACAAGGCAGGGCAGCCGGGCGGCCTGGTCCAGTGGGTCACGGTGGAATCGGGCAAGAGGCGGGTCGCCATTGCCCGCCTGGAGCTGGCGCCGCCGCAATTCTGTTTTGTGTCGGACCTGATCGTCCTGCGCGAGCACCGCGGACGCGGCGTCGGGGAATGGTTCATGAAGCAGATCGAGCACCACTGCCTCGACCAGGGCATCCCGCGTGTGCTCTTGCAGCCGATGGCGGACAACCGCGCCTTTTATGAGAAGCTCGATTTCGTCGCCGACCCGCTGGTGGCCGGTTTCCTGAAGAAGGAAATCCGTCTGCGCCAGCGCAGCATGCTGCCGTTCTGAGACGCCGGCCTCAGCGCTGGCTGGCGGCCTGCTTGGCCTTGGTGAAGACCGGACCCCACAGCGGGTGGCCGTGTTCGCCGGGCGCCAGGTCGAAGGACGGATCCAGGCGCAGCGCGCGGTCGAAGGCCTGGCGGCAGGGCGCCGGACGCGAGGTCACGCAATAGCTGAAGGCCATGTACTTCAGGGCTGCCAGGCGCGTCGCGATCGGACCATTGTTGACGTCGCGCGCCGACAGGCGCCGGATCGCTCCGTTGAAATCCCCTTCGTTGTACAGGCGGATGCCTTCGCGCAGGCCGCTTTCCTTTTGCGCGTCGGGCACACCGTCGCCGTCGCGGTCGCGCGGGCGGCTGGCGGCCTCGCGCGGCGGCGCGGCCTCACGCTCCACCGGCGCCGCGGGCCGCGGGGCCGACGCTCTCGGATGCGAGGGCGTGCGCGGCGGTTTCTGGTCGAAGATCGGGAACTCGGCGCAGCCGCCCAGCAGCAGGGCGCCGGCGGTGGCAAGGACGATGAGCTTGAGTCGCTGCTTGGTCATGGAGTGTGGCGTGCTTACCGTCGTTCGTCGCTGAAGTCGGCGGCGATCTGGCCGCCGCCGGCGCTGGTGTCGACTTCGAACACGCGGTCGTGGAAATTCGGATTGGCGATGCGGATCGTGTGCTTGCCGGGCGTCAGCACGAGGCGCTTGACCGGCGGGCTGACGCCGCGGTCGACGCCGTCGACGTAGACCACGCCCCAGGGCTGGATCTGCAGGCGGTAGGTGGCGGATGCGGCGGGGCCCGTGGGCGCGGCGCCCGGCCGTGCCGGCGCGAGGGCGGGGCTGCCGGCGGCCAGCGCGGGCCCGGCCTGCGC